>CABHNZ010000003.1 GCA_902167985.1 Shinella sp. UYSO24
AAAAACCGACACCCAGATCCACAAAAGACCCAAACGTCAAAACCCCAGGAGCCAAACCGTTAAATCCGGCTCATCAGCATCGCAGCCAACTTCTCAGAGAGTTTTAAAACGAACATCGTCGTCGCTTGCAGCGCCGCCGCCCTCGTCAGTGAGCGGGGTTATAGATCCGACAATTCGGATGGTCAACAGCACAAAAGGAAGTTTTTCAAACAAACAGACAAGATGTTGGAATTGAAGCATTTTGCGGAAAATTTCACGACGATGCGGGCTTGTCGTCGATTTTCCAACGGCCGCGGGCAAAACCGCGTCCGTTGGAGAACAGGAACCAGCCGGCGGGCGGCTCAGACGTGCTGGCCGCCATTGATGTGGATTTCCGCGCCATTGATATAGGAGGAGGCATCGGTGCAGAGGAAATGGATCGTCTTTGCCACTTCCCGCGTCGTGCCGAGCCGCTGCATCGGCACCTGGGCTGCAACAAGCTCGGCCGTGCCCGGCGACAGGATGGCCGTATCTATCTCGCCCGGCGCAATGGCATTGGCGCGCACGCCGTGCGGACCGAATTCATGCGCCAGTTCGCGGGTGAGCGCCGCAAGGCCTGCCTTGGATGCGGCATAGGCGACCCCGGCAAACGGATGAACGCGCGAACCGACGATCGAGGTGACATTGACGATCGACCCGCGCGCGGCCTTCAATTCCGGCAGAAGCGCACGCGCGATCAGTGCGGTGGAGATGAGGTTGACATTGAGGACACGCGTCCATGTCGCAGCATCCGTATCGGCGACGCGAGGCGCGAGCCGCCGGGGCCCTTGGGCGAGATGCCGGCATTGTTGACGAGGGCTGCCAGCTGGCCATCCGGCAAACGCTTGCGAACTTCCTCGGCAAGCGCGTCGACGGCCGAAAGATCTTCCAGATCCGCCTGGATGTGGCTTTCCCGTGCAGAGGGCCAGCGGCACTCTTCCGAGAACGGCTGCCTGGAGACGGTCAGAATGCGCCAGCCATGCTCCATAAAGAGTTTCACGGTCGCATGTCCGATACCACGGCTCGCGCCGGTCAGAAGCATATAGTTGACGGACATCGGATTACCCCGCGAAGCGTATGTCAATGATTTCCATACCGCTATGCTATCGCCTCTTCGGCCGAGCTCAAGGGTTATTCTTCGACCTCGGCGCGACGCATCGCCCCCCAGATGACCCAATCGAAGGAAGGACATGCCGGAACGCAACCACAGCAATCGCCTCTCGCAATTCAAATGCAACAATTGCGATCAATTGGCTGCGTCTTCATGACCGCCAGTGCGGCAACATGCTGTGCGCGGAAGGAATCACTGCAGGTCACTATAGTGACCGAAGAGACTGGCGCCTCACGCAGCGCCACTCACCAGATGCGCTGGCACCGTGACACGCCGCCCTTGGCCGCTCCGATGTAGGGGCGGAACTCCGCGTCCTGGAGGACGACGCGTTTGCCGTTCAGTGCCAGATCGACAAAATCTATCTGAAATTGCCGACGAAACCTTCCACCCGCATCTCCCGGCTGCCCTTGCCGTCCTTTTCGAGAAGCAGAAGGCCGCCGGAAAGATTGGCGACCGGGCAGGAATGGTTGGGCAGGATCAGCACCGGCGTGCCGATGGGCGGTCGATTGTCGCCATAGGTCAGGAAGGCATGCTCTTCGGAAAGTTTCGCAACGGAGAGCGGTGCGCGCATCTCCGGCAACCATGCCTCGCCATAGGAGGTGGTGGCCGACGTGCCATGGGCGCCGAGATCCGATGACAGGGTTTTCGAGCCGATATTGGCGATGGCATAGCGGTCATTGACGGCAACGATGCGCGCCGCCACGCCAAGCGCCAGTTGATTGCGCGAGACGAGACCAAGGCGGACAGCCGTCAGGTCGTAGAAAGCGTAGTTGCCGGGCCGGATTTCGGTGACGCCGTCAAAGCCCGCGTGACAGATGATGCTCGGCGTGCTGCCGATCGATACGCAGGGGACTTCAATGCCCTGCCCTTCGATCCTGCGGCGCAGTGACGTCATCATCTCGAGTTCTTGCGCAGCGACCGCGCGAATACCATCCGGCGAACCAGCGCCATAGGCATGGCCGGCATGCGAGAGAAGACCGCCAAACGCCAGCTGCGGATCGCCTGCCACCCGAGTTGCAAGCCTCACGCCCATATCTCCCGCCGGATCGACACCACAGCGGTGCAGGCCGACATCGACCTTGAGCATCACATGCACCTTGCGACCGGCAAGCCGGGCGCCGTCTGCAAGTGCCGTCACCGTCTCGTCGCTATCGGCGATGAAACGCAGGTCGCTGCCATCTTTGGCCAGAGAAAGAAGCGTAGCGATCGTTTGCGGCGAGATCAGCGGGTAGGCGATCGTCACCGGGCCGAGCCCTGCCTCGATCAGCATTTTCGCCTCATAAGGCCGCGCCACCGTAAAACCGGTCGCACCATAGGCCTTTTGCAGCCGGGCGATTACGATGCTCTTGTGGGTCTTGGCATGCGGGCGAAGCTCAACGCCGGCATCATTCGCCAATGTCGCCATGGCGGCGATATTGTCTTCAAGCACCGCCTCGTCGATCACCACGCGCGGCTCGTCCAGACGATCGAAGCCGGCAAAGCGGCGGGTCAGGTCCAGGGTGTCCGTTGTTGTCTCGTCGTTCATGCTTGAAGTCCCGATCATGCCAGCCATCCGGTTTCGTCGCGCTTGCCGAATTCATCTCGTCGCCATGCGATTTGCCATTAGAAGACGACGGGGTGAACCTTGCCATTCTGGACATTGACCAGTCCCTGCGGTGCGTATTCGCTCGGCGCCACGAGCACCCAGCGCCACGGCGCGCAGGTGAGTGTTGCAAAGGCAAGCCGCTCGGGAAAGCCTGCCGACCAGCGAGGATGGAAGCTCGGCTCGAACATCCAGTCGATCGTTTCGGCCGCCGCATAGAGCGCCTGCATTTCCTCGTGCAGCACTTCGGCCGGGCGGCACGTCATCAGGCCCGCCACTTCATAGCGGACGCGGGCGAGAACCTTGCCGCCGCTCACCAGCGCCCAGCCACCGTCGATCTCGGCCACCGCGTTGACGGCAAGCGCCATCGCTTCATCGGAGGAACCGGTGCACCAGATATTATGCTTGTCATGCGCCATCGAGCAGGCAAGCGCTGTCTCTTCCGTTCTCGGCCCACAGCCAAGCCAGAACATTTTCGACACGGCCGCCTTGCCGGAAAACCGGTCGACGATGGCGAACTTGGTGATGTTGCGGCTCTCGTCACGCTGCACCTCGCCGTCTTTTACCGAGAGCTCGAATGTCAGGAAGTCATCGGTCCAGTGGAAGGGGCGCAGCACCGCGGCCTGCATGGTCTGACGACCCGGCTCGGCTGCGATCGCGAAATCATTGGCGGTCAGCGGCGGCCGATATTGACCGTCTTCGTCGCCCAGTCCGGCCAGTCGATCCGCGGGACATCCGGCAGATAGGTCTTGCCGTCCGAGACCTGCCTGCCATCGGCCCAGACCTTGGCGATCTCGAATTTCTCGACGCTCGACAGAAGTACGATATCGGCGTAGCGGCCTGGCGCGATCGTGCCAACCAGGGGGTGAGCCGCATATGGCGGGCGGGATTAATCGTGACGCACTGGATGGCGATCTCGGGCGCAGACCCGCCTCGATCGCCAGCCGCACATTATGATCCGTGGCGCCGAGCTTCAGCGTATCGGAGGCGGATCGGTCATCCGTCGTCAGCGCAATCTGCGACCAGTCGGCAAGGCCGCGGTCGAGCAGGCCCTTGATGACCTCCGGCAGGCTGTGCGGGCGCAGCTCCATGAACAGGCCATGGGTGAGCTTGTCCCAGAATTCTTCCGGCGTCCATGCCTCGTGATCGGAGGCAAGTCCGGCGGCGGCAAAGGCATTGATCGTCGGCATGTCCCTGATACCGGCCGCATGGCCTTCGACGACGCCACGCTTTTCGAATGTGGCGCGGATCATGCCCCACAGCCGGTCATAGGATGGGTTCGTGCTGTCCCATACACCCGGCCAGTCCATCACTTCGTCAAGGCCGGCGGTCATCAGGCTTTGCGACATGAAAGCCTTCTGCTCGTCATAACCCAGATGCCCCCCGCCATGTTCATAGCCGGTCGGGGGAACTGCCGAGCCGGGCAGCGGGAAGATCTTCAGAGGTGAGCCGGCCTCGCGGGCCTTCAGCCAGAATTCAAGCGTCTTTGCGCCATTGACGTTGGAAAATTCGTGGCTCGCCTCGCAGGTCCAGGTATTGCCACGCGGCAGGACGAGCGCCGCCTCATATTCCGGCGTCAGATGCGAGCTTTCGATATGCTTGTGCACCTCGCCAAGGCCCGGCACCGCCGCAAGATCCGGTTCGTGGACGCGAACTGCAACCTCGCCCGGATAGGTGCCGGCATCACCGACATAGGCGATGCGGCGTCCCTTCATGACGATTTCCTGATCGGCGCGCCATGTGCGGGTGGAAACGTCGAGCAGACGACCGACGCGCAGGGCCACATCCGCCGGCACCTTGCCGAGCGCCACCAGCGTCAGCTCCTGACGAATGGCGACTTCCGCGTCCGGATCGAGGCCGATATCTTCGAACGGCGGCTTGGTCATGGGCGGGCTCCTTGGTCCTGATGCTTGCCCGCCTGTGCTATGCGATCGGCCGGACGGCCGCAACCGGCATTAAGGCCCCTCTCAGGAATTGCACTCAGGCCTCGACGACCGCGATGGCAGACGCCTTCCTGTTTGCCCAGAAAACGCAGACAAGCGTCAGCGTGCAGAAGAACAGCATCGTGCCCGTCATCGACAGGGCTCCGAGATCAACCAGCGACTTAACGATAACGCTGCCCAGCGCGCCCATGCCCATGATCAGCGCGTTCATCAATGCAGAAGCGGCCCCCGCCACATGGGCTACCGGCTGCAATGCCGCCTGCTGCACGTTCGGCTGCAGGAGACCGAAGGAAAATGCATTGACGAAGAGCAGGGCGCCCAGAATTTCGACTGTCAGAAGATGCGCAAGGCTGAGCGCCACGCCGACCACCATGGAGAGGACCGAAGCGGTAGCCGCGGTGACTACCAGCTTGAACGGATCGAAAGCGCGCTTGTTGAGCGCCGTCGAAAGCGCCGAGGCCGCCATGATGCCCGCTCCGCAGATGCCGAACATCAAGGCGTAACCCTGCGGCGAAACATCAAAGACGCTGATCATCACCAGCGAGGAGCCGGTGACATAGGAGAAATGGCTGCCGAAATTGAGAGCCAGGACCATCGAATTACCGAAGGCAGCACGGTTGCGCAGGATTTCCGCAAAACTGCGGATCATGCCTATCCGCGGACCGTCCTTCTTCTGCTTGGGCGCGGTCTCCGGCAGGAAGAGCAGAACGGTGACGAACAGCGCGAAACTGCCGACCGCCATGAAACCGTAGACCCAGCGCCAACCGCCGATCGTCATCAGAAGCGCACCGACCGACGGTGCCAGCATCGGACCGAGGGTACGAAAGACAGCGGCAGACGAGAGCAGCGTGCGGGCCTTCAGCCCCTCGTGACAATCACGGATCAGGCTCAGCGCCAGCACCGGCCCGGCGCCGGCACTCATGCCCTGCAGCAACCGCCAGGCCAGGAGATGCTCGATCGACCCGGTCAGCATGCAGAAAATGCTGGCGATGGCATAGATGCCGCAACCAACGATCAGCACCGGGCGACGCCCGACACGATCCGATAGCGGGCCATAGAGCAGCGGGGCGATCGAGAAACCCAGGAGGAAAGTCGTAAGCGTCAGCGCAACAGTTGACGGTTCTGTCTTCAGCGCGTCCGCCATGAGGTCGAAGGCGGGCAGGCCGACATCGATAGACATGGAAGGAAACGCCATCAGCGCACCACAGAGCGCCGTGAAGGCAACGGAATTGGGAGAAATGCGCATGACCAAAGGGAGGATCGCAGTATGTGGGATGTCAAATGTTGACATCCGGCATACCGCCACGCTTCCGCAGCGTCCACCAACCCCTCCGGTAAAAGCGACCGCAACGCCTTCAATGCGACGCAATGCCGCAGCGCAACATGATCACGCTGCACTGCGGCAGGACTATCGGCCGACGACGCCAGCCGGGCTCATGCGTTGCGCCGCTTGCCCTCCAGAATATCGACGATGGAGTTTGCGGCATCGAGCACATTGGTGCCCGGCCCGAACACGGCAGCCACGCCGTTTTCGAGAAGATAGTCATAGTCCTGCCGCGGAATGACACCGCCGACGACGACAACGATATCGTCAGCTCCCCTCGCCTTCAACGCCTCGACGAGCTGCGGTGCCAGCGTACGATGGCCGGCAGCCAGCGACGACATGCCGAGAACCTGCACCTTTTCCTTCACGGCAAGATCGGCAGCCTCCTCCGGCGTCTGGAACAGCGGGCCGGCCAGAACGTCGAAGCCGATATCGCCAAAGGCCGAGGCGATCACCTTGGCGCCGCGATCATGCCCGTCCTGCCCGAGCTTGGCGACCATGATGCGCGGCTTCCCGGCTGCTTTGCCCGCCGCGTTGCCGGTGTCGCCACCCGCAGCCTCGCCATACCGCTTCAGACGCTCCACCAGCGTCACATATTCCGGATCGCTCTCGTAGGCCGGGCCGTATATGTCATGCACCACTTCCGGCTGGGCAGCATGGTCGCCGAAGGCGGCTCGCATGGCATCGGAAATCTCGCCAACGGTGGCACGGGCGCGCGCGGCTTCGACGGCGGATGCAAGAAGATTGCCGGTTCCGGTTTTCGCCACCTCGGAAAGCGCCGAAAGCGTCTCCTTGACCCGTTTCGGATCGCGCTGCCGGCGCACCTCTTCAAGGCGTGCCACCTGTGACTTGCGGACGACGGAATTGTCGATCGCCAGAATGTCGATCTCATCCTCGTTTTCGAGCCGGTACTTGTTGACGCCGACGATGACATCCTCGCCGCGGTCGACACGCGCCTGACGCAGCGTTGCCGCCTCCTCGATCAGACGCTTCGGCAGACCTTCGGCAACGGCCTTGGTCATGCCGCCCAACGCCTCGATCTCCTCGATCAGCGCCCAGGCCTTAGCCGCCAGTTCATCGGTGAGGCTTTCGACATAGTAGGAGCCGGCAAGCGGATCGACCACCTTGGTGACACCTGTCTCATGCTGCAGGATGAGCTGGGTATTGCGGGCGATGCGGGCGGAAAAATCCGTCGGCAGCGCCATTGCCTCGTCCAGCGCGTTGGTGTGCAGCGACTGCGTGCCACCGAGCACGGCCGAAAGCGCCTCATAGGCCGTGCGGATGACGTTGTTATAGGGATCCTGCTCCTGCAGCGAAACGCCCGAGGTCTGGCAATGGGTGCGCAGCATCAGCGAGCCGGGCTTTTTGGGCTCGAACTCCTCCATGATGCGCGACCAGAGAAGGCGCGCGGCACGCAGCTTGGCGGCCTCCATGAAGAAATTCATGCCGATGGCAAAGAAGAAGGACAGGCGGCCAGCGAAATCATCGACATTCAGCCCCTTCTTCAGCGCCGCGCGCACATATTCGCGGCCGTCGGCAAGCGTGAAGGCAAGCTCCTGCACGAGCGTCGCCCCCGCCTCCTGCATGTGGTAGCCGGAAATGGAGATGGAGTTGAAGCGCGGCATTTCCCTCGCCGTATACTCGATGATGTCGGCAACGATCCGCATCGAGGGTTCGGGCGGGTAGATATAGGTGTTGCGGACCATGAACTCCTTGAGGATATCGTTCTGGATCGTGCCCGAGAGTTCCGCCTTCGAGCAGCCCTGTTCCTCGCCGGCAACGATGAAGGAGGCAAGGATCGGGATGACCGCGCCGTTCATCGTCATCGAGACGGACATCTCCTTCAAGGGAATGCCGTCGAACAGGATCTTCATGTCCTCGACACTGTCGATCGCCACGCCGGCCTTGCCGACATCGCCCTCGACGCGCGGATGGTCACTGTCATAGCCGCGGTGGGTTGCAAGGTCGAAGGCAACCGACAAGCCCTTCTGGCCGGCGGCAAGATTGCGGCGATAGAAGGCGTTCGACGCCTCGGCGGTGGAAAAGCCGGCATATTGCCGGATCGTCCATGGACGACCGGCATACATGGTGGCGCGCGGACCGCGGACGAAAGGCTTCATCCCCGGCAAGGAGTTGAGATGATCGATGCCCTCCACGTCCTCAGCCGTATAGAGCGGCTTGACGTCTATCCCCTCGGCGGTGCGCCAGATCAGCGTTTCGGGTGAGGCCTTCAGTTCCTTCTCGGCCAGCGCCTGCCAGTTGCCGGTAGCGTTCTTGCCTGCTGCCGCGTCCCGCTGGCCACTGGTATCCTTGAGGTTCTTCAGCTTCGACTGGTCGTCCGACATCTCTTCTCCCTCGACGTCCGGTTCCCGATTTCGGCCGCTCTCCACGGCCCAGGCATGTTAATCTAGTGTTTCAACAGGAGGCTGAAAGCCGCCTCGTCCAAGTTTTCGTTTCGGCGGTCGATCCGGCTTCTCGTTTTCAGAGCCAGGATGGACTGTTCCACATAATCTCCGCCACGGCCCAACACCTGGTGGCGCGTCCTGAAACGAAACACCGGAATGCCGGCCGCCCAGCCTATGGGTTGACCGTCATCCGGCGCCCAAAGCCTTCTCCAAAGCTTTGATTATAATGAAACTCCTCCATCTCCCGATCCTCACCATCGGCGAACAGGGCGCCATTTGTCCAGTCGTCTTTCGGCCAATGCGTAAACCATCGTGCCATCGCGTGGCACAGAAATCCGATATTGTTTCCCGTTCGGCCTCGCCTTTGCCATATCGCTGGTCTAGCCTTGGAACATGAGGAGCACCCGCAGGTTTGACAGCTGAGAACCAAGGGTGATGGGACAGCGCGAGGAGCGGAACGAGCCGGTTCCATCGACAGGGCCAGGGTGTGCAAAGCGCACGAGCGCCGATGGGGACGAGAGCGCAGGCAAATCCGACACCAGATCCGGCACCAAGCCGGCAGAAGGAGTGCTTCCATGGCGAGAACAGTCGTTAATGCCGTAGGCGACACGCTTTACTACAGCGAGACATCCAATTCATGGATTTCGGCAACCGGCTCCGGCCCGACACTTTCAGGAACCGCCGCCAATGACGCCATGTATGGCGACAGTTCGGTAAATGTCACGATGGCCGGCGGCGCGGTGACGACATCTATTACCTCTATTCCTCGATCAACCGCGCCGAGGAGGCGCCCGGACAGGGGATCGACACGATCGATACCTGGATGAGCTACACCCTGCCCGACAATATCGAGAACCTGCGTGTCACCGGCGACGGCCGGTTTGCCTTCGGCAATGATCTCGACAATATCATCACCGGCGGTTCCGGCAGCCAGACGATCGATGGCGGCGCCGGCAATGATGTGCTGACGGGTGGCGGTGGCGCCGACACGTTCATATTCTCTTCCGGCAACGGCTCCGACCTGATTACCGATTTTGGGTCCGACGACACGATCAGGTTGAACGGCTACGGCTTTACGT
Organism: Shinella sp. UYSO24; assembly: GCA_902167985.1. GTDB lineage: Bacteria > Pseudomonadota > Alphaproteobacteria > Rhizobiales > Rhizobiaceae > Neorhizobium. Next base: position 9,463 of record CABHNZ010000003.1, read on the forward strand.
CCTTCGATGCGGTCAAATCCGCTTCCGTTCAGGATGGCTCCAACACGGTGATCCATCTGTCGGGCTCCGAAAGTCTGGTTCTTGCCAATACCTCCGTCGACAGCCTCAGCGCCGACCAGTTTTCACTCGGCCTCGACCGGTCGCATCTGACTCAGACTTTTTCGGAGGACTTCAATTCCCTGTCGCTCTACGACGCTTCGACGGACACCGGCACCTGGGACGCCAAGTTCTCATGGCGCCGGAGAAGGGCGCGACGCTGACGACGAACAGCGAAAAGCAATGGTATATCAACCCGAGCTACGCCCCGACCGCCGAGGCCAACCCGTTTTCCGTCGATGACGGCATCCTGACGATCACCGCCAGCCGCACGCCTGACGATATCAAGGATATCGTCAACGGCTATGAATACACATCGGGCATGCTCACCACCCATTCGACCTTTGCCCAGACCTACGGATATTTCGAGATCCGCGCCGACATGCCGAGCGAATACGGCACATGGCCGGCCTTCTGGCTTCTGCCGGAAGACGGGTCGTGGCCGCCGGAAATCGACGTCGTCGAGATGAAGGGGCAGGATCCGAATACCGTGCAGGTCACGACGAAGTCTGCCGCGACAGGCGAGACGACGATCGACAGCACGGCGGTTAAGGTCGCGGATACAGAAGGCTTTCACACCTATGGCATGCTCTGGGATGCCGACCATATCACCTGGTATTTCGACGATGTTGCCGTGGCGCAGGCCGACACGCCGGCGGATATGAACAAGCCCATGTATATGATCGTCAACCTTGCGGTCGGCGGCATTGCCGGCAACCCGACGGATGGCCTGGAGAACGGGGCCGAAATGAAGGTAGACTATATCCACGCCTATTCGCTGGATGACGTTTCGACATCGAGCAGCAACGACTGGCTGCTCTGAGGTCCATATCTCAAGATGGGGCCTCCCTTCGAAATCCTGCCTGGGCCGGGCTGCCGGCTTTGATCCAGGCAGGTTCGATCCAGGCAATTTCGATCCCGGCTGGCCGCGCGGCCAGTTGAGGGCAAGCGCCGCCCTCACCCCTCCCGCATCGCCCTTGCGATCTGATCTGCCAGAGGCTTTACGAAATAGGAGAGAGCCGATCGCTCTCCGGTCTGGAGAAAAAGCTCCACCGGCATGCCGGGCATAAGCTTCAGGGCCCCGAGGCGGGCAAGCTCTTCCTTGGGCACCGTGGCGCGGATCGTGTACCAGCCATCCGGCCAGCTGGTCTGCCGATCACGATCGACGGTGAGGTCGACTGCAACACGGGAAACGGTCGCATCGAGTTCCGGCGTCGTTCGCTGATCGAAGGCCGAGAAGCGCAGCACGGCCTTCTGCCCCTGCGTTACCTGATCGATATCCTGCGGGCGGATACGGGCTTCGGCGACCAGCGCATCCTGCACCGGCACGACCTGCATGATGGTTTCGCCGGCCGGCACGACACCGCCGACCGTGTGGACGGTAAGCCCGTGCACGACGCCTGCCTGTGGCGCGCGAATATCGACGCGCGACAGCTGGTCCTGAGCCGCCACGCGTTGCTCGGAAAGCTGGGCGATCTTGTTATCCACGTCACGCAATTCCTCAAGAACCTCGCTGCGCCGGTCCTCGTCGAGCTGCAGAATCTGGACATCCGTCTCGGCCACCTGCGTTTTGGCGCGGGCGATATCGGCGATCAGCTGGCCGCGCTCGCCTTCCATCTCCGCGCGTGAGCGCTGGAGCTCCGAAAGCCGGGTGAATTGCACGAGGCCCTGATCGCTCAGGTTCTTCACCCGCGTCAGCTCCTGCTCGACCCAATGCAGTTCCTCGATCTTTGCATCCAGACGAACGTTGAGGCCGTCCGTCTGCTTGCCTATCTGGCGGATCCGCTCGCCCAATTGCGCCTTTTGCCCTTCGATCGTGCGCTTGCGAGCTTCGAACAGCGCCTTCTCTCCGGCGATGTAGCCCTGCGCCGCGGCATCGGCACCGATATCCACCTTGGCAAGCGCCGCATCCTGCGGCGCATGACGATATCGTCCTTGCCGTCCCTTTCTGCCATCAGGCGGGCGCGGCGCGCCGTCAACTGGCCGATCTGGCCCGTGACGATGGCAAGATTGGCGCGCGGCAGCGTGTCGTCCAGCTTGACGAGAACCTCGCCTGCATCGACACTCGATCCCTCATGGACGAGGATCTTGCCGACGATACCGCCCTCCTTGTGCTGGACGCTCTTGACCTCATCCTCCACCACCAGCCGGCCAGACCCTATGACGCACCGGACAGTTGCGCCGTGGCCGCCCAACCGCCGGCGCCGAAGACCATCACCGCCACCGCGGCCCCCGCCAGCAATGAAAGCCGGCGGATTGCACGGGTAGCGGGTGTTCTGCCCGCTTCCGCTGGTCGTGACCCTGCTACAAGCGACAGGATGTCCGGCGATGCCGCTAATTCCGGTGCCGGAGCTCGCTCTGGCTCGCGGCCGCGGCGGGAGACATCGATGTGACACTGCCATTCATGCCTTTTCTCCTACCGCTCTGACTGTTGTACGCCTCAAAACTTCATCGCGCGGGCCAAAGGCGACCAGCCGCCCCGCCGTCATCACCAGCGTCTGGTCGACCGCCGCCAGCGCATTCGGCCGGTGGGCAATCACGACGAGGATCGAGCCTTTCTGCCGCATCGTCGCAATCGCACCCGTCAGGGCCTGCTCGCCTTCGGCATCGAGGCTGGCATTCGGCTCGTCGAGCACGATCAGAAAAGGATCGCGAAACAGTGCGCGCGCAAGGCCCAGCCTCTGCCGCTGACCGGCCGAGAGCATGCGCCCGCCGGTGCCGATCCGGGTATCGTAGCCATCCGGCAAGGAGAGGATCAGCTCGTGACGCCGGCTAGCCGCGCCGCGGCAATGACCTCCGGCGCCTGCGCATCCGGCGCAAACCGGGCGATGTTTTCCGCCACCGTGCCGTCAAAAAGTTCGACACCCTGCGGGAGGTAGCCGATCGAGGCGCCGAGCCGTTCGGCATCCCATCGATCGATCTCGGCACCATCAAGCCGGACCGTGCCCGCGGCGGGCTTCCAGGTGCCGACCAGCGCCCGCGCAAGGCTGGATTTGCCCGCACCACTCGGCCCGATCACGCCAACGGCCTGCCCGGCCTTCAGAGAAAAGGAGACATCCTGCAAAATCGGCACCGCCGAAGCTGGCGACGCAACCGCATCGTGGAGAGTGCTGCTCTGTGGCGCGATCACAGTAAGGCCCGCCACATCAAGCCGTTCGCGTGGTGCCGGCAGCGGCATGGGCGCCGATTTGCCTGCGACATCTGCGAGTACGATGCCAAGCCGGCCTGCCGCCTGCCGTGCGGCGAGAAAGCCGCGCCAATGCGCGATCGCCTGTTCGACAGGCGCAAGGGCCCGTGACGTCAGGATCGAGGCGGCAATCATCGCGCCCGGAGAGGCAAGCCCGTCAATCGCAAGCCATGCGCCGGTTGCCAGGACCGCAGATTGCAAGGCAAGCCGCAGGATTTTGGAGACCGCCGCAAAGGAGCCCGCCGTATCACCCGTCTGTCGCTGATCCTCGACGTAACGAGCGTTGACCGCTTCGAACCGGGCGGCATAGGCGCCGCCCATACCCATCGCCCGGATTGCCTCGGCATTGCGCCGTCCGGCCTCGACAAGATCGCCTCTCGTTTCGGCAAGCCGCGCGATCTGGCGCATCCGCTGTCGCAGGATAGTCTCGTTGCAAAGCGTCAGCGCGATGAGGATCACCGCGCCGACCAGCGCGACGAACCCGAGATACGGATGAAACAGGAACAGAAGCAGCAGATAGAAGGGCAGCCACGGCAGATCGCAGATTGCAACCGGCCCGGCCCCGGCAAAAAACTGACGAACGGTATCGAGATCTCGCCGCGGCTCTGCACCGGTCGCCTGCCTTGAAGCATCCTGGCCGGTGGCCCGCAGCGGCAGTGTGAGGACCGCGTGGAATGTCGCTGCGCCGAGTTCCTCTTCAAGCCGGTCGCCGATACGGCTGAGGATACGGGCCCGAATGACTTCCAGAAGCCCCAGAAAACCATAGAGAGAAAGCGCCAGAAGCGAGAGCGCCACCAGCGTCGGCACGCTACGGCCGGTGAGCACCCGGTCGTAGACCTGCATCATGAAAAGCGGGCCCGTCAGCATCAGGACATTGGTGACGGCGCTGACGATTGCCACGCTCAGAAAAGCGCCGCGCACCTCGGCAAGAGTAGCGGAAACCGGCGAGCGCCGGGCATCGTTCTTTTGTCTCAACGGGTCGTTCCTATGCTGTGAACCGACTATCCTGCTGGGAGATCAGGACTATCGAGGTAGAACATCACGGGGCGTGCCTTCGGGAACAAGCATCCTCCCTTGGCCACGCTTTGTCGACCCATCGGAGCGTCTGTCGGTTTTTAAACCATGTCGAACGGCGCAAATTTGCGCCATTTCACTCCACTATGACCCATTTTGAAACACACCGCAGGTGCGCGCTGGAAGCGCCCGTATCAGGCGCTCTTTGCAGGCTGTGTCGGGGTCTCGGCCCGTTTCCCAAACCGTTCCTCGATGCCGCGGATCACCAGAAACAGCGCCGGCACGACGAAGACCGAAAGACCTGTGGAAATCAGCATGCCGGCAATCACCGAGACGCCGATCGACTTGCTGGCATTGGCCCCTGCACCCGATGCCAGCACCAGCGGCACCATGCCGAGAATGAAGGCGATCGATGTCATCAGGATCGGCCGGAAGCGGAGTTTCCCGGCCGTCACGGCCGCCTCCATCAGCGATTTCCCCTCCTTGATCCTCAGATCGCGGGCAAACTCGACGATGAGGATGGCGTTCTTCGCCGCAAGCGCGATCAGAAGAACAAGCCCGATCTGGGTATAGATCGTGTTCTGCAGCCCGAGCGCCAGTAGCACCGCCACGGTACCGGCCAGCGCCAGCGGCACGGAGAAGATGACCGCGAGCGGCCCGAGCCAGCTTTCATACTGGCCAGCCAGCACGAAATAGACGAGCACCAGCGCCAGACCGAAGGCGAGATAGATCTGGTTGCCGGCGAGCTTTTCCTGATAGGAGATCGCCGTCCAGTCCGTCCTGTAGCCTGCGGGCAGCGCCTTGGCGGCATTCTCCATGATCGACATCGCCTGCCCCGAACTGATATCCGGCTGCGGCCGGCCGATAATCGTCGTCGAGGGATGCAGGTTGTAGAGTGAGATGAGCGACGGCCCCACGGTCTCCTTCACGGTGACGAGACTGTCGAGCGCCACGAGATCTCCATTGGCGTTCGGCACTTTCAGCCGTGAAATCCCTTCAGACAGGCTGCGATACGAGCCCTCCGCCTGCGCATAGACCTGGAATGTATGGCCGAAGCGGGTGAACTGGTTGACATAGCTCGAGCCGAGATAGCCCGAGAGCGCATTGAACACGTCGTTGATCTGAACGGACAGTGTTGCCGCCTTGGTACGGTTGATGCTGACATCGAGCTGCGGTGCGGTAAAGTTGGCATTCACCTGCGCGCCGGCAAGCCTCCCGTCCTTCATGCCATTGGCGGCAATCGTTTTCGAGACGTCGGCAAGTGCACCGAAATCCGCATTGCCGCCGGTCTGTTCGACCACCATGGCAAAGCCTCCGGTATTGCCGATGCCCTGGATCGACGGCGGCGGCACGACGAGCGCGCGGCCATCATCAAGATCGGCAAGCCTCTTTGAGATCTCCATATAGATTGGCAGCAGGCTTTCCGCCCTGCCCCGTTCACTCCATGGCTTCAGCACGATATAGGCCACCCCGGCATTGGAAAGTGGCGCGTTGTTATCCAGCAGGGAGACGCCGGCGACCGTGATGACATTCTCGACGCCGGGCTGGTCCTTTAGACGCGTCTCGACATCCTTCAACGTCGCATCGGTCCTTTCCAGCGAGGCGCCGCTCGGCAGCTGGACGGCCGCGACCAGATAACCCTGATCCTCCAGCGGCAGAAAGCCGGTCGGCACGCGCGACAGGCCCAAAAAGGCAAGCGCCACCACGATAGCCGTTGCGCCGACCACCCAGTAACGAACCCGCAAGGCCCGCGACAAGAGCCTGACATAGCCTGCCTCGAAGCGATTGAAGCCGTGATCGAACAGGCGAAAGACGATATTGCGCTCCGCGATCGGCTTCGGCGCGCGCATCCAGAGCGCCGCCTGCACCGGCTTGAGCGTGACGGCATTGATGGCGCTGATGACTGCCGTCGCCGCTATGACCAGCGCGAACTGCTGGTAGAGCCTGCCGGTAAGCCCCGGAAGGAAGGCCGCCGGCAGGAAGACCGAGACGAGCACCAGCGTGATGCCGATGACGGGTCCGAACAGCTCCCGCATCGCCTCTTCGGCCGCCTTCGGCCCTGACAACCCTCCTCCCATATGACGGGCCGCCCCTTCGACGATGACGATCGCATCGTCCACCACGATGCCGATTGCCAGCACCAGCGCAAACAGTGTCGACATGTTGATGGTAAAACCGAGCGCACTCATCGCCGCGAAGGCACCGATCAGCGTCACCGGCACTGTGGTTGCCGGCACCAGCATCGCCCGCCAGTCCTGCAGGAACAGCAGGATGACGAGGAGAACAATGACAAAGGCTTCCGCCAGCGTGTGATAGACGTCGCTCACCGCTGCATCGACGAAGGCTGTCGTGTTGAACGGCACGGAATAGCTCAGGCCTTGCGGAAATGCCTGGGAGAGTTCCGCCATCTTCGCCTCGACGGCCTTGGCGACATCGAGCGCGTTTGCCTCCGGCAGCTGGCTGATTGCCAGCGCCGCCGAGGGCCGTCCGTTGACGCGAAAGATCTGGCTGTAGGATTTGGAGCCGAGTTCGACGCGGGCGACATCCTTCACGCGGGTGATCTGTCCGCCGTTTGCGGCATCCGATTTGACGATGACATCCTCGAACTGTTCGACCTGATCGAGCCTGCCGGCAATGTTGATGACGGTCTGAAAGCCCTGACCGGTGGCAACCGGCGGCATGCCGATCTGTCCGCCCGGCACAGTCTGGCTCTGGCTCTGGATGGCAGAGACGACGTCGGAGGGCTTGAGACCCCGCGCCTGCAGGCGGTCGGCATCGAGCCAGATCCGCATGGCATAATCACCTGCGCCGAAGATCGACACATCGCCGACGCCCGGCATGCGGGCAAGCTCGTCCTGCAGGTTGATCTTGGCATAATTGGCAAGGAAGAGGCTGTCATAGCGGGGATCGGATGCATTGAGCGTCACGAAGGCGAGGATCGAGGTCGACTTCTTGCGCACGGTAACGCCCTGCGATTGCACGGCATCCGGCAATTGCGCGGTGGCGGCATCGACGCGGTTCTGCACAAGGATCTGCGCCTTGTCCGCATCGGTGCCGATCTCGAAGGTGACGGTCAGCGAATAGGTGCCGTCGCTGGCGCTGGTCGATTGCATATACATCATGCCCGGCACGCCATTGACCTGCTGCTCGATCGGCAGCGCCACCGTATCCATCAATGTCTTGGCACTGGCGCCGGGATAACGGGCATTCACCTGAATGGTGGGCGGCACGATATTGGGATATTGCGAAACCGGCAATTTGATGAAAGCGATAGCACCGATGATGATGGTCAGAAGTGCGATGACATTGGCCAGAACCGGCCGTTCGATGAAGAATTTCGAGAACATCTTACACTCGTCACTTGTCGCCGGAGTTCGTCTTCATGCCGGGATCTGCCGGCAGCACGCTTGAACCATCGCCGTCCGGCTTCCCCGGCATATCGAGCGCGGTCTCCTGACGCTTGACCCGCTCTCCCGGCTGCGGCCCAGCCGCGACGTTGCGCAGGATCCAGTCATCCGCAGCAAGGTCGCCCTTGACTTGCTGCAGCCCTTCGGAGCGGTCGAGCAATGTCACGCTCTTTCTTTCGACCACGCCATCGGCCCCGGCGACCAGAACATAGCGGCCCTGCTGGTCAGTTCCGATGGCTGACGGCGCGATGAGCAGTGCATCCTTGACGGTGCCGAGCGGAATTCGGATGCGGACAAAAGCCCCGGCAGGAGCACCCGGTCCGGATTGTCGAAGACGGCGCGGACGGCAAGCGTGCCGGTATCGGATGCGGTTTCCGGCGAGGCATAGTCGAGCCGGCCGCGATAGGGATAACCGGTGTCGATCTTCGTGCCGATCTCCACCGGAACCTTGGCGACATCCGCCCGTGTCACTCCGCCTTCACGCATCTGGCGGCGGATCTCCAGCATGTCCGTATCGGAGAGCGAGAAGGTGACGTTGATGGGCGAAAGCTGCACGATCGTGGCAAGCGTGGTCGGGCCGCTTGCAGCGACATAGGCGCCGACATCGGCCTGATGGGCGCTGACATAGCCATCGAAAGGGGCGGTGATCGTCGTATATCCGAGATTGATTTTCGCAAGCGTCAGGGCGGCTATCGCCGCATCGAGCTGCGCCTTCGACGTGTCGCGGGTCGCCCGCGCATTATCGACATTTGTATCGGAGGTGACGGCCGAACGGGCGAGCTGGTCCTGTCGGTCAAGCTGGCGCTGTGCATTGTCGAATGTCGCCTGCGCCTGTTCGACCGTCGCCTGCGACTGCGCCACCTCCGCCCGATACTGCTCCGGCTCGATGAGGAAAAGCCGCTGGCCGGCCTTCACTTGTGTCCCATCCTGATAATCGATCGATTGCAGCGTGCCGGAGACGCGCGCCACGAGATCCACGCTGTTGACGGCAGCCGTCGTTCCCGTTTCGTAGAGATAGCGGGTAACGGTCGCCTGCCTCGGCTGGAACACGGCAACGGATTTTTCCGGCATCGCCTTCGCCGCCTCATCCTTCCTGTCGCAACCGGCGAGCAGCAGGCCCGCGAGGCACAGGCAGGCCACGCCCCGCATCAGGGACGGCCGACGCACATCGATGGCGGCGACAGGTGGAACGAGATCTGGGATAGGCATGGTCTGGATCTCTTCTTTCTTGAAGGTTCGGGTTCCGCAGCCGGAGTTTCGGGCAATGGCAGCAAGGTCGAATGTCCATGAGCGTATGGCGGCCCATGGACATTCGACTGGGCGCATCGATGAAGCGGGAAGGTGATGCGCCCCGGACTGACCAACCGCCGATCGCGGTTGCCGTCGGGTCAAATCAAGGCCCGCCATGTGTTTGGGGGCGGCGGCGGACCTTGGCGTGGATGCGACCCGGCGGCATTCGGGGAGGATTGGCAGTCCCGTATAGGGTTCGAGTTCGAAACGGCCCGGGTCAGTTCTGCTTGCGGGCAGCCATCATCTTGCCCATCGTGTCGGAGCAGGTCTTGGAAAGCTGATCCTGCTTTTCCTTGACGCAGCCCATCAGCCGCCCGCCGCCGGGTTGGATGCCCGGGCAAAGCCGTTTGATGTCCTCTCCGCAATCCTGCCGCAACTCGGCCATTTGCGACATGGACAGCTGTTGGGCCGATGCCGTACCGGCAAGAGCGACGAAGGCGATCGCGAGATAATAGGTTCGCATGGCAGTTCCTTTCATTGGTCTTTTTCAGGCTTGGTGATGCCGGCGCGGGCTGAGCCCGTCTCCACCGGCGGCTTCCCCCTCAATCCCGGCGTCAGTCGCGCGAGATCGACCCATGGCGGATGCGGACATTGCCGAGCGGCCCGCGATTGACGGATGTGCCGGAGCAGGTGCCATCGGCGCAGTGGCCGACGGCGGCGCGGCCCGGCTGACCGATGGCGCCGGCACAGCCGTTGTCGTTGCAGCCGGCAACGGCTCCGGCCGGAGGGCGCGTCGGAGGGCGACCCGGTCCCGGGCCGTAATAGCTGTCCCACTGGCCATACCAGGGGCGGCCGACATAATAGCTATTCCAGTAGCTGCGGCTGAAGGCGACGACGGTGAGCCCGATCGCCGGCACGATTGCCGGTGTCACGACCACGGGAGAACCGTGATAACTGACCTGGACATAGCGCGATGCGACCCAGCCGCGTTCGCGTCCCCAGGACACATCGCACCATGACGTATCGGCCGTGCAGCCAAAGAGCGTCAGGCCGGCGCGCGGCGGCATGGATATGACGACAGGATAGCCAGTGCTTGGCCCGGCCCGAAGGTTGACGCCCGTCACCGTCATGGCCGAGGTCGCAGCCATGGCCGGCGACGGGCTGACGATGGCGAATACCGCAGGCAGGGCAATTGCGGCCGCCATCGCGGTTCTCACATTCAAGCTTGTCATCGAGATCATCTCGTTTCTCCTCTTGCGGGAGCGGCGCCGTCCGCCGTCTCCCGCGTCAGCCCTTCTCCGGTTCAAGAAAGAAGGACCGATTGCTGTTCTGCGCCTATCGGGAGATGGTGCCGCTGCGGGTGACGGAATTGCCATAAGGGCCCGTGGTGGTGCGGGTGCCGGAGCAGGTTCCGTCACTGCAGGAGGCCGAGCCGTTGCGGCTGACCGATTGGCCGTAGGGGCCGATCTTCGTCACCGAACGGGAGCAGGACTGGCCGCCGCAGCTGCCGGAGGCATGGACGGAACTCTGGCCACGCGGGCCCCAATAGTGGCTGTCGCGGGTCCAGGCATTGGCGTTTGCCGCCATCGTGCCCGACAGGATGACGGCCGTTAGCGAAAGACTGATGAGCTTCTTCATGAGGCAACCTCCTTCTTGCTCTTTTTCGACCGGCGTTTCGGCCGATCCGATGGGAAGAAGGGATAAAAGCCCGACGTAAATGCGCTTTGAACCGCCCATGTCGTTTTGTTTCAGTTTGTTAACGGCCGGAAAGCGAATGTAAAATCGCCGTGGGGTGGCTTGCGCGCCGGCACACGCCACGACAAGAATGCGGCCATGGAAAACGCAAGTTCGACCGTGCTGATCGTCGAGGACGATGCCGATATCCGCGAGCTCGTGGCCGGGCTTCTGACGCGGGAAGGTTTTGACGTCCGCGAAGCTGCCCATGCGGCGGCAATGGATGAAAGCCTGATGCGCGGTCGGCCGGATCTCATCATTCTCGATGTCATGCTGCCGGGCGAGGACGGGCTTTCCATCTGCCGGCGCATCCGCGCCAGACACACGCTGCCGATCCTGATGCTGACCGCCAGGGGCGACGAAATCGACCGAGTCGTCGGGCTGGAAATGGGCGCCGACGACTACCTCGTCAAACCCTTCGGCCCGCGCGAGCTGATTGCCCGGGTGCGGGCGCTTCTGCGGCGCGCAGCAAGCGGCGCAGCTCCCGCCGAACCTCAGGATATGCGGCGCCTTTCATTCGATCGCTTCGTCATCAACCTCGATGCCCGGCAGGTAACGGACGCGGAAGGGCTTGCCCTGACGCTGACCAGCGCGGAATTCGATCTTCTCGCCTGTTTCGTCTCTAGGCCGCTGAGAGTTCTCACCCGCGACCAGATCCTCGACTGGACGCGCGGGCGCGGCGCCGATCCGTTCGACCGCACCGTGGACGTCCTGATCTCGCGGCTGCGCAAGAAGCTCGATGCGGCAAGCCCCGGCTCGAACCTGATCAACACGGTGCGCAATGGCGGCTATCTCTTCACCGCAAGCGTGATGCAGGTGTCCTGATGCGCGGATCTTCGGGCGGACGTTTTTCCCTTGGCGGTTTCTCCCTGACGGGACGGCTCTCGGCCGTCGTTTCCGTCTGCCTCATCATCCTGTGGCTGATGATCGTCTCGAGCTTCTATCTTCGGCAGGACTGGGAGGAGGAGAACTTCTGGCCGGCGCCGCTCAGGGTCGCGCGTATCGTCGCCCTCATCGAGGATGCCGACGCCAATCACCGCTACGAGATCATCTCGGCGCTTCGCTCACAGACGCTCGACCTGCATGTGGAAAGCCCGACGGCACCTCAGGCGGCCCTGCCTGCCGGGCAACCGGCGGGGGCCTCATCCGCTGCGGCGCCGGGCAGTAGCCCGATCATCCCGTCGCCAAGAATGGCGGACGAGGCTCTGACCAAGCGCTATGCCGCCTCGCTTCGCGGTCGCGCCTTCACGGTCTCGCAGGAGACCGTGCCACTGCCGCAATCCGGCCCGATCGGCTTCGGTCGGCAGGGCCGGCGGGCGCTGCAGATCCGCATCGGCATGAAGGATGGCAGCACGCTCGTCATCGAAAGCGTGGCGCCGCTTCTGGTCACGCCGTTCGGCCTGCCGACCGGCATATTTGCCGGCCTCCTCGGCAGCATCATTGCGCTTCTGGCGCTGCTCGTCATGTACCGGGAAATCCGGCCGCTGAAAAAACTTGCCCGCGCGGTAGACCGGATCGGCCTCGACGGCGACGTGATCGAACTGCCTGACGTCAAACGCCGCAGCGCCGAACTGCGCACGCTGGTTGCCGCCTTCGAGCGATTGCAGACGCGGCTGGCACAGCTGCTGCGCGGCCGCATGGCGTTGCTCGGCGGCATTTCGCACGATCTTCGCACCTTCGCGACGCGCCTGCGGCTACGCACTGACCTCATTCCAGACGAGACCCAGCGGCTGCGAGCGGAAAAAGACATCTCCGATATGATCCGCCTGCTGGATGACGCGCTGCTCGCCACCCGCATCGCGCCGGCGATCTCTCCGAGGAACTGGTGGACATGCACGAGCTCGTCTCGGCCGAAACCGAGGATATGCGTGCCGAAGGGCTCGAGGTCCATTTCAACGGGACGCAGGCGGTGGGAAGGGCCCGGCTCCTCGGCGACCGGCTGGCACTGCGCCGCGTCATCACCAATGTCGTGGAGAACGCCGTCAAATACGGCCATTCGGCGCAGGTGAGCCTGACGACCGGCGGCACCGATATCGTGCTGGTCGTCGAAGACGAAGGCGCCGGCATGGACGAGGAACTGCTCGACGTTGCGACGGAACCCTTCGTGCGTGCCGAAACATCGCGCAATCGCGAGACCGGCGGCTCCGGTCTCGGCCTTGCCGTGGTGAAAAGCCTTGTCGAGGCGCATGGCGGCACGATCCTGCTCGAAAACCGATCCAGCCAGGGCTTGAGGGTGACGATCACCCTGCCGCGCTATCACATCTGAGACACGCGCGCGCGCGTCGACACTATTTCGCAAACTTGCGCGCGGCGGCAACGCAGAGGATAACGCCGGCAGTGACTGCGAACATGCTCGCCGTCACCGGCTCGTGAAGCAGCAGGCCCGCAAGCACCAGACCGAAGAACGGTTGCAGCAATTGCAATTGCCCGACGGAGGCGATGCCGCCCTGCGACAGGCCACGATACCAGAAGATGAAGCCGATCAGCATGCTGAACAGCGAGACATAGACGAGGCCGCCGAGCGCAGAGGCACCGATCGTCGTCGGTGATGCCGGCATGAGGGCGATGGTGGCGACCAGCATGACCGGCAGCGAGACGGTGAGCGCCCAGCAGATCACCTGCCAGCCACCGAGCCGTCGCGAGAGCGCCGCACCTTCCGCATAACCCAGACCGCAGACGATTATGGCGGCAAACATCAGCCCATCGCCGAGCGGCGATGCGGTGACGCCCTGCGCCATCGCAAAACCGGCCACCAGCAGGCTACCGAGAATGGAAAAGACCCAGAAGGCAGGCTTCGGTCGCTCGCCGCCGCGCAACACCGCGAAGATCGCTGTCGAGAGGGGCAGAAGCCCGATGAACACCATTGAATGGGCCGAGGTGACGTGCTTCAGCGCCAGCGCCGTCAGAAGCGGAAAACCGACGACGACACCGAGCGCGATCACCACCAGCGAAACGAGATCGCGGCCCGTCGGGCGCTGGCTGCGCATCAGGAGGAGAAGCGCAAGCCCGATGAGGCCCGCAATACTGGCGCGGGCGACCGTCAGAAACACGGGATCGATCTCGGCCACCGCCAGCCGTGTCGCCGGCAGAGAGCCGCTGAAGATCAGCATGCCGAGAAAACCGTTCAAAAATCCGCTTGCGGTGCGATCCATCATCAAATCCCTTTTTGTTGGTGCTTATCGGACCTTCGCGCTCGCGAGGCCAGAAACAGTCTGATACGGTTTCGCCAAACTGTTATGCTGACGGAGGCAGTACGGATGGATATTTCCGAGAGCGACATCAGCCGCACCCAGATGGTGATGACGACGATCCGCCAGAGGATTGCCGGGCGAAGCCTGACGCCGGGCGCGAAATTGCCATCCGTGCGGGCGCTGTCGGCCACGCTCAAGGTTTCCACCTCGACGGTGGTCGATGCCTATGACCGGCTGGTTGCCGAGGGTGCGATCTATTCGCGGCCGGGCTCGGGCTTCTATGTCGCCAGTCAGGCCGAGCCTTTTTCACTGGCCGAAGCGGCACCCCGGCGTGACCGGGCGATCGATCCATTCTGGGTTTCCCGTCAGGCGCTGGAAGATGCCGAGGGCGTCATCAAGCCGGGCTGCGGCTGGCTGCCGAATAGCTGGATGCCGGAGGAAGGCGTCAGGCGGGCGCTTCGCACCCTCGCGCGCGGGGAAAGCCCCGCCCTCATGCAATATGGCACGCCGCTCGGGCTTCTCGCCCTTCGGCAGCTTATCGCCCGCCGGCTGAACGAACGGGGTGTTGAAGCGGCACCGGACCGGATCATCCTCACCGATTCGGGCACGCAGGCGATCGACATGCTCTGCCGGCTGCTGCTCGAACCCGGCGATACCGTTCTCGTCGACGATCCCTGCTATTTCAATTTCCATGCGCTTCTTTCGGCCCATCGGGCCAAGGTGGTCGGCGTGCCCTATACGCAAACAGGGCCGGATATCGAGGCGCTGGCGACCATTCTGGAAGAGCAGCGACCGCGCCTCTACATCACCAACTCGGCCATCCACAATCCGACCGGCGCCGCACTCTCTCCCGTTATAGCCCATAAGGTCCTAAAGCTTGCCGAGCGCTTCGATCTGACGATCGTCGAGGACGATATCTTTGCCGATTTCGAGCATCATCCGGCGCCGCGGCTGGCCGCCTTTGATGGTCTGGAACGGGTGATCGAGATCGGCAGCTTTTCCAAGACGCTCTCGGCCTCGCTGCGCTGCGGCTTCATCGCGGCACGCCCCGAATGGATCGAGCGGCTGGCAGACCTGAAGATCGCCACGTCGTTCGGTGGCGCAAGGCTCGATGCCGAACTGGTGCTGCAGGCGCTTTCGGACGGCAGCTATCGCAAGCATCTCGATATGATGCGGGCGCGTTTGTCGCGCGCCATGTTCGAGACCGCCGGCAAATTGCGCAATATGGGCGTCGAGCCATGGCTTGTGCCGGAAGCCGGCATGTTCCTCTGGTGCCGGCTGCGGCCGGCATGGATTCGGCGGAAATTGCCCGGCTGTCACTCGAACACGGTGTGGTCATGGCGCCGGGAAACGTGTTCAGCGTCTCCCAGCGGTTTACCGAATACATGCGGTTCAACGTCTCGCAAATGGGCGAGGGTCGCGTCATCGAGACATTGTCCCACGCTATGGCGCAGTTGAAGCCGTAACCGCTCCGAGGATGCGCCTGACTTCGCTCACCACCGCACGGCTGGTCAGGAGCGTCGGCCCCGGTTCGAAACCGAAGGCGACGGAGCGCGCGTCGGCATCCGGGCCCGGCGCACGGCAGGAGCCGTGAACCTCGACCACACCGGTCTCGCGGACAATCCGCTCGACAGTCGCAGGGGAGACGCCGCTGCCGGCCATGATCGAGACGCGGCCAGCGGCCTTTTCCACCAGCGAACGGATGAGATCTCTCCCCTCCAGCGCCGTCTTTTGCAGACCCGATGTCAGGATGCGCTCGACGCCGAGGTCGACCGCCTGTTCCAGAGCCTCGAAAGGATCGGGCACGAGATCGAAGGCGCGGTGCAGCGTCACGCCAAGCCCATCGGCATGGGCCATCAGCGCCTGATGAGAGGAAGATCGAGCCGCCCGCCGGGCAGATTTGCGCCGATGACAACGCCGGCGAGGCCGAAATGCCGGGCCGCATCGATATCGCCGAGCAGGGCCTTCTCGCTTTCCGCGCCATAGATGAAATTGCCCGCACGCGGGCGGATCAGCGCATAGGCGGGCACGCCAGCCTTTCCCGCCAGTGCCATCAGGCCGGCAGAAGGCGTCAGGCCGCCAAGATCGAGACCGGAGCAGAGTTCCAGCCTGTCGGCGCCGCCTGCCACCGCCTCGATAATCCCTTCCGGGCTTTCGACGCAGACTTCCAGCAGAATGCTCATGCCGCTCCCTTTTCCCCGATGCCCTGACGGCCGAGGACGGCCGCGCCGATCAGCCCGCCATCCTCCATCCGCAAAGCCGGCACGACCAGCGGCCGATCGAAACGGTTGAGGATGCGGCTTCTGACGGCCAGATCAAGGGCCGCCATCAGCGGTTCGACCGAGGCAAGCCCGCCACCGACCGGCACGATCGACGCACCGCTGATATTGACCGTCAGCGCCAGCGGATCGGCAATCAGCTGCAGATAGACGCTGACCGTGCGGCCTGCATCAGGATCACCGTCCAGCCATTTCGACAGGATGTCGTGGCTCGACTGTGCCTTACCATGAAGATGCTGATGGATACGCTCGATGCCACGCGCGCCGCCGATCGTATCGGCGCAACCCGTCTGGCCGCAGCCGCAGGAAAAACGCGGCATATGCACCGTCTCCGGCGCACCGCCGGGCGTCGCTTCAATCTCCACCGAGGTGCAGATGATCGGTCCGTGACCCCATTCGCCTGTCACGCCTCCGGCACCGCGCACCAGCCGTCCATCGATTGCAAGGCCGCCACCGATGCCTGTGCCCATGATGGCGCAGAAGGTGACGGCGTGGCCCTGCCCCGCCCCCTCATTTGCCTCGGCAAGCGTAAAACAGTCCGCATCATTGGCGGCAAAGACCGGGCGCTCCAGAAAGGCAGCCAAGTCCTTCGCCAACGATCGACCCGTGATGCAGGGGATGTTTGCCGATGTGGCAATCCCCTCGTTCGGCTCGACGAGACCCGCGATCGAAAGGGCAAGCGGCGCGCGGCCGGGGCAAGTGCTGTGTGACGCTCCATCAGCCCGGCAAGAGCTGCCGTGAATGCGGACCAGTCCGCGGCAGGCGTCGGCACCCGCTCCAGATGAACGAGCGAGCCGGGCTCCGGCGAGAGCGCGAACTTGATGAATGAGCCGCCGATATCGGCCGCGAAACCGGGCCTGCGGAAGGCATTCTACCCATGCCGGAAAACGCCGTCATCGCCGCGGATCCAAAAGGTCGCGCAGCCCGTCACCCAGAATATTGAAGCCGAGAACCGTCATCATGATCGCCAGACCGGGAAAGAGCGACATCCAGATATTGAGCCCGAGATAATTGCGGCCATCGCTCATCATCGCTCCCCATTCCGGCAGCGGCGGCTGTGCGCCAAGGCCGAGGAAGGAGAGACTTGCCGCCGAGAGGATAACCGTGCCGGCAGTCAGCGTCGACTGGACGATGATCGGACCGATCGCATTGCGCAGGATATAGTGGAGCATGATCCGCCGGCGCGAAATGCCGAGCGAGATCGCCGCCTCCACATATTCCATGCCCTTCAGCCCGAGCGTGAGGTTGCGGGCAAGGCGCGCATAGACGGGCACGGAAAAGATCGCGATGGCGATCATCAGATTGGCAAGGCTTGTACCGAGCACGCTGACGATCAGGATGGCAAGCACGATGCCGGGGAAGGCAAAGAGGATATCCATCGTCCACATGATCGCCTGATCGACGTAACGGCCGCTCATGCCCGAAAGAATGCCGAGCGGCACGCCAACGACGACGGCAAGCCCGACAGACAGCACCACTTCCAGAAGCGAGATGCGGGCACCATAAAGCACGCGCGAGAGGATATCGCGTCCATTATCATCCGTGCCGAAGGGATGCGCCCAGGACGGCGGCTCCATCGTGGCGAGGAGATCCTGATAATAGGGATCAGCCGGCGCGATCAGCGGTGCAAAGAGCGCCGCCAAAACCAGAATGCCGATCAGCAGCCCGCCGATGACGATGCTGCGATGGCGGTTGGCGCGTCGCAGAAGGCGGAAAAGCGAGGGCCTTTGCTCGCTGAAATCATTGGTATCGGTCTGCGCCATCAGTCCAGCCTTATCTTCGGGTTGAGGACGGCGATCAGGATTTCTGCAAGAAAGTTCATCAGTACCACGCCGGTGACGGCCACCAGCGTGACGCCCTGGATGACGGGATAATCGCGGTAACGGACGGCATCCACCAGAAAGCGACCGATACCCGGCCAGTTGAACACCGATTCCGTCACCACTGCGCCACCCATCAGGCTGCCGAAATTCAGCCCGACAATGGTGATGATCGGGATCAGCGCATTGCGCAGGCCGTGGCTCCAGTAGATGCGCCCGGCCGCACGCCCTTGGCATAGGCGGTCCTGATATAGTCCTGCGACATGACCTCGATCATGCTGGAGCGCGTCATGCGGGCGATCACGGCTGTGGGCAGGACCGCAAGCGTGATCGACGGCAGGACAAAGCTTTTCCAGGATGTGGCGCCGAGAAGCGGCAGCCAGCCGAGCTGGACAGAAAACGTGTTCATCGCCATCAGCGCCAGCCAGAAATTGGCGATCGACGCCCCGGCAATTGCCAAAATCATGACGATCTGATCCGGCCATCCATGCCGATAGATGGCGGCCAGCATGCCGGCCGGCACGCCGACGCCGATGGCAATCAGATAGGCGGTGATCGCAAGGGCGATGGTGAACGGCAAGCGTTCGCCGATCTCATCAACGACGGGAAGTTTCGACTTGATGGAGATGCCGAGATCGCCCTGGATCGCACCATAGGCAAAGCTTGCATATTGCGCCGGCAGGCTGCGATCGAGCCCGAGCCGCACCGTCATCGCATCAACCGCTTCCTGCGTCGCTTCCGGTCCCGCCATCATGCGGGCCGGCTCGCCGGGCAGAGCGCGGATGGCGAGGAAGACCAGGAGCGACACGCCGATGAGGATCAGCGGCAGTGCGAGGATTTTTCTGGCAATATAGGCTTTCATCCGCCGGCTTGCGCCCTTTCGGTGTTCTTCATGCTGGTTCAGGGCTTCGGGCGACAGGCAGCCACAAGACTACCCGCCGCCCTCGCCTCGTAATGGCCAGGATCAGCCCTTCTTGGCTTCCTTGACGACAATCTGGCCGCCGGGAATGACCCAGACACCCTTGACGTTGGCACGGGTCGCAAAGAGATCCTGCTTGGTGAACAGGAGCACATGCGGCGCCTGCTCGTTGATTTCCTTCTGCGCCTCGACATAGATCGCATTGCGCTCCTTCTCGTCGAGTGTGGAGGCGGCCTTGTCGATCAAGCCATCAAGCTTGGCATCCGAGAAGAAGCCGAGATTGGCGCCCGCGGGCGAAGCGCTCTTGGAATAGTAGAGCGGGCGCAGCTGGAGATCTGCACCATTGACGCCGGACGACCAGGAGGCAATCGACGAGCCGATACCGTCCTTCTCCTTGCCGGCCGGATCGAGGAAGGCAGCCTTGGACCAGACGCCGCTTTCCATCTTGCGCACGTCCAGCTTAACGCCGATCTTTGCCCACATGGCCTGAAGCAGTTCGCCGATGCGCGATTCCTGCTCCTGCACGATGGTCGACATGGTGAAGCCGTCGGGATAACCCGCTTCCTTCAGCAGTTCCTTGGCCTTTGCAATGTCGTAAGGATAGGGATCGAGCGCCTTGTCATAGCCCGGCGTCACCGGCGCCAGAGGCGAATTGGCGGGCGTCGCAAAACCCTGCGTGAAGGCCTTGACGATACCGGCACGATCCGTCGCATAGTTCAGCGCCTGACGGACGCGCACGTCATCGAGCGGCTTCAGCTTGGTATTGAGCGAAACCCAGAAGACTGCCGAACCATCGGTGGTCGACAGCTTCATCTCCGGATTGGCCTTGACCTGCTGCGCAAAGGCAGACGGGAACGGATTGATGACATCCGCATCACCGGTCTGCAGCGCCATGTTCATCACCGAGGTTTCGGGTGTCCAGGTCCACTTGATCTCGTCCTCGCCCTTCGGCTCGCCGCCCCACCAGTCCTTGTTCTTCACTTCGAGAACATATTCGCCGGACTTGTATTCGCCGAGCTTGTAGGGGCCGGTGCCGACCGCCTTGGCGCCGATCGTGCCGGCGGCATCTGCCGTCGGGCTGACGATGAGGCAGGGACCTGTGGTCAGGAGGGCGAGAAAGGCCGGGTATTTCGTCTTCAGCTTGAACTGCACGGTCATCGGATCGACGGCGGTGACGCCTTCGATGAAGGTGCGCAGCCGGCCACTCGCAGCAAGCCCGCGCTTCGTATCCAGATGGCGGGCGAAATTCTTGACGACTGCGTCGGCGTTGAACGGCGTGCCGTCATGAAACTTGACGCCCTCGCGCAGCTTGAAAGTCCAGACCAGACCGGTGTCGTCGGAAGACCATTCCGTCGCCAGTGCCGGCTTCAGCGAAAGATCGCGGTCGCGCTTCAAAAGCCCTTCATACATCGGGTCGAGCAGGGCGGCCGTATAGGTCGCCGTCTGATCGCCCGGATCCATGGAACGAGGCGCCTCGCTCTGCATCACGTTGAGCGTTGCCGCCTGAACGGCGGAGGCGGCTGCGAATGGCAGCGCGATACTGCCTGCCACGGCGCAGGCAAGCATGAAACGGCGGCTTGTCAGAAACATCGTCATCAGTTCACCCTCGGTTTATCGACGTTGCACAGCCGGCGGAGAGCAGGCCGCTTCGATCACTTTTGTAATTTATTGCCGTTGATTTGTTCATTTTCTAAACTTAGTGTCAAGCGAGTTTGATCTCTCCCAACAGCAACGCGGCCTGCCCTTGAACGCCATTCTCACCTCCTCCCAGCGGCAATTGCTGCGTGCGATCAGCCGGTCCGGCCCTCTGAGCCGCACCGAGATGGCGCAGGCGCTCGGCCTCTCAAAGGCGGCGATGAGCGGGCTTGCGCGGGATCTGATCGAACTCGGCTTCCTGCGGGAAACCGATACGATCTATGGTCAGGGCCGCCCCTCCATACGCCTCGATCTGCACCCGGATTGCGCTTTCTTCGTCGGCGTGTCGCTGCTGCAGGATCCGGCACCGATGATCCTCAGCAATCTGAAGGGCGAAGTGATCGGCCGCGCCGAAATCCCGCTGTCGCGTGATCCGGCGGCCATCGCCGACGCCATTGCGGCAGCCCTGCCGGCCCTTCTTTCCGACCATTCCGAGGCTGCCGAAAAGCTCGCCGGCATCGGTATTGCCCTCTCCGGATTTGTCGATGAGACGCAGAAGAACTGCGTTCAATCGACGCTTCTCGGCTGGCAGGATGTGCCGCTGGCAGAGATCATCCGCGAGCGAACGGGCATAGAGACGTTCATCGAAAACGACGCCAAGGCAGTTGCTGTCGGCGAGAAGCTTTTCGGCAGCGCCCGCGAGATCCAGAATTTCAGCGTCGTGTCGCTGGGCGACGGCATTGGCTGCGCGCATTTCATCGATGGCCGCCTCTATCGCGGCAATCATGGCGGCGCGGGCGAGATTGCCCACAGCACGATCGAACCCGGCGGCGCCCCATGTCGCTGCGGCAAGCGCGGCTGCCTCGATACGGTCGCCTCGATGAAGGCGATCAAGGAAATGTCGCGCGCGGAAGGCTTCGAATGCACTTCGCTCACGGAGATCGAGACTGAGGCGGCAACGGGCAATGCTGCGGCAATCCGTATCCTGCACCGCGCCGGGTCGGCGCTCGGGCTTGCCATCGCCAATCTGATCCAGCTGAACGATCCCGGCCAGATCCTGATTACCCATCTCGAAGGATCCTTCGACGGCCTTTTCGGCACCGTGGTCAGCCAGGCGGTCGAGACCAACGTTCTGCCGCGCTATGCCGGCCAGACGCCGATCCATGTCAGGCGCGTCGATGGCGATATCTGGGCGCGGGGTGCGGCCAGCATCGCTGCCCATCATTTCATTCTCGGTCCCAATCCCCAGATTTGAGGTTTTCCATGCGTATCGGCTTCGGCGGCATCCATATCGAATGCAGCACCTACAATCCCGTCCTCAACGAGGAGAAGGATTTTCGCGTGACGCGCGGCGAAGACCTGCTGGCCACGCCCTATTTCGCCTTCCTGAAGGATTACGACGCCGAATTCCTGCCGACCATCCACTGCCGCGCCATTGCCGGCGGCCCGGTTGCACGCTCCATCTATGAGGCCTTCAAGGCAGAATTTCTCGACCGGTTGAAGCCGCTCCTGCCGCTCGACGGGCTCTACCTCGCGATGCACGGCGCCATGTATGTCGAAGGCATGGAGGATGCGGAGGGCGACTGGATCACCGCCGCCCGCGACCTCGTCGGCCCTGACTGCACCGTCTCTGCCAGCTACGATCTGCACGGCAACGTCACCCAGCGCATCCTCGATGCGCTCGACATGTATTCCACCTATCGGACAGCACCGCATATCGACGTGGAAGAAACGATGCGCCGTTCCGTCTCCATGCTGATGGAGAGCCTGAAGACGGGCGTGAAGCCGATCATCGTCTGGGCGCCTATCCCGGTCGTATTGCCCGGCGAGCGCACCAGCACTGTCGATGAGCCGGCCAAGAGCCTCTATGCGATGATGCCGGAAATCGATGCTATCGACGGCATCTGGGACGCATCCCTGATGGTCGGCTATGTCTGGGCCGACGAGCCGCGGGCGACCGCAGCCGCAATCATGACCGGCACCGACCGTGCCGTGCTGGAGCGCGAGGCAAAGCGCGTCGCCCAGGCCTATTGGGATGCGCGTGAAGACTTTGTCTTCGGTTGCGAGACGGGCTCGATCGAGGAATGCGTCGAGAAGGCGATTGCCAGCCAGACCAGCCCGGTGGTTCTCGCCGAATCCGGCGACAACCCGACAGGTGGCGGCGTCGGCGATCGCGCCGACGTTCTTGCGGCCCTGATCGAGCGCGACGCGCAAGGTGTCGTTTTTGCCGGCATTGCCGATCGTCTCGCGACCGAAGCCTGCTATGCCGCCGACCTCGGCTCTGTGCTCGACCTCACTGTCGGTGCTTCACTCGATACGATCAACAGCCGGCCGATCGCGGTCAAGGCAACCGTTCGCTTCCTGCACGAGACCGCGGATCCGGCAGACCGGCAGGCCGTCATTGCGATCGGCGGCATCGAGCTTGTTCTTTCGGCCAAGCGCCGCCCCTATCACTATCTTGCGGATTTCACGCGGCTTGGCCTTGATCCGCAGGCTGCTCGGATCATCGTCGTCAAATCCGGCTATCTCTCACCGGAACTCGCCCCCATCGCAAACCCGAACCTGATGGCGCTGTCGCCGGGCGTCGTCGATCAGTTCGTCGAACGCCTCGTGCGCGCCCGCAAGGCGCATCCCACCTACCCGTTCGACAAGGATTTCACCTTCACCCCGCAGGTTTTCCCTTCTGCACGCGCAGCCAGCCGCTAACGCGGTTCTAAGGCTCAACCTTGGTTTGAGGGTATTGCAGGGTCTGCTGGCAGGCCCTGCAATACTACGCCAGCGCGCCACAGGCAGTTGCGGCGTGGAAATGCGTCGACCGGAATACAATTTATGCGAGTGCGCAACGAAAAATCGCCCCGGCCTTGTTTTCGACAAGACACTTCCCTGCTAAGAGCATAGCGCGGCTATGATCCGCGACACGGTAGCTTGGCGCCGAGAGCTTCCTGATCGACCACCTTTCAACGCGGGCGCGTCCGAGGGCAGGAAGGACCAAGTTGCTATCACTTATTTATATTTTGTATCTATTGATTGCCGTCGCGTTTTTCATAGCGACATTCCGTGAAGGGCAGAAGGCCAACGGCCCCTGGAACGGGAAACGTGTCCTCGGGCTCGCTCTTTCGCTTGTTTGGCCCGTGCTGATCGTTGCCGCCATCATATCCGTGATCTATCGCAGGGAACGCGGATAACAAGACAGGGGCGGCGGACACGGCTCGCGTGACGGGGGATTACGAACTCTCGCCTGCCGGGAGGCAGGCTGGCCGAAATGCAGTGATATCCCCTCCGTGCCTAGCGGGCAGCTTTAATAAGCCACTGCGCGGTGCTGCGCGCAAAGAGGGTAATGTAAAGCAGTTGCCATAGCGCTCCGACGAGGATGAGCGACGCGATACTGACCGTGATCGGCAACGTATTGGGCAATACATCTGCAACAATCTGGACAACCGCAAACATCAACAGGGCCGAAAGTATGGGCCCGGCTGAGGGCGCCAGTTGGTCCTTCAGGGAAATCCTTCCGAAATGACGCGCCATCAGCAGGCCGCTTGGGATAATGGCCAGGCTTGGAATGGCGTAGATCCAGGCCGATACCGGATATTGCGCATCCGCCAGGACCAGACTAGCCGCGACCCCCACACTCAGTGCCAGCCACGAATTGGCGATCTGCGGAAGCTGCTTTCCACGGGACAGGAGAAGAGGCGGCACAAGAGACCGGCTGAACAACAGCGCCGAGGAGAAGGCCAGAACCTGAACCGCATATACGCTCGGGATCCAGTGATCGCCGAAGACGGGCGGGATCAGGTAAGGAGAAATGGCTGCCAAGCCGAGGAGCGCCGAACCCGAGAGGCAGCAGATCACAGTCGTGCCGATCTTGAAGGCCGCAATGTCATCGCCTCCGGTGCGTCGCAGCGTCGCGAACAATGGCAGCGCGGTTCTGGCGACGACAGTCCTCAGGAGGTTGCTCATTTCATCGATCAATCGCACAGCGAAGTTCAGATAGCCGAGGCTTTCAATGCCATGAAAGCGCCCATAGAGCAGCAAGATAAGCCGGGGTGAGAGGATGGAAGCGAAAAGTTCGAGATTGATCGCCAGCCCCATGCGGAAGATTGGCATGCAGCGGGGAAGATCCATGCGAAGAGCGGGCCAGCGGGGAGAACGCGCGATCAGCACAATGGCGCCGCACAGCGTGCCGGCCATAGCACCGATCAGGATCGCCCAAGCACCGTAGCCTTCGATCGCCAGAAAGGCCGTCACAAACAGTGTCGTTATCTTCTGCCCGAGCGTTCGTATGGCGAGGGCTCTCGTCCGCATCTTCCTGGACAATAGGGCGGAGGGAACGCCGGCAACGGCCTCCAGAAGACACAATGCCGATGCGCCCATCACCAGCCAGCGCAATTCGGGCGCGGCAAAGAACAATGATATGGGCTCGGCAATCGCCATGCAGAGCCCCATCGCCAGAACCCCGAGCAGGATCATCGCCCAGAAGATCGAGTCCGACAGCATCGTGTCCATAGCAGGTGTCCGGATGACCGCATTGAGCGGTCCGATCAACAGCACGGATTGGGCGATCGTAATGACAGCAATGGCGATGGCAACGAGACCGAAATCCGAGGGCGAGACATAGCGGGCACAGACCAAGGTCGTCATGAACGAGAAGAGTGCAGACAGGATGCTCTCCACGACTGCCCATGAAATGCCTTGCCGAATGGATTTCTGCATTGTCTTTCTGGACATTCAGGCCGCCCCCGGATGACGCGCGCCCTCGCGAGTTTCATCGCCGCTTATTTCTGGTTTTCCGTATGAACCGAAGCATGGCCATAGCCATGACTTCAGTTCATCTGCACTGCATGACGCCCCTGACCCTGGCCATCCTGCCGATAGAGACTTCGCGGTCCGCGGCAGGTTAAACACCCTCACGATAGTAAGCGTCATATCTCCACTGGTAATAATCTTCCGAACCATAGGACCGGTAGAGCTTCATCTTTTCAAGATCGACCTTGTTGAGGATGACACCGACGCATTTCTCCCGGACGGCCGGCTCTGCCTCCAGCGTCTGCCTGACGACCCGGCGCGCCGTGCGCCCCCATTCCGTCACGAAAAGATATCCGTCAATGCGGCGCGCAACGGCCTTGGCATCGACCACCGGATTAAGCGGCGGAAGATCGAGAATGACATAGTCGGCATGACGTCGCAGACTTTCCAAAACGTCCTTCATGCGCTGCGAGCCCAGAAGTTCCGCGGAATGAGAGATGCGCTGCCGCATGATGGCCGGAACAAACCTCAAGGTCGATCTCGGCCGCTGCCAGAAAACCTCGGTGATCTCCTTGCTGCCGGTCAACACCTCGAGCAAGCCATATTGCGCGGGCACAGAAAAAGCCCTTGTCGCCCCGGGATTGCGCAAATCGGCATCGATGAGGATAACCCTTGCCCCCTCGGACGCGAGAAGCTCGGCCAAATTGATGGCGATTGTCGATTTCCCTTCGCCCGGCAGCGTCGAGGTGATGCCGATGAATTTGCAATCCTTGCCTTCCTTGGCAACGTCGATTGCGATCTTCGCATTTCGCAGGGTCTCGGCGAATTCCGACAGCGGGTGCTCCATCACATAATCGATGGGCGATGTGCTTCCCTTGCCCGGCACAGGAGGTTGGCCGTCGCGGGGCTTGCCGCCGATCTTGGGCGCCTTCCCGAGATATTCCATCCGCAGCTTGGTCCGGATCTGCTCGCCTGTGCGGAAAAATCGATCACGCAACTCAAGCACGACCGCGGCCGCACCGCCAACCAAAGCGCCCAGCATGCAGAACATGACGAAGAGAGGCACCTTCTTCGGCGACGTCGGAGATGAGGACGGAACCGCCTGGGAAATGATGCGCGCCTCGGTCACAGGAAATGACTGCTGCTGAAGCGCCTGCTGATATCGCTGCAGAAAGGTCTGGTACATATCGCGATATGTATCGGATTCCCTCTCAAGCTCGCGCAGCTGCACCTGAATAGTGTTGGCAGCTGCCGTCACACCTGACGCCTGCTTCACGCTCTCGGTCAGCTGCTTTTCGCGTGCCATATCGACTTCAAGCTCGCTTCTGTAGCTTTCCGCGATCCGGCCGAGTTCGTCGAACATGAGCCGCTTGTATTCCCCCATCTCGGCCCGCAGGCGCACGGCCTGCGCGTGGTTCGGCCCCAGACGAGCGGATATCTGCGATTCAAGCCGGGATGCCTCGAGATATTTGCGACGCAACTCATTCGATATCGGGCTATCGAGAGAATCGCTGACGACCGCATCGATCTCGGAGGACGCAAGGATCTGTTCAAGCCGCCCAAGCTTCGCGCGAACCTTTGCCGTCTGCCCCTGGGCGTCGACAAGCGCGGTATTCAACTCGGCGAGCTGCTGATCGCTGACGAGCCGCGTGCCCGTCGATAGCAGACCATTGTCTGCCCGGAATTTCTGGACGGCAAGGTCGCTTGCCAGAGCCTGCTGGCGAAGCTCGTCGATCCGGTCCTTGAGCCAGACCCCGGCCCGCTTCGTCGCGTCATAGCGCGAATTCAGCTTGTCGACGAGGTAGGCATCACCAATGGCATTGGCGACATCGGCCGCCAGCTGAGGTGACGTCGATGTGTAGGATATGGTCAGGACATAGGTGCGAAGAACCCGCTCGATATCGAGATCCGCGCCGATCTTCATCATGGCACCACGTCGGCGCAGCGCGAGGCTGGCCTCCGTTTCGGCAGGCTTCTCCACGACCCCGAAACCAGCAAGTTTCAGCAGGCCACGGATACTTTGCTTGACGGTGTTCAGAACCGACATGTTGGGCGCGTTGAAATCGGGATTGTTCAACAGGTCAAGCTTGTCCACCACGTTATAGGCAATGGCATCGGATTTCAGGAGCTCGACCTGGCTGGTGACGGCAGCTTCGCCTTCCGTCGTCGCCCCCATGGTCGACAGCTGATCCACGACGTGACCGTTATCGGGATCAATCAATATGCTGGCCTCGGACGTATATTGCGGCACGGACGTGGCGATCGCAACGCCACCCAGAAGAGCTCCGGCCAAGGTGCACGAGAGAACCACAACCCAGTGCCGACGGACGAAGCCGAAAGCGCGCTCCAGATCAAGCAGGCCGGAGTGCGCCTCACCGTCCGCTGCCGGCTCGATAAGCGGGGGCCAGTAAGAGCCTCGATCATAATGTTGCAAATTGAGATCCCCTGATGACCGAGCTTATGCGGACGGGCCTATCGCCAGACCGCTTCCGCTCCCGACGACGACGTGATGCATGTTTCAGCACTCGGCTGAAAAGCGTTTTTCGAATTAAGGAAGGCGTCCGGAAGACAGCGCCGGATCGCCGATTGCGCCCTTGGCGCGGCTACCGCGCGCGCTTTGCAGACTGAAACACCACGGACCGGAATGAGCTTTTCCAAGATGAGAAAGACAGTCCGGTAACGCCCCCGACTGGCGCTGGCGCTTTGAGGCCAGGGTTGCTCACCGCCATCCCGAACGAACAATTCTGCATTCGGCATCCAGAAAGCAGTCAGGCGAGATATTATGCTCGCCCAGATGGGCGCTGCACAGCAGAAACTGGATGTAAAGGCAGAAATACCTGCCCCATCCACCTCATACTCATTGTGCCCGCAATACAGCGCAAACATTTGCAATTAATGAGCCCCTTCCAGGCGGCCTGTTAATTTGCAACAATATTGCAGCCTATTACGCATTGCGCAAGTATTGCTTATATAATCGGTTAATTTGATCGATCACCGTCCCTCAACTGCACTTCGCGTATCGCTGACGTTATTACTCACGCCACGAGCCGTCGATGTAACGGAATTGATGACACCAAGGACTTTCTGGACTTCCACCGTCTCGGCATTGCCGATGTAGATGATATCCTTATCCTGCATCGGGAAGCGGCGAGCGGCAAAGAAGCCGGCCGGATCCTTGAAGTTCACGCGGAATATGACGGGTACCGTATCGCCGCCGAAGCGGGCGACATTCACGCCGATGTCAGACAGAAACACTCTCGGCACAAGGCGATAGACAAGCACCACCGAGGGGTTTGCGCGGCTGTCGAGAAGCCCCCCAGCCTTGCCGATCGCTTCGCTGAGCATAAGGTTCGACTCTTCGAAGTCGAACCGTCCATTCAGACCGGCCGCACCGAGCGCCAGATAGGTGCGACGATCACGATCAACGATGATCGTATCACCCGGAGACACGTAGACGTTTTCACCGGGCCTCGCCACCAGAGAACTGTATTGTACGGTTGCCGACCGGCCGGCACGCTGCAGTGTGATACGCGTTTCGACGCCAGGCACTCTCAAGCCGCCGCGCGCGAAATCAGATCAAGGACGCGGTCGCCAGCCTCGCTCAACTCTATCTTGGCTGGGGCGTTCACATCGCCCAGGACAGACACTTGCGCGGATCGGTTATTGACACGGGAGATCTGCACCTGAGGCTCGATCGCGCGATCGACCAAGGCCCGCTCGATCTGCGATTGCACATCCCGCACAGAGCGCCCGGCTGCCGGGATGCGCCCGGCATATGGCACGGTGATCGTACCATCCCTATCGATGGTTTGTTGTGGCAAGCTTACGTAATTACCAGGCCTGCTTCCCGCCTCGGCGGGAATGAAGAGGCGCCCGACTGGGACTCGAACACCGCAACCTGGACAATATCACCAACGCCAAGCGGCAGTGTCGGTGCACGAGCGCTACCAATGCCGAAGCCGCCCGCAAGCGATGGCGGCACACTCGCCCCAACATGCGCCAGGACAGTCTTGTCGATATCGACCAAAGCATAATCTATTCCGGCGGTTTCCTTGCCGCCTGCAGACGCGACCCGCACGGCAGCGCCCTCCTTCACCGCCTCGAACGTCGGCCCGGATAGTGGCGTTGTACTGCAGCCTGACAGGGCGACAGCAAATATGCCTAGGAACAAAATATAATTCTTACGCAATATTCGCCCCCAACCGTATCTGATCGGTATCATGCTTTTTAAGATGCTCGAAATCTACTCGCATCTCGACAATGTCCCGTTTCGAGACACATTCAATTTAGATTATGTTACATCAAGGCAACATATGAAAGCGCTGTAAACAACATCTTACACAGAACAAAATCTATCCATCCTTCGTAGCTAAACGATGGGTCGATAAAAACCTGATATTTACTTCAACGCGGATTGCGCTCCACGATCACTGAGATGACGTGCCGCACGGATCAGAAGCCCTTACCTTCCGTCAGCTCCACTTTGATTGTTCTGGCGATAATGTAGAGATCGAGCCAGATCGAAAAATTCTCTACATAATGAAGGTCGCTCGCTATGCGTGACTTGGCCTTGGCGACACTGTCTGTCGGACCGCGCCATCCGCGCATTTGCGCAAGCCCGGTCATGCCGGGACGCATGACATGGCGGCGATGATATTCAGGCACGAGTTTCTCGTAGGGCTTGCCGGCTGCAAGCATACCAACCGCATGGCAACGCGGCCCGACCAGCGACATCTCACCCTTCAGGACATTGAGCAACTGGGGCAATTCATCGATATTGTAACGCCGGATAACCCGCCCGACCCGCGTCACGCGAACATCGTTAGATGTCGTTTGCGCAACGCCAGTCGGATCCCCCTGCTCCACGAACATTGATCTGAACTTGATGACATTTATCTTGCAGCCACCAGCCCCCCATCGAGACTGGGTAAACAGGACAGGCCCTCTGCTATCAATTCGAATAGCAGCACAGACGAACAGAAGCAGAGGAATAAGAACAATAATCGCCATCAGTGCAACGAATATATCCAATAACCGCTTCGCCGAATGATGCCATGCCGGAGTATTGCAATCTTTTCGAGAGAATCGACGAGCATTATTTGGAAATATTATATTGACAACACTGTCGACGTCTTTCGAAGCACGATCACGTGTAGTCACTACGCATCCCTCTCTAATTAACGCCAGTCAATTACCCTTCATTTACTTTATATACTCAGGACATTCATGTCATCACAGATAATTAACAAATAGTTAACCGAGATACAGCGGAGTTAAGCCCTTAGAAGACAAAGTAAAACTGTCGGACAAAACTTAAGTTGGCACAGACAAACGACATGAATCATGTTGAGAATGCGGCAACCAGAAGGCGCAGACACTGCCCGAAACGCATGCAATCCCGCTCTCGCCCCTACCGCCGCGAGCGAATGACGACACCAGCCCTGCCAGACTGCACGGACACCCGCCCGGGCACCACCACCCCATGGGTCAAGTCTCCAGCGCGCGACGATATATGCGACCATCAAAATATACCTGTGAGATGGCTATCGCTCATGATGACAATACAATGACACCGAATATACTTTGGAAAGAATCGGCGCATTCGGAGTATATTATTTGTCCCGACGCAAATATGTTTCGTGCTGGCAGACATTGAAATGCTTTATTCGACTGCGACGGATTGCAATCATCTGTTACCACAGGTCAAGATGCCTGTTCAGCGCATCCGCCGTAACAGGCACAGGGACGCTCTCCGTTGGGAAATACTGGCTCGGGCAATTGCCAGAACCCTCGACATTCACCGTCCTGCCCGGTGGACATGTGAGGCTGAATGGCAATTTCGTGCTGCACAAGCACTGCAACGTCCGGATAGGAAAAGACGGAAGCCTCACACTCGGTAGCGGATACGCGGCAGATAATCTGCGTATGGATTGCCACTGCTCGATCGTGATCGGTGACGGCGTCGCAATCGCCAGCGACGTCACAATAATGGACACCGATCATCATAAGATTGTCGGGTCCGACAGCGCACCGCGACCGATATCCATTGGCGATCACGTCTGGATCGGCACGAGGTCAACGATACTGAAAGGCGTTACCATCGGCAACGGCGCCGTGATCGCAGCTGGTTCGGTGGTCAATCGAGACGTCGAACCGGGCTGGCTGTATGGCGGCGTGCCGGCGCGCAAAATCCGCCCGATAGAATGGCATCTGTAATATCCGGCCTACGTAAAAGACAGAAGCGCACCCTACGAAGCCAGCGTCACACGCTTGAAGCGCCCGCTGATATGGATGATATAGTGCTGGCCTGGCGATTTCGCTTGGCACATGGCCAAGACATCATCTTCCGGCACGCCAAGATATTCGCGTTCGTCACCATTCTTGAACACGATGCGCAAATATCCGCCGAAGCGCTCATACTGAACGCCCTTGATGATGCGGGACTCAATACTGAAACTTTGCATGGGCACTCCTTTTTAACGAGACTAGGAGGGCAAAGCAAAAAAACGGTAAAGTGCAGCCTAGATCGGGATATACTTGATGGCCATGCCAGAGGCAGTCGGGCCAATAAATGCAAGACTGCCATTGAGGCAGACAGCAGTGACCGAGAGCAAGATCCATTCAGGCAGATGAACCGCCAACTTGCGGCGCATCTGCCTGAATGTCTGTGCAGACTAACGGTCGATCAGGTCACATCGTGCCCAACCGCACCGGTCCAGCCGATGGCAGCCTTGAATTCATTGAGCGACCAGCCTGTATTCTTGATGGCATCAAGCAGCAGAACTTCCTGCTGGAAGTGCTTGTCACCATCATCGATCTGGAGGGTCAGCTTGACATCCAGTACCTTGCTGTCATTGGCCAGATTGACGCCGTTTGCGGTCGTGCCGGCAAAGTAGCCATAGTCGAGACCGATAATGGTGGCGCCATTATTCACCACCAGCTTATCCTCACCGAGATGGAAGTCGGTGATGATGTCGAAGTCGCCGCTTTTGGCAAACTTGTCAAAAACGAACGTATCCTTACCGCTCCGCCGAACAGCACGTCGGAACCAGCTCCGCCGAGCAGCACATCATCGCCGTTGGAAGCGAGGATGGCATCATTTCCACCCTTGCCTTCATACTTGTAGTCAGCACCATCGCCGGTAGGCGCTTTCAGCGTCTCGTCGGTACCATTGCCCGTTATCGTTACCATTGTAATTCTCCCTGAAATGTTAAATACTCCTTTACTAATAAATCGTTAAAAGTAGATTTGCAACGCCCCAAAATAACAACCTAATATTAATAGATAATAATGATTAATACTTGAGTGAAAGTAACATTATTATTACACATCAATCGAATGGTTTGATTTTTGTGCAACAAAATCAATGGCACTTTATACACCAAAGAAAATTCGAATCGAGATGACGTTTGAATCGACAGAACAACAAGTTAACCAGATTGATCAATCATAATTTCATGGAAATACTATACGGATGGATGAAATTCGCGTAGGATCGTCACCGCAACATGCCATTAGGTGACTTATTCATAAAAGCATAGGGCAACACCTTGCGAAACGAATCCGACAATATTTTCATTTCCTTGATTGTCAGCACGCGTAACCGCGGGCCAGCACTCACCAAATGCCTGGACGCGATTTCGAAGCTCGACAGCACACGCACCTGGGAATTGATCGTTGTCGACAATGGATCAACGGACAATACCCGGGACGTGGTGGAGACATTCCGGCTGAAGTCCGGCATGAATGTGCTCTATACTTACGAAAAGGTGCCGGGCCTCAGTTCCGCTCGTAATGCCGGGCTTTCCATTGCGCGAGGCGAAGTCATCGCATTCACTGATGATGATTGTTATGTCGAGACCGACTACCTGAACCGCCTGACACTGGCTTTCGACGATCCATCGATCGGCTTCGTTACGGGACGAGTCATGCTGTTTGACCCCACTGACTTCCGCGTGACGATCAATGAATCGACGGTTTACAAGCATTTCGCCGCCGGCAGATATCTCGCTCCGGGAGAGGTGAAGGGCGCGAATATGGCGTTTCGCAAGATTGCGCTCGACCAGATCTCCGGTTTCGACACGGATTTCGGCAGCGGATCTCTGTTTCCCTCCGAAGATTGCGATGCCGCCGCGCGCGTTAGCCTTGCCGGTTGGGCCGGCACTTACGACCCGACGGTCTGCGTCTATCATCATCACGGCCGCAAGGCCAACAATCTGAAGAGGCTATACCGCGACTACGATGTCGGACGAGGCGCCTACCATGCGAAGCTGCTGCTGCATTGCCGCAAGGCAGAACATTTCATGCAGGGACTACGCGGCTTGCCCCGCCGCGCTATCGAGCGGCCAAGCGCCGTCTTCTGGGAATTTTCGGGAGCCTTTCGCTACGCCATGACGCAGATGAAGGGGCCCACAGCGAGAAGCAGAAAGTCATGAGTACGCGTCGATTGCAGTTCAAGATCATCAGCCTTGCCGGCAGCGCCCGGCGGGAAAACATCGTCAGGCAGTTCAAGGCTACCAATTTCGAGTGGTCGTTTTTGACGCACTGACAGCCCTGCCTGCACCGCTCTCCTACGATCCGGAAGAGACACGCCGCATTCGTGGCCGCTACCTTACACAAGGAGAGCTCGGCTGCTTCGCGAGCCACTATGTCTTGTGGGAAGAGCTTTGCGCCGCCGACGATGCCGATGCCTATATCGTGCTGGAAGACGATGTGGTGATAAACACGACATTCTTTGAGAATTTCCTGAAGTCCACAGATGGGATAGAGCAATCGCTCGACTACCTCCGGTTCTATTCCAAGGTACCGACCAAGCCCTTGGGTCGCCGCCCCTATATGGACCGTTTCATCGTCGAATATGGCGAAGTAACCTATGGTACGCAGGCTTACTTCATCAACAAGGCCGGAGCGGGCGCCTATCTCGATAGCATCAAGAACGTCCGCCGCCCCGTCGATGATGAGATGGACCGTGCCTGGGTCCACAATGTCCCGATCTATTGCGTCTATCCCCATCCGGTCATGGAAGTCACGACACAGTCGACGATCCAGAACGCGCGCCACCAATTGAACCCGCCAAACGGCATCCGTCGCCTCGGCTGGTTTTACGAGCGCGGTCTCGAGAGATTGCGCAAAGAGGCATACCGCACGCGCCGCCGCCTTGCAGCGCTGTGATCCGAAAGATCGTAACCCATAAGCGAGCAGTCAAACGTGTCAGTCACCTCGAAATCGTCCGCACAGATCATTGCCACACTGCAGCGCCATATTTCGGATACGGTTCCGCTGGCGGCCGAAGACAAGGATTACTGCCTCCTCGACTTTCCCGATTATTCCAATGTCGGCGATAGCCTGATCTGGCTCGGTGCGGCCAAGTTCCTGGCAGACAAATACGGGGCACCTCCGCGCTATAGCTGCACGATCCATAATTTCGATCCGGTTGCGCTACGGCGGCAGGCTCCGAAAGGTCCGATCTATCTGAGCGGTGGGGGCAATTTCGGCGATCTCTGGCCAAAGTTCCAGAATTTCAGGTTGGCGGTCCTGCGTGCTTTTCCTGATCGCCACATCATACAGTTGCCGCAGACGATCCATTTTGCCGATCCGGCAAATGCGCGGAGCACCCGGGAGGCCATCCGCAACCACGGCAACTTCACGCTGCTTGTCAGAGACAAGCCCAGCTTCGATTTTGCCCATGCCCATCTTGATCTGCCGGCAGTGACTGCTCCGGACATGGCTTTCTGGCTTGGCCGGCTGCCATCGCGTGTGCCACCGGCTTATGATCTGGCCCTGATGCTACGCACCGACAAGGAGCGTAACGAACGGGCAGGCATAGCAAGGCCCCCGCAAGGGCTTCGGGTCAACGCTTTCGACTGGATCGAGGGAGGCAACCCGACATTTCTCATGCGGTTGCTTGTGCGCGGTGAACGGCAGTTTGGCATCCCGAGCCGGCAGACCATCTACAAGATGAAAGCCAACATGCAGCTTAATCGGGGGCTTGACCTGTTGGGCAGCGGCCGAATGCTTGTGACGGATCGCCTGCATGGTCATATCCTGGCGACGCTGATGGACATACCGCACGTGCTGCTGGACAATTCCTATGGCAAGCTGAAGAACTTCCACGCCCTTTGGACGGCAGGATCCCAATCGATCCATCTTGCCACGACCCTTGATGAGGCCTTCCACTGGATAGAAGCCAATGGACAGACCAGCGGCAGCAGATCGCTCGATACGGCCTATCCGGCAGCCGCAAGCTGACCTTTTGACCGTCTAACCCGTCTCCGGTCCAAGACTGGAGCGTGTATCGACAAGTGGCGTGGTAAAGCAGCGCTTGCCGGCTTGGGAAATCGATCGCCCTTGCACAGACCCCGACGCTTGGCCGGCCGGCGAAGTCCACACGGTGCTCGCCCGCATTCACCCAAAATGACTGCCTGATTTACGCAATATCGGCCCGTGCGGCCGGTTGCCAGCGGCTTCGCGTGCCCTTCGATCAGCGTGCCGCAGGACGCCGTTTTGACCGACATTGTACGATATGGATGTAATTTGAAGAATGCTCACCAAAAGAATTGCTGCGTTGCGAAATCATTTTGACAGGCCATAACCCGGATGCTTTCTCGGATCGCTTGCAAGCGAACGCCGATGGTAAATGAATGACATACGCTTTTGGAAACCGGCATATCTTTGGTCGGGACGCCGAACTTGACATGCTTCGCCAGCCTTCGAGCGCGTGTCGCAGACGGGCTACGGCGAAATCGTGCTTGTCGGAGGCGCAGCAGGTTTCGGCAAGACGGCGCTCGTCGCCACGTTTCTTGCCGATAGCGGCGATATCAGCCATGCCACCGGCAAGGCCGACGAAGCCCTCCAGCGCGTTCCGTATAGTACAGTTCTGAAAGCTCTGGGGCAGCTTCTGCCTGCTGATGCTATCGACGAGCTGGCATCCGTTCGTGACACTGGGGCCTTGTCCTCCACAAACCGGGTCCGCGACCGCCTGATCGAGACAATCCAGTCGAATGCGTCGCCGAGCTCACCTCTCATCCTGTTTATCGACGATCTGCACTGGCTCGACGAAAGCTCGACGCAGCTCATACGCGCCCTCTCGGAACGCGGCTTTCGGGACATGCTTCTGGTTGGCACCTACCGGAGCGATGACACGGCACGGTTCCACGAGACAGGCATTCAGCGTTTGCTCGGGGACACCGCCGTCCGCGTCACCAATATCCTTCTGAAGACGCTTGCGTTCGATGCTGTCGAAGGCCTGATCTCCGCCAAGCGCTATGGCGAAACCACAGCGCCGCTCGCACGGCTGGTACAATCGGTTGCCGGCGGCAATCCATTCCATATCCAGCTGATCCTGAATGTCCTGGACCGAGCTGAAACGGCGCCTGACCTTGCCCAGTTCGTGTCGGATCAGAAGAACTGGAGCCTCTCCGCGCTTCTCAGCCGCATCATAGGCGAGCTCCCCGCGGATACCCGTGATATCCTTCAACTCGCCTCCTGCATCGGCTTTACCAGTGACCATGCCCTGCTGGTTTCCGCGAGCGACATTCAGACCGAGGCTCTCCTTCGGTCGCTTGAACCTGCGACAGCCCTTGGATTGATCCATAGCGGGGAAAGCTGGAGCCAGTTTTCGCACGACGCGGTTCGCGAACATGTCAGGGCAAGCCTGAGCCGGGCAGAGAAGACGGATAGGCATGCGCGTGTCGCGCGCAGCATGCTTCAATCGGCCATATCCTCGACTGACCGGCATCTGGCGGTTGCCGAGCAGATCGTCAAAGCCAAAACAGACCCTATCCTGCTGAACATCCTCGGCCCGGCGCTTGGTGCGCTTGCCAGGGCTGCCCGTATCGCAAAGGCAGTGGGTGCCCTCGACAGCGCTCTTCGCT
This sequence comes from Shinella sp. UYSO24, assembly GCA_902167985.1. GTDB lineage: Bacteria > Pseudomonadota > Alphaproteobacteria > Rhizobiales > Rhizobiaceae > Neorhizobium. The sequence goes on from CABHNZ010000003.1 coordinate 46,591, forward strand.
ATGCCGACAAGGGGATTGAGCTTGTTGCCCTGTCCGATCATTGCGATCGGTATCACTGGGTCCTTGCCGAACTTCGCTGCGCAATCCTTGTCGATCGCCACGGGGCCGCCATCGATGACCGTGAACTGGATCGCCTAGTCGATCACGCAGGTTCGGCGCTGGATCAGGCGCGGGCCGCCCGATTAAGGGCAGCGGTCCTCATTCTGCGGGGCCAGTTCGAGCAGGCCATCGAGGTGGCGTTGACAGGGCTGCAACTGCTTGATGTGCATCTGGAGAGAAAACCTTCCAGGGCCGTCCTCGATGCGGCCTACAGCGCCATGACCATTGCCGTCGACAAGCTGGACCTTCCCGTCATCGGCTCGCAGCCCTGTATGACGGACGAGCGCATCGCGGTCGCTATGGATCTTCTCGCCACGCTGCAGTCCTCCTTCTTTTCGGATGATGGCCTGAAATTCCTGCATACGGCCAAGATCGTCGAACTCTCTGCCGCCTATGGCGTCAGTGAAGCGACCAGCTACGGCCTGGCCTGGTGTGGCGTATGCGTTGCCAGCGATTACCGCGACTTTTCGACGGCACTGGCCATGGCGGAGGCGGCCGTCAGCCTTTCCTACGCTCATGCCTATCACGCCTATAGAACATCGGCGCTCGTGGCACTCGATCAGGTTTCTGTCTGGCTGCGCCCGCTCTCCTATGCGCTGTTGCGCGCCAAGGAGGCGTTCGAGCATGGCAAGAACAGCGGTGACATCAGCATGGCCTGCTATGCCACCAACCATATCGTTTCCGATCTCCTGGCCATGGGCGCACCGCTTTCCGTCGTCAGCAACGAGGCCAATCGCGGTATCGCGATGGCGCGAAGCGTCGGCTTCGAGGAGGTCATCCGTATCCTTCAGGTACAACAGGCCTTCGCCCAGAGCCTGCAGGACGACGGCGCGACGCCCGGATCTATCCTCGCGCGTGCCACCTCGGATCAGGCCTCGGAAATGTCTCCCCTTATCTTTTGGGGACACCTTTTCGAGGGCATCGCGCAGTTCTACGGCGGAAGAGTAGCGCTTGCGGCCACATCCTTCGCCAATGCGCGCCCATGGAAGTGGACCACGCCTGCACATATCCATCTCGCCGACCTGCATTTCTATTCGACATTGGCAGACCATATGCTGGGGATCGATGATCCGCAGAACGAAGGACGGACTATCCTGGGCCTGCTTGCCGAGCAGAATCCGAAGACCTTTGCCAACAAGGTGGCGTTTATCGACGCCGAGGCGGCGCGGGCAGCGGGCGACACGATAGAGGCGCTTCGCCAGTACGAGCAATCGATCAAGGCCGCGACCGAGGCGGGTTTTTGGCACGAACTGGCACTCGTGCATGAGCGGGCCGGTCGGCTTGCGCTGGAAACCGGGCTTTCATTTGCCGCCTTCGGCCATATCCGACAGGCGCAGGCCAATTATCGCAGATGGGGCGCCGATCAGCAGGCAGATCGCATCCGTCGCGAGTTTGCCGATGTGTTTGCCGTGCCCATCGATATCGAACTTCCCGATAGAGGCATCCCGACGATCGAGACGTCGGATCCGCTGACAACCGATCTGATCGTGGCGGCCATGAAATATTCCGGCGCGATGCGCGGGCAGTTGATCAGCATCGGCGATGATGGCTGTTTCGTCATTGCCAGCGCCCGGCTGCGCGAAGGCATGACGAGCGTGGCAACCGAAGCCACAGAACTGGCGCCCGACATGGCACCGCTATCCGTTATCGACCTGGTGATCGAAACCGGCCATTCTCTGCGCTACGGCAACGCACTTGTCGAGGCCGGAGATGCCCACGAGGAGAGCCTGAAATCCTGTCCTGCTCGATCGCTGCTCTGCGTGCCGCTCAAGGACAATGGCAGGGTTTTCACCGTGCTCTATCTGGAGAATAATGCCCTCAGCGACGCTTTCTCTCTGGAAACAGAACAGGCGATTGAGCTTTTTGCTGTTGCGACCACGCAGGCAATCCGGCTGAAAACCCAGCTTGAAGAGCAGCAGCGCGGCAATGCCGATCAGCAGTATCGCGACCAGGCGCTTGTCAGTGCCCGGGCCGAGCTTATCAAGAACTCCCATGTGAGCGTACTGGGTGGCATGGCCGCCTCGATTGTCCATGAGGTCAACCAGCCTCTCTCCGCGATCGTGACCTTCGCCAATTCAGGCATTCGCTGGCTCAAGCAGCCGGTTCCGCAGATCGACAATGCGATCGCCAACTTTAGCCGGATCGAGCAATCCGGCGTGCGAGCCAGCAACATCATCTCCGCCCTGCGCTCACTGGCCAAGCAGGCGCCGGCCAATCTCCAGTTTCTCGATCTCAACGATGTGGTGAAGGATGTTCTCACCGTCGTGCAGCTCGACAATCGCGCTGAGGGTGTAGAGATCGAATGCGCGCTGACCGACGGCGGTGCATTGTTCGCCGATCCGATCCAGGTGCAGCAGGTGGTTCTGAACCTGATGACCAATGCGCTTGACGCGATGGAACCTCAGGCAGACGGCCGGCGATCGAAAATCGAAAGCGAAATCCGCGACGCTTTCGTGTGCCTTGGCAGTCTCAGACACGGGAAGCGGCATACCGCCGAGCGCGCGGGAACAGATTTTCGATCCCTTCTTTACCACCAAGGACAAGGGCCTGGGCATGGGCCTTGCCATCTGCCGGAGCATCGCCGAAGTTCACGGTGGAGAACTGAGCATCGGCAGCTCCAATGCCTCCGGCACGACCATGATCTTTCGACTGCCGCTGACCGAAAGCCCGGCCGGCGGTGGGTCCGAAGTCGCTGCTTGATCGGAAAGCATGCGCAATGGCGAAGCACCCCGCTGCGCGTCAATCAGGCCGCCGGGCCGAAAACTGTGTTGAGTTCCTCGACGGCCTCGCAGGTCAAGGGCGAAATCTTTCTCTCCCCGAGGATGAAAAAGAGCTTGGCCGTCTCCTCCAGCTCCTCATAGGCGCCAACCGCCTCCGCAAGCGTCGGAGCTGAAACGATCGGTCCGTGATTGGCGAGCATCATGGCGCGGTGATCCTTCGCAGCATGCCCTACAGCCTGCGCAAGCTTGCGGTCGCCCGGCCGGTAATAAGGAACGAGCGGCAGCTTGCCGACGCGCATGACATGATAGGCTGTCAAAGGCGGAAGGATATCTGACGCATCCTCGTGGCAGAGGCATGAAACGGCGACGGAATAGGTCGAATGCAGATGGACGATCGCCCTCGCCTTCGGCCTCTCCTGATAGACGGCGAGATGAAAGAAAGCCTCCTTCGACGGTGGATCGCCGGAAAGCAGGTCGCCATCAACGGAAACCCTGGAAATCCTGTGGGCCTCAAGCCCGCCAAGCGATGAATTGGTTGGCGTCACGAGGATGGACCCGTCCGCCAACCGGACCGAGAGATTTCCGGCGCTTCCATGCGCCAGCTTTCGCTCATAAAGCAGGGCTCCGTAGCGGACGATCTCCTGCCGTGCTGTGGCTTCATCCATGACTGTCACACGCCTTTCAGGGCGTCCAGCGCCTTGCCGAAAAAGTCGGTAGTGCCGAAGTTTCCGGATTTCAACGCCAGGGCCACACTCCGATCCTTGTCGGTCAGGATCGGTACGCCGGGATCGATCTCAGGCCCGATTTCCAGTGCTCCAAGATCCAGCGCCTGGGCGACAGCACCCGATGTTTCGCCACCCGCGACGACGATACGGCGGAAGCCGTTATCAACGAGGCTCTTCGCCAACTCTGCGAAAAGTCCGTCGAGCCGATGGGCAACCGCATCGCGCCCGTAACGCTGCTGCATGGCAGCCACCGTTTCCGGCGTGCCGGAGGAATAGACAAGCGGCGCCTTGCCCTTGTTGTCGACGATGAACTGCAGCAGCTGATCGGCACTCACGTCACCCGCCATGACCGCGTCCACATCAATCGGCAGGGTTGGGTGACTGCCGGCGTGATAGTCGATCTGGCTGCGGGTGGCACCGGAGCAACTGCCGGCCAGGATCGCCTCCGGTCCGGCCACTCCCGGGTAATCCTGTTTCAGGCCCTTTGCCTTTCCGCGCCGGATGAAGTTCGCCGGCAGGCCGATCGCTATGCCGGAACCACCCGTGATCAGCGGCGCATCGGCACAGGCAGTCCCGAGCACGACCAGATCCTCATCGGTCGCCGCATCGGCGATCACCAGCGTTTCGTCGCGGGCAGCGCTTTCGGCCAAGGCTTGCCGAACGGCGTCAGCCCCCTTGCGAACGATCGACGCCGGTACCAGACCAACAGGCGACTGCGTCTGCAAGGACAGCCAGCGACGAATATCCGGATCGGTCATCGGCGTCAGAGGATGGTTCTGCATGCCGGACTCGCTCAACAGCCGGTCATGGACGAACAGATGTCCCTGATGAACCGTGCGCCCGACGGTCGGGAAAGCCGGGCATGCAACGACACCCTTGACACCAAGCGCCTTGGCCAGGGCCTCGCCGACAGGTCCGATATTGCCCTCCGGTGTGGAATCGAAGGTCGAGCAATATTTGAAGACGATCTGCTCGCAGCCCTGGGCGCGCAGCCATTCGAGCGCCTCCAGCGATTGCCGCACAGCCTCTTCCACCGGGATGGAACGCGATTTCAGCGAAATCACGCCTGCCTCCACGCTCGTCTCGACCGATCCCTTCGGTACGCCCATGAATTGCGCCACATGCAAGCCGCCCTGCCCGGGCAGGCCCTTGGCCAGCGTGTTGGCAATATCGCTTGCACCGGTAAAGTCGTCTGCGATGACACCCAGAAGCATGATCAGGCCCTCGCCTTCGTCTTGGCCTCGTCACCGAGGACAAGATGTTTCATTCGCTCAACCGCGGCATCCGGCGCCGTGAAGACGGGCACGGACACAGCCTTGCGAACAAGGTCGGCTGCACGCGACGTGGAAAAATGGGCGAGCATGATGGCGTCCTTCTCGGCAAAATCGGGCGCACGCGCCGACACGAGCTGATTGTGGGTCTCGGCGTCGCCCTTGCGCAGAAGTTCGATCGCTCGATCGACGACGATGGTCTCCAGCTCCACAGGCGCGCCCGTCTCGGCAACGAAGTCGTCAAACTCCTGCGCCATCGTCACCACTGCCGGTGCGAATGTCGCCAGCATGCCGATCCGCTTGCCGCTTTCTATCGCCGCGCGAAACATCGCCTCGTTCGGCTTGAGGACAGGCACGGGAAACTCGGCGATCATCCTGTCGATCGCCGGCCCGAAGGCCGAACACGTTACGAGAATGCCATCCGCCCCCATGCGCAGGCCATAACGCCCGAAATCGACGAAACGCTCGATCAACGCCTCCGTGAGCAACTCGGATTTGGCCCGATCAATGCTCAGGCCATCATCGAGAAGGTTTATCGTCTCGGCCTCCGGCCACGCGGCGGCAAATGCCTTCTGGATCGGGTCCATGGCCACTGGGGTTGCATGAAGGAGAACAATACGGGGCTTTGTCATGATCTTGTCCTGTCAGGAAGCGGTGGAAATACGCGGCGTCAGGCCACCCTTTTCGTAGGCTACGGCGGAAGAGGGCCTTGCCAGGGCCGAAACGAAGGCCTGCGCTCCGGATGGGTTGGCGGCATCGGCAAACACGGCTGCCGACAGTTCCACGACGGATTGCAAGGCATCGGGAAAAGGCCCCAGGATTTCGATCCCGGGCACCGACATCAGCTCGCTTATCTGCTGGATGGCGACTTCGGCTTCGCCGGCCACGATCTTTTCTGCCGTAAAGCCCGTGGGAATGGTGATTGCATTGGCCCGCACGGCATCGGCAATGCCCAGCCTCTCGATCAGGCCGGCAAAATAGATGCCGCTCGCGCCACCTTCGGAAAAGGCGACCTTGTCGACGCCGGTCAACATGTCGGTGAAAGCCTGCGGCGAGGAGATATCCGGGCGGGCGGCACCGGCCTTGACGGCAACGCCGAGAAGCGAGCGCGCAACCGGCACTCGTGTCCCGGCAAGAATGGTTCCCGCCGCCTCAAGTTCATCCATGGAACCATCGATGGCGAGGATGACGTCAGCCCGCGCGCCATCCGCAATACGCCGCATCAGGACAGATGTCGGAGCCCAATCCATCTTCAGCGAGAGACCCGTCTCGGCCTCGAAATCAGGAATGATGTAGCGCTTGAACGCCAGCTCGACGGCAAGCGCGCTCATCACGGTTACAGTTTGTCTTTCTTCCGGCATGGTCTGCCTCCACCCTCAGCGCTCATCCGGTCCGCCGCGCGAGCCCGTGTAGCGCACGAGATCCGCGCTCAGATCTGCAAGATTGCGCTTGCCAAGGAAGGCAATGTCACGATCGAGCTCCTCGGTCAGGATCGAGATGGCGTGTTTCACGCACTCGCTGCCGCCCAGTGCTGCGGCATAGAGGAAAGGTCGCCCCAGGAAGACGAAATCAGCACCGAGCGCCAACGCCTTCAGCACATCCGTGCCGCGGCGGATACCGCCATCGACGATCACCGCCATATCGCCGGCAACAGCCTTGATTTCCGGCAGGACAGTGAGGGGAGCGATCGCACAGTCGAGCTGCCGACCGCCGTGATTGGAGATGATGATGCCATCGGCACCAAGCTCACGCGCAATGCTGGCATCCTGCGCCGAAAGAATGCCCTTGACGACAAGCCGGCCTTTCCAGCGGCGGCGAAGGCCTTCAATATGCCGCCACGCCAGCTGGTCGCGATTGTTGGTGTTGCGCACCGTGTTCTGCGACATCATCGGCGGCCCACGCCGGGCGTCGGTATTCTCGAAATAAGGGACGCCATGCTGGATGAAGGTGCGCGCAATCGTGCCGAGGAACCAGCGTGGATGAAGAAGGCTTTGGGTCGCGACACGCGGCGTGATCCGCATGGGCATGCTGAAGCCGCTGCGCAGATGGTTTTCGCGATTGCCGAGCATCGGCGTGTCAGCCGTCACGACGAACGTATCATAGCCGGCGGCATGAACCCGATCGACCAGCGGATTGATGCGCGCCTCGTCTCCGGCAAGGTAGCCCTGGAACCAGACATTGGGATTGCCGCGTTTGACGTCCTCGAGCTTGATCAGCGATGAGGCGCTGAGGATCATCGGCACGTTCATCTCTGTCGATGCCTGTGCCAGCTGAAGATCACCGCGATAGGCGACCATCGCCGCCCCGCCCAGAGGCGAGATGCCGAAAGGCACATCATAGCGCTTGCCAAACAGGGTCCGGCTCAGATCCCGGCCCGAGACATCGGCCAGAACGCGGGTGACGAAGGAATAATCTGTATAGGCTTTCTTGGCCGCAGTCTGAGATGCTCCGGTCTCGACGGTTCCGTCGACATAGTTGAAGATCATGTGCGGCAAACGGCGGCGCGCGACCCGCTCGAAATCATCGAGCGAAAGATAGTCCCGGAAGGCGCGCGGCGCGACTTTGGCAGTACGCTTGACCTCGGACGGACGTACGCCTGCCTCTTGCCGGCCTGCCGCGAGAACTGTCGTATCAATTGAATCGGTCATCTTGAAAACTCCGGAAACCCGCCTTGCGGCAGGCACGTTATGCGCCGGATGAACCGCGCACATCATTCGAAACGTCCGGCCCTCAAGCACTGCGCCAAGCACCCAATGCCCGACATCCGCCGAAGGCCGGCAGATTGGTCAGCCGCCTGCAGCTTTGGCAGTCCTGCTATTCCGTCGGGGCAAGAGAGAAGGCGTGAACGGCTCGGCCGAACGTATCAGGGACGCGAAAAGCGTCTCGTGCCGGTGATCGACCTGATCCTCGAACATTTCACTCAATCCTCCCGAACCTGCGGAGCCACGTCAGACGCCAGGCCCGCAATCCAAGCCGCCCTCCCGGGGTCGGCTCGTTTTTACGCCCCGTGAAAGCGCATTCATAGCGTTGCACGACTGCATGAGCCTGTCAATACGAATTGGATCCCGCCGCGCGCGCACACCGAGAAGGCCCGCGGAAATGCGAATAGCTACATACTTTCAATTGGATATTGATTTTTTCCGCATTCATTCAGGATCAGCATGGCGAAGCAAAATGCGTTTCGATTGACAGGACAGGCCTATCGCTGAGATATACGGACATCTATTGGCGGCAACATTCAGAGCCGGATCATGAAAACATCCGAAGGCCCTTTCAGCGCGAAAGATGTCGCAAAACACGCCGGCGTTTCGCAGGCGACGGTGTCGCGCGTCCTGAACGGCAGCACCTATGTCAACGAGGAAAAGCGGGCTGCGGTCCTGACTGCATGCGCGGAGCTGGGCTTCGTGCCCAACGGTGCTGCCCGGGCGCTGACCATGCGCAAGACGATGACATTCGGAGCGGTCGTGCCGAACGTTGCCAATGATGCCTTCGCCCTGTCGATGGCTGCTTTCCATGATCGGATAAAGGGCTCTGGCTACAGCCTGCTCCTGACCAGTTCCGGTTACGACGCCGAGTCGGAACTGCAGGAGATAAACCTGCTTCTCGGACGCGGCATAGACGGCCTGATGGTCGTGGGTGGCGCCCATCATCCGGGCATATACAAGGCGATCGAGCGCCATTCGATACCAGTGGTACAGACCTGGACCCTGTCACAGGACCACGCCTGCGTCGGTTTTGACAATGCTGCCGCTGCAAAGCGGGCGGCCAGCTATCTTCTGGATCTGGGCCATAGGGTTTTCGGCGTGATTACCGGCCGCCGCCAGGACAATGACCGCGCCCCGGCCCGCGTGCAGGGGGTCAAGGATGCGCTGGCGGAGCGGGGGCTCGTGATGCGCCCGGAACATGATATCGAGCGCGGTTACGGCATCGCCTCCGGCAGAGATGCGATGCGGGAGATGCTGTCCTATCCGGTGCGGCCCACAGCCATTCTTTGCGGCAACGACCACCTTGCCTTCGGCGCCCTGATCGAGGCGCAGAACCAGGGGCTCACGTCCCGGGCGACATTTCGATCGTCGGCTTCGGCGATTTCGATTTCGCTCCGCACATCAAGCCGTCGCTCACGACGATCCGCACGTCAACCGAGGAAATCGGCCGTATGGCGGGGGATTACCTTGTGAATGCCGTCAGCGGCAGGCCGGTGGTGCGCCGCACCGAGCTGCCGGCCGATCTCATCGTTCGTGAAAGTACCGGCCGGGCGCCGACCTGAGGCGCGAGATCGGGGCACTGAAGGCGGCCTCGAACGACCGTGCCTCTCCACAATCCCGAGATTCGAGATTGACGGAGGCCGATCTTTGTGAAATTCATGAATACGCATTCACAGACTTGCGCAACACGCTGCCTTGATACGGACGGCCCGGCGCGAGGATGGATCCACCTGGGAGGACACAGGTGAGGACATGAAAACGCAACCGACTGCTTGAACGCATCCGGTCACGCTCGTTGGGCGGCTGGCGCGACAGGCAGATCATCCGCTTTCGCTTAACGGCAGCGACTGTGTACTTGCGTGCGCGCGTCGCCTTTCAAATGCTCGGGAGGAGCAAATGACAAAGCTTCCAAATATCCGCTGGTTCATCATTGCCCTTTGCTTCCTGTCACTGGCGATCAGCTATATCGACCGGGTCAATCTTGCGATCGCGCGCCGCATATCAAGGCGGATCTCGGCTTCAACGATGGCCAGATGGGCCTCGTGCTCGGCGCTTTCTTCTGGACCTATGCCATCATGCAATTGCCCGCAGGATGGCTGATCGACAAGATCGGCGCCCGCATAGGCCTTGCTCTGGCCTGCGGCTGGTGGTCTGCATTCACGGTTTTCACCGCCCTTGCCAATTCCGTGGCCGGCATGTTCGGTGCCCGCCTGATGCTGGGCGTAGGTGAAGCCGGCTCTTATCCCGGTGGCGCCAAGGTCATCTATTCATGGTTCCCCAAGCGCGAACGCGGCATTGCCAGCGGCATTTTCGATGCAGGCCCGCAAGCCGGCACGGCAATCGCCCTGCCTCTGACCGCATGGCTGATCTCGACCTGGGATTGGGAGACTTCCTTCATCGCCACAGGCGCGATTGGCCTGGTCTGGGTTGTCGCCTGGCTGATGTTCTACCGTGAACCGGAGCAGATGAAGGGTATCAGCCCTTCCCAGCTTGCAGCGCTGCGTGAAGGCGTCGTCACGGAAGCGCCGGCAGCCGCAGAAAAGGTCAAGTGGGCTTCGCTGTTCAAATACCGCACGATGTGGGGGATGATGATCGGCTTCTTCTGCATGAATTTCGTCAAATACTTCTTCATCACCTGGTTTCCGACCTATCTCGTGGCATCGCGCGGCTTTTCGCTGACGCAGCTCGGCACGCTCGGTGCAATCCCGGCATTGATGAGCATTCCCGGCAGCATTCTCGGCGGCTGGCTGACCGACTATCTCTACCGTTCCGGCTATTCCCTCACTGCCTCGCGCAAATTCTGCCTTTCGGCAGGCATGCTTGGCTCCGCTGTGATCGGCTTTGCCGCCTTTACCGACAGCATTGCCGTCACGCTCACCCTGTTTTCTCTTACCTACGCCTCGCTTGCCTTCACTGCGGCGGTCATCTGGACGATGCCGGCGGATGTCGCACCAACCAAGGGCCATGTTGCCTCGATCGGCGGCATCCAGAACTTCGCCTCCAACCTTGCCGGCGTCGTCACGACAAGCGCCACGGGCCTGCTTCTCTACATTTCAGGCGGCTCGTTTGCCGGCCCGCTGCTGCTTGCCGCCGGCGTCTGCATCATCGGTGCATTGAACTACATCTTCGTCATCGAGAAGATCGAGCCTTTCACGGCACGAGAAAAGTCCGCCCCCGGCAAGAGCACCTCTCCGGCCTCGCTGCATGGACAGGCTGCCAGATAATCGACGTCCCGGCAGGGCCCAGTGCTCTGCCGGGCAACCTGCTTTTCCGACTTCCCTTTTACAGCCCCCGCGAGACACATCATGGCCCTCACCACTCTTCGTCAAATCCTCGACCATGCGGCAGAGAACGGCTACGGCATGCCCGCCTTCAACGTGACCAACATGGAGACGCTTTTGGCGGTCATGCGGGCAGCGGAGAGGACAGAAAGCCCGGTCATCGTCCAGGCCAGCCAGAGTGCCCGGAAATACATGGATGACGTGTTCGCAAAACATATGTTCGAGGCAGCCGCAGAACGCTTCCCGACAGTCCCTCTCTGCATCCATCAGGATCACGGAAGCAGTCCCGATGTCTGTCGCTCGGCGATGGATCTCGGCTTTTCAAGCGTGATGATGGACGGTTCGCTGGAGGCAGACGGCAAGACGCCGGCAAGCTATGACTATAATGTCGACGTGACCGCAAAGGTCGTCGATATCGCCCATCGGCGCGGCGTCTCCGTTGAAGGAGAGATCGGTGTGCTCGGCTCGCTGGAATCGGGTGCCGGCGAGCAAGAAGACGGGCACGGTTTTGAAGGCACGCTCGAAAAATCGGCCCTGCTCACCGATCCGGCGCAAGCGGCGGACTTCGTCAAGGCGACGGGCGTCGATGCTCTTGCCGTGGCCATCGGCACGTCACACGGTGCCTATAAATTCTCGCGACGTCCCACCGGCGACATTCTGGCGATCGATGTGATCGAAGCCATCCACAAGCTGCTGCCCGAGACGCATCTCGTCATGCACGGCGCATCCACTGTGCCGGAAGATTTACAGCAGCTGATCAACGAAAACGGCGGGGCCATCCCGACGACATTCGGCGTCCCGCTTGAAGAGGTGGAGCGAAGCATCCGCATGGGCGTTCGCAAGATCAACATCGACACCGATCTGCGCATGGCAATGACTGGCTCGATCCGGAAATATCTGCTCGCCAATCCCTCGTCATTCGATCTTCGAGCCATATTCAAGCCGGGCATCGAACGCATTTCCGCGCTATGCGTCGAGCGGTTCGAACGTTTCGGCTGTGCGGGTCAGGCAAGCAAGATCAAGACGGTTCCGCTTGCCGAGATGGCGAAGCGCTATGCGGACGAGAAAATGGCAGAACCGGCCTGAAGGCGTCCCGTTGCTTTCGGCAGGCTCAAAGAGTTTGAGGGCTGACGTCAACCCTCCACGGGAATGACATGACGGAACGGCCACTGTTGGCGCGCCATGTCTGATGCCGTCACCCGATGGCGGCCGGCAATAAATCGACGCCAGCCAAACAATGAAACCAAAGCCCCCGAAGAATTTCTTCGGGGCTTTGTTCATGGTTTTTCGCTCAATACTGAACGGACAGGGCGTCGATCGGCGCCGCCTTCGGCGGTGCGAACTTGGTCAGGTCGATGCCTTCGACAGCAGCCTTGTACTCTTCCGCGCTGGGCGTCCGGCCAAGGATAGCCGAGAGGACGACCACGGGCGTCGAGGCCAGAAGCGATTCACCCTTCTTCTCGGCGGTATCTTCCACCACGCGGCCCTGGAACAGGCGGGTCGAGGTGGCAAGAACCGTATCACCCTTCTCGGCCTTCTCCTGGTTGCCCATGCAGAGGTTGCAGCCCGGACGCTCAAGATAGAGAATGTTCTCGTATTCGGTCCGGTTCGTCGTCTTCGGCTTCAGGTCGTCGAACTCGAAGCCGGAATATTTCTGCAGGATTTCCCAATCACCTTCGGCCTTCAGCTCGTCGATGATGTTGTAGGTCGGTGCTGCGACGACGAGCGGCGCCTTGAATTCGACCTTGCCCGTGTCCTTCTCAAGGTTCTTGAGCATCTGGGCAACGATCTTCATGTCCCCTTTGTGAACCATGCACGAGCCGACGAAGCCGAGATCGACCTTCTTCGTGCCGCCATAATAGGAAACCGGACGGATCGTGTCGTGGGTGTAGCGGCGCGAGACATCGGCATTGTTGACATCGGGGTCGGCAATCATCGGTTCGTCGATGACATCCAGATCGACGACGACTTCGGCGAATATTTCGCGTTGTCATCCGGGGTCAGCGCAGGCTTGGCGCCCGAACGGATCTCGGCAATGCGTTCGTCAGCCTTGGCAATCAGGCCCTTCAGCGTGCCGACGGCGTTATCCATGCCCTTCTCGATCATGATCTGGATGCGCGACTTGGCGATTTCCAGCGATTCGATAAGGGTCTCGTCCTGGCTGATACAGATCGACGCCTTGGCCTTCATTTCGGCCGTCCAGTCGGTGAAGGTGAAGGCCTGGTCGGCCAGCAGCGTGCCGATATGCACTTCGATGATACGGCCCTGGAAGACGTTATCGCCGCACTGCTTGAGCATCTGCGCCTGGGTCGCATGGACCACATCGCGGAAGTCCATATGCGGCTGCATCGTGCCCTTGAACGTGACCTTGACCGACTGCGGGATCGGCATGGTTGCCTCACCGGTCGCAAGCGCCAGGGCAACGGTGCCGGAGTCGGCGCCGAAGGCAACGCCCTTGGACATGCGGGTATGGCTGTCGCCGCCGATGATGATCGCCCAGTCATCGACCGTGATGTCGTTCAGCACCTTGTGGATGACGTCCGTCATCGAGTGATAGACGCCCTTCGGATCGCGGGCGGTGATCACGCCGAAATTGTTCATGAAGGACATGAGCTTCGGAATATTCGCCTGGGCCTTCTTGTCCCAGACGGATGCCGTATGGCAGCCGGACTGATAGGCGCCATCGACGAGCGGCGAGATGACGGTAGCCGCCATCGCCTCAAGCTCCTGCGCGGTCATCAGGCCGGTCGTGTCCTGGGAACCGACGATGTTGACCTTGACGCGGACGTCGGAGCCCGCATGCAGGATCTTGCCGGGCGTGACGCCGACCGCATTGCGGTTGAAGATCTTCTCGACGGCGGTGAGGCCCTGGCCTTCGACCGAGATTTCCTTGTTCGGAGCAAAGACCGGCGTTGCTTCGACGCCGAGCGTCTGGGCAGCGAACGTCTGCAGCTTCTTGCCGAAGACGATGGCATAGGAGCTGCCGGCCTTCATGAATTCCATCTTCTGGGGCGTGAAGGCTGACGCGACGTCGACCAGCTCCTCGCCATCCTCGGCACAGAGCTTCTTCGTCTTGGCATCGATCTTCAGGACGGTGCCGGTCTCGACCGAGTATTTCTGCTCGAGGATCGGGTTGCCATCATTGTTGAGGATCGGCTTGCCGTCCTCGCCGGTCTTTTTGACCCAGTTCTTCAGGTTGATGCCGATGCCGCCCGTCACATCGACAGTGGTGGCGAAGATCGGCGAGATGCCGTTGGTGCCGCCGACGATCGGTGCGATGTTGACGAATGGAACGTAGGGGCTGGCCTGCTTGCCGGTCCACAGCGCCACGTTGTTGACGCCCGACATACGCGACGAGCCGACGCCCATCGTGCCCTTTTCGGCGATCATCATCACGCGCTTGTCCGGATGCTGCTTCTGCAGCGCGACGATTTCCTGCTGCGCTTCCGGCGTGATCATGCACTGGCCGTGCAGCTGGCGGTCGGAGCGCGAATGCGCCTGGTTGCCGGGAGACAGAAGGTCGGTCGAGATATCGCCTTCAGCGGCAATGTAGGTGACGATCTTGATTTCGTCTTCGACATCCGGAAGCTTGGTGAAGAACTCAGCCTTGGCATAGCTTTCGAGAACGTCCTTGGCGACGACATTGCCCGCCTTGTAGGCATCGCGAAGACGGAACATGTCGGCGTCGTAGAGGAAGACCTGGGTCTTCAGCACATCGCCCGCCTTGGCGGCCAACACGGCATCCTCGCCGAGAGCAACGTCGAGCAGAACTTCGACGGAAGGCCCGCCCTTCATGTGCGACAGGAGCTCAAGAGCAAAGTCGGCGGTGATCTCGGGGACGATGGCCTCGCCGAGAATGATCTTCTTCAGGAACGCAGCCTTGACGCCGGCAGCGCTCGTGGTGCCCGGCAGCGTGTTGTAGATGAAGAAATGCAGCGCATCCTTGCGATATTCGCTGCCGCTATCCTCGATCAACGTGATGATCTCGGCGACAAGCGCGCCGTCATCGATTGGTTTGGGAGCGAGCCCTTGAGTTTCTCTGCTTTTGATCTCAGCCAGGTAATCCAAGTAAAGGTTCATCGCAGTCCCAACATCATGAGGTTTCTGGCACCGGAAAATAGCGCCACCGAACGGTATTGTTAATCGGCATAGGCCGTACGGGCTTGGAGTACGCCAACGAAGGCCGTGTGACAAGATACCGCATTCCAGTAAAAAAGTGGTATTTTTTCATCATATTTCACCCGGCCGGTTGCACTCTGTGCATTGAGGCCGGATCAGCGCATTTTCAGCACACTTTTGAGGGCGAAGAGAGCGGAACTGTAACAGCCAAGTGATTGCCGCAGCCGCCGCCTCCGAGAGCGGCTGAACCTCGGAAGGCGACGCCTGGAAGACCGAGATGTGGCAAAGCCTGTCACATCCGATCAGGCCGGACAACGCGCTGAACGCTCACCTCTAGAGCGTCACCCCAAACGAAGCCTTGGCAATCAGGGCTTCGAGAAGCCCCTTGCGGGTATTTTCGTTGTGATCCGTCATCGCCTGCCGTGCCATATCCGCATCGCGGGCCCTCAGATAGCCGATGATCCGGTGGTGGTCGTTGTCGGTTTCCGGATTGATGTCGCGAACCCGTGTGCCCATGTAGAAAAGCCGCGCGCATTCTTCGAGATGGTTCATCACCAGCCCGTGCAGGCGCGGGTTGCGGGAACCCTGCGCTATGATCGCGTGAAACCGTTCGTTCCGCTCGACAAATGTCTTGGTGCTGACATTCTCGCCCATGACGTAATTGGCGTCGGCCAGACGGTCCAGCTCATCCAGTTCCTCGGCCGTCAGATTGACCGCTGCAAGCGCGGCGGCCGTGCCTTCGAGCACGCCGCGCACCGCAAAGAGGTTGTTCATGTCCTGAAGCGTGATGGGGGTGACGCGATAGCCGCGGCGTGGAAAGGCCTCCATGAAGCCCTCGACACAGAGCCGCCCCAGCGCCTCGCGGACCGGCGTCTTGCTCATCTGCAATTGCTCGGCAAGTTCCGGTTCCGACACTTCGGAGCCGGGCGACAGGTCCCCCATGATCACCCGCTCGCGCAGGATGGCATAGGCCTGCTCAGTCAGCGATTTGCCGCGCTTCTCGGACATCGGGTCCAACCGGTTCGTCTTGTTCAACACCGTCTCCACTCGCCCGAAGACCGGGCGTCATCTCGTTGTCATGGCCCGCGCGATTGAAGTCAAAGACTTTTCGAGGCAGGCCGCCGACAGCGATGAGGATCGCGGCGGCGAACGGCGCTTTGACACGGCGCATTGCCTGATATACTACGTGGTATATCTAAATTCCGCAATGTTCGCAGCGCTTGCTGCGCAGGTGCCCCTTGTCCCATATCCTTGTCATCAATCCGAACAGTTCGGTTTCCGTCACCCGTTCGATGGAGGCTTGCCTCGATCCCGTTCTCGCCGTCACGCAGCACCGGGTGGAATGCGTCGAGCTTGAGAAGTCTCCGCCCGGCATCGAGACGGACGAGCATGTGGCAATGGTCATCCCGAACATTGTCGAAGCCGTGGAAGCATCGAGCGCGGACGCTTTCGTTCTCTCCTGCTTTTCCGATCCGGGCATTGCAAAGGTCCGCGCGCTGGTCGATCGCCCGGTCTTCGGCATTGCCGAATCTGCCTATCTCGCAGCGCTCGGCATGGGCAGCCGCTTCGGCATCGTCTCGCTCGGCCAGTCCTCGATCGACCGTCACCTGCGCTACCTGAAGACACTGCATCTTGACGGCCGGCTTGCCGGCGACCGCTCGATCGACATGACCGTGGTCCAGCTGATGGCAAGCGATGTGGTCGAGACCGTTTCGCGCACGGCACGGCTTCTGCGCGACGAAGACGGCGCCGACGTCATCATCCTCGGCTGTGCCGGGCTCGGCTCCTATCGCCCTGCCCTGCAGGAAAGCCTCGGCATTCCCGTCATCGATCCGGTCCAGGCAGGTGTGGCGCTGGCCTGCACCAATCTCGATCTTGCTTACAAAAGGACACGCAAATGAGCCTTGATCTCGTCATCCGCGGCACGGCCGTTCTGCCGGAAGGTCCGCTCGAAGGCGCATGGATCGGCGTCAAGGACGGCAAGATCGTCGCGATCGGCAGCGGCGAAGCGCCGGTTGCCGCCGAGACCTTCGATGCCGGCTCTGATCTCGTCATCCCCGGCGTCATCGATGGCCAGACGCATGCAACAAGCTGCCGCGGCCTGCCGGGCATCCGCTCGACCACCCGTTCGGCAATCGCCGGCGGCGTCACCACGCTTGTCGATATGCCCTATGACAATCCGGCGCCGCTCAGCGATCTCGACCGGCTGGCCGACAAGGTGGCCGCGATCGAAGAGCATGCCCATGCCAATATGGCGCTTTACGGCACGATCCTGCCCGAGCAGGATGCAGCCGACGTCGACAAGCTGATCGAGGGCGGCGTCGTCGCCTTCAAGATCTCGACCTTCGAGAGCAGCCCGACCCGTTTCCCGCGCATCGCATCAGACAAGATATTCGCGATCTTCAATGCGCTTTCCGACAGCGTCCTGCCGCTTGGCGTACATAACGAAGATCAGGAGATCGTCCGCGCCTATATCGCCGCCGCCAAGGCTGCTGGCCACGACGGTATCGAGGCCCATTCGGCAAGCCGCCCGCCGGCCGCAGAACTCGCCGCCACCGCGCAGTTCCTCGAACTCGGCGCCAGTGCCGGTGCCCATGCCCATATCGTCCACCTGACGACCGGGCGCGGTTTCCAGCTGGTCGACAATTATCTCGCCGATGGTTTCCGGGCGACGGGCGAGCTTTGTGTCCATTATCTCTGGTTCGATCCGGAGAAGGACGGTGCCGAACTCGGCGCCCGGATGAAGGTCAACCCGCCGATCCGCCCCGGCCAGATCGATGCGCTTTGGGAAGAGATCATGGCGGGCCGCGTCGCCTTCGTCTCGTCCGACCATTCAAGCTGGCCGGTCGACAACAAGTTCACGCCATCGATCTTCGATGCGGGCGCCGGCGTACCCGGGGTCGAAACACTGCTGCCGGCCTTCTACACGGCAGCCGAGAGCCGCGGCCTCGACGCAGCCGCGCTCACCGTCGAACAGCTCTGCGAGCGCCCGGCAAAATTCTTCGGTCTCTGGCCGGAAAAGGGTGCGATCCGCATCGGCGCCGATGCCGATCTCGCCATCCTTTCCGACAAGGAGCAGGTGTGGGATGCCGCCAAGGCCCATGACGAGCTCAACTGGAGCCCGTTCGACGGCCGCACCTTCTCCGTTACCGTCACCCGCACCTATCTCGCCGGCGCACTCGCCTATGATGGCACCGACATCGTCAACAAGCCGGGTTCCGGACGCTATGTCCGCCGCGGTCCTTCCCACTGGTTCGAATAGGATTTTCCCATGTCTCTCATCACATCGGATACCAAGGGCGTTTCGTCATCGCCTGCACCCCGTTCACCGAAAACGGTGCCATCGATACGGCCAGCATCGATAGCATGGTCGATTTCTACTACGAGAAGGGCGCCGATGGCCTGACCATTCTCGGCATGATGGGCGAAGCGCCGAAGCTGACCCAGGCCGAATCCATCGATGTCACCAAGCGCACGCTTGCCCGCTCCAAGGACAAGCCGGTGGTCGTCGGCGTGTCGGCCCCGGGGCTTGCCGCAATCAGCGAACTCACCAAGGCTGCCATGGATCTCGGCGCAGCCGGCGTCATGGTCGCACCGCCTTCGTCGCTGAAGACCGACGACCAGATCATCACCTACTATCGCAATGTCGTCGAAACGATCGGCGCGGACGTGCCGCTGGTGCTGCAGGATTTTCCGCTCTCGACCGGCGTGCAGATCTCGACGAAGACGCTCGGGGTCATCTTCGAGGCGCATCCGTCGATCGTCATGCTCAAGCATGAAGACTGGCCGGGCCTGCAGAAGATCTCCGACCTGCGTGATGCCGAGGCCAAGGGCCGTCGCCGCACCTCTATCCTCTGCGGCAATGCCGGCGTCTTCCTGACGGAAGAAATGCAGCGTGGCGCCGATGGCGCGATGACCGGCTTTGCTATCCCGAGATGATGGTCGACGTCGTGCGCGTGAGCAATGAAGGCAAGTTCGACGAAGCCCAGGATCTGTTCGACGCCTATCTGCCGCTGGTGCGCTACGAGCAGCAGCCGGGTCTCGGCCTTGCCGTGCGCAAATACGTGCTGGCCAAGCGCGGCGCGATTGCCAGCGCCGCCCAGCGTCGTCCGGGCGCTGCCCTCAACGCGCTCGCCATCAAGGAAGTCGAAAAGCTCATCGAGCGACAGACCCGCAAGCTGGAGGCGCTCAAGTAATGGATTTCGGTCTCAACGGTAAAACCGCCCTCGTTCTCGGCGCAAGCCGCGGCCTTGGCGCAGCCATCGCCCATAATCTCGCGGCAGAAGGCGCAACCGTCTACGCGGCGGCCCGCAGCATCGACAAGATCGAAGCATCCGAGCGCATCATCCCGATTGCCGTCGATCTCTCCGACAAGGCGTCTGTCGCGGCACTCATCGCCACGATGAAGGACAAGGGTGTAGATATCCTCGTCAACAATTCCGGTGGCCCGAAGGCCGGCCCCGCCATCGGCCAGTCGAGCGACAGCTGGTCGTCTGCCTTCGAGATGATGGCAAACGCCATCTTTTCGATCACCGATGCCCTCATCCCGGGCATGATTGCGAAGAAATGGGGCCGCGTCATCACCATCGGTTCCTCGGGCGTTGCCCAGCCGATCGCCAATCTGGCGCTCTCCAACGGCGTGCGTGCCGCCGTCGCCGGCTGGTCGAAGACGCTTGCCGCCGAAGTCGCCCGTCATGGCATCACCGTCAACATGATCCTGCCCGGCCGTATCGATACCGACCGCGTGCGTGAACTCGACGGCATCAAGGCCGACAAGACAGGCGCCAGCGTCGAGGCCGTGCAGGAAGCCTCGCGCAACGAAATCCCCGCAGGCCGCTATGGCCGGCCGGAGGAATTTGCCGCCGTCGCCACATTTCTGGCAAGCACGCAGGCAAGCTATGTTACCGGATCTTCCATCCGCGTCGATGGCGGCATGATCAGGGGAATGTAAGCATGGTAGATTTCGACAGCGTCTACGAGCGCCGCGGTACCGGCAGCTCGAAATGGAGCAAATACGATAGCGACGTCCTGCCCATGTGGGTGGCCGACATGGATTTCGCCGCCGCCCCGGAGATTGTCGACGCGATCCGCGAACGGCTGGAACATCCGCTTCTCGGCTATGGCGTTGCCAAGGACGAGCTTAAGGCGCAGATCATCGCCGACATGCAGGCGAAGTATGGCTGGGCCGTGAAGGCGGAAGAGATCGTCTTCCTGCCGGGTGTCGAGCCGGGCTTCAACATGGCGCTGAAGGCCATGCTGAAGCCGGGCGACGGACTTCTGGTACAGACGCCGGTCTATCGGCCGATCCTCAATGCCGCCGGCCACTGGGATCTGGTACGCCGCGAAGCCCCGCTGACGCCGGGCGAAAACGGCTGGACGATGGATGTTGCAGCCTTCGAGGCCGAACTTTCCGCCTCGCGCGCCTTCCTGCTGTGCAACCCGCAGAACCCGACGGGCAAGGTCTTTACGGCTGACGAGCTGCGGGTGATGGCGGAGCTCTGCCGCAAGCACGATACGCTTGTCATCTCGGACGAGATCCATTGCGATCTCCTCTTCGACGGCCGCAAGCACGTGCCGTTCGCGACCCTCTCGGATGATGCAGCCGACCGGACCATCACCCTGATGGCGGCGAGCAAGACCTACAATATCGCCGGCCTGAAGACCGCCTTTGCCATCGTCCGCAACAAGGCGATCCGCGAAAAGTTTGCAGCCTCAAGGCTCGGCATGGTGGATAGCGTCAACATTCTGGGTCTCGAAGCCACGCTTGCCGCATTCTCCAAGGCGGGAGAGTGGAAGAATGCCATGGTCGCCTATATCGAGGCGAACCGTGACTACCTTGCCGAACAGGTCGCAAAGCGTTTTCCGGACATCCGGCTCATCAAGGCAGAAGGCACGTTTCTGGCCTGGCTGGATTGCAGCGCGCTTGGCCTGACGGATCCGCAGGCCTTCTTCCTCGAAAAGGGCAAGGTCGGCTTCAGCGCCGGTGCGGAATTCGGCCATGACTACGGCCAGTATGTTCGTGTCAATTTCGGTTGTCCGCGCAGCATGCTGGAAGAAGGCTTGCAGCGGATGGAATCCGCTCTTGCCGCAAGGCAGCATTGACCGGCTGAGAGATCGGCCCTTATCGGCATGAGGTTCGATTGAACCGATCATGCCTCAAATGATAAAGCCCTGGCCCCGTCTTGACGGGCCAGGGCTTTTTTCTGTGCCTCTATCTCAAGCAGCGGCCTTGGACCTGCGGGAGCGCGAGACGAGATAGACGATCGCGATCAGCACGATGAGCGCGACACCCGCGCCGGCGATCATTGCTGGAACCATGAACGGCTGCATCCGGGCAATCAGAGGCAGCGGGCCACCCTTGCGTGCCGTTGCGACATCCGCCGGCGTCACGCGGGCGTCCGAATTGCCGAAATTGGTCAGGACATAGTTCGAGATATCGGCCACGTCCTTGTCACTCAGTTCCGCAACGTAAGAGCCCTTGTTGAAGCCCGGCATCAGCACCTGATGGCCATCGGCCTCGCGGTCGACACCGTAAAGAATGGCCGCGACGAGATTGGCCGGCTGGCTGGAACCGGTCGCCGTGTTGTGGAACAGCGACGGATAGGCCTGGTTCTCGCT
Source organism: Shinella sp. UYSO24 (assembly GCA_902167985.1). Taxonomy (GTDB): domain Bacteria; phylum Pseudomonadota; class Alphaproteobacteria; order Rhizobiales; family Rhizobiaceae; genus Neorhizobium. The sequence goes on from CABHNZ010000003.1 coordinate 68,129, forward strand.
GCCGGCGCCATCCGGCTGGTGGCAGCTGGCGCAATAGCCGCTGTAAAGCTCGGCGCCCGTATGCAGGCTGTCATGGGCGTTGGAGGGGAAGAGACCGCGGATAGAAGCCTCGTCACTCACCTTGATGCCGAACGTATGGGCTGCCTTCGTATCCAGCGGATCGCGGATCGGCGGCACCGACTTCAGGTAGAGGGCCAGATCCCGAAGGTCGCTCTGCGGCAAATGCTGAAGGCTGTTATGGACGGCCTCGGCCATGCCGCCTGCTGCCTGCGCCTTGCCGGCCACGCGGCCGGTGCTCAGATAGGCAACCAGTTCATCCGTCGTCCAGTCGCCGATACCGCTCACCTTGTCTGAGGTGATGTTCGGCGCATACCAAGGGCCGACCTGTCCCCCCGCAAGATAGGCGCTGGAGACAGCCCCCATCAGCACGCCGCGCGGCGTATGGCAGGAGCCGCAATGGCCGAGCGCATCAGCCACGTAAGCGCCGCGATTGAGTTCGGCGCTCTTGGCCGGATCGTCGGTGAACGGATGCTGGCCTGCGTAAAGCAGGTTCCAGAAGGCCATCGAGAAGCGCAGATTGAAGGGGAACGGCAGGGACGTATAGTCCTTCGGCGTGTCATCCACCGGATCGACGCCATGCATGAAATAGGCGTAGAGCGCGTGCAGATCGCCATCGGTGATCTCGGCATAGCTGTCATAGGGCATGGCCGGATAGAGATGGGCGCCATCTTTTCGCAGGCCGTGCCGCACGGCCTGCGAAAAGTCCTCCTCCGAATAATTGCCTATGCCCGACACTTTCGACGGCGTGATATTCGTCGAATAGATCGTTCCAAGCGGCGAGACGATGCCATAGCCACCGGCAAACGGCTTGCCCTTTTCCGGCACCGTATGACAGGCCATGCAATCGGCGCCGATGGCGACCATGCGGCCCTTCTCGATCAGTGCCTTCAGCGCCGGATTATTGGCGTCCTGCGCATTTGCACTCGTGCCGGCCGCAGCGACCGCGGCAAGCGACAGGGTTGCGGCGGCAAGGGTTGTCGATATCCAGTTTTTCGCAGACATGATCAGCCCTTCAGAGATTTCGAAATATCGTCGGCAGCCTTGATGCCGAGGGCAGCCATGGTGAGCGTGCTGTTGACGACACTGGCAGACGGGATGGGCCCGCCACCCGGCAGCCACAGATTGGCGTGGTCATGGGCGCGGCAATTGCCGTTCGTCACCGAATCCTTCGTGTCGGACCCCATGATCGTGCCGCCCATGATGTGGTTGTTGGCGTTGAGCGAGGTCGTCGCAACGAAGTCGGTCGCGCCGAACAGATCGCCGATGCCGCGAAGCTGGCGCACGGACTCTTCATAGCCTTTACGCACATAGTCACCGACATCGTAATACATGTCGGGGCACGGGATGCCATGCGGGTCGACACGCGTCTTCGACAGGGTGACGCGGTTCTTCGGATCCGGCAGCGGCTCGAGGCTGATCGAAAGGTCGACGCCATGGGTGGTGCGGCGACGGATCTCGGCGTCCAGCGCCTCACCGACAAAGCCCTCCTTGATGGCAGCGGCCGCCATCTGCGGAGCCTGGTTGATATTGTAGAGAATGACTTTCGTCGCGGAATATTCCGAACGGAAGGCGCCATCACGCGGGCCGACCATGCAGCTGGACTGCGCGGGGCCGCGACCGATCCAGAGCGGCTCGTTCGCGGTGAACCGGGCGTGGAAGCCCGAATGGTCCATCATGTTGCGTCCGACCTGATCGGACGAGTTGGCAATGCCGTTCGGGTTACGCTCGTTGGCAGCGGCCAGAAGGATGCGCGGCGTCTCCATCGAGTTGGCGGCAATGACAAAGGCGCGGCCAGTCGCCTTATGCGAACGGTGCTCGCTGTCATACCAGTGAACGGCGGTAACGCGGTTGTTCTCATCCGTATCGACCTTGTAGACGACCGATTCCGCCAGCACGACGGCGCCGTGCGCTTCAGCAGCTTCGACCGAATGAATGCCGTTATACATGGCGCCGATCGGGCAGATCGGCTGGCAGTTGTTGTTGCCGCAGCAGGTGGGGCGGCTCTTCCACGGCCGGGTGGAACGTCCCTGCGGGATCGGCACGAGGTTCCAGCCATGCGGGTTGACCACTTCAGCGACGCGCTTGTCGCCATAACCCCATGGCACCATGTCCATCGGATAGGGCTTCGAGCGCTCCGAGGGCGATTGCATTGCCGGATCGTTCGGCCCGGCAACACCCATCGCCTCTTCCGCACGACAGTAATAGGGCTCGAGTTCATCATAGGAGATCGGCCAGTCGCGACCGACGCCGTAGGTGGAGCGCATCTTCAGATCAACCGGCAGATGGCGCCAGCTGGAGGCAGCCCAGTGCCATGTGGTTCCGCCGACGACCTTCAGATAGCCCTGCTGGAAACCGTTACCGTCCGGTCCGGACAGGGCGACATAGTTGTTCTTGGGCCAGTAGAGCGGTGCGGGCGCCTTCGGCGACTGCGGGTACAGACCCTGATAATCGGAACCGACGCGGTTGGCGAACGGCATGTTGCGCCAGTTCTCCACCGCCTGTGCACGGCTGATGCGCAGGCCGGCATCGAGAACCAGAACGGAATAGCCCTCGGCCGCAAGCTGCTCGGCCATCAGGCCGCCGACGACGCCCGATCCGGCGATGATGACATCTGCATGGGCATCGCCATTGTTGAAAACAGGTGCGGCCATCACAGAACCTCCGGCGAATTGATGGGAGTACGGGTCACGCCCGGCGGCAGCGTATCGCGCCACCACATCGGCCCCTTGTTGCAATAGGTGGGGACCACCAGCCCGTCCTCGGTGGAGCGGTACATGAGCGCGTCCTTGTAGGCGACGACGACAGGCCCCTTGGCCGTGGTGATCGTGCCCGTGTACCAGGCGGAAATCACCGCCGTCAGCGTCTTGTCCTGGCCGGCGGCAGCGGCAGCGGCCTTGAGTTCGGCAGCCGACTTGGCACCACCCATCAGGCCAACGAGGGCCGCAAGGCCAGCGGCAAGCGTGGCATCTTCGCTCAGCGCATCCAGAATGCGCTTTGAGGTGACATCGGAAAGCTCGGCGCGATCATTCGCCAGCTTGGAAAGAGCCAGGAACTGTTCCGGTGTCGCGGCCGCAGGGGCGGCCATGGCCGACGCATGGAGCGCCAGACTGCCCAGAGCAAAGGCCGTACCGCCGAGCAACGCGCGGCGGGTAATGGTCAGACAGGCTCGATTGTCGTTCGTTTGGGGTGACGCAAGATCGCCTGAGGCGTTCCCGTATTTCATTGGACCATCCAATAGTTCGCATGGGCCACGAACGGTTCCGCTCGCAGCCTTTTGTCTTCAACGAAAAATGAATTCCGGCGCGACGTCCGTGGGGGCGAGGGTCGAAATGACGCCGTTTTCTTCCATTTAGATCGTTCTAAGTCAACAATAGATCGTTCTAAAAGACAGAAAAATATTGCACTCGCGTAATGCGACACTGGAGACGGGCGACAGAGACGGTATGCCGCGCAGCCCATGACTGGAACCTTCCGGCATCGTTCTGTAAGCAGGAATGACAGATCGGGCGGGGAGTTTGAGAGTGACGGAGCAGCGTCAGAAGCAGCAATCGGCGACCCTTGTGGACGTTGCCCGCGTGGCCGGCGTCTCGCGCGCCACGGCCTCCCTCGTCATCCGCAACAGCCCGCTCGTGGCAACCGCCACCCGCGAGAAGGTGGAGGCGGCGATCGAAAAGCTGGGATATGTGAAGAACCTGACCGCCGCCCGGCTACGGGCCGAGCAGAATCAGATCGTCGGGCTCATCGTTCCCAATCTGTCCAACCCGTTCTTTGCACGGCTGCTGGCCGGCATCGAGGAAGTGCTCGACGAGGCGGACCTTGCCGTTCTCCTCGCCAACAGCCATGACGACCCCGACCGGCAGCGGGATGTCCTGCGCCGCATGCGCGAGCATGGCGTCAATGGCGTCATCATCTGCCCGGCGGCAGGAACGCCCGCAGACTGGCACGACCAGCCGAGCGTCAAGGCCATGCCGACCGTGCAGGTGCTGCGGCGCGTCACCGACGCACTCGACTATATCGGCGTCGATTACAAGGCGGGGGTTCAGCAGGCGGTGGATCACCTCGTCGGTCTCGGCCATAAAGAGATCGCCTTCGCCGTACACGGCCGCATTCACTCGGCCTATACGGAGAGGGTCGAAGGCTTCGCCCGGTCGATGATGGAGAATGGTCTGGACGGCGACGCTCTGGTTCGCGTCCCCGACAGGATCGCCGATATCCCGGCGGCAGCCAGAACGATCTTCGAAAAACGGCCGAACTGCACCGCGACGCTCTGCTTCAACGACGTCATTGCCATCGGTCTTGCGGCGGGCTTTCAGGATCTCGGCCTGCGGATTGGCAATGACCACTCCCTGATCGGTTTCGATGACGTGCATGACGGCGAAGTCATCCGCCCGCCGCTGACATCGGTTGCGACACATCCCGCATTGATCGGCCGCGCTGCGGGCATGCGCATGGTGGAGCGCCTGACTGCGCGCGACGCCGCACCTGAGAGCCAGATCCTGAACGTGGAGCTGAAACTGCGTCAATCCAGCGGCACCGTCAGCGGCAAAGCCGTAAGCTGACGGCCGGGTCTCAGCCGTCCTGCGGCTATAGCTCGTCGAGCGTTTCGTTGAGCGCCTCGATTGCACGCAGCCGCCTTCGCCCCACCGCCCCGGCAATTTCGAGGCAGCGGGTGATGAGGACATGGCAGAGCGCCATCACCGCCGTATGGTTGAAGAGCGGTCCCGGCGCCAGCGTCTGGCACCGGAAATGCCAATCCGCCGAAGTCTCGATCGCGGCACCTTCGTCCGTGACATAGAGGAAACGGGCGCCCGATCGTTGGACGGCCCCGATGATGCCATCGGCCTGGGCCACTCGGCGCCGGAGGGCGAAGAAGATCACGATATCTTCCTTGCCGAGGCTGACGAGATGTTCCCCGAGCGTCTGGCCGGCACCGGGTATGGCGACGATACCTTCGATCACCTGCGTCAATTGCCATTGAAGATAGGCCGCAAACGGATGGCTGGCCCGAAATCCGATGACCCATACCTTGCGGGCTGAAAGCAGCGCCTCGGCAGCAGACTGTATGCGTTGATCCGGAATGGAGACGAAGGTTGCCTCCAGATTGGCGATGCCCTGCGCCACCTGCGCCTTGACCGACTGGATTTCCGACGCATCGGCCGCGGCGGTCAGGAAGAGGCGTGAGCCGGTCTGTTTCTCCTCGCGGGCATGCCTGCGGGCCTCCTCGTAACTCTCATAGCCGAGCCGCTGGACGAAACGGCTGACGGTCGCCTTCGAAACCTGCGCCAGTGCCGCAAGCTCCTGCGCCGAATAGCTGGCAAGCTCCCCCGGAAAATCGCAGAGGAATTCCGCAAGACGCTTCTCGGCAGGATGAAGGTCCGGCAGGACCTGCCGTACCCGTGAGAGAAAAGATCGATCCTTTGGCATGCGCTATTCCGTTCGTCCTCGTGAACGACAGTCATTACGGGGGAGACAAGCGGCTTGCGGCCCATGGCCCGTCGAGCCTCTCACAGCCGCGATCTTGCCTGTCTCCCGGCTTCTATGCGGCGGGCATGCTCAGCCGTTTCACCAGCAATTGTGCCGCCGCTCTGATCGGCGCGATGACCGGCACCGCGAACTGCCCTTGCAGCGCCTCGGCTGCCTGTCCCAAGGGGCCGCCACCGATAATGACCGCCTCGGCGCCATCCTCGTCGACACAGGCGCGAACCGCCTGCGCCAGCGCCTCGGTCAAGCGGGCCGGATCGGCAGCCAGCACCACGGGATCGCCAGCCGTCAGGCGCGTTCCGGTGAAAAGATCTCCGACGCCGTTGCTCCTTGCCTTGCCGGCGAAGCTGTCGACAAGATCCGGCGTCACCGTTGCGATACCGAAGCGCCGACCGCCCTCGCCCGCCGCAAGCATGCTGGCTTCACAGATGCCAACGGCGACAAGGCCGGTTTCGTTACGGATACGTTCAAGGCCCGGATCACCGAAGGCACTGACGATGATGCCGGAGGCGCTTCCACCCGTGGCTCTCGCCATCTCGACGACTTCGTCGGCCGCTGCGGCCAGTTGCGCATCATCGACAATCATCACCGGGCTACGCGTGGCCGTCACGCCTCGATGGTGAAAGCGGATGGCAGATATTTGCCGGCGATCTCCACCATCATCGCAGTCGTCGACCGCGATGAATTGGGATTGATCAGCGTTATATGTTTCATTTCACTCCCATTCCACCCGAGCGGCCACAGGCCGCCCGCTCCCTTGGACCCTCATCGCACGAGTCAGGCGTAATGCACGCAGCCGACGCGATGATCGATCGATGCCGCGGTCAATGCCGGCACATCGACCCGACAGATGTCGGTTGCCTGCGGACAGCGTGGCGCAAAGGCACAGCCGGGCGGCATGGCTGTGAGATCCGGCGGCGCGCCCGGAATGGTGATCAACCGGTCGCGCCCATGCGCAAGCTCCACCCGCGCACCGAGAAGCCCCTTCGTATAGGGATGTTTCGGATTGCGGATAATCTCGGCCGCCGGCCCTTCCTCGACGATCCGACCCGCATACATGACGGCAATGCGGTCTGCGACTTCGGCAGCAACCCCGATATCATGGGTGACGAAGATGACCGAAAGCCCGTATTCCTTCTGCAATTCGCGGATCAGGAGCAGGATCTGGATCTGCACCGTCGCATCAAGCGCTGTCGTCGGTTCATCCGCCAGCAGGACCTTGGGGTTGCAGGCCAGCGCCATCGCGATCATCGATCGCTGCAGCATACCGCCGGACATTTCATGCGGGTAATTCTTGAGGCGCCTTTCGGGTGACGGAATGCGGACCTTTTCGAACAGCGCGAGCGCCCGCGCCGCCGCCTCGCTGCGCGAGACCTTCTCGTGCCGCATGATCGTTTCTTCGATCTGCTGGCCGAGCGTATAGACCGGATCGAGCGCCAGCCTCGGCTCCTGGAAGACCATGGAGACGGTTGCGCCACGCATATCCGAAAGCGCGCGGCCGGAAAGCTGCATCACGTCGCGGCAGGCCACATCGATCTCGCCTTCGATCAGCGTTCCTTCGGGTGCAGTTTCAGGAGCGAGCGCATGGTGACGCTCTTGCCCGAACCGGATTCCCCCAGGAGCGCCACGACTTCACCCGCCTTGACCGACAGGCTGACGCCATTGACGGCCTTCACCGGCTTGCGGCCCGGCCGGAAGGTCACGGAGAGATCGCGGATATCGATCATCGTTTCATTCGTCATATCAGGCCTCCGCCATCATGGGAGCACGACTGTGACCGGAGCCCGGCACGGACATGAGACAGGCCGCCGAATGGGCTGACGACACGGCCGCAAGTTCCGGCGCCTTCTCGCTGCAGACGGGTTCGGCAAAAGCACAGCGGGTGTGGAACCGACAGCCGGACGGCGGATCGATCGGGTTCGGCGTATCGCCCGAAAGAGGCGGTTCCATCGTGCGTTCCGACGGGTCCATCTTCGGCATGGAGGCGAGCAGCGCCGACGAATAGGGATGCCGGGTCTGATCGAAAATCGCATCCCGGCTGCCGATTTCCGCGACCTTGCCGAGATACATCACCATCACCCGCTCGCACATGAAGCGCACGACATTGAGATCGTGGGAGATGAACAGATAGGTGAGGCCGAAATCCCGTTTCAGGTCGAGCAACAGGTTGAGCACCTGCGCCTCGACAGACTTGTCGAGCGCCGAAACGGCCTCGTCGAGGATGACGAGACGCGGCTCAAGCGCCAGCGCGCGGGCGATATTGACGCGCTGTCGCTGACCGCCGGAGAGCTCATGCGGATAACGACCGGCAAACCGCGACGGTTCGAGACCGACGCGGTGAAGGAGATCGTGAGCGCGGGCCATGGCGGTCTGCGCCGGCACGCCATGCACTTTCGGCGCAAAGGCAATCGTCTCTTCGATCGTCAGGCGCGGGTTGAGCGAGGCGTAGCTATCCTGAAACACCATCTGCACCTGACGGCGATAATCGGCAAGCGGCAGAGCGCCGCCAACCTTCTCGCCATCGAAGAGGATATCACCCTCGTTCGCCGCCATGAGCTGCATCAGGAGCCGGGCAGTGGTGGACTTGCCGCAGCCGCTTTCGCCGACGACGCCAAGCGTTTCGCCCTTCAGGATATCGAAATCCACGCCATCGACGGCACGCACGACCTTTTTCGGCTTCAGGAAGCCGCTTCCCTTTACCGGGAAATGCTTCACCAGCCGCGCACCGAAATCAGCGGCTGGGCCGGGCCGCCACGTTCGCCGAGGGCCAGATCGCTGGAGGGTTGTTCCACGACACTGATCATGACTTCACGTCCATGGCTGAGCGCAGCCCGTCTGAGAAAAGATTGAAGCAGATCGAGGTGATGAAGATCATCACGCCGGGAAGTGCCGCCACGAACGGGTTGTTGTAGATCGCGGTGCGCAGCGTGTTCAGCATCAGACCCCATTCGGCATCCGGCGGACGGACGCCAAGGCCGAGGAAGGAAAGGCCGGAGGCGAGGATCATCGAGACCGAGATCAGGCTTGTGGCAAAGACGAAGATCGGCCCGAGCACGTTTCCGAGAATATGCACCCGGATGATGGTGAGCGGCGGCGCACCTGAGGCACGCGCGGCATCGACATAGTCGAGCTTGCGCACCTGGGTCGTGACGCTTTCGGCGACGCGGGCGATCTGCGGAATGAAGACCACCGTCAGCGAGACCAGCGCATTGGTGAGGCCCGAGCCGAGCGCACCAGAAAGCGCTACGGCAAGCAGCACCGAAGGAAAGGCGTAGAAGACATCGACGGTGCGCATGATCAGCGTGTTGACGACGCCACCGGCATAGCCGGCAATGATGCCTATGGCCGAGCCGACGACGAAAGCAATCGGCACCGGCACGACGCCCATGATCAGCGACAGCCGCGCGCCGTAGATGAGGCGCGAAAGCATGTCACGACCAAGCTCGTCCGTGCCGAGCGGGTAGCCGTCGGTGCCGATCGGTCGCAAGCGACGGATCATGCTGCCGCGCGAAGGATCGCTAGGCGCGATATAGGGCGCGAAGACTGCGACGAGGACGATCAGGACGATGATCGCCAGGGCCGCGAGCGCCACCGGATCACGACAGAGCCGGCGAAGAACGCCCGACCAGAAGCCCGGAGACTTGACGGCCGGGGCGGGCGAGACGGGGACATCGATTGTTGCGACTGCCATTTGCTTAGCTCCTCTGGATACGGGGATCGATGGCGCTCTGCAGCACATCAACCACGAGGTTGAGGAAAACGAAGAACATCGCCAGCACAAGGATCGTACCCTGCAGGATCGGCAGGTCTCGCGTGAAGATGGCGCCATTCAAAAGAAAGCCGGTGCCCGGCCAGGAAAACACGGTCTCGATCAGGATCGAGCCGCCGAGCAGGTAGCCGAGCTGCAAGCCCATGACGGAGAGCGCCGTCGGCGCGGCATTGCGCACGACATGGCGCAGGATCCGCCCGCGCATCAGCCCCTTGGCGGCCAGCGCCTGGGTGAAATCCTGCGAGAGAATATCAGCCACCAGCGAGCGGATGGTGCGGGCGATAATGCCCATCGGAATGACCGACATGGTGACTGCCGGCAGGACGAGATATTGCAGATAGGCCCAGGAGAAGCTGCGGCCCGCCGAACCCTCAGGCCCGCCACCCATGGCCGGCAGCCAGCCGAGCGTCACGGAAAAGGCAATGACCAGCACCATGCCGAGCCAGTAATGCGGCACGCTGACGCCGAGCATGGACAGGCCCGAGGCGATGCGATCGACCCAGCCGCCGCGAAACACACCTGCCAGAAAGCCGAGCAGCGAACCGGAGATGAAGCCGATGATAGCCGCGGCCACGGCAAGAATGATGGAGTTGAGCGACGCACCGAGGATCTCGTCCATCACCGGACGACCGGTCGCAATCGAGGTGCCGAGATCGCCATGCAGCGCATGCCAGACCCACACGGCATACTGAATGGGCAAGGGCTGATCGAGCCCGTAAAAGGCGCGCATCTGTGCCTGCATCTCAGCCGAAGCATCGGTGGGCAGGATTGCGGCGAGCGGATCGCCGGGCGCAATATGGATCAGCATGAAGCAGACGATGCTCACGCCGATCGTCACCGGAATGACATGCAACAGTCGCTTCAGCGCATAAAGCAGCATGAATACCTCGCAAATAGGATCGTGATGTTCGGCGGGGGGATAAAATATGGCGACGCGCCGGGAATGGGCGCGTCGCCTTTTATGGATCAGGGATCCATCGTGATCGGCGAAAAGTCCTGGAACCAGTTCTGGGCCTGAACGAAGCCCTTCACCTTGGTCGTCATCGCACGCGGATTGACGTCATGCGTGACCATCAGGAACAGTGCGTCATCGACGTACTTTTCATGGATCTGCTGCAGAACCTTGTCCTGCTCCTTGGCGTCGAAGGTGTTACGCACCTTGTCGAACAGGGCGTCCATGTCCTTGTCGCAGTAATAGCCCCAGTTGGTGCCGTTCGGCGGCGCCAGGTTGCACTGCGACTGACGGATCAGAGCCGTGAAGGGATCTTGGATGAAGTAGCTGTAGTTGATCGCGGTCGCACCCTTGGCGCTCGGGTCCTTTGCACCTGCACGCCAGACGTTGATGAGCGCGTTCCAGTCCATCACTTCGAATTCGACATCGATGCCGATTTCAGCCAGCGTCTGCTGGATATACTCGTTCATGGCGAGCGGCAGCATCTGGCCAGAGCCGGACGAGGAGATGATGACCTTGGTCTTCAGGCGCTTGTTCGGCCCGTAGCCGGCTTCCGCCATCAGCTTCTTGGCTTCGGCGATATTGTATTCAAGCTTGAACTTCGGATGACCGAACCACTGGTGGCCGGGCGGCAGATAGCCCTGCGCCGGAATGGAAAGGCCCTGCAGAAGTTCGTTGATACCGTCACGGTCAACGGCAAGGTTTGCCGCCTTGCGCACGCGAATATCGTTCCACGGAGAACCTTCGATACGCGACAGGTGCCAGGTCCAGTTGTGCGGGTAGGCGTTGGTGACGATCTTGAAGCCGGCTTCCTTCAGCGACTTGACCGAATCCGGTGCCGGCGCCTCGATCCAGTCGACCTGACCGGAACGGAGAGCAGCGACGCGCGTGTTCGGCTCAGGCAGAGGGATGAGGACCATCTTGTCGAGCTTCGGGATGCGGGTCTTGTCCCAATAATCCTTGTTCGGCGTCAGCTCGGCGCGTTCGCGCGGGGTGAAGCCATGCTCCAGCTTCCACGGACCGGTACCCGACGGGTGCTGGGCAACATTGTCCCAGTTCTTGCCCTGCGCTTCCCAATTGGCCGGCGAGGACATCAGGATCCAGCTGATCTGGTAGGGCAGCGTTGCATCCGGGGTCGTGGTATCGATCTCGACGGTCAGCGGATCGATGACCTTGTAGGAGGCGACGGACGGAATACGCGACTTGCCCTGTGCCGACTGGCGCTTGTCGAACTGCGGCGCATCCGGCTTCATGATCTTGTCGAGGTTCCACACGACAGCATCGGCATTGAAGGCGCTGCCGTCATGGAATTTCACGCCGTCACGAAGCTTGAAGATCCACTTCTTCTTGTCGGTCTCGTCGACAGCCCACGAGGTTGCGAGGCTCGGGATCAGGACGGACGGCTTGTCGGCGCTCGAAAGATCCCACTCGATCAGCGAATTATAGAGCGTGTAGCCGATGAAACGCTGCCCCTCACCGCCCTGGTCGGTCTGGCCGGTCGTCAGCGGAATGTCGGATGCAGTCATGCCGATCCGCAGCGTGCCGGCCGCCGAGGCCTGTCCCGCCGCTGCAAGCATGGTCAAGGCAGCCACGCCGACAGCAACACCTTTCAGGCGCTGCATGACCGGCCGGCCACCCAAAATCCTTCTTGAAAAAAGCGTCATTAAAGTTCCCTCTTGTCTTTACCGCCGGCCTTGCGTCCGGTCCTGACAAGAGAAGCATGGTTCATGCCAAGTCGCATGAAACTACAGTTTCACTTTCAAAATCAGATTGATAACCAAAAAATGGCTAAGCGTGGCGTTGGATTATCGCCAATGCGTTGCATAAATTTCATCCACGCCGGGTGGTCAGATGAACAATCGGTAGCCGTATCGTCGAACATGTGCCGCCATGACGCTCATCAAGCCGCGGCGGAAAACCGCCGCGGCCTCTGTGTTCCGCTTATGCCTTGACGAAGGCGAGCAGATCTTCGTTCAGCACATCGGCATTGACGGTGAGCATGCCATGCGAGAAGCCGGGATAGTCTTCAGCGAACCGTTCTTCAGAAGCTTCGCCGACTTCAGCGCCGAGTCTGCGATCGGAACGATCTGGTCATCCTCGCCATGCAGAACCAGCGTCGGCACGGTGATCGCCTTCAGGTCATCCGTCTGGTCGGTCTCGGAGAAGGCCTTGATGCCGTCGTAATGGGCCTTTGCGCCGCCCATCATGCCCTGACGCCACCAGTTCTGGATCACGCCTTCCTGAACCTTGGCGCCTTCGCGGTTGAAACCATAGAAGGGACCGGCCGGAACGTCGCGGAAGAACTGCGCCCGATTGGCGGCAAGCGCTGCACGGAAACCGTCAAACACTTCGATCGGCAGACCCTCCGGGTTGGAAGCGGTCTTGACCATCAGCGGCGGAACGGCCGAGACGAGAATGGCCTTGGCGACGCGACCGGCCTTTTGGCCGTGCTTTGCGACATAGCGGGCAACTTCGCCGCCACCGGTGGAGTGGCCGATATGGACGGCGTTCTTCAGGTTCAGGTGCTCGACGACGGCAAAGGCGTCGGCGGCGTAGTGATCCATGTCGTGACCGTCCGCTACCTGCGAGGACCGGCCGTGACCGCGGCGGTCATGAGCGACAACGCGATAACCCTTCGACAGGAAGAACAGCATCTGGCGTCCCAGTCATCCGAGGAAAGCGGCCAGCCGTGGTGGAAGACGATCGGCTGCGCGTCCTTCGGACCCCAGTCCTTGTAGAAGATTTCAACGCCGTCCTTGGTGGTTACATATGCCATTGTCTTGTTTCCTTCGATCGATGTGGTTTTCGGGGCAGCATTGGCTGCAAAGGTGAGAGCGGGAGAGATTGCCGTGGTGGCGGCTGTCGCGGCTGCGGCACCGGCGGAAAGCAGTGCGCTGCGGCGCGTGAGGTTGAGAAAAGTGTTGGTCATGTTCGGTTCTTCGAATGTGCAATCGTTGTTTCAGGCGACACCGTGTCCGTCTGATGGAGCGATATTGCCGCCGAATGCACGCCACAACAATTGCATCAATAATTGATATTTTATTTCGTATTTTGAAACAATAATCCACACCGGCTTGGCCCGGCAGATGGCGGCATCACTGCCGCCGTCCTCTGCAATCGGGCCTCTGCAATCAGGCCCCTGTAATCAGGGCTCTGTAATCGAGCGTGTCAGGCCGGTATCGGCGGGCTCGTCGGATCAGGCGCACCATCGAAGAAAAGGTAGATGGCCGCGATCTTGCCTTCCCGTGCGACGATGACATCGGTGCCCGCATAGGCCGGTGGCTCTCCCGGATTGCCGGCAACCCATGCCATCCGTCCTGCCCTATCATGCAGCACCTCGGCCACGCCTGTCGACCGATAACGAAAACTCGGATGCATGGCGCGGATCACGCCGGCGATCCGGACGATCTCGTCGCGGCCGGTATAGATCCCGTGCGGCTCGACGAAGACCGCATCCTCATGCAGGATTTCATCGGCAACCTTGCGGCGGAGGGCGTCATCGCCCTCCCCGAAGATCTCCTGAAGGTTGCGCTCAAGCAATGTCGCAATGTCAGCCATTGTCCTTCTCCTTCAAGCAGACCGTTTCAGATCTGCACCTGACCGCCATCGACGAACAGCTCGACGCCATTGACGAAGGAAGCATCGTCGGACGCCAGGAAAAGCACGGCCTTGGCGATCTCTTCCGGCTGGCCAATGCGGCCGGCGGGAATAAGGCTGGCGAGGTAATTCTTGGTGCTTTCGGCGCTTTCGCCATTGCCGAAGAGTTCGTTGAGGCCAGCCGTGTCGGTGACGCCGGGGGAGACGGCGTTGACGCGGATATGGCGGTCCTTGAGGTCGAGGATCCAGTTGCGGGCAAAATTGCGCACGGCAGCCTTGGTTGCGGAATAGACGCTGAAGGCGGGTGTTCCCGAAATGCTGGTGGTCGAGGAGGTGAGGATGATCGAACCGCCGTCACGCAGCAGCGGCAGCGCCTTCTGAACGGTGAAGAGGACGCCCTTCACATTGGTATCGAATGTCTTCTGGTAATGTTCTTCGCTGATTGCGCCAAGCGGAGCCATTTCGCCGCCACCGGCATTGGCAAAGACGGTGTCGATATGGCTGTGCTTCTGCTGAACCGCATCATAGAGGCGATCGATATCGACCAGCTGGCTCATATCGGCCTTTACGCCCACCACGCGACCACCGATTTCCTTGACGGCGGCATCGAGTGCCTGCTGCCGACGGCCGGTGATGAAGACAGAAGCGCCTTCATTCGAGAATGCCTTGGCGGTTGCAAGGCCGATGCCGCTGGTGCCGCCGGTAACAACTACAACCTTGTTTTCGAACTTCTTCGTCATTGTCTTTCTCCTTTGTTGACGGCCCGTTGCCGTTGAAAGGAACATGACAACAGAACGATGATGCAAATAGACGGCAATAATGCTACCTAGCGTTCCATATGGAGAACGATGATGCGCAGTGACCTGAATGATCTCGTCTATTTTGCCGAAGTGGTGAACCATGGCGGTTTTGCTGCCGCGGGCCGGGCGCTGCGCGAGCCGAAATCGAAGCTCAGCCGCCGCGTGGCGGGACTTGAGGCGCGGCTCGGCGTGCGCCTGATCGAACGGTCGAGCCGCCGCTTCCGCGTCACGGATGTCGGCCAGTCATTCTACGAGCGGTGCAAGGCGATGCTGGCGGAAGCCGAGCGCGCCGAGGCGCTGGTTGCCGAAGCGCAATCGGAGCCGCATGGCCTCATCCGCATGAGCTGCCCGACCGGGCTGGTGGAGGCGATTTCCCCGCTCATCAATCGGTTTCTGACGCAGCATCCGAAAGTCCGCCTGCAGCTCGTGGCAGTCGACAGGCCGGTGGATCTGATCGAAGAGCGCATCGATGTCGCCTTGCGCGTGCGGACCTCGCTTGAAGGCGATGCGTCGCTGACCATGCGTTCGCTCGGCAACTCCATACGCATCCTCGTCGCGAGCCCGCAGATTGCAAGCCGGATCGGCAATATCGGCGATCTTGCCTCGCAGCCGACCTTGTCGACGACGGATGACCAGAGTGACGTCAACTGGCATCTGGAAACCGACGATGGCCAGACCCAGACGCTCCGACATGAGCCGAGAATAGGCTGTGCGGATTTCACCGCCGTACGTTCAGCCGCGATCACCGGACTGGGTGTCGCGCTGCTACCGGACCACAGCTGCCGGGAAAGCCTGGCGGATGGAACGCTGGTCCGCGTTCTCCCGGCTTGGCGCGGCATGAAGGGGCTCGTGCATCTGGTTTTCACCACAAGACGAGGCCTGCCCCCTGCCGTGCGCAAATTCATCGACGGACTGGCTGCGGGCTTTCCACGCGATGCGCTGGCACGCTGACCGCGCCCGTCGATAAGAGCGGCAGCCATGCCGGGCGCCTTGCATGCTGGAAATGCCAGAGGCACGCCTCTGCCGCATTCATGAACTGAGAAGATAAGGGTTAGCGATATTACCCTTCTACTCGCCTGTCTTCGCCGCACATATCTGATCCTGACGCCCTGAATTCCGCAGTGGAAAGGATCACTCTATGAAGAACATCGTTGCCGGCATCGCGGCCTCCGCAATGGCTACGGTTGGAGCCGAGGCTGAGGAAAGGCGCAATCCTCGTGTTGCGCCCCAGGCGGTCTACGATGTGGCGCCGGGCCTTGGCCACTTCACCGACGACGTGCTTTTCGGCGATGTCTGGACGCGGTCGGAGCTCTCTCCGCGCGACAGAAGCCTTGTCACTCTCTCGGCGATCATTTCCACCGGCAGGACGGCGCAGATCGGCGGCCACACCCGACGTGCGCTCGACAACGGCGTGACGCCGCCCGAGATTGGCGAAATCATCACCCATCTGGCATTCTACACCGGATGGCCGAATGCCATTTCCGCGGTGATGGAAGTGAAGACTGTCTTCGAGGAACGCGGTGTCGGCCCGATCGCCGATAGCACGGCGGCCCGCATCGAACTCGAAGCTCAAGCCGAAGCGGCCCGAACCCGGACCGTCAACACGCATGTCGCCCCGACAGCTCCGGCACTGGCCGACCTGACCAATACCATACTCTTCGGCGATCTCTGGCAGCGACCGGACCTTGCCGCGCGTGACCGCAGTCTTGTCACCATGTCTGCATTGATCGCCATCGGGCAACCGGAACAGCTCCCCTTCCATGCCAACCGCGCCATGGACAACGGGCTGACAAGACAGGAAGCATCCGAGGCCGTATCGCATATTGCCTTCTACGCCGGCTGGCCGCGCGCCATGTCCTCCGTGCCGGTGCTGCAGCGGGTTTTCGATGCACGCGAGACGCCGAAACACCGGCAGCGCCTGCCGCCCCATCGGCCGAAATAAAGGTGACACGAGCAGGATCCGGCCGGGCCACGGCACCGGAACAGTATTTTACCGGCAAGGTCGAGACATCCGGGTTCTACAGCAGCGATGCTCCGGCCCGGATCGGCGGAGCGACGGTCTCATTTACCGCCGGCGCCCGCACTGCCTGGCACACGCATCCGCTCGGCCAGACGCTTTTCATCATATCCGGCAGCGGCTGGGTACAGAAGGAAGGTGATGCGGTTCAGACCGTCGCCGCCGGTGATGTCGTCTGGATCCCACCCCATGTCCGCCACTGGCACGGTGCCACGCAGGGAAGCCCCATGTCGCATTTTGCCGTCGCCGAAGCTCTCGATGGCAGCGTGGTGACATGGATGGAGAAGGTTTCCGACGCCGAATACGAAAACGGGCTGAAGACGGAGTGATCACCGGTTTCCCGGATCAATCACTCGCAGAGAGGGGACGAGCAATGCCGATAGTTATGGGAAGACGAAATCTGCTGACGCTCGCCCCGGTGATTGCGGCAGGGCTGGGCGCCGGGCCCACCGCGGCCCGGGCCCAACCGTCGTCATCGACGGGCAGTTCGGCCGCGGCGAACGACGGCAGGCAGGCCAACAAGACGCTGGTCGCCTTCTTTTCCCGGAGTGGAAACACGAGAGTTATCGCCGGCCAGATCCGCCGGGCCCGTAACGCGGCTCTGTTCGAGATCAAGGCGGCAACGCCCTATCCGGAAGATTACGAGGAAACCGTCGCCCAGGCGGCCCGCGAAACGAAAGCCGGCTACCTGCCGCCACTTGGCCATTTCGTGGCCGATCTTGGCCAGTACGATCAGGTCTATCTGGGTTTTCCCATCTGGGGCATGACGGCACCGCCCGTCATCCGCTCTTTCCTGCGCGCGCATGACCTTTCGGGCAAGCAGGTGATGCCCTTCATCACCCACGGCGGCTATGGGCTTGGAAACAGCATGGATGTTGTCGGCGAGCTTGCCTCCGGCGCCCGCCTCGCCGCCCCCTTCTCCATGGAGGCCGATCAGGAAAGACGAACGCTGGAACGCGTGACCGGCTGGTTGAGCGCATGAAACTTTTACACGCGGACATGGATCTGCGCCCTGCCGCTTCTATATCGCTTGAATACTTAAATCCGAGGACGTCCCATGAAACTTGAGATCAATGGTAAACCATACGAGGTCGAGTCCGACGGAGAGACGCCACTTCTCTGGGTCATCCGCGACGAACTCGGCATGACGGGCACGAAATACGGCTGTGGCCTGGCGCAGTGCGGCGCCTGTTCCGTCCTGGTCGACGGCGAGATCGTCCGCTCCTGCGTGACCCCGCTCGACAGCGTCGCCAACCGCTCCGTCACCACGATCGAGGCAATCGAACATGATCCGGTCGGCCAGAAGGTCGTCGCAGCCTGGGTCGAACATCAGGTGCCGCAATGCGGCTACTGTCAGTCCGGCCAGGTAATGGCCGCCACCGCACTCCTCAAGCAGACCGAGAAGCCGACCACGGACGATATCGCCGCCGCGATGGTCAATCTCTGTCGTTGCGGGACCTATAATGCCATCCAGGCGGCTGTCCTTGATCTCTCCGGGCAGAAGGTCGAAACGCTATGAACGAGATCAGACGCAATATAGAAATCGACAGCGAACTGCCGACCGGTGCGCCGGTCAACCTTTCGCGTCGCGGCTTTCTGCTCGGCTCTGTCGGCGCCACTGCCGGCGCGCTGGTCATCGGCTTCGGCCTTCCCATACGCGGTGCCCGCGCGCAGGAGGCCGCGGCAACGGTAGCACCCGGCACCAGAGTGCCGGCCTTCCTCGAAATTCGCCCCGATAACACCGCCCGCCTGATGAGCCCGTTCGTCGAGGGCGGCCAGGGCGTTTTCACCGCCATGGCCCAGATCGTCGGTGAAGAGCTGGATATGGACCCGAAATCCTTCCTCGTCGAAAATGCGCCGACCGGCGCGGACTATCTGGTGGTCTTCGGCAAGATGCGGATTACCGGCGGCAGCATGTCCGTTCGCACGAGCTACGACACGATGCGCAAGCTCGGCGCCTCGGCCCGCGCCATGTTCCTTCAGGCAGCAGCGGCGCGGCTTGGCGTGCCGACCGATCAGCTGGCGACCGAACCCGGCCATGTCGTCGTGACCGCCTCCGGCGAGAAGATCGCCTATGGCGATCTTGCCGGTCAGGCCATGGCCCTGCCGGTGCCTGCGGCCGACAGTATCAGACTGCGCGATCCCTCGCAGTTTCGCTGGATCGGCAAGTCCGTCGAGCGGCTGGACGTGCTCGACAAGTCCACCGGCAAAGCGATCTACGCGATCGACATGAAGGTGGACGGCATGCTGCATGCCGCCGTGCAGCATGCGCCCCGGCTCGGCATGTCGGTCGGCACGATCCGCAATCCAGATCAGGTCAAGGCGATGAAGGGCGTTCTTTCTATTCATACCCTGCCCGGTGCCGTCGCCGTCGTCTCCGAACGCTGGTGGAACGCCAAGCGCGCGGCCGAAGCCCTGCAGGTCGATTGGGCCGAGGCCGGCGCCAAGCCGGTGATGGATGGCATTCGTGTCATGCCGGCCGACTTTTCGACCGCCGGCTTTGCGGAACGCCTCGCCAACGAGCCGGGCGATGGCAAGGACGCGGAAAAGGAAGGCGACGTGGCCTCGGCACTTGCCAGTGCCAAGACGGTCGTGACTGCCACCTATCACAGCCAGTACCTGCATCACGCCCAGCTGGAGCCACCATCGACGATTGCCCGTTTCAATGCCGATGGAACGCTCGACGTATGGATGCCGAACCAGGCGCCGGAACAATTTCAGGCGGATATCGCCAAACGCACCGGCCTTGATGCAGCAAGGATCAACGTTCACAGCCTGATGCTCGGCGGCTTCTTCGGCCGCCACTTCCTCTATGAGGCCGCCAATCCCTACCCGCAGGCAATCGAGCTTGCCAGGCAGACCGGGCGTCCGATCAAGCTCATCTGGAGCCGCGAGGAGGAATTCCTGCGTGATCCGATGCGGCCGATGGCGGCCGTGCGCTTCAAGGGTGGTCTCGACGCCAATGGCATGCCCGTCGCGATCGAGGCCGTCAGCATCTGCGAAGGGCCGACTGAGGGGATCTCCGGCCACAGGCAAGATAAGCTCGACGAAACGGCAGTCGAGGGGCTGACGGGCAAGGACTATGCGATCCCTAACCGGCGCATCGCGCAGCTCTATGTCGAGAACCCGACAATGCTTGCCTATTGGCGTTCTGTCGGCAATTCGATGAACGATTTTCTCTATGAGAGCTTTCTCGACGAGCTGGCCGACAAGGGCGGCAAGGATCCTTTCGAACTGCGCATGCAGCTTCTGAAGGATAATCCGCGGCTCTCGACCCTGCTGAAGGCTGTCGGCGAGATGTCCGGGGGCTGGAAGCGCGGCCCTTTCACGGCCGAGGATGGCACGCGTCGTGCCCGCGGCGTCGCCATGGCCTCCCCCTTCGGCAGCTATACGGCGGCAATCGCCGAAGTCTCGATCCGGGCGGGTGAAGTCGTGGTCCATGACGTCTGGGAGGCGATCGATCCGGGCAGCATCGTCAATCCGGCCATCGTCAAGGCGCAGATCCAGTCGGCGAGCGCGCTTGGCGTATCGCAGGTGCTTCTCGAGGAGGCGGTCTACAAGGACGGTCAGCCGGTTGCCCGCAACTATGATCTCTATCCCATCCTTCCGCCTTCCCGCATGCCGCGCGTTCATGCGCGGATCATCGAGAGCGGCGAGAAGATGGGTGGCATAGGCGAGCCGGGTCTTCCGGCCGTGCCGCCGGCGGTCGCAAACGCGGTATCAACGCTCACCGGTGAACGTATCCGCCGCATGCCGCTGTCCCAGTACACGTTCAACAGCTGAGACGGCGATCCACCGCCCTCACGCGTGGCCTGTCCGAGAAAATGCGGGCAGGCCCGGTCGCGTTACTCCCGCCATCTCCAGAAAGCCGCCTCCACAAAGCTGCGTTGCCTCGCACCGTTACCGGTGAGAGGCGAGCCCGCCGCAAAGCCCTTACAAGAGGATGGACCGTCCTTGAAGAAATTCTTTCTCTCCCTGCTCCTGATCGTCGTCGTTATCGGAGCTGCTCTGACGTGGTTCGTCACCCACAAGCCGGGCTCGCCCTTTGATGCCGCGGGCGCGGCGCCTGCTCCATCGGCCGAGATTTTGGCGCGCGGCGAGGCCGTGGCGCGACAGGCCGATTGCGTCGCCTGTCACAGCCTGCCGGGCGGCAAGCCCTTTGCCGGCGGGCTTGAAATGGGCACGCCACTCGGCTCGATTTTCGCCACCAACATCACCCCGGACAGGCAAAACGGCATCGGCAACTACTCGCTTGCCGATTTCGACCGCGCCGTGCGCCATGGCGTGACCCCGGATGGCAAGCGGCTTTACCCGGCCATGCCTTATCCGTCCTACGTCAAGATGTCGGATGACGACATCCGCGATCTCTATGCCTACTTCATGCACCAGATCCAGCCGGCCGCCGTTGCCAACCGGGCCTCTGGCATAGAATGGCCGATGAACATGCGCTGGCCGCTGGCATTGTGGAACGCCGTCTTCGTGCCCTCGGGCACCTATCAGGAAAAGCCACATGAGGACGAGCAGTGGAACCGCGGCGCCTATCTCGTTCAGGCCGCCGGCCATTGCGGCGCCTGCCATACGCCGCGCAGCGTCGCGATGAACGAGAAAGCGCTGGATGAAGGTGGCTCTGCCTTCCTCTCCGGTGCACTTCTCGACGGCTGGTATGCGCCAAGCCTGCGCCAGGACCACAATACCGGCCTTGGACGCTGGAGCGAGGACGATATCTTCCAGTTCCTGAAAATGGGGCGCAACCAGCACGCCGTCGTCTTCGGCTCGATGGCGGAAGCTATAACAACTCGACCCAGTTCATGAGCGATGACGACCTGAAGGCAATCAGCCATTACCTGAAGTCGCTGCCGGGCGACCAATCCCGCGACGGCACGCCATGGACCTATGCCAGCGCAACGCCAGTTCCCGCGCAGACAGGAGGTTCGACGGCAAGGCCGGGCGCGGCTACCTATGCGGCCAAATGCGGCTTCTGTCACGGGACGGACGGGCTTGGCAGAAGTCCGTGGATCCCGCCGCTTGCGGGCTCGGCGGCCTCGCTGATCGAGCATGCGGATTCGCAGGTCAACGTGACGCTCAACGGTTCGGCCCGCGTTGTTACGGCAGGCGTTCCCGATAGCTACCGGATGCCGTCGTTCCGCCAGCAACTCTCCGATCGCGAGATTGCCGATGTTCTGACCTATGTCCGATCGGCATGGGGCAATAACGGCCGCCCGGTCACGCCGCAGGACGTCGACGCGTTACGCAAGCACACGGATCCGGCCAGCAGCAGCCCGATCATCCTGCAAATGCGATAGACCACGGTGCCGGAATGGAAGCCGGCAGTGCGCGATGGCAGGCCGCGTCTCGTCGTCGGCCTGCCAGATCGTTTCGACATCAGCTGGTCAGCGCTCCATGTCGGTGATGCCCTGCCGCCAGCTCACCAGAGGCCGATATCCGAGAAGCGCCCGGGCCTTGTCGGTTCTGACGGTAAACGGCTTGCCGATCAACTGGAGGAGTTGGCGGGTGAGCGGCGGCTCGCCCCGCAGGCCGAAGAGCCGCCAGACGAGAGCCATGATACCGGCCAGCCGCCACGCCATGTTGAAGGAGACGGACTTGTCCTTGGCCGTCACGCCCTGGGTTGCCAGGAGATCGCTGAGGATGCTCTTCAGCGTTCCCTCCTCCGCATCGGCGATGAAATAGGCTTCACCACCCTTCCCGCCATCGGCCGCGAGAAGCAGGGCGGAGACGAGATTATCGACATGGCAGGTGGACATGGACTGAGAGCCACCCGCCACCCATTGCCACTGCCCCTTCTTGACGGTTTCCGCCATCTGGTCGAGCATCGGCATTCCCTTGCCCCAGATGAGCGGCGGGCGGATGGCAATCGTCTCGAAGCCCGCGCGACGATTGTTGGCTGCCAGAAGAATTTTCTCGGCCTCGGCCTTGGAAGAACTATAGGGTGCGAAGTCACGCTGGCATGTCGGCATCGTTTCATCGACGCCGAGGATCGGCTTCGTATCGCCCATGACGACCGCCGCAGCGCTGACATAGACGATCTTTCGAACTGATGGGGTCGCGGCTGCAGCACCGATGAGGCGCCGCATGCCTTCGACATTCACCGCATCGAATTCCTTCCGCTTACCCCATAGCTTGAACATGGCGGCAACGTGGAAGATCACCTCGCTGCCTTCCATGCCTGCCTGAAGCTCCGTCCCGTTGGTCATGTCGCCATAGACGGGCTGCGCCCCAAGCGCCGCCACAATTCTTGCGGCGCCATCGTTGCGCGCCAGCGCACGAACCGCCCATCCGCTCGCCACAAGCTGCCTGATGAGCCTGCCTCCGACGAAGCCGGATCCGCCTGTAACGAAAGCTATACGCTGCTGAATGACGCTGTCGGTCATGATGCACCTCTCTGTGGTTTCTCATGACATAGACCAGCTCCGAACATTATTCAAATAACAAAATATGAATTTTGTTCGTTGTAGAAATTGCTATCCGTTCGCGCTATGACGATCGGCATGACCAAGGATGCGAAATCGGCTGACGAAGCCCTCACCACCGAAAAGATACTGGATGCGGCCCGGGTGCAGATCAGGCGGCATGGTCAGGCAAAGACCAATATCGTCGATATCGCAAAGTCCCTCGGTACGTCGCACACGACGATCTATCGCCATTTCCGCTCCAAGGCCGAGGTGTTCGACGCGATTGTCGCCGCCACGATGAAGGACGAGGAAGAGCTGGCGAAAACCTTTCTCTCCTCCACGGCCCCCGCGTCCGTGCGGCTTCTCGACATGACGCTCGCCTTGCACCGCCGCAAGCGCGAACGACTGGAGGGGGATCCCGAAGTCTATGAACTCTATCGCCGGATACTGGATGAGCGCCCTGAGCTGGTGAGCAACTATGCGGCAGCCATGACCCGGCTTCTGGAAGCAGTTGTTGCGGCCGGCGTCAAAAGCGGTGAGTTCAGGACCGATGACGTTTCGGCCGCCGCCGAAGTCGTCCGCGATGCCGTCACCATCTATGTTCATCCCGCGCATGTCGAGGCCGCAGCAAGGGCCGGCATCGATCTTGAGCCTTCAGTCAGACGGATGATCGCAACGCTCGTTACCGCATTGAAAAGCGGGCTCTCCCTTAGCGAGCACCCCGGTCCGCAATAGGGCCGGCAGTGAAGCCAAAATTGGCATTTCCATGCCGTTTTCACGGGCAATGCATGCCTTCCCTTTTCATGTCTTTCAGCCGCTCGCGCGCCTTAACCTTTTGTTAATACTATACATGAGAACATACTCATATACAGGCTGTTGAATGTCATGCGGATTGCGCCGGCCACTCATCCCTGATGGGAGGGTCTGCGGGATCCGTGGAAATCATTGGATGAGGAGGGACGATGTCTGTTCCCAAGATCGCTTTGATGGCGGCAGTCGCGTGGGCTCTTTCAGCGGTTCCGGGACTTTCTCAAACGGCCGTTAACAGCAGCTTCAACGTGCAGATCACCATCACGGCATCCTGCCAGATCAATTCCGCCGGCGCTCTCAACTTCGGTTCCAACGGCGTCATCAGCGCCAATATCGATGCGCAGAGCACGATTGCCGTACAATGCACGACCGGCACGCCCTTCAACCTGGGGCTCGGTGCAGGCGCAGGCGCCGGAGCAACCGTCGCCAACCGGCTGATGACCGGACCCGCCTCGGCAACGGTCGGCTATTCTCTCTACACCACCGCCGCGCGCTCAACTGTCTGGGGAAATACGATCAACACGGATACCCAGGCAGGAACAGGAACGGGAGCGGCGCAGAACTTCATCGTCTATGGCCGCGTTCTGCCACAGACCACACCGGCCGCTGGAACCTATAACGATACTGTTGCGGTCACTTTGACCTATTGAAGCCGAAGGAGGGTAACATGCGTTCCCTGTTTCTTGCGGCAGCGTTTTTTGCCGGTAGTGGATACTCGATCGCGGAGGCTGCCTCGCTGAGGGTTGCCCCGGTGCTTGTCGATTTGAAGGCACCCGTTTCCGCCAGCAGCCTGCGCATCTGGAATGATGCCCAGCGGCCAATCAGCGTGCAGGTCCGGATTTTCCGCTGGTCGCAGGAGGGCGGCAAGGAAAACTTCACGCCGGCAACAGATGTCGTCGTCAGCCCGCCGATCACGAAGTTGAAGGGCGGCGGAGAAAACATGGTCCGCATCGTGCGCACGTCGAAGACACCGATCCGGGGTGAGGAGAGCTACCGGGTCATCGTCGACGAGCTGCCCGAGGCAGCCGACCGGCGATCCGGAACGGTCAATCTGGTCATCCGTCATTCCATCCCGGTCTTTTTCGCCGCCGGAGACCTGAGCGGCGCAAAACCGGCATGGTCCATAAGCCGCGCATCGGGCGGCTATCAGGTGAGCGTCGTCAACAGCGGCGACAAGCGCCTGCGGGTCGCCAATATCGCCCTGAAATCATCCGGCGGAGCGACAGTTGCCTCCCAGTCCGGGCTGGTAGGCTATGTCCTGGGGCAATCGCGTGAGAGCTGGTTCATACCCGCAGCCGGCAAGGCCAACGACGGGACATTGACGATTTCGGCAGAAACCGACGCCGGGGCAATCAATGCCAAGGCGAGTGTTTCGGGCCGCTGACGTCGTCCGGCTGGCGGCGCTCGGCCTCTTTCTCCTCACTGCCACATCCCATGCCGCAGCACAGGACCTGCCGCCACCGCCCGCTATGCCGGCCGGGCCGCCTGTCGGGCCGCCTGTCGGTTCACCATTGGCGCCGCCGGTAGCGTCACCGGCCGGGCCGCCGCTCGCCTCCTTGAAACCGGATGATGCGATGACCGATCTGCAGCTTGAGGTTTACGTCAACGGCGTCTCGTCGGACATGATCGCCCACCTGCGTCGCACGAAGTCAGGAACGCTTCTGATCGAGCCTGTGCAGCTGGAAAATGTCGGCATCAAGCTTCCGAAGCCGCGAGACGGATCAATGGCTGGATCGACATCTCGACGCTGCCGGGCGTGAGCTACGAATTCGACGAGACCGATCAGACGTTGCGCTTCTCCGCGCCCGATGAGGCGAGGTCGGCCAAGCTGATCGACGTCGCGTCAGCGCCCGGGGCCGGGGCTGGGGCTGGGGAAGTGGCCGGTGAGGAAGGCCACGATGACGAGACGGCCCAGACCGGCACAGGGGCACTGCTGAACTACACGCTCTACGCCTCGACCGGCGGCGATGAATGGCGCGATGCCATCAGCTTCCAGGGTTTTTCGGCCCTTCTTGAAGCACGCGCCTTCAGCCCCTTCGGCGTATTGACCTCGTCACAGGTCATCAGCACCAGCCAGAGCGAGCAATTCGACACGACGCGGCTCGATACGACATGGTCCTATTCGGACGAGGAGAGGCTCAGGACATACAGCGCCGGCGACCTCATCACCGGCGGCCTGTCATGGACCCGCCCGACGCGCCTTGGCGGCATTCGCATCGCTCGCAATTTCGCCCTGCGGCCGGACATGGTGACAATGCCCCTGCCGGAATTCTCCGGTTCGGCTGCCATTCCCTCCACTGTCGATGTCTATGTCAACAATGCCCGCCGTTTCTCGCAATCCGTAGCCCCCGGGCCGTTTGCAATCGCCAACCTGCCGATCGTTACCGGCTCCGGAAACGCTCGTGTCGTGGTGCGCGACAGCCTTGGACGCGAAACCGTCTCGGAGACCCCCTTCTTCGCTTCCGCCGACCTGCTGGCAAAGGGACTGTGGGATTACTCTGCAGAACTCGGCTTTGCCCGGCGATCCTATGGCACGCTGTCCAACGATTATGACGGCCAGCCGGTCGGCTCGGCAACCCTGCGCTACGGACTTTCAGACCACCTGACGCTGGAGGCGCATGCCGAAGGCGGGGCTGACCTCTACAATCTGGGAGGCGGAAGCGTATTTCAGCTGGGCGCGATCGGTGTCGGCTCGCTTTCAGGCGCCTATAGCAGCTATGGTGAGGAGACCGGCTTTCAGGTCGCAGCCAGTGTCGAGGGCGAAGTGCATGGCGTCCATTTTTCCGCCCGCAGCCAGCGGACCTTCGGCGAATACAACGATATAGCCTCGGTGACGGCCGACAGGCGCTCTGCCAAGCTGCCCGGTGCGGGCCTCAGCGCCAGACCACCGAAGGCGCTCGATCAGGTGACGCTTTCGTCGCCACTCGGCTTCGACAAGACCAACCTCAACCTCGCCTTTACCGACATCGAAACCGCAAACAGCGAACGCTCGCGGATCGTCAGCGTCACCGCCAACCGGACGATCGGCGACAATGGCAGCCTCTTCGTCACAGCCTACAAGGATTTCGCGCAGGACAGCAGTTTTGGGCTGTTTGCCGGCCTCTCATGGTCCTTCGGAGGCGACAAGTCGGCATCGCTGAATGTTTCCAACAGCAATGACGGGATGGCGATCACCGCCGATTATGCCAAATCCGAACGACCGGAAGCAGGCGGCTATGGCTGGCGTGTCAGAGCGGGCGCCGGTGAGACGCAACTCGCCTCCGCCTCCGGCAGCTACCGATCCGGGATCGGTCGGCTCGAGGCCGGCGCCGAACAGGTGAATGACAGCGTGCGCGCCTATGGCCAGTTCGAAGGATCGATCGTAGCGGCAGGTGGCGACGTCTTTCTGGCCGGCCGTATCGATGACGCTTTCGGCGTGGTCGATGCCGGCGCGCCGGGGGTCGATGTTCTCCTCGAAAACCGGCCGATGGGGCAAACGAACCGGCGCGGCAAGATCCTCCTGCCGGGTCTTCGATCCTACGGGGAAAACAACATCGCGCTTGATCCGACCAACCTGCCCATCGACGCCGGATCGATCGCACGAGGCAGATCGTCAAGCCGAGCGATCGCGCCGGGGCGGTCGTGGACTTCAAGGTCGAGACAGGTCAGCGGCCAGCCCTCATCGTTCTCAAGGATGAGACCGGCGCCTTCGTCGAGGCCGGCTCTTCCGCCAGATCGGCAGACGGGCAGGATCTGGTCGTCGGCTATGATGGGCAGGTCTATCTCGAAAGTGCCAAATCACAGGAATGGCTCGACGTTGCACTGCCATCGGGCGCCACCTGCCGGGCGCAGATTGCGCAACTCGTCACCATGGAAGCCGGCATCGGCAAGGGAGAGGCAATATGTCAGGGTGTTCACTGAGACCGGCCGGTCGGATTTGCATGTTCAAATGGCTGGCCGTGGTGGCCTTCCTGCTCTTCCTTCCATCCCTGGCGAAGGCGCAATGCGTCGTGACCGCCACGGACATGGATTTCGGTCAGGTCAACCTGATAACCACCTCGCAGCCAACCGCCACGTCGACCATGACAGTGACTTGCACCTATTCGGGCCTGCTTGCGGCCTATCGTGTCTGTATCAATCTCGGCGCCGGCACCGGTGCAAGCGGTACGACGCGGCGCATGCAGAACGGCAGCAACACGCTGACCTATAATCTTTATTCCAATTCCGCCCGCACCACATCATGGGGCTCGCGGCTGCAATCGGGCTTCGGCAACCCCGTATCGCTGGATCTGACGCCTCTTCTCGGCTTCCCGGCCAGCCAGACCCTCACCGTCTATGGCCGGATCTCCGCGTCACAATCCTCGGCCGCAGGCGGGCTTTACACATCAAGCTATGCAGGAACCGATGCCACCTACAACTACCTTCAGTCACCGGGACTTGCCGATTGCTCGACGATTTCCAGCAACCCGGGCACGGCACCCTTTACCGTGCGGGCAAATGTCGACAGGACCTGCGCCGTCTCCGCGACGCTGATCAATTTCGGATCACACACGAGCCTTGCATCGACGCTCAGCGCGCAAGGCGCGCTGTCGATTACCTGCACCAACAGCCTGCCCTATACGGTATCGCTCGGCAACGGCCTGTGGGGCACGGCGCCTGCGACACGCCTGATGCGCCTGCAAGGAACGACGACCGGCCCGACGATCAGTTACGCGCTCTATCAGAACTCCGGCTATAGCCAGATCTGGGGAAGCTCCGCCGGCCAAACGGTCGCCGGCACCGGCAATGGCGCGCTTCAGTCCTACCCGGTCTACGCGCGGCTGCAATCGCAGACGACGCCGCAGGCCGGCACTTATTCGGACACGGTCATAGTTACAGTGACCTATTGATGGCATCCCAGCCTGACGTCGAGCGGAAACATTGAGCCGGAAAGTCCCGTCCAGAAACCTCCCGGCTCTAAACGCGCGTCAGTGGTCGGAATCGATGATGACCTCTTCACCGAAGGAACCATTCTTCGGCATCGGCTTGTAGGTCGTATTCGACGCACGCAGCACGCGGATCGGGCGGGCACCCACTTCGATCGCCTGCTTCATGTCGCCATCGGCATCGCCGTAGTAGATCTTCACGCCCTTTTCCTTGAGGAAGGCGGTCTTGGTCGAATCGCCGGCGGTGAAGACGACAGGATTGATCTTCTCCATGTTGTAGTCGCGCTTGATCGTCTCCGTCACGCGCTCACCCTCGCTCTTGGTGCGACCGGTGATGAAATAGATCGTATCGCCGCGCTTGGTGTGCATGGCGATCAGCTTTGCCGCGACTTCCTTGGGGAGGGAGTAGTTGATATCGCAGTTGACGTTGATATCGTCCCAGAAGGCCTGGTTCTTCAGGTAGTCGAACTTGCCCGGCGAATATTTCTGCTGGCCGTAAAAGAAGCACGGGCTGGAAAACAGCACGGTATCGTCAATATCGAAGCCGACAGTCATCGGCGGCTGGCCTTCCAGCGATTTCTCGATCTGGGCGACGTCCACCCAATGGATCGGATCGTGGTGCGACAGGCTATCGGTGGTGGCGCCCGCAAACTGCGCATCGGCGGCCTGAGCCGTGGCCAGGCTGGAAGCGGCGAGAAGGCCGGCGAGGCAGATCGACAGAATCTTCATTTTTCTCTCCATGCAATAGATATTGGAAATGCGCGGGCCTCTCGTCGGAGCGCGACCTCATGCATTGTAATGGTTGCGGGGGGTAATGGCTGCGGCGTTCTGGATGAATGGCGAAATGCTGGCGATCCGGCTTTTCCTCACAATCGGGAAAGCCGGACGCTGTGACAGTCCTTACTGACCGCTCCAGGGCTTGAGTGCCCCGTATTTCAGCTCACGCTGCTTCTGCGCCGAAAGCTTGTAGTCGCCACCATAGGGCGCGCTTTCGAAGGAACCATAGGTCGGGTTGGCGATCGCAATCCAGTCATGACCCCAATGCGCGGCATTGGCCGCAAATTCCTGATCGCGCTCTTCCACCGTCCCCTTGTACTTGTCGGTAAAGTCACCGAGGTTATCGCCGAACATCAGGACGATGCGGTAATCCTTGGCGATGAAGCTGCGCCGTGTTCCCTTGGCCGAGCCCCAATCCGGTTGCTCCTTCGCACTCAGGAACGTATCGACCTTGTCATCAAAGGGAAAACCGAAGGCCTTCATCTCCTCGACAGTCGGACCTTCCTCTTCCTTGCTGCGGTTGGTGACGTAGAAGATCTTGACGCCCTTCGAGGCTGCATATTGCAGGAAATCGACGGCGCCCGGCACCGGCACATCCTGCTTGGCCTTCACATAACTCGTCCATGTCGCAGGCGAGAAGCTCGTGCGGCGGCAATCGTCCATGCCTGATAGGCAGACGTGTTGAGAACCGTGTCATCGACATCGAGGATGATTGCCGGCGGCAGATCCTGGAACGCACCTGTCTGTTCCACCGGTGCCGCAGTCCACGTCTTGTCGGCAAGGGCCTCGTCGAGGCGCACGCGTCCCAGCGCATAGGCACCGAGAGCATTTGCCTTGAACTCGACCGATGTCTGATCCCACAGGACGGCGTTCAGATTGTCATTCGACGCGCCGTCAGATCGGCAGCCCGGACGGCGGGCGAGATGGCAACCACGGCCGTGGCGACAAGCAAGGCAGACTTGAAAAAACGATCGAACTTCATGCGTGGCCCCCTGAGCCATCTTGTTTCAACCGGTTGATATTGAGGAGCCTATACCAACCTGTCAATCAAGCGATCACAATAGCTTAGCCTATTCCCTACCAATCGGTTTCGCCGAAAAACGACCTTGGCGTGTATCTCAATGCCACTATCGAGAAAGATTGAAGGACGATTTGCTCAGCCGTGCAATCTGTGGTCGAGCAGATGTGTCGCGGCCTTTCCCACCGCATTTGCTGTATCAACGTCGCCCTACCAACCATGCCGGATAGAGGGGCCCGACCACCGCCGCGAAGAGACACAACGCGCAAGCGGCGCGCCTGGAGTAATTGCGCGGAATAAGAGTAAAATACTCCTCTCTGACGATGAATGACGAAGCCCGGCAGAACAATATTTCGTCCATCACCCGTTTTCATAGTGTCTACGTCATGCCGAACGCATCATTTTGGCTTTGCATCTCTTGCCGGTAGTTCTAAACGTGAAGGATGACGCATTGTCGCACTGCGTCGTGCCCACAATCCGGGAGGAATAATTTTGTCTGATACGTCCGGCGCCAACGCGGCGCCCCACTATACTGCCGAGGAAACCCGCCATCGCATTTTTGCCATCATGGCGGCGTCCTCGGGCAATCTCGTCGAATGGTTCGACTTTTACGTCTACGCCTTTACCGCGCTGTATTTCAGTAGCTCGTTTTTTCCGAACTCCGATCCGACCGTTCAATTGCTCCAGACCGCGGGTGTCTTCGCAGCCGGCTTCCTGATGCGCCCGATCGGTGGCTGGATCTTCGGTCGCATTGCCGACCGTCTTGGCCGCAAGACCTCGATGCTGATCTCCGTGGCGATGATGTGCGGCGGCTCGCTGATGATCGCTGTCCTGCCCACCTATGCGCAGATCGGTGCCTTTGCGCCTTTCCTGCTTCTGGTCGCCCGCCTCATTCAGGGCCTTTCGGTCGGTGGCGAATACGGCACGACAGCCACATATATGTCGGAGGTCGCGCTGCGTGGCCGCCGCGGCTTCTTCTCTTCCTTCCAGTATGTCACGCTGATCGGCGGGCAGCTGCTGGCCGTTCTCGTCATCGTCATCATCGAAGCGCTGATGACCAAGGAAGAGATCATGGCCTGGGGCTGGCGCATTCCCTTCATCATCGGTGCGCTGGCTGCAATCGTTTCGATCTTCCTGCGCCGCACGCTCACGGAAACCCAGAAGACGGAAACCCGCAAGAGCAAGGAAGCCGGCTCGCTGTCGGAACTGTTCCGACATCATACCCCGGCCTTCCTCACGGTTCTCGGCTATACCGCCGGTGGCTCGCTGATCTTCTACACATTCACCACCTACATGCAGAAATACCTGGTCAACACCGTGCATATGCCGGTGAAGACGGCAAGCTACGTGATGACGGTGGCGCTCTTCCTCTACATGTGCATGCAGCCGATCTTCGGCGCCCTGTCCGACCGTATCGGCCGACGCAACAACATGCTGCTGTTCGGCGCGCTCGGCACGCTCTGCACCTTGCCGATCCTCAGCACGCTGCAGCATGTGACGAGCCCGGTCGTGGCCGGGGTTCTGATCGTTCTGGCGCTGGCAATCGTCAGCTTCTATACCTCGATCAGCGGTATCGTGAAGGCAGAGATGTTCCCGCCGGAAGTGCGTGCGCTTGGCGTCGGCCTTGCCTATGCGGTCGGCAATGCGATTTTCGGCGGCTCGGCCGAATTCGTGGCACTGTCGATGAAAACCGCCGGCTACGAACAGATGTTCTACTGGTATGTCACCGGCATGATGATCATCGCCCTTCTGGTGTCGTTGCGCCTGCCGCGTCAGGCCCGTTACCTGCATAACGATCACTGATCGGCTGCCGCGCTTCCGCAAGGAAGGCAAACAGGACAAATGAGAGACGCGGGGAACCAATGTTCCCCGCGTCTTTTTTCATTATCAGGCACAGATCGCGAACCGGCCCCATCTGTGCGATCTGCGAAGGCACGCAAAACTTGTCACCGCGCCCGCGCCGGGCGGGAAAACTTTTCTCTTCGTCGCCTGCGCCCGAAAAATCAGACGGTCCACCGCAAAGGAAGTGTCGCTACGATCACGAAATCGAAAACGACACACCTTGCTGGAGCGCTAGTTCATGTTCGCAATCACACGTCGCAGGCTCGGAGCCAGCCTTCTGGCGCTCGGCCTTCTCTCGACTGGCCCCGCTCTGGCGGATGATCTCAAGGAGCTGAAAATCGGCTTCCAGAAGACCAATCTGCCCGTCATAGCCCAGCAGCAGAAGGTCATCGAAAAGGCACTCGCGCCGAAGGCACGACCGTCAAATGGGTGGAATTCACCGCCGGCCCGCCAATCGTCGAAGCACTCAATGTCGGCTCCATCGATCTCGGCTGGACGGGTGACGCGCCGCCGATCTTCGGCCAGTCTGCAGGCGCCGCGATCAGCTATGTCGCCGCCCTTCCCTCCAACGGCAAGGGCGAGGCGATCTTCGTCAAGCCGGGTTCCGATATCAAGACGGTTGCCGATCTCAAGGGCAAGAAGGTCGGCGTCGGCAAGGGAACGAGCGCCCATAACCTTCTCGTCGCCGCACTGGAAAAGGCCGGCGTCGATTTCAAGGATATCACCCCGGTCTATCTCGGTCCGCCGGATGCAGCCGCCGCCTTCGCCAGCGACAAGATCGATGCCTGGGCGGTGTGGGATCCCTATTTCGCCATAGCCGAGACCCGCTACAAGCCGCGTGTCCTGACGACATCTGCCGAAACGCTCAACGTCAAGACCTACTTCCTCGCCAACAGCAAGTTCGCCAATGCGCATCCGGATGCGGTGACGACGACAATTGCCGCCCTGAAGGAGGCTGCCGATTGGGCCTCCGTCAATCGTGACAAGGTCGCGCAAGCCTTGCATGACGTCACCAACGTTCCTCTTGAAGCACAGACGCTTGCCGCCAACCGGAGTGATTTCGACATTGGCCCGGTGACGCCGGAGATCATCAAGAGCCAGCAGGAAACGGCGGACCGCTTCTTCAAACTGGGTCTCATCCCGAAAAAGATCGATGTCGCCGAAGCCGTCTGGAAGGCGCCGGGCACGAACTGACCCGCGAAGACAGTATTGCCATGAAACGCCGGCGTGTCGAAGGACGCGCCGGCCATCCTGTGAAGACGGTTCCCATTGCAACGACATGAGGCGACAGTGGCGACGCGGCAGAAGGTAGAGACATGATCCGGTTCAGCCGAACCCTGGCGAGCAACATGACGGGCTGGATCCTGCCCGCGCTTCTGGTCGTCCTGTGGGAAATCGCCAGCCGCCTTGGCTGGATTTCAGCCAATGTCATGGCACCGCCCTCAGCTGTTGCGGAGGCTTTCTGGCGTCTGCTTCTGTCTGGCGAGCTCATCCAGAACATTGCCATCAGCACGGCGCGCGCGCTATCCGGCTTTGCCATCGGCGGCTCGATCGGTCTTGTCTTCGGCCTGATGAACGGTCTTTCGGCTCTGTCGCGCAACCTGACCGACACAACGCTGCAGATGATCCGGAACATCCCGCATCTGGCGCTCATCCCGCTCGTCATTCTCTGGTTCGGCATCGATGAGGAGGCAAAGCTTTTCCTCGTCGCACTCGGCGTGTTCTTCCCGATCTACGTCAACACGCTGCTCGGAATTCAGGGCGTCGACAGGCAGCTGATCGAGATGGGCCGGATCTACGGCATGACGCCATCCATGCTGTTCTTCCGCGTCATCCTGCCGGGCGCTTTGCCCGCCATGTTCGTCGGTCTGCGCTATGCGCTCGGCATCATGTGGTTGACGCTCATCGTTGCCGAAACGATCGCCGCATCGTCCGGGCTCGGCTACATGGCCATGCAGGCCCGCGAGTTCCTGCTGATCGACGTCGTGCTGCTCTCCATCATCATCTACGCCCTGCTTGGCAAGCTCGCCGATACGCTCGCCCGCTTTCTGGAGCGCCTCACATTGCAATGGCATCCGGCCTTCCAGCCGGCATGACGCCCCGCGGCCCGACAAAGGAAAACACAATGTCCGTCATCAGCTTTCCGAGCGAAGCAAAGACCGCCGCCCATGCCTCAGAAGCGGATCGGCCAAGATCGAAGGCAGGGGACAAGCAACCAATTGCCGTCTCCTTTCGCGGTGTTACGCGCAGCTTCGGCGACAAGCAGGTGCTCAAGGGTATCGATCTCGATATCACTGCCGGCCAGTTCGTCGCCGTCATCGGCAAGAGCGGCTGCGGCAAGAGCACGCTGTTGCGCCTGCTCGCCGGCCTCGACAAGCCGACCACCGGTTCCGTCACGATCACCTCGCAGGATAGCGTGGCGCGCACACGGATCATGTTCCAGGAACCGCGCCTCCTGCCCTGGATGACGGTTGCCAAGAATGTCGAAGTCGGCCTGACCGGCATTTCCAAGGGGCAGGAAGCCCTGGAAAAGTCGCTGTCCATCTTACGGGATGTGGGTCTTGAAGATCGCGCCGGCGAATGGCCGTCCGTTCTCTCGGGCGGGCAAAGACAGCGCGTCGCGCTTGCCCGCGCCCTCGTTGCCCATCCGAATGTCCTCGCCTTGGACGAACCGCTTGGCGCGCTCGATGCGCTGACCCGTATCGAGATGCAGCGCCTGCTGGAAGGCATCTGGCAGCAGCAGGCCTTTACCGCACTTCTTGTCACCCATGATGTTACCGAGGCGGTGGCGCTTGCCGACCGGGTGATCGTCATCGACAGCGGCCGGATCGCCCTTGATCTCGAGGTCCCCTTCCCGCGCCCGCGCCGCCATGGCGCGCCGGAACTGGCAGAGCTTGAGGGCCAGATACTGAACGCGCTCTTCAACTGACGCTCCTGCACGACGCTGAGCCATCAGCCTCCCGACACTCAGCACTGGCTATACGCAAAAGCCGCGGAAGGATTTCTCCTCCCGCGGCTTTCGCTTGGCGTCAGACGGCTGGCGGCCCGATCAGGAGCCCGATGCCAGGCGGACGTTCCCGCCGTGGCCACCACCACCGAAAACCTGATGCTTGCCGAAGGAGGAGCGGATCTGATTGCGCGGGCCGGCAAGGCCCAGTTCCGGGAAGAGAAGTTCGGAGACCCGGTAGGCTTCTTCCAGATGCGGGTAGCCCGAACCGATCACCGTATCGATGCCGATCTCCTGATATTCACGCAGGCGCGCGGCAATCGACTTCGGCGAACCGACGAGAGCCGTGCCGGCGCCCGAGCGCACCAGCCCGACCCCGGCCCACAGGTTCGGCGAGACCTCCAGCCGGTCGCGTCGTCCGTTGTGAAGCGCCACCATGCGCGCCTGCCCGACCGAGTCCGAATTCTTCGCAAACACTTCCTGTGCCGCGGCGATGGTCTTGTCATCGAGTTTCGAAATCAGTCGATCTGCTGCATCCCAGGCCTCTTCATCGGTCTCTCGGACGATGAAGTGGAGGCGGATGCCGAAGCTGACCTGCCTGCCATGCGCGGCTGCGGCCTTGCGAACCTTGGCAACCTTTTCTTCCACCTGCTGCGGGGGCTCGCCCCAGGTGAGATATTGTCGATGATCCCGGCGGAAAAATCGATGGCGGCATCGGATGATCCGCCGAAATAGATAGGCGGGCGCGGATCCTGCACCGGCGGCAGGCCGAGCTCGGCGTGATGCGCCTTGATATACTTTCCATCCAGATGGGCGCTGCCCGTCTCGATCAGCTTGTTGAACACCTCGAAGAATTCGCCGGCATGCAGATAGCGCTCATCATGGGCCAGAAAGATGCCATCTCCGGCCAGTTCCTGAGCATTGCCCCCCACCACGATATTGAGAAGCAGGCGACCATTGGTCACGCGATCGAGCGTCGATGTGAGCCGCGCATAGTAGGATGGCGATGCAACCCCGGGACGCACGGCCACCAGAAACTTCAGCTTTTCGGTATGAGCTGCAAGATCTGCGGCAAGAATGAAGGATTCTTCGCAGGCTGCCCCGGTCGGGATCAGCACGCCGGAATAGCCGAGCCGATCGACGGCCTTGGCAATCTCGCGAAAATAGCCGGGATCGGCCGGGCGACCGAGATCATCGGAGCCGAGATAGGCACCATCACCGGAGGACGGGATGAACCAGAGGAAATCAAGGGCTTGGCCGGATGGGGCCATGGCGGATTTTCCCTTCTTGAATGACACGCGGCGCACCGCGGCAAAGGTGTTGGCATTGCACCCGAAAAACGGGAAACATTGGCCGCAACACTAAGCGCTACACAGCCCCCGAGATAGAATTGGCCAACCAAACCCCGCCCGCCTGACGAAATTATTGTTTCACGGAAAGGCCCTTGGGCAGATGTGATTTGCTCCGATGGCAATCACCGGCGCCAAGGCTCTCCACCTACAGCGGCAGCCGCCGGGCGATGACGCGCCAGTCTCAGCGTCGCAACGCGCGTCGGGTGCCCGTTTCCAATTCATCGCGAAGGCCAGATGCCGCAGCTTGGCCGGCGCGCACATTCATGAGCGAGCGATCGAGCATGCCGCGGATCATCTTCCGATAGTCGCCGAGCCGGCTGTCATCCTGCGGCCGCGGCAATGGCAGGTCGATCCTGATGTCATCCAGTATCCGGCCGGGCCATGGCTCCATGACCACGACACGATGGGCGAGTGCTACCGCCTCCTCGATATCGTGGGTGACGATGACGATCGTCGGGCGGGCCTTTTGCCAGATATCCAAGAGATGGCGCTGGAGGTCGGCCCGCGTCATCGCGTCAAGCGCGGAAAATGGTTCGTCAAGTAGCAGGACCTGCGGCCTCGTCACCAGCGCGCGCGCAATGGCGACGCGCTGCGCCTGACCGCCCGACAGCTCCTTGGGCAACCGATCTCCGTAGCTATCCAGCCTGACTGTCGCCAGAACCTCGTTCACCCGCTTTTCCCGTTCCCGCCGATCCAGCTGATCGATGCCGAAGGCGATATTCTCCCGGACGGTCAGCCAGGGCAGCAGACGCGGCTCCTGAAAGATAAGGTTGATCAGCGGATGCGGCGCAAGGACCTCTTCCCCATCCACCTCAACGGAACCCGCGCTTGCTCGATCAAGGCCGCTGATCAGCCGCAGCAACGTGCTCTTTCCGCACCCCGACCCACCGATGACGGCAACGATCTCGCCTGCTTCAACGTCGAGGCTGAAGCCCTGCAATGCCGTGACACCATTCGGATAGGTCTTGGAGATGGAGCGCAGCGACAACATCAGACGGCCTCCTTTTCGAAACTGTCCTGCCATCGAGTGAAAGGCGCGCTGATCGCCACCAGCAATCCATCCGATAATTTGCCGATCAACGCAAAGACAAGGATGGCCGCCACGATCTGATCCGGTTTCCCGAGCTGCTGGCCATCCACGAGCAGATAGCCGAGCCCCTCGGACGCGCCCATGAACTCTGCCGCCACGACAAACATCCACCCCAGTCCCAGACCGGTTCGCAAGGACACGACCAGCGCCGGCAGAATGGCCGGCAACAGGATGCGCCGGATCAGCGCGGGACCCGACAGCCGGAATATCCGCCCGACCTCGACGATCTTGCGATCGACGGAAAGGAGAGCGGACGAGACGCCGAGATAGACGGGAAAGAAGACGCCGGTGGCGATCAGGATGACCTTCGACGCTTCGAAAATGCCGAACCAGAGGATGAAGAGAGGCACCCAGGCAATCGACGGAATGGCCCGCAGGGCCTGCAATGTCGGATCAACGAGATCGCGGGCAAGCCGGACATAACCGGTGACACCACCGAGAATGATGCCCGCCGCAGCCCCCGCCAGAAAGCCGAACAGGACACGCAATGTCGTTGCGCCAACATGCTGGAAAAGCTCGCCGCTCGCGCTCAGCTGCCACAGCGTCGACAGGATACGGGACGGCGGCGGCACAAGCCGGCCCGTCGCAAGACCGGACGATACCGCGACCTGCCACAGTACAAATCCACCCAGCGGCAAGAGGACAGCCAGAACGGACCGGCGCAACCATGCGGGCAGTATCGTTCGCCGCCTGCTCGTTTGCCCTTCAATCCGGCCGCGCCGCCTGTTGTCGGAGAACTGTCCTGCGGGAACGTCGCTCATTGTCACGAAATCAGCCCGTTACTGCACAAGCGCATCGCTGAAACTCGGATCGATCAGACCATCAGTGGTCTTTGCAATGTCCACATCAGCCGGCAGGACACCAGCCTGCTGGAGGGCGAGGCCAGCCTTGACGATCGTCTCGCGCTGCTCGGCGCCGATCCGCGAATGTGTGAGGTCGGTACGTTCCAGCTGTTTCGAGATCACCGCATCCGGCAGCTTCGTTGCCTCTATCAGCGTTTCCTTCAGAAGCTTCGGATCCGCCAGCGCCTGCTTGCGGGCAATTTCATAAACGGAGAGAACACGGCGGACGAGATCAGGATGCTCCTTGGCAAAGGTCTCCGTGGTGTTGAGCACACCCCAGGTGTTGTTCTCGGCCTTGCGATAGAAGAGCCGCGCGCCATCTTCCACCTCGGCTGCCGCCATGATCGGGTCAAGCCCGGCCCAGGCATCCACATCACCGCGAGTGAGCGCCAGCCGGCCATCGGCATGCTGCAACAGGACGAACTTGACATCCCCCTCCTTCAGGCCGGCATCGGCCAAGGCACGGACGAGGAAAATATGAGGGTCAGTGCCACGCGTGACGGCGACCGATTTGCCCTTGAGATCGGCAACCGACTTGATCGACGACCCCTTGGCCGTCACAAGCGCCGTCCATTCCGGCCTGGAATAGACATAGATGGACTTGATCGGATTGCCATTCACCTTGGCGATCAGTGCGGCTGCACCCGCCGTCGAGCCAAAATCGATCGATCCGGCGTTGAGGAATTCGAGCGCCTTGTTCGACCCGGCGGACTGCACCCAGCGGATCGAAATCCCATCCTTCTTGAATTCCTTTTCGAGAAGGCCTTCCTTTTTCAGGAGCAGGCTGACGGGATTGTAGGTGGCCCAATCGATACGGATTTCCGAAACCTCGGCCGCCGAAGCGGCGGCTGCGCTCCATCCGAATGCCATCCCCGCCATGACGGCGATCCGCAATATCAAGCGCTTCATCTTGCCTCTCCAGCATCCCTGTGATCTGGCTTAAGGTTAAGACCACCGCCGGCCGGTTGATAAGCAAAGAACGTTTATTCTCGACATTTTCGATAGAATAATATCATTGCGCGAGACCCCGACCTGGCTGGTTGCAAGGTCGCAGGGAGAAAGGTTCGGCGCGGTGAACACTGCCAGTATATCTTCAGAAAACCCGGTTCAGGCCGGGCGGCGGGTCGCCATCATCGGCGGCGGCTTTACCGGCGCAGCGTGGCCTATCATCTGGCCCATGGTGCGAACTCGCCGGACAGTATCACCATATTCGAGCCCCGGTCCCATATCGGCAAGGGCCTTGCCTATGATACGGCTGATCCCGCCCATCGCATCAATGTACCGGCAGGGCGAATGAGCCTGCTTCCGCAGCAGCCGGATCATTTCCTCGACTGGATAATACAGCATGACGCAACGGCCGGCGATCCACGCGCATGATGGCCGATGGAAGCCTTTTTCCGCGCAGACATGTTTTTGGCGACTATATCCATTCCAACGTCTCGCAGTCGCTGCGCGAGGGCAAAATCACGCATGTCCGATCCGCTGTGGTGCAGGTGGAAAAGGCGGGGAACCGTTGGCAGATAACGGATGGCAACGGAGATGCCACAGAGGCGGATATCCTCGTGATCGCCACCTCGCATCCCTCGCCGGTTGCACCCTCCCGGCTTGCAACGGCATTTGCCGGGCATCCCCGGTTCATCGCCGATGCGACCAAGCCCGATGCCCTAGCGGCCATAGGCGAACATGATCGCGTGCTTCTCGTCGGTAACGGGCTGACGGCTGCAGATGTGGTCGCGTCGCTGACGATCCGGGGCCACCGGGGACCGATCCTCGCCCTCTCGCGCCGTGGGCTTCGATCCCGTGGCCACGCATTGGCGACACAGGAGCCTATGGCGACTTCCTCTCGCGCCGGCGAAAACCGCGTCTGAACTGCTGCGCCGTGTCCGCATGACGGTTGCCGCGGCAAAGGCAGACGGCCTCACATGGCACGCCGTTCTCGATCAGGTCCGCACCCAGGGCAGAGGCATATGGCAAAGCCTGCCTCTTCGCGAAAGACAGCGGATCGTCAGGCATTTGCGCGTCTACTGGGACGTACACCGTTTCCGCATCGCTCCACAGGTGGAGCAGGCACTGGATGACGCGATCGCCGAGGGGCGGCTTCACATCATCGCCGCTTCGATCCTCGATGCACATAGGAATGGCGATCTACTGGAAGTAGCCTATCGGCCACGCCGCGAGGCAGCGCAGACCCGGCAGTTCGATGCAGTCGTGGTGACGACCGGGCCGGCGCATGGTGCAATCCTGTCGAGCCAGAGCTGGCTATCACAGATGGCGAAAGCCGGACGTCTTGCGATGGATCCGACAAGGCTTGGCTTTGCCTGCAACGGGGCCGCACAGGCGCTCGACAGTCACGGAAACCCGGACCCGAGCCTGCTGATTGCAGGCCCGCTTGCACGGGGACATTTCGGCGAACTTATGGGCTTCCCTCAAGTCAGTGAACATGCCGAACTCGTTGCTTGCTCGGTCAGCGAGGCGCTCGCAGCCATCGCCATACCGACCGCCTGAAACGGAGAGCGGCCAATACGGAGGGCAGACGCCCTCCGTATTGGCAACGAGCTGTTACCAGCGCAACATCAGCTCCTGAACTGCGCTTCCAGCTGGTCGAGCAGGTTGAAAGCCGTCAGAACATTGCCGAACAGATAGTCGGCAGACGGCAGTTCGATCTTCTTGCCCTTGAGGCTGGCGAAAGTGGGGAGTGCCTTGACTTTCTCGGTCATCGCGCCCGGGCCCATGGCGCCGGTATCTTCAAGAAGAAGAATATAGTCCGCCTCCAGCAGATCCAGCCTTTCGAGGCTGATGTTGATGAAGCCGTCATTGCCGGTCTTGTCCTGCTGCGCCGGCGCCGTGAAGCCGACATCCTTCAGCACGCTCCATGTAAACGACGTATCCTGCAGCATGTAACGGATAAGATTGGTGCGGACACGCGCGATCGTTGCCGTACCGGGCTTGTCGCCCAGCGACTGGCGCACCGCCTTCACCCGTTCCTGATACTGGCCAAGCAGATCCGTGGCCTCACTTTCGCGGCCGGCAACGGCGGCGATCGTCTTCAGCGTCGCCTGCCACTCGGGCGGCTTCACGTCGATCAGGACGGTCGGGGCAATCTGGCTGTAGCGATCATACATGCCCTTGAGATCAGGAATGTCGTCATTGCTCATGATGATGAGGTCGGGCTCGAGCGCCAGCACCGCTTCGAAATTCGGCTCCTGCGACGAGCCGATATAGCCGATATCGGACGGCAGCCGTTCACCGACGCCCTTGGCGAAACCACCGGT
The DNA here is from genome assembly GCA_902167985.1 of Shinella sp. UYSO24. Lineage (GTDB taxonomy): Bacteria > Pseudomonadota > Alphaproteobacteria > Rhizobiales > Rhizobiaceae > Neorhizobium. The sequence continues at coordinate 110,069 of CABHNZ010000003.1, forward strand.
GAAGCTCGGACGCGACGCGCCGACCGGCTTGATGCCGAGGGCGACGGTTGGCTGCAACACGTCATCGCCGTCCGTCACGACGATGCGCTTGGCGTCTGCGGGGATTTCGACCGTGCCGAAAACATCCTTGATACTGCGCTTTTCCTGCGAGAATGCCGGTGTGATCGTGGCCATCAGGATCGAGGCTGCGATCATCTCGCGGCGCGTAAGGTGAAGAGACATCAGGCTTGTCCTCTCGTCTTGGCTTTGTGGTTTGTGTCATGAAGGCCGCGCGAAACGACCAGTGGCGTGCCGAAGACCGGATCGGCAATGATGACGCTGTCGAGGCCGAACACGTCCGAAACGAGTGCCTCGGTCACGATATCCTGCGGCCGTCCCTCGGCTATGGCCCGCCCGCCACGCATGGCGATCATATGGGTTGCATGCCGGCAGGCCTGATTGAGATCGTGAAGCACGGCAGCAATCGTATAGCCCCGCTCGCGGTTGAGCTTTTCGAGGAGCAGCATCAGCTCCATCTGGTGGGCGATATCGAGAAAGGTCGTCGGCTCATCCAGAAGAAGGAGCGGCGTCTCCTGTGCCAGCACAAGCGCGATCCATGCCCTCTGGCGCTGGCCTCCGGAAAGCTCGCTGACCCGGCGGCCGGCAAGGTCGTTCATGCCTGTGGCCTCGATCGCGGCCGCAACAGCCTCCTCGTCGGCCCGGCTCCATTGGCGCAGGATGTTCTGATGCGGATAGCGGCCGCAGGCAACCAGTTCGGTGACGGTGATGCCATCCGGCGCGATCGAACTCTGCGGCATCAAGCCCACCCGCCGGGCAAACTCCTTCGCAGGGATGGTTGAAATCGCCCGACCATCCAGAAGCACGGCGCCACGCCCGGGATCGAGCAGCCGGGACAGCGCCTGAAGCAGCGTGGACTTGCCGCAGGCATTCGGCCCGACGATGGCCGTGAAGGAGCCGGGCGGAACAGTGACTGTCAGATCATCGGCAATGACGGTCTTGCCGTAGGAAAGCTGAACGGCGTCTGCCTTCAGGCCGGGTGCAATTGCAGGCGTCACGCGCGACGTGCCTCCTTGACGATCAACCAGATAAAATAAGCACCGCCGATGCAGAGCGTCACGACGCCGACAGGCAATTGCAGCGGAGCAAAGGCATGCTGGGCGATGAAATCGGCAGCCGAGAGCAGCACCGCGCCGGTTGCCATGGAAAGCGCGATCGATGTGCCTGCCGTACGGCTGAAGACATGCGCGATCTGCGGCGCGGCCAGAGCAATAAACGGAATGGGGCCGGCAACCGCGGTGACGAGGGCGGTTGCGACGACGGCCAGAACCATCAGTACCAGACGGACCTTTTCAACCCGCACGCCGAGCGCCTTGGCGCGGCTATCACCCATCTCCATCAGCCGCAGCGGCTTTGCCAGCATAAGCGAGAGAATGGCAACGGGGATGGCAAGCCACAGGAGCAGCGAAAGCTGCTCGCCATTCATCTTGGCCAGCGAGCCCATGCCCCAGGTATTGGCCGCCATGGCGGTCGAAAGCGTCGATTTGAGCAGGATCCAGTGATTGGCCGCGGTCAGCATGGCGCTGACACCGATGCCAATGACGATCAGCTGGAAGCCCTGTATGCCCTTTTGCCATGTCAGGAGGTAGACGACGAGCGCCGTCAACAGTCCCCCGGCGATGGCGCCACCGGCGAGCATGAGCCAGCTTCCGGCACCGAAAGTGATGACGAGGATCGCACCCGTATAGGCGCCGGCATCGAAACCCACCACATCGGGACTGCCGAGCGGATTGCGGGTGATCGACTGGAAGACTGCCCCGCCGAGACCGAGCAGAGCGCCGAGCACGACCGCGCCGGCCGCCCGCGGCAGACGCCAATCCAGAACGACGAGCCGGGTGCGACGTTCGCCACCACCCGTCAGCACGCCCAGCACATCGGCGACCGGAAGCCGCATCTGGCCGCTCGCCAGCGCGGCCGTGAGGATGGCAAGCGCAATAGCAAGAAGGATGCCGCCCGCAAAAAGAAGACGTTTATCGATCAGGAAACCGACCCGGCCACCAAACGCCCGCAGCGGGATGCGGCGTCGAACGAAAGACGGATGAAGGCTCATAGGGCACTGACCTTGCGGCTGCGAACGAGCCAGATGAGAACGGGCGCTCCGACAAAAGCGGTAACGATCCCCACCTGGATCTCGGCAGGCCGCATGCTGAGGCGCCCGATGATATCGGCGCCGAGCAGCAGGATCGGGGCAAGGACGAGCGTGTAGGCAAAGATCCAGCGCTGGTCGTTTCCGGCAATCCAGCGCGCGGCATAGGGGACCATGAGACCGATGAAGCCAAGAGGGCCCGCCGCTGCCGTGGCGGCTCCGGTGAGCAGCATGACGGCAACGACGACCATGGCGCGCGTGCCGGCAAGGCCCGCGCCGAGCGCCCTCGCCTGATCGTCGCCGAGCGCAATGACGGTGAGCGCTGGTGCTGCGATAAGACCGATGACCGCGCCAAGAGCGATGAAGGGTGCCGTCACAATCAGGCTATCATAGCCCGCAATGGCAAGCGAACCGACCTCCCAGTTGAGCATGTGATCGAACGTATTGGGGTCGAGGAAGATCAGCGCCGAGGTCAGCCCGCGCAATACCGAGCCGATGGCAACACCTGCAAGCGTCAGCCGCAAGGGAGTGGCGCCACTTCTGCCACCCATCGCCGCCGCATAGACGGCAACGGCTGCGAGCCCGGTCCCCGCAAAGGAGAACCAGATGAGCGACAGCGGATACACGATACCGAATATGCCGATCGCAACGACCATGGCGAAGGCCGCACCGGCATTGATGCCGAGAATGCCCGGATCGGCAAGCGGATTGCGGGTCAGAGCCTGCATGAGCGCGCCCGACAGCGCAAAACCCACCCCTGCCAGCAGCCCGAGCAGCGTGCGCGGCATTCTGAGCGCGAAGATCGTCTCACTGTCTGCCGTCTGCTGTGGCATCAGAAGGGAGGAGAAGACATCGGCGAGAGGAATGTTGCGTGCGCCGATCGCGAGGCTCATTCCGACCATCAGGGCCAGAACGACAGCGGCCGCAAGAAGACCGGCAAGCCGACCCATCGTCCGGCTCGGGGCCGCGACAACCACGTCGTTTTCGGGGGCATATTCAATCGGGCCGGCGCTCATGAAAGCTATCGCTAGTCCTTCCTGAGATCGCCTCCCCTCGATCTAATGATGACAAATAGTGTCACCTTTGAACCAGCGGATTTGATCTAAGTCAACTGCAGGATGTAGCCTGAGCGATCACCAGAAAGTGATGGCCGGCACTAGATGAGAATGCGAGGCGCCGTAACGGAGCGAAAGCATGCGCTTTCGGCTATTCATTTGATGATGCTTGGATCTTTGGCTCGTTGGTCATGACCGCTTGCTCCCCGGAAAGCTCAGCCCTCTGCTGCCCTGTAGAAGCCCGCAACGATCAGGCTGCCCGCCGAGATGACGGTGACGACCTCCATCATGAGGCGAAAATGCCGGTCGCTCAGACGCAGGACAAACGGCTTGCTGGCGAATGTGCCGGCAAAAAGCGCCGCGCCGACGATCAGCCCGTACCCCATATTCTGCAATGACAGCGCACCGAACTGGTTGAAGGCGATGATCTTGGCAAGCTGCACCGCCATGGAGGCCGCGGCCTCGGTGGCGATGAATGCGCCGCGCACCAGACCATAGCCGAGGAAGGCAGGCACGCTGAGCGGGCCGGTGGAGAGAAACATCCCGGTCAAGAAGCCGACGCCGACGCCCCATATGGCGAGATGGGCAAGCGTGAGCTTCCGCTGATACGCGTCGAGAAGACGACGAACGGGCAGAAGAACAAGGATGAAGATGCCAAGCGCGGCATCCGCCCATCCAGCGGGGATGGCAAGCAGGACATAGGCTCCAGCAATGGCGGCCGGAATGCCGGCCAGCGCATACACGCCGGCAGCCCTGAGATCGACAGCTCGCCACCATGCCAGAACACGCGCGAAATTGCCCAGAAGCCCCGCAACGGCCATGATCGGAACAGCGTGTTGCGCGCCGAAAATCGGCACAAGAAAGGGAAGCACGATAATGCTGGCCCCGGTACCGATAATGCCGCTCAGTCCGCCCGCGACGACGCCCACCAGCAGAAGCAACATCCACTCGGCCATCATGCAGGGCGGCCCGAAAGAACTCCGATCATGTACATCAGCTCGGAAATGCCCTGTTCAGGTCGCCCACCTCCTCGCATGTCAGCGGGGACGCCTTCCGGTTTCCGACAAGGAAGAAGATTTTTGCGGTTTCCTCCAGCTCCTCATAGGCCTGAACGGCGGCCGAGAGCGTTTTTCCCGCAACGATCGGCCCGTGATTGGCCAGAAGCATCGCCCGATGATCCCTTGCATGAGCGCGGACAGCTTCGGCCAGCTTGCGGTCTCCGGGCCTGAAATACGGCACGAGAGGCAGGGGGCCGACACGCATCACATGATAGCCCGTCAACGGCGGAAGCACGTTCGTTGTGTCTTCGTGGCAGAGGCAGGACACGGCGACTGCATGGGTCGAATGCAGGTGGACGATCGCCTGAGCCTCGGGCCGCTCCTCATAGACGGCAAGGTGAAAGAATGCCTCCTTCGACGGCGGATCGCCGGAGAGATGCGTGCCGTTGGGGTCGACCTTCGATATCTGCGGGGGCGTGAGAAAGCCAAGCGAGGAATTGGTCGGCGTAACGAGGATCGCGCCATCGCTCAAGCGCACGGAGAGGTTTCCGGCGCTGCCATGCGCAAGCCCTCTTGTATAGAGAAGGCGGCCGTATTCGACGATCTCAAGACGCAGCGCCTCTTCCCTGGCGTCGATATCAGCCATTCGGCATTCCCTTCTCAAGCAGAGCGGCGGCACGGGCAAAGAAATCGGCACCGCCGAAGTTACCGGACTTCAACGCAAGCCCCAAAGATCCGTCAGGAGCATAAAGGCAAGGTATGCCGGGGTCGATCTCCGGACCGACATCCAGCGCCGGCAGGCCGAGAGACTGTGCCACCGCACCAGAGGTTTCGCCACCGGCAACGACGAGCCTGCGGATGCCGATCGAGACCAGAAGTCGGGCGATATCGGCAAACAGCTTGTCGAGGACTTCCGCCAACGCCTCGCGACCATATTGCTGCTGCAACCGCTCCACCTCGGCCGGATCGTCAGACGAATAGATGAGCGGCAGGGCATGGATATGTTCGGCAACGAACCCGGCCGCGTCCTGCGCCCTGAAGCGGCCCGCCATGATCGCATGGACATCCAGCATCAGATAGGGATGCGACTTCGAATGCTCGGCGATCTGCTTGCGGGTGGCCGCAGAACAACTGCCGGCCAGAATGGCCGCCGGCCCGTTCACGCATCTGGAGGCAGCGGAGCCGCCCTTCGCCAGTCCCTTGCGAATGAAATTTGCCGGCAAGGCAAGCGCAATGCCCGAACCGCCGGTGACAAGCGAAGCATCGGCCGCGGCCTCTCCCAGCGTCACCAGATCCGCATCGATCAAGGCATCGCAGATGACGAGCGTTTCGCCGCGTTGGGCAGCCTCATCGAGAGCCGCGCGGACGGGCCCGGCGCCCTGCCGCACGGTCGCCGTTGCCACAAGGCCGACGGGGCCAGAAACCTGCAGGGCCAGCCAGCGGCGGATATTGGCATCCGTCATCGGCGTCAGCGGGTGATGACGCATGCTGGATTCGCTCAGCAACTGGTCGTGAACGAAGAGGTGGCCCTGATAGACGGTCCGGCCGGCTGTCGGGAAGGCCGGGCAGGCAATCACGCCCGAGGCATCGAGCGCCTTTGCCAGTGACTCGGCGACAGGGCCGATATTGCCGGCCGGCGTGGAATCGAATGTCGAGCAATATTTGAAGACGATCTGTCGGCAGCCTTGCGCTTTCAGCCATTTCAGTGCCGCCAGCGATTGTTCCACCGCTTCCGCAACCGGTGTCGAGCGGGTTTTCAACGAGACGACGCCCGCCTCGACAGCCGCGCCCGCCGCAGCGGACGGAACGCCCAGATATTGGGTGACGGCAAGACCGCCCTCACCCGGCAATCCCTTGGCAAGCGTATTGGCGATATCGCCGGCTCCGGTAAAATCGTCAGCAATCACGCCGATCAGCATTGGTCTGTCATCCTTTCAGCAGATATCGCATGCGGGCCACCGCGGCATCGGGCGCCGTCAGGATCGGCCTGTCGATGGCAGCCTCGGCCGCAGCCTTTGCCCGCGATGTGGAAAAATGCGCCAGCATGATCGCATCATAGGCTCCGCAGGCCGCAGCCTGTTCGGCCACCAGTGCATTATGCCTTTGTGCATCGCCAGCTTTCAGCGCATCGAGTGCGCCATCAACGACAAAGGTGGTCAGCGTTGCCGCCTGCCCGCTCTTAACGGCGAAAGCGTCGAACTCCTCGGTCATGCTTTCGACTGCCGGTGCAAAAGTCGCCAGCATGGCAATTTTCGCACCGTAGCCGAAGGCAGCCTCGAACATGGCCTCGTTTGGCTTGAGCACAGGTATGGTGAGCGCCCCCGCAAGCGCCTCAATGGCCGGCCCGAAAGCCGAGCATGTGACCAGAATGCCCGCCGCGCCGATCTCCTTGCCATAGGCTCCGAGATCGATGAAACGGCGGGTCATCGCCTCCGTCAGCCGTCCGTCCCGGCGTCGATCCTCCGAAAGAGAATCGTCGAGAAGGTTGACCGTATCGGCCTCCGGCCAGCCCGTCTTGAACGCCTGCTGTACGGGCTCGATTGCCACTGGGGTTGCGTGCAGCAGCACGATCCGGGGTTGGGCATCCATGTTTCCGTCTCCAGAAGATCAACAACAGCACTGGCGGGGCCGGTATGCCGCTCTATCGATAGAGCGGCACAATTCCGAGGACGAGCGCACTTGCGAGGAAGATGCCGAAGATCGCCAGCGTCCAGCCGAAGCATGCTCTCTGCCAGGAGCCCATATCGAGCCCTGTCATGCTGAGCAGGAGGTAGATGAAGGCAGTAAGCGGGCTCAGCATATGGAAAGCCTGGCCGAGCAGCGAGGCAAAGCCGATCTCGAACGGCGTGAACCCATAGGCCTTGCCGGCTTCGACAAGCACGGGCAGCACACCATAGAAGAATGCGTCGTTCGACAGGAAGAAGCCGCCGGGTGCCGAGATGAAGACGACGATCAGCCCCCAGAAGCCACCGAGCTCGCGCGGGATGACATTGACCATGCTGCTCGCCAGAGCATCGGACATGCCGGTATTGGTGAACAGCCCCATGAACACGCCGCGCCGATGACCATGATGACGGTCTGCAGCACTTCGCCGGAATTGGCGTAGAGGCGATCCTTCTGCTCCTGCAGCGTCTTGTAATTGACGACGAGCGCAATCACGGTGCCGACGAGGAAGATGAAGACCGGATCAAACGTGCCGGCGATCAGGAAGATCATCGTAGCCGCCGTCAGGACGGCGTTGATCGGCGCCAGATGCGGCCGTTTCAGCGCGTCATCCTCGCTCTTGGTCGAGGCAAAGATCGCATCGATATCGGCATCGGAGAGATGCTGGATGCCCAGCCGCTTGCGTTCGGCCAGACCGAGGAAATAGGAGCCGGCGGTGACGAAAAGGCTCGACAGGATCATGCCGGGCAGAAGTGCCGAGAGCAGCGCCTGCACGTCTATGCCCTGAATGACGGCGATGACCCGTGCGGTCGGTCCGCTCCACGGCAGAAGGTTGAGAATGGTGTTCTGCAGGATGAGCAGGACGCCGAGATGCATCATCTTCAGGTTCAGCCGGCGATAGACAGGGATGAGCGCCGTGCAGCAGATCAGCGTCGTCGTCGTACCGTCGCCGCTCATCGAGACGATGGTCGCCAGAATGCTGGTCGAAACGAGCACTTTCAGCGGATCGCCCTTGGAGAGCTGGATGACCTTGCGGGTCAACGGATCGAAGAGGCCGACATTCAGCATCAGCGAGAAGAACATGATGGCGAAGAACAGCATGAAGGCGGTGCTGGAGGTCTTGGTCAGCCCCTCCTTGATCCATACGCCCAGCACGCGGATCTGGTCCCAGATAGTGACGGCATCCACCGACATCTTCAGCGACTTGGCAGTGGGCGCCTGATAGAGGCCGAGAAGCGCCCCGACGACCGCCATGATGACCGGCACGAGCACGATTGCCGTGAACGGATGCATTTTCTTCGTCAGAATAAGGGCCATGAAGACGATAACCGTCGTCCAGGCCAGCAATGCCATAATCATTCATTCCTCCCAGAATATGTCAGTACCGAAGCGCCCCCTCGACGCTTCGGCAAGTCCAATTTCAGGATGCGGCGAGAAATGCCGCGTCCTGCTGTCTGCGTAGTTGCCAAAGGACCGAACCCGCCGGTTCTTCGACCATGTCGTAAGTGATCGTCGTGCCGGCCGGGATATCGACAGCCGCCTTGTTGCCGGTGAGAAGATGCGCGCAGGCGACGGCCCCCGGAGCGACAGCGACAGCCGGCACGATCCGGGCCGTGAGCTGCGGGCTGTGGTCGTTGCCGAACACCTCTCCCGCCTTGATGTCGCGCGCAGCAACCTTCACCAGATCGAAGCGCGGACGGTAATCATCCGAGCCCGTATCAAGGCCAAGCAGACCGGCGACGAGGATCGTGCTGGAGGTTTCGACGCCGCACAGGTGATAGGGCCGGTAGATGACCGCAGCCGTATCATCGTAATTGGCGATCTGCCCCTTGGTGGTCAGGATATGGTTCGAATAGGCATTGTCGCAGCGCACGACGAGGAAGACGCCGCCGCCGAGACCGGCATCCGTCGGACCGCGCAGGCAGGTGGCGAGATCCGCGACACCGGGTGCTGCGAAGACGCCGCCATTCTCGGTGGTGCAATAGGCAACCGGGATTTCGGTGATCCGCAGTGGCGCATGGACCAGCGTGTCGACGGCCGGCGCAAGCCCGGTATAGTTGGCAGCAACCGTCGTCTCGCAGAGGTCATAGGCCCCCGGCTGCGGCAGTCGCGCGAGAATTTTCTTCCGCCGGGCGATATATTCCTCGACCTCGCCTTTCGGAATGAAGCCAAGATATTTGCGGTCCTCGGGCGAGACCGTGATGGTCTCGACATAGGGCGCATGGATCTTCTTGTCGGTCTTGATCGTGACCGTACCGGCGGCCTCGTCATAGATGAACTCGCCGTCGGTGCCTTGCCACCGCTCAAGACCGTCAGCCCGATGGACTTTGCCCATTCGTAGAACTGGATCAGCAGGCCATGCTGGTCGCCGTCCACCGGCGTGTAGACGACGCCGGCCTCTGTCGCCAGCTTTTTCAGGATCGGGCCGACGGTAACGTCGCAATCCTTGGTGATCATCGCCACATGCTTGCGATTGCCGATCGCCTGCAGCGCATAGGCGGTACTGGCCTCCGGCACGCCGGTTGCCTCGCAGACCACATCCACGCTCTCGATCTCGGCGATGATATCGCATTGATCCGTATAGATGCGCTTGCCAGTTCGATCTGGGCCTGCGCCTCCGCAGCCGTCGCGCAGTAGACGATCGTGGCGGCATCGATACCGGCCTTCTCATAGGCGCCGCGCGCGGCCTCGACGGCAATATCGGCAATCGCCACGACGCTCAGAAGCGGAGTATGCGGATCCTGGGTGACGACGGCCGTGCCGTAATTGCCGGCGCCGATAATCCCGACCCGGACATCGCGCCCCTTGGAAAATCGCTTGTAGAGATGATGATAGATCAAGAAAGCCTCCATTGCGCACGGTTTCGCCTTCACGCCTGACGGCATGTTCGACGCGGGCAATTCCCTTTCCGTGCTGTAAATCCTCCCCTGCCCCCTCGGGTGCAGGCATCCTCTTTTCAGGCGCGAAGCGCCGTCTCCTCGTCCAACCGTCTTACGAAAGCTTGACCACACTGTAAAATTGCGATCTGTCATGATCGGCCATTCCAAATTGGAATGGTGCAACCACAGGGACCTTGAGGGATGGACAGGGTAAACTGGAAAATGATTGCGGAACTGCACCGCACGCAGAATGTCACCAAGGCTGCGGAACGGCTGTCGCTGACGCAGCCTGCACTTTCCAAGCGGCTGAAGATCATCGAGGACGATCTCGGTGTGACGTTGATGACGCGCAGCACGAGGGGCGTGCGTTTTACGCCGGAGGGAGAATATGTCGCCGCGGAAGCGCACAAGATCCTGGCGCATTATGCCGAGATCCGGGAAAATCTGCGCCGGCTGAAGGCCGAGATGTCCGGCACGATCCGGCTCGGCATGACCAATTCATTCGTCCGCTACACGCTGCCGAAGCACCTGCATGCCTTCAAGGCTCTTCATGATGCGGTCGATTTCGATGTCGCAACCCATGTCAGCTCGCAGATCGCCACACGGGTGGAAACCGGAGAGATAGATGTCGGCTTCATTTGCGGCGATCTCGAAGGCGATTTTGATCGCATCTTCATCGGCAAGGAACATGCCTGCCTCGTCAATGCCACGCCGATCGCTCTTGGCGAGCTGCCGCAGGCGCCGCAGATCTCCTATATCAGCGATCCGTTTGCCAGAAGATTGCTCGATAGCTGGTGGCATGGCCATTTCGCTCGACCGCCATTGGTGGGGCTTCGTGCCAACCATGGCGACACCTGCCTCGAAATGATCGCAAGCGGCCTCGGCTACGGGCTTTTCCTCTCGCCGAAATTCGTCGATCCCTCGAGACGCCTGTTCACCATGCCCTTGCATCACGCGGATGGCAGCGCGGTCTGCCGCAATCTCTGGATGATCGCCAGGGCGGGCTCGGCCGCAACCCAGCCCATTGCCGGTTTCATCGACTATATGGAGCGCCATCTCGACGTTCAGACGCCACAGCGGAATAGGCGGGCCCGAGCTCCGTCTCTCGAACTGTCCCCGCCGATGAACGGGAGCGACCCTCGTCCGGGCGTGGGAGGGTGGGACGTGACGAGGGTCGCTCTGCAAAGCCGGCGCGAGGCGGGCTTGGGACGAAGGCGGGGGCGAACGCCTTCTTGTCGGCGGCTTGCAGGGAGGGGCTATCCGAGCCGCTTCGACACAACCATATAAGCAAGAATAATCCCGTGCTGATTGTCTAATCGAACTGCCTCAGCCGGGCTCGCCCGACATCAACCGTCCACGACATCGGCCTCTGGCCGGTCGCCGCCGCTCGACAGTTCGTCGTGCCAGTGACCGTCCGATGTCTGGTAGGTAATGCGTGTGTCCTGGCCGCCCAGTTGCTGGCGGCGGGCCACCCGGCGGGCGGCCGCAAGCGCGCCTGCATGGTCGGCAAAGGTTTCCGACCAGACATGATCGAGGCGGTAGGCATAGCCGCCATCATGGGCTGCGACGTGATAGATGATGTGCATCTCGCTCTCCTCGAAACATATCGGCACCGGCCTGTCCGACCACTGCGATTGTGAAAGCGAAGACCAAGATCACGGCAGCACCTGCACGTCTTGTCGAAAGCGATCGGCTGCGGCTGGAAGGCCATGACATTCGACAGGATGGGGATAGATGAACCCGGCCGCGAGGACCGGGTTCATCTCTTCAGCTCCGCTCAGAAGCCTTCGAGAACGATCTTGCCGCGGGCCTTGCCGCTTTCCAGCGTCGCATGTGCCTTCCTGAGGTTTTCCGCATTGATCGGAGACAGTGTCTGCGTGATCGTGGTGCGGATCTTGCCGGCATCGATCAAGGCGGCAACCTCGTTCAACAGCTGTCCCTGTTCGCCCATGTCCGGCGTCTCATAGAGTGAACGGGTAAACATCAGCTCCCAATGGGTCGAGACAGCCTTGCGCTTGAAGGGCACGACATCCAGAACGTCCGGATCGTCGATCAGGCCGAACCGGCCTTGCGGTGCAATGAACTCGACGATGTCCTTCAAATGCTTCGTGGTCTCGGTCGTGGAAAAGACGAAGGCCGGCGCGCCGATACCCAGTGCCGCGATCTGACCGGCCAGCGGCTTGCTGTGATCGACGACATGGTGAGCGCCGAGTTCCTTCACCCAGGACTGCGTCTCCGGCCGCGATGCCGTCGCGATGACGGTTACATCGGTCAGGGCGCGTGCCAGCTGGATGGCAATCGAACCGACACCACCGGCACCGCCGACAATGACGATCGCATTGGCAGCACCAGCGACGGGCTTGCGAATATCAAGCCGGTCGAAGAGCATTTCCCATGCGGTGATCGCCGTCAGCGGCAGTGCTGCGGCCTCCGCATTCGAAAGCGATAGTGGCTTCTTTCCGACAATCCTTTCGTCGACAAGATGATACTGGCTGTTGGCGCCGGGCCGGATCAGCGAGCCGGCATAGAATACCGCATCGCCAACTTTGAAATTCGTGACTGCCGGTCCGGCCTCGACGACCTTACCGACCGCATCCCAGCCGAGAACCTTCCACTGTCCCGCCTCGGGGGCGCCACCTGCGCGCACCTTCGTGTCGACGGGATTGACGGAAACTGCCGAGACCTCGACCAGGATATCCCGACCGGAGGGCTGCAGACGAGGGATCTCGATATCCACGAGCGCATCGACGCGATCCAAGGATCCCGGGGTCTTATATCCTACAGCTTTCATTGCCTTGCTCCATTGCTGATTGATACGCAGCTGATTTGGGCCTATATTCATTTGGAAGCAATAATCACAAAGAATACACGTAGTATCAAAAAGGATACTGTCATGGCCAAGGTTCGGCATTCCCGTTTCGATTGCAGCCCCGGCTGCTCGGTGGAGGCGGCAATCGGGCTGATAGATGGAAAATGGAAATCCGTGATCCTCTTTCATCTGCTTGGTGGCACGCTGCGGTTTAACGAGATCCGCCGCCAGGTGGAGAATGTCACGCCGCGCATGCTGACAAATCAGTTGCGCGAACTGGAAGAAGACGGGCTCATCATTCGAAAGGTCTATGCGCAGGTACCGCCGAAGGTGGAGTACAGCCTCTCGCCGCTGGGGCGCAGCATGGAACCGATCCTGATTGCCCTGAAATCCTGGGGCGATGCCAATATCGGCCTTTATGGCAAACCGCGCGGTATCGACCCGCGTGAGCCCGGTCTCTCACCGGTGCTCGATCCGGCCGCCTAGAATAGCTGGCCATTCTCAGGCGGCACCCAGTCATCCCCCGTGGCGCGGGCCGCCCGACAAATCGCCTGAACCGCCAGCGTGGATAGCGAACATCCGCGGGGGTATTTTGACCGCGCCATTGCATATGCGCGCCATTCCCACCGCACGAAATTACATTCGATAAATTTTTAACGATGTCTCCGTATGCTCCGAAACGGCCATGGCAGAGAAGCCGCCGCACTGGTGGCGACATGTCTTCTGGTCAGCAGTGATCCGATACAGAGTGCCTATTTCCGGGCCATGTGGTCCGAACTTTCCTGCAATGCAAATCTTACAATTGGCTCCGGCAGAGACCGGGAACCGCGCCATTTGCAAGACATTTCTGTCCAGCCAACGGCCTGCAGAGACCGTATTACCAATCCGCGCGATATTGTATGCTTCGGGGAGAGCGTCATGTCATTTTTAAGCCATTCGTCGATAAGGACGAAAATTCTTTCGTTGATCATGCCGATCTGTCTCATTGGGGTCGGCGCTTCCGTTTATCTTTCATACGAATTTAAAGCTTCCGACACCCGATATTCCGCCTTCATTGCCGAAGACAACCAGGCCGAACTCGATCTCGTGGCCTCCACCAGAAGCCTCGTCTCCATTGCCTACGCGTCCTATCAGACGCTCAGCTACAACTCGGCAGACCCGGCCTTTCAGGCAGCGCTCGACTTTTACAAGGAAAACGCAGCGAGCCTGATCGACCGCATGGTTCAATCGAAAAAGAACCGGCCGCAGGATGGCGCCAGGATCGACAGCTTCGTCGAAAGAGCGAAGGATGTGCTCAGCCAGACGGATTCGGCACTGAAGCTTGCGGATGCGAGCCGCCAGGCCGATGCCCGTGTCGTTCTCAAAAAGGCGGACAAGGCCATTCAGTCGCTATTGGCTGACATGCGTGCGCTGACCACGACGATGAAGAACGACATTCACACGCAGTCCGGCGTTCTTGCGGACCGGACGAACCAGACGATACTCGCCTCGCTACTGGCGCTCGCCATCGTCTTTGCCGCCGGAATTGTCGGTGCGCTCATCGTGTCGAGCCGCGGCATTACCAAACCGATCGCCAGACTGCGCGAACGGATGACCTCGCTTGCCGCCGGCGAAACCGATACGCCGATCGACGGGCAGGACCGTCGCGATGAAGTCGGCCAGATGGCGCAAGCCGTGGCAGTCTTCCGGGACAACGCCGTCGAGCGCGCGCGCCTGGAGAAACACGCGGAAGAAACGCGCGACCTCTCCGAACAGGAGCGCTTGCAGCGTGAAGCGCAAAAAGCGAAGGACGCAAGCGATACGCAATATGCCGTCGATCAGTTGGGCCAAGCCCTTGGCCATCTGGCATCGGGTGACATTGCCTATCGTATCAACGCCCCGTTCGTGGCGCATCTCGATCAGTTGCGCGTCAATTTCAACGGGTCCGCCAATAACCTCAATGACGCCCTGCGTGCTGTCGGCGAGAATGCCCGCGGTATCGATAGCGGCGCAAACGAGATCCGTTCAGCGGCCGACGACCTTTCCAAGCGTACGGAACAGCAGGCGGCCTCGGTCGAGGAAACGGCCGCAGCGCTGGAGCAGATCACCTCGACGGTGAAGGACTCCAGCAAGCGCGCCGAGGAAGTCGGAACTCTTGTCGCCAGAGCCCGCGACGGTGCGGAAAAGTCCGGACAGGTCGTTCGCAACGCCGTCGTGGCGATGAAGGAAATCGAGCGGTCCTCGGGCGAGATCACCAATATCATCGGCGTCATCGACGAGATCGCCTTCCAGACCAACCTCCTCGCCCTCAATGCCGGTGTCGAGGCTGCCCGTGCCGGCGAAGCGGGCAAGGGTTTTGCGGTCGTTGCACAGGAAGTGCGCGAACTGGCGCAACGCTCCGCGCAGGCGGCAAAGGAAATCAAGACGCTGATCGGCACATCGAGTGATCACGTTCGCAATGGCGTGACGCTTGTCGACGATACGGGCAAGGCGCTCGATGTCATTGTCGCGGAAGTGCAGGAAATCAACCGGCACGTCGATGCCATCGTCGAGTTCAGCCGCGAGCAATCGCGCAGCCTGCAGGAAATCAACAGCGCCGTGAACGCGATGGATCAGGGGACGCAGCAGAACGCGGCCATGGTCGAGGAATCGACTGCGGCAAGCCATAGCCTCGCCCGCGAGGCTGCAGCCCTCAATGCCCTGCTTGCCCGCTTTGACCTTGGCGGCGAGCCCGGCCAGAGAACGGCAAATGGTCAGCAGGCCCGCGATGAGGCACCGGCATCACCCGGCCGCTCTCCCGTCAAGGCTATCCGCCAGCGGATTGCCGCAACATTTGGCGGCGGCGCAGCGGCCGGCCATGCGGCCCAGCAGACGGCCGACTGGGAAGAGTTCTGACGGGATCGGAAGCGGCTATCACGCCAGCCGCGTGCCAATGGCCTTTTGCACGGCCTCGTCATAGACAATTTTCGCCAGCGCCATATCGGCGATGGCGAGCCCCCTGAAGCAGAAGAGTGTCCGGCCGCCGCTGGCCGCCGGGCTCTCCCTCCCACACAGTGTCACCAGATCGGTGTGGAATGGCGCAGTCTCGACCGGCTTCGTATGGACGTCATAGGGCGCGACGCTCTGCGACAGACTATCGGTGACGCGCGTTTGAAAAGCCGTCAGGCTCTCCGGCATCCAGCTCCTTCCGATATCGACGGCTGAGACGAAACAATCCGGTTTCAGCCGGCGCGCATCGAGAAACGGCCGCAGGCCCGGTGCGCCGGGGACCATCGAGATGATGATATCGCTCTCGCCGAGAACGCGCTCCGCATCCGTGACGGCTTCCGCCTCGAGGCCGATATCCCTTGCGGACGAGGCCAGATTTTCCGCAGAAGCAAGAGTACGGCTGAAGGTCAGAACCTTTCCAAGGTCAGGAAACAGCTCAGTAAAGGCCAGCAGATGCGCATGGGCCTGCAGGCCACTGCCGATAAGACCGATCGTCCGGGGGGCTCTTCCAACGAGAATGGATGCGGCGACAGCCGAGAGCGCGGCCGTGCGCAGAAGCGTGATCTCGCTGCCATCCATCACGGCCAGCAATCTACCGGTCTCATAGTCGTTGAGGAGAATGGTCGTGCCGGTTCCGGGCGTTGTACTACCGGCAGAAACCGGCGCCATGGACACCCATTTCATCGCAGCGACGCTCTCCGCCTGCGAAGCCGCGACCATTCCCTGAAACCGTGGCCAGGCCCAAGTTCGAGCGACGCCTTCGGCAGATAATCGCTCAATCCCCTGCCGTGATCGCGAAAGGCCGCCGCCACACGCTCCCGCGCAAGCCTCGGGCTGAGGTCGAGCGCCCGGATATCGGCCGCGCCAAGATAGAGAAGAGCTTCACTCATTAACAAGCCTCTGGGAAACAGTACGCCGTTCACACTGCGGCTGGGGTGGCCGCTTACCTGACGCAAGGAAGCCTCCGGCCGCAAGCGAAATTCTGCATCAGAGGCCGAGTGACACCAGCGCCCATACCGCGACGACCGTCAAGCCCACGACGATTGCCGTAAAAATGCTGTTCCAGCGCCAGGCAACCCGTTGCGGCGAAACGCCGGACTGACCAGCAGTGATCAGCGACATGGCGCTGATCGGCGACACGGCAACCGCGCTCGCCCACGCGACGACCAGCGTCAGGCCAAGTGCAAGCGGATGGGCGACGCCGATCGGGCTCTGGCCGAGCAGCTGCGCCAGGATGACGACGAAGATGGAATTCGGGATGAAGCAGGCGGCAGCCAGCGGGATCAGCACGAGCGCGGCCAGAAGCAGCGGCAGGATCGGCACTTGCGACTGGACGAATTCGATCCAGCCCGGAATGGCAGCAAGGCCGATCGAGATGGCCGAACCGATGACATTGGCCGACAGGAAGATTGCACTTTCCGAGCGCAGATCGCCAAGGCCGACGATCGCCGCCTTCACCTCCGACCGGTAGGCCGCCCCGATACCCGTCTCCGATGCCAGCCAGATCAAGGTGAAGAGCGGCAGGACCGTCACGGATGCCAGCGTGAAACTGATATTCGTCGCCAGATGCAGCGTGATCGTGACGGCCAGAAGAAGCGCGCAGATACCGATCGTGATGGCAAGCGGCGCAGCCGATGGCTGGTCGCCGACGATCGGGCTCGACGTCCCGTGCGAGCCTCGGCAGGCAGGAGCGGGAAGATGGCAGTGATCATCAGCATCACGACCGTCAGCACGAAGGCCAGCCCCATGAGCTTCAACGGATCGAGCGAGGGAATACCCGCAGTGACGATGGCAAAGCCGAGCCCGATCGGCGACCAGATGGTCGTCAGTGCAGCACCGCGCATCGCACCCAGAACGAGCGGCCGGCGGTCAACGGTATCGCGCCCACCGGCACGCGCCAGATCGCCGATCATCGCGATGATGCCGACATTGAACAGCAGGCTCAGGAGATGCGAACCGATATTGACGGCGGCGTAGCGCGACGCGGCTCGAAGGTGAAAAGATATTCCGTTCCCTGCCGCACGAACAGCGAGCGGCGCACCGGCCGGCGCAGCATGCCGAGCACCATCATCAGCGCCGCAAAGGACACGCCCTGAACCAGCGCATGCCAGAGCTGCGGCAATTTCTGCGGCAGAAACACCGCCACGGCGGTGCCGAGCAGAACGGCCAGCAGCGAAAACAGCTGGGCAAGCTTCAGGAGGCGCGGCCATTCCATCAGCGTCGAGGCAATGGCCAGCAGCGCTGAGAGCGCCAGCAGCGCCTGACTGCCGCTATACCCACCGAGAACGAGACTGACGATCAGCAGAAACTGCACGATGCTCCGCAAGGGCAACGGCTCAGACATGACTTTCGACCCTACATATCCGGCCGAAGCGCGAGCGTTGCGCATGCCATGGCCATTAACAAACAGCCTCCCCGCAACTCCTCCTGGCAAATCGCATAGGGGATTTTGAAATGCGGTGATAGGCGGAAAACGGCAGAAACAGAGGATGCGACGAAACATCTCTGCCGCAGGCGGGGCACCCCCCTGCCCGGTGATGCGGCCAGCATCCATCAACGGAAGCGCGATGCCGAAAAGGGCTGCGGATCGATCGGGGATGGTGCGCCCGCAATCATGCTCCTGACGAGTTCCGCCGTCTTCGGCGCGGCCGAAAGGCCGATGTGACCATGCCCGAATGCATAAACGACCTCGGGGCAGCGTGCTGCCGGGCCGATGACCGGCAGGCCATCCGGCGTGGACGGCCGATGGCCGAACCAACGGGTGGTCGCGGCCTTATCCGCAAGCGCGGGATAGGTGCGGTGCAGATGTGCGAGAAGGATTTCGGCACGGCGCCAATCGGGCTCGGCATCGACGGAGGCAAGTTCCACCTGGCCCGATGCGCGCAAGCCTCCGGGCGCATCACGTTCGCCATCTTGCCATCGGAAGGCATGACCGGCCGGCGCAATTCAAAGCCCGGCGCCTCGATTGCCACATGATAGCCGCGCTCGCTTTCAAGCGGAATGGCATCGCCCAGCGACTGAGCCAGTGCCTTGGAGCGAATGCCGGCCGCGATGACGGCCCGATCGCAGGAAATCACCGCGCCTCGGGTGCGAACCCCAACAAGCTTGCCGTCGCGCAGCTCGAAGCCATCGACAGCCGCTTGAACGAACTCGGCTCCCTCCGCGACAGCCTGAGCGACGACCGCCGCCACATAGGCGCCGGGATCGGTGCAATTGGCACCGCTCTCGACGAGTATCCCGAAGGAATAGGCCGGAGAAAGTGCCGGCTCGATCTCGCGCAGCTCGGATGCTCCGATCTCGCGCCATGCCAGACCATTTTCGCGACGGAGGCTCCATGACAGGGCCTCCTGCTCGAAGGCGGCACGATCGGGGTAGGCATAGAGGAGACCGTCACGGCGAACGATTTCCGCTCTGCCGCAGCTTGCAGCCAGAGCGGCGTGAAGATCCGGAGAATCCGACACGAGCGACCAGAGGATGGAAGCCGTCCGACGCACCTTTGCCAAAGAATGGCCCGAGGAGAGGAAGCGGAAAAGCCAGGGCGCAAGACGCGCGAGATAGCGCCAGCGGATCGTCAGCGGGCCATTCGGATCCGTCAGATAACCAGGCACTTTCTTCCAGATACCCGGAACCGACATGGGGATGATGGAGGCCGGGCTCAGGAAAGCGCCATTGCCATAACTTGCAGCCTGTGTTCCGCCCGGTTCACCCGGCTCGATCAGTGTCACCTGATATCCGGCGCGCACGAGCGCCAGCGCCGAGCAGGCACCGACAATGCCGGCACCGATGACCGCGACGTGAGTTCTGATAGTGTCGTCCATGTCGGTACCCCGATCCTTAAGGCAAGGCGATCCCCTGACCGATGCTGAAAGCGCCGGCCCGGGGTATGTCAGTTGATGCGTCTGGGACGTGTGGCGCGCGCGGCCTCAGGCTTCCTTGAGGATACGCGCATTGCCGCGCAGCGAGGCCTCGCTGATCGTAATGCCGAGCCCCGGACCGGTCGGCACGATGACATGGCCATCGCGGTTCTCGATCCGCTCCTCAAGAACGTCCTCGGTCAGCACATGATGCGGCATGTAGAATTCGCAACCGAGCGACATGCCCGGCGTCGCGGCGATGAACTGCGTGCCGGCGGCAAGCGCTACGCCGCCTTCCCACAGCGTGCCGCCATAGCCCGGCAGATGCGCCGCATCGGCAATCGCCATCAGCGCCTGCCCCTTCAGAATACCGCCGACCTTCATCAGCTTGACCGAAATCGCATCCGCCGCCTGCAGCCGGATGACCTCCATCAGGTCGCGCGCATCAAAGCAGCTTTCATCCGCCAGAATGGGCGTATCCAGCGCATCGGCGAAGGAAGCCATGGCCGTCAGGCAATCACGCGGCACCGGCTGTTCGATAAAGGTCGGACGAAAGCGATCGACATCACGCAGCACGGAAATCGCGCCGAAAGGCTGGAGCGCCTGATTATAGTCGAGGCGAAGATCGATCTTGTCGCCGAAGGCGTCCCGCATGGCTTCCAGATGCGCCGTGTCTTCTGCGTGCGACTTCACGCCGGTCTCACCTTGAAGATCCGGTTGCGGCCGGCACCATGACCTTCATCCGTTCCATGTCGGCATCGAAATCCGGGTCGGCAATGGAGAAGGACAGAGGAATGCTGTCGCGCACCCGGCCACCGAGAAGATCGGCGATCGACAGGCCGCAGGACTTGCCGAGAATGTCGAACATGGCCGTCTCGATCGCCAGCTTCGCTTCCCCGTGGCCGACGATCACCTTGTCCATTTTGCGCGTGAGCGCACGGATTTCCTTGACCGGTGCACCGATGACGAGCGGCCGCAGGTAGACGTCGATGGCGGCAAAGGCTGCCTCTGCCGTCCCCGTAAAGACTTCCCAGGGTGCTGCCTCACCCCAGCCGACAATGCCGGAGGTCGAGGTCAGTTCCACCAGCACGCGCTTGACCGTGCCCTTGACGTTGCCGACGCCTGAAGGCGGGCCATCTTGATCGGGCTTTCGATCAGAAAGAGGCGAAGCCTCTCTATGCGATCCATGTCTTTCGTCTCCTGGGACTGCTGCTTCTGGCGCCGGCGGTTTTTCAGCCGGTCGCCTTGCCTTTGTGAAAATGGCTGAGGAAGGTGCGCGTGGCTTCCATCTGCGGATTGTCGATGACCTGTGCCGGCGGGCCTTCCTCGATGACATAGCCATCGCGCATGAAGACGACCCGATCCGCGACTTCGCGGGCAAAGGCGATCTCGTGCGTGACGATCAGCATGGTCATGCCGTCGGCTGCAAGCTGCTGGATGGTCTGCAGCACTTCGCCGACCAGTTCCGGATCGAGCGCCGATGTCGCCTCGTCGAACAGCATCACGCGCGGTTCCATGGCCAGCGCGCGGGCAATCGCGACGCGCTGCTTCTGGCCGCCCGATAGCGTGTCCGGGCGCTGGTTGGCGCGATCGGCAAGGCCGACCTTGGCCAGCTGGGCCATGGCAAGATCACGCGCGACGGCCTTCGGCAGCCTGCGAACGTGAACCGGCGCCTCCATGACGTTTTCCAGCACGCTCATATGCGGGAAGAGATTGAAATTCTGAAACACCATGCCGGTGCCGGCACGGAAATCCGCCAGAACCTTCGCCCGCGGCGGCGCGACCGTCTTGCCGAATGAAAACGACGTCGAACCGACCCGGATCGCACCGTCATCCGGCACGACCAGAAGATTGACGCAGCGCAGAAGCGTGGATTTGCCCGATCCCGACGGCCCGAGCAGGGCAACGACGCCACCCGTATCAACCTTGAGATTGATGTCCTTCAGCACGTCCAACGGGCCGAAGCTCTTGCGAAGGGCGGTGATTTCGATCATCGGCGCATTCGACATCAGCGCGCCTCCTTGGACTTGCGTTCCCGGTAGCGAACAAACAGCGTCAGCGGGAAGAGAATGACGAAATAGCCGACCGCGACGGCAGTATAGGTTTCGAGCGGACGATAGCTGTCATGCGCCACCATCTGGCCCTGATAGACGAGATCCGGCACGGCGACGACCGAGACCAGCGAAGTGTTCTTGAACTGCAGGATCGACTGGTTCATCAGCGCCGGCAGCATGCGGCGCAGCGCCTGCGGCAGAACGATACGGCGCATGACGAGAGACGGACGCATGCCGAGCGCCTGAGCGGCTTCGGTCTGCCCCGGATCGAGCGAGACGATGCCGCCGCGGATGATCTCGGCGTAGAACGAGCCACCATAGCATGACAGCGCGATCAGCGAGGCTGTCACCGGCGTCAGATCGATCCCTGAAACGATCGGCAGCGCATAGTAGAACCATATGAGCTGGACGAGGATCGGCGTGCAGCGGAAGACTTCGATGAAACAGAGCGAGAAGGCGCGCAGCAGACGAAAGGGGGACAGAAGGCAGATGGCCGCCGTCATCCCGACAGCAAGCCCGCCGACGATGATCGCTGCCGTCAGCGCAACGGTGATGCCGAGGCCATTCAGGAATACCCATCGATATTCGTAGATGATGGAGAAGTCCCAAGTGTACATGTGTCAGCGCTCAACGTCTTGAATAGTAGAATGCGGGGCCTGACGGCCCCGCAGCAAAGGGCTCAGATCTCGAAGCCCGGCGGGAAATCGCTTTCCTTGACGCCGACGAGAGCCATGTTCTTGACGATCGCCTGCTTGATGAAGCCGTTATCGCGATGCTTGGTGATCCAGCTGTCGACGAATTCGCGCCAGGACTGGTCTTCCTCGCGGCGGAAACCGGCATTCGAAGTGGTGAAGTCGGCCGGCGTCGGAACGATCAGATTGCCGATCGACGGGTTCTTCGAGCGCAGCGTCAGAGCCAGAACCATGACGAGGCACTGTGCATCGGCGCGGCCGGACTGAAGTGCGGCCGTTGCATCACTTGCCGTCTTCAGGCGGGTAACGGTTGCCTTCGGGGCGTTACGGGTGATTGCCGAATCGTGGGACGAGCCTGCATCGACGGCGATGCGTATTTCCGGCTTGTTGAAATCTTCCCAGGTCTTGGCTTCAATGCCCTTGCGGGCGATCATCGTGAACGAGTTCTTGAAGACCGGGCCGGAGAAATCGACAACCTTCTGGCGCTCCGGCGTCGGGTTGAGGCCGAAGAAGACGTCGATCTTGTCCGACTGCAGGTCGAGAACGGAATTGCCCCAGGTGGTCTCGGTGATTGCCATCTTCAGGCCGAGGTCATCGGCAAGCTTCTGGCAGATATCGATGTAGAAGCCCTTCCAGGCGCCGTCCGCGAGACCCTTCTGGTAATAGGGCGCGCCGTCGGCCACGCCACCGATGCGCAGCGTGCCGGAGGCCTTGATGCGCTCCAGCGAGCTTGCCGCACTCGCATGAGTTGAGGTCATTGCGCCGGCGGAAACGCCGAGTGCGCCGATGCCGACGAGCTTGCCGAATTTGCGTCTTGTAATCATTCCGTTCCCCTTTTCTTGTCTTGGCGAACGCGTCTTGCGACGGCGCAAACGCCTACAGCCCCTTGCATCCTTGTGGTCATTGCGCGCGCATCACCACAGACTGCTTAATTTATGAACTTGCGACATCCAAAAGGCAAAACTTGAAAAGTCAGGCTGTCATGAGTAATCGTCATGAGAGACCCTCTAACGCCGGAGGCGCGATGCGCCGTTTTCTCCCTTCGCTTTCGGCCCTGCATGCCTTTGAAGCGGCTGCCCGCCACCGCAGTTTCACCAAGGCGGGAGAAGAACTCGGCATGACCCAAAGTGGGGTCAGCCGTCAGGTGCAGAACCTCGAGACCTTTCTCGGTGTGCGCCTTTTCGAGAGAGTGGGCTCGCGCCTGACGCTGAACAGCGTCGGCAACCGATATTTCCAGGATGTCGCCCAATGCCTCAACCGCATCGAGGAAGTGTCGATCGACGCGGTTCGCGGTCGCGCTGCCGATGCTTCCCTGATGATCGGTGCGTCGGCCGCCATCACCACCCACTGGCTCACGCCCCGGCTCAGCACCTTTCTCGAGGCCTGCCCGGAAATCCCGATCGAACTCGTGACCATCGGCAACACGATCGATTTCGAAAGCGACCGTATCGATATCGGCATCGTGCGCGGCTTCGGCACATGGGCCAATGCCCATAGTACGGCGCTTTTCGACGAGGAGCTCGTGGTGATCGCCTCGCCAAAACTCGTGCCCGCCGACCGCCCCTGCAAGCCGCTGGATTTCTGCCGCTATCCGACGCTGCAGAATGCCAGCCGACCGAGCCTCTGGCTGCATTGGCTGCGCACCTCCAAGCTCGATTACAGCGGGCCGATCCAGGGCGTTCGTTTCCCCTCGACTGCTCTGCTGATCCAGGCGGTGCTGGCCGGCGTCGGCATAGCGGTTGTCGGAAGGCATGCGGTGAAACGTGAGCTGGAGAGCGGTCAGCTCATCACACCATTTGGGCCTCCGGTGCGCTCCGGGGAAGCGTTCTGGATCGTTCAGCCGGAAAAGGACGGGCCGAACAAGAGTGCCGCCGCCTTCCGGCAATGGTTGCTGCGGGAGGCGGCGCGCGAGCGCGGCTGATGCGACCTCAGGGCCTATATTCCGGGTAGGATTGCGGTGACAGCGCATTGATATCGCGATGCGCCCAGTCCTGATGATGCATGTTGGCCCACATATGTTCTGCGCCCTTCTGCAGATCGGCCGTGAGCGCCTTGGGATCGAAGCCCGGCACGACGCGATCCTTCATGATGAAATTGCCGTCCACCATCGAGGCATTGAGATCTTCCGTTTGCGCCGAATAGACGATGTTGCGGATCGGATCGCGCATCGGCGTCATGAACAGGCTTGCGCCCTCCCAGAACAGCAGGTCGGCCTTGGCGCCGGGCGAGATCCGCCCGAGGTCATCGCGGCCGAGCGATTTCGCGCCTGCAAGCGTTGCCGAGTTGAAGACGTCGGCCGCGGTTGCCACTTCCGAACGCCGATCCATGATCTTGGCGATGACGGCCGTCCAGCGCAGCGCTTCGATCATGCTCTGCGGGCAGGTGTCCGTCGCCAGCGTCATGTTGATGCCGCGCGCCAGATATTTCGAATAGCTCTCCATCGCGATGCCGCGGCGGGCAAAGACCCAGACGGCATGGGCCACGTTGGTACCGGTATTGGCGAGAATATCGAGGTCGTCGGCATGGTAGTTCACCCAGCTCGAACCGCCGGGCATGATGGCGTGGCCGAGCAGGACGTCATCGCCGAGAAAGCCGATCTTATCGAGCCATTCGATCGGCGAGCAGCCGTTGCGACGAACCATTTCCTGAAATTCCGGCACCGACTGCGAGGCATGCAGCGCCACTGGCACCTTCATCTCGTTGGCCACCGCGCGCGACCGGCGCAGCAGCGTTTCGGAGCAGGTATCGACCTGTGCGGGGGTCAGAAAGCCCTTGATGCGGCCATTGGCCCGGCCATCGATTTCTCCGATGAAATCGACCGCCTTCTGCATCAGCCGCACCGTCATCCTCCCACCATTCGTAGGAGACGCTTTTGCCGTCTGCCGTATACCAGCGACCGGAGCGGTAGAATTCGCCGATATAGGCGCGCAGCCCCGCCTTTTCGGCCTGATCCGCCACGAAGCGGCCGCTCAATCCCATTTCCACCACCGTCGTCGTGCCGGTGCGGATGAGTTCCGGCATGGAGGCGGAAATCGAGGCCTGCCGGGCTTCTTCGGTGATTGCGCCGTTGCGGGCGGTCAGAAACTCGAAGAGGCCTGAGAGGTAGAAATTGCGCGGACCGCGATCCTCGACGAAGGAGCGGTCGAGATAGGACTCGCTGATATGTGTGTGGGTGTTGATGAAGCCGGGCGTGACGATCTTGTCCGTCGCATCGATCACCTCGTCGGCCTCGCCTTCGAATGTTCCGCCGCCGACATGGATGATCCGGTCGTCTTCGATAACGATCGTGCCATCCTTGAGGTGCCTGTGGCCGCCATGCTGAAATGCGATGACGTGACCTGCGCGGATGACCTTCCTGACCATTCTTCGACCTCTTTTGATGTGACGGAGAGAGCTCCGCGTCAAAAGACGCGGAGCAGGTTTTGCAGGCTCAGGCAGGCATCAGCCCCGTTCAGCCTTGCTCTGCCGCGACGGCGTCGAGCGCCTTCCTGGCGATCGCAAACATCTCGGTGATCTGCTCTTCGGTGATGATGAGCGGCGGGCAGAAGCAGATGGCATCGCCGATGCCGCGGATGATGAGGCCCATGTCCTGCATCTTTTCCGCCGCCGCCGTTGCACCAATGCCCGGCTTGTCCCAGGGCTTCAGTTCGAGCGCGCCGATCAGGCCGACGCCGCGGGAGGACGATGCGAGCGGGTGCGTTGCAAGCTCTTCCAGACCCTTGAGGAAAGCAGGCGACATGCGGGCGGCATTGCCGACGAGATCACGTTCCTCGATGATCTTCAGGTTTTCGAGCGCAACAGCCGTGACGACCGGATGGCCCGAGGCCGTGAAGCCATGACCGAAGGAGCCGATCTTGTGCGACTGGTCGGCGATCGGCTGGTAGAAGCCGTCATTCATGACGATGGCCGAGAGCGGCAGGTAGGACGAGGAGATCTGTTTCGAAAGAACCAGAACATCCGGCGTGATGCCGAATGTCTCGCAGGCGAACATATTGCCGGTACGGCCGAAGCCGCAGATGACTTCATCGACGACCAGCAGGATCTCGTATTTCTTCAGGATCGCCTGAACACCGGCCCAATAGCCATCCGGCGGCATCAGCACGCCGCCTGCGCCCATGACCGGCTCGCCCCAGAAGGCGGCAACCGTTTCCGGGCCTTCCTTGAGGATGAGATCTTCCAGATCCTTCAGCATGCGGGCGGTGAAATCCGCTTCGCTTTCGCCCTCAAGGGCAAAATGCGCATAGGACGGGCAGGAGGTGTGGACCATGCGGTCGAGCGGCAGGTCGAAGGCTTCGTGGTTGCGCGGAATGCCGGTGATCGAGCCGGCTGCGATCGTCACCCCGTGATAGCCCTTGATGCGGCCGATGATCTTCTTCTTTTCCGGCTTTTCCAGCGCGTTGGAGCGGTACCAGACCATCTTGGCGACGAGATCGTTGGCCTCGGAACCGGAAGAGGCGAAATGCACTTTCGACATCGGGAACGGCATCATCGACAGGACCTTTTCCGCCAGATCGACGGATGGGCCATGGGTCTTGTAGTTGAAGATGTGGTAATAGGGCAGCTTCGCCATCTGCTCGTAGGCAACGCGCGCCAGCCGCTCCTCGCCGAAGCCGACGGCCACCGACCAGAGGCCGGCAAGACCTTCGATATAGCGCTTGCCGTTATTGTCGTAGACGTAGATGCCGTCGCCGCGTTCGATGACGAGCGATCCGTTTTCCTCATGCTTCCTGAAGTCGGCCGCAGCCGGCATCTGGGCGCGGATATCGCGCGCTTCGATCGAGTTGGGTAGAAAATCCATGGGTGTCAGCCTTTCTTGTGACAGGCCCCGTCCCTTGCAGGGCCAATTCTTTTGAGTTGCCGCTGCCCCCTGATGTCGGGGCAGCGGATTCCTGAGCAGGCGGAGGTGACGGGCCGGTACGAGCAGCCGGCCCCTCTCCGCTTACTTGACGAATTCGAGATCAAGCCCCTTGTAGAAGGCGGCGCCGTAGATCGGATGCGCCTTCATCGGCTTCAGCTTGTCCGACTGCACGATGATGATCGGAGCGTGATAGAGCGGCAGCCAGTTCACAGCCTGATGAACCTTGTAGAGAACCTTGCCGAAATCCTTGGCGCGTTCGGCATCGGTCGTGGCAGCGGAACCGGCCGCGAGCAGCTGATCCGTCTCCGGATCCTTCCAGTTGGTGCGGTTCGGTGCCGGCGTGTTGCTCGAGCGGAAATAGAGGTTCATCGCGTCACCCGCGGAGAAATACGGGTAGCCCATGGTGAACATGTCGAATTCCTGCGTCGCGAGCTTGCCCCAGGCGACGGTCGCATCAAAGACCTGGATCTGCAGGTTGATGCCAACCTTCAGAAGCTCTGCCTGGATGTCCTGGTCGATATTCGTCCAGGCGCCGTTGAAGCTATAGAGAACAGGCGCAAGCTTGACGCCGTTCTTCTCGCGAATGCCATCGGAGCCGACCTTCCAGCCATCCTGATCGAGCAGGGCCTTGGCCTTTTCCGGATCGAAATCCTTGATCAGCACCTTGTCGACATTCTTGTCCCAGTCGAGCGTGTCCTCGGTAATGTAGCTGTAGGCGGGCTGTACGGTGCCATACATCTGGTCCTGAACCAGCGCTGCGCGATCGACCGCGTAGTTGATCGCCTGACGCACGGCGAGATCCTTTACCGTCGGCTTGTCGAGCTTGAAGCCCATGAAATAGGTGTAGCGGGCGGATTTCGACGTATTCGTGAGGAAGCCCGGCATGCTGGCGAATTGCTGCAGGGCGATCGGCGGCACGTAGTTGGACGCATCCGTCTGGCCCGTCATCAGGGCGGCCGTCAGGGTGTTTTCCTCACCGATGATCGACCATGTGACGGAATCGACCTTGGCCGGTCCGCGATTGGCATAGATCTCCGGTCCCCATGTGTAGGCGGGGTTGCGGTTCAGCACCATCTTGTCACGTGGCCGCCACTCGCCCCAGCAGAACGGGCCGGTACCGTTAAAGCCGGTCACGCCGAAATTGTCGCCCAGCTTCTCGACCGTGTTCTTGTCGATGACGATCGCAAAGCTCTGGGTCAGCTGGTAGAGCAGCTCGGAAAACGGCTTCTTCAGCTTGTAAACGACCGTGTCCTTGTCGGTTGCGGTAATGCTGTCCACTTCACCGGCGCGCCAGGCGACGGGAGATTTCGTCGCCGGATCGATCCAGCGCTTGAAGGTATAGACCACGTCATCCGCCGTCATCGCGCGGCCATCGCAGAATTTCACGTCGTCGCGCAGGTGGAACGTGTAGGTGAGGCCATCGGCCGAAACATCCCAGCTCTTGGCAATGCCGGATGCAGCGTCGTCATATCGTAATCGAGCGAGACGAGCGTATCACCCAGCATGAAGAGAACTTCCGCGGCCGCCGTCGCAGTGGATTTCTGCGGGTCGTAATTGTTGCTGTCGATGCGGCGCGAGAGATTGACGCCCTCAGCCATGGCAAAACTGCCCGACAGGACCGTGACCGCAGCCGCAAGGGCCGCAGTCACGAGGCGTGAAGCCAAGGATGAAGATTGTCTGAAAATCATGGCAATGCTCCGTGTTGCTAATGGCTTGAGTAATTGGCAACCGGCCCGCCGCGGCATCTTATGCCGCCGGAGAGGCCGACATTTCAGGATCGGTCAGGTTTGCAGGCGCGGATCGAGCACATCGCGCAGGGCATCGCCCGTGACGTTGGCTGCGAGCACGATGATGAGGATGAGGACGGAAGGAATGACCGCGATATGCGGGGCAAAGAGGAAGAAGTCCCTGCCCTGCGCCGCCATCATGCCGAGTTCGGCAACCGGCGGGCGGGCACCGAGGCCGAGGAAGGACAGGGAGGCTGCGGTCAGGATCAGCTGGCTGAAGCGCAGGCTGAGGAAGATCATCACCGAGGAGATGCAGTTGCGCAGCAGATAGCGGGTGAAGAGATTGTGGTCGCGGATGCCGAGCGCCTTGCCGGCGATGATGAACTCCTGGTTCATCACGCCAACCGCAATGCCACGCGCCACGCGGGCGCAATCCGGAATGGTCGAGATCACCAGCGCCAGCACGATCGGCGTGATCCCCTGCCCCATTACCGCCACCAGCGCCAGGCCCAGAAGAATGGCAGGCAAAGACAGGAGAATGTCCGAGAGACGCATGATCCAGGGATCGAGCGTGCGGTAAAAGGCAGCGAGAAGCCCGAGAAAAGAGCCGAGCACGCCGCCGATTGCAACCGATACGAGGCCGATCAGAAGCGTCAACCGCGTGCCATAGAGAAGGCGGCTCAGGATATCGCGACCCTGCGGATCAGTCCCGAGAAGATAGGTCACGTCACCGCGCGCCGCCCAGAAAGGCGGCAGCATGATCTTGCGGCTGCTGGCATAGGGATCATGCGGGGCAAGCAGCGGCGCCAGAATGGCCGCAAGCGCGATGATCGCAAGAACGGTGATGGCGATGAAGGCCGCCGGATCGCGCAGCAGGCGCTTCCACCAGGCAAGCCGCTCAAAATCATCCGCCGCTTTCTGGGTGTCGGCCGTGGTCAGTCCTGTCGTGACAGCGCTCATCATTTCACCCTCGGGTCGAGAACCGAATAGAGGAGGTCGACGATCAGGTTGATCGCGATGAAGGTCAGTGCCATGGCCAGAATACAGCCCTGCGCAATCGGGAAATCGCTGGAGAGAATGCCGCCGACCGCAAGCCGGCCGAGACCCGGCCAGGAGAAGATCGATTCCGTCACGACGCGCCGCCCAGAAGATAACCCGCCTGCAAACCGACCAGCGTAACGACCGGGATCAGCGCATTGCGCAGCGCATGGCGCATGACCACCATGCCTTCGGTCAGCCCCTTGGCACGGGCGGTGCGCACATAGTCCTGGCTTAGAACCTCAAGCACGGAAGACCGCGTCATGCGCGCGACGGGGCCGATGAAGACGAGGCCGAGCGAGAGTGCCGGCAGAAAGATATGCTGCAGGCCCTCCAGCGTCCAAAGCGGCCCGCCGCGACCGACAAAGGGAAATAGCCGCAGCGTGATGCCGAAGAACTGGATCAGCACGAGGCAGATGAAGAAGATCGGCAGCGAGACGCCGGCGACCGAAAACGACATGACGATACGATCGATCAGCGTACCGCGATGGCGGGCGGCAACCGTTCCCATGCCGATCCCAAGCGGGATGGACCAGATCAGGCAGGCAAGCATCAGCTCGATCGTCGGGCCCATCGCCGAGCCGAGTTCTTCCAGCACGGGCTTGTTGGAGATCATCGAGCGGCCGAGATCGCCGGACAGAACCCGCTCGAAATAGATCCAGAACTGCACGATCAGCGGCTTGTCGAGCCCCATGGATTTGCGGATGGCCTCGACCACGTCAGGCGGCGCCGTCGGGCCGGCAAGCACCAGCGCCGGATCGCCCGGCACCATCTGCAAGAGGAGAAAGCCGAAGATCAGCACCCCGATCAGAACGGGGATGGAGAGGCCGAGCCGGCGCAGGATCACTGAGAGCATGCCCGGACCTCCTATTTCTGAAAGACCACCTTGCCGCCGAGAAGCGTCATCTCGCAGGTCGTGTCGAGAATTGCCGAAGGCGCGATCTCGAACAGATCCTGCGAAAAGACGGCGATATCGGCGAGCTGGCCGGGCACCAGCCTGCCCTTGATCTCTTCCTCATGGCTGGCATAGGCGGATTCCAGCGTATAGGCGTTAAGCGCCTCTTCCATCGTCAGCGCCTGATCGGCACCGAGAACGGTGCCCCTGTCGGTGGTGCGCGTCACCATCGCATAGAGACCGGCAAACGGATTGAGCGGCGTCACCGGGCAATCGGTCGACGCCGATGGCCGCAAGCCCGCGTCGATCCATGTGCGCATCGGATAGGCGAAGTCGGAGGCTTCCTTGCCGCGCACTTCGACATACTGATCGCCGAAATAATAGATGAAATCCGGCTGCGGTGCGGGCAGAGCGCCGAGTTCCACCATGGTCGCGATCTGCTCATGCGAGAGCCAGCCGCAATGTTCGATACGGTGGCGGCGATCGGGCGCCGGATTGGCTTCCTGCGCTGCACGGAACGCATTGAGGATGCGTTCGATCGCGGCATCGCCGATCGCATGGACAGCCATCTGATAGCCGAGATCATGCGCGCGCTTCACCAGCGCATCGGTTTCGTCCTGCGTCAGGCAGAAGAGGCCGTGATTGTCTTCGGCACCTTCATAGGGCGTCTTCATCGCCGCCGTCTTGCCGCCGATACTGCCGTCGATGAAGATCTTGACCTGCCGCACGCGCAGCATGTCGTCGCCCGAACCGGCGACATAGCCCTTCTCGGTCGCCTCTTCGAGAATGTTGCGCTCCTTGTCGCCGATCAGGCACATGGAGACGCGCACCGGCAGGCGGCCGGTCGCTTTCGCCGCCTCATAGGCGGCAAACTCCGTCCAGCCATTGCTCATGCCGACGGCCGCATCCATGGTCGAGGTAATGCCGTAGCTCAGCATCCGCTTGCCGCCAGCCTCGATCGCCTCGATATAGTCATCGAGATCGGGCACCGGCTGCTTGCCGGCAACCGGCGCACGGGCGTTTCAGCCAGCAACCCGGTCAACGCGCCATCGGCGCGGCCGATCGCGCCGCCATCCGGATCAGGCGTCTCATAGGTGATGCCCGCAAGCTTCAGGGCGTAGGAATTGGCCACGCCGACATGGCCGCAGGCCCGCACCACATAGACCGGATTATCCGGCGCAATCGCGTCCAGTTCCTTCGCCGTCGGATGGCGGTTTTCGGAAAGCTTGGAATGGTCGTAGCCGCGGCCGATCACCCACTCGCCGGGCGCCGCGTCTTGACCGCCTCCGCCACTTCATCGAGCAGAGCCGTGACGCTTGTGATCTTGCGCGGGTTGAGGTCGAGGTTCTTCAATCCCAGACCGAAATGGGCGAGATGCGTATGAACATCATAAAGACCGGGCGTTGCCAGCCTGCCGGCGAGATCGATGACCTCCGTCGAAGGGCCGGCAAGCGCCGCCATCTCGGAAGCCGTGCCGGAGGCAAGGATCGTCTCGCCCTTGATTGCCAGCGCCTCGGCAAAGCCCTCTTTCTGGCCAAGCCAGATCTTGCCGCCCGTCAACAGAATATCCGCAACAGTGCTCATACTGCGGCCCTCCCGTTTGCGACGGCACGAAATTCGGCTGGCTTGAAGGTCATGGCAAAATTCCCGTTTATCGTTTTTGCGATGCAGTGAGCGGCGCCCTCTGCGGGCACCGCAAGGTCAAAGCGGCAGAGCTGAAAGACACTTCAGGCCATGTCCGCCCGATAGACGACTTCCCCGCCCAGAACGGTGATCAGGCATTTGGCGGTGAGGAAGGCTTCGGGTTCGACCGAGAAGAAATCCGTGTCGAAGACGGCGATATCGGCAAGCTGGCCGGGGATCAGGCGGCCCTTGCGCTCCTCGTCATGCACGCCGTATGCGGCCTCATAGGTGTAGAGATGCAGTGCCTCGGCGACGCTCAGCGCCTGCGGCGTGCCAAGCGGCTTGCCCGTGTCGGACTTGCGCGCCACCATGGCATAGAGGCAGGGCATCGGATCCGGCGACGTGACCGGGCAATCGGTGGAAGCCGAAGGATGCAGGCCCTCTTCGAGCCAGGTCTTGAACGGATAGCAATGCTGCGGCCGCTCGCTTCCGAAGATCGTGTAATAGCCCTCACCGAAATAGTAGAGGAAAGTCGGCTGCCCGGCGGGAATGACCTTCATCGCCTTCATGCGGGCGAGGTCTTCCGGCACATGCCAGCCGCAATGCTCGATCCGGTGGCGCCGGTCGGGGTCCGGCAGTTCCGCATAGGCCTTTTCATAGGCGTTGAGCACCATGGAGATAGCCGCATCGCCAATGGCATGCGGGGCGATCTGGTAGCCGGCGCGATGCGCGGCCAGCGTCAGCTCATCCGTCTGCTCCTGTGTCAGGCAACGAACGCCGTAATTGCTGGCATCGTTCTCGTAGGGAATAGAGAACCACGCGGTACCGGCGCCGGCCGAACCATCGGTGAAGAACTTCACCGGACCGATACGGAACATATCGTCACCGACGCCCGTCACCAGCCCCTTGGACTGGGCGTAACCGAGGATATTGCGCTCCAGATCCCCCATCAGCGTCCCGGTGACGCGCAGCGGAATGCGATCTGCCGCACGCGCAGTCAGGTAGCATCGAGTTCCACCTCGCCGCCATTGATGCCGATCGCGGCCTCCATGACTGAGGTAATGCCGTAGGTCAGAAGCTTGCGGCCGCCCATTTCGATGGCGTTGACCAGCTCGGCCTCGGTGGCGGGCGGGATGACCGCACGCACCGGATCGCGGGCATTTTCGAACAGAAGACCATTCGGCTTGCCGTCGGTGCGGCCGATCTTGCCGCCGAACGGATCGGGCGTGTCGTCGCCAATGCCGCCTGCCTTCAGCGCCAGTGAATTGGTAATCGTCGTATGACCGCAGGTGCGGGTGAGGAAAACCGGATTGTCCGGCGACACCGCATCCAGTTCGGCCGCCGTCGGATGGCGAAGCTCGGCAAGCTTGTCGTGGTCATAGCCGCGCCCGAGGATCCACTGGCCGGGGCTTGCCTTGGCAACCGCGCCCTTCACCAGATCGACGATGGCTTGCACGCTTCTCACGCCCGATTCCGGCGTGAGGTTCAGCTGCACGAGGCTCGTGCCGTAATGATGGAGATGCATATGGGCGTCGTTGAGACCCGGAACGGCCAGCTTGCCGTCGAGATCGATAATATCGGTCTCCGGCCCCACAAGCGCCGACATTTCGGACGCCGTGCCCGTCGCCAATATCCTGTCGCCCGAGATGGCGACTGCTTCGGCGAAACCTTCTTTCAGGCCGCACCAGATCTTTCCGTTCGTCAGTAGCCGAGTTGGCATGGTCATGCTGGCATTCTCCATACAGTCGGTGTGTCAGGCGATATGTTTTGCCGGGAGGTGATCAGTACCCCGCGGTTCGATCAACGATGCCGGGCGGCACCCGGCCCTCCCGCAAGGCGATGAAATTTTCGGCGATCTGGCGCATCACTTCGGCCGGCGTTGTGTCTGATGCCTTATGCGGCGTGACAACGATGCGGGGATGCAGCCAGAAAGGATGATCTTCCGGCGGCGGCTCCTGCCGGAACACATCGACGCTGGCGCCACTTAAATGTCCGCTGTCGAGCGCCTCCAGAAGGTCCGCCTCGATCATGTGCTCGCCGCGACCCATCTGGATCAGGACAGCACCCTTCGGCATGAGACGGAAGAAATCCCGGTTCAGCAGATCCCGCGTCGTCTCGGTCAATGGCAGGACGTTGACGAGAATGTCGGCCTGGCCGGCAACAATGGAAACGGCTTCACGTCCGGAAATGATCTCGATGCCGGCAGGCACGGTTTCATCCGCCGCGACGGCCGAATTGCGGGCGACGACGACGCGAAACCCCATCGCAGCGATCGCCTCGGCGCAGCGTCTTCCCATGAGACCGTAACCGAGCACACCGACCTTGACCGTTTCGGGCGCTGCCGGCCGAAAGCTGCGCTCCCAGAGCCGGCGGCTCTGGTTGGCGAGGTAATCACCCATCCGGCGGTGATGCCAGACCACCTGCCAGGCGGCAAAACCGGCCATCAGGTCCGCCTGCCGGCTGTCGCGAATACGGGTGACGACGATTTGTGGCCGCAGCGACGGGCAAGACAGAATGCTATCGACACCGGCGGCAATCGACGAGACCATGCGCAGGTTCGGATAGGCATCAAACGCGCCATCTTCCGGCAACCACGCAACCGCCGCCTCAATCAGCGCGGGATCCACGACTTCGGATGGCCGCAGGATACGCACCGGCACCCCTTCCGTCTCGAAGAGGCGTGGCAGATCGAATACCCTCGAGAGCGCTACGACTTCGATCGGCTCCTGAATGCTCACAGCGGCCACCCGCTTCGGCCCGCCAGATTGGCAGATGCCGCCGCGCCACGCGCGCCACTGGCAGGGCGCTGGTCGCCCGCCAAAATCCGCGTGAATGAACTGAACCCGGCAAAGACATAATGAGCCGCGCCCAGAGCAGCCTCTGCGGCTGTTCCGTTCGGTATCATCAACTCTGTTCCCCAATTATTTTTCAGGTCCCGCGATCGGTGCGGGCCGTGGAATTGAGGGCATGATACCGGCGAGGCTCCGACTGTCAATCGTCGACAATCGACATAAGGCGATTTAATTTTCTACAATCGACGTTTAAAATGCGGGCCGGCCATATTAAGATTGAACCCGAATGGAATGGCGCTGCGCATCCGGGCGCACTGCAAAGGACCACCCTATGTTTAAGCTGCTCGAACAAGTCGATCTTCCGAACCGCATTGCCGATCAGGTCTTGCAGGCCATTGGCGACGGCCTGCTGCGGCCCGGTGAACATGTGACGGAGGCCCGCATTGCCGAGCAGATGGGCACGTCGCGCGCCCCTGTGCGCGAGGCGCTGCGGCTTCTCGAAAGCCAGGGCCTGATCGTCTCCCATCCACGGCGAGGCTTTTTCGTTCGCAGCTACAATGCCGACGAACTGGCCGAGATCTACGATCTGCGCGAATGTCTCGAGACCCACAACGCCCAGGCGCTGGTGGAGAAGATGACGGAGCAGGATCTCAAGCAGCTGGAAGCCCAGGTTGAGCTGTTGAAAACGCTTGGCGCCGAAGGCCGCACACAGGAGCAGGTGGTGGAGGACTACGCCTTCCACCGGATGCTCTGCGCCGTCGGCGGCAATTCCCGCATCCTCAGGCTCTTCGACCAGATCGCCACCGAACTGCGCTCAGGCATCGCCCTCGTCGGACGGATCTATGACGATCCCGTCGATATCGCCGCCACGCATGACGTGATCATCACGGCGCTACGCAAACGGGACGTCGCGCTCATTCGCAGCGAACTACATGAACACCTGCGCGATGCAAGCACGCATGTGATCGACATTTACCGGCAATGGCCATCCGTGCCGGCAGACGAATTGCCCGGCAGACCGCTCTGAAAAGGGCAAAGCCGGCCACCATGTCCATGCGCCGGCCTTCTTCGCTTTGTATTTCGATGGACAAGCGGCGGTTCAGCCGATTGCCATCAGGCTGGCATTGCCGCCGGCTGCCGTTGTATTGATCGATGTGGAGACTTCCTCCAGCAGCCAGTTGAGGCAATAGGCCTCGGCATCATGGGCCACCTGCGCCACCGATGCCGCCTGAACCAGAACGAGCGGGCCCGGCAGGGCTGCGATCGCCTTCGTCACCTCGATCAGACGCTCACCCTCCGCCTCGACCAACGCGCCTGCGAAGGGTGCATCCTTTGCCCAATCCTTGGTCCAGGAGATCCTTGCGCCTATGCTGGCGGGCAGATTGGCGAGCGAAGCCTGTAGCCCGCATGCCGCATCGATGGAAACCTCGTTGCCTGTTGCAAGCGCGGCCGTCAGCTGTCGGTAGAGGCCGACCTCGGTTTGCGGCACGAGCAGGATGCGGCCACGCGGATGCAGCGCATAGAGGTTCTTCTCGCCGACCGGTCCCGGCAGTTCGGTCATCAGGCCGAGTGCCGATACCGCACCGGTCTCGCGCGCATCCTGTGCGAGCCGGTTATGGCCGCGCGCGCCGAGCCAGCGGGCGAAATCGGTGAGCGGAAGGGCCGTGTGGACAGAGCTGTGGCGCGGCGCACCGGTGCCGTTTCGACCAGACGGCCGAGATAGAGCGGCCCGCCCGCCTTGGGACCGGTTCCCGACAGTCCGCGGCCGCCAAAGGGCTGGACGCGACCACAGCACCGATGACGTTGCGGTTGACATAGATATTGCCGACCCGGATCAGGTCCGTCACCTGCGCGATCGTTTCATCAAGGCGGGTGTGGAGGCCGAACGTCAGGCCGTAACCCGTTGCATTGATGTCGTCGATCAGGCGCTCGAGGTCATCACGCTTGTAGCGCACGACATGAAGCACCGGGCCGAAGACTTCGCGCTCTAGATCCTTCAGGGATTTGATCTCGATGATCGTCGGGGCGACGAATGTACCGTTTTCCGTCGCTGCACCCAGCGGCAGTTGCTCGACCTTGCGACCACGGCCGCGCATGGCCTCGACATGGCTGTTGATCGTGCCACGGGCCTCCTCGGTGATGACCGGGCCGATATCGATGTTCAACGCGTCGGTCGGGCCGATCGTCAGCTCCTTCAGCGCGCCCTTCAGCATGGCAAGAATGCGATCGGCGACGTCTTCCTGCAGGCAGAGAACCCGAAGCGCCGAGCAGCGCTGGCCGGCGCTATCGAAGGCTGAAGCGATGACATCGAAGACCACCTGTTCGGCAAGAGCGGAAGAGTCGACGATCATGGCATTCTGGCCGCCGGTTTCGGCAATCAGCGGGATCGGCTTGCCATTCGGCAGCAGGCGCGAGGCAAGCTGCGCCTGAATGAGCCGCGCGACCTCCGTCGATCCGGTAAACATCACGCCGCAGGTTTCCGCAGCGCCGACCAGAGCCGCACCGACACGCCCGTCTCCCGGCAGGAGCTGGAGAGCGTCAACCGGAATACCGGCCTGATGCAGAATGCGAATACCCTGGGCGGCGATCAGCGGTGTCTCCTCGGCCGGCTTGGCGAGAACCGGATTGCCGGCAACCAGCGCCGCAGCAATCTGCCCGATGAAGATGGCGAGCGGAAAATTCCACGGGCTGATGCAGACGACCGGACCAAGCGGCCGGTGTCCGGGACCAAGCGTGCGACGCGCCTGTTCGGCGTAATAACGCA
This sequence comes from Shinella sp. UYSO24, assembly GCA_902167985.1. Lineage (GTDB taxonomy): Bacteria > Pseudomonadota > Alphaproteobacteria > Rhizobiales > Rhizobiaceae > Neorhizobium. The sequence goes on from CABHNZ010000003.1 coordinate 147,881, forward strand.
GGAAATCGATCGCCTCGCGGACTTCGGCAATCGCGTTCGGCATGGATTTCCCGGCCTCGCGCATGATGAGGCCGAGAAGCGCCGGCATATCCGCCTGCATCAGGTCGGCGGCGCGTTCGAGGCATGCAGCCCGTTCTGCCGCCGGCCGTGCGGACCAGCCCGCCGTCGCCCTCGAGGCGAGAGCCATGGCCTCAGCAACCTCTTCTTCCGATGCTTCCGTGACCGTGCCGACAATGTCCCGGCGGTCGCCGGGGTTGAGAACCGGCCGGCTCTTGCCGGACGCTTCAGCACCCGCCACCAGCGGCCGGCATGACCAGTCGCGCCCGGCAGATGCCTTCAGCTCTGCCGAAAGACCGGCCAGAACCGTCTCGTTGGCAAGATCGAGGCCATCCGAATTGCGGCGCGCGCCATAGAGATCCTTGGGAAGCGAGATCTGGTCGTGATGAGCGCCGACCTCCGCCATGCCGCGAACCACTTCGGCCGGATCAGCCACGAGTTCGGCAATCGATACATTCTTGTCGCCGATACGGTTGACGAAGGACGAGTTCGCACCGTTTTCCAGAAGCCGGCGCACGAGATAGGCAAGCAGTGTCTCATGCGTGCCGACGGGCGCATAGATACGTGCCGGACGGCCGAGCTTGCCGGCGCCGACCACCTCGTCATAAAGCGGCTCGCCCATGCCGTGCAGGCACTGGAACTCATACTTGCCGGCTTTGAAATCGGGGCCGCGAGATGATAGATCGTCGCCAGCGTCTGGGCGTTATGGGTGGCAAACTGCGGGAAGACGGCATCTGTCGCCGCCAGCAGCTTGCGGGCGCAGGCGATGTAGGAAACGTCGGTATGGACCTTGCGGGTATAGACCGGAAAATCCTCAAGCCCCTCGACCTGCGCGCGCTTGATCTCTGCATCCCAATAGGCGCCCTTCACCAGCCGCACCATGATGCGGCGGCTGTTGCGGCGAGCGAGATCAATGATGAAATCGAGAACGAAGGGGCAGCGCTTGCCATAGGCCTGCACCACGAAACCCATGCCTTCCCAGCCTGCAAGGTCGGGATCGGAGCAGAGGCTATCGAGAAGATCGAGCGAAAGCTCCAGCCGATCGGCCTCCTCGGCATCGATATTGAGACCGATATCGTAGGACTTGGCAATGACGGCGAGCGCCTTCACCCGCGGCAGAAGTTCGTCCATCACACGCGCTGCCTGCGAGCGCGCATAGCGCGGATGAAGCGCAGACAGCTTGATCGAAATGCCGGGCCCATTGTAGATGCCGCGGCCCGCGGACGCCTTGCCGATCGCATGGATCGCGGTCTCGTAATCCTTGTAATAGCGCTCGGCATCGGCAGCCGTGGTCGCTGCCTCGCCCAGCATGTCGTAGGAATAGCGGAAGCCGCGCTCTTCGAGCGGCTTGGCGCGCTTCAGCGCCTCGGCGATCGTTTCACCGGTGACGAACTGCTCGCCCATCATCCGCATCGCCATATCGACGCCGCGACGGATGACCGGCTCGCCGCAGCGCGCGATCAGTCTCGTCAACGCCGCCGACAGGCTGCGGCCATCGACGGTATTGGTGAGACGGCCGGTGACGACAAGGCCCCATGTCGCAGCATTGACGAAGAGCGAGCGACCGCCGCCGACATGGGACTTCCAGTCGCCATTGGAAATCTTGTCGCGGATCAGCGCGTCACGCGTCGCCATATCAGGAATACGTAAGAGCGCTTCGGCAAGGCACATCAGCGCCACGCCCTCCTGACTGGAGAGCGAGTATTCGTGCACGAGGCCTTCGACGCCGGTGCCCTTGTGCTTGGCGCGCAGCGCCTTGATCAACCGGCTGGCGGTCGTGCTGATGGCTTCCCGCTCCTGCGCCGAAAGCGTCGCACCCTCGAGAAGCGCCGACACGCACTCTGCCTCGGGTCTGCGATAGGCGGCAGTAATCGCCTTGCGGAGCTCGGACTGAGCCCTCACCGGCGGCGCGAAATCATCAAAGACAGGCAGGGGCGAACCGACAGGGTGCGCGGGGCTTGGCGTGGTCATGTGCGGGTGCTCTCAGGCGGGCGTTGGCGTTTGGCAGAGAATAACACTGCGCCGAATTTGACGTTGCCTGTAATTGGTCATTTTCATATACGCTTTCTCCAATCTTTCAGCCGGAAATGCGAGATATGCCTACACAAGAGCATCAGAATAGTGAATTGGACCAGTTCGATACGCGCATACTCCAGGAACTCTCGGCCAATGCGCGGCTTTCGATCACTGAACTGGCAAGCCGCATCGGACTTTCGAAAACGCCGTGCCAGCTTCGCCTGCGCCGGCTGATCGACGAGGGCTATATAGAAAGCTTCCGCGCCATCCTGAGTTCCGAAAAACTCGGCCTCGATCATGTCGCTTTCGTCGAAGTCAAATTGAGCGACACGCGCGAAGAGGCCTTGAAGAGCTTCAACGAAGCCGCCCGGAAAATCAACGAGATTGAAGGCTGCCACATGATCGCGGGGCGCTTCGACTATCTCCTGAAGGTTCGAACCAGGGATATCAGGCGCTACCGCATCGCGCTGGGAGAAAAGATTTCCACCCTGCCCTTCGTCGCCAGCACCTCGACCAATGTCGTGATGCAGACGGTGAAGGAAAACCGGCAATATCTGCTCAACACACCGGAATAGGTGCAACCGGAAGCGAAAGCCCCGCCGTCCTGCTCAGCTCGCCTCCAGCGAGCCGACATAGTTACGCGCCGCCGGGCTGGCATCGCTGCGCCAAAGTATGTGCATCTCCATCGGCGGCAGCGCCTCCACCAAGGGGCGAAAGACCACGCCTGGAAAGTTTATGATGCTCATTGAGGCCGGGACGAACGAGATGCCGAGGCCTGAAGCGACATAGGCCATGAGCCCGGTTACATGGCTTGTCCGGTGGATAGGCCCCGGCGCATATCCGGTATCGAACTCATGACCCCGACCGTGGTGGAGCGTCCGTCTGCTTCCGCATAGACTGCAAAGCTTTCCGTCAGGATCTGCGCGACGCTGATGGCGTCCTGCCCGGAAAGCAGATGATCATCGGCCAGCGCCAGCATCCAGGGCCATTGGCCGATCCGCTTGGAATTGACGCCCTTGATGCGAACATCGGTCGCGACGGCATAACCAATATCCACCTCGCCCGCGATCAGCGCATCCTGCACGCTGCCGCTCGGCATTTCCTTCAGGCTGAGGCTCACCCCCGGCCACTCCCCCTTGAAGCGGCGGATGGAGGTCGAGATCATGCCGGTGATCGCCGCATTGGCGCCGTAACCGATGCGGATCGAGCCGGCAGCGCCGCGCCCGATATCGACGGCCGTATCGACGGCGGCCTCCACCTGCGCGATAGCTGAATGGCTCTCCTTCAAGAACTCCCGGCCAGCTTCGGTCAGTTCGACATGCCGCTTCGAGCGGGCAAGCAGTTCCACACCCAGGATCGCTTCCAGCGCCTTGATCTGCGCCGTCAGCGCCGGCTGGACGATGTTGAGCCGGGCGGCTGCGCGGCCGAAATGCAGCTCTTCCGCCACCGCAACGAAATAACGGAGATGCCGCAATTCGATCGTCCTGCGGGCATTTCGAGATGTCTGCAGCACTAAACCTCACCCCAATTAATCACCAAGAGTGATCAATATGAATTCCAAACCTATTGGAAGTGATATCGACAATCGTGCTTAAAGTCGCGTCCAAAAAGGAAAGAACATGCTCCAGAAGACGTCGCCCCAGCCTGCCGCCGCCAATGCGCCCTCCGTCGTTCCCGCGCCTGAGGCCGCAGCACCGCCTCGGCCGCCGCGCGAATATGCCAAGTTCGTCGTGCCGCTGGTCGTGATCGGCGCCGTCTGTGTTCTCGTCGGCATCAGCACGCAGAGCTTCGACCAATGGACAGCCGGCGCGGATGTACAGACGACCGACAACGCCTATATCCGGGCGGATCTCAGCCATCTGAGCGCCCGCGCCGCCGGCAATGTCGTCTCGATCAAGGTCAACGACTTCGACCGCGTGAAAAAGGGCGATGTTATCCTCCAGATCGATCCTTCCGATTATGAAGCCAAGCGCGATCAGGCAAAGGCCTCGCTCGATTCCGCCCTTGCCCAGCTCGGCAACCTGACGAACCAGGAAAATCTGGAAAAGGCCGCCATCCAGCAGGCTGAAGCACAGGCGACGGTCGCCAAGGCCACGGCCGATCTGGCAAAGACCGAAGCTGCCCGCCAGACATCGCTGATCGATCGCGGCGCCGGCATCCAGCAGAACAAGGACGAAGCGGAAGCCAAGGTACAGACGACCGTTGCAAGCCTTGGAGCCGCCGACGCCGCCGTTCTCTCGGCCAAGGCGCAGCTGCAATATATAGACGGCCAGCGCGCGCAGCTTTCCGCCAATGTCCAGTCCGCAAAGGCAAGCCTCAAGTCTGCAGAGCTTGCCCTTTCCTATACGACGATCATCGCTCCTTTCGATGGCGTCGTCAGCGAGCGTCAGGTGCATGTCGGCGACTACGTGACCACCGGCACGAACGCCATCTCCATCGTGCCCCTGCCGAATGTCTATCTGACGGCGAATTTCAAGGAGACGCAGCTGTCGCGCATGCGTGAGGGCCAGCCCGTCACCATTACTGTCGACTCGTTGCCGGGCGAAACCTTCCACGGTAAGGTATCGCGCCTTTCTCCGGCATCCGGATCGCAGTTTGCGCTTCTTCCGGCCGACAATGCGACGGGCAATTTCACCAAGGTCGTCCAGCGCGTTCCCGTTCGCATCGACTTCGATCCGTCCGAGACTTTCGCCCATCTGCGGGCCGGCATGTCGGCGGTCGTCTCCGTATCGGTGGCGTCGGCGGGGCGCTGAACCATGGCCGAGATCCTGCGACTGCCGCTGCGCTTTATCGGCCGGCAAACGCATCACCCCATTCTGGCAGTCGCCGCGGTTCTCGTCGGCCCCTATATGGTGTCGTTCCACAGCCGCCTGTTCGGGCTGGGCCTGACCGATCTCAGGGCGGCCTTCGGCCTGAGCTTCGATGAGGGCGCCTGGCTCAACACCTTTGCCAATGCGCCGCAGCTTCTCATTGCGCCGGCCGTCGGCTGGCTTGTCGCCACATTCGGCATCCGCCGGGTGCTTGTTCCGGCGGCCCTGCTCTATGCCCTGACTTCCGCCCTCATTCCGACGACGACCGGCTTTACCGCGCTTATCCTGCTGCATGTCGTGCATGGCTTGCTGCTCGGCATCTTCGTGCCCGCAACGTTGATGATCATCCTGCGTAATCTGCCGATGAAATGGTGGATTACCGGGATCGCGCTCTACGCGTTCCGAACGGCATTCACCGCCAATGCAGGCACGGCGCTCGTCGATATCTATGTCCAGCATTTCGGCTGGCAGTTTCTCTATTGGCAGGATGTGTTTCTGGCGCCGCTTCTGGCACTTCTGGCATGGTTCGGAGCGCCGGCGGAAAAGATCAACCGCGACATGCTGGAACGCGCGGACTGGGGTGGAATGATGCTTTTCGGCGCCGGCCTGACGCTGCTGTTCATCGCCATAGACCAGGGCAACCGTCTCGACTGGTTCCAGAACGGCCTCGTCACTGCCACGCTGATCGGTGGACTGACGCTAATGCTCGCCTTCTTCATCAACGAGATGGTGGTCGAAACACCCTGGGCCCATGTGCGCGCCATCAGCACCCGCAATGTCCTTCTCATTCTTTCCGTGGCACTTCTCTACACCATGGCGGCCGCCTCCAACACGGCGCTTGTTCCGAACTATCTCTCGGCGGTCGCGCATCTGCGACCGGAGCAGATCGGCACTGTCCTCATCCAGTGGGTCTGCATTCCGCTCGTTCTGTTGACCCCGATCGGCGTCTGGGCGATGCACCGCACCGATGGCAGGCTGATCCTGGCGACCGGGCTCTTCTGCTTCGGGCTCGCCTCCTATCTCGGAACGGGTCTGACCTCGCAATGGAACGGCGACAATTTCCGCACCATCCTCGTGCTTCAGGCGGCAGGCCATATCCTGACCTTCATGCCGATCGTCGTGCTGGCTGTCGCCAACGGCAATCCTAAGAATGCGATCGCGACCGGCGCCTATATCCAGGTCATGCGGCTTCTTGCCGTTCAGGTCGCCCAGTCTCTCGTGACGACCTATATTCGCAAGGGCGAACAGATGCAGTCCTACCTGCTCGGCCTCAATGTCGAGCGGGGATCGCAAGCCTCCACCACGACGCTCGCAGCCCTCTCACACAAGGTTTCCGGCGCCGGCGAGGCATTGGCGCAAAGCCGGGCGACGTCCCTCCTGTCGCAAAACCTTCAGGCGCAGGCAACCGTACTCGCCTATATCGATGCCTTCTGGCTGACTTTCTTCTGCGCCGTGGGAGGCCTCGTCATCCTGGCCTTCGTCACAAAGGCGCCCAAAGGACCGCTGAGTGCGTGAGCGCTGCCGGCCATGCAAGGCAAGGTCAAGTTGCGCCACTTAACTCGCATAGGTTGCGCGCCGCTCTGAAATCCCATTAAATTCTATGGGACCACAACCAAAGCCTGCTGCGACTAGAAGTATTCATACATAGTTTTCTACATTACCAGTTTAAGGGACATTTATCCGGCAAGGACTACCTATCGGTGATCTTCGCCCGATTGCGGGCGCACATCGTACCTGGGGGGTGTCCGGTGAGACTTTCAATACGCAATATCCTTATTTCCTCTGTCATCGCCTTGAGCGTCGTCGCCGTCGGCCTGACGTCCATGCTTGTTGTTCAGCATGGGCGAGAGCTCAACCGCACCCGCGAGATGGCGAGGCTTGCAGATCTCGATGCCGCCTTGTTCGATGCACTTCTGGGCATGCGTGGAGAACGCGGGGGCATCGCCAGCGCATTGAAGGCCGAACCGTCCGAGATGGCGTCCACACGCAAGAACATCAATGATGGCCGTACCTCTGCCGATGCCGCGATGGCGCAGTTGCAATCCGTCATCAAGGATCTCGCTCCGGACACGCTGGCCAGATCGATCGAGCCGATCGCCTCTTCCTACACGACATGGACAACCACCCGCGCAGGGCTCGATGCCGCACTGGCGCAAGCCGTCAAGGATCGTGACCTGCAAGCCGGGCAGAACCTTCTCGGACAGGCCGATCGGCTGATATCGCAGCTTTCGGACGCCGCGCAGAAAGTCGAAAGCACCATTGATGCCCGAGGCCCGGCAATGATGGTCTTCACCCAGCTACGCTCGCTCGCCTGGACGGCACGCACGGAACTCGGCACGGCAAACAGTGTCCTTATCAACGGTCTGATCACCGGCCGTCCCGCATCGCCGAGCGACCTGGCCGATATTGCCGTGCGCGATGCGAAGATAAGGCTCGCCTGGCAGGAAATCGGCCTGATCGTCGCCGGCGAAGGCATGCCGGACAGTATCACAAAGCTCTATGAGACCGCCCAGCAGACATATTTCGGCGGCCCCTATGCCGATCAGCGCGCCGCTGCCATCCGCGCCTATCAGTCTGGCAAGCCATTCGAGATGACGGTCGATGACTGGCGCAAGCCGGCGACCCCGGCCCAGGCATCCGTCGCAGATATCGCCTCGGCTGCCCTTGCCGAAATGAAGGCGCGCACCGCCGCGGAAGCAGACATGGCACTCACGGCGATCATTGGCTACGGCATTGCCGCCATCCTGGCCTTCGCGCTGGCGGTCGCCGTTATTCTGACCATCGTCTTTCGCATCGCGAACCCGATCACCAGCCTGACCGCCCTCATGCGCCGTCTTTCCGAGGGTGATCTTGCGATCACCGTGGATGGCACCGGCCGCAACGACGAAATCGGCGATATTTCCCGTGCTGTCGAAGTCTTCCGCGAAGCCGCCCTGCGCAACCGGGCGCTGGAAGCGGATGCCGAGCGTGCGCGCCAGCATGCCGAGATCCAGCGCGTCGAGATCCAGGAACGCGCGGAAGCCGATGCGAACATGCGCCTGACACGTGCCACGTCCGGCCTTGCCGGAGGCCTTCGCCGTCTCGCCGTCGGCGACATGCTGTGCGAAATCGACGAGACCTTCTCCGAACAGTTCGAGGCCCTGCGCCACGATTTCAACCTTTCGGTCCGACAGCTTCGGTCCGCAATGGAAGGCGTCAGTCGTTCTGCCCGCAACGTCAATGGCGGCAGCGAAGAGATCTCGACCGCCTCCGACCAGCTTGCCAAGCGCACCGAACAGCAGGCGGCCTCGCTGGAAGAGACGGCCGCGGCTCTCGAAGAGGTGACGACCAATGTGCGCCAGACGGCCGAGCGCGCCGGCGAAGCCCGCGCAATGGTACGACATGCGAGCGAGAAGGCCGACAAATCCGGCGAGATCGTCGCAAGCGCCGTCGACGCCATGGGTAAGATCGAAACTGCCTCGCATCAGATCAGCCAGATCATCGGCGTGATCGACGAGATTGCCTTCCAGACCAATCTTCTGGCGCTGAATGCCGGTGTCGAGGCTGCTCGCGCCGGTGAAGCCGGCAAGGGCTTTGCGGTCGTGGCCCAGGAAGTGCGCGAACTCGCCCAGCGTTCGGCCAATGCGGCAAAGGAAATCAAGCACCTGATCGGCAATTCCGAGATGGCCGTCAACCAGGCGTCGTGCTCGTCAACGAGACCGGCAGCGGTCTGCGCGAAATCGCCGAACTCGTGCGCTCGATCAACGCCCATATAGAATCGATCGCCGTCGCGGCGCGCGAACAGTCCTCCGGTCTTTCCGAGATCAATACCTCGGTCAATCACATGGACCAGATGACCCAGCAGAATGCCGCCATGGTGGAAGAGATGAATGCCGCCGGCATGGGGCTTGCAGAAGAGAGCGGCCGCCTTGCGGAGCTTCTCGCCCGCTTCCGGGTTGCTGCCGGCCAATCGGCAGCGGCCACCGGCAATCACCGGAACGGCGGTCGCGCCGCATAGGCACGAAATCACGGTCGGCCGGTGAATTTGCTCGCCGGCCGATCCTCCCACCTTCGGCTTCCGATCCCTCTTTGCAACACTTCACGGATTTTCTGGTGATCCGCGGCGTAAAGATTGGATTCAGTATTTTCCGGTAAGCTCCCGTTAGCAATTTCCATGAACTTGCGTCGTCGGCGCGCATTGGCCGAAGACTGTGTCTTGCGTACGGGTTGTCATGCGTGTCTCGGCTGTCTCTTTCGTTCTTCTCTGCGGTCTTGCGACCGCCAGTTGCTCGTCCGGCGGGATAGAAACCGCGTCCATCACGCCGACGCCGCCGGCGTCCGTCAAGACGGGCCGAATTGGCCTGCCCCAGACGTCCGGCCAGATGGCGATGGCAGCTCCTATCGCAACTCCAATGCCGGCTTCCGGCCTGCCGCAACAGGATGTCGGCATGTCGTCGCGGGCGCCCTCCGGCGCCTCGCCGCGTGCCCCCCACCAGAATGAGCAGGAAGTCCTCGCATGGCAGGGCCCAGGCCCCGGATCTCCAGCCTTCGGCGCCGTCGACCGCGCCATGGAACGCCCCGCCCAGCACCCGACGGGCCGCCCGGTGGACAATGCCATGGACCGCACTCTCGGCATGCCCATGCGACCGGCAGACCGATCGCCTCGCTTTCGGCACCGCATCCGGAGCCGGGCGGGATCACGCCCGTCGCCCTGCCCTCGATGCGCCCTTCGCTTCCGACGGTCGAGGGCGACCGCATGCGGATCTACAGCCACCGTTTCCGCGATGCCAAGCCAATCAATTTCGGCCACGCATCGCCCCGCGCGCTTGCCGTTCACGGTGTCGACGTGTCGCGCTGGCAGGGTGATATCGACTGGCGCGTGCTGCGCCAGCAGGGCGCCAACTTCGCCTATATCAAGGCGACGGACGGCGGCGACCATACCGACCCGATGTTCATGAAAAACTGGCGAGGCGCGAAGGAAGCGGGCATCAAACACGGTGCCTACCATTTCTTCTACTGGTGCCGTACGGCGGGCGAACAGGCCGACTGGTTCATTCGCAATGTGCCGCGCGAACGCGACGCGCTGCCGCCCGTCATCGATGTCGAATGGAATGGCGATTCCGCCTGCAAGATCAAGCTGACCCGCGCCCGCGTGCTGGAAAAGATGCAGGTCTTCCTCGACAAGGTTGAGCGCTATTACGGCAAGCGGCCGATCATCTATACCGCGCCTGACTTCTACCGCGACAATCTCGAGGGCGAGCTTTTGAACTATCCGTTCTGGCTCCGCTCGGTGGCAGCCCATCCGACCAAGACCTATCCGGGCCGCAAATGGCTATTCTGGCAGTATTCCGGCTCCGGCCTCTCGCAGGGCGTAGAAGGCAAGATCGACCTCAACGTCTTTCACGGCAGCGCCGGCGACTGGCATAACTGGATTGCCGAACGCTAAGCCCGACCGCAGCGCTCGGCGGCACATATCGGTCCCATTAGAACGAAACGCCCCGCGCCTCTGGAGCTGAACAGGCGCGAGGCGTACGCCTCCTTCCGGATTACCGCTCTCTTCGGGAAAATCGGAGCCAGGCCCCGTTACTTTCCATCAGAAGACGCCGCCCTGCCTTGCGCGAGGTCGACGCTTGCAACAACCGACATGCCAGGGACGAGCTTGTCGATCTGCGGCTGGTTCGGGTCGATGGCGATCCGGACAGGAATGCGCTGTGCCACCTTGGTGAAGTTGCCGGTGGCGTTATCGGACTTGATGACCGAAAATTCCGAGCCGGTGGCCGGCGCGAAACGCTCGATCGTGCCGGTGAACCGGCGATGGCCGAGAGCATCGACGGTGAAGGCGACCTTCTGGCCCGCCTCCATGCCATCGAGCTGACCTTCCTTGAAATTGGCGACAACCCAGACGTCATTGGGCACCAGCGAGCCGATCTGCGTGCCGATCGAGACATATTGGCCAATGCGCCCCGTCACTTCGCCGAGCGTGCCATCCTGCGGCGCCGTCACCCGCGTATTCTGCAGATCGATCTCTGCAAGTGCCACCGAGGCCTTGGCGCTTTCGACCGTCGCCTCCAGCGAGCGGCGATTGACCACGATCGTATTGAGATCCTGTTCGGCCACGAGTTCGGCGGCCTCCTGCTGATGAACCGTCGCTTGCGCCTGATCATAGGCGGCGCGGTCCTTTTCGAATTCGCTCTGGGTCGAGACATTGCCCTTCAGAAGCGAAGAGGTGCGCTCGAAGGTGGCGCGGGCAGATTCGAACGCCGCATTGGCGCTTTCGACAGCCGCCTTGGCGGAGTTGATCTTGCTTCCGCCGACTTGCGGCTCTGCTCGGAATTATCGAGCGATGCCTCGGCCGATTCCAGTGTCGCCTTGGCCTGCTCAAGCTTTTGCCGGTAGATCCGGTCGTCGATCTGGACGATCAGGTCGCCCTTCTTGACATTCTGGTAGTCCTGCACCGGCACCTCGACGATATAGCCCGCCAGTTGCGGCGCCAGCAGCGTGACCTTGCCGCGGACGTAAGCATCGTTGGTTTCTTCCGTCGTGCCGCGAAACGGTGGCAGGTTCCACGCATAGAGAACGACGAGCACACCGAGCACGCCGATCACGATGGCAGCGTATGTGGAAAGGGAACGAAACACGGAATTCATGACAAAGCTGCTATCTTGTGAGGTTGGGATCGGAAGGGTTCAGGCCTCTACCGTTGCCGGCGTTTTCGGTGCAGGCAGCACGCGATGGCGATTGTCCCATGCAACGTGAAGAAGAAGCAGGACGATCGCTCCGACCGCGGCAAGGAAGGTGGCATAGAAGGCGTCGTTATAGGCAAGCACATAGGCCTGCTGCTGCACCGCCTTGGCAAAAGTCGTGGTACCCTGGATCGTATTGTGAAGACTGTCGCGCCGGTCTTGGCATAGGCGCCGACATATTGCTGTATCCGGGTCTCGACGAGCGGATCAGTGGGCAGAAGGCGCGATGTGATGATCGCTGAATGATACTGTTCGCGCCATGTCACGAAGGTTCCGAAGATGGCGCTGCCGATGAACGCCCCCACCTTCTGCGTGAACAGAAACACGGCAATGAAGCTCATCAGATAAGGCAGGCCCTTCTTGAGCGCCGCGCCGAAACCGACGGCCATAGCAGGTGGCAGGAAGAGACCGCTGCCGAAAGCCATCATCCCCTGACTGAGATACATCTGCTCCGGGCGTGTCAGGATGGTCGACTGGCTGTCCATATAGGTGCCGCCGGCGATCAGAAGCAGCGCGACGAGATGGATCTGTGCCTCGCGGCCGGGCTTGACCACCATGGCGCAGACGATGCCCGACACCACCGTTGCCCCCAGGATGACCCAGTAGAGCCCGGCCATCTGGTCGTTGAACAGGCCCAATTGCTTGAAGAAATTGATGACGCCGGTCGACTGTTCCGTGAGCAACATGCGGAAGACCAGAAGTACGCCGGTGAAATGCAGCACCTCGCGTGAGAACAGCCACTGGACGTCGATCAGCTTGTTGTTGCGATTGATCTCGATCACGAGCATCACCGTGCCCGAGACGATCGCCGCGACCAGCAGCCAGCCAAGCCAGTCGACCTCGAACCACCAATAGAGCCGGCCCATGGTGAAGACGACGGACAGGCAGCCAAGGCAGATCGCCAGGAACCCGTAGCTGACGTAATCCAGCGGCGCGATGACCTGCGCGCGCGGCGGCGAGGCAAGCGGCAGAAGATAGATGAAGCAAAGCGTCACGAGCGCGAGGCCCAGCTCGAAAATATAGAGGCCCTGTAGATCGTGGAGATCAAGCAGCGTTGGCGAGATCAGACCCGCAACCGGCGTCGACATGAAGAGCCCGATCAGAGCAAGCGAGATGCCGACCGTCAGCTTCTTCTGCGGCGGGAAGATCTCGATCATGTAGAGGAGCGCCATGGAAGAGATCGGCGCGGCCGCGGCGCCTGCGAAGAAACGCAGGAGAATGGACATGCCAAGATCGTTCACCCACAGATGCGCAAGACTGATCAGAACATAGGGGATGATGGCGATTTCGCAGAAATTGCGGATGCCGTATTGCATGCGCAGTTTGAAAAGAATGAGCGCAAGGCTGGCATTGGGGAACAGATAGGCGGCCATCAGCCAGGACGCCTCGTTCTGCGTCGCTTCGAGCGGCCCGGCGATCTGCGCGAGATTGACGGAGATCAGGCTGGTTCCCAGCCCCTGCATGACACCGGCCACGACGGAAGCAGTGACATAGGCGAGAGCAACAAGCGGCGGCTTCGGCACGAAGGCAGGGGGTGCCGCCGGCGGGGCGGAAGGCGGAGGAGTTTGTGGGGCACCGGTCTCTGGGGCTGACGTCTTTGGGGCTGATGTCTCTGGGCCTGACATCTCTGGGCTTGGCGTTTCCGGAGCCACAGTCTCCGAAGCCGCCGATGTCGCACCAGCTGAGATGCTCCGGCGTCGGCCGAGGACGGTTTCTCATCCTCCGGTTTGCCGATGTCCTCCGTCGCGGTCGCCTTACGCGGGGGCATGCACCACCTCTATTTCCGTGGTATTTTCCGACACCCGATCAAGCAGCGCGATTGCGCCGCGCAATTGCTCCAGATCGATCCCCTGGAACATCTGGCCACGCATATCTGCCGCAAGCGCGCGGACGAGGGCTGCCTGCTCCTGCCCATGCGGCGTCAGCGATATAAGTTTCACCCGGCGGTCATTGGCATCCGGCCGTCTCTCGATAAGGCCGTTCTCTTCCATGCGATCGAGAAGCCGCACCATCGTCGCCTGCTCGACCTCCAGTTCAAAAGCAAGCTCGCTCTGCGTCATCTCCTGCTTCGCCGCCAGCCGAAACAGGGCACGGGCGCGCGGATAGGTCAGGCCGTGGGCCGTGACCTGCTGATTGAACGTTGTTCTTATCTTGCGGCTGACCTTGGTCAGAGCCTCCAGAAACTCGGAGGCGGCGGGATCGTGTTTCATGAATTTAGTTAGCGCACTAAGTTTATGTTGAGCACTAATTAGCACACCAAGTAATTCACGACAAGAGCGTCCATCATTCTGCATGGACGAAACAGGCAGGACGCGCCGGGCCCTTAGAGACGGGACCCGGCGATCGGTTTGTCCGCCTTAGCGGCAGACACGCACCGTTTTCACCACAAGGCGGTGATGATGGTAGGTGCGAACTTTCTTGACGTAGCAATGGCGCGGAGGGTGATGCGGACGGGAGTGATGCGGCGGCCGATGGTTCTCACGCGTGGTAACGACAACCGTGTCTGCCTGCGACTGCGGCACAAAAGCGAACATCGAGGCCGCAGCCATTACTGCAGCCAGAATTGCATTCTTCATTCTGATAACCTCTTGGTTTGGCGGGGATATAACGCGCCACCCAGTCTGAGGTTCCAATCGAAGGACATATCTCACCGGCATCGCCGGCCAGAGGGCGATCAGCGCAACAGCCCCTGCCCGCCATCGACATAGACCGGCGTTCCCGTCACATGCCGGGAGCGTGGAGAAGCCAGAAACAGGATCAGCTCGGCAACGTCCTCGCTTCGCCCGGCCTTGCCGTCATTGATCGGAATGTCGCCTTGCGGAAACTCGACCGGTACGGCGGTCTCCTGCCGGCCACGTACGAGCGTATTGTCATTGATGCTCGTGTCGATCGCGCCCGGGCAGACGGCATTGACCCGAATGCGATGACGGCCAAGTTCCAGAGCGAGCTGCTGCACCATGGCCACCTGCGCGGCCTTGGTGGCGCTATAGGCCGTCGCGCCGGGCGTCGTGAAAGTGCGATTGCCATTGATCGACGAGATCACCACGACCGAGCCGCCATGCTTTTTCAGTTCAGGCACGCTTGCATGGAAAGTCAGATAGGTGCCGCGAAGATTTACTTTGATGGTACGATCCCACTCTTCCGGCGTCAGATCGTCGATCGGCGCCCAGACACCATTGATGCCGGCATTTGCGACGACGATATCGAGCCGCCCGAAACTCTTGACCAGCCGTTCCACCGCCTGTCGCATCGCTGCGGCATCAGCCACATCCGCATCGAGAGAAATCGCAGCACCACCCGCGTCACGGATCTCGGCGACAGTCGCGTCTATCTCGCTTCTGGTATGACCGAGAACGCCGACAGAGGCGCCGTTTGCGGCAAGTTTAAGGGCTGCGGCCTTGCCGATGCCTGACCCAGCGCCCGTGACCAGCGCGACGGTGGATTGCAATTCCCTGAGTGCCATGAGTGCCATCCCTGCCAGAGAAATTCCCGTCTCGGGAAATACCGTTGGGCGAACGAGGGATGGCGACCAAGGTTCCCGCAAGATGCAAGATCAGGACGGATATTCGCTGACGAGTATTCTAAGCCCCTCGGCGAATTTCGAACCATCGCCTCCCATCTGGCGCGTCTGCGCCAGATTGTCTGTAAGATCGGCGCGCTTCACCGGTCGGGCCAGTGGATCGCTGAAGGAACGCCGGACGAAATCGAAATAGTCCTCGCCATCCCGCTTGCTCATGGCATCAACTGCAGCAATGACCCGGTCGGAAAAACCCTCGGCACGCAGACGTTCAAAGGTCCATCCCGGCCCTTTTTCCACCACGTCGTGCAGCCAGGCGACGAGGATCTCATCCTCGCCGGAAACGCTTCCGGCAACCCGGCGGACATGATCGATGAAGGGGCCACCGGTCTTGGACGACTGCCCCTCATGTGCCGCCGTGGCAATGGCTATGGCCTTCTCCAACAACGCCGAAGATAGCACCATGACAGATACCTCCCATTCTTGCGCCGCACTTTATAACGGTGCTGAAAAAGGACAACCGCCCGGCGTCGCAGAACGAAGAGGCTCTGCCCGTTGTCAAAAGCGGGCGACCCTGCATAGGTTGGCCGGACAGCATATTGCAGGAAGGAGCATATCTTGGAGATCAGACTGTTCACCCCCTCGGATGCCGAGGATCTGGCGCCGCTTCTGGAAGAGATGCAGGCCTATTACGAGGTCTTCTGCCCGCCACGCGACGAGATCATCGAGACGCTTTCCCACTTGCCGCCCGGCGCCGAAATACTGATCGCACGCACCGACCGCCTGGTCGGCATGGCGGGTTTCGGTGTGAACTTTCCCGGCCACGGTCTGAAGCCGGGGTTCTTCTTAAAGGATCTCTACGTCCTCGCCTCGGCACGGGGCAGCGGCATTGGCTCGCGCCTGATGCAGAAACTGGCCGAGCTGGCGGTCGAACGCGGACTGACGCGGATAGACTGGACCGCCAGCAGCAGCAATGAAACGCTACAGCAGTTCTACGGGGAACTCGGTGGCGAATTGAAGGACGATCGCGTGTTCTTCCGCCTGACCGGCGAAAATTGCTGGCCCTTGCGGCCCGCGACTGACCTGATCTCAGCCGGCAAACCGGCTGAATTGCTTGTTCATCTGCTCTGCTTCAAGACACGCGTGGCACAGAGTCAGTCAAGTGGCGCAACAACGAGGCGGGTTTCCTAGTATTTGTCAGCCACAAGAACTTGTAGAGATCGATTTTTTGCCCGTTCTACTGCCGAAATTAAGCAGAAACGGATTCACGAATCTCCAGCTTCGCGCTAGGTTCATCTGCAGAAATTGATTCTCCTGACTCACACTCATGTTCAAACGGAGCCGTTTTGACGATGCAAAGTCATGCCGGTAAGGATAATTACGCGATCGAACACTGGGCCATGAACCGGGCACACCAGATCGTCATCCATCAGGGAATGAGCCTTGTCGATGCGGCTCAGAGCCTGGATTACAAGCGCACCAACGCGAATACCTACGCGTTGCGCAAGGCGATCATGGAGTGCCTGCTCGAAGCGCTGAAAGAGGGTCAGCACCCTGCGGCGGCCGAATAGCGCGTATCACCGAAATTTGACAGCGCTCCTTTCGTGAAGATCGCGGGCGAGGTCGCCATGTCGCCACGCTGTGCTACAGTCTATTGCATATCGCTAAAGCAGTGACTGGATTTGCCGATGCTGACCACACTTGCGATGTTGATGAGCCTGACCGCGACGACCAGCCATGCCGCCGCTCCGAGCGCCGGTGGCGAGGTCGATGTACAGCTTGTTCTGGCGGTCGATACATCCCGCTCCATGGATCCCGAAGAAGTCCGCATTCAGCGCGAGGGCTATGTCGAGGCGCTCAAGCACAAGGAATTCATCGATGCGGTCAGAAACGGCCTGACCGGCCGCATCGCAATCAGCTATTTCGAATGGGCCGGTGATGTGGTGCCGGGATCAGTCCTCGGCTGGCAGGTGATCGAAACTCAGGCCGACGCAATCGCTTTTGCCGACAAGCTGGAGGCAAGGCCGATCGAAACCCAGCGCCGCACCTCGATATCGGCAGCGGTCGCGCAGGGCGCCTCGATGATCGTCTCAAGCCCCTATCGCGGCATGCGTCAGGTCATCGACATTTCCGGCGATGGCCCGAACAATAGCGGCAATCCGGTTGCACCGCGCGCGACAAGGCGGTTGAAGCCGGTATCGTCATCAACGGCCTTGCCATCCTCCTGCGCCCTTCGGGGCGCCCGGAGGCCTTGATAAATACTATGCTGATTGCGTCATAGGCGGTCCGGGCGCCTTCGTCCTGCCGGTACACCAGATCGAGGATTTTGCCGTGGCGGTGCGCCGCAAACTGGTGATGGAGATCAGTGACCGCGGCCCCTCCGGCGCAGATGCCCTCGTACGAAAGATTGCCGCGACGGAGCCCCAGACGGATTGCCTCGTGGGAGAAAGGCAATGGCAGGATTTCTACGATCGGTGACGGGAACGCCGCCTCAGGCGCCGCCGCCCTCAGAAACCTGCCTTGCGAAACGCCTCACCTCGCTCGCCATCCTTTTCATATGATCAGCGGCTGTGAAGCCTGAAATGCTCTTGCGTGGCTTGAGGTCGTGATCACCATCCTCCAGCCAGACTATCTCGATCGAAGGCGCAAGCGGATAGGAAGGCACTTCGTCCTTGCCGCCGAATGGGTCACGCGTGCCCTGGCAGATCAATGCAGGCGTCTTCAGCCCTTCCAGATGCGCCGTGCGCAATTGCTCCGGCTTGCCGGGCGGATGGAAGGGATAGCCAAGGCAGACGAGGCCGCTCACGCGCGCTTCTGCATGGAGCTCATCGGCAAGCATGCTGGCAACCCGCCCGCCCATCGACTTCCCGCCGATCAGGATCGCGTCGATACCGCCAAGGCCTCGACCGCGGCGCG
This sequence comes from Shinella sp. UYSO24, assembly GCA_902167985.1. GTDB lineage: Bacteria > Pseudomonadota > Alphaproteobacteria > Rhizobiales > Rhizobiaceae > Neorhizobium. Next base: position 165,919 of record CABHNZ010000003.1, read on the forward strand.
ATATTCACCGATCAGCAGTTCTGCCTTCGGCGGCGGACGCCTGCCGCCATTCCGGCGCGCAGCCATATAGGCAAACTCGAAGCGAGCGACACGGATCCCCGCCGCGGCGATCGCAACAGCAGCGGCCGTCATGGCGGATGCGTCCATCGGAGCCCCTGCACCATGTGCAAGAAGCAGGGTCGCCGGCGCATCTTCCGATCCGTCTATCAGAAAATCCATCTCGTCTTCCCTGCTGAAAGTGGCGCATACGAAAGCGGGCGCAGCAACGGCGCCCTGCTTTTGCCTTGCCATCTTCAGTAAGGCAAGCCGACGTAGTTTTCCGCAAGCGCCGTGGAAGCTGCGGTGGAACTGACGAGATAATCGAGTTCCGCCTCCTGGATCTTCTGGCCGAACTCGCCCGTATCCGGAAAGCGATGCAGCATGGTCGTCATCGACCAGGAAAAGCGCACCGCCCGCCAGACCCGTTTCAGGGCCCGCTCCGAATAGGCGTCGATACCGGCGGCCGATCGATCGCCGTAATATTCCTCAAGCCCGGCGAAGAGATAGTGGACATCGCTTGCCGCAAGATTGAGGCCCTTGGCGCCGGTCGGCGGCACGATATGGGCGGCATCCCCGACAAGGAACATCCGGCCGAAACGCATTGGTTCGGCGACGAAGGAACGCAGCGGCGCAATCGACTTTTCGAAGGACGGCCCCGTGACCATCGCCTGCGCATGCTCGGCCGGCAGACGGCGACGCAGCTCGTCATAAAAACGGTCGTCAGACCAGTCCGCAACATTCTCGTCGAGGGGACACTGGATGTAATAGCGGCTGCGGCTGGCAGACCGCTGCGAGCAGAGGGCAAAGCCGCGCGGATGGTTGGCGTAGATCAGCTCATGGCTGACGGGCGGCACATCGGCAAGAATACCAAGCCAGCCGAAGGGATAGATGCGTTCATAGGTCGTCAGCGCCGCATCCGGCACGGCGCGGCGGCTGACACCATGAAACCCGTCGCAGCCGGCGATGAAATCGCAATCGATGCGATGGGCGACGCCATCCTTCGTGTAGGTGACGTAAGGCGCGCCGCTGTCGAAATCATGCGGCGCTACATGCTCCGCATCATGGATCGAAAGGCCACCGGTCTGACGGCGACGATCCATCAGGTCATGCGTCACTTCCGTCTGGCCATAGACCATGACGCGCTTGCCCGACAGCCCGAGAAGATCGATCCGGTGGTCGCGCCCGTCGAAGGCAAGCGACACGCCATCATGCGGCAGGCCCTCCCGATGCATGCGCTCTCCGGCTCCCGCGCGATCGATCAGACCGACAGTGCCCTCTTCAAGAACCCCTGCCCTGACGCGACCGAGAATATACTCGCGGCTGACGCGGTCGAGGATGACATTGTCTATCCCCGCATTGGTCAGAAGCTGCCCGAGCAAAAGCCCCGATGGGCCGGAGCCGATAATGGCGACCTTGGTGCGCATCTTCTCCTCCCGAATATGCGCTCCCACTAAGCCGAATGGCACCATGCTCCTCAATGGACTTTTCGTGCAACCTGTAGGACAAAACGAACATCCGGCTGGAGGGCCGGTCGGGAGGAATACAATGAGCGGGACGGTCCCCACCTATAGCCTGTATGGTGAATCAACGCGTAACGACGCTGATTTCTGGCTGCATTGCGAAACGATTGCCTCGCGCAGCGGCAAGCACCGCTGGGAAATCGGCGAGCACCGGCACGATAACTTCCAGCAATTCCTGTACATTCGCGACGGATCCGGGGACGCCCGCCTTGGGTCCTCCCTGCGGGCTCTCAGCCCCCCATGCGTGGTTGCCGTGCCGCCCGGCCTCCGACACGGTTTCCGCTTCTCGACCGATGTGGACGGGCTGGTCGTGACCTTTCTTGCAGGCAGACTGCCTCGCCTTTCCCAATGGCTGACCAATGCCGAGGTCATAGACCTGCCGAAGGATGATGACGGACGCTTCGTCCAGGCGGCCTTCGACCGGCTGTCAGCAGAAAACGACGAGCACCGGAGCGGCAGAAGCGTACTGATCGAGGCATGTCTTTCCTCCATCATCGTGCTTCTCGGAAGGCTCGTCATCGGCAGCCGCGAGGTGAAGAGCACCATCTCGGCACCGGAGAGAGTGCGCGCCCTCATCGACCTCGTCGGCCAGCATTACCGTCGCCACCTCCCGGTGACTGCATACGCCCGCATGCTCAACCTCTCGCCGACACATCTCAACCGGCTGACCCGCGACGTCGCCGGCATGAGCGTTCGTGACGTGATCGCATCGAGGCTGATGGAAGAGGCGCGACGCGATCTCGTTTTCGGTTCGGCCAGCATCAAGGCGATTGCCGATGATCTGGGGTTTGCGGATCCGGCCTATTTCTCGCGCAGTTTCGCCAGGCATACCGGCCTGACGCCCGGGGAATATCGCCGCGCCGAATGGCAAAAACTGGAGACAACAACCGGCGGACGAGGCCCGGCCGCAGAAAAGCCTTCGTTCACGTCACACGTAAATTTGTGACAATTCGTGCAAGACGCCACGATCGATCCGCCCATATATGCGTTAGCCTCCGCACCCGCCATCACGTCGATGCGTCAGGATCGGATGGCGATATAATGAAGGAGTACAGGGATGAATAAGATTGTTGCCGTAGCTATTGCTGCTATTCCGGCTATCACTGCCGTTGGAACCGCTTCCGCGGCGGACATGATCCGACGCCATGAGGCAGCGCCGAGCTACCAGGAACCGGACCAGCGCGGTGGCGTGCGGATCGGCTATCTGGATTGCCGGATTGGCGGCGGCGTTGGCTACGTCATCGGCTCTGCGAAGGAGGCCGATTGCGCCTTCACCTCGGCCATCGGCAGCGAGCCGATCGACCGCTATACCGGCGCCGTGCGCAAGATGGGTATCGACCTCGGCTTTACCACCCGTACGCGGATGATCTGGGCTGTCTTCGCACCGACCGCCGGCTACCATCATGGTTCGCTTGCAGGCCTCTACCAGGCGCAACGGCTGAAGCCACGCTCGGCGCCGGCATCGGTGCCAATATTCTGGTTGGCGGCACGAGCGGCTCCATCCACCTGCAGACCGTGAGCGTTACCGGCCAGCTCGGCCTCAACGTTGCCGCAACCGGCACGTCCATGACGCTGACGCCCGCCAACTGATATCGGCGGACTGATGACGAGGCCTGTCCTCATGAGAGGATGGCCACCTCCGGCCCGCGGCAAAGCCGCGGGTCAGAGTTTTCTGCCGAAGAACGGCACAGAAGCTGCACTTGAAGCAGCCACTCTATGATCATACGTTGATGACAAACAGGAAAAGCAGGGCTGCTCCCAGGCCTTGATTTCGTTGTCCATCGGGATTTGCATCATGGATATAGAAAAAACATTGCGATCGATCGTTGCAGTTCGCTCCACCATCCCCAAGGACGCGTTCACGGCCGATACGCTCGGAACGCGTCGCGAAGGAAGCGGCGTCGTCATTCGCGAAAACGGATTGGTCCTGACGATCGGCTACCTCATCACGGAAGCCGATGATGTCTGGCTGACCCGCCATGACGGCAAGATGGTGCCGGCCCACGCGCTTGCCTTTGATCAGAAGACCGGCTTCGGACTGGTACAGGCGCTCGCGCCGCTTGACCTGCCGGCCCTCGAGATCGGTGATTCCAGTGCAGCAGAAATTGGCGACCCCGTCGCTCTCGCCGATGGCGAGGGTGAGTATGTCGATGCCAAGATCGTCGCCAAGCAGGAATTTGCCGGCTACTGGGAATATCTCCTCGATGAAGCGATCTTCACCGCACCGGCGCATCCCTCATGGGGTGGTGCGGCGCTGGTGGATGATGACGGCAAGCTCGTGGGCATCGGATCGCTTCGGTTGCAAATGAGCAAAGGTGGCGAGATCGCCGATATCAACATGGCGGTGCCGATCGACCTGATCAAACCGATCCTCGACGATCTTCTCTACAATGGCGAGTTCAACCAGCAGCCACGCCCATGGCTCGGGGCGTTTCCGCCGAAACCAACGGCGAGGTTGTGGTGATGAGCGTGACCGAGAATGGGCCGGCCGCCAAGGGCGGGTTGAAGCGTGGCGACGTCATCTCCGAAATCCGCGATGGCGAGGTGGATGGCCTGGCGGACTTTTATCGCAAGGTCTGGGAAAGCGGACCGCCAGGAGCGGAAATCCCGATGCGCATACTTCGCGACGGCCGGGAAGCCTGGCTCAGGATCAAGTCCGAAGACCGGAATGATTATCTGCGCAAACCACAGCTGCAATAGTTTTGCCAGGGCTCTGGCGGGCTTGTCATGTGCCCGCCCGGCTCGCCACCCGGAGTGACATGTCCGGCCGAAGGTCGTCCAGCCATTGGCCGGCCGGCTCGATCAAGCGCCAGATGCCGCCAGGCAATGTAAACCGAGTGAACCTTCGCTACCGGATCGGCAGTGTTTTTGCCTGCACTGCGATAGTAGCGGCCGTCCCGTTTGACCGGATGATATTTTTGATACATCTGGCTTCGCTTGTCCTGCCGTACAGCATCCTGAAGCAGGCGTTCCAGCGCATGCGCATCCTTCTGACCGAGGCGATCGGCAAGCACGACCAGATGCTGATAGCCCTGTTCGTTGCGATATTCGGCAAGCCTGCGCGCGCTTGAGCGCGATGTATATCCAATGATGAATTCGCGAACATCCGGCGATCGAATAATAGATCTGACAGTATCCAAATATGCATCAGCCCGACCAAGTGCAGAATCCGCATTCCCCACTCCAAAAGCAATAAATTACAATTCAAAATTCCGACATCATGTCATAATTATCAGTAAAGACGCCCGGAAATTGTGATCGGTAGAGGCGCGAGCTCAGCATCGGGGAGCGCCTGTTGCACAACGACAACGCAACGTTGCGCGCGCCCGTCATCCTACCCCTTGACCACGATGGGGATCGCCGCATAGTGCGTCGGCAAATTCCACGCCAGCAGAGCTTCCCATGACCTTTACGAGACCCGAGATCAGCCGTCGCGCCGCGGCTGCCCCCCGCAGCGGCATCGGCGAAATCGTTGCCTATGCCCGCGGCAGGGATAATCTTATGCCGCTCTGGATCGGCGAGGGCGACCTCCCGACCCCCACCTTCATCAGCGATGCCGCCGGCGACGCGCTTCGGGCAGGGGAAACCTTCTACACCTGGACGCAGGGTATTCCCGAGCTTCGGCAGGCGCTTGTGCGCTATTACCAGCGCCATTACGCAACGAGTCTCTCGGCCGACAACATGTATGTGACCGGCTCGGGCATGCAGGCCATTGTCCTTGCCCTGCAGGCTGTCGCATCCGCTGGCGATGAAGTGATTTATCTGACGCCCGCCTGGCCGAATGTCGTCAACGCGATGACCGTTTCGGAAGTCAATCCGGTGGGCGTCGAACTGACTTTCGATGATGGCCGCTGGTCACTCGATATCGACCGCCTGGCCGCAGCGATCACACCCCGCACGAAAGCCCTGTTCGTCAACACGCCGTCCAACCCGACAGGCTGGACGGCGACCCGCGAGGATCTCGCAGCGCTGGTGCAGCTCGCCCGTCAGCATGGCCTCTGGATCATCGCAGACGAGATCTATGGCCTTTACTATTACCCCGGCCCGAGAGCCCCGTCCTTCTTCGATGTCATGGATGCGGAAGACCGTATCATCTTCGCCAACTCCTTCTCGAAGAACTGGTGCATGACAGGCTGGCGTGTCGGCTGGCTCGTTGCCCCCGCCGATATCGGGCAGACACTGACCAACCTCATCCAGTATTCCACCTCCGGCGTCGCGCAGTTCATGCAGAAGGGTGCAATCGCCGCCCTCGACCATGGCGACGACTTCATTCGCAGCAATATCGAACGAGCGAGGATTTCGCGCGATATTCTCTGCGACGCGCTGGTTGCGACCAATCGGGTCGAGACCCGCAAGCCGGATGGTGCGCTCTATGCGTTCCTGAAGATCGATGGCGTGACCGACAGCCGCGACGAGGCCTTCCGGATCGTCGATGCGACCGGCGTCGGCCTGGCGCCTGGAACCGCCTTCGGCGCCGGCGGCGCATCCTTCATGCGTGGCTGTTTCCTGCGGGATCCGAAGCAAGTCGAGGATGCTGCAGAGCGGTTGACGCGCTACATACGCAACCGCTGAATGCACAGAATTTCGGACCGTGGTTGCAATCGACCGCGGTCCGAAGGCTGCTTGTCACGCGTCGAGCTGCTCGCGCGGCTTCATGGTATGCAGATAGTTAAGAACGTGGTCGACGGATTGCTGCCGGCCTGTAGGAACGGAGACTGCTGCCGCTCCATGCGCCTGCTTGCGTTCGATCGGCAGTATATCGACCACGTCGCTCAGACTGAAAGACTTGGTAACACCGGAAATCTCGGCGTGAAGAATGCGCCCGATGACTTTGATGCCACTTGCAATGAAATTGCGCTCATTACCATCGTCGAAGACAGACACGACAAACATTTCATGCCCCTGAACTTGATTGAACTCTGGCAGCGTCATGCCGCGGCGCAGTAAGTGAAATGAAAAGAGTTAATAAATCTTCCTATTCGTGATCACTTCCATATCCAAAAGCAAGATAATTATCATTCAGGATTGAAAAACGCGTTGCCACTGCGCAACCACTGGTCGCAACATCTTGCTTGATCTCAACAAAAATCACCGGAATCCGTTTTGGATCCCGGTGACGATATCGGCTCGACAATCGATCGATCAGGACTTGAAAAGCGTCTTGAACTGGGACGGCTGGCATCGCAGGTACTGGCTGGCCGCCTTGACCTGGCCACCGAGCGCCGCAGCCGCATGCCAGGGCCAGCGCGGATCATAGAGAACGGTGCGTGCGAGACCGATCAGATCTGCATCGCCTGTTGCGACGATGGCTTCCGCCTGCGCCGGTTCCGTGATGAGACCAACAGCGACGACGGGAACACCGACCTCTGCCTTGACGGCGCGGGCAAGCGGCACCTGATAGCTTGGCGAAACAGGGATACGCTGTTCCGGATGCAGGCCACCGCTCGACACATGGATCGCGTCGCAGCCCCGCGCCTCCAGCGCCTTGGCAAAGGCAATCGTCTGTTCCAGATCGACACCACCATCGACCCAGTCTGTCGCAGACACGCGCATGGTCACGGGCTTGCCGGCGGGGAATACAGCACGCACGGCATCAAATACCTCGAGCGGGAACCGCATGCGGTTCTCCAGCGAACCGCCATATTCGTCGGTGCGCTGGTTGGAGAGCGGTGACAGGAACTGATGCAGAAGATAGCCATGCGCGCCATGGATCTGGATCGCGTCGATCCCAAGACGCGCAGACCGCTCGGCAGCCTTGACGAAGGCGTCCCGCAGCACCTTGAGCCGGTCACGGTCGAGGGCAGTTGGCGCCGCATGCGCGGCAGCGAAGGGCACGGCCGAGGGCGCCTCAGTCTGCCAGCCATTCGCATGATCCGGCGCAATCTGTCCGCCACCCAGCCAGGGGAGATTGGAGGATGCCTTGCGCCCGGCATGCGCCAGCTGGATGGCAATCGGCATGTCGGACCAGCGGCGCACGCCATCCAGCACCCGCGCCATCGCCGTTTCACAGGCATCGTCATAAAGGCCGACATCCGCATGGGTGATCCGGCCTTCTGGGACAACGGCCGTTGCCTCGATCGTCAGGAGCCCGGCCCCGGACTGGGCCAGTTGCCCAAGATGCATGAGATGCCAGTCCGTCATCTGCCCGTTTTCGGCGGAATACTGGCACATCGGCGCAATCACGATGCGGTTTTCCAGCTCCAGTCCGCCCACCTTGTAAGGCGTGAACAATACGGGTTGCGCCATGAGAATATCCTTCGGCAATGTTGAGTGGGAAATATGGAATATGCTTGCGGCGATATAGGAAGCCGCAAAGCCCTGCTCAATGCGCCCAGGACAAATTTGCACACGGTGCCTCAGCCGTGAGCCTCAAGCAGCATCCGGCCTGCGCGTGCTGCCTATGTCCCGCAGAGCGGCCGCCAGTTCGGCATCGCCGTAAGGCTTTTTCAAAAGGACCGCATCCGTAATGTCGGTATCCTCCGGTATCCGATCATTGCCCGTCGCGAAAATCACCCCGATCGAGGGAATGAGGGCTTGCGCCTCGTTTGCAAGGCGACCACCACTCATGCCCGGCAATCCGACATCGGTGACGAGAATATCGAAAGACTGGCCCGCCTTGATGAAGGACAGCGCCTCCTCGGCGCTGGCGGCCTCGATGACGGTATGGCCAAGCTCCGACAGAAGATCGGCAGTGCTCATGCGGATGAGGAAATCATCCTCGACCAGCAGCACATCCCATACCGGCATGGACGCAGGAACCGGGATATCCTCGGCCGCGGGAGCGCCGGTCGCTTTGGCGCGGTTGCGCTGCTGCTGATTGTTCAGAACCTGCCGGATCTTGCGGGCGAGGGCCTCCCGCGCGTAGGGCTTCGACAGAAGCTCGACACCCGGATCAAGCCTGCCGCCATGAACGATCGAGTTCTCCGTATAGCCTGACGTGAAAAGCACGGCGATGCCGGGTAGCCGCTCGCGGGCGTGGCGGGCAAGCTCCGGGCTTTTCAGCGGTCCCGGCATCACCACATCCGTGAAAAGCAGATCGATCGGTACACCGCTTTCGATCACGCTCAGCGCACCGGAGGCATCCCGCGCCTTCAGGACTGCGTAGCCGAGATCACCAAGCATCTCGACCACCGTGGCGCGCACCTGCTCATCATCCTCGGCAACCAGAATGGTTTCGGTGCCGCCTGTCACCGGCCCATAATCCGGCTCGGCGATCAGATCCTCGCTGCGCTGGACCCGGGGGAAATAGATCTTGACGGTCGTGCCCTGGCCGACCTCACTGTAGATCTTCACATGTCCGCCGGACTGTTTGACGAAGCCATAGACCATGGAAAGGCCAAGCCCGGTTCCCTTGCCGACCGGCTTGGTCGAAAAGAAAGGTTCAAAGACCTGTTCCAGAATTTCAAGCGACATGCCGGTACCGGTGTCGGAGACGGCCAGCATGACATACTGGCCCGGTGACGCATCGGCGTTCTGGCGCACATAGGTATCGTCGAGAAAGGCATTGCCCGCCTCGATCGTCAGCTTGCCACCGCCGTCCATCGCATCGCGTGCATTGATGGCGAGGTTGAGCAGCGCATTCTCCATCTGCGTCGGATCGACGAGCACGTTCCACAGGCCGCCCGAACGGATTGTCTCCACTTCGATATCGTCACCAAGCGTGCGGCGCAGCAATTCCTCGATCCCGTTGAGGAAACGGCCGATATTGACGACCTTCGGCTCCAGAGGCTGGCGCCGGCCGAAGGCAAGCAGCTGGCTGGCCAGCTTCGATCCCCGCTGCACGCCGGCCAGCGCATTCTCGATACGCCGTGCGGCCCGGTCATTGCCCTCGATATCCTTGGCCAGCAATTGAAGATTGCCCGAAATCACCTGCAGGAGATTGTTGAAGTCATGCGCAACACCGCCGGTCAGCTGGCCGAGGGCTTCCATCTTCTGCGACTGGCGAAGCACGTCTTCGGTGCGCAGGCGCTCGGCGATCTCCTCGGCAACCTTCTGCTCGAGACCGGCATTGAGTGCCTGCAAGGCCTCTTCCGCGCGGCGCCGTTCCGCCAGTTCCTGTCCGGCCTCGCGAAACAGCCGCGCATTGTCGATGGCGATCGCCACCTGGCTTGCGGCGCCGGCGACGAGCCGCTCATGGTCTTCGCGAAACCTGCCCGGTTCCGGATGGCCGAAGAACAGGCAGCCGATCACTTCGGCCGAACGGGAGACGACCGGAACCGCCATATAGCTTCTGACAGGCAGATGGCCGGGCGGCATGCCTCTGAAAGGCTTGGAGTGCCCATAGCGGGGATCGGCCAGAATGTCGTCGGAGCGGATGATCCCTTCCCCGGCGAAAGTGGAGCGGAAGAGGTCCGTGTTACGCGGCATCGGGAAGCCGGCAAACACATCACGCGGGACACCCGAAAGGGCATAGAGCATGTAGCCCTCCCCCTTCACATCCCGGACATTGTAGAAGAATGCGCCGAACTGCGCGCCCGTCAGCTCAACCCCGGCATCCGTCGTCCGCTGCACGACCTTTTCAAGATCGAGTTCGGCGGAAAGCTCGATACCCAAGCGATTGAGAACTTCCAGATGACGCGTCTCGCGCAACAGCGCCATTTCCGCGCGCTTCTCATCGGTGACGTCGTGACCCTGAATGAAAACGCCGGTTGGCGTATCTTCATCGCCATAGAGAGGCTGGAAGATGAAATCGACAAACCGCTCTTCGGGCGGCTGACCAGCCTTGCGCGCCAGCGCCACAGGCGTCGCCTTGCCGATATAGGGTGTTCCGGTGCGAAGCACATCATCGAGAAGACCGATGAAACCCTGTTCGATGACTTCCGGCAGGGCTTCTCCGACAGCCATCCCGACGAGGTCACGACGGCCGACCAGCCGCTTGTAGGCATCATTGACCATCTCGAACACATGATCAGGACCATAGACAGTGGCCATGAAGCCGGGCGCCTGTTCGAACATCTGCTGCAGGCGCTGACGCTCACCCTGCAGCCGGCGGGCAGCATCGACGCGCGCGGTATTCTCGACTACGATCGCCATGACGCCGGCAGGTGATCCCGCTTCGTCATAGAGTGGTGAATAATAGAGGTTCATGAACACGGAGGCCGGCGTGCCGGACCTGTCGAGCAGCATTTCCTGATCGGAGTAGATGAGCGTGCCGCCGGAGAAACCGACCTTCAGGACATTGGCATTGAAATCGGCAACTTCGGGCCATGCCTCAAGCACGTTGGCGCCGAGAATCGCGGGATGCCTATGCCCGGCAAATTGCGCATAGGCATCGTTATAGATCATCACCCCATTCGTATGCCACAGCGACACGATAGGAACGGGTGACTGCAGAAGCAGGGAAACAGAGGTCTTGAGGCTCTGCGGCCACAGCCCGATCGGCCAAGCGACGTGCGTTCCCATGGAAAGGCCGCAATCAGCCCTGCCATTTCACCCTTGTGCGAAAGAAAAGCCGTTTCAGCAGTCGGATAGGTCATGATCGGCTTTCGGTGGTGACACTCTCACGTCAGCCGTCTTACATGAGCTTGACCACCTATGACAGCCTCCGCGGCGTGAGTTACCGCGCAACCTCCAAAAGGCGAGACTGCGGCGGATGTTTTTCGGCCGCAATCTCAGGCTTCAGGCGGAATGTCGCCAATGGCGTCAGCGGCAGCTGGCAGCCTGCTGAAGCGCGGCGCTGATGCCGGCAAGGGAAAACGTGTAGCTGGTCTGCGTACCGCGGGCTGATACGGCGTGCAGGGTCATGTCGCTACCGGACTTCATGGCGGTAATCATCTGCGCATCGCTGCTGGCCTGCTGCGTCCAGCCCGAATTGCCCTTCGGCACCATGGCAAAGCTCTGGTCGCCGATCGTCACAGTCATCTGCGATCCGGCGCGCAGGTCATAGCCCATGATCGCCTGAGGGTAGTAGCCGCCACCGGAAGAGTTGGGAGCGACAAGGAAATAATTGTCGCCATGGGTCACGTTGGCCGGCAGCATCTTCGTAGGCGTGGTCAGGACGTAGCAGACGGTCGCCCCGCCGGACTTGTAGGAATAGAGCCCCCAATCGTTAAACTTCCTTACCATGTCCGGTGATGGCTGCGCCTGGACTGCGAGGCAAGCGCCGTCAGGGCGAACGTGGTAATGGCGAAAAGCTTGGTGGACATCTCGTCTCCGTAGTCAATCTGGTCTGCTGTGGTGAGATCGAGGGCAACAGGCGTTACCCGCGGATAGTGGCCCATTGGAAAAGCGGCTGGTTAGCAAATAGTAAAACCGAACGAGGGCCCGCAACCCGCAGAGAGCCCTGAACCCGCCGCGCAAGCCCGGCATCACAAGTTACCACTCCCCCATCGCGTGTATGGAAATCGCCATCTGGCGCATGGTGCCATCCGGGGTTTCCTGCGCCACCGACAACGTCAACTTGCTTTCAATTTGTCGAAAAATCTCTTTTTTCTAGTGAGATGGCATTGCCTGAAAAAGAAGTGCTGCTTGCATATTTCGAAAGCCGGCGGAGCACAGAACGGCGCAACCATTGCGCATCCCAAGCGACTAAAAATCGACGACAATGCAACCTTAGGGAGCGTTCCGGGAGCCGCATCAAACCTAACTCACGATCCTGTTATGCGTGCAAATCTCTTGTGGATGCAATGAAAGGCGCATCTGCCGAGCGTGCAAGCCGGCAAAAGATCAATCGGCAGCGGCAGCCGGCGCAGCCGGTCGCAAGGCTGCATGCTGACGGACGAAGGATGAGAAATCGGTGGATCCAAGCGGCCTTGCAAGATGATATCCCTGAAAGGCATCGCATCCCGCGTCACTCAGCAAGGCGAGCTGTTCCGGCGTCTCGATCCCTTCGGCGATCGCTTCCAGCCCGAGCGTCCTGCTGAGCGTGACGATCGCCTTGACGATGGCGACATCGCCCTCATCACCGGGAATATCAGCGATGAAGGAGCGGTCGATCTTGAGCCTTGTGATGGGAAACATCTTCAGCATGCTGAGGCTGGAATAGCCGGTGCCGAAATCATCGATCGCAAGGGTGACACCGAGGCCTGTCAGCTCCCTCATCCTGGCGATCGCCCCTTCGACATCCTCCATGATCATGCTCTCGGTGACTTCGAGTTCCAGCATCGAGGCATCAAGTCCGGTGTCCTTGAGTATCCCGGACACGGTCTTAGAAAACGATTGATCGCGGAACTGCCGCGCCGAAACGTTGACCGCGATGCGCAGCGCAGGCAGCCCCTCGTCTCGCCACCGGCGCGCCTCGAGGCAGGCCTTGCGCAGAACCCGCTCGCCGAGCGCTGTTATCAGCCCCACATCCTCGGCCAGAGGGATGAAGCTACCGGGCAGCTGCAGCCCCTCGCTGGGATGCAGCCAGCGCACCAGCGCCTCTGCCCCCACGATGGCGCCGCTTGCTATATCCTTCTGCGGCTGGAAATGCAGGACGAATTCGTCCTGCATGATGGCGCGGCGCAACTCGGCAACCCGCTCGAGCTTGGCATGCGTCGCCTCCGCCAGTTCCTCGGAGAACACCCGCAGGCCATTGCGGCCATTTCGCTTGACCTCAAAGAGTGCCATGTCCGCCTTGGCGAGCAGATCGCCGGACGAAGAGCCATGTCGGCCGGAAAATGCCACGCCGATACTGCAGGTGACACCAATGATACGCCCGTCGAGACTGATGGGCTCCGAGACCACCCTCAGCACATCCTGCAACCGGCTCTCAGTCTCGTGCGGCGCGCCCTGAAGAACGACAATGAACTCGTCACCGCCGATGCGCGAAACGACCGTATTGCTGCCGGCGGCGGCAAGAATGCGCTCAGCGACGATCTTGAGAAGATCATCGCCGGCCGCATGACCGAAGTTGTCGTTGACCAGCTTGAAATTGTCGACGTCGATGAAGGCAATCGTGAGCGCCCCGTCATCTGTCGCCAGAAGCGCGGCAAGCCTGCGGTCGAAGAGGTTGCGATTGGCAAGGCCGGTCAGCGCATCATGTTCGGCCAGATAGGCGATGTAGCGGGTATCGCGATCGCGGTCGCTGGCAATGCCGACAGCCTGCGCAATGCCGGCCAGAAACTCCCTGATGCCTGTCTCGACCAGAAGCGATGAAGGCACGACGATATTGCCGAGATGCTGCCCGTCGCGGTTGGCAATACCGAACCGGGCGACATAAGGCGCTTCCCGCGGATCGGCATGATCAAGCGCAACCACGATCTCGGGATTTCCCAAAAGCTCCCTCAGAGTGCTCGCGGCCGCTTCGACAAGGTCCGGCAAAGACATGCCCGTCGCGACATCCCGCAACAGCCTCGTATGGGCCGCCATCAACTCTTCGGCGCGCTTGCGCGCGTGATGTCCCGGGAGGCGCCGACGAGGCCGATGACACTGCCCTGCCGATCCCGCAAGGGAACGCGTGACATCATCAACCACCCCTCGCCCTTCATGCGGCGCTCTTCAAGACCGAGATCCGGCTCACCGCTCTGCATCACCCGATGCTCGATGGCATCGATGTCCCGGGCCTTGGCATTCGCCTGCGGATGGATCTCCCCATCCGTCAGCCCAATCAGTTCATCGACGTGGGAAAAGCCGTTATTCTCCACCACGGCCCTGTTGGCATAGAGAAACCGGCCTGCGAGATCCTTGGCATAGATGTAATCGGGCACGTGATTGAGCATGGCTTCCAGCCACTCATAGCGCCGCAACAGGGCTTCATAGCGCTCGTCGGCCTGCTCGGCCAAGTCCCGGCCCGTGGCCGGGTCCTGCCGAACCGCCACAGACAATCCGGACCGTGAATCCTGTTGCGTCATGATGCGCCCCGTTCATGTGAGGGGCAACCGTAATCGCCACCGGTTATCCAAACATGAAGGTCTGACACAGGAATCGATAGATCGCTTCATATGCCGGTTGCCAGACGCCTGCACGGTTCATGACGACGAAGGGCCGGAGGCACGTCGCCACCGGCCCTTGTTATTTCAAACGGATATCTGGAGAACCCCGTTCCGGAGCCGTTCCCGTTATTGCACGCGCTGCTGCAGGTTGGCCTCATCCACGAGGATGGCGGCAGCCTCGGTCAGAAGCACGTCCTTGGCATTCTTGCGGGCCTTTTCCAGCGCAAGATCGGCGCTGAGGCTACGTTCGTTCGCCTGCAGCCCATCGTCGGCACCGAGATCCAGCCCATCATCGTCCTTCTTTCGGGACTTGAGCTTTGCCGTCAGATCCGCCTGTTCCTTTTGCCGGACGGCCAAATTCAGGGAGATCGACGTCTTCTCGCGCTGCGCCTTCAGATCCGCAACATCCTCGATGAAGCGCTGATATTCCGGATCATTCTTCACCCGCGCCTCATGAAGGCTCTGCAACTGCGGCACGATGGAGCGAATGTCGCCAGCCGGCATATAGGCCGCCGGCTTGATCTGCGTCGATGGCAACGCATTGTCATAGCTCGACTCGCCGAATGTCTTGGGGTCGGAAAGACCCGGCAGCGTGATATCCGGCGTGACACCGAGAAGCTGCGTCGTGCTGCCATTGATGCGGAAGAACTGGGCGATCGTCAGCTTCAGCTCACCGAATTTCGGCTTGCTGTTATGAGCCACCTGGTCGAGATCGACGACCGTCTGGACAGTGCCCTTGCCGAAGCTCGGTTCGCCGACGATGACGCCACGACCGTAATCCTGAATGGCGGCGGCAAAGATTTCCGATGCGGATGCCGAACCGCGATTGATCAGCACGCTGACAGGGCCCGTCCAGAGCGGCTTGGAAAGATCGTCATTGGCGACCTCGATCTTGCCATCGGCGCCACGCTGCTGGACAACCGGTCCCTTGCCGACGAAAAGACCGGTCAGGTCGATTGCCTCGCTGAGAGAGCCCCCGCCATTGTTGCGCAGGTCCATCAGCACGCCATCGACGTCATCCTGCTTCAGTTCCGTCAGCAGCTTGGCAACGTCGCGGCTGGCACTCTTGTAGTCCTTGTCGCCCTTCCGGCGCGCATCGAAATCCTCGTAGAAGGCCGGCAGGGTTATGACGCCGATCTTGCGCGTCGCATCGCCCTCCTTCACCGAAAGGATTGTCTTTCGCGCCGCCTGCTTTTCAAGGCTGATCTTGTCGCGCGTCAGGCTGATGATGCGATGCCCGCCCTCGCGCCCGCATCGGCCGGCAGGATTTCAAGACGCACGACCGAACCCTTGGCGCCACGGATCATCTGCACGACTTCGTCCAGCCGCGTGCCGACGACTTCCTTGATCGCACCGTCCTCGCCTTCACCGACGCCGGTGATCCTGTCACCAACCGCAAGCTTGCCGGACACCTGCGCCGGACCACCCGCCACCAGTTCGCGGATCGTCGTATAGTCGTCTCGCTCCTGCAGCACCGCACCGATGCCGACGAGGGACAGTTTCATCGAAATGTCGAAATCGGCCGAAGCGCTGGCACCGAAGTAATCCGTATGCGGATCCACGGCGTTGGCGTAGACTTCCATGAACGACTGGAACACGTCGTCGCTATTGTATTTGTAGACACGCTCCAGAGAGTTCTCATAGCGCTTGTCGAGCGTGTCGCGAATTTCCGCGTCCGTCTTGCCCGCCAGTTTCAGGCGCAGCCAATCGCTCTTGACGCGCTTGCTCCAGAGATCATCGCTGTCGGCCATCGACTTCAGCCAGGGGCTTTTCTCACGATCGAGCGGAAAGCTCTCCTGTGCCGTGAAATCGAAACCCTTCTTGAGCAGGCTGCGCGCATAGGTCATGCGATCAGCCATACGCTGCTCATAGATGTTGAAGATCGAAAACGGTATGCTGAGATCTTCCTGCTTGATCGCATCGTCAAGCTTGGTCTTGCTGGCCTCGAACGTGTCGATGTCGGACTGGAGAAAAAGCATCCTGTCGGGATCGAGCGCCTTGATGAAGCGCGTCATGATCTGCGCCGACAGGGCATCGTCCAAGGGCACGGGCTTATAGGCATAGCGCCCGAGGAACTGCGCGCTCAGGTTCGCCGCCTGCCCCTGCTGTTGCAGCGGTGCGAGCACGGGAGGCGCCCCTGCATCCAGCGCAAATGCGGGCGGCGCGATAGCCAGGAACACCCCAAGCAAGCCGTATCTGATACGCATTCTGCTCTAATCCAATTCTCTATATGTGGCCACTCGTGAGCAACCTTGGTGTAACAATTATGTCGTTTTGGCAACCAACGGACAGTTTCGGCAATACAATTTACAGTACCGACTGTGCAAAGCGTGATCTCGGCGATCAACTCAACATCGCGTGACGCCCGTCTCGCGGGAGCATCGCAGATATCCCGAATACCATCAGATCCTAGCATCACAAATGGGCTTTTGCACCAGCGCCAAAACACGACAGACGCCTTGATTTGCCGGCCGCTGCCGCCCGAGGCACCCACCCAAACAGCAACCGTAACGGGTAGAGGTGGAAAAGTTCTGCGAATCAAATATATTAGCAACATCTAAGCGCGGAGGGGCGCTTTGCCAGCCATCATGTGTTGCGTGGGCCGGTCGTGAGTTGAACACTCCGGTCATGGAGCAAAGATGCAGATTACATGCCGTATGTTGAGCCTGAGCTTCCTTGCCGTAACGCTTGGTTTCCTCCAGTCATCCTGCTCTGAGACACGGCATCGCCCTCCGAGAACCGCCGCCTTAGGACAAGCTCAGCCGGCCGTCACATCGGCCGAAGTGACCGGCAGCATCCCGGCATCGGCACAGCAGGCCGCGACACCACCGACAATCAAGATAACGACCTATCGAGCGCCGTCCGGCGCGCCGTCGACTGGCATCCGACCATACGGGAAGCCGTCGGCCAGATCCGCCAGCAAGGCGAAGTCATCGCCGAGGCACGGGCCGGCTACCTTCCCTCGGTCGGCGGCGGCATCAATCTTGGTGCGGAGAACGGGTCGGGAGGGGATTGGGGACCCAAATTCAATCTGACCGCCACCCAGATGATTTACGGATTTCGGCAAGGTTTCCGGCAAGGTCGAGGCTGAATCGGCAGTGCGCGACGCCCGCTCGGCGGAGTTTCTCGCAAGCGTCGACGACGTGATCCGCGACACTGCACTGGCCTGGGTGGAAGTGCTGCGCAACGACGCTCTGGCAAATGTCGCGCGCGAGCAGATCCGCGATGTCCAGTCGATCGGCAAGCTTGTCGATGCCCGTACCGATAGCGGCGCCAGCACGCGGTCCGACAAGCTCCAGGCCCAGGCGCGCGTGCAGGCAGCACAATCGACAGCGCTTGAAATCGCCGGCCAGAAGCGGCGCTGGGACAATACGCTTGCCGCGCTGCTCGGCGGCGTGCGGCCGGAACGCGTCCGCGCCGCCTTCCCCGCTTCGCTCGATCGCGCCTGCACCGGTTCCGAACCCGACTGGGATAAGGTGCCAACGGTTCTGGCGGCAAGATCCCGGCAACGGGAGGCGGATGCCAGGGTGAAGCTGGCACGCGCAGACATGCTGCCGACCGTCGCGCTGGAGGCCTCAAGCCGCGTCAAGGCCTGGGACCGAACGACGATCCGGAATATGTCGTCGGCATCACCATCAAGGGGGATCTTTATAATGGCGGAGCGTTCAAGGCCCGCCAGAATGCCGCCAATATGCAGCCCAGGTCTCCGAGGCAGCGGTCGCGACAGGCCGCTTCGACAGCCAGAAAACCTGGGTGGAATCGGCAGGACAGGTGGCGAGCATGCGCGCGCTGCAGAAATCGCTCGCATCGCGCCAGCCGATGATGCGGGAAACGCGCAATATCTACCAGGCACAGTTTCTCGATCTCGGCACGAGGACGCTTCTCGATGTGCTGAATGCCGATCAGGAGCTCCACGCGGCCCGCTTCGACGAGATCAACACCCGCTATGATCTCTACAAGCTGAACATCGAATGCGGCTACGCCGCCGGCCGCCTGCGGGACATATTCGGCCTGTCCTCGGAACCGCCTCCGGAGCGTGGGTCAACAGCCTCCGCAATCACGGACAAGGCCCCCTTCTCCAAAACATGATACATGCTGCATGTTTTAAAACATGCCGCCTGGTGCCTCATAATCACGCATGATGCCGCTTGTTCTGCGTCACCTCGATGCGGAATGCCGGCTGACGTTTCCGGGCATTAACCCGCTGTTAAGCTGCAACCCCAAACATAAGACATCTCTAATTGAAGAATGTCCGAACTGTTGCAGTTTCGGATCTGCAGGCGCGTTTCCGCGAGATCATGCGGAGCGACAATGAGGGTCGAACCCTGGCAACAGGGCGGCGCACCGCCGTGACGAGGAATAGGCCGTCACGCTCGCACTTTCGACAGGCATGGCAGAGGAGATAGCATATGGCTGCGGTGGTTTCGGATAAAGTCAGCGGGCAGACCGCTACCGTTTCAGGCAACAACATCGTTCTTTCAGACCCAAGCACCGTAACACTTCAGCTATCACCCAATGACATCGCCGCGATGAACCGTTCAGGGAACGACCTCGTCATCGATGTGCGCAACGGCCAGGACATCCGCATAGAGAATTTCTATGGGCCCGAGGCGCCGAGCGCAGCGATCTCGTCCTTGAGGACAAGGCCGGCAATACATGGTCCGGCGATTACACCGATGAGCTTGCCAATTTCGAATTTACCGAGGCCGGCGCCGTCGACCAGCTGGGCGGCGCAGCGGCAGCCGGAGCCGGCGGTGCTGGTGGCGCCTCAATCCTCGGCATCGCAGCAGCCCTCGGCCTTGCTGCCGGCGGGCTGGCGCTGTCCGGTGGCGGCGGAGGCTCCGATGGCGACGACAACGGACCGGGAAGTGATACCGAACGCCCGGCCGCACCGACCGACCTTGATGTGGATGACGAAGGCAGCATTCTGACCGGGCGCGGAGAACCGGGAACGACAGTGACTGTCACCAATGCCGCCGGCGAGACGATCGGGACAGGTACCGTCAACGACGACGGCACATTCACCATCGGTCTTGATCCGGCACAAACCGACGGTGGAGACCTCGACGTCACCCTCACCGATGCCGCCGGAAATGTCTCCGATCCGGCAGCGACCAGTGCGCCGGACCTGATCTCTCCCGATGCTCCGACGGATATGGCGGTCGCAGATGACGGCACCGTTCTGACCGGACGCGGCGAGCCGGGAACGACAGTGACGGTCACAGACGCAGCCGGCGAGACGATCGGCACAGGCACCGTCAATGCCAATGGAACCTTCAGCATCGGCCTTAGCCTGCACAGACTGACGGCAGCGAACTCGACGTTACCCTCACCGATGCCGCAGGCAATGTCTCTGATCCGGCGGCGACCACTGCGCCGGACCTGATCGCTCCAGATGCTCCGACAGATCTCGCCGTGGCAGATGCCGGCACCGTTCTCACAGGACGCGGCGAGCCGGGAACGACGGTGACGGCTACCAATGCCGCCGGAGAGATCATCGGCACGGGTACCGTCAATGCCGACGGAACATTCAGCATTGGCCTTAGCCCCGCACAGGTCGACGGTGGCGAACTCAACGTCACCCTCACCGATGCCGCAGGCAATGTCTCTGAGCCCGGTACGGCACTCGTGCCGGATCCCGATGCACCGGCCGCGCCTACGGATCTTGTGGTTGCCGATGGTGGCATCGAGGTCTCCGGGCGCGGCGAAGCCGGAACGACCGTCACCGTTACCAACGCGGCCGGCACGGTGATCGGCACCGGCACTGTGGCGACCGACGGTACGTTCGATGTCGCGATCGCACCGCCGCAGATCGATGGCAGCCAGTTGAGCGTTACGTTGACCAATGACAATGGCACCTCCCTGCCCGGCCTTGTCGCCGCACCGGATCTCCTCGTTCCGGAAGCGCCGACGGACATCGTCGTCGATGGCGCAGGCGCCGTTCTGACCGGACGCGGTGAAGCGGGCACGACCACGACCGTGACCAATAGCGCTGGAACAGTCGTCGGCAGCGCCACGGTGGGCGTCGATGGATCTTTCTCTGTGACGTTGCAGCCCGCACAGAGCGATGGAGGCTCGCTCACAATCACTCTCACCGATGCGGCCGGCAATATCTCGCCATCTGCAATCGCCACCACGCCCGATCTGACGGGCCCGGACGCCGCGACGAATGTGAGTGTCACCGCAGACGGCATCGTTCTGACGGGGCGCGGTGAGCCCGGTTCGACGGTAACGATCACCAATTCGGCCGGCACGGTGCTCGGCACAGGCACGGTCGGGCCCGATGGCGATTTCAGCATCACGCTGGCGCCGCCGCAGACCGATGGCAGCCCGCTTGACATCGTGCTGACCGATGCCGCCGGCAATCCGTCCGATCCGGCATCCGTCGCATCGCCCGATCTGATCGCTCCGAATGCGCCGACGGATCTCGTCATCAACGACGACGGCACGTCTCTTACCGGCCGTGGCGAACCGGGCACGACAGTGATCGTGACGGATGCCGACGCGTGACGATTGCCACCGGCATCGTCACGCCGGACGGCACGTTCAACCTCGCGCTGAACCCGGACCAGATCAATGGCGGCGAACTCAGCGTGACACTCGAAGACGCAGCCGGCAATGATTCGGCCGCCACGACCATTATCCCGCAGGATTTTCAGGCCCCGCAGCCGGCGACCAATCTTGCAGTGGACGATAGCGGCACAGTGGTCAGCGGCCGTGGCGAACCGGGCGCGTTCATCACCGTCACCACGGCGGCCGGTGTCGTGATCGGCGAGAGCATGGTCAATCCGGACGGGACATTCAACGTCACGGTTGATCCGGCTCAGACGAATGGCGGCCTGCTGTCCGTCGTGCTGACCGACGCGGCAGACAACGCTTCCGACCCCGCATCGGTGCTCGCACCGAACCCCGACGCTCCAGACGCGCCGACCGGCGTTGCCATCGATGCCGGTGGTGTGGTCGTGACCGGTAACGGACAGGCGAATGCAACCGTGCGCGTCTATGACGACCACGGCAACACCGTTGGTGAAGGCACGGTCAATCCGGATGGAACCTTCTCCGTCACGCTTGAGCCGATCCAGACGGATGGCGGTGAGCTGCGGGTGACGATTGCCGATGCCAACGGTACGTCCCAACCGTTTGTGCTGATCGCACCGGACCTTATCGTGCCGGAAGCGCCGACGAATGTCTCGGTCAACGAGGCCGGCACGGTCGTCACCGGCCGCGGCGAGGCTGGGACCACTGTTACGATCACCAATGCGGCCGGGATCGTCATCGGAACCGGTGAGGTGGGCGCCACGGGTAATTTTGCGGTCACGCTTTCCCCGGCGCAGGTGGATGGCGAGGCTCTTTCGGTTTCGCTGTCTGATGCGGGCAGCAATCAGTCGCCCTCCGTATCACTCACATCCCCCGATCTGACGCTACCAACAGCACCGGCTGACCTTGTCGTGAGCACGGACGGCACGCTTCTGACCGGACGCGGCGAACCGGGTGCACGGATCACCGCGAAAATGCCAATGGCGTGGTGATCGGCACCGGCACTGTCGATGCGCAGGGCGATTTCTCGGTGGCGCTCGATCCGCCGCAAGTCAGCGGCGGTCAGGTCTCGGTCATTCAGGAAGACACGGCCGGCAACATTTCGGCCCCCGATACGGTCCTTCCCGCCGATGACACGCCTCCATCGGCCGCGACTGGTCTCGCGGTCAACGCCGCAGGCACGATCCTCTCCGGTCAAGGCGAGGTCGGCGCGACTGTGACCGTCACCAATAGCGCGGGCACGGTGATCGGCACCGGCATTGTGACCGCTGACGGCAGTTTCACGCTGGGCATTTCCCCGGCGCAGACCGATGGCGGCAGTATTCGCGTGGTCCTCGCCGACGCCGAAGGCAACGTTTCCACCGGCGCCACCGTGACGGCACCCGACCTCACGGCCCCTTCCGCCCCTGCCGACCTCGCAATTGTCGCCAATGGAGCGATCCTGACCGGCACCGGCGAGGCCAATGCGACCGTCACCATTCGCAACGCGACGACTGGAGCGATCATTGCGTCCGGTGAGGTCACGCCGGAAGGAACCTTCAGCATCGCACTCAGCCCGCCGCTCTCGAATGGCGAGAACCTGCAGATTGTCCTGACTGACGGTTCCGGGAATGTGTCTCTCCCCGGAGCGATCACCATACCCGATCTCACGCTTCCCACACCTCCGGCCGGCCTTACCGTCAATGGCTCCGGCACGGTGGTAACGGGTAGCGGCGAGGCGGGCGCGACCGTGACGATCACCAATCCGCTTGGACAGGTCGTCGGAAGCGGCATCGTCGCGGCAGGCGGCACGTTTGCCGTCGGGCTAAGCCCGGCGCAGGCCAATGGCGAAAACCTCGCGATCACTCTCACCGATCCTTCCGGCAACATCTCGCTGCCCGGTACTGTCGCGGCCCCCGACCTGACGACGCCGACAGTCGCGACGGGTATCACCGTCGCAGCCGATGGAGCCGGACTTTCGGGAACTGCGGAAGCCGGCACGACAGTGACGGTCAGGGATGCCAGCGGGACCGCTGTCGGCTCTGTCACCGTTGCGTCCAATGGCACCTTCACCGTTCCCTTGAGCCCGCCGCAGACCGATGGCGGCGCGCTGCAAGTAACGGTCGCCGATGGCGCCGGGCATGTCTCTGCTCCCGTTGTGGTGGCTGCTGCCGATCAGCTGGCACCGGACGATCCGACCAACCTGACGATCAGCGCGGACGGCACGCAACTACTCGGCATGGGCGAGCCCGGAGCAACCGTCACTGTAACCTTGCCGGATGGAACCGAGGTTGCGAGCGGCACAGTCGGCACCAACGGCATCATTGCCATAACGCTTGATCCGGACCTTTCCGACGGCGGCAACCTGCAGGTTGTCCTGACAGACACCAGCGGCAACGCCTCCGGCAGCGTCTCCGTCACGACCCCGGACCTTGAGGCGCCTTTGGCACCGGTCGGCGTCGCCATCGACCCCACCCAGACGGTGGTCAGCGGCAGCGGCGAAGTGAACGCGATCGTCGTCGTGCGCGATGCGCTGGGCGTTATCGTCGGCGACGGGCAGGTCGGGACGGACGGCACGTTCAGCATCACGCTGACACCACCACAGACAGAAGCCGGGCAATTGCAGGTGACGCTTGAGGACGAGGCCGGCAATGTATCGACCGGCGTGGCCGTGATACTTTTCGACGTCCAGCCGCCGGCAGCCCCGACCAATCTTGTCGCAGGCGCTGACGGCCTGACCTTGAGCGGCATCGGCGAGGCAGGTGCCATCGTGCGGGTCAGCGACGCATCAGGCAATCCGATCGCGATAACCAATGGCACAGTTGCACCCGACGGCACGTTCACTGTGACATTCGCCAGCCCGTTAACGGGCGGAGAAACCTTGCAGGTGACGCTGACCGATGCCGCCGGCAATACCTCGGTGGCGGGCACCGCCCTTTCCGTCGATCTGGATGCGCCGGATATTCCAGGAAATCTGGCGCTGGATGCCGACGGTATCGTCCTCACCGGCACCGGCCCAGCCAATGCGGCGGTCAGGGTCACGGATGCGGAGGGCAACGAGGTCGGCACAGCAATCGTCCTCGGAGATGGCACGTTCAGCATTACCTTCGATCCGCCCCAGGCCGATGGCGGCGATCTGCGTGTCACGCTGAGCGATAGCAACGGCATCTCGCAACCCGGCTTCGTCACGACGCCGGATCTTGAGGCACCGGAGGCCCCGACCGGGCTTGCCGTCAATGCCAGCGGTACGACATTGACCGGCCAGGCCGAAGCGGGGGCAACCGTGACTGTCACGACGGCCGGCGGTCTGGAGGTCGGTAGCGTCGTTGTCGGAACGGGCGGCACCTTCTCCGTTTCCCTTTCACCCGCACAGACCGACGGTGGCCCTCTCTCCGTCGTCGTTGCAGATGCGGCGGCAATGCCGCCGCGGCCGTCACGATACCCGCGGCCGATCTCGTCGCCCCAACGGATGCGACGGGCCTCAGCGTCAATGCCGGAGGGACCGTGCTTTCCGGCACGGGCGAAGCCAATGCGGCAGTCACCGTCACCAATGGCTCCGGACTTGTGATCGGCACCGGCACGGTCGCCCCGGATGGCAGCATCTCCGTCCCGCTGTCTCCCGCCCAGACGATCGGCAGCACGCTTTCCGTCGTTCTGACCGACACGGCAGGCAATGTCTCCGGAGCGGCAACGGTTGCCGCCCCTGACAACCTCGCTCCCGGCGCGCCGACGGCGCTGGTGGTCTCGGCGGATGGGCTTGTCCTTTCAGGCCTCGGTGAGGCCGGCGCCACAGTCACGGTCAGGTCTCCGGGCGGTGCTGTTCTCGGCACGGCGGTGGTGGAGAGCGATGGCACATTCGATGTCACACTCGGTTCCGCACAGACGGACGGCAGCATTCTCTCCGTCACGCAGGCCGATATTGCCGGCAATATCTCGGAGCCGCCACGGTCACGGCGCCGGACGAGGTCGACCCATTGGCCGCCGATGATCTGGTGGTGACGCGACCGGCACGCTGATGACGGGTAGCGGCGAGGCCGGTGCTGCCGTCACGATCACGAACGCCGCCGGCACGATCGTCGGACAGGGCGTGATCGGTCAGGATGGGCTCTTCAGCATTGGGCTTTCGCCTGCCCAGATCGATGGCGGAACCTTGAGCGTCGGCCTTGCCGATACGGCCGGTAATACGTCGCTCGCGGCAACCATCGCGGCACCGGATCTCATCGATCCGGCTGCGCCGACGGCGCTGGTGATCGATGGCGCAGGCGCCGTCGTAACCGGTCAGGGCGAGGTCGGATCGACTGTCACCGTTACCAATGCCGCCGGCACGGAACTGGGTTCGGTGGTGATCGCGCCGGCGGCGGCTTCGCCGTGACTTTGTCGCCTCCTCAGGGCAATGGCGGACTGCTCACCGTGGTGGTCATCGATCCATCCGGCAATGTTTCGGATCCGGCAGCGGTTCTCGCACCGGACTTTACCCCGCCCCCAATCGCCGATGATCTTGTCGTCAATCCTTCCGGCACGGAACTCACCGGCAGCGGTGAAGCCGGCGCGACCGTGACTGTTACAAACGCCGGAGGCACAATCGTCGGGACCGGTACGGTGGGTACGGACGGGCTGTTTGCAATCGGCCTGTCGCCGGCACAGGTCGATGGCGGCCAGTTGAGCGTTGTTCTGGAGGATGCATCGGACAATATATCCGGCTCAGCCACCGTCACCGTGCCGGGCATCGATTTCGCTCTCGCCAGTGTCGGCGATACGGCAATCCTCGACAGAACCGTCACCGTGATACCGGAAGCCTCGCCGTCACGGGCATCGGACAGCCAGTTCGATCTCCTCGGGCTCAGCATAGGCTCGCTTGCCTCGGTCAATCTGGCCTCGTCGAGCCAGCCGGTCGTCAACTTCAACGTTGCGACGGCGAATAACGAGATCGCCCTCGATCTGACGATTTCCGGCGCTCTCGGCATCGGGCTTTTGAGCGGTTACACCGTCATCATCGAGCGCTACCAGAACGGCACATGGGTGCGCCCGACGGATCTCGGCAATGGCGTCAGCAACGGCGTGCTCGATCTCGATCTGCTGGGGCTCGGCGCAACGCACACAGTCCTCACCCTCGAAGACATACCCTCCGGCAGCTACCGCGCGACATTCGTGCCCGATGTCGGCATCAGCATCGGGGTTGCCCTGACGCGCGACCTCTCGGTGACGCGACCGATGTGACCGATCAGGTGCATATCAGCGTCGGGGAGAATGCCGCCGGCAATTTCATCACCAGTTCGGCAAGCGGCGATCTTGCCGATCTCAGGGTCGGCTCCGTTACCTTCGAAGGGAGCGAGCATGCGCTGGTCAATGGCAGCCTCGCGCTTGCCGGCGATTACGGCACGCTGACGATCCAGGCAGACGGCAGCTATTCCTACACGCCGCACACGACGGCGCCGGATGGTGTCACCGACACGTTCAACGTCACCGTGGTCGACAGCATCACCGGCAACGAACTCACGGCAGATCTGTCCATCGGCATAGATATCGACGATGGCGGTGCCGGCACATTCGCGGCATCGAGCGATGTGGTGAGCCTCGCCTTTGCAGAGGATGTGGCGATAGACGACGGCAGCAGCTCGGCCACAGACAGTGGAACATCCGATGACGCCTCAACCGTCGATGTCAGTCTCGACAGCGGCGGACAGGAAATCGATCTGAGCGGCCTGGACAGCCTCTCGGATGACACATCGACGGCCACGACGGCACCGGCCGCCGATGCGAACACGGCGACAGACCTCGATCTGCCGGGAGGAGACGCGGCAGCAACGGTCGATCTTGGTGACACGGCAACAGTAACGGCCGTCGAACCGCTGACCACGCAGGACGACGAGCTTGCCGCCCAGCGGCTGCCCGTCGTGTAACGGGAGACTGTGCATGGATGCCAATAACAGCATGTCGCTTGCATTGGAGCGGTTTCGAAAGGCCAATGAACGGCGCAGCCTGATGACACCGCCTCCCCTGCAGCCGCAGGGACCGCCCTTACCGCCCCTGTCGAACTTGCCGTCCTTGCCGACCTTGTCCAGAGAGGAGCCAGTCGCAGCACAGTCGCAGTCATATCCGCCAGCACCTCCCTCCCCGGAAGCGGCCGGGCCTTCACTCGATGTAACCCCGAAGATGGAGGTTGAGGATCGAGCCACCAGTCCCCTGCCACAATCTGCGAGCAACGCTCATCCGCAATCTGCTGCCGCAACCGCCAGCACCGGCCCTCTCCCGCCCCCGGCCGCCAACGCCGCGCCAAAAGAGATACCCCGAACCAACGGCGCCGGTTCGACGCCCGGCCCGCAGCCGGACATGAAGCAGGATAGCGGGAACGCAGCGGACTGGATTGAGATCATCGGCCTGCTCGCCCAGCATTATGGCATTGCCCATTCCAAATTCGCGGCCAATTACATCGCGATCATGCAGGAAAACACCGCGCCTCTCCTGCGGATCGAGAAGCTGGCGCGACGCTTCGGCATAGATGTGAAACCGGTGGAGCCGCTCGTTGACGGCATCACCGCGCGCCGTCTGCCGATGCTGATCGAGATTGCCGATGGCTCCGTCGGCTCGTGACCGAGGTCAATCGCGGCGAGGCAAAGATCACCTTTGCCGGAGACAATGGCCAATGGACCTGGGTGCCCATCGCGACGCTCGACAATGCGGTAAGCTACCTCCTGATCGCCCGCGATGCCCGCACGCGGCAGGATGATCGCGTCGATGCCTATATCACGGCCGATACCCACGGCTGGTTCCGCAAGCTCGCGCTGCCCGACATGCGCCCCTATGGCTATGTCCTGCTCGCCTCCCTCGTGGCCAATGCGCTCTCGGTCGCCGGCGTCATCTTCTCGATGCAGGTCTATGATCGCGTTGTGCCTGCCAATTCACTCAACACGCTGGTGGTCCTGTTCATCGGCGTCGTCATTGCCGTCATCTTCGATTTCATCATGCGGAAGGTCAGGACGGCGGTCATCGATGTCGTCGGCAAGCGCGCCGATATCAAGATTTCCGACGTGGTCTTCGGTCACGCTCTGAGGGTCAAGAACCAGCATCGGCCGAAGGCGACCGGGACGTTCATTGCCCAGTTGCGCGATCTCGAACAGGTGCGCGAGCTACTCACGTCGACCACGGTGTCGGCCATCGCCGACCTGCCTTTCTTCTTCCTGTTTCTGGCGCTATTCGCCCTGATCGGCGGCTGGCTTGCCGTCATCCCGGCGGCAGCGCTTCTCCTGATGATCGCGCCGGGCGTGTTCGCCCAGAGGCGCCTCAAGCGCAATGCCGGGCTTGCCATGCGCGAGGCCTCGCTGCGCAACGCCATGCTGGTGGAGGCCGTGCAGGGCATCGAGGATATCAAGGCGCTGCAGGCGGAAAACGTGTTTCAGGCGAAATGGAATATGTTCAATGCCGCAAGTGCGGATGCGCAATTGCAATTGCGGGCGATCACCAGTTTCCTCACCGGCTGGGGGCATGCGATCCAGACCAGCGCCTATGCCGTGATCGTCTTCTGCGGCGCACCGATGGTCATGGCCGGCGATATCACCACCGGCTCGCTGGTTGCCTGCTCTATCCTCGGTTCGCGCATGATGGCACCGATGGCGCAGCTTACCCAGGTGCTGAGCCGCTACCAGCATGCCAAGCTCGGGCTGCAGAGCCTCAACACGATCATGAAGATGCCCGTCGATCATCCACCGGCCGAAGCGCGGATCTCCGTCGGCTCGCTGCAGGGCCAGTACCGGTTCCGCAATGCCGTCTTCCACTATGGCGAACCGGCCGCCGCCGGCGCTCACGCTGACCGACTTCCGCATCGAGGCCGGCGAAACAGTGGCCCTTCTCGGCCGCAATGGTGCTGGAAAATCGACGCTTCTCCAGGCGCTCTCCGGCCAGCTGGAACCGCATTCGGGACAAGCGCTGATCGACAATCTGGCGATCGACCATATCGACCCCTCGGATCTGCGCCGCGAGGTGGGGCTGATCACCCAGAACTCCCAGCTCTTCCATGGGACGATCCGCGACAATGTGCTGATGGGCGCGCAAAGCGCCTCCCAGCAGACATTCATGGAAGCCCTGCAGATGACCGGTGCCGATGAATTCATCCGGCTCCTGCCGAAAGGTGTCGATCACCTCATCAACGAGGGCGGTCGCGGCCTTTCCGGCGGCCAGAGACAGGCGCTGCTTCTCTCCCGCACGCTGATCCGCAACCCCTCCGTCATCTTGCTCGACGAGCCGACCGCCTCGATGGACGAGACCTCGGAAAAGCTCTTCATCCGCCGCTTTGCCGAATGGGGTCGCAACAAGACGGTGGTGATCGCCACCCACCGGATGCGGGTTCTCGATCTCGTCGAACGGGTCGTCGCGCTCGACAATGGCGCGATCGCCGTCGACGCACCGAAGGAAGAGGGTCTGCGCATATTGAGCGGCGGCCCGCGCAAGCCGAACCTCTCCGCCGTCAAGGCTTCAGAGATGGCGCAGTCGCGGGGAGCACGCGCATGAGCAGATCCCTCTCGCGCACCGTCAACGACAGCTGGCATTACGGCGGCGAGGACGAGCTGCGTCTTTCCAAGGCGACCCGCATCGTCACGCTTGTCGTTCTTCTTTTGGCGGTCGCGCTCGTCTGGTCCTATTTCGCGGTCCTCGACGAGGTTTCGACAGGCGACGGCAAGGTCGTACCCATCCGCCGCGAGCAGGTGATCCAGTCGCTGGAAGGCGGGATCGTGTCCCGCCTGATGGTGCAGGAGAACCAGGTCGTCGAGCAGGGCCAGCTGATCGCACAGCTCGACCCGACGATGACGGAGTCCGATGTCGGCGAATCCGCCGCCAAATACCGTGCGGCGCTGGCAAGTGCCGCGCGGCTGACGGCCGAAGTGAACCAGACACCGCTCGTCTTTCCCGATGATCTAAAGCCCTATTCCGAGCTTGTCGCGTCGGAAACGCGGCTCTACGAGGCGCGACAGCGCAATCTCAACGAGACGCTGCGCTGGATCGAGCAGTCGCTGACGCTCACAAGGCAGGAACTCGGCGTCAATGAAGGCCTGTCGAAGATGGGGGCCGCCAGCAGCGTCGAGATCATCCGGCTGAAGCGCGAACAGGTGGAGCTGGAACTGAAGAAGGTCGAGACCAGCACCCAGTATGTGGTGGAGGCGCGCGAGGAGCTGGCCAAGGCGAATGCCGAGGTCTCGTCTCTTTCCTCCGTCATCAAGGGGCGCTCGGACAGTCTTTCCCGGCTGACGCTGCGGTCGCCGGTGCGCGGCATCGTGAAGAATATCGAGGTCTCGACGATCGGCGGTGTCGTGCCACCCAATGGCAAGCTGATGGATATCGTGCCGCTGGGCGACCAGCTGATGATCGAGGCACGCATCCTGCCGCGCGATATTGCCTTCATCCACCCGGATCAGGATGCCACCGTCAAGATCACCGCCTATGACTACGCGATCTATGGCGGCCTGCGCGGCAAGGTCGTGACCATCTCGCCGGACACGATACAGGATGAGGTGCAGCCGGAAATCTATTACTACCGGGTCTTCGTCAAGACGGACAAGGATGCGCTGGTGAACGCCGCCGGCACGCGGTTTCCGATCTCCCCCGGCATGGTCGCAACCGTCGACATTCACACCGGTCAGAAGAGCGTGCTCGACTATCTGATCAAGCCGTTCAACAAGGCGCGCGAGGCGATGAGAGAGCGGTAAGAGGCCCTCCCCGCCGGTCACCTCAAAAAGTGTTCACCCCGGAAGGGCGCAGAGAGCGTGAGGTCGGTCGATGGCTGTTTCCGTAGACCGGAAGACCCCGTCGCTTCGCCCGAGGCCGCAAGCCTGCCGCGCTCCTGATGGCTGATGACGATCGCCGTCCTGTTTTCGACGAGCCGCCCGATCGCAGCCCAGACGCGCGCGGCATTGGCCGTATCCAGCCCTTCCGTCGGCTCGTCCAGAATGACGATCGGCGCATCGGAGAGAAAGGCGCGCGCTATCGCAATACGGCGTGCCTGCCCGCCGGAGAGATAGGCACCGAGTTCACCGACCATCGTGTCGAGCCCGGCGGGCATGCCGCGAACCTCGTCCGCCATGGCGGCCTGGCTCAGCGCTGGCCAGAGTTCGTCATCGCTGGCATCAGGCCGGACAAGCCGGAGATTGTCACGAATGCTGGCATTGAAGAGATGCGTATGCTGCCCGACGACGGCGATCAGCTTTCGCAGCATGTCTTCGGGCAGATCGCGCAGGTTCTCGCCGCCAATCAGGATCTCACCGGCTTCCGGCTCCCAGAAATGCTGGAGGAGGTCGATGATCGTCGTCTTGCCGGAACCGCTCGGGCCGCTCAGCGCAAGACGCCGGCCCTGAGGCAGATCGAAACTGAGATTGTCGAGCACGACCGGGCCACCGGGCTGATAACGCATCGTCACATTTCGGAAGCTGACATCGAACTTGGCCGGAGGGGTCACGACCTCATCCGGGCAATCCTTGAATTGCACCGCCGGTGTAAGGTCGGTTATGACGAAAATGCGGGCCGCCGCCGCGCGGGTCACGCTCAGGGCTGCGAAGGCACCCGGCAGCGAGGCGACGATCTCGCCACCGGCCATGACCGCAAACACCAGCATCACCGCATAGGGCGCGGCCGGGCCCGCCTGCCCCGGCATGGCGAAAAGGATGACGAAGGTTGCCAGAACGGCAAGCTGCCCGATCACGCCCGAAAGGGCATTGCCGATTGCGGCCCCCCAGGTCAGACGGCGTTGAGCGGCAACGAGCTTTTCCGATATCGCCATGAGCCTTGCCGCGCGATCGGCAACGGCACCAGCGATCTGCAATTCACCGAGGCCACGGATGAGATCCGTCGAACCCGCCTGCATCTGTGCCCGTTCGCTCGCAACGGAAGCGCCATGGCGAGCCCCGATCCGCTGCACGACCAGGGGCACGACGACGCCGGCGAGAGCGAGCGCCACCACTTCAATCACAGCCACCGCGGGCGAGAAGATTGCAAGCGCGATGACCAGCGCCACGGAAGCGATAGCCGCGGCGCAGACCGGCACCATGACCTTCAGGTAGAAATTGCCGAGGCTTTCGATATCAGCCTTGAACCGCGCCAGAACATCGCCATCCCGAAAGTCCTGCAACCGCGCCGGTGCCAGAGGCTCAAGCCGGCGGAACAGCCAGACGCGTAGCTCCGACAACAGGCCGAAGGTCGCATCATGCGTCACCAGCCGTTCCAGATAGCGGGCAACCGTTCGCAACACCGCAAGCCCGCGGATTGCGGCGGCAGGCGCGAAAAACTCCAGCTGCAACAGACCGAGCCCGGCCAGCGCCATCGCGGTGATGAACCACCCCGACAGGGCAAGAAGCGCGATATTGGCGAGAATGACGACAACCGAGAGCAACACACCAAGCGCCATGCGACGGCGCCAGGGATAGGAGAGCCTGATCAGGCGGTAGAGATCGCTGTTTTCCTTGCGCATGGCGGCCTCCTACATCCCGTCCTGCGCGAGGCGCGAAAATTCGCCTTCTGCCTGAAGCAGCCTGTGCGGATGGCCGGTCTCGACCACATGCCCGTCCTTGATGACGACAACCTCATCGGCCTGTGCCGCCAGCGAAATGTCATGGGTGAGAATCAGCCGGGCGGCGTCCGGCAGAAAAGCAAGCACCGCGTCGATCGCCTGTCTTGCGCTGTCGTCGTCGAGAGCCGCTGTCGGCTCGTCCAGCACGATGGCGGATGGGCGACCGAGAATGGCCCGCGCGAGTGCCACGCGGCGGATCTGCCCGCCGGACAACCCGCGCCCGCCATCACCGACGGCATGGCCGTAACCTGCCGGCATGGCCTCGATAAAGCCGGCGGCATTGGCATGGAGAGCGGCTTCGCGCATCACCTCATCCGACGCATCCGGATGCGCAAGACGGATATTATCGGCGATCGTGCCGGCGAAATCGTCGCCGCTGCGGCAGCCAGCCGGTGCGGCGCTGCCAATCGGCCCTGTCGAGTTCGGCCAGATCGACACCATCGATCAGGATGCGGCCGGTCAGCGGCTGCAAGAGCCCGAGCAGAAGCCGTGCGATCGTCGTCTTGCCGGCGCCGCTGGCGCCGACCAGCGCCAATGTCCTGCCCCGCTGCAGGCTGAACGAGATATCCGTGATGCTGGCGCCACCTTCAAAGGTGAAACCGACATTTTCGAAGCGGATTTCCTGCAGATCGGCGGAGGCAAGCGGATGGTTTGGCCGTTCGGGAGGAAGCGGTGCGTCCAGAATGGCCAGCAATTGCTCGGTCGCACCGATCGCTTCCATCCGGGCATGATAATGCTGGCCCATATCGCGCAGCGGCCGGAAGAATTCAGGCGCCAGTAGGAGCGCGAAAAGCCCGGGCAGAAAGGCCATGTCGCCATAGAAAAGGCGAAAGCCGACATAGACCGCGACCATGGCTGTCGCGATCGTGGCAAAGAATTCAAGAACGAGCGACGACAGGAAGGCAACGCGCAGGACCTGCATGGTCGCATGGCGATAGCTTTCCGAAATGCTGGCAACGATGGCAGCCTGTCGCTTGACGGCGCCCGCCTGCCTGAGCGTCGTCAGGCCCACCACGACATCGAAGAAATGCGCGCCCATCAGCGTCAGTCGTTGCCACTGGCGGCGGTTGAGCGCCTCGGCACCCTTGCCGACGACGATCATGAAGACCGGCACCGTGGGCGCCGTAACGAGAAGAATGGTGCCGGAGACCCAATCGAACGGGTAGATGACGACGAGAATGGCAAGCGGCACGAGGGCCGCGATAATCCGCTGCGGCAGATAGGCGGAGAAATACGCCTCGATCGCTTCCACGCTTTCGCCGAGTGTCGAGGCGATGGCACCGCTTCGCTGGCTCGTGGCCCAGGCCGGACCAAGGGCCGCGATGCGGGTGAGAAGCAGCGAGCGCAGATCCTGACGAATGCGGGCGGCGGCCTCGAAGCCAAGGCCCTGGCGAAGCGTATCGCAGGCGGCGCGCAGGACAATCGCAAGCCCGAGCAGCCAGAGATAGGGAGCAAGTTGCGACAGCGCCTCTCCCCGAAGGGCGGCGCCATCGATGAGGCGAGCGAGAAGCCAGCATTGCCAGATGGTGGCTGCTGCTCCGAGACCCGCCATCACGAGCGTGAGGTTAAACGCGCCGCGCACACCGCGCGCCAGTGACGCCAGCCATCGGCTGGCGACTTTCAGCTCCGCAGCGCTTGCGGGGCCGGTTCTGGCACGGGTGTTCTTTTCAGTCACGGTCGGTCAGTGCCCGGCATAGGCGACGAGCTTGGAAACACGACCGCGGAAGACCCAGATCTGGTACCAGTTGTACATGATCATCACCGGCAGGAAGCCGCCCATCGTCATCGTGAAGGTGATCATCGAGACCTGCGGGCTGGCGCCGGCCCAGATCGTCCAGGTGTTCGGAACGAGCCAGGGGAACATGGTGAAGAGCATGCCTACTCCAAGGATCAATGCTGCTGCATTGAACCAGAGGATAGCGGCAAGATCCTTGTCCTTCAACGTATCGCGACGCACCTGATCGATGCAGATCAAGGCAACGATGCCGAACAGGCCCCAGATCCAGAAATTATGGCCGAACCACTTGGCGCGGGCCCAGTCGAATATCGCAGCGCTCCACACGACCGTGACGAGAACCGAGGCGATGGCCAGCCAGAAGACGACGGCGGTCCAACGCGCCGCATCCTGACGGATCGGCTCGGCCTTTTCGAAACGGGCACGCACGAAGAGCACGCCGGAGAGCGTCATCGCGATGCAGGCGGCAACGCCGGTCCAGACAGAGAAGGCCGACATGAAGTTGAAGGCACCGCCGACATAGTGGGGAACGCCCTGCGCCGGCTTGTCGAGTTCGAAGCCCTGAAGGGCCGCACCAACGCTCAT
Organism: Shinella sp. UYSO24; assembly: GCA_902167985.1. GTDB lineage: Bacteria > Pseudomonadota > Alphaproteobacteria > Rhizobiales > Rhizobiaceae > Neorhizobium. The sequence continues at coordinate 200,719 of CABHNZ010000003.1, forward strand.
GCCACCGAAGAAGGTGACGACGAGGCTTGCCACGCCGAAGACCCATTCGGAGAAGCGCTGCCACTTGGGCGACGCCAGATGGTGGAATTCGAGCGCCACGGCACGCGACATGATCCCCCAGAGGACCAGCGCCAGCGGGATCATCAGATAGCTGAAGGCAGAGCCGTAAACGAAGGGGAACGTGCCGAACAGGATGCCGCCGGCGACGATGAGCCAGGTTTCATTGGCGTCCCAGGTGCCGGCCATGGCACCCATGATGGCGCTCTTTTCGTCATGATCCTTGACGAAGAGGGAGAAGATGCCGGCTCCGAGATCGGCGCCATCAAGCGCGATATAGAGGAGAACGCTGACACCGAGGGCAAGCCACCATGCGATGGCCAGGAATTGCTGTGTATGGCTGAGTACGTCCATTGTCTTGTCCCTCGGCTCACACGGGCCGCAGATATTCAGGTTGTTCGGCATGGCCGCCTGCAGGCACATGCAATTCGCCGAGATGCTCATGTCCGTCACCGGCGATCGGGCTCGTAAGATCCGGTCCGATGCGAACGACCTTGAGGAGGAACCAGAAGGTGCCGGCAATGACGCAGGCTTCAAAGATCGCAAAGCCGACGAGCCAGAAGACGGCAAGGCCGAGCGACATGGCGCTCATGCCGTCTTCCGTCCGCATGAGGCCGTAAACGATCCATGGCTGGCGGCCGATTTCACGCGTCCACCAACCGGCGACCACGGCGAGATAGGGAAGTGCGACGACTGCAACGCAGGCGGCGAGGAAAATCTTGTGCGTCGGCGCAAGATCAACGGTCATCTTGCCGCGCATGCGCAGCCAGACACCCCAGAGCGCCAGAAGAAGGATGGCGCCGCCGGCAGCCGCCATGACACGGAAGGAATAGAAAGGCAGCACGACGGGCGGCTGCTGATCGACCGGGAAGCTGTTGAGGCCGGTCACTGCACCGCTCCACGTCTTCGTCTCGATGACGCTCAGGAGGTGCGGGACGGAAATCGACCAGGCAAGGCCATCACCCTTGGCATTCGGCCAGCCGATGATCTGCCAGTCGGTATCGACGCTGCCGTCGGGATGATTGGTGTTGTAGTGGCCTTCCATCGCGGCAAGAGCAGCCGGCTTGCTTTCAAGCGTCTGCTCGCCAAGCACGTCGCCCATCCATACCTGGGCAGCAGCAACGACGACGAGAACGCCGAGCGCGTATTTGAGCGGCGTCAGGAACAGTTCCACATGCCGGCGACGCAGGACGAACCAGGCGCAGACGGCAACGACGAAGCAGAGCGACAGCTCGAAGCTTGCCAGCATCATGTGCGGGAACGCAGCGATCGCGTTCGGGTTGAACAGCGCGGCCAGCCAGTCGGTGACGTAGAAGATGCCGTTGCGATATTCGACGCCGGTCGGGGTCTGCATCCACGAGTTTGCGACAAGGATCCACATGGCCGAGAGCGTCGAGGACACGGCGACGTTGAAGGTGGCGAAAAGATGCATGCCGCGGCTGATCTTGCCCCAGCCGAAGATCATCAGGCCGATAAAGCCTGCTTCATACATGAAGGCGGTGATCGTCTCATAGCCGAGAACCTGGCCGAAGAACGGGCCGGCGGCCTGCGAGAAGCGGCCATAGAGAATGCCGAAAGCCATTTCCATCGTCACGCCGGTTGCAACGCCCGCACCGAAGTTGACGATGAACAGCTTTTCGAAAAAGCGACAGAGACGGTACCAGCTCTCCTTGCCCGTCTTCAGCCACAGGGCTTCCGAGACCAGCAGCAGTGCCGCAAGACCGATCGTGAGCGGTGGAAACAAGATATGCAGTGATGAGATCAACGCGAAATCAATACGCGTGATCAGGCTAGTGAGGGCTTCGCCGTCCATGGGATTTCCAGTTCTGTGGTGTCGCGCCGTTCTGACAGCGGCGTCGATCCTTTGACGCCCGCAGCCTCATTTCGGCCGCGATGCTGCAGCGTCATCGCCGGGTGCAGCACTTACCTCAACTGGTCAAACTGTCTCACTATCGCGCAGCTCTTTGAAAAACTTGCGTTTTGGCAAAATGTCGCGGCCACCGAAAATATGTGGCCAAAAGGGAAAGAGGCGGTCGCCTTGTCCGATGAAGCAGGAAAGCAATCAAAGGTTGATCGCTTCCATTTATTTCAGCATTTCTTCTCAAATTTCGCTCAGGAATTTCGATATCACCCTGAAAACAAGAAGTCTGATGCGATCTCGTAAAAGTTGCATTTATTTCAACGAAAGGTATTGAACGGGAGGCTCGCGGAGCCTCCCGAAATTGTCATCTCACCGGGTGACGGGCTCAGAACTCCGACCACTCCTGCTTCACCGCAGCCGAAGAGCGATTGCCGGAAAAGGCGGAAGCGATCTTGGCACCCATGGCGCGCGCCGGAGATGCAACGGGTCGCGATGAGGCCTGCGCCGGACGGACGGCAGATCCCGACGAGAGCGGGCGAAGGACTGGCCTTCGCCAAGCGTGAACTGCGCCAGCAGTTCGTTCAGGGCGGCCGCCTGCGAAGCAAGGCTATGGCTTGCAGCCGTTGCCTGCTCCACCATCGCAGCATTCTGCTGGGTGCCCTGATCCATCTGGTTCACGGACGTGTTGATCTCCGACAGGCCGGTCGACTGTTCACGCGCCGAGACGACGATCGAGGCGACATTGGTGTTGATCTGCTGGACGTCGGCGACGATCGCTTCCAGCGCCTTGCCCGTCTGGCCGACCAGTTCGACACCGTCACGCACCTTGTCACCCGACGCGTTGATGAGCGCCTTGATCTCGCGGGCGGCAGTGGCCGAGCGCTGGGCCAGTTCACGGACTTCCTGCGCAACGACGGCAAAGCCCTTGCCGGCCTCACCGGCACGCGCGGCCTCGACACCGGCATTCAGCGCCAGAAGGTTCGTCTGGAAGGCGATGTCGTCGATCACACCGATGATCTTGCCGATTTCGTCGGAAGACTTTTCGATCTCCTCCATCGCGGTAACGGCCTGACGAACGACCGTGCCGGAGCGCTCGGCACCACCGCGGGTATGCTCCACCAGCTTGCCGGCATCAGCCGCGCGAACGGCGGAATCCTTGACCGCAGTCGTTACTTCTTCAAGCGCTGCAGCCGTTTCCTCGACCGAGGCCGCCTGCTGTTCGGTGCGCTTGGACAGATCATCGGCGGCCGAACGGATCTCGTTGGCACCGGCATCGATCATCCGGGCGTTCTCACCGACGGAACGCAGCACCGTCTGCAGCTTTTCCACGGAAGAGTTGAAGTTGACGCGCAGCTGGTCGAGCGTGCCGGTGAAGGGCTGCGATAGACGGAAGGTCATGTCGCCGTCCGACAGGTTCTTCAGGCCGCTGGCGAGGCCATCGACGGCAAACGCGATATCGGCGGCCTCGCGGGCCTTCTGTTCTTCGCGTGCAATGCGCTCCTGCTCGCTCTGCGACCGGTTGGCGCGGGTTTCCTCTTCGAGACGCTCACGCTCGACGGCATTGTCACGGAAAATAGCAACGGCTGCCGCCATCTCGCCGATCTCGTCCTGGCGGCCGGCATGCGGGATGATGACCTTGCTGTTACCTGCAGCCAGCGTGTTCATCGAGCCGGTGATGTCGCTGATCGGCCGGGCAACGCGCATGAAGCAGAAGATCGCAGCGCCAACCGCAGCAAGGGCCGACAGGAGCAACATGGCAATGGTGGCAAATCGCGCGGAATCGGCAACGTCACCTGCGCTCGTAATCGACGCCTCGGCGAGCTTGAGGTTGTTCTGGGAGATCCCTGTCACGATCGTATTGGCCGTCTTGCTGATCGGGTCCATGTTCTCGACCATGAACGGCTTCAGCGTCAGGCGTTCACCTGCCAGAGCCCGGCTGACGATCTGGTCGCCAAAGCTGTCATAGCGACGGAAATCCTCCAGCATGGTGTTGAATTTCTCGCGGCTCGCCGGCAGCGTGATACGCGCCGAGAAGCCCTGCATCGCCTCGTCGCGGGTCTTCTTGGCATCAATGATCTGCTGCTGGACATTGGCGATTTCGGCATTGTCGGTTGCCGTCATGATCGTCACGTAATGGCGGCGCAGATCACCGAAGCTGTTATCGATGGCCGCAATCTGGGCATTGCCGGTGATGTGGCGGCCCATTTCGCTCGTCTTCTGTTCCATATCGGAGAGCGACTTCAGCGCCATACCGCCCTGGACAATGCTAAGTGCCACGACGCAGCCGAAAAGCGCCGGGACGAGAACCTTGATCTTGAGAGATTTCATTTTGGACTATCCAGTTAGGTACTTTGATTCGGCCTCCCTTCCAATGAGCCCAAGAAAGCAACCAGCGTTTGAAATGTAGTTAACAAAACCAACGGATGCCATTTTGTCGCACAATGGGAGCGACAGATTAATCTTTGATAAGACTTATAAATTTGACTGGCTATCAGGATAGGTGCGCATCGTCGCTTACGAAGTAGATCTTAAAACGCCAATATAGAGTTGTACCACGCGGCACTGGCCGGAGAGCGTGAAAAAGCCTGTGGCGCGGCCTTCACCGCCGCACCACAGGCCTTTGTCGTCATCAGGAATGTCCTTGGGAAATGCCGGTCGGCTCAGGCCGTCCAGGTCCGGTCGAGAACGTCGATCCAGTTGAGACGCGTGATCTTCGCCAGTTCCTCATCGTTGAAACCATGCGCCTTCAGGGCATCGACCAGCTTCGGCAGGCCGCTCGCGTCCTTCAGTTCGGCCGGAATGGTCGTACCGTCGAAATCCGAACCGAGCGCCACGCGATCAATGCCGATCCGCTCGGCGATATAGGCAACGTGGCGCACGAGCTTGTCGAGACCGGTCGAGGCATCCTTGACGCCGTCGTCGCGCAGGAAGAGCACGCCGAAATTGATGCCCACGAGCCCGCCCGTATCGCGAATGGCGTCCAGCTGGCGGTCGGTGAGGTTGCGCGAATGCGGGCAGAGCGCATGCACGTTCGAATGCGAGGCGACGAGCGGCGCCTTCGACAGTTCGGCAATCTCCCAGAAGCCCTTTTCATTCATGTGCGACAGGTCGATCATGATCTTCAGTTCGTTGCAGGCGCGGATCAGATCGCGGCCGGCTTCCGTGAGGCCCGGGCCGATATCGGGCGTCGAGGGGAAGCGGAACGGCACACCATAGGCAAACACGTTCGGACGGCTCCAGACCGGGCCGAGCGTGCGAAGACCGGCCTGATGCAGCACGTACAGCGCATCGAGATTGCCGGCGACGGCCTCGGCGCCCTCGATATGAAAGACGGCCGCGAAACTGCCGGTCTCGATCGAACGGCGGATATCGGCAGCATCGCGGCAGACGGTAACGCCGCCTTCGGAACGCTTTTCGATGTCGAAGAGCAGCCGCGCATGGCGAGCGTCTCATTCAGCGCATCCGGCTGCGACGGCGTCGGATAATCGCCGTTGGCATCCTTTTCCATGCTCGGCGACGGGACATAGATGGCGCAGAGACCGCCGGCCAGACCGCCCTTGCGGGCACGGGGCAGATCGATGTGCCCGACCTCCTCGCCGTTCAGGAACGCGGCGACCGGATCCTTCTGTCCACCGCGGCGCAGCCGCAGGAGCACGTCATTGTGACCGTCGAAAACAGGAAAGGAAGAGTTCAGCATGTCGATGAAAGTCCTGAAAAGATGCCTGAAAGCTGGTGATTTTTTAAGGTAAGGAGATTGCGGGCCACAAATGCAATCCGCGCATAACCTTTGCGAAAAACGGAATTGGTCGCCCGAAAAGGCGCCTGATAAGAGGCCTGCATCTTATTGCGGCAAAACCGTGCCGTGGAGAATGTCGATGCCCGACGACTTATAAGTGGGGACATCGCGGTCAATCGAAAAGGGGAATGCACATGGTATCCAGACGCAACTTTCTGATCGGCGGCGCAGCGCTGCCCTTCCTGTCCTATCTCGACCTTGCCACCACCGCCTTTGCCGCGACGCCGAAGGATATCCTCGTCGTTGCCCAGCAGATCGACAACATGACGAGCCTCGACCCGCATGAAGGCTCGAGCGTCGGCGGCGAAGTCATGAGCAACATGTACCAGAAGCTGGTCAAGGCCAACAGCGACAACCCGGACACCGTTCTGCCGGTCGTCGCCGCTTCGTGGGAAGCCGATGCCGACTCGAAGGTCTTCACCTTCAAGCTCGCAGACCAGACCTTCTCGTCGGGTGCCAAGGTAACGGCTGAGGACGTCGCGTTCTCGCTGCAGCGCGCCATCAAGATGAACAAGAGCCCGGCCTTCATCATCACGCAGTTCGGCTTCAAGCCTGACAACGTCGAGAGCCTCATCGTCGCCAAGGATGAGAAGACCGTTACGATCACGACCGAAAAGCCGACCTCGATCTCCTTCCTGCTGTTCTGCCTCTCGGCAAACATCGGCGCCATCGTCGAGAAGAAGGTCGTCATGGCCAACGAAGTCAACGGCGACCTCGGCAATGCCTGGCTGCAGAAGAACAGCGCCGGCTCCGGCCCGTTCATGCTGCAGGCCTGGAAGGCTTCGGAAAGCATTTCCCTGACGCTGAACCCGAACGGTCCCTACAAGGGCAACCTGAAGCGCGTCATCCTGCGCCACGTCGTTGACCCGGCTTCGCAGCTTCTCATGCTCCAGAAGGGCGACGTCGATATCGCGCGCAACCTGACCACCGAGCAGCTGAAGGTCGCCCAGAGCGACAAGGACATCACGCTTGTTCGCAAGCAGATCGCTTCGCTCGTCCTGATCTCGCTCAACCAGGCGAACCCGAACCTTGCCAAGCCGCAGGTCTGGAAGGCCGTCAAGTGGGCACTCGACTACGAAGGCATGCAGAAGAACATCCTGCCGCTCAGCCACACCATCCATCAGAGCATGGAACCGGCAGGCTTCCCCGGCACTGTCAGCGATCTGCCCTACAAGCGCGACGTCGCCAAGGCAAAGGCGCTGATGGAAGAAGCCGGCCTGAAGGACGGTTTCGAAATCACCATGGACCATTACTCGGCCCAGCCCTACCCGGACCTCGCGCAGGCGATCCAGGCAAACCTCGGCGAAATCGGCATCAAGGTGAAGCTGCAGTCGGCTGAAAACCGTCAGGTTCTCACCAAGATGCGTGCCCGTCAGCACGAAATGGCCCTCTCGGCCTGGGGTACGGACTATTTCGACCCGAACTCGAACGCCGAAGTGTTCTGCATCAACAAGGACAATTCCGCCGATGCCAAGGCAAAGCCCTTTGCATGGCGCTCGAGCTACAAGGACGACGCGATGTCCGCCAAGGCGGAAGCAGCGCGTGACGAGAAGGATCCGGCAAAGCGTCTGGCTCTCTATGAGCAGCTGCAGCGCGACTTCATGGAAAACAGCCCGTTCGCGGTGATGTTCCAGACGACAGCAACCGCGGCCTGCCGCACGAATGTCGAAGGCTTCAAGCTCGGCGTTCTGTCGGAAGGCAATTCCTACCTGGAGACCAAAAGGCTTGAACCGTCGTATCAAATCCCTGTCCGCAATGCTGAGCAGCGTCATCCTGACGCTGTTCGGCCTCACGGTCCTTACCTTCCTCATCGGGCGCGTGATGCCGGTTGATCCCGTCATCGCCGCCGTTGGCGACAATGCGCCTGAGGATGTCATCGTCCGCGCGCGGGCAGAGATGGGCCTGGATCAGCCGTTGCCGATCCAGTTCCTGCACTACCTGAACCAGCTCGCCCATGGCGATTTCGGCATGTCGGTCCTGACCAAGAACCCGGTCGCGACCGATATCGCCCGGTTCTTCCCGGCGACGTTCGAACTCGCCACGGCAGCGCTTCTTCTGTCGATCATCGTCGGTATTCCGCTCGGTGTCTGGGCAGCGGTGCGTCAGGGCTCGATCACCGATCAGGCTATCCGCGTCCTGTGTCTTGCCGGCCATTCCGTGCCGGTCTTCATGCTGTCGATGATCTCGCTCCTGATCTTCTATTCGGCGCTTGGCATTGCGCCTGGCCCCGGCCGTCAGGACATCATCTATGATGGCATGATCGACCCCGTCACCGGGCTTCTGTCGATCGACACGCTGATCGCCGGCGATTTCGATGCCTTCTGGGATGCGCTTGCGCATATGGCCCAGCCGGTCATCATCCTTGCCTATTTCTCGATGGCCTATATCGCCCGCATGACGCGCGCCTTCATGATCGATGCCTTGAAGGGCGAATATGTCATCACTGCCCGCGCCAAGGGCCTGACCGGCCTGAAAGTCGTCTGGAGCCATGCCTTCCCGACGGTCGCCGTGCAGCTGATCACGGTCATCGCGCTCACCTATGCCGGCCTTCTCGAAGGCGCGGTCGTGACCGAAACCGTCTTCGCATGGCCGGGCATCGGCCAGTATCTCACCACGTCGCTGATGAATGCCGACATGAACCCGGTCGTCGGCTCGACGCTGCTCATTGGCTTCATCTATGTCGGCCTCAACCTTCTCGCAGACATTCTCTACCGTCTGCTCGATCCGAGGGTGCAATAATGAACGCCTCCTTCCGTAGCTGGGCGCTGAGCGAAACCCCTTCGTCGCGCCGTCAGGCCGCCTGGGGCAACCGCTACCGCGCCTGGCTGAGCCTCAAGGGCAATCCGCTCGGGATGATCGGTCTCACGATCATCGCCATCTTCATCCTGATTTCGATCTTCGCGCCGCTTCTGGCGACGCATGATCCGGCAACCCAGGAGCTGGCGAACCGTCTGGCCGCGCCGAGTGCCGCCCACTGGTTCGGCACCGACGAGCTTGGCCGCGACGTCTTCTCGCGCATTCTCTACGGCGCGCGCGTCACGCTCGGCATGGTCATTGCCGTCGTCGTTCTCGTTGCACCGATCGGGCTCGCCGTCGGCTGCATCGCCGGCTATTTCGGCGGCATTGTCGATACGGCCCTGATGCGCATTACCGACATTTTCCTCGCCTTCCCGCGTCTCGTTCTGGCGCTTGCCTTCGTGGCAGCATTGAAGCCCGGCATCGAAAGCGCGGTTCTCGCGATCGCGCTCACCGCATGGCCGCCCTATGCGCGCCTTGCCCGCGCCGAGACGCTGACCGTGCGCAAGAGCGACTTCATTGCCGCTTACCGCCTGACCGGCGCCTCGTCCTGGCGGATCATCTTCCGCCATATCGCGCCGCTCTGCACGCCGAGCCTGATCGTTCGCGTGACGCTCGACATGTCGTCGATCATCATTACCGCCGCCTCGCTCGGCTTCCTCGGCATGGGCGCCCAGCCGCCGTCGCCGGAATGGGGCGCGATGATCGCCACCGCCAAGCGCTTCATCTTCGAACAGTGGTGGGTGCCGATGATCCCGGCCATCGCCATCCTGCTCGTCTCGCTTGCCTTCAACTTCCTCGGCGACGCATTGCGCGACGTCCTCGATCCGAAGGGGAACTGAGCCGATGCTGGTCGATATCCAGAACCTGAAAATCGGCTTCAAGTCGCGCACCGGCTTCCATCAGGCCGTCAAGGGCGTGTCGCTGAAGCTCGGCACCGAAAAGCTCGGCATCGTCGGTGAAAGCGGCTCGGGCAAGAGCCTGACCGCCCGCGCGCTGATGAAGCTCCTACCGAAATCCACCGTCATCGAGGCAGACAAGCTCGCCTTTGATGGCATCGACGTGCTTTCGGCCTCCGAAAAGCAGATGCGCCAGATCCGCGGCAAGCGGGCCGGGTTCATTCTGCAGGATCCGAAATATTCGCTGAACCCGGTGAAGACGATCGGCGCCCAGGTGGCCGAAAGCTGGCGCACCCACAAGGGCGGCTCCAAGCGCGAAGCGATGGAGGCGGCGGTGAACCTGCTCGAGCAGGTGAAGATCCGCAACCCGCAGACGGTCGCAAAATCCTATCCGCACGAAGTTTCGGGCGGCATGGGCCAGCGCGTCATGATCGCCATGATGCTGGCGCCCGATCCGGAACTGCTGATCGCCGACGAGCCGACCTCGGCCCTCGACGCTACCGTACAGGCGGAAATCCTGCGCCTGATCGAAGAACTCGTTGCCGAGCGCGGCATGGGCCTGCTGCTCATCAGCCACGACCTGCCGCTCGTCTCGCATTTCTGCGACCGGGTGATGGTCATGTATTCCGGCCGCGTCATGGAAGAACTCAAGGCTTCCGAGCTTCTCTCGGCCAAGCACCCCTATACCCGCGGCCTTCTGAACTGCATGCCTTCGCTCGTTCATCCCAAGGACCGGCTGCCGGTTCTCACCCGTGATCCGGAGTGGCTGAAATGACGATCGAAATCGAAAACCTGCGCATCCGCTTCGGCGAGCGCGAAGTCGTCAAGGGCGTCTCCTTCGACGTCGAAGGCGGCGACAGCTTCGGCATCGTCGGCGAAAGCGGCTCGGGCAAGTCCACCGTTCTGCGCGCCATGGCGGGCCTCAATCAGGACTGGCAGGGACGCATCAGCTTTTCCGGCGAAGACGCGCCGCAGAAGCGGCCTCCGGCCTTCTTCCGCAAGGTGCAGATGGTGTTTCAGGACCCCTATGGTTCGCTGCATCCGCGCCAGACGATCGACCGGATCCTGTCCGAACTGCCGCTCGTCCACAAGATGGACCGCATCGACGACCGGATCGCCAAGGTTCTGTCCGACGTGGCACTGCCGCAGAATGCCCGCTTCCGCTATCCACACCAGCTTTCCGGCGGTCAGCGCCAGCGCGTGGCGATTGCCCGTGCGCTGATTGCTGAGCCTCAGGTTCTGCTTCTGGACGAGCCGACGAGCGCGCTCGACGTCTCGGTTCAGGCGGAAATCCTCAACCTGCTGGCCGACCTTCGGGTCGAGCGCAAGCTGACCTATGTGATGGTGAGCCATAATCTCAGCGTCATCTCGCATCTCTGCTCGCGCGTCGGCGTCATGGTCGACGGGCAGATGGTCGAGCAGCTGACGGCGGAAGATCTGCGCCTCGGCAAGGCTGTCCACCCGCATACGCAGGATCTGCGCCGCCTCGCAGTCGAACTGGAAGAGCCGGTCTGACCGGACGCCCGGTTCAACACCATCATCCTCGCATCCTCGCCCGCGTGGCGGGGATCCAACCACAAGAATACAATCAGATCTCTGCGGACCCTTAAGCAGATTCCCGAGGGTGACGGGGCCGATATTTCAGGCTCTTGTCGGCACGGTCTGAGCCGGACTGGCGGAAACCGCCCGTCCGTATCGTTTGAAGGAAATAGCATGTCGGATGCCTTGAACTGGAGCGGCGCTGCCGCCACTGCCCGCAAATTCATCGAGGCCTGGGCCGCGGATGAGCCGGGCGGCGCGGTGATCGGCTTCGACGGCAATTCCATCCGCTTTGCGATCGCCGGCGGCGTCGAGAGCCTTGCAACGCTTGCCCCCTTCACGCCAAAGAGCGTGGTACGCTACGCCTCGGTGACGAAGCATGCCTTCTGCGCCATGGTTCTTGCCCATCCGCACCTGATCTCGCTCGACGATCGGCTTGGCGATCATTTGCCGGAACTGCAGGAGCCGATGGCAAGCGTCACCGTCGGTCGTGCGCTCGACATGAGCGGCGGCCTGCCCGATACCCGCGAATGCCTCTCGCTGCTTGGCCTCTCGGTCTATACGGATACCAAGTCCGGCCCGCTTCTCGACTTTCTCGCCCGCCAGACGCGCCTGAACTACGATGCAGGTGCGGAAGTCTCCTATTCCAACACCGGCTACCGGCTCGTAGAAGCAGCGCTGGAACGCAAGGGCGCCTTCTTCCGCGATTTCATCCGCCGCGCCGGCGCCACCTCCAATTCGGTATTCGATGCTCCCGATGTCTGGAACGATGCCGTCATCGGTCTTGTGCCGGGCTATTGGAAGGACAAGGACACCTGGCAGCTTTCGGCCGCCGGCCTGCACATTTCTGCCTCCGGCAGCATGACCGGCAGCGCCGAGAGCCTTGCCCGCTGGGTCCAGTCGCTTGTCATCGAAGAGCCGCGCCATTCCGACGTGATCGACCGCGCCGGTCTTCTCGCACAGCTTGCAGCGCCGCGTGCGCTCGCTGACGGCCGAGAAAGCGGCTATGGCCTTGGCCTGCGCCAGACGGTTATCGGCGACCGGGTATTCACCGGCCATGGCGGCTCGCATCCCGGCTACAAGACATATTTCCTGCTCGACCAGGAGGAAAAGACCGGCTTCGTCGTGGTCTCCAACCGCGAGGACACCAACGGCAACAAGATCGCCACCGAATGCATGGCCGCCCTACTGGGGCTCGATCTGCCGGTCGCCTCCCCTGCTCTCGCCGACGGTCTCTATGTCACCGAGACCGGCCCGTGGTGGATCGAGGTCAAGGGTTCCACCGTCACCTATCTCGATGCCGACGATACGGTCTACGAGCACGAGGGCGAATGGGTCTCCTCCCGCTCCGCGTCTTCCCCGATGCTCCTGAAGATGGATGGCGATGCCATTACCGGCGAGATCGGCCATGCGCCGCGCAGGCTGCTGCCGGCCATCGATGGCCCGGTCGATCAGGCTCTCGCAGGCGCTTGGGTTTCCCCGGAAGGCGCACGCTTCGAGATCGATGGCGATACGCTCGTCATGGGCGTCGGCCCGGTTCGCCACCGCATGAAACTGACGGCGCTCGGCAATGGACGCTATCTCTTCACACTGGTCGATGGCCCCTGGACAAAGCGCGTCTGCCTCAACGTTCTCGATCAGAACCGAGTCGAACTGGTTCTCTCCCGCGCCCGGATGATGGAATATCGCCGCGCCGGGTGAAATGTTGACCGACAGCCGGCGATGCACCTTCAGGCCGGCACATCCGGAATGTTTCCAAGTCTGAGTTTCCGCCGGGCGACCCGGTCCTGCGCCTTAAACTTAACGCACGGTTGAACCTCAACCGTGCGGCGGAACCCGCACATCTCATCGCCTATCTTGCCACAGCTTCGCCGCGTCGGCCGAAATCGCTCCGTCGATCATCGCGAAGCATCAACTGCACGCCTAACCCCATTCGTGACGCGCGGGAATTCAGCGCCCGGATACCAAAGTATTAATCCAGAAATCGACCGCCAAACCGCCGCTTTACGAGCAGAAATTCATAATAAAAAATAACCAATCACCAACGCGATCGTTGACTATACACTAATAGAATACATACTGCCTCCATCGCTCAATATTATCGGAACAATATATGCGTGATTTAAGCAGGATGTATTCGGAAACATCGGTTGAAGCGCCCTCCGGTCGTGTGTTTCACACAAAGACAGGCATTTCGCTTGAAGAATGCGAGTTCATAAGAGCGATCATCAAGGGCGACCCGAGCATCAAGCGGACGATTGAAATCGGATGCGCCCTGGGTTTCTCATCCGTGGCCATATGTGACGCGCTTGACGAACGAGAGCACGCGCTGCACACGATCGTCGATCCCTTTCAAAGCCGGGGCTGGGAACGCCTTGGTGTTTCCAATGTCGAGAAGCATGGCCTTACGAATTTCGAGCTGATCGAGGAAGGTTCGGAGTTCGCACTGCCTGAACTCGCCAAGAAGGCTCCAGAGTCCTACGATCTTGTGTTCATCGACGGCATGCACACGTTCGACCACACCCTGATCGACCTCTTCTACGCCGACCGCCTCGTCAGAAAGGGCGGCTACATCATTCTGGATGACACAAGCTGGCCGGCTGTGGCCAAAGCGGCCGCTTACTTCAGCAAATATCCGAATTATGAGGTTGCAACGAAGTTCCCCGTGGCGAGGGAGTGAAGGCAAAGGTTGCAGCAGGCATCGCGCAACTGGGTAAATCACAGCTGGTGCAAGCCCTGCCCATTGCCGCGTCCCAGAAAGTCTATGAATTTACCTTCGGCACCATGGTCGCCTGGAGAAAAACCGAGACAAGCGGGCGTTCTCCCGAGTGGTTCAGCTCCTTCTGAACGGGTTTCCATGGAGAGCCATGGCTAGGTAGGTAGCCCCGCACAGCAACAGCACCATTTTCGACGGGACTATGTGGTTTATGACCTGAGGCAATGCCTTCGCCTTTCGTCATAGCCTACTCCTACCGTGTTGAATTGATCCTCCAGGCCACCGCAAGAGATGCCGTTCGAGCCTCGTCAGGCCTCGGACGCATTGGAACGGCGAACGCGACTACATTGCTTTTTTCCGCCATTGGTACCAAGGAAGACGGAGTGAGCGGTGTAACGGCGGGAGGCCCGGTTGGAAGTCAAATGGCTTGAAGATTTTCTGGCTCTGGCAAGAACGCTGAATTTTTCCAAGGCAGCCGAAGAGCGGCATGTGACGCAATCAGCTTTCAGCCGGCGCATTCGCCAGCTGGAAGGCTGGGTGGGTGCAAGCCTGATCGACCGCGCCACCTATCCATCTCGCCTGACAGAGGCCGGTGAACGCTTCGTGCCGGTGGCGGAACAGACGCTCCAGCAACTCTATCAGGCCCGACGCAACCTGCAGATCGAGGATGGCGCCGACGCGCGCACAGTAACGCTGACGGCACTGCACACGCTGTCATTCACCTTCTTTCCCGACTGGCTGAACGGGCTCAATGCCCGGATCGGACCGATCCTGTCGCATCTGAGATCGGATTCCGGCAGCATGGAGGAAAACCTCACCTCGCTGGTCGATGGCGAATCCGACTTTCTGCTCACCTATCAGCATATGCAGGTGCCCATGCTGCTCGACCCGCAGTTCGAGTATCATGAGCTTGGACGGGAAAATATCGTGCCGGTATCAGCCCCCAATCCGGATGGCTCACCGAAGCACCGGATCGAGCCGGGCTTCGCCCATGTCAGCTACCACAAGGCATCGTTCTTCGGAAACCTGATCAGCGGCGTGATCGCCGATCGACTACCGACCGAGAACCGCGTGCATGTGGGCGGCATGTCCGTCGGCCTGAAGGGCATGGCGATCGCCGGCTGGGGCGTGGCCTGGATTCCGGAAAGCCTCGTAGCAGCGGAGCTTGCCTCTGGTGCCCTGACGCGCGCGGCGGGCCGGAATGGGAAATAGAGGTGGAAATCCGCCTCTATCGCTCCAAGGAAAACCGCCGGCCGATCGTCAAGCGCATCTGGAATTCGCTCGACGCCAAGTAACCCCCGCGCGCCTAGCGCCCGAGGACTTTGGCAAGCTGGTCGAAAACGACGTCGAGCCTGCGAGCAACGGGGGCCAGCGCCATCTCCAGCCCCTCCCCTGCCTGCATCAGCCGGGCGGCACCGACGACGTCCGGTGCAGAGACGGAGAGCCGCAGCACGGCCCGCGCACCAAGTTTGACCGCCTGACCGACATGGCAGACCGGACCATCAGTGCCTTGACGAAGCGCCATCTGCACCGCCTGCGCCTCCTCGAAGACCATTGGCCTGCCGTCGCGATGTCCGATCGAGAAAGGCAGGATGGCGCTGGTGACGATATGCTCACCCTCATCGTCATCATGCAGGAACAACCGGTCAGCTGCGCCTACCCTGCTGCGCATCAGTGAAACTATCCCCTGCCGGATGGACGCCTGCGTCGCAGGATCGACTTTCGAGAGACCGTCGAGATGCTCGAGAGCTGCAATCCAGCGCAGGCCAAGGCCGACATTCGCCTCCTGACCGAAAGGAAAGACAAGCCTTTTGCGCATTGCCTGCGGCCAGTCCTGACCTGCGCAATAGGCCCCAAGGCCGATTGGCAGACGGCCGGGCGCCGAGAGGTTCTCCGCAAGCGCCTGCGGGATCAACAGCGCGCCGGCAAAGGGTGGTCCGGCGAGAAATTTCGAGCCGGTGACGGCCACCATGAACCCGTCTTCGACATCACGTTTCAACGCAGAGGTCGGCAGCGGAACTGGCAAGCATCGACAATGACATGAACCCGGCCCGGCGCGAGCTCCGCTGCGTGACGGGCAGCAGCACGGGAAACGCCTGACAGACCGGTCTTCGATCTATCGAGGACATGAAGCAAGACGTCGCGATCAGCCCGCAATGCCGCCTCGGTTGCGGCAATGACATCCGCATCGATCTCGGCCGCGTCGCGCCGGCGGCCCTCAGCGTCACGAATGAAAACGGTCACAGTCCCGATCCGGCCCGCATCCACGCCTTCCACAGCGGTCCCGGCTACCGCCTCGCCGCCAAGAGCGGTCAGATCAGAATAGTGGCGCCCCTCTGCTGCGCGCGGCACGCCGCTGCCTGTCTCATCAGGCGCAATGACGATGTTAGTAAGCGGGCGCGCAGACAAACCCATCACCAGCGCAAGAGCCAGAAGCTCAAGATCGGTGCCCGATGCAGCAAGCACGACCTCGGACTTTTCCTCCACATCGATCGCCGTCCTGATCCGCTGACGGATATCGTCGAACCATGCCTCTAGGCTGACCTTGGCTGGCGCGCCGGGGTCGATCAGACGTTCGAGCGCCTCGCCGGCGGCTCGAAAGCTCTCGGCCGAGACATTGCTGGCCGTTGTCGATGCGAAGGAAATCTCTTCAGGCGCCGGACTTGCCAGCGTACCGTAACGGTTACGACCGGTCACAGGATCGGGAACGATGCGCCGATCGCCGCCGCTGACAAGCATCAGGGCGGTGGAAGCGGCATGAAATTCAAGGAGAGAAGGGCTGTTCGACAGCCAGATACCGGACGTCCCGATTGCCTGCATGACCTGTTCCGAAATTCGACGGGTCCGGCGACATCAAATTGAAACGCGCTGAAATGGGGTTTTGCCGGCCTTTGATGCGACAATAACCGGCGGCGCTTGCGCCAGTCTTTCCAGTGCCCGGCGATAGTGTGCGCCGCACAAGAAACCAGGGAAAAGACAGGGGCATGAAACGACTGCCCCTGTCCCGTTTTCGACAATCAGATGGCGGTCTTGCGCGCGTTGGTCATGTAGAGTTCGCGCAAGCGCTTGAACATCGGACCCGGGACGCCTTCGCCAACCGGCTTGCCGTCGATCGCAGTGATCGGAACGACGAAATTGGAGGCGCTGGTGAGGCAGGCTTCGCGTGCGGACATGGCCTCTTCGACAGAGAATGCGCGCTCTTCGACCGTCAGCCCCTGTTCCTTGGCAAGTTCCAGAACTGCCAGCCTCGTGCAGCCCGGAAGGGTCGTCTTGCTGTTGCCGCGGGTGATGATCCGGCCGTCCTCGGTGATGATATAGGCTGTCGAAGAGGCGCCCTCGGTGATGAACCCGTCCTCGACCATCCAGGCCTCGTCACAGCCCTCGGCCTTGGCGATGCGCTTGGCAAGAACCTGCGGCAGAAGGCAGACGCTCTTGATATCGCGACGCTCCCAGCGCTGATCTGGCACGATCTTGACCTTCAGGCCCTTCTCGACAGCAGCCACATGCTCCAGCGTCTTCGCCTGGGTAAACATCAGAAGCGTCGGCTGAAGATCGTCCGTGTAGTAGAAATTGCGATCCTCGGCACCGCGCGTGTACTGAAGGTAGATCATGCCCTCGGTCAGGTTGTTTGCCTCGATCAGCTTCTTTTCGATGGCAACGATCTCGTCGGTGGTGATCGGCAAATGACCGCCGATTTCACCGACGCTGCGCTCAAGCCGGGCCATATGCAGCGGGCTGTCGATCAGCTTGCCATCGAGAACGGCGGTGACTTCATAAATGCCGTCGCCGAACAGGAAGCCACGATCAAAGATCGAGATATGAGCGTCGTTTTCCGAAAGAAACTCGCCGTTGAGATAGACCGTGCGGGGCGTCTTGGAAGGCATGGAACTCCGTATGGGAACGGCTGACGAGCCGTAGAGAAAATGTCAGCGATTACTTACTGTCTGGATCGAGCCAGCCGGGAGATCGCATCGAGGGAAATGGCTTCGACCGTCTGGTTGCGACCGGTGCCGGCATTGTAGCCATGCGTGGTCTTGGCCATTGTCATCGAATTGATGATCGCTTCCTCGGTCGCCTCGATCACCGCTTCGAAGAGCGGCGAGACGACATCGTTGGATAGAACCGGATAGTCGGCGACCGATTTGCGGCGCTCCGCTGTGCGGCGCAGGCGCTCGTGTGTTGAGAAAGCCAGCGCATAATCGCCCGAACCGTTGGAAAGGGCAGCACCGGTACGGGCGAGACCGCCGAAACAGCGCTCCGCCAGCCGCTTCAGATTGCGCGAACAGATGGGCGCATCGGTGGCAACGATCATCACGATCGAGCCGTCCTTATCGTGTTTTTCGGTGCCTGCATCATCAGGCCGGTAAGCCATGCCGTCGATCGTCAGCGTGCCACCGTAATTGGACTGGACGAGAACGCCGAGCGTATAGACCTCACCCGAAACCGGCGCTTTTCGCGAGCTCGTACCGATACCACCCTTCAACCCGAAGGCAACCGTACCGGAACCGGCGCCGATGGCGCCTTCCTCGACGGGCCCCGATTTGGCCGAGGAGAGAGCCGACAGCATTTCCTCGACACTGGGGCGCGGCGCGCGAATATCGTTCAGCCGGGAATCATTGGTCTCGCCGACAACGGCATTCAGCGACACGACCTTCTCATTGCCCGCCTGCGCCAGCGTATGACGATTGAGCGCCTCGATGCCGCGGCCGACGGACAGAGTATTGGTGAGCAGGATCGGCGTTTCGATCTCGCCGAGTTCGGCGATCTGGGAGACGCCGGCGAATTTTCCGAAACCGTTGAAGATGGCGAGTGCCGCCGGCACCTTGTCCTGAAAGACATTGCCGCCATGCGGCAGGATGGCGGTTGCGCCGGTACGGGTACGCTCACCCTCGTGGCAATTGACGTGGCCGACCATGACACCATCGACATCGGTTATCGCGTTGAGCGAGCCCGTTTCGAAACGTCCCGGCGCAATCCCGAGATCGCGCAGCCTGAGGCGCCTGTCATCCGTCATATGCGAAAGCCTTGTCGTATCCCCTTCGAATTGGCCGCACGTTACTCCCGCTTGCCGCGCTGCGGCACAACAAAAACGGAATAGTTTCAGACCGGCTTTGCAAGGGGCGTGGCAGGGTGCCGCACCACTGGTTGCGGCTATCTCCCTGAAAGATATACCCTTGCTACCTGACGTTTTGCACCATCTCTGCACACCGAGTGGATTTGCGACAATTCCGTGACAGAAATGGAAGATCGCTGGAAACGACTGTTACGAACCTGTCAACAGCCGCCGCTATGACCGCGCCGATGAACAAGCTACATCGGAGTGCCAGCGTGAAAATCGTCCAGATCACGGATACCCATTTTTCCCCGGAAAAGCGCCATTTCAACAGAAACTGGGCGCCGCTGCTCGAATGGATCGAGGCGCAGAAGGCTGATCTGATCGTCCATACCGGAGACCTCACCGTCGATGGCGCAGACAAGGCCGATGACATCACCTTCTCGATGGATCTGATGCGTCAGGCGACCGCGCCGATGCTGATCATTCCAGGCAATCACGATGTCGGCCACCTGCCCGGCTCGCATCAGCCGGTCAATGCCGAGCGGCTTGCCCGCTGGCGGTCGCTCGCCGGTGAAGACAGGTTTGTCGAAGATGCGGATGGCTGGCGTCTCGTTGGGATCAACTCGCTTCTCCTCGGCCACGAGGACGATGAGGAAGAAGCACAATTCGAATGGCTGCGGACCGCATTCGAGACCCGCAACGGACGCCGGCTGGCGCTTTTCTCGCACAAGCCCCTCTTCGTCGATGAGCCGCATGAAGGCGATACCGGCTATTGGGGTGTGCGGCCGACCCAGCGCAAGCGCCTCTATGACCTGATCACCGCCCATGATGTGCCGCTGTTTGCCAGCGGCCATCTGCACTGGGCCTGGAAGGGTCAGCTCGACAATACCTCGCTCGTCTGGGGCCCGTCGGCGGCCTTCATCATCGATACGCTGGAGCGCGAAATGCCGGGCGAGCGCCTTGTCGGCGCCGTCGTCCACACGGTCGATGGCGACAAGCTGACGAGCGAGATCGTCGCTGTGCCAGGCATGACCGCCCATTACATCGACCCGATCATCCAGGAAGTCTACCCGCAATCAGCCAGCCCCCAAGCCAGCCCCCAAGCCAGCCCCCAAGCCGACTACCAATCAGGATGCTGCCGAATGAGCGCGCTTTCGCTTCGCAACATCGAAAAGTCCTTCGGCGGCAACCAGATCCTGAAAGGGATCAGCCTCGACGCGGCACCGGGCGAATTCATCGCGCTGGTCGGCCCGTCGGGCTGCGGCAAGAGCACGCTGCTGCGCATTCTCGCCGGGCTTGAATCCGCCGATGCCGGCGAGATCGTGATCGGCGACCAGACCGTCACCGACATGCAGCCGGCTGACCGCAATATCGCGATGGTCTTCCAGTCCTATGCGCTCTACCCGCATCTGACAGCTTCCGAAAACATCGCCGTGCCGCTTGCCATGCGCCGGCTCTCGACGCTGCAGCGCATGCCGCTTGTCGGCCCGCTGATGCCGGGCCAGCGCAAGGCTGTCAGCGAGATCGGCCGCGACGTGCGCGAGATGGCAGCAGCGCTGAAGATCGACCACCTGCTCGACCGCAAGCCCGGCCAGATGTCCGGCGGCCAGCGTCAGCGCGTGGCACTTGCCCGCGCCATGGTGCGCCGTCCGGCGGTGTTCCTGATGGACGAACCGCTGTCCAACCTCGATGCCAACCTGCGCGTCCATGCACGCGGCGAGATCGTCGAGCTGCATCGCCGGGCCGGCGTGCCGACCGTCTACGTCACGCACGATCAGGCAGAAGCCCTCTCGATGGCCGACCGCGTTGCCGTGATGATCGGCGGCGAAATGCTGCAGCTTGCAGCCCCGCAGGTGATCTATGACGATCCGGCGCATGTGGAAGTGGCGAAATTCGTCGGCCAGCCGCGTATCAATATCCTGAATTCGCATGTCACATCCGGCGGCATCGTCGCCTTTGCCGGTGCGATCTGCGAGTTGAAGGACAAGACGGTCACGTCCGGTTCGCCTGTCACCGTCGGTTTTCGCCCGGAATTCGTCCGTGTCACGGCCGGCAATGAACCCGGCGACAGCGGCCTTCGCGGCCGCGTTGAGCGTGTCGAATTCCTCGGCTCGGAAATCATCGCCTACTGCCGCCTCGATGCGATCGGCGCAACCGTCGTTGCCAAGCTGACGCCTGCGGCAGGCGGCAGGCTTTCAAGCGGCACGCCGGTGCGCCTCGATGTCGATGCCGAACATCTCTTCGTCTTCGGTGCGGACGGCCGTCGATTGGCCGCCGAGCCCGTCATGCAGGCCGCAACCGCGGAGTTGGCGCATGGCTGACATGACCGCTGTCTCCATCTCCCCCGCCAAGGCCAAGGCCCGGTCCTCGGCCGAGCGGTATGAGGCGCGCAATGCGCTCATCCTCTCGCACCGGCACTGATCCTGCTCATGCTCTTCATCGTCCTGCCTGTGGCAGGCGTGGTGTTCCTGAGCTTTACCGATTACGAACTCGGCTATAGCGGCTTCCAGTTCGTCGGCCTCGACAACTATTCGGAACTGCTGACCGACCGCACCTTCCGGCAGTCTCTGTGGAACACCACGGTCTATACGGCGATCGTAGCACCCGTCTCGATCTTCATGGCGCTCGGGCTTGCGATGCTGATCGAGGCCGAAGGCATCGGCCGCTCGTTCTTCCGCACCGCCTACTTCCTCCCCGTCGCCTCGCTGCTCGTCGCCATGGCGACCGTCTGGCAATACCTGTTCCACCCGACGATCGGGCCGATCAACCAGTTTCTGGCGCTGCTGGGACTTCCCGGCCCCAATTGGCTCGGCTCCGCCAGCACGGTTCTCTACTCGCTGTCGATCATCGGTGTCTGGCAGTCGGTCGGCTTCAACCTCGTGCTCTTTCTCGCAGGCCTCACCGCTATTCCCCGCGAACTCTATTCGGCAGCGGAAGTCGATGGCGCGAAATCCGCCTTCGACCGCTTCCGACTCGTGACCTGGCCGATGCTCGGACCGACGACGCTCTTCGTCACCACGATCAGCATCATCAATGCGGTGAAAGTGTTCGAAACGGTGAAGACGTTGACTGAGGGCGGGCCGAACAAGGCTTCCGAAATGCTGCTCTTCACCATCTACCAGGAAGGCTTCGTCTACCTGCGGGTCGGCTATGCCTCGGCGCTGACAGTCGTCTTCCTCGCCATCCTCGTGGTCCTCACCTTCCTCCAGTACCGCGCTCAGGACAAGAAGGTGCATTACGCATGACCGCAAAGACGCTCACCTCAGCGATATCGGCCAAGCCTGCGAAACGCCGCACGGCCGCCAATGCCTTCACGATCGGCCGCATCATCCGGCTTTCGATCCTCATCCTCGGCGCGGTCTTCTTTCTGGCGCCCTACATCTTCATGCTGTCGACGGCCGGCAAGGGACAGAGTGAGATCTTCACCTCGTCGCTCTCGCTCATCCCGCAGCATTTCGCCTATATCGAGAACTTCACCAAGGCCTTCACCCGCGTCTCCATGGGTGGCCTGCTCCTGAACGGCGTCATCGTCTGCGGCCTCATCCTCGTCTTCCAGGTCGTCGTCGCCATCCCTTGCGCATATGCCATGGCAAAGCTCTCCTTCGGTGCGGCGCGGCTGATGATGGCGCTGATCATGCTCGGCCTTCTCGTGCCGATCCATGCCACCGCGCTGCCGCTTTACGTCGCCTTCGACAAGCTGTCGGTCCTCAATAGCTATGTCTCGCTGGTGGCGCCCTTCACCATCTCGGTCTTCGGCATCTTCCTCTTCCTGCAGTTCTTCCGGGCGCTGCCGAACGACCTGATCCACGCTGCCCGTCTTGACGGCATGTCGGAGATCGGCGTCATCATCCGCGTCATCGTGCCGAATGCCTGGCCGGCCGTAACCGCCTTTGCGATCTTCTCGGTCGTCGCCCACTGGAACGACCTCTACTGGCCGCTGATCGTCGTCACCAACCAGGCCTATGCCACGCCGCCGCTCGGCCTCCTGTTCTTCCGCGCCGCGGAAGCCGGCGACGATTACGGCGCGCTGATGGCGGCAACCCTCATCATCACCCTTCCCCTCGTTGCGGCATTCCTTCTGGCACAGAAGCGCTTCGTCGAGGGCATCACCATGACCGGCCTCAAGGGCTGAAACGCCTTAAAACCGGTCGTCCAACCCGCCAGCCTTGCGACCTCCCGCCGGCTGACAACCAGGAGCCTGAATGCCATGAAGCATTTTTCCAAATTCCTCGCCGCAGCGGCAATCGCCGCCTCGGTCGCGCTGCCGGCGCATGCCGAAACGACGCTGACCGTGCATTACCCGATGCCGGGTTTCTTCAAGGACGTGATGGACACGATCTCGAAGAAGTTCATGGAAGAGAACCCGGATATCAAGATCCAGTTCGCCAACCCGTCGCCGACCTATGAGGAAGGCATCCAGACGATCATGCGCCGGGCCGGCACTGCCGAAATGCCTGACCTGACCTTCATCGCGCTGAACCGCCTGCGCATGGCCAACGAGCGAAACATCCCGGTCGACATGGGCCCGATGATCGCCAAGGACAAGGCGTCGATGGCCGAGCAGGGCTTTTCCGACACGATCCTGAAGCTCGCCCAGGTCGATGGCAAGCAGGTTGGGCTCGCATTCGCGACCTCGAACCCGATCATGTACTACAATGCCGATCTGGTGAAGGCTGCCGGCGGCAACCCGGACCAGCCGCCGAAGACCTGGGACGAGGTCATCGCGCTTGGCGCCAAGATCAAGGCTCTCGGCAACGGCAACGATTCCATCGACTTCCGCTGGCAGGGCGACGACTGGATGTTCTCCGCCCTTCTCTTCGGTGCCGGCGGCTCGATGCTCTCCCAGGATGAAAGCAAGGTCACGTTCAACGGTCCGGAAGGCCAGAAGGCGATGACCATCATCGACCGCATGGTCAAGGAAGCCGGCATGCCGGTCTTCACCAAGGCGGCCGGCGAGCAGGCCTTCGTTGCCGGCAAGGTCGGCTTTGCCTTCCAGACGACCGGCGCGCTGCGCAACACGATCAAGAATGTCGGCGGCAAGTTCGACCTGCGCACGGCCGAAATCCCGCTTCTCGACCCCGTCAACGGCAAGCTGCCGACCGGCGGCAATGCCGTCGTCATCCTGACCCATGACAAGGCCAAGCAGGACGCCGCCTGGAAATTCG
This sequence comes from Shinella sp. UYSO24, assembly GCA_902167985.1. Taxonomy (GTDB): domain Bacteria; phylum Pseudomonadota; class Alphaproteobacteria; order Rhizobiales; family Rhizobiaceae; genus Neorhizobium. Next base: position 224,604 of record CABHNZ010000003.1, read on the forward strand.
CCAAGTTCGCGGCCGGCCCCTACGGCGCCTCGGTCGTCGTTCCCGGCACCGGCTATGTCCCGAACAATGAACTGGCGGCCAAGTCGCCGGAATATCTCGGCAACTTCTACAAGGAAAACCCGCTCTTCCAGGCTGGCCTGAAGCAGATGCCGCGGATGATCCCCTGGTATGCCTTCCCCGGCACCAACGGCGTACGCGTCACGCAGACGATCGTCGACAACACGTCGCGCGTCGTCGACCAGTCGGCCAAGCCGCAGGAAGCCCTCGATGATGCCGCGAAGGAAGTAAAGCGCCTGCTGCCGCGCAGCTGATTTGCTTCTCCAAAGCGATGAAAACCGGCCGCCGTCTTCCTGAAAGGGAGGCGGCGGTCTTTGTTTTCAAGGAGGGGACTGGCCCGCATTCGGCAGGGGCAAGTCCCAGTACGGCCGCAACACCATTCGGATTGATCAAATGCCTCGGACGGTGCCGCCACGGCGAAGGATATGGCCGAGTTCCAGATGCGCGCGGGAGCGCCATTATCCACCATGTCGATCAGCAGGGATGCCGCAGCAGCCCCCATGCTGGCATCGGGCATCTCGATCGTCGTCAATGGCCGCTCCATCAGACGCCCGATCGCTATACCATCGAAGCCGGCGACAGAGACGTCACGCGGGACCGTCAGGCCCTCACTGCGCAGCGCACCGATCACGCCAAGTGCCAAGAGATCATTGGATGCGACGATCGCACTCGGGCGGAATGCATTCAGCGCCACAGACAAATCGAGCTGATCATAACCTGTGACAAAGGGGATCTGCAGGGCCTCCAGAGGCACACACCCAGCCTCCTCCATGGCCGCCCGATAGCCGAGATAGCGCAGGTTTGCGCGGTCTGAGGCGGAGAAGTCCGGAACGAACAGGATCCGCCGGTGGCCGAGCCCCAGAAGATGCTCGGTCAGTTCGCGACCGGCCGCATGATTGTCGACGGTAACGGCAGCGGTGAACCGTCCTGCTGGAAGATTATTCAACAGCACAGTCGGCGGAAGGTCCGCCTCCAGCACCTTGCTTTTCAAGGCGTTGCAGAGCGTCAGGATGAGACCCGTCGGCCGGTCGTTGAGAAGCGCAGCTATCGCATCCACTTCGCGCGCCGGATCATAACTCGACTGGGCGATTACCACCCGTGGCCGGCAACAAGCATTCGGCTTTCGATGCTCGACAGCGATGACGAGAAAACCGGGTTGGTGAGACTGGGAATGAGCACACCGACAACCGGCCGCCGATAGGATCGCGCCGGGGCCGGCAGTGCCGGGCGATAGCCGAGCTCGCTTGCCGCCTTGCGCACACGGCGGCGCGTCCGCTCGCTGACGGCACCGGTTGCATTCAGTGCGCGGCTCGCCGTTGCCGGCGAACATCCTGCCTTTCGTGCCACATCTGCCAACGTCGCCATTGATCCTGCAGCGCCCTTCCAATTGCGCATCTGCGCCTAGACCGTTTGCTTCGCCCTTAGCAGGCCGTCATGTCAGGCATGCGACAGGCCAGGAAACGGCAAGACGACCGACGCTGTGCGAGCGACACTGACACACCCGATCGCATGATCCGTCATCAACCCGCCGTTATGTCTCTTGCAGGACGCACGGCACCGGCTAACTTCTGTAGCATGAGCGAACCGACCCACAGCCACCGCGAACGTTTTGTCCTGCTTGACGGGATGCGCGGGATAGCAGCCGTCTTCATCGTGCAGCGCCACGCACCGGAAATTTTCGGAAAGGCCCTCCCCTCGAGCTATCTGGGGGTCGATCTGTTCTTTGCGTTGAGCGGTTTCGTTCTGGCGCATGCCTATGGTCAGGCTCTGCGCGACGGCACGATGACGCCGCTGGCCTTCATGAAGGCGCGGCTTCTGCGCCTCTACCCGCTCTATGCGATCGCACTTGTGCTGGCCATCGCCTATTATCTGGTTGCCCATACATTGGGCCAGGATGTGCCGCTGGGCGAACTGGCGATCGGCATCATCACCGGCATTCTCTTCATTCCCTCGCCGGTCACGCTTTCCTTCAATGCCGCACTGTTTCTCGTGCATCCCGCCTGGTCGCTGTTCAACGAACTGGTCGCCAATCTGGCCTATGCGCTCAAGGGAGCCCGTGCCGGCGTGCGGCAGATCCTCTGCGTCATGGCAATCAGCGCCGTGGTTCTCGTGATAGCCGGCATCGAGTTCGGCAGGCTGCATGCCGGTTTTCGCTGGAACGAGATGTATGCGGGGCTCGGCCGGGTATTCTTCTCGTTTTCGGCAGGTGTATTGGTCTATCGTTTCCGGCCGAAGGTAACAGTGGTGCGGCCCTGGCTCTCGCTTGCCTGCCTTGCCGTGGTGCTGGCCGTGCTTGCCGCACCGACACCCAAGGATCTCAAAGCCTTCTTCGACATCCCGATTGTCTTCCTCGTCTGGCCGGCCCTTCTCTATGTGGCCAGCGGCTGCATACCGTCACCGCGCATCGCAACTATGTCGAATGTGCTCGGCACGGCGTCCTATGCGCTCTATGTGCTGCACACGCCGCTGATGGACTGGTTTGAGCTCGGCTGGGCCGCTGTCACCGATCGACCGATCGGGCTTGCCATAGGCCTTCTTCTGGTCGCCGCCATGGTGGCTCTGTCCTGGTTCCTCACGGTTGCCGTGGACCAACCCTTGCAGAAACGGCTGAAGCAATATCTGCGTCGCCGGCAGCCTGCCTTTTCCTGACACGCCACCATTGCCGCATAGTCGCCAGCGACATGCAGCTCTCTGACATCCCTCACGCCTCAGCGCAGAAGGACCAATCCGGAACGGAACGGGGAGCTGGAATCGAAAAGGCCCATCGCGGGAGGAGCGACGGGCCTTACGAAAAGCGAGCAACAGCTTGGGAGGAGGAGCGCTGTTACTCTGGCGACAAAACCCTCTGGGAGGAGGAGAAAGGGTTTCATCTTCCGAAGCGCTCTGGGAGGAGGAGAAGCGCTTCGTTGGTTTTGATTTATACCGGAAAATCGCACATTTCCTAGGCAGGATTTTGCGCGGCAGCCATGCGTTAAACGCATGGAAAATTGGCGCGACAAATGCGCGCATGGCGCAAAAGCAAAACGCCGCCCGATGAAGGGCGGCGTTTTGAAACGGATATCCGTAGGTTTACTTAGCGGGTCGCCGCAGCACGTGCAACCGAGCGGATATCGCCGCGGTCGATGCCGAGATCGTTCAATTCGCGAGTGCTCATACGCCCGAGTTCTGCGACGGTCTGACGATATTTGCGCCATGCATTGAAGGAACGCGCCATGCTCATGATGATCCCCTTTCCCTGGGATTTCGGAGGGCTCTTCCCGGTAAATTCCGCCGGGCGCCTCGTCCGTATTCGATGAGCATCATGTAATATAGAAGCAGGATTTCAGGCAGGTGGGAAAGCACAGCACACCCATGCGCTTGACGCATGGGTTTAGACATCAGGCCGCCGCAACCATGCGGACCAGAGCGAGCCCGAGGAAGAAGCCAACCAGCGAGAGGGCAACGGAACCCACCATATAGGCCGCCGCAAAGCCCAGTTCTCCGCGCTGATAGAGCGTCACGATCTCCAGCGTGAAGCTGGAAAAGGTGGTGAAGCCGCCGAGAATGCCGGTTGCGAGGAAGAGCCGCCATTCTGCAGGCCAGCCGCTGCGCAGGGCAAAACTTTCAGCAACCATGGCCATCAGCATGGAGCCGAGGACATTGATGCCGAACGTGCCGATCATGGCATTGGCGGGCGACAGAAAGCGCATGGCCCACATGCCTGCACCATAGCGGCAGGCTCCACCGATACCGGAGCCGAGAAAGACGATCAGGAAAGCCATCGATAACACCCTTTCAAAATGGCCAGGCCATGCAAGGGTGTGGAAGACAAGACGCGGTCCTGCAGCCACGAGCCCTCAGGGCTCGTCAAAGCCCAGGCCTTCAGGTTGCAGGAGCTATCAGCCGGAACCTTTTCAGCAGTCTTGCCGAAAGATGTTCTGGCGGTTGTCGGGAAGCTCCATTCCCATCACACGAACGAAGCCTTAGCGACGGCCCCGATCGACGTCAAGGCCATCGCTGCGGTAGCCGTTACACGCCGGCTCAGCCGGCCAGAGCAAGCGCGGCAAGCGACAACAACAGCGCCGGCAGCATGACGACGATGCCGACCTTGAGAAAATCCCAAGCTCCCATGTAGAGCCCTTCCCGTCTCAGCGCGGCAAGCCAGAGAATGGTGGCAAGCGAACCGGTCACGGAGAGATTAGGACCGAGGTCGATGGCGATCAGCACCGCACCCGCGACGCTATCGGGCACGCCCGCCGCCTGCACCGCGCTGCCGGCCAGGAGGCCGGCCGGCAGGTTGTTGACCAGATTGGCGACGAGCGCCACGGCCACGCCCGAGAACCCGATCGCTTGCGCCTGCGACTGCGTTGCCATTCTCGCCAGTTCACTGGCGATCATGCCGGTGAGCCCGGTCCGATCGAGCGCCTCGACGATGACGAAGAGGCCGCCGACCAGCGGCAGCACACTCCAGCTGACGCCTCGGATCGTCTCGACCGGGCTCTGCCTTGTCAGCGCAAGCACGATCGCGGTCGTTGCAACACCGGCAATGAAAGTGGGCAGGCCGAGATGGGCATTCAGCGCGGAAGCAGCCACCAGCACGATCGCCGTTAGAAGCAGCCCGAGCCCGGCCAGCAGCGCGCTGCGCTCAAGCCGCGGCAGCGGCACATCACGGGCGACGGTATCCTGCGCAAGCACCCGACGCTGGGTGAGATAGAGGCTGATGAAGGTCACGACGACGGCGACTACGGCGGGCACGGCGAAAGTCGTAAGCCAGCGGTCGAGCGGCGGCATGTCGCCGCCGGCAAAGATCACCAGATTGGCGGGATTGGAAATCGGCAATACGAAGCTCGCCGCATTGGCAATGAAGGCGCAGACGAGCAGATAGGGCATCGGATCCCTGACCTTCGCAGCCTTGCAGGCAGCATAGACCGCCGGTGTCAGCACGACAGCCGTCGCATCATTGGACAGGAAAACCGTGACGACCGTTCCGACCACATAGATCATCACGAAGAGGCGGGTCGGCGAGCCCTTGGCAGCAGCCGTCGCAATCGCCGCGACCCAGTCGAAGAAGCCTTCGCGGCGCGCAAGCTCCGATAGCAGCATCATGCCGATGAGGAAGAGATAGACGTCGAAACCTTTCATCACGCCGGCCCTGACATCATCGAGGCCGATCGTGCCGAAAAGGAGCAGCAGAAGGCGCCGGCCACGGCCCATATGGCCTCCGGCAGCCGCATCGGTCGAAAGACGATAGCGAGCGCCGTCAGGGCGGCGATAGTCCAGGTAATTGTCGCTGGGGTCATGCGGCTGCGATCATGAGGCGGGTCCCGGAGGAAGGCTGATGTCATTGCGCCGATGACCGACGCGACGGCGAGATGTAGCAGCCCATCGGATCGCGGCAAGATGGCAGCCGGCAATTATGCACGCTGCGGGCCATCGCTGGCCTAAACCAAGAGACCAACCGAGAGGCAGCGACAGGCGAACCACCGCCTCCGTCGGAAAGGCTAACCCGGGGCTCACGCTCCGTGCGCCACCGCATTTCGGCCATATCCACTTGTCACGTTTTCCTCTTTGAGCCGATCACCAAATCATTTCGGGAGCCGGTCCCCATGCGTCTGCACTCTTTCGCGATCTCCTGCCTTGCCGCTTTTGCCGCCCTCATCGTCCCCCTGATCCCGGCACATGCCTCCGCTGCCGAGGCAAAACGGTAACGCTTGGCCGCGGGGTCAATGTTCTGGGATATGATCCGATCTGGAAAGATCCAGCCAAGGCCCGCTTCAAGCCTCGCTATTACAAGATGCTGCATGACAGCGGCTTTCAGACGATCCGCGTCAACCTGCATGCCTTTGCCTCCATGGGGGACAACGGCACGCTCGATCCGCAATGGCTGAAAACACTCGATACAGTCGTAAGGCAGGCAACATCGGCAGGTCTCAATGTCATACTTGATGAACACGACTACCGGTTCTGCCAGGAGGACGTGGCATCATGCCGGGAAAAACTGCTCGCCTTCTGGCGCCAGATCGGCCCGCGCTACAAGGAGGCCCCGGCCAGCGTTCTCTTCGAAATCCTCAACGAGCCGCATGGTGCGCTGACGGCCGAGAAGTGGAACAGTCTCTTTGCCGAGGCGCTTGCCGTCGTACGCAAGGATAATCCGCACCGCGACGTCATTGTCGGCCCGGCCAATTACAATAATTTTCGGTCGCTCGAAAAGCTGAACCTGCCCGCCAACGACCGGCACCTCATCGTCACCGTGCATTATTACGATCCCTTCCCCTTCACCCATCAGGGCGCCACGTGGACGACACCGAGCCGCAAGGATCTTCTCGGCGTGAGATGGGGCAGCGATGCCGACCACAAGGCAATCGAGAAGGATTTCGACAGGATCGCCGAATGGGCGAAAACGCATGACCGGCCTATCCTGCTCGGCGAGTTCGGCGCCTATGACAAGGGCGACATGAGCGACCGCGCCGCATGGACTGCAGCCGTTGCGCGCGCGGCCGAGAGCCATGGCTTCGGCTGGACCTATTGGCAGTTCGACAGCGATTTCACGCTCTATCGCTCAGATCGGCAGGAATGGGTGGAGCCGATCTACTCGGCTCTCATTCCCGGCGGCAAGCCTGCTCCGTGAATCAGGTCTGTCCGAAGCCGCTCAGGCCAACAACTGCGCCGAAGGCCAGCACATAGAGCGGATGGATCCGGCTGCGCGTCAGAACCACCGTGCTGATCGCGGCGATTGCGCCCAGAACCCAGCCCTGCACCGACGCCATGGTGATGATCACGGCACTCGCCGCGACGAGACCGGCGGTCATCGGCACCAGACCGGCCTGCACGATGCGCCGCCAGGGCTTGTCCTTGAAGCGGTTCCACAGATTGACGACGAATAGGTGATGATCGAGGACGGGCCGAACTTTGCGAAAGATGTGACGAGCAGTCCGCCCCATCCCGCGATATGCCAGCCGACCAGCGGCACGACCATCAGATTAGGCCCCGGGGCAGCCTGCGCCAGTGCAAAGAGCGCGCCGAACTCCTGCGCCGTCATCCAGTGATGAACATCGACGATCTGCCGGTGCATTTCCGGCAGGATGGAATTGCCGCCGCCGAAGGCCACGAGCGAAAGCTGGGTGAAGATGACGGCAAGCGTAATCAGCGTGGCGCTCACTGGTCAGCCCTCCCGGCTTCAACCTTGTTGCTCGCCGCCTTCCCCGAGGCAGCAGCACCGTTCGTGCCTTCCGGTATTCGAAAAGCCACGTCACCAGAACGCTGACGGCGCCGAGCACCAGCATGGTGCTGACGAGCGGCAGACCGAGAATGGCGATGGCGACAAACAGATGGAGGCGATGACCACCGCAACAGGCCGTTTGCGCAGCGGCCAGACGATCTTGATCGCCATCGAAAGCAAGAGGCCCGCAGCAGCTGCCGCCAAGCCGGCGAACATATGCTCGACGCGCGGATCGCTGCTGAACTGGTCGTAAATGACCCCAAGCCCGATGACGATGGCCGTTGGCGCGACGATCAGGCCAAGAAGCGCCGAAAAGGCTCCGATCGCGCCATGGAACTTCGAGCCGATCGCCACCGACATGTTGATGATATTGCCGCCCGGCAGGAACTGGCACAGGCCGAGCAATTCGGTGAATTCATCCCCCGTCATCCACCGGCGGTCCTCGACGACCATGCGTCGTGCAAGCGGCAGAACGCCGCCGAACCCCATGAGGCCAAGGTTGAAGAAGCCGATGAAAAGAGCAGCGACGGTTGGGCTTTCCCGTTGCGGCAGGGTGGCGGTTGCAAGTGGCGGCATGGCATTCATGGCAAGACGATCTCTGGTGGCGATGCGGGCTTCGTCACAGGAAATGAGCCCTCCGGCAGCCTTTTCGGCTCGATCTGAGGTCGGATATGGCCAGAGATGAGCAAGGCGAAGGCGGCGACGCGGTGAACGGATCAGCCTGCAACGCCCATAGGCTACGCCGAACTGTCACAAAGGTCCAATATATGGATAATGTAAAATCCATATGCTAAACATATGCCATGATCGAACTTCGCCATCTTCGCTATGCCGTCGCCGTTGCCGATGAGGGGCACATTACCCGCGCGGCCGAACGGCTCGGCATCCAGCAGCCACCACTCAGCCAGCAGATCGCCAAGCTGGAGACGATTGTCGGGGCGCCGCTTTTCACCCGCCTGCCACGTGGCGTGGAACTGACCGACGCCGGGCGGATTTTCGTGGAACGCGCCCGCGGCATCCTCGGCGATGTCGAGCTTGCCGTCGAGGCCGCGCGGCGGCATGCGCTGGGCGAACAGGGGAGGCTTGCGATCGGACTGACCAGTTCCTCGGCCTTCCACCCGCTGATCACCTCTGCCATTCGCGTGCTGGGGGAGACGTCGCCGGAGGTGACGATCACGCTTGAGGAGACCAATACGCCCTCACTCGTCGCCGACATGCATGCGGGTCTGGTCGATGTCGCCTTCGTCCGCTCGCCGCGCAGGGAGGAGATCGGCCTGACGATCTCGCGTATTCTCGACGAGGACATGCTGGTCGCCCTGCCGGAGAGGCACCCGCTGGCACTGGCCGCCGGTGGATCGCAGCAACCGATCCCGCTGTCGCAGCTCGCCAACGAGGCGTTCATCCTCTATCGCCGCCCGACTGGACCCGGCCTCTATGACGGGATCATCGCGGCCTGCCTTGCGGCCGGCTTCAGCCCGAATGTGCGCCATGAAGCGCCGCGGCTCCTATCGACACTCGGCCTTGTGGCGGCAGGTCTCGGCATTTCCATCATTCCCGCCTCGATGGCACAGCTTGGCACGATGGGCGTCGCCTATCTGCCACTCGATACCGGCAATGACCTGACCGCGCCGCTCTATCTGGCGCATCGCAGCGGACGGCCAAGCGGCCCGCTGCGACTGTTTCTCGAGATCATTGCCCGTGACAGCCGAGCCTATGCGAGGCGTCCCGCACAGCCGTGACATGACGACCGATCGGCGAATGTCGATCAGTTGATCGTGGTCGGCGGTTTTTCGCCGGCGATATGGGCTGCAACATTGACGAGAACGAGATCGCCCATGGCCATGCGCGTCTCGATCGTCGCGCTCGCCTGATGCGGCATCAGAACCGTATTCGGCGCGGAGAAGAAATCCTCGCGGATATTCGGCTCGTTGACGAAGACGTCGAGGCCGGCGCCGGCAATCGTGCCGTCGTTCAGCGCCGCAAGCAGAGCATCCTCGTCAACCACCGCGCCGCGCGCGATGTTGATCAGAAAGCCCTTTGGCCCGAGAGCCTTCAGCATCTCGGTATTGACGAGCTTCTGCGTCTGCGCGCTCGCGGCAATGCAGATGACGAGAATGTCGCTTTCCTGCGCCAGCGTCATCGGCGAGGCTGCGGGCGTCCAGTCCACATCCGTCACGGCCGAACGGTTCCAATAGGAAATATCCATGCCGAAGGCTTCGGCGCGGCGACCAAAGGCCTTGCCGATCTGCCCGAGACCGAGAATGCCGACACGCTTTCCTTTGGGCGCAGTGCCGAGCGGAAATGCTTCCCTGGCCCACTTTCCTGCGCGCACGAAGCATCGCCCTTCGCCACCTGCCTCAGAAGATCAAGGAGCAGCGCAATGCCGAGATCGGCAACGTCATCGGTGAGCACGCCGGCGGTGATCGCCACGTCGATATTGCGCTCACGCGCGAATTTCAGGTCGATCCGGTCGGTACCGACACCATTGACCGCAATCACGCCGAGGGCCGGCAGCTTTTCCATCCATTCGTTCGAAAGGCCCGTACCGCCGCCGGTGACGACGGCGCGGATTTTCGGCAATGCCGCCTCGATAGACTGCGCCTGCGACGGATCGAACAATCGGTGAACCGTATAGAGTTCATCCAACCGGTCTTCGAAAACCGTCATCATCGGTTCGACGAGCAGGATATCTGGCTTCATGTCTGCAACAACCTTCATATCTCAAATCACTTGCAACAGCCGGGGAAATCAACCGAGGGCCCGACCGGATAATCGCCGCTTCGAACCGCCTTCCTCTGATGGCAGCGCAATACGGCGAGACCTTTGTTGGCCAGATCGCCGGGAGTGTCCAGACCTTGCGTGACAATTTGCCGAAAGCCTGCCCTGAGGCCGGCAAGGCGATGGTCAGCGTTCGAGCGCAACCGTCTTGACCACGGCGAAGACCGCAAGATCGGGCTGCAGTCCCAGCCGTTCGGAGGATAGCGACGTGATCCGCGACAGGATGGTATCCGTGCCGCAGGCGATCCTCACCCGCATCATGCCCTCGCCGTCGGGCTCCAGCGCCGCAATGCGGCCCTCAAGGATGTTGAGCGCGCTCAACCCTTCCGGCCGCCGGGTGGCGACCATCACATCCCGTTCGGGAATATGCAGGCGAACGATCTTGCCCGGCTCGCTCTCGACGTTGGGCAGGGTGATGAACGACGACGATAGTTTGACGGTCACAAGCCGGTGGGCATGATCGACGGTCTCGACACGGCCAGACAGGAAGGCGCCGGCCTCCCGGCGCTCGCCGGCAAGAAAGGACGTGCTGCTCAGAACGTCCGAAGGTGCGCCGAGAGCCGCGACTTTGCCGTCCCGCATCATCACCACGCGATCGGCAAGCCTCGCCACCTCCTGCACGGAATGGCTGACATAGACGATCGGTGTCTCCGTCTCGTCGCGAAGGCGCTCCAGATAGGGCAGGATTTCGGCCTTCCGCTCCTCGTCAAGGGCCGCCAGGGGTTCATCCATCAGCAAGAGCCGCGGCGACGAAAGAAGCGCGCGACCAATCGCGACCCGCTGCTTCTCCCCGCCGGAGAGGTGCGACGGTCGTCTATCAAGCAGATGATCGATGCCGAGCAGGTCAACGACCCGATCGTACTCGCCGGCTGCGGCAGCAGATGCGGCACCGTGGCGCCCGGCGAACCACCCGCCGTACTTAAGGTTCTGGTGAACGCTCAGATGCGGGAAAAGCCGCGCTTCCTGAAACACATATCCGAAGCGGCGACGGTGTTTTGGCACGAAGGTGCGCGACCGCGTATCGACCAGCACGTCACCATCAATGACGAGCCGACCGTGATCCGGTCGCGAAAGCCCGGCGATCATGCGGATGAGCGAGGTCTTGCCCGAGCCCGAGCGGCCGAAGAGCGCGGTCACGCCGCCCTCTGCCGTGAAGCCGGCATCAAGCTCAAATGCACCCAGCCGATGCTTTGCCTCGACGATCAGGGTCATTCGATATTCACCCTGCGGCCGACGAGGTGAGCGAGAAATTCCGAGGCCAGAAGCGCTGCGAAGGATATGGCGATGGCGACCAGGGTCAGGCGCATGGCGCCGACATCGCCACCCGGCACCTGCGTGAACGTGTAGATCGCCGCAGACAGCGTCTGGGTCTCCCCTGGAATGTTGGAAACGAAGGTGATCGTCGCGCCGAACTCACCCATGGCCTTGGCGAAACAGAGGATCATGCCGGCAATGATGCCCGGCAGGATAAGCGGCAGGGTGACGGTCAAAAAGACGAAGATTGGGCTGGCACCGAGCGTTCCGGCAGCCTCCTCCAGCTTGCGATCGACGCTTTCGATCGACAGGCGGATCGAACGTACCATCAGCGGAAAGCCCATGACCCCGCAGGCAAGCGCCGCACCCGTCCAGCGGAACGAAAAGACGATCCCGAGATATTCGGACAGAAAGGCGCCGATCACGCCGCGCCGGCCGAAGAGGATGAGGAGCAGAAAACCTGTGACGACGGGCGGGAGGATGAGCGGCATATGGACGAGACCGTTGAGGATCGACTTGCCCCAGAACTTGCCTCGCGCCAGAAGATAGCGACCAGGATGCCGAAAGGCAGGCTGACGACCATGGCGACCGCCGAGACCCACAGGCTGAGCCTTATCGCCACCCATTCGTCATCGCTCAATGTCAGCCAGTCCAAACCCGTCCCCGATCCCTGACGCCCGTGATTGCCACACGAAAACGGCTCCCGACATGTCGGGAGCGTCCGCAACCATTAAGGCTGCTTATTTGAGGACGGTAAAGCCTTCCTTCTCGAAGAAGGGAGCAGCCTTCGCCGACTTCAGGAACTGAAGATAGGCCGCAGCGTCCGGCGACTTGCTGTCGGCGAGAATGGCGATCGGATAGATGATCGGCGGGTGGGTGTCTTCCGGGAAGGTACCGACGATGGCAACGCCGGGATCGGCCGCGGCATCCGTCTGGTAGACGATGCCATAGGGCGCCTCGCCGCGCGAGACGAGCGCCAGCGCCGCGCGCACGCTTTCAGCCGAGGCAACGCTCTTTTCGACCGACGACCAGACGCCGAGCTTTTCGAGTGCGGCCTTGCCGTATTTACCGGCCGGAACCGAATTCGGCTCACCCATGGCAAGCTTGCCACCCTTCAGGAGTGCAGCAAGATCAAAGCCCTGCTTCACCTCGATCGGCTTGGCGCCGTCCTTGGCCGCAACGATAACGATGCGGTTTGCCAGCCAGTTCGACTTCGTGTCTTCCTTCACCAGCTTCTTGTCGGAGACGTATTTCATCCAGTCGAGATCGGCCGAGATGAAGACGTCGGCGGGCGCGCCGGCCTCGATCTGCTTGGCAAGCGCCGAGCTTGCCGCATAGGAAGCCGTCACCTGCTTGCCGCTTTCAGCACTCCAGGCCTTGTCGGCAGCGTCGAGCGCATTCTTCATGCTGGCAGCCGCGAAGACCGTGACCTTTTCCTGCGCCAGGGCAGGCGCAGACACGCCAGCGAGCGTCAGGAGAAGCGTGGCGGCAGAAACGACAGCGGCCGTGAACCAGTTGCGACGATTGGACATGGACATTCTTATCCCCCGATACAAACGAAATATCGCAATGAATATAACGACACATGACCGTTTGCCAGCGTTATATTCAACCGGAGATATTGATTTCCCTACCAAGGGGCAGCGCCGCGGACAGGTAGAGCACCTGAGACGCGAAAACGGCTGGGAGGCGCTAGACCGCCGTCAACGTCACGATGTCCTGCCAGCGGGCTTCAAAGGCCGCGACGCAGGCGGGATCGAAATGTGATCCGCTTCCCTTGAGGATCTCGGCGCGGGCCTCTTCGAGAGGCCAAGCCCTCTTATAAGGACGCTCGGAGCAAAGTGCGTCGAAGACATCCGCCACGGCCACGATGCGTGCCTCCATGGGAATGGCATCTTGCTTCAATCCTTTTGGATATCCCGTTCCATCCCATTTCTCATGGTGCCCGGAAACGATCCTCTCGGCGGTCTTGATGAGCGCGCTGTCGCTGCCTGCCAGAATATCGACGCCAATCTGCACATGCGCTCGCATCTGGCCGATCTCGTCTGCACTCAGCCGACCGGGCTTGAGCAGGATCGCATCGCTGACGCCGATCTTGCCGATGTCGTGAAGGGGCGTGGCGAGGTGGATCATGTCGCATTGTTCGGGCGAGAACCCGAGCTCATCGGCAATGATACGGGCGATGCCTGCGACACGGTCGATATGTTCGCCGGTATCGCCGTCACGACAGGCCATCGCGCGCGCGAGGCGCCAGATGATCTCCTCCTCGCGGCTGCGAATGCAGACAAGGGCCTCGTCGACATCAGCTTCCAGCGTCTCGGCCTTGTCCCGCAACTCCCGTTGGGCCAGACCGAGGCGCATGAGGTTGCGAACCCGCGCCCACAATTCCGTCGTATCGAAAGGCTTTGCGAGAAAATCCGTTGCGCCCGCTTCGATCGCGTCGAGACGTGTCTTTCGGTTGTTATCGGACGTGACCATCAGGATCGGCGTATCGACATGCAGGGCCTGGGCGCGCACGAGCCGAATGAGTTCGACCCCTGTCAGATAGGGCATGGTGTGATCGACCATCAGGAGATCGATCGCGTTGTCTTCGAGATAGGCGACCGCGGCGCGTGGATCGAGGAAGGTCTCTATCTCCCCCCGCCTTTCTTCACCCAAGGCGGCAACGATTGCCGCGATGGCCGAAAGGCTATCATCGACAATGACAATTCGCTTATGCATTTCAAGATGATCCGGATCACGAGGCAGATTAGGCCCGTGCCGCGAAGCACGGGGACCGTGTCCGTATGCTCCATCGCTTGTACGCGCAGAATGCCTCGGACCCGAGACTGGACCATCTTCGGCGCCGCGAACTAATAAAGGGTGTATCGGAAAATCGAACCGGAAAGATTTTTGTCCGCGCCGCTGATTGTTTACCCGGCTCGGGCGTAGCGGGCGGCGATCGACGCTGTCGCCTTCAGCGGAACCCGTCTTATCATTTCAAGCGCAAAGGCACGCGCATTCTGTCTTGCCTTGTCGAGATTGCTGATCCGGCTCTCATCCATGCCATGCAGCGTACCGCCGAGATCGAAAATATCACGGAAGGCGGCCCGCTCGATGATCGGCGTATCGAGAACCGTGACCTGCCGCTCCTGCAGCAGCATCTTCACGGCCAGAAGCGCCCGCGTCGTGACCATGGAATTGACCCGCGTCAGCGCGACCGAATGGGGGATCCTGATGCCCCCCTTCTCATCGAGGAAGCGCAGCAGTTCCAGGACATTCGCCCCGCCCTGCGCATCCATGGCGCAGCCTGGATGGGTATCAGGACATGATCGGAAAGCCCGATCGCCGTTGCAAGAAGCGGGCTCTGCGCACCGGGAAGATCAACGACGAAGTAATCGGTCGTGTAACGGTTCTCGCGAATATGTCGCTCGATCGACATCTGCGTCACATAGGAAATGACATTGAGCCGTGGATTGGCCGGCGAGATCTTGAACCAGCGTGAAATCCAGTGCTGCGGATCTGCGTCAAGCACAGTCACCCGATAGCCCATTTCCGCGAGTTCGCAGGCGAGCAGCAGAACGGCGGTCGTTTTTCCTGCGCCACCCTTGGTATTGGCGAAAGTGATGACTGGCATGGAAGGTCCTTGTCGGTTACGCGATGATCGCGCTGACAGCACCTTCATGATGCGTTCTCACATCTTCGCCGAACATGGTTAACGAAGCGCGAAGGAAGCGCCCTTACCTTCCGCGATCCGCAGCGAGAATTTCCCGTGCGATCTGGTCGAGCGGCACGATCCGGTCGACACCGCCATGGGCGATGGCCTCCTTCGGCATGCCGAAGACGACGGACGTCGCTTCATCCTGCGCAACGGTGAAGGCACCGGCCTGATGCATCTCGTTCATGCCGCGGGCGCCGTCATCGCCCATCCCGGTCATGATGACACCCATGGCATTGCGCCCGCCGAGCGCGCCGCAGAGCGGAACAGCACATCGACCGAAGGCCGGTGACGGCTGACCAGCGGGCCGTTCTTGACGTTGACCTGATAGCGCGCGCCACGCCGCTCAAGCAGCATATGCCGGTCTCCCGGTGCGATCAGCACATGGCCGCGCAGCACCGGATCACCGTCTTCCGCTTCCTTGACCTCGACCTCGCAAAGACCGTTCAGTCGGCGTGCGAAGGCGGCCGTGAATTTCTCCGGCATATGCTGGACGATGACGATACCCGGCGAATTGGCCGGCAGCGCTTCCAGCAGCTCCCGCAGCGCTTCCGTGCCGCCGGTCGAGGCGCCGATGCAGACGACCATCTCGGTCGTTTTCGCCATGGCGCCGATCTTCGGCGGCGGAAGCACCGCATCGGCAGTCAGCTTCGCCGTCGCCAGACGCTCGCTGGAGCGCGCCGCCCGCAGCTTGGAGACCCGCGCGCGGGCGGCCCCCTTCACGGCCGTGCGGACACGCTCTGCAGATTCAGCCAGATGGTCGGCAGCGCCGATCTTCGGCTTCAGGATGACATCGACGGCGCCGGCCTCCAGCGCCTGCATCAGGGTCTCGGATCCGGCCTCGGTCAGCGACGAACACATGACGACCGGGATCGGATGCTGGGCCATCAGCTTGCGCAGAAAGGTAATGCCGTCCATCTGCGGCATTTCCACATCGAGCGTGATGACGTCCGGCACTTCCTCGCGGATCTTGCGGGCCGCCATGAACGGATCATTGGCGACACCCATGACCTCGATTTCCGGATCATCCGAAAGAATGGCCGAGAGCGTCTGGCGGACACTGGCTGAATCATCGACGATGAGTACGCGGATCTTGTCTCTCATGGGGTCATATCCGTTTGAAGACAGTGTTGGCCACCTGCCTGATCGGCAGGTTCAATCCGCTCACGGTTTCCGAATGGCCGATGAACAGATAGCCACCCGGAACAAGGCAGTCGCACAGCCGGGAGAGGACATGCTGCTGCGTCGGCTTGTCGAAATAGATGAGGACGTTTCGGCAGAAGATGACATGCATCGGTTCGCCGATCGGATAACGGTCGTCCATCAGGTTCATCCGCGCAAAGCCGACCTTCGAGCGGAGTTTCGGATGGATCCGCATCTCGTGCCGGCTCTTGTCCGATGAACGCATCACGAAGCGGCGCATCATATCGGCCGGAACCGGCTGGAGCAGCTCGCTCTGGTAGATGCCACGCTGCGCCTTATGGAGCACATCGGTGGAAAGATCGGTCGCGAGGATGAAGAAGTCGCGTTCGCGCGCGTTGGCCGCCAGATAATCGGAGAGAACCATTCCAAGCGTATAGGGTTCGGCACCGGTCGAGCAGGCGGAACTCCAGATCCGCAGCCTCCGGTCAGCGAAATTTTTCAGCAGATCCGGCATGGCATGGCTGACCAGATAGTCGAAATGCTTCGGCTCCCGGAAGAAATCCGTCTTGTTGGTCGTCACCGCGTCGATGAGATAGACGGCCTCCTCATCGAGCCCGCCTTGGCGGAACAGGAAGTCACAATAGCTGTCGAAGCTCGGCAGGCCGGTCACGCGCAGACGGCGGCGCAGACGGCCCTCAAGCATGGTCATTTTGCCGACCGGCATTTTTATGCCGCTGTAATCATAGATATATTTCGACAGCATGTCGAAATTTCGCTTGCTCAGCCGGTCATCCGTCGGCTGGCTTCTCACTGCCGCATTCACCCAATCAACCCCCGTACGCAAAACGTTTCACCGGTCGCTTTCGCGATAGGTGTCAGGCGAATTCCGCCGGCGCAACGATGCCGGCCAGCGCTGAACCGTTGTCGGAGAAGAGCCGCGCGAGATCGATAATGACGACGAAGCCGGTGTCCCGGCGAACAACGCCCGCGATATATTCGGAACGCCAGCGGATGCCGATATCGGGCGCCGCCTCGATCTGCGCATGGCGGAACGGCACGACCTCGTAGACCCTGTCGGCAACAAGCCCAAGTGCCAGGACCCTTTCGCCGATCGGCACGTCGAGTACGAGGATGCGCGTGTGCGGCGTCTTCTCCGTTGGCGTCATCCCCAGACGCAGCCTGAGATCGATGATCGGCACGCCCTGACCGCGCACGTCCCTGAGGCCGAGGAGGTAATCAGGCCCATGCGGGATCTTGAACGCATCCTCGTGGTCGAGGATTTCACGCACGACGGTGACAGGCACGGCGAAGATCTCCTCGCCGAGACTGAAGGTCACGAACTGCGACTCGGTGGTCGTTGCTGCCATCACGCGGTCTCTCTGAAATCGTGGTCCTCGCCATCGGGACCGCCCATCGACATATCGAGCGCAAAGCCCTTGGCGCGGGCCTGTTGGCCTGCAACCGATCGTTCGCCGCTCCTTGTTTGCGACGGCCGTGCGGCGGCACGCGGCACCTGGGCAGAAGTATGAGCGGCAGCATGACCAGCCGGCATCATGCGCCCCTGCGGCGCGGCCGCCATCCGCATGCTGCGGTTATCGACCCTGAAGAAGGCGATCGAGGCCTGCAGCTCTTCCGCCTGCGACGCAAGCTCTTCCGACGTCGAAGACATTTCCTCGGACGCGCCGGCATTCTGCTGCGTTACCTTGTCGAGCTGCTGGATCGCCTCGTTGATCTGGCTTGCTCCGATATCCTGCTCGCGGCAGCGGCCGAGATCTCGGACACGAGTTCTGCCGTCTTCTGGATTGCCGGCACCAGGCGGTTCAGCATGTCGCCGGCATCGGTCGCAACCTGTACCGTCTCACCGGACAGCGCGCTGATCTCGGCAGCGGCGGCCTGCGAACGCTCGGCAAGCTTGCGGACTTCGGATGCGACGACGGCAAAGCCCTTGCCATGCTCACCGGCACGGGCTGCCTCGACAGCGGCATTCAGCGCGAGAAGGTCGGTCTGGCGGGCGATTTCCTGAACGATGGAGATCTTTTCGGCAATCGTCCGCATGGCCGAGACGGCACGGCCGACGGCCTGACCGGAGGCTTCCGCATCCTTGGACGACTGGCGGGCGATCTTCTCGGTCTGGGCAGCGTTATCGGCGTTCTGCTTGATATTGGCGGCCATCTCTTCCATCGAGGCCGAAGCCTCTTCGGCAGAGGATGCCTGTTCGGTTGCGCCCTGCGACAGCTGTTCGGAGCTCGACGACAGTTCCTGACTGCCGGACGAGACGTTCTGCGAGGCAGACAGCGCGTCGGCGACAACGCCGCGCAGGCGCTCGACCATGCTTTCGAGCGCGATCCCAAGCGTATCCTTGTCGGAAAGCGGCTTCGGCGTCACGGTCAGATCACCGCTGGCGATCTCGTTGGCGATGGCAGCCGTATTGCGCAAGTTGCCAGTCATGACATTGATCGTATCGACCAGATCCTTGATCTCGTCATTCGTCTTGACGGCAATGTCCTGATCGAGATCGCCGATCGCAACGGCCTGCGTCGCGCCCATGATCATCTTCAGACCCCGGCTTATCCCGAGTGCGATCCAGACGGCGGCGATGATGGCAATCAGCAGCGCAGCACCGGCGACACTGATGAGAATGGTGCTGGTGGAAGCGTAGAGCGCATCCGTATCCGCGTCCGCCTTCTTCATTCCGGCCTGTTGGACTTCGATCAGCGCATCGATGGACTTGTCGAGGCCGGCATCCAGATCGTGGATGGTGCCACTTGCAAGAGCCAGCGCCGCCGCCCTGTCACCGCGATCGAGAAGCGCTGCAAACTGCTCGCCAAGCGAGACCTGCTGCGTGCTGGCATCGATAAGCTTCTGCCAGTCCGGCTTGTCTGCGTCCGAGGCTCCGGCGATACCGGCCTTGGCGGCCTGCATCATGCTCTCAAAACTGGCAATTGCCGCCTTGGCATGTTTCCCGGCGGCCTTCGCATCATCGGTGAGGAGAGCACTGTTCTGGGAGCGGATCGCGTCGATGGCAAAGACTTCAGCCTGATAGGCATATTCGAGCCGCTTGGCTGGCCCGTCGATCAGCCGCGTGATCGCGCTGTTGAGCGTTCCGAGGCTCGTGATGCTGTAGACCGCAAGGCCCGCAAGAAGGACGATAATCAGGCCAAAGGCCAGGGCGAGTTTAGATTTGATCGTAAAGCGCAAAGTCGACCTCGATATGCAATGTCACATCAAACATTTCCGGATGGAAATGCTGCGAAAACAGACGAGCGGGACATCCACATATCTGCCGAGCCGGTAACCCGGCTGAACGACGTCGCATACACACGGCGGCGGGCAGCCGGGCCTCGAAGGCCCGGCTGCAGTCTCAAACCTTGTCAGGCGCTTTCCCGGAAGTCCGCATCATCGGCGTCGGGACCGCCCATCGACATGTCGAGGGCAAAGCCCTTGGCACGCGCCTGCTGGGCCATGACGGACTGGTCCTGCCGCTGCGGGCGGGCAGCTGTGCGCTGTACCTTGACCTGCTTGGCGGCCGGTTTGCTGGCCTGCTTGGCTGGCGCTGCCGCTGCAGCAGCGCGCCTTGCAGGCTCCTGCTTGCCCGAGGAATGTTCGACCTTGAAGAAGGCGATCGAGGCCTGCAGCTCTTCAGCCTGCGAGGCAAGCTCTTCCGACGTCGAGGACATTTCCTCGGATGCGCCGGCATTCTGCTGCGTTACCTTGTCGAGCTGCTGGATCGCCTCGTTGATCTGGCTGGCGCCGATATCCTGCTCGCGGCAGGCGGCCGAGATTTCGGACACGAGTTCTGCCGTCTTCTGGATTGCCGGCACCAGACGGTTCAGCATGTCGCCGGCATCGGTCGCAACCTGTACCGTCTCGCCGGACAGCGCGCTGATCTCGGCAGCGGCGGCCTGCGAACGCTCGGCAAGCTTGCGGACTTCGGAGGCCACGACAGCAAAGCCCTTGCCATGCTCACCGGCGCGGGCTGCCTCGACAGCGGCATTCAGCGCGAGAAGGTCGGTCTGGCGGGCGATTTCCTGAACGATGGAGATCTTTTCGGCAATCGTCCGCATGGCCGAGACGGCACGGCCGACGGCCTGACCGGAGGCTTCCGCATCCTTGGACGACTGGCGGGCGATCTTCTCGGTCTGGGCAGCGTTATCAGCATTCTGCTTGATATTGGCAGCCATCTCTTCCATCGAGGCGGAAGCCTCTTCGGCAGACGACGCCTGTTCAGTCGCGCCCTGCGACAGCTGCTCGGCGCTGGACGACAGTTCCTGGCTGCCCGAGGAGACATTGTCGGATGCCGACAGTGCATCGCCAACCACGTCACGCAGACGTTCGATCATCGTGTTGACGTAACCGAGAAGTTCGCCGATCTCGTCCTTGCTGGTAACTTTCGCAAACTGGCTGAGATCGCCCTCAGCCACATTCTGCACTGCCTGGACGGCATTGCGCAGGCCGCGGCTGATGCTGACGGCAATCCAGATGGCCGCGAAGGCAGCGACGACGATGGCAACGGCAGCAACCGAGATCATGATCGTACGCGTCTGGACATAATCGTCAGCGGCCTTGGCATCGGCGTCACCAAGACGGCCATCTTCGAGCTTCATGACATCGGCCAGAAGAGCATCGATCTGGTTCGTCACGGCGCGGGCATCACCAACCGAAATCTTCAGCGCATTCGCCGTCTCACCTGCCAGCATAAGGCGGCGGATCTCGTCATCGCTCTTGCGGAAGCCGGCCGTCAGCGTTTCGAGCTTGGCCCATAGCGGCTTGCCCTGCTCGGTGGCATTGGCTTCGATCGTCTTGAATGTCTGGTCATAGGTGCGACGGGCATCGTCGCTCTTGGCAATTGCGCCCTGAACTTCAGCAGCGTCAGTCGCCAGAAGCAGGTTTTTCTGCTGGCGGATCTGCTGAAGCTGGGCGTTGCCGAGCGTCTGCGTCAGCTGCATGCGCTGGGCCGGTCCCTGAAGGACGTCTTCCAGCGTCTGGTTGAGATTGCCGAGGCTGAATATGCCATATCCGGCAGTCAGGCTCAGCATCAGGATGATGAAACCGAAGGCGGAGGCGAGCTTGAGCTTTATCGAGGCATGCATGGTGCGGGGTCTCCGTCTGGTATTATCAGCTCTGAAGCGCCATCGGCGTGGAGCGGCTGTGACTGGCGGTAAAGATCGCCTGAAGATTTGGAATGATGATGAATTCGGCGTCTCGCTTGACGAGGCAGCCGATGAAATCCGGCCGCCAGCGCATGCCGACGCTTGGCGGCGGTTCGCCGTGAACGCGTTGCAGGGTCGTGACTTCGTGAACCTTGTCGGTGCGAATACCGGCCAGCACCGGCTCGTCATCCATCGGGATTTCGATGACGATGATCCGGCTGTCGATCGTCGCTTGGTCGCTTCCATGCCGAAGGCAAGGCGGATATCCGCAAGCGGAATGACCTTGCCGCGGAAATTGATCACACTGCCGACGAAGGCCTTGGCGCCCGGCACTTTGGTCTCCGGCAGGAGATCGAGGATTTCCTGCACGATGACGGCCTCGAGCGCGAACATTTCTCCGGCAATGTCGAATGTCAGCACGGCCATCTCGTCGCGTCCGGCCCAGACGGCTTCCGATATTTTCTTGACTGCCTGGTTCATCCCGCCGCGCGCAGATGCGCCTCCTGATACTGACCTTCGGCCACGAGATGGCCGACATCGAGAATGAGCGCCACGTCGCCATCGCCCAGAATTGTCGCCCCGGAAAAGGTTGCGACATCATGATGGAGTTTGGACATGGCCTTGATGACCGTCTGATGATCACCGATGATCTGGTCGACCACGAGACCGACCCGTTCGGCGCCGGTCGAGACGACCACGACCTTTTGATACGGATCCGGCTTGGTGCCGGTGTGAAACAGGTCGCGAAGGCGCAGGAACGGCACGAGGCTGTCACGCAGGGAAATGAAGCTGCGGCCACGCGAGCGCATGTCGTCCTCGATCGAGAGTTCGAGGCACTCTTCAACCGCCGCAAGCGGGATAACGTAGCGCCCCTCGCCGACGCGCACCAATAGGCCGTCGATGATCGCAAGCGTCAGCGGTATGGCGAGCGAGATTTCCGATCCCTCGCCGGGCGTGCTTTCGACCGAGATCGTGCCGCGCAGGGCATCGATCGTGCGCTTGACGACATCCATGCCGACACCGCGCCCCGAAAGGTTCGTCACCTGCTGGGCGGTGGAGAAACCGGGCTGGAAGATCAGCTGATAGAGTTCCTGATCGGTGAGGTTGGCATTGGCCGCGATCAGGCCCGAGGCTTCGGCCTTTGCCCGCACGCGGTCCTTGTCGATCCCGCGGCCATCATCCTTGATGGTGATGATGACCTCGCCGGCCTGCTGGCGCGCCGAAAGCAGGATGCGTCCAGCCTCCGGCTTGCCGCTTGCACGGCGATCGGCCGCGGTTTCCAGCCCGTGGTCGCAGGAATTGCGGACGAGATGGATCAGCGGATCGGCAAGACGCTCGATCACGCTCTTGTCCACCTCGGTGGTTTCGCCCTCGGTCACGAGTTCGATGGATTTGCCGGTTTCATGCGCCAGATCATGCACGAGGCGGCGGAAGCGGCTGAAAAGCTGCGTCACGGGGACCATGCGCAGAACCATCATCGTATCGCGCAGCTCGCCGGACAGGCGCTCGACATCTTCCGAGACGGCCCGCAGCATGAGATCGCCGCTGCCGCCTGCAAGCTGGCTGAGCCGAGACTGGGCGATCACCAGTTCGCCGACCCGGTCCATCAACTCGTCAAGCCGCTCGGCCGGGACGCGGACATTCTCGGCAGCCTTGCTCTGCTTCTGGTCCGGCTGTGCGGCAGGCACAGATGCCTTCTGCACACCGTCGCCCTCATTGGCGACAACTGCTGCCGGAAGCGGCTTGGGTGACGGCTGGGCGGGCGTCTGCGCAGGTGACTTGGCCGAGGGGGCCGATGGGGCCGCCGAAGCCGGCACGACATCGACGGTTTCGGCGCCGATCTCCAGCTCTTCCACGTCGAGCTGCATTTCATCCATGACGAAGATGAAGACATCATCGATCGCCGAACGCGGCTGCTCGGTCACAAGTTCGACAGTCCAGGCGAGATGAAGATCGGTCGGGGTCAGGGCATCAAGGGATGGAACGGCCGACCGGTCGGCGACGATACGGCATTCGCCAAGGTCGCGCAGCTCGTCGAGCAGTGGCAGCGGATTGGTGCCATTTGCCATGGCGTTCTGCGGCAGGCTGAAAGTGATCTTGTAGAAGCGGCCGGCACTGGCGGGCTCAGCCGCTGCCACCGGCAGCTCGGCTGCAGGCGTGCCATCCACGGCACGACGCAGGTTTGCCAGAAGCCGCTCGCTGGTCGCTTCATGATCGCCAGCCGGCGTCTCGACGAGTGCCCGCATGTGATCCTTGGCTTCCAGAACGCACATGACCAGCGCCTGGTTTGCGGCCACTTCACCCTTGCGCACCCGGTCGAAGGCGGTTTCGCAGTGATGGGTGAAGGCGGCCAGCGCCTCAAAGCCGAACATCGCCCCCGACCCTTTCAGGGTGTGCAGGCCGCGAAAGACGGCGTCGATCTGATCCTTGTCGCCAAGATTAACGTTGAGATCGAGCAGGCCCGCCTCGATCTGCTCCAGAAGCTCGGCGGCTTCCGTGCGAAAAACAGCAATAGGATCAGGAAAACTCATCTGCCGAGTACCTTGCGCGCAATCTTGACGAGGCTTTCCGGATCAAAAGGCTTGGTCAGCCAGCCGGTGGCACCGGCCGCCTTTGCCTGCTGCTTGAGCTCGGCATCGGATTCCGTGGTCAGAAAGATGACCGGGACACCCATATGGGCCGGAAGCTTGCGCAGTTCGCGGATCATCGTCAGGCCGTCCATATTCGGCATATTGAGATCGGTAACGACGAGATCGAATTCACCGGCATTCAGCTTGGCAATACCATCGACGCGTCGACAGCCTCGGTGACATCGTAACCGGCATTGCTGAGGGCAACGCGCGTGGTGAGGCGAATGCTCGCCGAGTCATCGACGGTCAGAATACGGGCAGTCATTGGATCTTTCCTTGATGGAGCCAGAATTGGGCATCGTCGTCAGACAGCGCGTCGAGGAAGCCGGCGCGCCGGAGAAGGTCGAGAAGCTCGGCACCGGCAGGACGGGCCAGCGAGAGACGCTTGCCGCTGACCTTGGCATAGACACGGGCGGCCTCGATGAGCTGCAGGAAGCTGATATCGATCTGCACATCGGACGGCAGCGAGATGACCGTCTCCTCATGAGCCTTGAGCGCTCCGAGAAGCTGCGCATGGATCGCGCCGGCTGTCCGCATGGTGAGGTTGCCTTCAAGCGACAAATGCGATGGCTGGGCAAAAATCATCAGATTTCCGACACATGTTCGAGATTTATTAAAATGTGACCGGAATGTGGATTTATACCCTTAATGGCGAGTTAAATCGCTTCGCCTAGTTTTTACGAAACATTTGTCATAGCCCGGTTTGCAGAGGTCAGATGTTAACCACGGCATCACAAAGCCAGATCTCATTTTCTTCCGATTAATACTGCTGCTTGCATGTTTCCCCCACGCAAGATGCACGCCCGCTGCCTGCCATGGCCGCGGATGCAGACGAGCGACCGGAATAAAAACAGGGCGAAAAGACGTGGGCCGAATGGCCCGCCAACGGGGGATCCGGGCAAACCGGACAGGTGAGACGTGGTAGCAGCAGCAATTCTGAAACCGGCAATCGAAACGACAATCGACCGCTCCGCGCTGGTCGACCGCATGGAACAGGCGCGGGCAAGAATTGAGGAGCGCTTTCTCGAAGGCGGCGCCTCGCTGCTGGCGATCCTCGACGTCCTCAACAAGCTGGTCGCCTCGCTGGATCAGGTGACGAACTCGCTCGACGAAGGCACGGCCCGCGCGACCGTGATGGAACTGGAGACGACCGTTTCCCGCCTGTCGCAGCTCAAGGATATCGAAAACTCCCGGCGCACGCAGTTTCAGGATATCGCAGCTTCCGAGCGCAATCTTCGCCCTCATATCGCCGACATGCTGGAAACGCTTCGCTATCTGCGGACATTTGCCGTCACGGCAAAGATCACCGGCGCCAGCATTCCCGATTTCAGCGCCTTCGCCGAGGAGATCCTCGCGCGTATCCAGGATGGCACGCGGCAGGTCGATACCTTTGCAGAGAAATCCGCCTCGCTTGGCCGCGGCCTCGGCTCCATCATGGGGCAGGGCGACGCGATCATCCGTAACTTCGAAGTCACGATCCCCAATATCGTCACGGAACTGGCGGCCGGCGGCAAATCGATCGACAGCCACCGGAAACTGCTCGGCGAGCGGGCTGCAAAGGTGAGCACCGTTGCCCGCACGATCCAGGGCAAGCTTGCCAGCACGCTCTCGGCCATGCAGATCGGCGACATTACCCGGCAGAGGATCGAACACTGCCAGGCCGCACTGACCATCACCGAGGATTATCTCGCCTCGCCGGAGGCATCCGGTCTAGGCATGGCGCAGAAGGACAGCCTCTCGGCGCTTGTGCATGAGCTTGTCTGCGCCCAACTTCACGACACGATGGACGATTTCGACCGCGACACCGCCAAGATCGTCGCCAATGTCTCCGGCTTCCGCTCGGACCTGCGCGCCATTGAGGCCGTGCGGATCGAGATGAGTGGCGGCGAACAGGATGCGGCAGGCAGCGGCGACAGCGCGATACGCATGCTCGAAAATGCCGTGACATCCGCGAAGAATGCCGTCGGCGACGTCGAGACCGTCGCGCAGGTCGGCGCCGAACTGGCACGCAGCACCGGCCGCACTGTTGGCGAGCTGGTGCAGGGGATCAACATGATCCAGCTCGTCCGCACCGATATTCACTACATGGCGCTCAACACCAACCTGCGCTGCAGCAAGATCGGTGATGAGGGTCGGGCGATCAACGTCGTGACGGCGGAACTGCGCAATTTTGCCGGTCAGCTGGACGAAACCTCGGACAAGGTTCTCGCCGAACTGGGCTCGCTCGAAAAGACCGCACAGATCCTGAACCAGATCGAAGAGGATGCCGCCGGCGGCCCGCTTTCGGAACGTCTGGAAAGAGCGGTGCAGAACATTCGCAATGTCGGCAACCGCATGGATGAGCAGATGTCGTCGCTTGGCGCGCAGAGCAGTCTCGCGGTCAGCAGCATCGAAACATCGCTCGCGGGCCTGGATTTCCAGGCGGAACTCGGTGCGGTGCTGCGAGCCTGTGCCACCGACATGGCAGCCGCCCGGCAGGACATTGCCCTTGCGAGCGGAACGGAGACGGCGCTTGCCGCGATAGGCGGGAAGATCGCGGCCACCTATACGATGGTGTCCGAGCGGCATATCCATGCGTCTATATTCGGAACCGAGATCGCGGCCGAGCCGGCTCCCGCGCTGTCGCTGGTGATGAGCGATGACGACATCGATGACGCGCTTTTCTGATCGGCCCAACGCGGGCTGAACCCGAGCCTGTCTCGTGACAGGCGCCTTTCGTCACTTCGGCCAAAGCCATGGCCGGAGCGACGTCAGGCTCAGTGCAGGCCACCGACCCCGAGCAGGCGCTCAACCGTTGCCTGATCACCGGACAGGGCCTGTGGCGTGCCCTGCCATGCGATCCGCCCGCGCTCCAGCACGATCACGCTGTCGGCGAAATCAAGCGCGCTCTGTATCCGCTGCTCCACGAGCAGGATGGTCATGTCGCCGGTCGTCGCCAGCGTCCCGAAAGCGGCCATCAACTCCTCGCAGATGACGGGCGCCAGACTTCCAGCGGCTCGTCGAGCAGAAGCAGGCTCGGCTTGCCGAGAATGCTGCGGGCCGTCGACAGCATCTGCTGTTCGCCGCCGGAAAGCTGGTTGCCGAGATTGCGGCGGCGCTCCTTGAGGCGCGGAAACATGCCATACGCTTCCTCGATCGCATCCTTCGGCCGGTCTTTCAGCCCGACCTGCAGGTTTTCCTCGACCGTCAGCGTCGGAAAGACATCCCGCGTCTGCGGCACATAACCAAGCCCTGCCCGGGCACGGGTGGCACTGGGCTCCTTTGTGATATCGCGCCCGCCGAGGCGGATCTCGCCCTCGAAACGGCGCGTCTGGCCGGCAAGCGTGGCAAAGAGGCTGGTCTTTCCCATGCCGTTACGGCCAAGCACCGCCAACCGCGCCCCGGCGGGCACGGAAAACGAAATCCCCTCGATCACCCGCGTCGGGCCATAGCCGGCCGACAGGTTCACGACTTCAAGCGGCGCTGCCGGCATTCGCATAACTCCCGAGATAGGCTTCGCGGACCCGCTGGTCTTTTGTGACGGCCTGCGGCGATCCGTCGAAAATCACAGTGCCGGCCGCAAGCACGACGACGCGCGTGGCAAAGCGGAAGACCAGATCCATGTCATGGTCGATCATCAGGATCGCGAGATCCTTCGGCAACTGATCGAGCGCCCGCTCGATCCGCGCCGTCTCAAGCTGCGGCACGCCGGCAGCGGGCTCGTCCAGAAGCAGAACCTTGGGCTTCAGTGCCATGGCAAGCGCGATTTCCAGGAGCCGCTGCTGGCCATAGGCGATCTCGCGAACCTTCAGATGCGAAAGCTCGATGAGCCCGAGAAGCGAAAGGATTTCCCGCACCTCGGCCATGACCGAAGACTTGGCCGAATAGTGGCCGGCCATGCCGCCTGCTTTACCGTCGCGCTGCAGGATGGCAAGCGCCACGTGCTCTTCAGGCGTCATATCGGGGAAAAGCCGCGTCACCTGAAAGGAGCGGATCAGGCCTCGCTGCACCCGCGCTGCCGGTCTAAGGCCCGTCACATCCTCGCCATTCAGTGTGACACGGCCCGCATCCGGTTTGATATGGCCGGTGACGAGATTGACGAATGTCGTCTTGCCCGCGCCGTTCGGCCCGATCAGCGCCAGCCTGTCGCCGGGAGCCATGCGGATGCTCACATCGTTCGTCACCGCCAGCGCGCCAAAATTCTTCCTGAGGTTGGAGACTTCGAAGAGCGTGCTCATGCGGCTGCCCTCCCCTTGCGCACCCGTGACCGGCGCTCGAAATAGGCGGCGGCCGTGCCATAAAGCCCCTTCGGCGCGAAAAGCACGACGGCGATCAGGAGCACGCCGACAATCGTCAGCCAGTGGAAGGGATTGGCGGCAGAGACCGTATCCTCGAAGAACATGAAGACGACCGTTCCGACCATGGCGCCATAGAGCGAGCCGGTGCCGCCGAGAACGAGCATGACCAGCGATTCTGCCGAGAGCGTGAAGGACAGGCTGTCGAGCCCGACGACCTGGGTGGAAATCGCCGAAAGCGCACCGCCGAGGCCCGCCACGGCACCGGAGATGACATACATGCGGATCAGCACCGACCGCACGGAGGCCCCCATCGCCGCCACACGCACCGGATCCTCCTTGACGCCGCGCGCCAGCATGCCGAAGGGCGAACGGACGAGGATGCGCAGGAGAACGAAGGTGACGAGCAGCAGTGCTACGCCGTAGACATAGGCAGTATGGCCGAAGAGATCGAATTCGAACCGGCCGAAAATCGCATCGGGCATGATCCCCGACAGGCCGTCGCTGCCGCCGGTCCATGCGGAGGCCTTGTTGGCCGCCTCCTGAAACAGGTGGATGACCGCGATCGACAGAACGAGTTGGGCAAGCCCATGGGCCCGAAGAACCACGATGCCTGAGATCAGGCCGGCGATTGCGCCGCAGACAAGGCCGACCAGCGTCATCGTCAGCGGTTCGGTAATGCCGAAATGGGCCGCTGCGATACCTGAACCATAGGCGCCTGCACCAAAAAGCGCCGCATGGCCGAGCGTCGCCACGCCGCAATATCCGGTGACGAGATCGATCGCCAGGACCAGAAGCATGGTGGAGATGATATGGGTGAGCAGCGCCAGATTATCGGGAAACAGCAGATAGCCGGCAATACCGCAGACGACGATCGCCACGGCGCCGATCAGGCCACGGTCCGCCCGGCGCGCAGGCGCGGTCTGCGTGTGGTCATTGGTGGAATGGGTCGAGAGCGCCATCAGCGGAACCGTCCTGCAAGGCCACGCGGGAAGAGCGTCACGATGACGATCACCGCCAGATAGAAGAAGAATTCACCGTATTCCGGGGCAAAGTAGCGCCCGGTCGTATCGATCGCGCCAAGCAGAAGACAGGCAATCAGCGCACCGGGAATGGAGCCTGCGCCGCCGACGGAGACGACGACGAGGAACGTCACCATGTAGCGCAGCGCATAATAGGGCTCGACAGGAAGCAGTTCCGCGCCGAGCACACCGCCCAGGGCTGCAAGACCGATGGCCACCGCGAAGCTCACCGCATAGACGACCTGCGTTCTTACCCCGAGCGAGGCGGCCATGGCGGCGTTATCGACCGTCGCCCGCAGCTTCGTGCCGAAAGCCGTTCGCTCAATCAGCAGCCAGAGGCGCCGGCAACGACAAGGCCGCAGACGATCGAAAACAGCCGGTGTGTGGCAATGGTGCGGAAGCCGAGATCGACCGAGCCCTGCAGCATCGACGGCAGGGGAATAGTCTTCAGCGTCGGGCCGAAGGCAAAATTGGCAATGCCGATCACGCAGAAGGTAATGCCGATCGTCATCAGCACCTGTGTCAGTTCCGGCTGGCCATAGATGCGCCGATAGAGAAACCGCTCTACGGGAATAGCGATGATGACGGTGCCGATGATCGCGACCAGCACACCGACACCATAGCCAAGCCCGAGATCCCGGGCGGCATAGGAGGCGAAATAACCGCCGATCATCGCAAAGGCGCCATGCGCCAGATTGATCACCCGCATCAGGCCCATCGTTACCGAAAGCCCGATCGAGATGATGAAGAGCACCATGCCATAGGCGAGTGCATCAACGGCAATGCTGAGGACCGTCTGCATGGTTCTCCGGTTTCCCTTGTTGTCGAATTGCTGCGGGCAGATATTGCCCGCCATCCGGCCGTCGTCAGCGTCCGACCATGCGCTGCAATAAGCCAAGGCCTCACGCTATCCGCCGCCGCCCTCCCCCATTGCAGGGAGAGGGTTGCGGGTAAAAGACGTCTCCTGGCGCGAGCAGGCCGAGAGAGACTTACTTCTTGAGCGCCGCCAGACCGGGATCACCCTGCTTTTCGAAGGTCTGGATTTCCTTGTTGTAATATTTCCCGTCAGACCCCTTGGCGACCTCGCGCAGATAGATGTTCTGCGTGATATGGCGGCTGTCTGGATCGATCGTGACGGGGCCTCGCGGGCTCGTCCAGGAGAGGCCCTTGACCGCTTCGACAGCGTTCTTGGCATCCTGCTTGCCCTTGGTCGCCTCGATCATCTTGGAAATCACATACATGCCGTCGAAGGCGCCGACGGCCGGGAAGGAAAGCTCGGCCGGGTTGCCGATCGCCTTTTCAGCGGCAGCAACGAAGGCCTTGTTTTCCGGGCTGTCATGCGAAACGGCATAGTGGAACGTGGTCGTCAGGCCGAGACCTGCCTCACCAAGCGCCGGCAGATCGGATTCCTGCGTCAGGTCGCCGGTCGCCAGGAACTTGATGCCCGCAGCCTTCAGACCGTTTTCGTTATAGGCCTTGACGAAGGCAAGTGTCGGCGGGCCGGAGGGCAGGAAGACGAACAGGGCCTGCGCACCGCTATCCTTGACGCGCTGCATCATCGGCGCGAAATCATTGGTCGAGAGCGGCATGCGGATCGATTCCACCACGCTGCCGCCTTCCTTCTCGAAAGCCGTCTTGAAGGCGGTCTGGGCATCGACGCCTGGGCCGTAATCGCTCACCAGCGTGATCGCCTTGGCAACGCCCGCATCCTTCGCCACCTTGGCGATCGGGCTTGCGGTCTGCCAGGTGGTGAACGAGGTACGCACCACATAGGGGCTGCTCGTCACGATCGCCGATGTCGCGGCATTCATCACCACCATCGGCACATTGCCCTGCTGCAGAAGCGGCGTTGCGGCCATAGCGTCAGGCGTGAAATAGAAGCCGGCCAGATACTGGACCTTCTCGCGGACGATCAGCTCCTGCGCCAGCGACTTCGACTGCGCCGGGTTGGCGGTCGGCACGTCGCGGTAGACGACCTCGATCTCGTGATCGCCGACCTTCTTGCCGTTCAGCGCGAAGAAGGCATCGATGCCCGCCTTGAAATTCTTGCCCTGCAAGGCAAACGGGCCCGAGAAAGGCCCAACGACACCGACCTTGATCGTGTCGGCATGGGCAACGCCTGCAGCCAAAGCAGCCACGGCGAACGCCAAAGTAAATTTCTTCATGATATCCTCCCTCGGCAGCACGTCCCTCGGACGCTCCTCAATGCTGCAAATTTGAGACTGCCCCATACCTGATGGTGATGTAAAATAAATTATCTGCCATCACCCATATCGAAGCGGTTATGAATTTGCGAGATGGTGCGGGCGGTAAAATAACCGCCCGGATCCCGGCAAATCGAATGCACTTCGGCTGTGTCGACTTACTCCGCCACGCCGAGCGACTGGATATTCCCGGCCAGTTCCGTCGCAAGACGGAGCGACGCGCCGGTTGCGGCAGCGATCGACGGCAGAACCAGCCATTCCAGCGTCCAGGCAGCGCCCGAACGTTCCTGCTCATGCACCATGGACTGCTGAATGGCGGAAATCTGCACCGCATTATAACGGGCAAGCGAAACCAGCACTTCGGCCGCAACCGGGTTCTGCTTGTGCGCCATGGCCGACGAGGCACCACCACCGGAAAGGGCGATCTCGTCGCCCAGTTCCGCAAGCAGCGCGACGTCCTGGCCGAACTTGCCGAGCGAGCCGGTAATCAGCGTGAGAATGGTGGCGAATTCGGCAATCGTCTCACGCTGGCTGTGCCATTGCGGCTGATCGGCAAGATCAAGCGCCGTGGCCAGCGTTTCCCTGACACCGTTTGCGGCATCACCCAGCTTGTCGAGCGTGCCGGCGGCACCGCCGAACTGCACGGCAAAACCATTATCGAAAAAGGTCTGCAGACGCTGATGATGACGCTCCAGCGGCGCACGCCATGTCCGCAGGCGGTCCCAGACGGTGATCGGGATCGCCGCCTGCATGCGGGTGCGGCCCATCAATTCCCGCACGCCGAATTTCTCGTCGAGATCGTCGATCGCCGTGGCGAGCACGACGAGACGTTCCAGAAACAGGGCAGAAAGCGATTTCAGCCGCAGCACCAGTGCTGTGTCGATCACATCCTGGCTGGTCGCGCCGAAATGGACGTGGAACGCCGCCTCGCCGCCAACCGCGGCACGCAACTGCTTGACGAGATCGGACACGACGATGCCGTCACGCGCCGTTGCCACCTTCAACGCATCGATATCCGGCACGAATTCGGCGCAGACTTCGGCAATCCGCTCGGCAGCCGTCTGCGGGATCACGCCTTCGATCGCCTCGGCCGTGGCAAGCGCCGCCTCGAAAGCCAGCATGGCGCTGACCTCGGCCTCAACGGAAAACAGGCGGGAGACATCCTCATCGCCGACGAGACCGGAGAGATAGGGATGTTCGAAGGCGGAAATGCTCATGAGACTGTCTTTTCTTGTTCAACCGGAATGCCTCCCCGTAGGAATCAACCAGGGGGGAGGCTCTCGTCATCATACATCAAAAAAGACGGTCTCGTTCTCGCCCTGCAGATGAATGTCGAAACGCACGGTATCGCCCTCGCGCTTGCCGATCAGCGTCGGCACGCGCATGCGATGCTCGATGCGCGACAGGATCGGGTCTTCCGCATTCGCCGCTTCCTCGTCTGAGAAATACATGCGGGTATTCAGCCCGATATTGATGCCGCGGGCAACGATCCAGAAGCTCACATGCGGCGCCATCAGCCGGCCATCGCGAAACGGCACGCGGCCGGGCTTGATCGTCTCGAACACGAATTCGCCGCTCGCCATATCGCCCGGACACCGCGCCCAGCCGAAGAAATTCGGATCTGCCGTACCGCGCGTCTCCGACGGGCTGTTATAGAGACCATCGGTATCCGCCTGCCAGATCTCGATCACCGCATCCTTGAGCGCGGTTCCCGTTCCGTCATAGACGAAACCGCGGATGGTGATGCGCTCGCCGCGCGTCTTGTCGGAAGCCATCGGTCCCGAGCCAAGATCTTCCTCATAGACGCCGGTAATGCCGGAAAAGTTTGGCGTACAGCCGATATGCACATAAGGGCCGGCCGTCTGAGAGGCAGATTCTTTCAAATAATTCAGCGACTGCGCCATCTCTCAGTTGCCTTCCTTGCGGTTTTCGAACAGCGTCGAACGGCGGCCGCGCAGAACGATGTCGAACTTGTAGGCACGCATGTCGTGCGGAATGTTGTTGTTCATGTCGAGTGCGGCGATGAGGCCCCTGATCGCCTCCTCGTCCGGGATCGTTTTGACGATCGGGCAGATCCAGATCATCGGGTCGCCCTCGAAATACATCTGGGTAATCAGCCGCTGGGCAAAACCGTGGCCGAAGACCGAGAAATGAATATGCGCCGGGCGCCAGTCGTTCACGCCATTCGGCCAGGGATAGGCGCCGGGACGGATGGTGCGGAAAACGTAATTGCCCTCGTCATCGGTGATCGTGCGGCCGAAACCGCCGAAATTCGGGTCGAGCGCCGCCAGATAGCTTTCCTTCTTGTGGCGATAGCGGCCACCGGCATTGGCCTGCCAGAATTCCACCAGCGCGCCGGGAACGCCACGGCCACGCTCATCAAGCACACGGCCATGCACGAGGATGCGCTCGCCGATCGCCATCTCGCCGGGTTTGCGTAGTTGACGATTAGGTCGTTATCGAATTCGCCGAGAATATTATGGCCGAACACCGGACCGGTAATTTCGCTCTTGGTACCTTCGAGCGAAATCAGGGCCCGCTGCGGCGAACGCAGGATCGAGGTCTTGTAGCCGGGCGTGAGCGCGGGCGGATGCCAGGCGCGGTCGCGGGCAAAAAACGGCGTGGTTTCAGGTGGTGTGTTTCGCATCGGGTCCTCCCCCTGTCGAATTATCCTTCTCCATGGCGGCGTAGGTCGCTTGGCGATCTTGAACGCATGATTGGCGGCCGGCACGCCGGCATAGATTGCCACATGCAGCAGCGCCTCGCGAATATCCTCCCGCGTGGCGCCGGTATTGGCAGTGGCCCGCACGTGCATGGCCACTTCGTCATCCTGCCCGAGTGCGGCCAGAAGCGCGATCGTCACCATCGAGCGCTCGCGCTTGGTCCATTCCGGCCGCGACCAGACATTGCCCCAGGCGCTTTCCGTAATCAGCTCCTGAAAGGGCTCGTCGAAGGGCGTCGCGTTGGCGCTGGCGCGGTCCACATGGGCATCGCCAAGCACGGCGCGGCGCGTACGCATGCCGGCCTCGAAACGCTTTGACGGCATTGATTTTTCCGCCATGGTCAGTCCTCGTCCGGTTGGTCGCTGAAAAGCGTCTGGATGAAATCGCGAATAAGCGCGGCATGCGCCGCCGGTGTCTCGACGCAGGGAATGTGCGCCGCGCCGTCGATCAGTTCAAAACGGCTGCCGGGAATGAGATCGGCCATTGCGCGCACCAGATCAGGCGGGGTGGACCCATCCTCATCGCGGCGATGCAGAGTGTGGGAACAGCGATACGCTTGGCCGCTTCGGTCAGATCCGCATCTCGGATCGCCGCGCAAATGCCTGCGTAACCATCGGCCGGCTGCCGCAGCAGCATGTTGCAGTAACCACGATAGGCGGCGTTGTCGGGACTGCGATAGGGCGCGGTGAACCAGCGCTGCATGACCGGTTCGAGAATAGAGGAAATGCCGCTCTCCATCACGGCCGCGATGCGCGTGTTCCACATATCGGCCGTGCCGATCTTGTGCGCCGTATTGGAGAGAACCAGTGCTGAAACCAGATCCGGCCGCGCCGCATAAAGCCCCTGCGCGATCAGCCCGCCGACGGACAGGCCGATGACGATCGCACCGGTCAATTCGAGATGATCGAGAAGGCCCGCGAGATCGGCGACATGGTCATCAAGCGAATAGGGTGGCTCTCCGAGATCCGACAGACCATGGCCACGCTTATCATAGGTGAGAATGCTGAAATCAGCGGAAAATTTCGAAAGCTCGTGATCCCAGATGCGGCTATCGGTGCCGAGCGAGTTGGAAAACACCAGAAGAGGCTTGTCAGCCCCCGCAAACGCAAAATCGTAATGGATGACGATGCCGTCAATCGACGCGAACTGCATGCGAAACTCCTCCCGGTAACAGTGATGGCACTGGATTTCGGTTAAGTAAATTGATATTTTCGGCCAATTCATTAACTCATGGGTTATCAATTGATCGGATCGCGGGTCAAATTTCGTCATCTCCACACATTCGTGGAAGTCGCACGGCAGAAGAGCGTGGTGCGGGCCGCGGAGATACTCAATGTCAGCCAGCCGGCGGTCACGAAGACGATACGCGAGCTTGAAGAAGCACTCGGCGTCGCCGTTTTCGAGCGGGACGGGCGCGGTATCCGCATCACCCGTTACGGCGAGGTTTTCCTGCGCCATGCCGGTGCTGCACTGACGGCATTGCGGCAGGGCATGGATTCCGTCTCGCAGGAGCTTTTCGACGCAGCGCCGCCGGTGCGGGTCGGCGCGCTGCCCACCGTTTCCAGCCGCATCATGCCAAAGGCGATGTCGGCCTTTCTGGAGGAAAAGACCGGCAGCCGGGTGAAGATCGTCACCGGAGAGAATGCCGTGCTGATGGAGCAGCTGATCATCGGTGATCTCGATCTCGTCGTCGGCCGACTTGCCTCACCGGAAAAGATGACGGGGCTGACATTCGAACATCTCTATTCCGAGCAGGTGGTCTTTACCGTGCGCCCCGGCCATCCACTCCTGTCGGCACCGCGTTCGGTCTTCGAGCATTTCGGCGACTATCCGGTGCTGATGCCGACGCGCGGCTCGATCATCCGCCCCATCGTCGAACAGTTCCTGATCGCCAACGGCGTCGCCGGCCTGCCGACGCAGATCGAGACCGTATCAGACGCATTCGGCCGGGCCTTCGTACAGTCGAGCGATGCCGTCTGGATCATCTCTTCGGGCGTGGTGGCGCGGGACGTGGAAGCGGGGCTTTTGGCTCTACTGCCGGTCGATAGCGTGGAGACCCGTGGCCCGGTCGGGCTGACCATACGCGCCGACCATACGCCATCGATGCCGATGGCGATCCTGATGCAGACAATCCGGCAGGCAGCAGCCGATATTACCGGCAAGCGCTGACGGAAAGGCCGCCGCACAAGAGCCCGCATCGGCAACTCACCTAACGGCGAGCCCCCATTTTCTCGACATAGTCACCGCAGAAGAGGATCAGGTAACGGCCTTCCTTTTCGGCGTCTGCCGCCCATTGGGCAATGGCGGCCTGCGCTGCCTCTTCCCGCCATGCCTCCGGATAATCCGGATCGACGAGGACAGTGACCTGTTGCCCCTGGTCATAGACGAGGATGTGCGACGTCTGCGGTCGCCATGTATCGGGAAAGGCCGGATTGGTCATCCAGCGGCAGAGAAAATCGCGGCAGACCTGCGGGCGCCCGTCATAGATGGCGCAACCGCTTCCGGTACAGTGGCTGCAGGCGACATCCGGCGGCTTGGCGAACTCGTCTATCTCCGGCAGGCGACAGCACAGGGTGCAGCTGCCACAGGAGCGTTGCGCCTGATCGGCTGAGGCCGTCTGCCCGGCAAGGTGGATGTCGAGCGCCATCAGGTCGTATTCCTCTGTTGCATGACCGACCCTCTGCCTTTGCTGTGCCATCGGGAGCGATGAAATCAAGGCCTGCCAGTACCCCAAGGCGGTTGACGGCAGCAAGCTCCGTGATGAAGTTAGGCGCAAAGTGATGGGAGGGAAGAGATGAACGACCGGGACCTGTTGAAGGCGCTGTTTGCCGCAGCCGTGAAAGCCGCCGATCCGCTGACCGGCATCCGCCGTTATCTTCCCGAGCGACCGAAGGGCAGGACCGTGGTGATCGGTGCCGGCAAGGGCGCTGCCCAGATGGCGGCGGCTCTGGAAAGCGTCTGGGATGGTCCTCTGTCAGGCCTCGTCGTCACCAGATATGGCTATGGCTGCGCCACAAGCGCGATCGAGGTGCTGGAGGCCGCGCACCCGGTGCCGGACGCGGCGGGCCTCGTTGCGGCCAGAAGGCTGGTCGATACGATTGGCGGCCTCGGCGAGGATGATCTGGTGATCGCCCTTGTCTGTGGCGGCGGATCGGCGCTTCTGCCTGCGCCGCCCGAAGGTCTGTCACTGGCCGACGAGATCGCCCTGAACGAGATGCTGCTTGCCTCGGGCGCGCCGATTTCGGCCATGAATGTGGTGCGCAAGCATTTCTCCACTATCAAGGGTGGACGACTGGCCGCTGCGACCAGAGCCCGCGTCGTCAGCCTCATCGTCTCGGATATCCCTGGCGACAACCCGGCTTTCGTCGCCTCCGGGCCGACGATACCGGACGCCTCCACCCGCAAGGATGCCCTCGAAATCGTCGAACAGTACCGGCTGGCTCTTTCGCCCCAGATGCTTGCGCATCTTCATTCCCCATCTGCCGATGCCCCATTGCCGGACGATCCGGTTTTCGCCCGCCACCAGCACCATGTGATTGCCTCCGCCTCCGTTTCGCTGGAGGCGCCGCGAGGCTCGCGGCAGAGCACGGGCTTGCGGCCCATATCCTGTCGGACGCGATCGAAGGCGAGGCGCGGGATGTTGCCCTCGTTCATGCGGCACTGGCACGCGAGATCGCCACCCGGGGCAGACCGTTTCCGCGGCCCGCACTGCTTCTCTCGGGAGGAGAGACGACCGTGACGCTGCGCGCAAAAGGCGGGCGCGGTGGGCGCAATGGCGAGTTCGCGCTGGCGCTGGCGCTGGCCCTCGGCGGTCATGACGTGACAGCGCTCGCCGCCGACACCGATGGCATAGACGGCTCGGAGACCAATGCCGGCGCCTTCTGCGATGGACGACCGCCGCGCGGCTGCGGGCTGCAGGCCTCGACGGACGCCGCCTGCTCGACGCCAATGACAGTTTCTCCGGCTTTGAGGCCCTGGGAGACTTGTTCGACACCGGCCCAACCGGCACCAATGTCAACGATTTCAGGGCCATCCTGATACACTGACCAGTCTGCGGTCGTGCTCAAGCACGCAGTCTTCCCCACCCATCACGCTCATCCGATATCGCGCGGCACCAAACGGGCCAAAAATTCGCGTTTAAATCGATTGATGCGCGAGTCTTAAACCATTGATTTCAGGCATTTACCGCGATGCGGAAATTGGTTACGCTGCCGCACAATCCAGCGGGCCGAAGTGCCGTGAGATCTGGCCGTTACACGACAGTGACAAGGCCGTTCCGATCGCCCGTGCCAGTTCATGTCGCGTGTAAACTCAGGGAGAGAGATGCCAATGACCACGTTCGAAACCTATCTGGAAGGCCTGAAAGGCACGCTGGATGACGGGCTTATCCAGTTGCTTGCCAATGTGGCCAAGGCCACCCGGCAGATTTCGGATACGCTGCGGACCTCGTCCCTCACCGGCCTCAGCGGCGCGACCGAAACGATCAACGTGCAGGGCGAAACGCAGAAGCCGCTGGACATTCTTTCGAACGATCTGATGCTCGACGCCTGCAAGGCGTCGGCGGCGGTATCCTTTGCTGTGTCGGAAGAGCTCGACAGCGAAGTACCCGTTCATGCCGATGGCGCATACGCCGTGATCTTCGACCCGCTGGACGGGTCTTCCAATCTGGACGTCAACGTCACCGTCGGAACGATCTTCTCGGTCATCCCGGCGCGTCCGCCTCGGACCTCCTGCAGAGCGGCCGGGCACAGGTCGTCGCGGGCTATGCAGCCTATGGCCCGCAGACCTGTCTCGTCATCACCGTTGGCAAGGGTGTTCAGATCTTCACGCTCGATGACAGCGGCTCCTATATCCTGACGGCGTCCGATGTGAAGATCGTCCCGGAGACGAAGGAATTCGCCATCAACGCCGCCCGACGGGCATCCTGGGATGATGTGGTCGCGAGCTATATCGAACGCTCGATCGACGCTGGCTATAACATGCGCTGGGTCGGCTCCATGGTCGCCGATGCGCATCGCATCTTCAACCGCGGCGGCGTTTTCCTCTACCCCGCCGATCGCAACAAGCCGACCTCCGGCGGCCGCCTGCGCCTCCTCTATGAAGCAAACCCGATGGGACTTCTTGTCGAGGCAGCCGGCGGGGCAGCGGTCGTTGGCGATGTCGCAATACTCGATCTCAAGCCCACTGCGCTGCACCAGCGTGTGCCGGTGATTTTCGGCTCAAGGGTGGAAGTGAAGAAGATCGCCGATGCCTACAAGGCATCGAAGGTGGCAGAACCGGCCTGAGGCTTTGCGGGGTCGCTGAGGATTGCGGCCCATTCCCCTGACGAGGTTTTCCGGGGTTATCGCGTGCGCGCCTGAAATGGCGTGCGCGATCTCTCTGTCACGGGGAAGTGTTTGACGCGACGGCCAAGCGCGCGCGTGTTACTCTGGACTTGATCGATGTCGAAGGCTGCGGCCGCATACTGACGGGGCCTGCGCGGTATCGCCCCGTTGATCGAGGCACACCGTTGCGGTAGCGCGTACGCAATACCTAACGCGCTGAGACACTTATGGCGCGGAAATACTCAACAATTGGTGAACGGGTGGATGTGAATATGGACACGATGACAATCGAAAACCGTGCCGATTTTGCTCAATGGGCAATCGAGCGGGCTCGCGCAATCGTCGTCGACGAGGGTGGCAATCTTGCGCTGGCCGCCCGGGACATGGAGGAAGGCAAGATCGCGGAAAGTGGTAACGCGCTCGGCCAGGCCATCGTCAATGCCCTGCTCGAGGTTTTCGATGCCCTGCTTGACGGCGATGAAATGCCCGACGCCTGAACGCTCGGGCAATTCCTGACCGATGATCAGCTGGCGGCCTTGCGCAGCCGCCAGCAATAGACGGCGGCACCCAGCGCAAGAAGTGCCAGCGCAAACCAGGTGATCGCATAGCTCAGATGGCTATTGCGGAACTGAACGACGGTCAAACCGCCGACCGGGTAGCCACCGGGATTGGCCGTTGCATCAGCATCGATGAAATAGGGCTCGGTATCACCCAGCGACTTGTCGCGCGCGATTGCCTCCACATCACGGGAATACCAGCGGCCCGCTGCCGGATCGTTAGACCGCAGAAACCCGCCCTTGGGCTCGCTGAGGCGAAGCAGGCCTGTAACAGTCACCTCACCGGCGATCTGGCCGCCCGGCGCGCGACGGATCGCGCTTGTCGCTCGGCACAAATCCACGGTTGATGAGGATTGTCGGTCCATCGGCCCGATCAAGCGGCGTCATCACCCAATAGCCCGGCCCGAGCTCCGTGACGGCCTGAACATAGATTTCCCGTGCGTGATCGAAAGAGCCATGCACGGTGACGTGCCGATATTCGAAGTCCCCCGGCTGGCCCGCGTACCATTGCTGATCGGTCGGAGCCGGGGTCGGGGCAGCATGCACGCGCTGATCGACACGCGCGATAAGATCAAGCTTCCATTGCAGACGCTCAACCTGCCAGACGCCGAGGGCAACGAAGAGTGCGGCGGCAAAGACGAGGAAAGCGAGGAGAAGGAAGCCCGGCTTCCGGCCTTCGGTTGAAGGAGCGGCGGTCATGATGTCACCCGATCGATTGACGGTATGCGAATGAAAAGAGCGCCGTACGCCCTGCAGGGACACACGGCGCTCCTGATTTTCTAGCCTACGGAAGGAGGCCGCAACGTTTCGGTCGCGACATCCAGCCGTCGCTCGATCAAGGCATGTTCTTCATCATCTCGGGCGACATGGGCATCATGTTCGCGTTGAGGTGATGCATGACCCACAGTGAGCCGGTGAGGCAGATGACGACGAGAACGATCGTGAAGATCGCGGCCATCATGATCCAGCCGCCTTCGGACTTGGTGTTCATGTGCAGGAAGTAGATCATGTGGACGACGATCTGGATCGCGCCGAGGATCATGACTGCTGCAACCGTCGCCGACTTGCTGTCGAAGACATCGGCCATCACCAGCCAGAACGGAATTGCCGTCAGGATGACCGACAGGACGAAACCGACCATGTAGCTCTTGAACGAGCCGTGGGCTGCTTCGTGGCCGCCATGGCCGTGGTGATCGTGACCGTGATGGTCGTCGTGGGTGTGCGAGTGGGTGGTCATCCGACAACTCCCATCAGATAGACGAAGGAAAATACGCCGATCCAGACAACGTCCAGGAAGTGCCAGAACATCGACAGGCACATCAGGCGACGCTTGTTCGCCGGAATGAGGCCGTGCCTTGCAACCTGCGTCATCAGGGTCAGCAGCCAGACGATACCGAAGGTAACGTGCAGACCGTGGGTACCGACGAGCGTGAAGAACGCCGACAGGAACGCCGAACGCTGCGGGCCGGCACCTTCATGGATGAGATGCACGAACTCGTAGAGTTCCAGACCGATGAAGACCGCACCGAACACGCCGGTGACGGCGAGCCAGAACAGCGTTTCAGCCTTGCCGCCACGCTCCATCTGGAGCATCGCGAAACCGTAGGTGATCGACGAGAGCAGCAGCATTGCCGTGTTGACGGCAACCAGCGGCAGGTCGAACAGATCGGCCGGCGAAGGGCCGGCCGCATAATTGCGACCGACGACGGCATAGGTGGCGAACAGGATCGCGAAGATCAGGCAGTCGCTCATGATGTACAGCCAGAACCCGAGGTTCGTGCTGCTTTCCGGATGGTGTTCTTCCGTGAGGTAGAATTGCGGCTTTTCCGCAGTGTCGATTTTCGTAACGCTCATGATCTTACACCTGCTTTGCGAGCAGTTCGGTACGCTCGTTTTCCACTGCCGTCACTTCTTCGGCCGGAATGTGGAAATCGCGATCGTAGTTGAAGGTGTGCCAGATGCCGAGACCGATCATGATCACGAAGGACACGGCAGCGAGCCACCAGATGTACCAGATCAGGGCGAAACCGCAGATCAGGGCGAAGAAGGCGAGGATCGCACCCATGCCGGTGTTCTTCGGCATATGGATCGGGATGTAGCCTTCCAGCGGACGCACGTAACCGCGTTCCTTCATGTCATACCAGCTGTCGTGATCGTAGACGACCGGCGTGAAGGCGAAGTTGTACTGCGGCGGCGGCGAAGACGTCGACCATTCCAGCGTACGGCCACCCCACGGGTCACCGGTCACGTCCTTGAGCTCTTCACGTTTCCGGAAGGAGACGACGAGCTGGATGAGGAAACAGGCGATACCGAGAGCGATCAGCACGGCGCCGAAGGCGGCGATGATGAACCAGATCTGCAGCGAAGGATCTTCGAACTGCGAGACGCGGCGGGTCACGCCCATCAGGCCGAGCACGTAGAGCGGCATGAAGGCGAAGTAGAAGCCGATCAGCCAGAACCAGAAGGACAGCTTGCCCCAGAATTCGTCCAGCTTGAAGCCGAAGGCTTCGGGAACCAGTAGTTCACGCCTGCCAGCATGCCGAACAGAACACCGCCGATGATGACGTTGTGGAAGTGGGCAATCAGGAAGAGCGAGTTGTGGAGCACGAAGTCAGCCGGCGGAACAGCAAGCATGACGCCCGTCATGCCACCGATGGTGAAGGTCACCATGAAGCCGATCGTCCAGAGCATCGGAACGTCGTAGCGAACGCGACCGCGATAGATCGTGAACAGCCAGTTGAACAGCTTGGCGCCGGTCGGGATGGAGATGATCATCGTGGTGATGCCGAAGAAGGCGTTCACCGATGCACCCGAACCCATGGTGAAGAAGTGGTGCAGCCATACGATGTACGACAGGACCATGATCACACAGGTTGCGTAGACCATCGAGGCATAGCCGAAGAGGCGCTTAGCGGAGAAAGTCGCAACGATTTCCGAGAAGATACCGAAAGCCGGCAGGATCAGGATGTAGACTTCCGGGTGGCCCCAGATCCAGATCAGGTTCACGTACATCATCGGGTTGCCGCCGAAGTCGTTCGTGAAGAAGTTCGTGCCGATATAGCGGTCAAGCGTGAGCAGGACCAGCGTCGCGGTCAGGATCGGGAAGGAAGCTACGATCAGGATGTTGGTGCAGAGGGCTGTCCAGGTGAAGATCGGCATCTTCATGAAGGTCATGCCCGGGGCACGCATCTTCACGATCGTGGCGATCAGGTTGATACCCGACAGGGTCGTACCCACACCGGCAATCTGCAGACCCCAGATGTAATAGTCGACACCGACACCCGGGCTGTATGCGGCACCCGACAGCGGCGGATAGGCCAGCCAGCCGGTACGTGCGAACTCACCGACGAACAGCGAGATCATGACGAGGATGGCACCGGCAGTCGTCATCCAGAACGAGAAGTTGTTCAGGAAGGGGAACGACACGTCGCGAGCGCCGATCTGCAGCGGCACGACGAAGTTCATGAAGCCCGTCACGAAAGGCATCGCGACGAAGAAGATCATGATCACGCCATGGGCGGTGAAGACCTGGTCATAGTGGAAGGGCGGAAGATACCCTTCATTGCCGTTGAAGGCGATTGCCTGCTGGAGGCGCATCATGATGGCGTCGGCGAAGCCGCGAAGCAGCATCACGATGGCCAGGATGATGTACATGATGCCGATTTTCTTGTGGTCGATGCTGGTTACCCAGTTATGCCACAACGGCCCCCAGAACTTGAGGTAGGTGATGAGTGCGAGCATCGCGACGCCACCAACGGCAACCGCGGCGAATGTCGCGACAAGGATGGGCTCGTGGTAGGGGATCGCGTCGAGCGTCAACCTACCAAAGATCATCTTTTGAATGTCAGGATCCGAAAACATGGATGGGGTAATCCGTCTGTTCGTTATTCTATAGGCGCGTCAAGCCGCGTCAGTTCTTGGAATGCGCAGCGGCGCCGTGTGCGTCGCCATGGTTCATCCCCGGCATGTCAGCCATGCCGGACGTGGTTGCCATTGCTTCCTTTTGCGGAGCACCCGTGTTCATGCTGCTTTCGGCCGCGGGCGCGTCGTTCAGCGACGGGCCATGCGGCGCGCCGTATTCGTCGATCGGAGCTGCGTTATACTTCAGCTTCTCAACGTTTTCGTGGCTTTCCTTGCCTGCACCGCCGGTCATGTCGATATGCATCATTTCATCCATGCACATCTTGCCCGGTTCCGCACACATGTTGAGGATGCGGTGGAAGAGGTCCTTGTCGGCCGAGGCGTAGTAGGTGGCCGGAACCTTCTGGCTCGGCTT
Organism: Shinella sp. UYSO24; assembly: GCA_902167985.1. GTDB lineage: Bacteria > Pseudomonadota > Alphaproteobacteria > Rhizobiales > Rhizobiaceae > Neorhizobium. The sequence goes on from CABHNZ010000003.1 coordinate 268,891, forward strand.
TTCAAGCTTCAGGTAGGCGTCGGTATTGAGCGCCGTGCCGTTCTGCTTGACCTTGGCAACCCACTGGTCGAAGCCGGCCTGGTCGAGACCGTGGAACTTGAACCGCATGTGCGAGAAGCCCGGACCGGAGAAGTTGGCCGAGAAGCCTTCATACTCGCCGGCATGGTTGATGACGGCGTGCAGCTTCGTGTTCATGCCCGGCATGGCGTAGATCTGGCCGGCGAGAGCAGGAACGTAGAAGGAGTTCATCACCGAGGTCGAGGTGATCTCGAAATTGATCGGGGTATCGACGGGAGCGGCCAGTTCGTTGACCGTGGCGATGCCGAGATCCGGATAGAAGAACAGCCACTTCCAGTCGAGCGCGACGACCTGTACGCGCAGCGGCTTGGTTTCGGCCGTGACCGGGCGCCTTCGGCGATACGGTCGAGCGGACGGTAGGGGTCCAGCTGATGGGTGCTGATCCAGGTGATGGCACCGAGGGCAATGATGATGGCCAGCGGCGCTGCCCAGATCACCACCTCAAGGCGGGTAGAATGGTGCCAGTTGGGATCATACTTGGCGCTGGTATTCGACCCGCGGTAGTGCCAGGCGAAATACAGCGTGAGGAAGATGACCGGCACGATGATCAACAGCATGAGGATCGTCGAGACGATAATCAGGTCACGCTGCTGGATTGCGATGTCTCCCGAGGGCGACATGACGACCATGTCGCAACCCGAAAGGAACGGAATGGTTGCTGCTAATGAAAGCTGGCAAAGACGCTTCAACATTTTTGACATCGATCTGCTCGAAACTTGCGATTTATCTAGTCGGCCTAAAGGAGCGACACCCCATTCTCCATGAGGTGATTTGTCGCATGCACAATAATGTCGCGTCGCGGCTGAAGGTCGGACTTGTCGCAGGCGACGATTTGCCACCTGCTGTCCCGAACAAGTCTATGAATGAGGCTCACTCGAGAGTGGCACCTGCTTAGCTCAACTCGAGGACGAAAGCATTATTTATTCTCAAAAAAACCTTGATTGACAGAAAGGCCCGGCAACATTCTCATATATGTGCGGATTTTGAAGAAGGAGGCTTCAATATGGCGCATGCTCTAAGTCCATCTTCCACGACCATGGAACAGGACGCCCGGCACATTCATGAGGACAAGCCGGTCTCGCCTGGAAACGTCGCCATCGGCGTGGTCATCGGCAGAACGTCGGAGTTTTTCGACTTCTTCGTCTACGGCATTGCTTCCGTTCTCGTTTTTCCCAGGCTTATCTTTCCATTCGCTCCCGATCCCGTCACCGGAACCCTTTATGCCTTCGCGTTTTTCTCGCTGGCATTTCTGGCCCGGCCGGTAGGGTCCGTAGCCTTCATGTGGGTCGACCGCACCTATGGTCGCGGCACGAAACTGACTTTGGCGCTGCTCATTCTGGGAGGTTCGACAGCGTCCATGGCCTTTCTGCCGGGCTATGAGACGATCGGGGTCTGGGCACCGATCCTGCTCGCGGTCTTCCGTCTCGGGCAGGGATTTGCCCTTGGCGGAGCATGGGACGGGCTTGCATCGCTGCTTGCCATCAACGCGCCGCCGAATCGCCGCGGCTTCTATGCAATGGTGCCGCAATTGGGAGCGCCTGTCGGCTTTGCGCTTGCAAGTGCACTGTTCGGCTACTTCGTCGTCAGCCTGTCGACGGCTGATTTCCTCGATTACGGTTGGCGCTATCCGTTCTTCTGTGCCTTCGCGATCAACGTCGTCGCGCTCTTCGCGCGGCTGCGGATCGTCGCCTCGCCCGAATTCGGCAAGGCGCTGGAAAGCCATGAACTGGAAGCACAGCCTGTGCTCCGGGTCCTTCAGGTCCATGGGCTCGACATCGTTCTCGGCGCTTTCGTGCCGCTTGCGAGCTTTGCCATGTTCCACCTTGTCACCATCTTCCCGTTGAGCTGGGTGACATTGTTCGGCGGGCAAACGGCGGGCCACTTCCTGTTCATGCAGGTCGTGGGCGCAGCCGTGGGCTTTGCAGCGATCGTCGTATCGGGGCTGATGGCAGACAGGCTCGGGCGTCGCCGGCAATTGCTGATCGGGGCGATCATCATCGCGCTCTTCAGCTTCACGGCGCCGTTCCTGCTCAATGCCGGCCGCACGGGTCAGGATGCCTTCATCATCCTCGGCTTCGCGATCCTCGGCCTGTCCTTTGGTCAGGCCTCGGGTGCGGTATCCTCGCGCTTCGGGCCTACCTACCGTTATACGGGCTCGGCGCTCACCTCCGACCTCGCGTGGCTGGTGGGAGCAGGCTTCGCACCGCTGGTGGCGCTGGGGCTTGCCAGCAGCGTCGGCATCATCCTGATCGGCGGTTATCTGATCTCGGGCGCCATCTGCACCATTCTGGCGCTGATGCTGACCCGCGCCCTCGACAATTCGATGGAGCCGACCGGCCGGCCATAGCAAAAAACACATCGGCCCGAAAATCAGGAGGGATTTTCGCGATCATCATTTCGAAGAGATCGCGTGGCAGCGTCAGCCCTCGAAACCGGACGGATCGCTGCCGCCATCACCACCGCCGGCAATGATCGAACGCTTGCCGACGTGGTTGGCCGGACCAACAAGGCCTTCCTGTTCCATCCGCTCGACCAGCGAGGCCGCACGGTTGTAACCGACCGAGAGGCGGCGCTGGATGTAGGAGGTCGAGCACTTCTTGTCGCGCAGCACCACCTTGACGGCGCGCTCGTAGAGATCGTCGCCATCCTCCTCGCCCATGGAGGACTTGTCGAAGACCGGCGCGTCCTCTTCCTTGGCAGGCGCCTCTTCCGTATCCTCGGTGACGGTGCCGAGATATTCCGGACGGCCCTGCATCTTCAGATGTGCGACGATGCCCTCGACTTCCTGATCCGAGACGAATGGGCCGTGGACGCGGGCGATGCGCCCTCCCCCCATCATATGCAGCATGTCGCCCTGGCCGAGCAGGTTTTCGGCCCCCTGCTCGCCGAGGATCGTGCGGCTGTCGATCTTCGATGTGACCTGGAAGGAAATGCGCGTCGGGAAGTTGGCCTTGATCGTGCCGGTGATGACATCGACGGACGGACGCTGGGTTGCCATGATGAGGTGGATACCGGCCGCACGCGCATCTGCGCCAGACGCTGGATGGCTCCTTCGATATCCTTGCCGGCGACCATCATCAGGTCTGCCATTTCGTCGACGATGATGACGATATAGGGCAGCGGCGAAAGATCCAGTTCCTGATCCTCGAACACCGTCTCGCCGGTCGCCCGGTCGAAACCGGTCGGCACGCTGATGGTGATCGTCTCTTCCTTCTGGCGGGCAGCGGCCACACGGACATTGTAGCCATCGATATTGCGCACGCCGAGGCGCGACATCTTGCGATAGCGATCCTCCATCTCGCGCACGGCCCATTTCAGCGCCAGAACGGCCTTCTTCGGATCGGTGACGACAGGGGTCAGGAGATGCGGAATACCGTCATAGATCGACAGTTCCAGCATCTTCGGGTCGACCATGATCAGGCGGCATTCATCCGGGCGCATCCGGTAGAGAAGCGACAGGATCATGGTGTTGACCGAGACCGACTTGCCCGAACCGGTCGTGCCGGCCACGAGAAGATGCGGCATCTTGGCGAGATCGGCGATGACAGGCTCGCCGCCGATCGTCTTGCCGAGGCAGAGCGGCAGGCGGAAACCGGTCCGCACATAGGGCTCGCTCTCGATCAGCTCGCGGAAATAGACGGTTTCGCGAACCGGGTTCGGCAATTCGATGCCGATGACATTGCGGCCGGGCACGACGGCGACACGCGCCGAAAGCGCCGACATGGAGCGGGCTATATCATCCGACAGGCCGATGACGCGCGAGGACTTGACGCCCGGCGCCGGCTCGAATTCGTAGAGCGTGACGACCGGACCGGAGCGCACGTCGACGATCTCGCCCTTGATGCCGAAATCTTCCAGCACGCTTTCGAGCAGGCCGGCGCTCTGTTCCAGCATTTCCTGCGTCATCACGGTGGCCTGCATGCCCTGCGGCTCCTGCAGGAGACCCGGTGACGGATATTCGTATTCATCGGCATCGGGCAGAGCGACATCAAGCGTGGCCATCAGCGTCGCCGGGCGGCGCTGCGGGCGAATTGCCATGGATGCCGGCTTCTGGACGCTCGGGCGGGCGGGCGCAGCTTCGATGGCGACGGGCTCTTCGACAGGCTCGACAACTGCCGGAGCGAGCTGCTCGGCAACCGGCATCGGCGTGTTGAACGCCGCCGCAGCCACCCAGGGCGCCACGAAGGGAGCCGCCGAGATGGTGGCGACCGAAGGCGCCGCCAATGGCGCGGAAGACGGGACGGCCTGTGCCTGTGGCTGCTGTGCGGCAAGTGGCGAGATATCGCCAGCTACCGGTGCAGCCGCGCCAGCTTCGGCAGGGGCGGAACGGTCTGCAGAGGCGGCAGGCGCGGCAGCGGCAGCCTGTTCCGGCGCCTGAGGGGCTCCGGTCGGCGAGCGCAAGGTCATCGCACGGTAGCGAAGAACCGCAGCACCTTCATCCGCCGCTGCGGTGATTGCCGGTGCCGCCGGGCGCGAGGCGGGCGCGGAGGAAGCAGGAGCGAGAGCGGCACGACGAGTATAGCCACTATGGGACGTCGCGCTGTGGGTGACGACAGGCGCTGCGGCATGGCAGGTACGGTAGCTGCCGGACCGGCCACTCCCGGATTGCTGAAATAGGCCCGCGGCATGGTGGCCGTCTGGGCTGCCTGGGCTGCCTGGGCCGTCTGGGCAAAATCACGCACGAAGGACTGCGCGGCATGCGCCTGCACCGGAGCGGCAGCGATCGATCGCGCAGAAGCGCGGACCGGCTGGGCGGCGGGTACCGAGGCAGGCGCTGCGCTGTCGTCATTGGCAGCAAGGCCGAGGCTCATCACCTCCCAGAGAAGATGATCCGGCAGATTGACGATCGACGGCAGACGCGGCGTTTCAACGGCAGCGGCAGGAGCAGGCTCCGCTGACGGCGCGACGACCGGCTCGGCCGGCTGAGCCGGGCGAATGTCGGAAGCGACTACCGGCGGCACGGTGATCGGTGCCACGGCACTGGCGGTGGCCGGGATGGACGGAGCAACGTCGACGACAGGCTGCGTTTCCGCCGCCGGCTTGGGGACAGGGCGCTTATAGAGAAGCGGCGGCAGACCGGAAGGCTTGAAGACCGGGCGCGGCGGAACGGCAGCCTTCACCTCGCTCTCGGAGACGAGCGATTGCGATGCCGCTGGCGAAACGTCGTTTTCCGACGGCTGGCCGTAGCCGGCATGATATTGGCTCGGGTCAAACTCGGCATTCGCACCTGCAGCCTGCTGCACGCCATCCCGATACGGCACGGGCGACATCGGCGCCTGACCGGAAAATTCACGCTGCAATTCGCTCACCAGCGCACGCGCGCCCGGGGCCGCGGTGGCGGCCAGCGCCTCGGCAAGCAAGGCGGGCGAGACGCGCTGGGAGGCCTTGGCATCGACGTAGGCGCGTGTCAGATCCGGCGTATGATCGACCGTCATCGTTGCCATGAAGGGCTGGGCTGTCATCTGTTCAAGTTCGCCGACGGACATCGGTACTTCATGCTGCGACACGGTTTCCGTCGCAGCAACGGTTTCCGGCTGAAGACGTTTCGGCAGGGCATTTTCCGGCGTGCGGGTGAAGCGGACATTCGGGCCGAGCACGAAGGCATGCTGCCAGACGGGCAGTTCCGCGAGTTCCTTCGCGTGCTGCTGGGCTGCCTGCCTTACGAGTTCCTGCCTGTCCTGGGCCATCTGCGCCTCGTCCTCTTCTGCGTTGTTGTTGAAACCATCGAAATTGGAGCGAGACAGACGCATGGATTGGCAACACCGATGACAATTGAAACGACCGTGGTGAAGGGAATGAAATAGAAAATAAACCTTAACCGGTCGTTTCCGAACCGCCCTTCAACGACGCTCCGACGTCAATAAGCTGACGCTCATGCAAAAATGAGACACCCGCCCCGCTTGTGACGGTGGATAAGACGAGAAAGGCCCGCAAGCCGATTAAACCGGCATTACGGGCCTTTCTTCTCAATGACTTAACAGCAGTATCGGCGAAGGGCTGCGCTTAGGCGGCCTGCGTTACCGCGTTGAGCGGGATCTCGACGTCGATTTCGAGGATGGAGACATGTTCGTCGCCATCCATCTTAACCTTTACGCGGTCGTGGTCGAGTTCCACATGCCGCGCGATGACGGCAAGAATTTCCTCGCGCAGCTGGGCGACGAGGTCGGAGCCGGCCGGAGCGCGCTCATGGGCGAGCAGCACCTGCAGCCGCTCGCGGGCGGTCGGAGCCGACCGCTGCTTGCGAAAGAGGTTGAACACGCTCATGCGGCCTTCCTTCCGAAGATCTTGCCGAAGATGCCGCGCTTTTCGCCCGGGATGGTGACCGGCAGCTGTTCACCGGTGAGGCGGCGCACTGCATCGAAATAGGCCATAGCGGGTGCGCTTCGGGCATCCGCCAGCGTGACTGGCGAGCCGAGGTTGGAGGCGCGCAGCACGTCGGTGCTTTCCGGGATGATACCGATCAGCGGGATCGACAGAATGTCGAGGACATCATCGACCTTGAGCATGTCGCCGCGCTCGGCGCGAGCCGAATCGTAGCGGGTCAGCAGCAGGTGCTTCTCGATCCTCTCGCCGCGTTCCGCCTTCGCCGTCTTGGCGTCGAGCAGGCCGATGATGCGATCCGAATCGCGAACCGAGGAGACTTCCGGGTTGGTCACGACGACGGCAACATCTGCGTGACGCATGGCAAGCGTCGCGCCGCGCTCGATACCGGCCGGGCTGTCGCAGACGATCCAGTCGAAATAGCGCTTCAGGTCGTTCATGACGATCTCGACACCTTCAGGCGTCAGGGCGTCCTTGTCACGCGTCTGCGAGGCGGGCAGGAGGAAGAGGTTCTCCAGCCGCTTGTCGCGGATCAGCGCCTGCGGCAGCTTCGCGTCGCCCTGGATGACGTTGACGATGTCATAGACGACGCGGCGCTCTGCACCCATGACGAGGTCGAGGTTACGCAGGCCGACGTCAAAATCCACGACCGCGACCTTCTCGCCGCGCTGGGCGAGGGCCGCGCCCAAGGCCGCTGTCGAGGTGGTCTTGCCGACGCCGCCCTTGCCGGACGTCACTACGATGACTTTCCCCATCTTGATCTCCTGTTGTCCGGCGCTGTCCCGGCTCAAATGAGTGTCTCTGCCATGATGATGTCGCCTTCCAGCCAGAGCTGGACGGGACGTCCGCCGAAGTCCTGATCCATGTCCTCGGCCATCTTGTAGATGCCGTCGATTGCGATCAGCTCGGCTTCGAGCTTGGTGCAGAATATGCGTGCCTGGGCATTGCCGAGGGAGCCGGCCATCGCCCTGCCCCTCAATGTCCCATAGATATGGATCGACCCGCCGGCGATGACTTCGGCACCGGAGGCGACCGAACCGATGACGGTGACGTCACCCTCCGGAAAGATCACCGACTGGCCCGAACGGATCGGTTCGCTGATGACGATCGACTGGGTGACCGCGCGTGTCTCGGCAACAGCCTTCGGCTTTTCGGCCTCAGGCTCCGGCGCGTTGCGCAGTTCCACCTTGGGCGCCTCGTCCTCCGCCACGTCGACGTCGGCTGCCGGGCGCCCACCCTTCATCAGGGGCGGCATGGTCGGACGACCTGCGAGGGGCGTGCGCCTTCAATGCCCATGATGCGGACATTGCGCTCGCCCAGCTGCTCGATCAGCTCGGACAGACCCTTGCGGTCGATATCGAGATCGGCAACGTCGAGAACGACGGGCCGGCCGAGAAAGAAGCCCGCAGAGCGGGCTGCCAGATCATCAAGCTGGACGAGCCATTCGTCCAGCGGTGCCTCCGGGGTGAGGACGACCGCGAGAAAAGAGCGGCCCTTGATGCGGATAGAGCGAGCGTCTGTTAGCACTTTGGTCATCTACGTAAACAAATCGTTGATGCGAGATGTACCTTTTGGATGGTTAACAAATGGTTAACGCGAGGCCCAAACAGTAAACGGGTGGTAAATAAGGGAGGGCCGGAAATGCCTCGCGCAAGCCTCGCTGGCAGCCCTGATTCACACGGGTTTCCGCGGCCCCGAACGCCGTCAAACCCGGGTATGGACCTCGCGCAACGCTTGAAAATTTAACGCGCGCTTGCCAAGTGAGGGGTCACGTTCCGCCAACCCCTATCCGTCAAAGGAGCAATCCCGCCGATGACTGCCGCTGCAGCCGAAAATCACGCTTTCGAAGCCGATGTCGCCCGCCTTCTGCACATGATGGTGCACTCCGTCTATTCCGACAAGGACGTCTTCCTGCGCGAGCTGGTGTCGAACGCCGCCGACGCCTGCGAGAAGCTTCGCTATGAGGCGATCGCCAATCCCGCTCTGCTTGGCGACGACGCGAATAGTCGAATCACCATCACGCTCGATCCGGATCTCAACCGTATCGTGCTTGAGGATAACGGCGTGGGCATGAGCCGCGAGGAGATGATCGAGGCGCTCGGCACGATCGCCCGTTCCGGCACTCGCGCCTTCATGGAACGCATCACGGCCAGCCAGGCGAGCGAAGGCGCGCAGCTGATCGGCCAGTTCGGCGTCGGCTTCTATTCCAGCTTCATGGTGGCCGAACAGGTGGACGTCATCTCGCGCCGCGCCGGCACGGATGAAGCCTGGATCTGGTCTTCGGACGGCAAGGGCAGCTATACGGTCGCGGAAGCAGACCTTTCCGACGCGCCGAAGCGCGGCACGCGCATCACGCTCAACCTCTCGGAAGAGGCCAAGGACTATACGTCGCGCTGGACGGTGGAGCGCATCGTCAAGCAGCAGTCCGGCCATGTGCCGGTGCCGATCACGCTGATCGAAAAGCCGGGTGCCGAGCCGGCCGAAATCACCGATGGCAGCGCGCTCTGGACCAAGTCGAAGTCCGAAATCAGCGAAACCGAATATGCGGATTTCTACCGCAGCGTCTCCGGCCAGTATGACGATCCGGCGCTGACTGTGCATTTCCGGGCCGAGGGCCGCCACGAATATACGACGCTTGCCTTCGTGCCGGGCGCCCAGCCCTTCGACATGTTTGACCCGGACCGCAAGGGCCGCATGAAGCTCTATGTGAAGCGCGTCTTCATCACCGACGATGCCGAGCTTCTGCCGCGCTACCTGCGTTTCGTCCGCGGTCTCGTCGATACGTCGGATCTGCCGCTCAATGTCTCGCGCGAGATGATCCAGGAAAGCCCGATCCTCTCGGCGATCCGCAAGGGCGTGACGAACCGCATCCTGTCATCGCTCGAAAAGATGGCGGAAAACGAGGCCGACAAGTTCAAGACGCTGTGGGACAATTTCGGCGCCGTGCTGAAGGAAGGCATCTACGAGGACTTCGAGAAGAAAGCCCAGCTTCTGGCGCTCTCGCGCTTCCGCACGACGACGTCGGGCGACAGCTACCGGACGCTTGCCGACTATGTGAAGGATGCCAAGGAAGGCCAGTCGGCCATCTATTACATCACCGGCGGCAATCTCGACCAGCTGAAGGCCTCGCCGCAGCTCGAAGGTTTTCGTGCCCGCGGGATCGAGGTCCTGCTACTTTCCGATTCCATCGACGCATTCTGGGTGATGAATGCCCCGGAATTCGAGGGCAAGTCGCTGAAGTCGATCACTCAGGGCGGCGCGGACCTGGCGCAGTTTGCCAAGACCGATGCACCGAAGGACGAGAGCGAAGCCGAGAGTGCCGACAAGGCCGGCGCGCTGGCCGATCTCATCGCCTTTGCCAAGGAAAAGCTTGCCGATGCGGTGGCCGACGTCCGGTCTTCCGAGCGCCTGACGGAAAGCGCCGTCTGCCTTGTCGCCTCCGAAGGTGGCTATGACCGCCAGATGGAAAAGATCCTGCAGGGCGCAGGCCAGTTGCCGAGCGCGGCAAAGCCGGTCCTCGAACTCAACCCTGACCATTCGATGGTACGCGCGATCGCCGCCCAGGCAAGCGATGCCGCCTTCCGCGAGGATGCCGTGCATCTTCTGCTCGATCAGGCGCGGGTACTCGATGGCGACAAGCCGTCTGATCCCCGCGCCTTTGCCGAGCGGTTGCAGCGGGTGTTCGAGCGCGCTTCGCGCGCCTGAATATCAGGCCTTTGATAAAGAGGGGCGGCGTTGATAGCGCCGCCTCTTATTCCGCGATGGCTGACAGTGGTCTGGCCGGATGACGGCCTGACCGGCCGTTCACATCAGCGTCGGTGCGACCTTGTCGAACAATGCCGAGAGTTCGGCATTCGTGGTCAGCGGATCCTTGATATGCGCTGCCGATGTGTCGGACACCGCAAGAGCCGGACCACCCAAGGTCAACGCATCCGTCAAAAGAAGACTTAACTCTTCGAACGAAAGATTATCCAGCTGGTCGTCGTCCTCATCCGGGGACGTGATGTCATCGATATCAAGAATTTTAGCGGCGCTTTTCATAAGAATTTTCTTCTATACAGGGAATTGACGCCAACCAATCTACAGGATTGGTACGTCAATACCATGCGGCGATTACCGCAGGTCGGTTAATATTTTGCCAAGCGACCGAAACATTACCAACAGGGCCCGCAGGCCAGAGAATCACTGCGCTTGCAGAAAGAGAATAGCTGCTGCCGGGAACATTGCTACGCCTTTCAAATGCTACGCCCGGAGGATATGGCAAAACCGGTAATCAAAAGGTGACGGTGGTAATCACGATGACGGCAGACGATCGCGTAAACGCCCTGCTCGAGACCCTCGGTGCGCAGCTCGATCCGGCGGGGCTGCTGATCGGCGATCAGGTTTCCGGCAGCTATGCCGAGGATGCTATGGGCCGCGGCGTGCGTCCGCCGGCCGTGCTGCGCCCCCGCTCAAGCGAAGAGGTCGCAGCCATCCTGTCTGCTGCCGATACGCTTCGCCAGCCGCTTGTCATTCAGGGCGGCCGGACGGGGCTCTCGGGTGCGGCAAGGCCGGAGCCGGGCGAAATCTCGATATCGCTGGAGCGCATGACCGGCGTCCTTGAACTCGACAGGCAGGCCCAGACGATCACCGTTCTCGCCGGCACGCCGTTACAGGTGGTGCAGGAGGCCGCCCTTGATGCCGGGCTCTATTTCGGGGTGGATATCGGCGCACGCGGATCATCGGCGATCGGCGGCAATATCGCCACCAATGCCGGCGGCATCCGCGTGCTGCGATACGGCATGTTCCGGGCGCAGGTGGCGGGACTGGAGGTCGTGCTTGCCGATGGCAGCATCCTCTCCTCGCTGAAAGGCCTGCCGAAGGACAATTCCGGCTATGATCTCAACCCGCTTTTCATCGGCACGGAGGGCACGCTCGGGGTCATCACCAAGGCCTGCCTGAAACTGCATCCGAAGCCGAAGGGAGAGCGCAATGCGCTTCTGGCGCTGCCCTCGCTGGCGGCCGCGCAAGCGCTCCTGTCCCGGCTGCGCAGCGAGATCGGCGGGCTTCTATCCGCCTTCGAGATCATCTTTCCCGACGTCTATGCCGAGACGATCGATTACATGAAGCTCCGGCCGCCTGTTCCGGTCGCTTCCGCCTCTATGCCGTCGTCGAAATCCAGGGTCAGGCTCCGGAAGAGGACGATGCGCGGCTCGAAGCTGTACTCGGCGCAGCGATCGAGGATGGTCTTGTGGAGGATGCGGTTCTTTCCAGCTCGGGCCGCGAATTCGACGAGATCTGGGGCATCCGCGACGGGATCAACGATTATCTCTTCTCGCTTGGCGCCATGGAGAATTACGATCTGGCGGTGCCGGTTGCTCGCATCGAAGAATTCGTCACCAAGGCCGAAACGGCCGTTGCCGCTATCGATCCTTCGGCCCGGCCCTTCCTCTTCGGCCATCTTGGCGATGGGAACCTGCATTACTGCGTGATTACCGAACAAGCCAAATCGATCTCGAAGGCCGTTTATGAGGCGGTCGCTGCCGTCGGCGGCGGTATCACCGCCGAACATGGGATCGGCACCGATAAGGTCGCTATCTCCACCTTTCGCGCAGCGCGGCCGAAATCGCCGCCATGCGACGGCTGAAGGCGGCCTTCGACCCGAACGGCATTCTCAATGCCGGCCGGGTCTTTTCCTCAGAATAGAGGCGCCGTCAGGCGCCTTTCTTCAGCGGCGCATAGGCAACCGCCATCAGCGCTGCCAGCCGGGCATTGTTCTTCACCAGTTCGATATTCGCCTTCAGGCTCTCGCCCTTCGACAATTCATTGATGCGGGCAAGCAGGAAGGGCGTCAGTTCCTTGCGGCCGATGCCACGCTCTTCTGCTTCGCGCACCGCATCGGCAATCGTGCCGTCGATGAATTCGGGCGTCAGGGCAGCCGCTTCCGGGATCGGGTTGGCGATCAAAAGGCCGGTGCCGGTACCGAGCGTGTGATGCAGGGCCATCGCCCTGGCGATCTCTTCCGGCGTATCCAGCCGGTGGTCAGCCTTGTAGCCGCTCTTGCGGGTAAAGAAGGCCGGGAAATCCTCCGTGCCGTAAGCGATGACGGGCACGCGCTGGGTTTCCAGAAACTCCAGCGTCTTGGCGATATCGAGGATGGATTTCACGCCCGCGCAGACGACGGCCGTCTTGGTGCGGCCAAGCTCCGTAAGGTCGGCGGAGATATCGAAGGTTTGTTCGGCGCCGCGATGCACGCCGCCGACGCCGCCGGTTGCGAAAATGTCGATGCCGGCGAGATCGGCGAGCAGCATGGTGGCCGACACGGTCGTGCCCGCCGTCTGGCCGCGCACCATGGCAACGGCGAGATCGCGGCCCGAAGCCTTCACCACGCCCTTGGCCTGGGCCAGCTGCTCCAGCTCGTCTCGTTCGAGACCGGCGCGAAGTTCGCCGCCGATGACCGCGATCGTTGCCGGAACGGCGCCGTTTTCGCGCACGACCGCTTCGACGGCAAGCGCCGTCTCAAGATTTGCCGGGTAGGGCATGCCATGGGTGATGATGGTCGATTCCAGCGCCACGACGGGGCCGCCGGCGGCAAGCGTGTCGGCCACTTCGCGGCTGAGCTTCGGCTTTACAAGGGTCATGTCGTCAAATCCTCTGGTGATGAGCTTGATCATGGGTCAGGCGATCGAAAGAGCCGGATCGCTGCCAAGCCTGTGCATATTCGCTTCCAGGAAGCGGGCGGAAAGTTCATGATGGACGCTGGCCGAGCTTTCGGTGGTCAGCGTGCCGAGAAGTGCGCCGGTGCGGGCCGCGCGATAGAGATCGTCTCCGGCAATCAGCCGATGAAGCGTGCCGGCAATCATCGCATCGCCTGCACCGGTCATGTCGACCGGCGATGCCTTGACCGCCGGGAAATGTTTCAGGCCCGCAAGCCCGGCAACGGCAATGCCGCGCGCCCCGATCGTCACGACGGCCTCGCGCACACCGGCTGCCTGAAGCGCAAGTGCTGCCTCGCCGGCATCCATGATCAGGTCGGGGCCCTCGCGGCGCAGAACCGCATTGGCTTCGTCGAGGTTCATGAAAATCAGGTCGATGCCGGTCAGATCTTCCGGCAGGCGCACGGCCTTCGGCGTCGAGACCGCATCGATTGCAAGCCTGAACCGCCCGTCACGCCGCTTGGCAATCAGCGCCGACAGCGTTTCGGCCGGCAGATTGCAATCGGCAAACACGACGCTGGCAGAAGCCAGATGCGGCCAGATGCGTTCGATATGATGGGCGGCGAAGAGATCGAAAATGCCCATGTCGGCAATACCGATCACCAGTTCGCCTTCGGGATCGAGGATCGCCGCATATTCTGCCGTCGGCCGCTCGTCGCTGACGGCGACCTGGCTCACGTCTATGCCGCGCTCTCGCATGTAGCGCAGAAGCGAACGGCCGCCTTCATCATCACCGACAATCGAAACGAAAGTCGTCGGCGTGCCGAGGAGAGCGAGATTTTCGGCGACATTGCGCGCCACGCCACCCATGCTGCGGCTGCTTTCGACCGGATTGGAGGTTTCCAGCACGACCTTCTGCCGCGCCTTGTATTTCCGGTCGAGCACCGCACCGCCGATGACAACGGCGCGGGTCTCGGACGGCATGACGTAGCCGCGGCCGAGAATATGGCCCTTCTGCATGAGCTGGACGATGTGAGCGGCGACCGTGGATCGCGCCAGCCCGAGCTGGGTCGCGATCTCCTGCTGGCCGGCAAACGGGTTGGCCTTGATGATATCAAGCACCGCCGCTTCCTGCGGCGCGAGATCAAGCTGGGCGTCTTCCATAGCGATTGCCACCTGTCCGCGGATGCCATTCGCACCCTCGCGGCCAGATATGACAACAATAGTTTATCGCGTCAACAATTGTTTTGACGCGATTTCCGCGGCTCGCCCTGTTCCTAGATGCGGCCGATGGCGGCCACGAACTCGCGAGCCTTGGCAGCGACGCGTTCGCATCCATACCCGGCTTGTAGAGCGACGAGCCGATGCCGAAACCGGCGGCTCCCGCATCGATATAGGCCTTCATATTGTCCGGCGTGACGCCGCCGACGGCAAGCACCGGAATGTGCTTCGGCAGCACGGCCTTCCAGGCCTTTACAACATGCGGCGGGATGGCCTCGGCCGGAAAGATCTTGATGCTGGAGGCACCGGCCTCGATGGCTGCAAAGGCTTCAGTCGGGGTGGCACGCCGGAAGACTTATCAGACCGGCCTTGACGGTGGCCTCGATCACGGCCGGATTGGCATTGGGCGAGATGATGACGCCGGCACCGGTTGCCGCGACATCGGCGACCTGACCGGGCGTCAGCACCGTACCGGCGCCGATCAGGGCCCGATCGCCGAACCGCTTTTCGAGGATCTCGATGCTCTTCAGCGGATCGGGCGAATTGAGGGGCACTTCGATGATCCGCCATCCGGCCTCGACGAGAACCTCGCCCACGGCCTCCGCTTCGCCCGGCGTGATTCCGCGCAGGATGGCGACAAGATTGCAGGCGCTGAGAGCCTTATCGAAAGCGATCGACATCTTTTCATTCTCCCGAAAGCTGCCCGGCAATCGCCAGGATACCGCGTTTGCCGCATCGGCCGGGCCGGTCTCGACGGTCAGGTCGAAAAACGGCGCTACGCGGCCATAGCGGGTGTTGAGGATATTGTTGCCGACAAGGCCCACCGTATCGCCGGCTCTGTGCCAGCCGGCGGCGCGCGCCTGCCTGAACTCCGAACCGATGACGAGGCCGGACACATAATCCATGATATCGGCGGCTGCGAGTTCACCGGCGAGAATACCGGTGCGGGCGCTGAAAACGACCGATAGAAACGCATCGGCAGCCGGCGCATCGCTTGCCGCAAAGGCGACACCGCGGTCGAAGGCGGCCCAGTTCGGCTCGGTGCCGGGCTGAGGCTCTTCGGCACGGGCGATGAAGGAATGCTTGGTCAGAAGCGCAAAGACCTCGCCGGTCGCATAGGTCTGGAAGGCGGCAATCCGGCCGGCGGCAACACGCGCCCATTTGCTGTGGGTACCGGGGAGTACGACCGTGTAATCCCGATCAAGCCCTTTTCCGTGGGCGGCAGCCAGACAGAAGCCGACGATCTGGGTCTCCTCGCCGCGCATCACATCGGGAAACGGCTTTGCACCGGGATCCCGCATGCCGGGGAGAAAGGTGACGGTCGCGCCATTTTCAAGCGTGATCTGCCGCGTGCCGGCGGCAAGACCTGCAAGGCCCGCAGGCGCATCCACATAGGGAACCTCGACCCAGCCGTTACGGCTGGTGATCATGCCGCTTGCAAGCACCGGCAGCGGGCCGTTTTCCGCAAACCACGACCCGACCGCCCTCATCAGGGCCGCCTCGAAGGCGCCGTTCTCGACAACTGGATGCCGCCGCTCTTCGGCTCGCGGATATCGAGCACCTCGCCCGTATCAGAGACGAGCATCGCGCGCAGCGAGCTCGTCCCCCAATCGAGAATGATCGAGGCGGGCTTGTCATCTTAACGTTCCTCCCGAGAACCTGTTGGTTCTCGATACCCCGTCAGCAACCGGCCTGTCGAGAGGGAAACGCCTAAAAGTAATACTTTTCAGAAAGCGGGATCAGTCAGCCAGCGCCGCCAGAATACGAACCCAGGAGCGGATGCCCTTGTGGAAGCTGGAAAGATCATATTTTTCGTTGGGGCTGTGTACGCGATTGTCGAAACGGGCAAAGCCGACAAGCATCGCGTCGCAGCCGAGGCGACGCTTGAACTCGCCAATGATCGGGATGGAACCACCCGTGCCGGCCAGAGCCGCCTCGCAGGCCCATTCTTCCGAGAGCGCACCGAGCGTCTTGGTCAGGAACACGCTTTCGAGCGGCATGACGGTTGCCGGCGCAAGGCCGAAATCCTTGAACGTCACGCTGCAATCGGCAGGGATGCGCGCGGCGACATGCGCCTTGAACGCATCGCGGATTTTTCCGGGTCCTGGCCGGCAACGAGACGGAAGGAGATTTTCGCCATCGCTTTGGCCGGAATGACGGTCTTGAACCCGTCGCCGGTATAGCCGCCGCTGATGCCGTTGATCTCGCAGCTCGGCCGCGCCCAGACCTGTTCGAGGATAGAGCGTCCCGCTTCGCCGGCGGGAATGGTGAGCCCGATATCCGAGAGAAAGCCTTCTTCATCGAAAGGCAGGCGCTGCCACTGGGCCTTCACGGCCGCCGGCAATTCCTCAACGCCGTCGTAAAAACCTTCGATCGCCACACCGCCATCTGCCGTGCGCAGGCTGGCGATGACATCGGAAATCACCTGCAGGGCATTGCGCGCGGCATTGCCGAACATGCCGGAATGCAGATCGCGGTCGGCGCAGGAGATTTCCACCTCGGTGCTGTAGAGGCCGCGCAGCATGGTGGTGACGGCCGGCGTGTTGCGATCCCACATATCCGTATCGCAGACATAGACGGCATCCGCCTTCAGCTCGGCCGCCGTCTTGTCGAGGAAGGGGGCAAGGCTTGGGCTGCCCGCTTCCTCCTCGCCTTCGAAAAGGATGGAGACATTGATCGGAAGGCTGCCCGTCACGGATTTCCAAGCCCGGCAGGCCTCGACGAAGGTCAGCATCTGTCCCTTGTCGTCGGAGGCGCCGCGCGCGACGATGGCCGTGTCACCATTGGGCAGGGCTTCCAGCCGCGGCTCGAACGGATCGCTGACCCAGAGCGCCAGCGGATCGACCGGCTGCACATCGTAATGGCCGTAGAAAAGCACATGCGGACCGGCCGCCTGCTTCTGATGCGCCACCACCATCGGATGACCGTCGGTCGCGCGCACCGACGCATCGAAGCCGATCTCGGCAAGGTCGCGCGAGAGCCATTCGGCGGCCTTGAGGCATTCCGGCGCGTAGGACGGATCGGTGGAGATGCTCGGGATGCGGATCAGGTCGAAGAGGCGGCCAAGGCTCTCATCGATACCGGCATCGACATGCTGGAGAACGGCATTGATCTGATCCTGCGATGGTCCGGGCATGACATTCTCCGCTTGTTATGATTGCAACCGATATCGCGGCTTACGTCTCCGGCGCCAGAATGCAGCACTGTTCCGCAACCGGCTCCAGCACGGCAGCCGTGCCCGGCTCGAGCGGTTCCGACAGTGTGCCGTTGGCAACGAGATCGCCGGCTGCGGTGCTGCATTGGTACTGGTAGGCGCGGCCGAGATAGGTGCGGGTGCCGAGCGTTGCGGCAAGCCCCTCGCCGGCTGCGGCCTTCACCGCCAGACCATCGGCACGGGCTGCGAGCACGAAGCGTCGGGGATCTGGCCGAATATGTCCTGCGACAGCGTCAGCGTCGCACCGCCGGCCGCCTCGGCCGTCACGGTGGCGCCATTGCGCGCCTTGACCGTCAGCGGGATGAGGTTCTCGAAGCCGACGAAGCGGGCGACGAAGGCATTGGCCGGCTTCTGGTAGAGAACTTCCGGCGTATCGAGCTGCATGATGCGCCCGGCATTCATGATCGCAACGCGATCGGAAATCGAAAAAGCCTCTTCCTGGTCATGGGTGACGTAGAGCGAGGTCGTGCCGTTCGCCTTCTGCAGCTGGCGGATCTCGACGCGCATGTCGACGCGAAGCTTCGCGTCAAGGTTCGACAGGGGCTCATCGAACATCAGGAGCGGCGGCTTGATGACGAGCGCACGGGCAAGCGCCACGCGCTGCTTCTGTCCGCCCGAAAGCGCCGAGGGCAGCCGGTCGGCGAGCGCCGAGAGACCGACACGCTCCAGCATGGCGCCGGCGCGCGCTGCACGCTCAGTTTTCGAAACACCACGCTGCTTCAGGCCGAAGCCGACATTGTCCATGACGGTCAGATGCGGAAAGAGCGCGTAATTCTGAAAAACGAGGCCGATATCGCGGGCATGGGCGGCAAGCGTCGTCAGATCCCGGTCACCGAGCCGGACATGGCCCGATGTCGGCTGCAGAAAGCCGGCCACGATCCGCAGCGTCGTCGTTTTGCCGCATCCGGATGATCCGAGCAGCGACACGAGTTCACCGGCAGCAACAGAGAGCGACAGATCCTTCAGAACCTGCGTGGAACCGTAATGGGCGGAGAGATTTTCGATCGTCAGGGAAACGGTCACGGGAATATCTGCTCTTACTTCGTGAGAAAGGTGAGGCCGAGCGTCGCTTCGACGATGGCCATGACGCCGACAGTCACCAGCATCAGCAGCACGGAGACGGACGCGATCGTCGGATCGAAGAACTGTTCCATATGTGCAAGGATCTGGATCGGCAGGGTGGAGATGCCGGGGCCGGTGAGAAACACCGAGACGGAGACATCGTTGATCGAGGTGATGAAAGCCAGAATGAAGGCGGCAATCACGCCCGCCCGGATATTCGGCAACACGACGGTCATGAAAGTCTTGAGCGGCGGGCAACCGAGGCTGATCGCGGCTTCTTCGACCGAGAAGTCGAAGGCTGCAAGGCTCGCGCCGACAACGCGCACCGAATAGGGCAGGATGAGCAGCGCATGGCCGACGATGAGGCTCGGCAGCACCGGCAGGCCAAGACCAATGGTGATCGATTTCAGAAGCGAGAAGCCGAAGACGATTTCAGGCACGAGGATCGGCAGCACGAACAGCGTGGCCAGCCATTTCGGCAGCTCGATCCGGTAACGGTTCAGCGCATAGGCCGCCGGCACGCCGATCAGCAGCGACAGGCCAGTACCGAGAAAGGCCACCTGCAGGCTGGTAATGGCCGTGGTGCGAAATGCCTCGATCGCAAAGATGTTGGCAAACCAGTGGAAGGTCAGGCCGCGCGGCGGAAAGGTGAGATAGGACGTATCGCTGAAGGCCGAGCCGATGATGATGACGAGCGGGCCGAGCAGGAAGAGGAAGACGAGCGCGGTCAGGATACCGAGGATGGGATGAATTCTGGTCGTCATGGGTTACACCGCCATCGGGTTAAGACGCCGCGCCATGCGGCTCATGATCGCGACGACGGCAATCGTGATGACGACCATGATCGCAGCGACGGTGGAGGCTCCGACCCAGTCGAACGTCACCATGGCGCGCTGGTAGAGAAGCGTGCCCATCATCATCTGCCGCTCGCCGCCGAGAAGCTGCGGCGTGGCATAGGAAGTGAAGCTGCCGGTGAAGACCAGAACCGCGCCGACGATGAGGCCGGGCACCGCAAGCGGCAGGATGACCTGAAGGAAGGTCGCGACCGGCTTTGCGCCAAGCGAGGACGAGGCCTCGACGACATCCCGCGGTATGCCCTCCAGCACGCCGGTCAGGGTCAGGATCATCAGCGGTACGAAGAGATAGACCATCGCAACGATGACCGATCCTTCCGTGTAGAGCATGGAAAGCGGCTCGGCGATGATGCCGAGCCCGGTCAGCGCATCATTGACGATGCCGTTCTTGCCGAGAATGATCAGCCAGGCGAACGAGCGCACCACGACACCGGTCAATAGGGGAAAGACGGCGGCGATGATCGCCAGCGATTTGAGCCGTCCCGGCATCTGGGCGATCACATAGGCCGCAAGAAATCCGACCACCAGCGAAATGGCGGTGGTGATCAGCGCGATCTTCAGCGTTCGGATCAGTATATTGACGCGAAAGCCGCTATTGAAGAAGGCCGCATAGGTGGAAAACGGTCCCTTGGCCTCGCCAAAGGTCGTGGCGATCGTCAGGATCACGGGAATGACGAGGAGGATGACGACGGCAATCGTCGCCGGCAATGTCAGGCCCCATTTGGCGAGCTTGTTCATGCGATGTCTTTCAGGTCCATGTGCCCCGCGCCTTATGCGCGGGGAATGTTGGTCAGGCGTGATGGCATCCGAACGACAAGGCTCGAAGCTTTATCCTGCGCCGCCTGACCAGCCGATCGGCGTCTGCCGTCAGGGATGAATTACTGGCCGAAAACCTCGTTCCAGCGGTCGATCCAGTCGGTCTTGGCCTCGTTCATCTTGGCATAGTCGATGCGCGACAGAGCGTTGACCTGCTCGGCGCCATAGGTCCAGACCTTGGCCTGTTCCGGCGTCAGCTCGACCTTGGTGCTGATCGGGGCATCGACGCCCTGCTCGGCTTCCTTCTGCTGCACGTCCTTCGACAGGATGAAGTTGATGAACTGATAGGCGAGGTCGACGTTTTCCGAACCCTTCGGAATGTTGACCGTGTTCAGGGTCGCGATATCGCCATCCTTGAGCTTGGCCCAGGTCATGGTCTTGACGGCGGCCTGCATGGAGGCGAGCGTGAAGTCCTGCGCCATCGCCACGCGAACTTCGCCGGTGGAGATGAGGTTCACCAGTTCGGAGCCGGTATTGTAGTTCTTCACCACATTGGGCTTCAGCGCCGTGATGGCTTCGAAGCCTTGTCGGCATCCTTGTAGGGATCAACGCCGGCATGCTTGCCGGCTTCCATCACGGCCATCGGGCCGGCGGTGGTGGTGATGCCCGGGAGCGACACAGAACCCTTGAGGTCGGCACGCCACAGATCCGCCCAGCTGGTGATCGGCGGGTTGACCTTGGCGCTGTCATAAACGAGGCCGACGCGGCCGATCGTGTAGGCGGGGCCATACTTGCCCTGCGGCGCGCGGCCGAGTTCGTAGATATCGGCAAGGTTCGGGATCTTCGCCGGGTCGATCTCCTGGAACAGGCCCTGCTCGATACCGAGCTGCGAGAAGCTGTCAGAGAGATAGATGACGTCGACGCCCTTGCCGCCGCGCAGCTTCAGCTTGTTCAGACGGTCGGCATTGTTGCCGGTTTCGAAGACGATATCGCAACCGCAGATCTTCTTGAACGGCTCGATGATATTGGCATTCATCTTCTCGCCGTTATAGCCCCACCAGGAAATGGTGAGCGTCTTGGCCTGGGCGCTGGCGGAAAACCGGCAGCCGCGAGCGCGGCAATGGCTGTGAGTGTGACGATGCGGATGGCCTTCATGCGGCATATTCCCCTAAAGCGGTGTCTTGATGCACCGGGTCCCCCCCGGAATTGACGGGAATACTATTTTTCAGCGATCCACCCGCAAGGCCATTCGTTAGGCAGACCTGTGCAAAGCTTGCATTAATCCATGTCATTTTGCTGCCCCGGCTCTTGCACCTCTAGTGACTAGAGGTCGTAGGACTGATCTCCGTTACGAGAAGGAGATCGGAAATGGCCGAACTGACCCGTGCCCGCTACAAGGTGGGCGGCATGGATTGCGCAAGCTGCGCGGCAAAGATCGACACGGCGGTCCGGCGCATGCCGGGCGTGGCCGAGGTGTCAGTCTCTGTTTCGGCCGGCACGATGACGGTCGAGCATGACGATACGAGCGATCTCGGCGCGATCGAAAAGAAGGTTTCCGGACTGGGCTATTCGCTGCGCGCGCTGGGGCAAAAGCCGGCTGCGGCCAGCCCGGCGCATCCCCACTCCGCTGATCATGCCCATCAACACGGCCCGAACTGCAATCATGATCATCACGACCACTCTTCCGAACACGAACACGCAGGCGCACATGACCATCATCACCATGGCGACGCGTCGAAAGAGGCCGCGATCGAAGGCCTGCACGGCCATGACCATGGCCCGATGGATGGCCCGTGGTGGAAATCGAAAAAGGGCCGCCTGACGATATTCACCGGCGCCGGCCTGATCATAGCCTACGCGCTCGGCCATCTCGTGCCGGCCTTCGAGATCTACGCTTTCGCCATTGCGATGCTGGTCGGTCTCGTGCCGATCGCCCGCCGGGCCATCATGGCAGCCCTTGCCGGGACGCCCTTTTCGATCGAAATGCTGATGACCATTGCCGCCATCGGAGCGCTCGTCATCGGCGCGACCGAGGAGGCCGCAACCGTCGTCTTCCTGTTTCTCGTCGGCGAATTGCTGGAAGGGGTTGCGGCCGGCCGGGCACGGGCAAGCATTGCCGGCCTTTCGGCGCTGGTGCCGAAAACGGCGCTTCTCGTCGAGAACGGCAAGACCCGCGAAGTGCCGGCAGAGACACTGCAAATCGGCTCGACAATCCTCGTGCGCCCCGGCGACCGGATTTCCGCCGATGGCACCATCATCTCCGGCACGAGCGCGTCGACGAGGCACCCGTCACCGGTGAAAGCACCCCTGTTTCGAAAACTGTCGAAGATCCCGTCTTCGCCGGCACCATCAACGGCGATGCGGCCCTGACGGTGCGCGTCACGGCAGCGGCTGAGGATAACACCATCGCCCGCGTCGTCCGGCTGGTGGAGGAAGCGCAGGAAAAGAAGGCGCCGACCGAGCGCTTCATCGACAGGTTCTCGCGCTATTACACGCCGGGCGTCGTTGCCGTGGCTGCGCTCGTCGCCATCCTGCCGCCGATCGTGGCGGGCAGTTCCTGGGGTGAATGGATCTACAAGGGGCTTGCAATCCTGTTGATCGGCTGCCCCTGCGCGCTGGTCATCTCAACGCCTGCGGCGATTGCCGCCTCGCTTTCGGCGGGCGCCCGGCGCGGACTGCTGGTAAAGGGGGGCGCCGTACTGGAAACGCTCGGCAAGATCACCGCCGTCGCGCTTGACAAGACCGGCACGCTCACCTCCGGCAAGCCGCAGGTCACGGATGTCATCGCCTTCGGCCGCAATGCCGAGGATGTGCTCAGGTTTGCCGCCGCGCTGGAAACCGGTTCCAGCCACCCGCTGGCCGTGGCCGTGCTCGCAAGAGCGAGAGACGAAGAGGTCGAGATCCCGGCCGCCAGCGCCGCCAAGGCGATAGGCGGACGCGGCGTTTCTGCCTTGGTTGACGGCGAGGAGATCTTCTTCGGCTCGCCCAAGGCGGCGGCCGAGCTGGTTTCCCTGCCAATGGCCCATGCGCGCCGCCTGTCGGGCCTCAACGACGAAGGCAAGACCGTCTCGGTCCTTATCGTCGGCAAGGTGCTGGCAGGCGCGATCGCCATGCGGGACGAACCAAGAGCCGATGCGAAGGCAGGGCTGGAAGCACTCACCCGGGCAGGCGTCAGGACCGTTATGCTGACCGGCGACAATGCCCGCACGGCAAAGGCCATCGGCTCCGAACTCGGCATCGAAGTGCGCGCGAACTGATGCCGGAAGACAAGCGCCGCATCGTCGGCGAATGGCAGCGGGAAGGTTTCGTGGTCGGCAAGGTGGGCGACGGTATCAACGATGCCCCGGCGCTGGCTGCCGCCAATGTCGGAATTGCCATGGGCGGCGGCACCGACGTCGCGCTGGAAACCGCCGATGCCGCCGTACTGCATGGACGGGTGCGCGATATTGCCGAGATGATCGCGCTCTCGAAGCGCACGATGCGCAATATCTACCAGAACATTGCCATCGCGCTCGGCCTCAAGGCCGTGTTCCTCGTCACCACGATTGCCGGCATAACCGGTCTCTGGCCGGCCATTCTGGCCGATACCGGCGCGACCGTGCTGGTGACGATCAATGCGCTTCGGCTGCTGACGGTCCGGAACGCCTGATGTTTTCCCGGGCGGGGGGAGAGCAGGTAACTGCTGCCCTCCCGCCCGTTACAGCGATGAAGCCGCCAATTGCCGCCCATAGGCGGCAATTTCGCGCCCGACCGCGATCCGGTCTGCCTGATAGAGACGCAGCGCCTCGGCCAGATCATTGCCGCGCCGGAGATGATCCCGCATCGACAGAACATCGCCGGCCGCCTTTGAAACACCCATGGCCGTATGCGGCCTGACGACAAAGGCCGCGTCGCCAATCAGGGCCGTGGTACGACCAACCATATTCTCGGCCTCGTAATCGAAAATGCCCTGCGCCGAGGGCGTGCGCTCGGCGGCGATGGCAGCAGCAAACTGCGGTGGCAGGAACCGTTCGGCATCGGCCACCAGCAGACTGCGCCGCTCCTCCGGCACTTCGCCGCGCGGCAGCGAAAATCGATAGGTCTCGCCCGACGTTCCGGTAAACGCCGCGGCCAGATCCGCAGGATCGATGAAGCGATACCAGACCCAGTTGTAGCGCCGCGCGCCTTTGGCGATTTCGCCCGCTGACCCCGGCACGAGATAACCAAGCGCATGATTGCCCCGCGCGACGTAAAACGAGAACGTGCCCGACAGAAGCGAGGCTGCCGGCGGAAGCAAACGTTCCGGGATCAGGCCTCTCCAGGCGACATAGCCGGCATAGCTGCTTGCCGTGATGCGATTGATCGCACCGCGAACGACGGAGCCGACGCCATCCGCGCCGATCACGAGATCCGCCTCCTCCGTCGATCCGTCGCTGAAGTGCAGCACGGACACGTCCTGCGCCTCGTGAACCTCGCGCACCTTGCGCCCGAGAACATAGCGCCCCGCCTCGAGCCGTTCGGCAGCCGAGGCATAAAGCACATCCCAGGAGATCTGCATCTGCGGCATGTGCATGCGGCGGGCGACCTCGCCCGACCGGTCGAGATAGATGCGGTCCTCGGCGACGACACCGAAGCTTGCCAGATGCTCGACGCCGATTTCACGCAGCATATGGAAAACCTCCTGCTGCGGCACGAGGCCGGCCCCTCTTCCGGCAAAACCGGAAGAGGATCTTTCGTAGATCTTCACGTCATGACCATCGCGGCCAAGCAGAATGGCGGCAAAGAGCCCGGCAAGCGAGCCGCCGACGATGCGGATACGGAGCGGTTTCATTGCCTCTCTCCTCAATGAGCCGCTTCGGCCTTCGGGCGGCGATGTTCGAAGCCACGGATCGCGAGCGCGACGATACCAAGCGCACCACCAAGGGCCGTAACGCCAACCCAGCCTTCATAGGTCCATGCCGCCGAGGCCAGGGCAGCGCCGGCGGCACCGCCGAGGAACATCGCCGTCATGAAGATCGTGTTGAGCCGGCTGCGGGCGCCGGGATCAAGCGCGTAGACGATGTGCTGGTTCGACACGAGAGCGCTCTGGATGCCGAAATCGAGAATGATGACCCCGATGACAAGCGCAACCAGCGAACTCCAGAAGCCGAACATGACCCAGGCGGCAATGGTCAGGATAGTCCCGAGCCAGACGACGAAATATGGCCCCTTGCGGTCAGCCACCTTGCCGGCAAGCGGCGCAGCGAACACGCCCACGGCACCGACAACGCCGAAGAGGCCGGCAACATCTGCACCAAGGCCGAATTTCGGCGTCGCGAGATAGAGCGCAAGCACGGTCCAGAAAACGGTGAACGAGCCGAACAGCGCTGCCTGCATCAGGGCAGCCGAACGAAGCGCCGGATGGCCTTTCCACAGATGGGCAAGCGAGCGCAGGGCATGCCTGTAAGCCATGCGCGATACGGGCGCATGATCCGGGAGAACCGCATACATCAGTGCTGAAGCAGCAAGCGCCATCGGCACGCCGAGCCAGAACATGTCACGCCAGCCGAAATGCTCTCCGACGAAACCCGAAAGCGTCCGCGAGAAGAGAATGCCGGACAGAACACCGGCCATGACAGTACCGATCGTCGCTCCGCGCTTTTCCGGCTCTGCGAGCGAGGCCGCATAGGGCACGATCTGCTGGGCGACGGTGGCACTGGCTCCAACGACAAGCGAGGCTGCGATCAGGCTCCAAGCGGTCGGTGCCAGTGCTGCGAGGACGAGAGCGACGGCCAGAATGAGGAACTGGCTGATGATAAGCTTGCGGCGGTGCACGATATCCCCGAGCGGCAGCACGAAGAACAGGCCGAACGCGTAGCCCAGCTGGGTCGCCGTCGGAATGAAGCCGGTGATCGGCTGACCTGGAAAATCCCGTTCCATGATGCCGAGCATGGGCTGATTGTAATAAATGTTGGCCACCGCGATACCGCTTGCGGCCGCCATGGCGAACAGCGCCGGCCGCCGAGGCCGGTGGCCGCAGCCGACCTGTGTTGCGAATTCATATCCATGATGATCACCTTGTTGGTTCTGGCGCCATCAGGGCGCCGATTGATCGAGATCTATGTAGATTTTTATCGCTATTCGATTTAGTCATCTTGGATGTTCAGCCACTATAACGGTATTCGATATAATGGACATTGATGACATACGGGTCTTCACCACAGCGGTGCATGCCGGCAGCCTTGCCGAAGCTGGCCGCCGGCTGGGGCTTGGAGCAATGGCAGCAAGCCGGAAGCTCGCCTCGCTGGAGGAGGCAATGGGCGTCAGGCTCCTGCACCGCACGACCCGCTCGCTGGCATTGACGCCGGAGGGCGAAACCTTCCTTCCCTACGCGCAGGCTCTGGTGGATAACGAGGCGGAGGCGATGGCCAGGCTGCGCTCGCGGGATCGTGGCGCTGCCGGCCTGCTCAGGGTATCCATGCCTGTTTCCTTCGGGGTGCGGTTCGCCGCGCCGATCATTCCCGATCTTCTGCGAGACAATCCGGAGCTGAGGATTTCACTCGATCTCAACGACAATCTGCCGGATCTGGTCGCCACCGGGACGGATCTCGCGATCCGCATCAGCCGGCTGCGCGACAGCAGCCTGATTGCCCAGAAACTGGCCGATAATCCCCGCATGCTGGTCGCAAGTCCGCACTATCTCGCCGAACGCGGCACGCCGCGATCCATCGATGATCTGGCAAACCATGACTGCCTGCCTCTTCGAGGCGCAACGCACTGGACGTTTGAGGAGGACGCGGAGGATGGCGGTGTTTCGGAGCGCGCCGTCCGGCTCAATGTGCGTTTCACCAGCAGCAACATTGCAGGTTGCCACGCAGCCTGCGTGGCCGGCTGCGGCATTGCCCTTCTTTCCCTCTGGAATGTCCGTGAAGACATAGAGGCAGGCCGCCTTGTCGAAATTCCGCTGATCTCTGCAAGACCGGAAGCCATCGCCATCTGGGCGGTCTATCCGACAACACGGCTTGTCCTGCCGAAAGTGCGGGTCTTCATTGCCGCACTCAAGGCCCGGCTGCCCTGAACGGGGTGATGAGAGGAGAAGCGCAGATCAGTGCACCCCTCCAGCGTCACTCGTCAGGCCATCTCGAGCGAAGCGCCGCGGCCGAGATTTTCCCGGCGCCAGGCGCTCGGCGTGGTTCCTGTCACGCGGCGGAAGACGCGGGTCAGATGCGCCTGATCCGCCAGACCGCAATCCAGGGCGACCCTGCAGAGTGGCACATCGCCACCAAGGATCTGGCGCTTGGCGAACTCGACACGGCGGGCAACGATGTAATTATGCGGCGGCACACCGAAGCTGCGCTTGAAGGCGGCCGAGAAATAGCTGGTGCTGAGTTTCACCAGAGCCGAGAGATCGTCGAGGCACAGCCTTTCGGTGATCCGCGCATCGATATGGGATTTCAACCGCTTGATCTGCCAGGGGGCGAGACCACCGGCAATGACCTGAACCGGTGCAGCGCCAGCGGACTGGTCCGAGACCTGCATCGGTCTTTTCACCGCGACCTGCTCTTCGATGTCGTTCCCGGGCGAGCGCTGTGCAGAGCGCATCAACAGTTCGACAACATCGGCCGAGCGCGCAAGGCTCGCTTCACCGGCAGCCATAACGGCCGGGGCAGGAAGGGCGTAACGGTCGAGGACGGCTATCTGAGGGGGCATCGTCGGTCTCCTTGAAGCTGGTGAAGCAATTTCTGAGGCCGATAGTGCAGGGGTAGGCGGGGCCGCGAAACTCTACTGTGAGTTAAGCTTGGATAGTCTTATGTCTCATGCAACCATACATAAGTATGGTTGTGCTGCATGCCGTATTGACCCACGGAGACGCGGACATGGTCGGCGCCTCGCGCAATAGGCAGTGCTGCCCCGGCATCACGGCAGCCAAGCCCCCCCCTTTTCAAAGAAGGCCGCGCAGCGGCGGCACCCGCATGGCGGGCTCGTTCTGGAAAATCGCCGATCAGGTGGGCGCATGAGGGAAAGGGTGAGGCCGGCGCAGGCGGCGGGCGGGCCGCAAGTCCTAAGCCTGCCCGCGGGTTGCGTTCGCATGGCCCTGAAATGATGGCTCCCAGCCTCTCGGACGGGGCATTGCGCCTTTGCCACGATACCCGCGACAAGGCCCGGCATTGATGATTATCTCGACGACAGGAAGGCGAGCGCCCTTGATGAGCCCCGCCTCCCCCTGTTTCGGCTCTCGCCTTATCGCAAACGTTAAATTATTCGCCGACCTTGGCGGATGCAGTATCGACATGCGCCTCCACGGACATGCCCGGCCCCAGCCGGTCAATATCCTTCTGATCCGGGTCGATGGCTATTCTGACCGCGATCCGCTGGGGGATCTTGGTGAAGTTGCCGATCGCGTTATCGGTGCGTAGCACCGAGAACTCCGAACCGGCAGCCGGCGAGACATCTTCCACCGTGCCGTTGAACCTCTCGCCGGCAAGCGCATCGACAAAGAACCAGGCGCGCTGGCCCGGCCGGATGGCCGCCGTCTGCGCTTCCTTGAAATTGGCAATGACCCAGCGTGCACCGGGCACGAGGAACACCAGCTGGCTGCCGCTCGTCACATATTGTCCCCGCCTTGCGCCGATATCGCTCAGCTTGCCGGCTTCAGGTGCGGTAACGGTCGTATAGCCAAGATTGATCTGCGCCATCTGCAATTGCGCCCTGGCGCTTTCGACATTGGCCTGAAGGGCCTTGTCATTCACCTCCGCCGCCTTTTCGGCCTGGAGCGCGCTGTCGCGACCTGCCTGTGCAACGAGAAGATCGGCAGCAGCGGTATTCTGCGCGGCGCGCGCCGAATCCTCGCCGCTCACCGAACCTGACCCCTGTGCGGCAAGCTGCACGGCACGTTTCAGATCCGCATCCGCCTTCGCCACTTCGCGCGCGCGCGGCGATCTTTGCTTCGGCAGTCACGATATCGGAACGCCGCTGGGCGATCGTCTGGGTATTGTTGGCAAGATTGGCCAGCGCCAGATCGAGGCTCGCCTGCGCCTGCGCCACCTGTGCCCGGTAGACGCGGTCATCGATGGTCAGCAGCGTCTCGTTCTCGCCGACCACCTGATAGTCCTTGGCGACGATCTTGCTGACATAGCCGCTGACCTGCGGGCTGATAACGGTCGTGCGGCCACGCACATAGGCGTTGTCTGTCGCAACGACAGCCGTGCCAAAGGGCGGCAGCTGCCATGCGGCAAGAATGGCCAGAATGCCGCCGGCCACCACAATGACAGCCAGGGCAAGCGAGAAGATACTGCTTGGTGGCGGATGCCAGGGCTTCCTTTCCGTGGTCGCGCCTCGGCCGGTGCGGTGTTTGTCATGATGTCGTTCTCCCGAAGCGCTGATCTAGGAATACACGGATCCGGCCCGCCGCCATGAAGCAGAGGAGGATCAGGGCGCCGAATGCCGCAATGGCGGATATGGCGAGGAATACGTCGTTATAAGCGGCCACCCGCGCATTGAGCACAACCTGCTGCGAGAGTGCCTGAACCCCTTCGGCAGCCCTGAGGGCGGGGTCGGTCAGCACCGACAGATATTGCGACGAGAGCGTCGTCGTCAGTGCCGAGACCGTCGTATCGGAACGCTCCGTCTGCGCCGCCAGATCCGCCAGATGATATTGCTGTGCGTGGTAGAGATAGGTCTGGGTGAAGGCATTGCCGACAAGCGTGCCCACCGACTGCGTGATACCGAAAAGCGCGATGAAACTCGTCATGCGCACGCCGCGTTCGGCCAGCACCCGGCCAAGGCCGAAGATGAAGGACGGGCCGATGAACATGGCTCCCGCCATGCCCATCATCGCCTGGCTGACGATGACCTGCGGCACCCGCGTCAGCGTGCTTGAAAAACTGTTGAGATAGGCGGCGCAGGCCGCAAGCAGAAGCGACGCGAGCACGAGCCAGATCAGCCGTGCCGGCGTGACCAGCCAGGCGCTGACCGCAAGGCCCGCGATCGCTCCACCGAGTATCGCCAGCGACAACGGCCGGATATCATCATTGGCAAGGCCGAAATCACGCAGCATCGTCATGACGCCGACGGATTGCTCCGACTGGACGAACCGACAGATGATGGCGATCGTCGCCCAGCGCACGAATGTCGCCGCCGTCAGCCATCGCACGTCGATCAGCGGACGCTCGCGGACATACTCGATACAGATGACAAGAGCGAAACAGGGCAAGGCCCCGATCAGACACCAGGCGATCCACGGCGTGTTCGTCCACCACAGATAGCTGCCAAGGCCGATGGCGGCACTGAAAAGCGCAAAGCCGACCGCATAAAGAGCGAAGCTCAACCCATCGAGCGGCTCGAAGGTGCGGAAACGCGCCGTCGGTGGCAGACGGACCAGCGCCACGACCGCGAGCGTATCAGAGACAGGCCGAGCTCGAAGAGATAGAGGCCGTTCCAGTTGCCGAAAGCGAGAAAATCCTTCGGGAAGAGCCAGGCGAGCGGCAGGGCGAGCTGCGGCAGGCCGATGCCGATCGTGACGGCCTTGAGCCGGTAGGCGGTCGGCAGGGCCTGGATCATGTAAAAGACCCCGAGCGTGGTGAGCGCCGAGGCGCATATGCCGCTTGCCGCGCGCACGAGGATGGCGCCTTCGAGCCCCTGGACCAGCAGATGCGCCCCGATGAGAAGGGCCTGAAGCGCCAGAAAAATCATGCAGAAGGAGCGGACGCCGAATTGCTGGCGATATTTCACCAGAATGCAGCCGGTGATCGCATTGGTGGACAGATAGGCGACCGGCAGCCAGGCAATCTCGCTCAGATCCAGTCCAAGCGCACCCTGAAGATAGGGCAGATTGGCAGCGACGATTGCATTTCCCAATGCCCCGGTCATGGCGACAAGACAGGACGTCAGTGCATAGATGACACGGCGGCGTGGCGGATGGTCGGGAAAGCCCGGCGCGCCCGGTATCAGGGGCTTTTCCGCCTCCGGATAATCGTAGGGCTCGTCATCCTGATAAAAATGACGGCGAGGCTCGCCGTCACTGCCGGTGCCTGCCCTCAGCTGGTGTAGCCACGCGGCAAACCTGAACACGCACTTCCGCCTTTCGAATCTTCGCTTCTGACGATGCGACACTAGCCCGTGCCGCGCAAAATCTCTTGAACAAACGCGCCGCTTTGGCGGACCTCGCAACCCGCCACATGACTTAGGGAGGATATTCGAATGTAGGCTTTGACGTGCGGCAGTCTGGCATTGTTTCAAGTGTTTTGACAGGCCCGTCATGCCGCGACGCCGCCGGCACAGCAGGCGGGCATGATCACTATGCAAGGACAGGCGGTCCTCCCCTGCCCCTCGCCGAAGAATGCGGTCGGATCCGACATATCCGCGCTGGACGCGCTTTGTGCGATGCAGGATATATGCTGCACCGGCACCATGCGTCGTGGACCCATATGATCCCGCACGCATCACCTCCCGCCGGCCAACCAGAATATCAAGCAGCCTAGAAAGCGATATAATGAGCAACGATTTCATCAAGGCCATCAGCCTGCGCCGTACTCAGTATGCCTTGGGCAAGAACCTGCCGATCTCCAAGGAAGACGTGACCAAGCTCATCAAGGAAGCCGTCCGGCTGGCGCCCTCCTCCTTCAACTCGCAGAGCTCGCGCGCCGTCATTCTGTTCGGCGAACAGAGCGAGAAGGTCTGGTCGATCACCAAGGAAACCCTGCGCGCAATGGTGCCAGCGGATGCCTTTGCCTCGACCGAAGCCAAGATGAACTCGTTTGCAGCAGGTGCCGGCACGGTTCTGTTCTTCGAAGATCAGGACACCATCGCGAACCTGCAGGAAAAGTTCCCGCTTTACGCCGCCAACTTCCCGATCTTCTCCGATCACTCGGCGGGCATGGCACAGTTTGCCGTATGGTCGGCTCTTGCGAACGCTGGTATCGGCGCCAGCCTGCAGCATTACAATCCGCTGATCGACGCTGAGATCGCCGAAACCTTCGGCCTGTCGAAGAGCTGGAAGCTTTTGGCCCAGATGCCCTTCGGCTCCAACGAGGCACCGTTCTCGGAAAAGACCTTTATCGACGACGAATCGCGTTTCGCAGTCTTCGGCTGAGCCGAGCAAAGGCGCATGACGCACAGGCATGGTGGCCCGCCACCATGCCTGACTGCCTGCAGAAGCAGGCTAGTTCGCCCGTCATGCTCCTTAATCCCCCATGCTGTGGCAGGACAGGTCACGGGCTACGGAAATTTCTGGAAAAATCAGCGCTCAGTTGGCGTAGCTTGCATCGTTTGCCAGACGGATCGCGTCAGGATTGATGCTGCCATCGATACGCTTATGCGGCGGGTTTACCCAGATATAGGCCATGACCGCCATCAGCGACAAACCGTAAAGACAGATAGAGATGGCCATGCGGCCTTCATGCCTCATCCGGCCCTGTTGAACATCGAGATGCCTTCCCTGACGTCGCATGGCTCTCTCCTCAACCACAACGGGTTGATTAGAGCATGACATTGTCATCGAGGATTGTAAATTCGCGCTGTGGCTTTTCCCGCGATGTTAAACAGCGACGCGAGCGGCGGATCGCTGTGCAGACCACTCACTCGTCGGGTGACGACTGGCCCTCCAGCGGCTCCAGAGAGAGAAGACGGGCCTGGTCTGCCAGGTCTGCGAGCTGACGGACGATATCGCCGAGTTGCTCTTCAGCCGAAACGGCATCGATGGCGGTATCCTTCGGATCGGTGCCCGGTTGCACCATCGCCTCATCTCCGCTGCGTTCCATGTTCATCTCCCTATTTCACGAATGGGACACATAGAGACCTGCCGCTTCGATGCAAGACTGCGGCCGATATTCCGACCGGAAATGATCGGGGCGGCCGAAGCCGCCCCGATTGATTTGTCTATCAGAATTCCTGCCAGTCGGCCGTCTGGCTGGCAATGGCGGCATTGCCGGAGAAGGCTCTTGCGACGCGCCCGCCGAGCGCCCTTGCAGGCGAGGCAGCCGGCGTGTCGCGGCTGGAGGCCGGCCTTGCGGCGGCCTGATAGCCCGAGCCACCAAGCTTGAACTGCGCCAGGAGATTGTTGAGCGAAGCAACTTCCTGCGTCAGGCCATGGCTTGCAGCGGTCGACTCTTCGACCATCGCCGCGTTCTTCTGGGTATCCTGGTCCATCTGGTTGACGGCCGTGTTGATCTGCTGGAGACCGGAAGACTGTTCCTGGGCGCTCTCGACGATCGCGTTGACGTGCCGGTTGATCTCCTGCACTTCCGAAACGATAGTTTCGAGTGCGCGGCCGGTTTCGCCAACCAGCTGGACGCCTTCCGTCACCTGATCGTTGGAGGTGGTGATCAGCGCCTTGATTTCCTTGGCGGCATTGGCCGAACGCTGGGCAAGTTCACGAACTTCCTGTGCGACGACGGCAAAGCCCTTGCCTGCCTCACCGGCGCGCGCTGCCTCGACACCGGCATTCAGGGCCAGAAGGTTGGTCTGGAAGGCAATCTCGTCGATAACACCGATGATGTTGCCGATCTCGCCGGAAGACTTTTCGATCTGCTCCATCGAGCGGACGGCCCGCTGGACGACTTCGCCCGAACGTTCGGCACCGGCGCGGGTGCGGGCAACCAGCGAACCGGCTTCCTGCGCACGCTTGGTGGCATCCTTCACGGTCGTGGTGATTTCCTCAAGCGCGGCTGCGGTTTCTTCCACTGCTGCGGCCTGCTGTTCGGTGCGCTTGGCCAGATCGTCGGCGGCCGACTTGATCTCGTTGGCGCCCGAATGGATACCGCGAGCGTTTTCTGCAACCTGCTGGAGGGCTGCCTGCAGCTTGCCGGCAGAATTGTTGAAGTCGCCGCGGACGCCATCGAGCGAAGCGGTGAACGGCTTCTCGATGCGGTAGGAAACGTCGCCTTCCGCCAGACGGCTCAGCGCATCCGCGAGATTGTCGACGGCGAACTTGACGTCGGCTGCTTCGCGGTTCTTCTGGGCTTCGCGCTCGATGCGCTCGCGCTCGGAGAGGCTGCGGTTCTGATCCGCTTCGTCTTCGAGACGGATGCGCTCCAGCGCATTGTCGCGGAAGACGGCGACGGCTTCGGCCATCTGGCCGACTTCGTCCTTGCGTTCCAGGCCCGGGATTTCCGCTGCGGTTTCGCCGTTGGCAAGCGATGCCATGCGCTCGCGCAGGCGTGCCATCGGTGCGGTAATACCCTTGTGGGTGATGGTAATTGCGACGGCGACGGCAGCTGCAATACCGATCAGCAGGCCGATGATCGCGGACATAATGGTCTGCGATACGGAATCGGAAAGCTTCTTCGCACCGTTGTTGAGGATATCCGCCATTGCGCCGTTATTGGCGCCGAACTTCGGCGAGAGGGCAACGATCGCCTGGTCGAGCTTGTCGGAGAGCGCGTCGACCTTCGCCTGATCGCCAGCTATATGGGCCTTCAGCAACTCATCACCGACAGCCTTCAGCGCGTCAGCATCGGCGACCAGATCGTCGATCGCGGCCTTGCGGCTCGGAACCAGGGTCGGGATCTGCGTCAGGCGATCACGGGCACCGGAAAATTCCTTGTCGAAGCGGCCGGCCAGATCCTTGTAGGATGCACTCTTCGGATCCTGTGCGAGGGCGCGCGTCAGCCAGGTCGTGGCCGTCCACAGGCCGGCGGCACCGCGCGGACCGAAGGTCGCGGCATTGCTTTCGCGCTGCAGGAAACCACTGTAGGCATCGTTCGCCGCGTTGAACTTGCTCGTCACATAGAGCAGTCCGGACAGCGAAATAATGGCGAGCACGGCAATCGCCGTCAGCACCTTTGTCTTGATCTTCCAATTCTTGAGCATAACGCGCCTACATTAGGAAAGAGGAAATTACCTATGGAAGGCAGCGCCTTCCACCGGACATTCGCACGTCATGCACAGCAACCGATCCCAACTGATCGTATGTCCTTTGGAGACAGAAGAGACCACGCAGATTTAAATAAACACTTAAATAAGTATCAGTTTGTGTGCGATGCACGCATAAATGATTTTGCGCCGCAATAATGGACTTTTTCTGAAAAATCAACATTTTACAATCCATAAGTTGCATGTCGCGGTTTCAAAAACCGGTTGCATCCGCTAACAAGTCGCGGGCCATGATTGCGGCCCACTCGTTGCGACGAGCCGGTGATATGACATCAAGAAATTTTCAAAGGGCATTCCATTGAATTCGACACGCAGAACCATGATGGCGGGCTCTGCCGCCGCGCTTGCGACCGCGATCCTGCCGAAGGCCGGCGCCGCGCAATCCTTCCCCTACACGCCGAATGCGCGCTACCCCGATCCGGCAATCCAGATCCTTGATCCGAGCTTCGCCAAGTACCGCATCAGCTCCTCCACGCTCGAGCAGGTCGCCACCGGCGCTCGCTGGCTCGAAGGCCCGGTCTGGTTCGGCGACGGCCGCTACCTTCTGGTCAGCGACATCCCGAACAACCGCATCATGCGCTATGATGAGGCGAACGGCACCTGGAGCGTCTACCGCGAGAACGCCAACTACACGAACGGCCATGCCCGCGACCGCCAGGGCCGGCTGATCTCCTGCGAGCATCTGACCCGCCGCGTGACCCGTACCGAATATGACGGCAGCATCACCGTGCTGGCCGACAGCTACAAGGGCAAGAAGCTCAACTCGCCGAACGATATCATCTGCAAGTCGGATGGTTCCATCTGGTTCACCGATCCGCCCTTCGGCATCGGCGGCGAGTGGGAAGGCGAAAAGGCGACGCCTGAACTGCCCCATTCGGTCTATCGCATCTCGCCGGATGGCAAGCTCGACCTCGTGACCGATGAACTCAAGGGCCCGAACGGCCTTGCATTCTCCCCGGACGAGAAGAAGCTCTACATCGTCGAAGGTCGTGCAGCGCCCTACCGCATCATCTGGAGCTATGACGTCGGTGCCGACGGCATCAAGCTGTCGAACAAGACAGCGCTGGTGACGGCCGACGACAATGGCGGCCTCGACGGCATCAAGGTCGATGTGGACGGCAATATTTGGTGCGGCTGGGGCAGCAATGGTGCCGCCGGCGCAAAGCCTGAAGATCTCGATGGCGTGAAGGTCTTCAACTCCGCCGGCAAGGCCATCGGCTTCATCCGCCTGCCGGAGCGTTGCCCGAACCTCGTTTTCGGTGGCGTGAAGAAGAACCGCCTCTACATGGCCAGCAGCCATTCGGTCTATACGCTCTATGTCGAGACCCGCGGCGCCGTCTGATACCCGTTGATCACGTCCTCGCCTGCCCTATCGGCGGGCGAGGATGCAATTCTATGGAACTATTGGTCCTTTTGGTAAGAATTCTCGTGCTCTTTATCCGGTGAGACATCAGCGGGGCACGGCTATCTTGCAGACATCCTATCGGTTCATGGGGCTCGACCTTGCTCTTGACGGCGATGTGCTTGCTCCGCGCAGCGAAACCGAGCTTCTCGGCCGCACCGCCCTCTCGATATTGCAGAAGGCCGGCATTCGCTCTCCCCTCGTCATCGACATGTGCTGCGGTTCGGGCAATCTCGCCTGCGCGCTGGCGTCTGCCGTCCCTGATGCCCGGCTCTACGCGGCTGACCTGACGGACGGAGCCGTCCGGACTGCCCGGCTCAACGTCGAGCGCCTCGGACTGTCGCAACGGGTGACAATCCGGCAGGGCGACCTTTTCGCAGCACTCGAAGGTGATGAGATCGCCGGACGCGCCAATCTCGTCGTCTGCAATCCACCCTATATTTCGACAGGCAAACTTGCCGGTGAAAGCGCACATCTTCTCGAAGCCGAGCCGCGCGAGGCATTCGACGGCGGCCCCTACGGCATTTCGATCCTGCAGCGGCTGGTGCGCGAGGCACCGGCACACCTGACACCCGGCGGTTCTCTAGCCTTTGAATTCGGTGCCGGCCAGGAACGACAGGCATCGTCGCTCGTCGCTCGCACCGGCGTGTTTTCGCCGGTCGAGCTCGTCAGCAATGATGAAGGGACGCCGCGGGTTGCGGTGGCGCGCTATATCGGGAGAAGCGCGTGAGCCTTGTTCGCCCCTTCGGCGCGGCGGATGTCGAGCAGGTTACAGCACTCTACGGACGAACGCTGCTCCACCGGACGAGCGCACCATCGCCCGCACTGACCGACTATTTCCGCTCCTTCTATCTCGATGGGCCATTCCGTGATCCCGAGATAAACTCGCTGGTCCATACGGATGGCGATGGTCGGGTCACAGGCTTCGTTGGTGTTCATACCGTGCCCTACCGGATCGGCGACCGGCCGGTGCGGGCCGCGTTCTGCGGCGCGCTGATGAGCCGGGAGGAAGAACGCGATCCGATGGCAGGCGCGCGTCTGCTCAAGGCCTTTCTCGCAGGCCCGCAGGATGTGTCGATGAGCGAGACGGCGATTGCCGTGACCCAGGCAATGTGGACGAGGCTGCGCGGCAGCGTGATTGCCGGACATAGTCTCGACTGGTTTCGCGTGCTGCAACCGGCCGGCTTTGCCCATGCGCTTGCCAATCGCAAACTGCCCGCACTGCGCCATCTCGCCCCCCTCACCCGCTTCACGGACCGCCTGCTCGGCCGCGGCCGCAAAGGCTCCACGCTTGCAGCACTGGTGCCTGAACCGGCACCTGCGGGCCTTGTCACGGCCGAGGCCGGCATGGACGAATTTGCCGCCCTGATGCGGCGCGCAAGCGATGCCGTAACGGCCCGGCCGGACTGGGAAAACGGCTATCTCGACCATGTGCTTTCCACGGCGAGGAGCAAGCCGGCCTATGGCGAACCGGTCATCGCAATCGTTCGCACGCGTTCGGGCGAGGCTCTGGGTGGCTTCCTCTATCACGTCCGTCCGGGCGAGATCGGCCGCGTCCTGCAGATCGTCACGATGCCGGGCCACGGCGGCACGATCCTCGATCGCCTGTTTGCGGATGCCTATGAGCGCGGCGCTGCTGGATTGCGTGGGCGCAGCCAGCCCTGGCTGATCCAGGCATCGACCAGCCGCCAGATGGTCTTTGCCACCAATGCGGCAAGCGTCATCCATACCAAGGATCCGACGATCAGCGCCCCTTTCCTCGCGGGGGACTGTGTGCTGAACGGGCTTGCTGGCGAAAGCTGGAACCGGTTGTTCGGCGGCGGCCTTCGCTGATCCCGCCGATCCAGCCTCAGTAGTTTGCCACTTCCATCGGACCGAAATCCGGCTTCACGCTCAACATCGGGGCAACCCGCGACACGATATCCTTCACCATCGGCGCAGCCGTGTTGGTCGCAAACGTGCTCGGCCCCTTGTAGCCGGTCAACGGCTCGTCACAGAAGGACAGGATGACATACTGGGGATTGTTGATCGGGAAAGCCGCGAGATAGGAGTTGAAGCTCAGCTTGTGCGAATAGACCCCGTGGATGACCTTGTTGGCCGTGCCGGTCTTGCCGCCCACATGGAAGCCGACCACGTCGGCGCTGACGCCCGAGCCCGTTTCGCCATTGAGCTTGAAGAGCGCGCGGATCTTGTCGCTGGTTGCCGGCTTGACGATGCGGACGGCCGTCTTTTCGGCATCGTCGGCATTACGAGGGAGGAAGGTGGGCTCGATCAACTCGCCGCCATTGACAAGGCCGGCACCGGCAACCGCCGTCTGCAGCGGCGTGGTCGCGACACCGTGACCGAAGGAGATCGTGATCGAGTTGATCTTCTTCCAGACCTTCGGCTGGCTCGGCGTCTTCACTTCCGGCAATTCGGTATCGAGCCGCGTCAAGAGGCCGAACTTGGTGAGGTATGCCTTCTGGGCATCCATGCCCACGGTATCCATCATCTTGGCGGTGCCGACGTTGGACGAGTAGCGGAAAATTTCCGGCACGGTCAACACGCGGCGCGGCACGTCGCTATCGTCATGAATGGTAAAGCCACCATAGTGGAGCGGCGCTGACGCATCGAATGTGTCGGTGAGCTTTACGTCGCCACTGTCGAGCGCCATGGCCATCGAGAAGGTCTTGAAGACAGAGCCCATTTCGAACGTGCCGTTCGAGACGCGGTTCAGCCAGCCCTCGCCGCCACCGGCCTGCGGGTCGTTCGGATCGAAATCCGGTGCCGAGGCCATCGCCAGCACCTCGCCGGTATGAATGTCGAGGACGACGGCACCGGCATCCTTGCTCTTCATCTGGCTGATGGCATTCTGCACGACCTCGTGCACGACATTCTGCACCCGGATATCGATCGACAGGCGGACCGGTTTCAGCGCGCTGTCGGTGGTCATGCCGAGCGAGGCGAGATCGGACAGGCCCTGCATGTCGAGATATTTTTCCATGCCTGCCACGCCATGGTTGTCGATATCGACATAACCGAGGACATGCGCCGCCGTCGCGCCATCAGGATAGAACCGCTTCACTTCGGGCCGGAAGCCGATGGCGGGAATGCCGAGAGCCAGCACTTCGCTCTGCTGCTTCGGCGTCAGCTGGCGGCGAAGCCAGACAAATTTCTGCCGGCGATCGGCCAGCTTCTTGTAGAGCGCCTTGCGGTTGAGATCCGGGAAAAGCCCGGCAATCTTCTCGACAGCCTCGTCCACGTCGACAACGCGATAGGGCTCGGCGAACATCGATACGGTATGCACATCGGTCGCGAGCAATTCGCCGTTGCGATCGGTAATGTCCGGTCTGGACGCCACCACAGGATTGGAAGGGATGGACGCCGTAACGTCTTCCTCGTTGATGCCGTAATAGGTGAGCTTGCCGACAAGCGCGCAGTAGGCGAGGCCGAATACACCGGAAAGGATGATAAGTCGCGACCGCGTGCGCTTCGCCTTACCCTGCACGCGCGCCCTTGAAGGCGGCACACGGGTGCTCGATGCGATACGGATGAGCCGGCCGCTATTGCGAAGGGCAGAGTAAATAATTGACATTATTGGATCTTCTCAAGGATCGCGGCGAGGCACAAAATACCCTTCAATCCCGTCAATTTTTAATCTTCTGCGGTTAATGAAAGCTTAATCGCAACCCTGCGGAGCTTTCCTGCGATGACCGCAGCATCCGGGAACACAGCCGGCGTGACCTTTCCGCCGCACAGTGATCGCGACGTGGCACGGTCAGGCTGCGACATTTTTTCACTTCCCCGCCGGTGGGGTACTTGCGCTCCGGCCGGACGCTGCACTACAAGACTGGCCGAACAGGGGTGCTCCGTAAGGCCGGGGCTGAGATATGATCGACATGATCATGGACCCTCAAGCTGATCTGGATAATGCCAGCGGAGCGAGGTTAAGCGATGTTTTCCGGCGCACAGATTTCCCTTTACCCGATGTCCGACGATTTCGTCGGCGTGATCACCAGCGCACTCGGCGCACTCGATCCGTATCGCGAACGGTTGCGGATAGAGACGGATGACGTATCGACCCTGATCGTCGGCACGCCGGATGTGGTGTTTGCCGCCATGCAGGCGCTTTTCGTTGCCGCCGCCAAAACCGGCAAGCATTGCGTGCTGCATGCGACGATCTCCCGAGGATGCCCCGGCGAACCGGATGACCCGATCTGCGCCGTGCCGGAGATGAACGGTCCGCTTGCACCGCTGGACGAGCGCAAGGCGCAGGCACTGGCGGCCGTCTCGTCCATTGGCCAGAGCGGCCAGCCGGTTGCCGCACAGTTTTCGCTCTATACGCTCGGCATCGGCCAGCACATGGACGAGATCTATGGCTGCATCGACTTCATCAAATCGTCGGGCGTCTTCGACCGCTCGAAGAATTTCTGCACGAAACTGCGCGGCGATGCCGCTCCCGTCTTCGCCACGGTCGGCGAGGCCTTCGTGCGTTTCGGGCCGCCACAGGGCCATGTGACGATCGACCTGACGGTTTCGGCCAACAGCCCTTCCTCGATCTGACGCGCTTTTCCGACGGACGGACCATGTCCAGCAACACGTCATCAGGGCGAAATGCGCGGATCTACCTGCGTGCCTGCCGCCACCTCCCCGCCGTCATCGCCGTGCTTGCGATCTTCGGCCTCTGGGAGACCTATGTCCGAATTTCCGACATCTCGGCCACCACCCTGCCGGCCCCTTCCGATGTCGTGCTGCAGGCATGGCTCAATCGCGATGCGCTCTGGCGCAACACGGTGCCGACGCTTGCCGCCACACTTGCCGGTTTCGGCTGCTCGCTGATCATTGCCTTCACACTGTCGGTCATCGTCGATTTTTCGCCGCTGCTGCGGCGGGCGCTGTTTCCCGTCTTCATTGCCAGCCAGACGCTGCCGCTCGTCGCCATTGCGCCGCTGGTGGTTCTCTGGTTCGGTTTCGGCCTCCTGCCGAAGATCCTGCTCGTGGCGCTCGTGACCTTTTTCCCGATGCTGGTGGCACTGGTCGAGGGTTATGCGGCGACGGAGCGTGAAATCGAGGAACTGCTCGCCTCCATGGGCGCTTCGCGGCTGAAGCGTTTCTTCGCCGCCCGCCTGCCCTCGGCCCTGCCCTATTTCTTCGCAGGACTGCGCGCCTCGATCACCTATGCCGTGGTCGGCGCGATCTTTGCCGAATATGCCGGCGCGGCCAGCGGCCTCGGGATCTATATCCTGAGCGCCAAGAACAATTTCCGCCCCGATCTGGTGCTTGCCGCCGTCCTCGTCAGTTCGCTCCTGACACTTTTCCTCTTCGGCATGACGGTCCTCCTCCAGCGGCTTGCCATGCCTTGGACAACGCCGCGCCGGCAGCAAACGAGGCCAAGCGATGAGCACCCCACATCGCCCAACGGATCGCCTTCGGCTGGATCGGATCAGCCTCTCTTATGGAGACATGCCGGTTCTGGAGGATATCTCGCTCGCGGTGCGTCCCGGCGAATTCGTCTCCATTCTCGGCCCGTCGGGAGCGGGAAAATCGACGCTGTTCCGTATCCTGACCGGAGCCGCCTCTCCTCAGAGCGGCGAGATCCGCCTCGACGACCGGAAGATTGCGCCCGAGGACAGGCCTTTCGCTTTCATGCCGCAACGGGATGCCCTGATGCCGTGGCGGCGGATCAGAGACAATTGCACGCTCGGACTTGAGGTTCAGGGCATGCCCCGCGCCGACGCCCGCGCCAAGGTCGCTCCGCTTTTTGCCGAGTTCGGCCTTGCCGGCTTCGAGCGGCACTATCCTGCAGCGCTTTCAGGCGGCATGCGGCAGCGGGCGGCACT
This sequence comes from Shinella sp. UYSO24, assembly GCA_902167985.1. Taxonomy (GTDB): domain Bacteria; phylum Pseudomonadota; class Alphaproteobacteria; order Rhizobiales; family Rhizobiaceae; genus Neorhizobium. Next base: position 311,082 of record CABHNZ010000003.1, read on the forward strand.
CCTGCGCACCATCGTGCAGGACCGGCCGATCCTTCTGCTCGACGAACCATTCGGCGCACTCGACGCCCTCACCCGCAGCCGCATGCAGGCGTGGCTGGAAACCATGTGGCAGGGCCATAGCTGGACGGCGCTGCTCGTGACCCATGACGTGCGCGAGGCGGTGATGCTGTCGGACCGGATCTACATCCTCTCGCCTCGGCCGGCACGGGTCATACGGGAAATCCCGATCGACCTGCCACGCCCGAGGCTCGCCGACCCCGCCATCCGCGCCGACGCCGCAGCGATCGAGACCGATATTCTCGACACCTTGTTTTCGTTTCAGGAGGAACCCACGCCATGACCCCGCTCTCAGTCACCCGACGCCACGCCCTTCTCTCGCTGGCAGCCCTTACACTTGCGGCCCCGGCTGGCCACGCCGCCGATGGCGAGAAGGTGAGCGTCGCCCTGGACTGGACGCCGAACACCAACCACATCGGCCTCTTCATCGCCCGCGATAAGGGTTTCTATCGCGACGCCGGTCTCGACGTTCAGATCCTGCCCTATACGGACACCTCTGCCTCGACGCTGGTCGCCAATCATGTGGCGGATTTTGGCGTCATGGGCTCGATCGGCCTTTTCACCCAACGCACGGCCGGCGCCGACCTCGTGGCCGCTTATGCCATCGTCCAGACCGAGACGGGCCGTGTCGTCTTCAAGGACGGGCGCAAGGATATCCAGCGGCCGAAGGATCTCGATGGCAAGATCTATGGCGGTTTCGGCTCGGCCTGGGAAAATGCGCTGATCCGCTCGATCATCCGCAACGACGGCGGCAAGGGCGAGTTTCAGACGGTAACGCTCGGCACCTCCGCCTATCAGGCCCTTGATGCCGGACAGGTGGATTTCACCCTTGAAGTCTATACCTGGGAAGGCGTGCGCGCCGAACTCGACGGCGTTAGGCAGCGCGCGTTTCGCTATGCGGATTACGGCGTGCCGGACGAGCATACGACCCTGCTTGGCACGAGCAGCGCCTATCTGGCGAAAAAGCCCGAGGTGGCAAAGGCCTTCGCGGCGGCAACGCAGCGCGGCTACCGGTTTGCGGTGGAGCATCCCGATGAGGCGACCGATCTTCTGATTGCCGCAAACAAGGATGCCTTGACGGATCGGAAATTCGTCCGCGCCTCGCTTCAGTCGCTGATCGACGGACATTATTTTGCAAGGGTGGATGGCACGGTCGGCAAGATCGACCCGGCCAAGATGGCGGCGATCAGCGCCTATCTCTTCCAGTCGGGCATATTGAAGGACGGCAAGGGTGTCGTCGTGCCCGAAAGCCCGGATTTCAGCCGCTATTACAGCGACATCCTGTAACGAAAACCGGCCAGCAACTTTCTACGAAAAAGCCGGGCGATCGTAAGATCGTCCGGCTTGATTTCATTACGCGATCTTCGGCAGAAGCTCGCTGATGCTGGCCTTGGCATCACCGTAGAACATCCGCGTATTGTCCTTGTAGAACAGCGGGTTCTCGATGCCGGAATAGCCGGTGCCCTGGCCGCGCTTGGAGACGAAGACCTGCTTGGCCTTCCACACTTCCAGAACCGGCATGCCGGCGATCGGCGAGTTCGGATCTTCCTGCGCGGCCGGATTGACGATGTCGTTGGAGCCGATGACGATGACGACGTCGGTCTGCGGGAAATCGTCGTTGATCTCGTCCATTTCCAGAACGATATCGTAAGGCACCTTGGCTTCCGCCAGGAGCACGTTCATGTGGCCCGGCAGACGGCCGCGACCGGATGGATGGCGAAGCGCACTTCCTTACCGGCAGCACGCAGCTTGCGGGTGAGTTCCGCAACCGGCTGCTGTGCCTGGGCAACGGCCATGCCGTAACCCGGAACGATGACGACGCTATCGGCATCGTTGAGCGCTGCGGCAACGCCATCGGCATCGATTGCCACCTGCTCGCCGGAGATTTCCATCGCCGGACCCTTGGCGCCGCCGAAGCCGCCGAGGATGACCGAGACGAAGGAGCGGTTCATCGCCTTGCACATGATGTAGGAGAGGATCGCGCCCGAAGAACCGACCAGCGCACCGACGACGATCAGGAGATCATTGCCGAGCGTGAAGCCGATGGCGGCAGCCGCCCAGCCGGAATAGCTGTTCAGCATCGAAACCACGACCGGCATGTCGCGCCGCCGATGCCCATGATCAGGTGATAGCCGATGAAGAAAGCCAGAAGCGTCATCACGATCAGCGTCCATGCACCGCCGCCATCGAAATAGCAGAGCAGCAGCATGAAGGAGAGAATGGCCGCACCGGCATTGAGGAAATGCCCGCCCGGCAGCTTCTTCGCCTTGCCGTCGACCTTGCCGGCAAGCTTGCCGAAGGCGACGACCGAACCGGTGAAGGTGACGGCACCGATAAAGACGCCGAGGAAAATCTCGACCTTCATGATGGCGAGCTCGACCGGCTCCTTGTGGGCAACGATGCCGGCAAAGCCTTCGAGAGCGGCGCGCGCCGCCTCATCCATGCCGCCGACGCGCCAAGCCTCGATATGGGCGTTATAGCCGATGAAGACGGCTGCAAGGCCGACGAAGGAATGCAGCGCCGCAACAAGCTGCGGCATCTCGGTCATCTGCACGCGGCTTGCGAGGAAATGGCCGAAGACGGCGCCGCCGGCGATCATCAGGACAATGATCAGCCAATGGCCGAGACTGCGCCGATGAGCGGGCCGAAGATTGTGGCAAGCACGGCAAGCGCCATGCCGAGAATACCGTACCAGACGGCGCGCTTGGCGCTTTCCTGGCCGGAAAGGCCGCCAAGCGACAGAATGAAGAGAACAGCCGCGGAAATATAGGCAGCGGAAACGATACCGATCGTCATTGATAAACCCCCGACCCGATCACGACTTCTGGAACATGGCGAGCATGCGCCGTGTGACGAGGAAGCCCCCGACGATATTGATGGTGGCAACGAGTACTGACAGGGCCGACAGAATGACGACCAGCCAGTTGCCCGAACCGCTCTGCAGAAGCGCACCGAGGATGACGATGCCGGAAATGGCGTTCGTCACCGCCATCAGCGGCGTATGCAGCGAGTGGGAGACGTTCCAGATCACCTGGAAACCGACGAAGCAGGCAAGCACGAAGACGACGAAATGGCTCATGAAGCTCGACGGCGCATAGGCACCGACGATGAGCAGAAGCACTGTCGCAACGGCCAGCAGAATGGCTTGTGCCTTGGTCTGCTTCTTGAAGGCTGCCGTTTCTGCCGCGCGCTTTTCTTCCGGCGTCAGCTCCTTGGCCTTTTCCTTCGGCTTCTGGGCGGCAATCGCCTGGATCTTCGGCGGCGGCGGCGGGAAGGTTATCTCGCCCTTGTACGTGACCGTCGCACCACGGATGACGTCGTCCTCCATATTGTGCACGATGACGCCGTCCTTGGCGGGCGTCAGATCCGTCATCATGTGGCGGATATTGGTCGCATAGAGCGTCGAGGCCTGGGTGGCCATGCGGCTCGGGAAATCCGTATAGCCGATGACGATGACGCCATTGTCCGAGACGATGCGCTGGTCCGCGACGGTGAGATCACAGTTACCGCCACGTTCGGCGGCAAGGTCAATGATGACCGAGCCGGGCTTCATCATCGCCACCATATCGGCCAGCCAGAGCTTTGGCGCATCGCGGCCCGGAATGAGCGCGGTGGTGATGACGATATCGATCTCGGGCGCGAGCGCGCGGAATTTTCCAGCTGCTTTTCGCGGAATTCCGGCGAGGACGGAGCGGCATAGCCGCCGGTCGCGGCACCATCGGCAACCTGATCCTTGAAATCGAGGAAGACGAATTCGGCGCCCATGGATTCGATCTGTTCGGCCACTTCCGGGCGAACGTCGAAAGCGTAGGTGATCGCGCCGAGCGAGGTCGCCGTGCCGATCGCAGCGAGACCTGCAACGCCGGCGCGATGATGAGAACCTTGGCAGGCGGCACCTTGCCGGCAGCCGTCACCTGACCGGTGAAGAAGCGGCCAAAATTATTGCCGGCCTCGATGACCGCGCGGTAGCCCGCGATATTGGCCATCGACGACAGGGCATCCATCTTCTGGGCGCGCGAGATGCGCGGCACCATGTCCATGGCAATCACATTGGCGCTCTTCGCCTTGGCCGCTTCGAGCAATTCCTTGTTCTGCGCGGGATAGAAGAACGAGATCAGCGTCTGGCCTTCACGCAGGAGACCGACTTCACCGGCTTCCGGCGGGCGCACTTTCGCCACGACATCGGCCTGGGCGTAAAGCTCCGCCTCGCTCGCGAGTACCGTAACCCCAGCCTTACGATAAGCCTCATCCGTGAAACCCGCCTTCAGGCCGGCTCCCGTCTCGATAAAACAGTCGTAGCCGAGCTTCTGGAGCTGCAATGCGCTCTCCGGCGTCATGGCCACGCGTGATTCCCCAAGGAAGCGCTCCTTGGGGGATCCGATCTTCAATCCCATTGTCCGTTCCGGCTATGCCGGTTCCCTGTTCACCCTTCACTATCCTCCCGAAGCGCGAACGCCCGGAGTGGCCGGCGAGAGCAGCAAACCTTGGGGCGCATGTCCAGAGAAGATCGCAACCATCCCATGGGCGTTTGGTCGCAGGCAAATTACCGCAGGCCCACCATTCCCGCATCGGGCACACACAGTGTCAGGCAGGCGATTGCGCCCCCGGCGGCTGTTCTGTAGGTCTGCCATGCCTGTCGGACATTTGGTGCGGCACAGTACAGGGTGATGATTTGCACGTTCCAGACAAACTGTCCGTCGACCTCCCGGCGTCACCGACAACAGGGCCGATCCGTTTCGCCCTCGATCGAGGCCAGTGCCTGGTCGTGCGCGGACCTTCAGGCGTCGGCAAGACCACCCTGCTGCGCAAGATCGCCGATCTCGATACGCATGACGGCGAGATTTCGCTCGATGGCAAGCCGCAATCCGCCTGGCCTGCTCCGGAGTGGCGCAGCCAGATCATCTTCGTGGCCTCCGACGCCGGCTGGTGGGCACCCACAGTTGCCGACCATTTCGACGATGAGGGCGCGGCACGCGACATCATGAGCCTTATGGCAATCGGCCCGGAAAAGCTCACGATGCAGCCGCATCTCCTGTCCTCGGGAGAAAGGCAGCGGATGGCGCTGATACGCGCGCTGGTCAAAAGACCTGCCTTCCTGCTGCTCGACGAGCCGACATCGGCTCTGGATCAGGACACGACGGCGCTGGTGGAAAACGTGCTTGGCCAGTTCAAGGCAGAAGGTGGCGGCCTGCTTGTCGTCACCCATGACGATGCCCAGGCCGACCGGCTGGCGGACGAGCGCGTCATTCTCACACGGCGGGAACAGCCATGATCGCATTATCTTTCGTCGAACTTGCGATTGCCGTCCTGCTTGCACTTGCAGCCGCTTCCCTCTCGCTTCTCCTGTCGCTCGGCTTTCACCGAACGCTTGTCTGGTCCATGACCCGCATGGTGGTGCAGCTGCTTCTGGTCGGCACGCTGTTGCGTTTCGTCTTTTCGCAGAATGCCGGCTGGCTCACCGTCGTGATCTTCATGGCCATGCTGGTTGCCGCAAGCAACGAGGTTGGCGCACGTCAGCCGAACCGGTTGCGCGGCTTCTGGCAGCTCATGGCAAGCGGCGCCGCCGTTTCGCTTTCCACCACGCTCGTCTCGATCTTCGCGCTCGTGACCGTGCTCGGCACTGACAACTGGCTGCAGCCGGCCCACGCGATCCCGATTGCCGGCATCATTCTGGGCACGGCGATGAACTCGGCCAGCATCTCGCTCAACGCCCTCCTGTCGAACATCACGGCCGAGCGCAGCGCCATCGAGGCACAGCTTGCGCTTGGCGCCACCCGCTGGCAGGCGCTTGCGCCACTGATCAGGCGTGCCGTCCGGTCCGGCATCCTGCCGGTCATGAACCAGATGGTCGGCGCGGGCATCATCACCATGCCGGGCATCATGAGTGGCCAGATCCTCGCAGGTCAGGATCCGTTCGAGGCAGCCAAATACCAGATTTTCCTGATGCTCTTGCTCGCGGCAAGCGGTGTCGCCAGCACGATCGCCGCGGTCTATCTCACGACATCGCGGCTAACCGACGACCGCCACCGGCTTCGCCTCGATCGTTTGCGAAGCTGACCCATTCAGGAACGCCCGCAGCAGCGGTGGATCATCAGCGAAAAGGCGCAATCGGCGTCTTTTCGCTTGCAGCGAACAAGCGCCTGTATGAAATGGCGTGCAAGTAACGTGGAGGCTCTCATGACACATATCGAACAACACGGCCTGTCGATCGACAAGCGCCTATACGACTTTCTGGCCAGTGAGGCGCTACCGGGTACGGGCGTGGATGCTGAGAGCTTCTTTGCGGCCTTTTCCGCGATTGTCCACGATCTGGCGCCGAAGAACCGGGCGCTGCTTGCCAAGCGCGACGCCTTTCAGGAAAAGCTCGACGCCTGGTACCGTACAAACGGCGCGCCGCTTGATGGCGATGCCTATCAGGCCTTTCTGCGCGAGATCGGCTACCTTCTCCCGGAAGGCCCCGACTTCAAGGTCTCGACCGACCGCGTCGATGCCGAAATCGCCTCGATTGCCGGCCCGCAGCTGGTCGTTCCCGTCATGAACGCCCGCTATGCCCTGAACGCCGCCAATGCCCGCTGGGGCTCGCTCTATGATGCACTCTACGGCACGGACGCGATTGCCGAGGATGATGGCGCTGAAAAGGGCAAGGGCTACAATCCCGTCCGCGGCGCAAAGGTCATCGCCTGGGTGCGCGATTTCCTCGACCAGTCTGCCCCGCTTTCGGGCGCCGGCTGGGCCGATATCGCTGCGCTTCGCGTCGATCAGGGTTCACTCTTCGTCACGCTGAAGAATGGCACCGTCACCGGCCTCTCCGACCCGGCCCAGTTTGCCGGCCATATCGGCAGCGCCGAACAGCCGGAGCGGATCCTGCTTTCCAAGAACGGCCTTCATGTCGAGATCATCATCGATGCGACGACCGCGATCGGCAAGACCGACCCGGCCCATATTTCCGACGTCTGGCTGGAATCGGCGATCACCACGATCATGGACTGCGAGGATTCGGTCGCGGCCGTCGATGCCGAGGACAAGGTTCTCGTCTATCGCAACTGGCTCGGCCTGATGAAGGGCGACCTGAAGGAAGAGATCGTCAAGGGCGGCTCCACCTTTACCCGTGCGCTCAATCCCGACACGACCTATACGGCCGCCAATGGTTCGACGGCCAACCTTCGCCGCCGCTCGCTGATGCTGGTGCGCAATGTCGGCCACCTGATGACCAACCCGGCCATTCTCGATCGCGACGGCAATGAAGTGCCGGAAGGCATCATGGATGCGATGGTGACGGCGCTGATCGCCATCAACGATATCGGCCGCGGCAGCGATCTTCCCGGTGGTATTGCCGGCCGCCGGCAGAATTCCGTCGAAGGCTCCATGTATGTGGTCAAGCCGAAAATGCACGGCCCGGAAGAAGTCGCCTTCGCCTGCGAGATCTTTTCCCGCGTCGAAGCCGCCCTCGGGCTTGCCGCAAACACGATGAAGATGGGGATCATGGACGAGGAGCGCCGCACGACGGTGAACCTCAAGGAATGTATCCGCGCCGCGAAGGACCGCGTCGTCTTCATCAATACCGGCTTCCTCGACCGCACCGGCGACGAGATCCATACCTCGATGGAAGCCGGCCCGATGATCCGCAAGGGCGACATGAAACAGGCCGCCTGGATCGCCGCCTATGAGAACTGGAATGTCGATATCGGCCTTGAATGCGGGCTTTCCGGCCATGCGCAGATCGGCAAGGGCATGTGGGCCATGCCGGACCTGATGGCCGCGATGCTGGAACAGAAGATCGGTCATCCGAAGGCGGGCGCCAACACCGCCTGGGTTCCCTCGCCGACCGCGGCAACCCTGCATGCCACCCATTATCACAAGGTGGATGTGGCCGAGGTGCAGAAGGGCCTGACGACCCGCGCCCGCGCAAAGCTTTCCGACATTCTTTCCGTGCCGGTCGCGCCGCGTCCGAACTGGACACCGGAGGAAATCCAGCGCGAGCTCGACAATAATGCGCAGGGCATTCTCGGTTACGTCGTGCGCTGGATCGATCATGGCGTCGGTTGTTCCAAGGTTCCCGACATCAACAATGTCGGCCTGATGGAAGACCGGGCGACGCTGCGCATCTCCGCCCAGCACATGGCCAATTGGCTGCACCACAAGCTGGTGACGGAAGAGCAGATCCTCGAGACGATGAAGCGCATGGCCAAGGTGGTCGACGGCCAGAATGCCGGCGATCCGCTCTACCAGCCGATGGCGACCGACTTTGACGGTTCTATCGCGTTCCAGGCCGCCCTCGACCTCGTCATCAAGGGCCGCGAACAGCCGAACGGCTATACAGAGCCGGTATTGCATCGCCGCAGGCTGGAGCTGAAGGCGAAGTCTGCCGCCTGATCCAAGCCATCCGGACGGCGCCGGCCTAGCTGGCCTCGCCGTCCGTGGCCACAGCCAATGCCGCATCATCGGGTGCGGCAGCCGGCTCGGCACCCGACGGAGCCGTCTTATTGTGCCTCACGCCGAACCTCTGCCGATAGAGCGTCGGCGTGAGCCCGGTGAACCGCTGGAAGACCCGGCGGAACGCGGTTACATCCGAATAGCCGACATCCCAGCCGATCTGCTCGACGGAATGATTGGTCGTTTCCAGCGCATCGCGCGCCTTCATCATGCGGATCTGCTGCAGATATTCCGTCGGGCGCAGGCCGGTCGCCTTGGTAAAGCGACGCAGGAACGTCCGTTCCGTCAGGCCTGCACGCTTGGCAAGCTCCGGAATATCATGGGCTTCTGATGCCTGCGCGTGAACATGGTGCTGAACGCCCAGAATGGCCGCGTCGCCATGGTCGAATTTCGGGATGAATGACCGGTAGAGATCCTGCTCGCGGCGTGGCGGATCGACGAGCAGAAAGCGGGCCGTGGCAAGCATGATCCCGACGCCCATCAGCTTCTCGACCAGGGTCAGTCCGAGATCCGTCCAGGCCAGTATGCCGCCCGCCGTCATGATGTCACCGTCGTCGATCACCATATGCTCGGCGGCCAGATCGACCTTGGGATAGCGGGCTGCAAGCTCATCACTGAAGGCCCAGTGCGTCGTCGCCCTCCGGCCATTGATCAGGCCGGTCTCCGCAAGAACGAAGGCGCCGGCGCAGACCGAGCAGATCGTTGCCCCCTCGGCATGTCTTTCCACCATCCAGTTCGCAGCCACCGGCATCGGCTGCATTTGCGCCGGCATGATGATGCTCGGCGGCGCGATGATATGGCCGAGGCGATGCGGCCGTTCCGGATGGCTGTCCCAGACGCAAATCATCTCGCCATCGGCAACCTGCCAATGCGAGACGCGAATGGCGCGCAATTGCTCGGAATGTTGCGGCGCCCACTGGCTGGCGATGCGGAAGAGATCCGTCAGGCCATAGACCGCCGATAACTGACAGTCCGGGTAGATCAATAGGCCGATCTCGGAAACCACATCTACCTGCGCAGCCATATTGTCACTTTCTGCATGATTAAAGTCATTTTCGCCACCTCCGGTCAAAGCACGAATTGCGTACTTCTGTCCATGCCAAAGCGACAGAGCGCGAACCGTCAGAAAGGAATGACCATGGCATCGTTTGAACAGGGCACGGGCCCACAGGCCACCCGCCGTGGCCTTCTCATCGGCGGCGGCGCAGCGATGTCGCTGGCCAGCCTCAATATTCCGGCATTTGCCAAAACCTCGGCTTCCACCACACATCAAGGAGACACGACCATGACCAGCAGTTTCGTAACCACCAAGGACGGCGTTGAAATCTTCTACAAGGACTGGGGTCCGAAGGACGCGCAGCCGATCGTCTTCCACCACGGCTGGCCTTTGTCCTCGGATGACTGGGATGCCCAGATGCTGTTCTTCCTCTCCAAGGGTTATCGCGTTGTCGCTCATGACCGCCGCGGTCACGGCCGGTCCTCGCAGGTGGCAGATGGTCACGACATGGATCACTATGCCGCCGACGCCTTTGCCGTCGTCGAGCATCTGAACCTCAAGAGCGCCGTCCATATCGGCCATTCCACCGGCGGTGGCGAAGTGGCCCGCTATGTGGCAAAGCACGGCCAGAAGGCCGGTCGCGTTGCCAAGGCCATTCTCGTCTCGGCCGTCCCGCCGCTGATGGTCAAGACCGCTTCCAACCCGGAGGGTCTGCCGATCGAAGTGTTTGACGGTTTTCGCACAGCGCTTGCCGCCAATCGTGCACAGTTCTTCCGCGATGTCCCGGCCGGTCCCTTCTACGGTTTCAACCGGGATGGCGCCAAGGTTCAGGAAGGCGTGATCCAGAACTGGTGGCGTCAGGGCATGATGGGCGGCGCAAAGGCCCATTACGACGGCATCAAGGCCTTCTCCGAGACCGACCAGACGGATGACCTGAAGGCGATCACCGTGCCGACGCTCGTCCTGCATGGCGAGGATGACCAGATCGTTCCGATCGCAGACTCGGCGCTGAAGTCGGCCAAGCTTCTGAAGAACGGTTCGCTGAAGACCTATCCCGGCTTCTCGCATGGCATGCTCACCGTCAATGCCGACGTGCTGAACCAGGACCTCCTGGCCTTCATCAAGGCATAATTCCCTATAGCATCCGCCGCCGCGAGTGAAGGCGGCGGCCGGATGCCCGCATGACTTGCAGATCAATCCTCGGCCGGGAGGCCAAGCCGGTCAGTCTTCGACAGGCCCGGAGGGCTTGTGCTCGACAGCTTCAGCCGAGAGGTTCCAGCGAGCCATAACCTTGGCATAGTTGCCATTCTTGATCTGGGCGTTCAGAGCCGCCGTGATCGCATCCGCAAGACCGGAACCTTTCTTCGTCGCAACGGCAATTTCAGTCGTTTCCGGCCAACCGCCGGAGAGGATACCGACGAGCCTGGTCTTCTGCTCCCCGGCAGCCATGAAGGCTAAGGCCGCATTCGGTCCGAGATACGCATCGGCGCGACCTGACTGTAGCGCCGCATCGAAGCGGCCCGAGGTGACGCCAAGCGGCCAGTCTGCCCAGGCGATCGGCACCAGTTCGAGGCGACGGTGAGCAGCTCCCGGCATGAAGCCAAAGAGCGGGCCGAGCGCCATCAGAAGCAGGACTTGCCCGAGCCCCACAAGCACAGGCTCGGCAACGAGCCATTCAGCTTAGACATCCCATCCCCCATCGCGGCCCAGCCTGCACGCCGATGTTTTCGCGGCTGCGAAATGACTATGTCCCGGCAAGGTCAATTCGCAAAAGAAACATTCTCGTCATGCGCGCAAAATAGAACACAAAAACCATCTACAATTGGAACAATTGTTTAGGCTGGGAACATTCATCAACCCCGGACCTGACAATGACGCCTTATCGGACACTTATTGCCTTCGGCCTTGGCCTTGCTGCCGCCTCATCGCTGACCTCCCTCTCCCATGCAGCCGACCAGCCTGCCAAGGGAGGCACGCTCGTCTACCTTGAGCAGCAGGCGCATACCAACCTCTACCCGCCGGCGGGTGGCTTTTATCCGAATGGCGGCGTTCTCAACCAGATCACCGACAAGCTGACCTACCAGAACCCCAAGACGCTGGCGATCGAGCCCTGGCTCGCGGAAAGCTGGCAGGTCAACGACAATGCCACGGAATACACGTTCAAGCTTCGGCCCGGCGTGACGTTCTCCGATGGCACGCCGGTCGATGCGACTGCCGTTGCAAAGAACTTCGACACCTACGGTCTCGGCAACAAGGCGCTGAAGCAGCCGATATCCGAAGTCGTCAACAATTATGACCACAGCGAAGTCATCGATCCGCTGACTGTCAGGTTCTACTTCAAGAAACCATCTCCCGGCTTCCTTCAGGGCACCTCGGTGATCGGCTCGGGCATCGTCTCGCTGTCGACCCTGGCCCTGCCCTTCGAGCAGCTCGGCGACGCAAAAAAGATCATCGGTTCGGGCCCATTTGTCGTTTCAGCCGAGACGATCGGCAAGTCGCTCGATCTCAAGGCCCGCGAAGACTATAAATGGGGTCCGACGAAGCTGGAGCATCAGGGCCGCGCCTATCTCGACGGCATCAAGTACATCGTCACTGGCGAGGATAGTGTGCGGATCGGCGCGCTTCTCGCCGGCCAGGCGGATTTCATCAGGCAGATCCAGGCCTATGACGAAGAGCAGGTCGAGGCCCAGGGTTTTCAGATCTATGCCCCCGGCACGCGCGGCGTGAACAACTCCATCGTTTTCCGCCCCGACAATCCGCTGGTTGCCGACCTTAAGGTTCGCAAGGCACTGTCGCTTGCCGTCAATCGTGACGAGATCATCGCGACGATCTTCTCGAAGAACTATCCGAAGGCAACCTCCATCCTCGCCTCGACGGCGATTGGTTACGTGCCGGAGACCGACAAGCTGCAATACGACCCGGAAAAGGCCAAAGCCCTGCTGGATGAGGCCGGCTTCAAGCCCGGTGCCGACGGGATCCGCGAAAAGGACGGCAAGAAACTCATTCTGACCGCCTATGAATCTCTTCCCCAGCCGCAGAGCCGGGCGACGCTTCAGCTGATTGCGCAGCAATGGGCGAAGATCGGCGTCAAGTTCAACGTCCTCGCCGGTGATGCCGGCAGCAAGGTCATCGACGAGCTCGATCCGGAAAAGACGGCTGTTGCGGTCGCCATGGTCGGGCGCGCGGATCCGGACGTGGTCAAGAGCCAGTACTATCCGACGCTCCGTAACCTTCTTCTCCAGAAGGGCGGCACGAGCGACAAGGTGAAGACTTTCCTGGATGGCAAGCTGAACGCGATCCTCGACGAAATCGCCTCGCAGCCGGACCGTGAAAAGCGCCTCAAGGCCGTTGCCGATGCGCAGTCCTACATCCTTGAACAGGCCTATTCGGTGCCGCTCTTCGAAGAGCCGCAGGCCTTTGCCGGCGCTCCCTATGTCAAGGGCATCGGCTTTGAGGCTGTCGGGCGTCCCTCCTTCTACAATACCTGGCTCGACAAGTGAGCCCGCGAGGTGGCCGGCAAGCCGGCCACCTCCTTGTCTTACGGCAGATCATTGTCTTGCGGCAGATCATTCGGGGTAGATCAAATGAAACGCTATGTCGTCGGCCGGATAGGACAGGCTCTGCTTGTTCTGTGGGCCGCATTCACCTTGTCCTTCATTCTTCTGCAGGCCATGCCCGGCGATGCGGTTCTCATCAAATTCCTGAACCCGGATTTCGGCCTGAGCGCCGACCAGATCCGTGAAATCAGAGCCGCCTATGCGGTGGATTCCAGCCTTCCTGTCCAATATGCCAATACGCTTGCAAACTTCCTGCGCGGTGATTTCGGCTATTCGATGCAGGCAGGCGTTCCCGTGCGCGAACAGCTCGTGACCAACCTGCCGCCGACCTTGAAGCTCGCCGGCCTCGGCTTTGCAGCCGCCATTGCCTTGGCCGTCCTCATTGCCTTCCTGTCGTCGATCGCCCGCTTTTCCTGGCTCAGAAACCTCATCCAGTCCCTGCCCTCGCTGCTGATCTCGGTGCCGGTCTTCTGGCTGGCGATCATGCTCATCCAGATTTTCTCCTTCCGCCTGAAGCTGGTATCGGTCATCAATCCCGGTCCCTGGGAGAGCCTGGCTCTGCCGGTCGCGACCCTAGCCGTCCCGATTGCCGCTCCGCTGGCCCAGATCCTGATCCGCAATATCGATGAGATCCGCACCCGGCCCTTCGTTGCTGTCGCACGCGCCAAGGGCGCCGGCGAGCTGCGGCTCCTGTGGCGGCATGTGGCGCGCAACGCCATCCTCCCGACGCTGACGATTGCCGGTGTCCTATTCGGCGAGCTGCTGGCCGGCGCCGTCGTCACAGAGACTGTCTTCGGCCTCAACGGTATCGGGGGCCTGACGGAAAAGGCCGTGAGCAATCAGGATCTTTCCGTCCTTCAGGCCGTCGTGGTGATCTCCGCTGCCGCCTTCGTCACCATCAACCTCGCCGTGGACTTGGCCTACCCGCTTCTGGATCCGCGCCTCAGAACCCAAAACGGTGGCAGATCATGACAAGTGTCGAAACATTCGAGCAGGGCACAAGGCCTGCTGACAAAGCCATGACACAAACGACATCCCGCCTTTCGCTGGGTGTGATCGCCCGTTTCCCCTACGGTCTTGCCCTGGCATGGCTCGTCATCGTCACCGTTCTTCTCTGGGCGATCGTTCCGGGCCTTTTCACAAGCTACGATCCCCTCGTGGGCGTTCCCGGCGGCCAGTTGAAAGCCCCTTCGGCGGCACATTGGCTCGGCACGGATTCGCTCGGCCGCGATCTCTTCTCCCGCCTGATCTACGGTGCGGTAAACTCGCTCTCGGGTGCGATTGCCGCCGTTGGCGTCGGCCTGATCGTCGGCACCGCGATCGGCCTGCTGGCCGGCTCGATCCGTGGCAGAACGGATGAGATCCTCATGCGACTGGTCGACGTTCTTCTATCGATCCCGACCCTGCTTCTGTCGCTCAGCATCATCATTCTCCTCGGCTTCGGCACGCTCCATGCGGCCATAGCGGTGGGTGCGACGGCCATTGCCGGTTTTGCCCGTTTGATGCGCTCGGAAGTCGTGCGCGTGCGCAATGCCGAATTGTCGAGGCCGCTTTCGGCAGCGGCGGCAGTTTCGTCAAAGTCCTGTGGCGGCACATCCTGCCCAACTCGCTGACCTCGGTCATTGCCTATACGGCCGTCCAGTTCGGCTGGGCGATCCTGCAGATCTCGACACTCGGCTTCCTCGGCTATGGCGCACCGCCGCCAACCCCGGAATGGGGCCTGCTGATTGCCGAAGGGCGCAATTATCTCGCAACCGCATGGTGGCTGACCGCGGTACCCGGCATCGTCGTCGTTGCCGTCGTCCTCTCCGCCAACCGCATCAGCCAGTCAATCGGAAGGACAGTCCGGTGAGCGTATCCGACAAACCCGTACTCGATGTCAGGGACTTGCGGGTCTCCTACAGCCAGGGCGAGAAGCGCTCGACGGTCGTCCATGGCGTGTCATTCAGCGTCCAGCCGGGCGAAGTGGTGGCACTGGTGGGCGAGAGCGGCTCCGGCAAGACATCGACCGCACAGGCCGTTATCGGTCTTCTTGCCGAAAATGGCCGCGTCGAGGGTGGTACCATATCCCTCAATGGCGAGGATATTTCCCGCTGGAGCGCCAGACGCCTGCGAAACATTCGCGGTTCAGTCATCAGCCTCGTGCCTCAGGATCCCGGCAATTCCCTCAATCCGGTCCTCACCATCGGCGAACAGGTGCGCGAAATCCTGGAGATCCATGGCAAGGTCAACAGACTGGTGGCAGATCGGCGCGTCGTCGAATTGCTGGGTCATGTGGGTCTTTCAGAACCGGAACTGCGCGCAACGCAATATCCGCACGAACTTTCCGGCGGCATGAAACAGCGCGTGCTCATCGCCATCGCGATTGCACTGCGCCCCGCGCTCATCATCGCCGACGAGCCGACATCGGCACTCGACGTCACGGTTCAACGACGTATTCTCGACCTGATCGACGACCTGCGCCGGGAATATGGCACATCCGTGCTTCTCGTCACGCACGATCTTGGCGTCGCGGCAGACCGGTCAGACAAGATCATCGTCATGCAGGGCGGCCGCATTCAGGAGGCAGGCCGCACCGCCGACATTCTTCTTGCGCCGCAAAGCGCTTACACGAAAAAGCTCCTGTCGGATGCGCCCTCGCTTGCCGTGGCAAAGCCCCGTCCACCCGTCGAAGCCGACAGGCCGACGGCTGTCAGCGTCACGAGCTTGACGCAGGAATTCACGCTGCCGTCAGGACGGCAGTTCAAGGCAGTGGACGGCGTCTCCTTCACGGTGGCGCGCGGCACGACCCACGCGATTGTCGGCGAATCCGGTTCCGGAAAAACCACGACGATCCGGGCGCTGGCAGGGTTTCAGCGCCAGACGAGCGGCCAGATCCGCATTGGCGATTTCGATCTCGGCACATTGCAGGCCGCAGGCTTGAGGCAATTCCGCAAGAAGGTGCAGCTCGTCTACCAGAACCCTTGGGCATCGCTCGACCCGCGCCAGACGGTGAAGGCGATCGTCGAGGAACCATTGCTGAACTTCGAGCCGATCGATCGCAGCGAACGTGACCGGCGGGTACGCTCGATCGTCGAGCGCGTGGGACTGCCAGAAGCCCTGCTCTCGCGCCTTCCCCATGCGCTCTCCGGCGGTCAGCGGCAGCGCGTCGCGATTGCCCGTGCGCTTGTCCTCGAACCGGAAGTGGTCATTCTCGATGAGGCCGTTTCGGCTCTCGACGTGACGGTTCAGGCGCAGATCCTCGATCTTCTGGGTAAATTGCAGGAAGAGCTGGGCCTCACCTATATCTTCGTGTCGCATGATCTGGCCGTCGTGCGTCAGATCGCCGACACCGTTTCGGTTCTGCATAATGGCAGGCAGGTCGATTACGGCACTGTCGAACAGGTCTTCTCGCCCTCCGCCAGCACTTACACGCGCGAGCTCATCGACGCCATTCCGGGGCGAAGCTTCCCCGCCGGCGGCATCCTCGCCGATGCCCTTCAGCATGTCCATCCATCGGGATTTCCAGCATGAACAGCATACCCGTCCGCAAACGCTCGCTTTTCACACGCCTTCTGGATGATGTGTCGGCAAAGGATCGTTATCGTCTCGCAGCCGAACAGATTGCCCATGCGGAACAGCATGGTTTCGACAGCGCCTGGATAGCCCAGCATCATTTCCACGCCGATGAAGGCGGCCTTCCCTCCCCCACGGTCTTTCTTGCCCATGTTGCCGCGAGCACGTCGAGGATCCGGCTCGGAACCGGCGTGATTACCCTGCCAATGGAAAATGCCCTGCGCGTGGCCGAGGACACGTCCGTTCTGGATCTTCTGTCAGACGGCCGGCTGGAAGTCGGCTTTGGTACGGGTGGAACGCGCGAATCCTTCGAGGCCTTCGGCCTCAATGCCGACCAGAAGGCGGAAGTCTATGCGAGAAATCTCGCCATTGTTGGTGATGCATGGGCAGGCAAGCCTCTGAAAGGCGGCAATACGCTTTACCCCGTAGCACCGCATCTGGCCGATCACGTCTGGCTCGCGACCTTTTCTGCAAGCGGCGGCCGACTTGCCGGTTCGCGTGGCGACGGTCTGATGCTGTCTCGAACCCAGCCGCGCCCGGCGGATCGGCCGGATGCCACGCTGAGCGAATTGCAGAACCCGATCATCGACGCCTATCTGGAAGCGCTGCCCGAAGGGCGGGCACCGCGCATTCTCGGGTCCCGCAGCCTTTTTGTTGCCGAAGATCGCAAGCGGGCGCTCGACTTCGCCGAAGTCGGACTTCGTCGGGTTGCCGACCGCTTTGCCGCAGCCGGCCACCGGATCCCCGGAAACACGCTGCAGGACCTGATCAAGGCGCTCGACAGCCATGTCGGCACACCCGACGACGTGATTGCATCGCTTCGGGCAGACGACACACTCGCACGCGTGACGGACATCACATTTCAGGTTCATTCCATCGATCCGCCTCACGCGGAGATCTTGCGTTCCATCGAGCTGATCGCGGCCGAGGTTGCCCCGGCACTCGGCTGGGAGCGCGCGACGCAGCCGCATCTCGTGGCCGCACAGTAAACAGAGACCAGGGAAGAAAAGACTTCATGAGCAGTACAGCAGACATTATCGACCAGCTGATCGGCGCAGCGGAAAGCCCCAAGGCGGAAGCCCTGCGCGAGCGCCGCCCCGTGACCAGAGAACATGCGCAGAAGAGCTGGCTTGCGCTTTTCCAGCCGGCAGATGCCAGCGAGGCATCGCTCACCGAGCGATATGCCGTTGCCACTTTCGTTGCAGCACTGCACGGCGAAACGCAGATCGGCGCATTCTACGCAGAAGGCCTTGCCCGGCAGGAGGGCGGCGAGCAGATTGCGACCGTCATCGAAGCGCTGGCAGGCGCCAACAAGGCCATCGGACCCTATGGGCATTATCCTTCCGGCCCATTGAGCCGTGAGGATCTCGATGGCCCGGGCTGGACGATCGCCGTTGAGCAACGTGCAGCGCTCGGACCGCGTCTTGCCGCTGCACTTCAGCACGCGCATCTTCTTGTTTTCCATCCACGCGATGCCCGGCCCGAAGCCCTGCAGGCTCTGCTCGATGCCGGATGGTCCGCGACGGGTATCGTCACCCTGTCGCAGCTCGTTTCCTTCCTCGCCTTCCAGATCCGCGTCATCGCCGGTCTGAAAGTTCTGACCGCCGCGTGAGAGCAAGCATCATGACCGATACAATCATCGAACCCGTTATCGAAAACCCGCCCGTCGTTTTCACGCAAGCGCATATCGGCTGGACCGCATGGCTCCACCCCTTGAGCGAGGACGAGCTCACCGAACGCCATTATGTAGCGCTGGTGGACAAGGCCCGCGCCAAATCCTCCTATTTCGCGCTTCTGGTCCGCGATCCGGACATTCTGGAAGCCCGGACCAAGACGGATATCGACATTTTCTACAACACGAAGGACGGCCTTCCGCGTGCCGAGCGCGAACTGGCTGCCGCCGCCACCTCACGGCTGAACGGTTGCATTCTTTGTGCCTCGGTTCATGCGCGTTTCGCCTCGCAATATTCCAAGCGCAGCGATGATGTGCAGAAACTGCTGGATGAGGGCGTTTCTGCCGATCTCGGCGAGCGCTGGAACGCCATCGTTTCCGCTTCGATCGCCTTGACCGCCACGCCACCGGCCTTCGACGCCGACCATGTCCAGCAATTGCGGACCGTTGGGCTTTCGGACGAGGAAATTTCCGACGTCATTCATGGCGCCGCCTTCTTCAACTGGGCAAACCGGCTGATGCTCTCCATCGGCGAGCCGACGCCGGCCGCTTGAGAAAGGAGAGCCCTTCGGTGACCCATCCGGTAACAGGCGTGGACCATAGCTACCTGCTGGTCCATGATCTCGACGCGAGCGCCGACCGCTATCGGCGCCTCGGCTTCACACTCTCTCCTCGCGGGCTGCATAGCCCGCAAAAGGGAACCGCCAACCATACGATCGTCTTTACGGACGATTATTTCGAGCTTCTGGGGGTCGTTCGGGAGACGGAACTCAACGCGCCGCAGCGCGAGAGCCTCGGCGAGTTTGGCGAAGGCCTGAAGGCGATTGCCAACCGCACACCCGATGCCGATGCCGCAAAACCGGCGCTGGCCGCGATCGGCATTGAAACAGGTGAGGTCAGCGCCTTTTCAAGGCCGCTGCTGCTCGAAGACGGGCGCGAGGGTATCGCCAGTTTCAGAACCCTCGGCTTTGCGCCCTCGGTCGTGCGATCGGACATTTTTTCCTTTGCCAGCACGAGACACCCAGCATGGTCTGGCGTCCCGAGCTGCAAGACCATTTGAATGGCGCAATTGCCCTTGCAGGCATTATCGCCATACACGAAAGTCCGCGAAGCACGGCTGAGGCCTATGCCCGCTTTTACGCGTCAGGCCGGGTGGAAGAGGCGGAAGGCGGATACCGTGTCGAGACCGGAGAGGCCTCCGCTCCGCTCCTCTTCATCGGTGAGACCGAGGCAGACCGGCTCTTTGCCGGTATCGATCGAACCAGCTTGCCCAGAGACGGATTTGCGGCCCTGCGCATTCGGGTCTCGGATATCGACAGGACAAAGGCCCATCTCGCCAGCCAGGACATTCCCCATGTGCCGACGCCCGAAGGCGGGATCGCCGTTGCTCCTGACCTTGCAAGCGGCACCATTATCGAATTCGTAACCGAATAGGCAAAGCGCGGACCTCGATGAAAGGCGAGCGATCTTCGCCCTTCATCGAGCCGCAGAATGACATCCCATGACAGTAATTCCGACGCGCAAACATCCACGCCACGAGGCATGGTTTTCAGAACTTTCGCTGGGCACATCAAGCTGGAGCAGGGTTGGCGGACCATCCGGCGACGCACAATCGGCAGAGGTTCTCGCGCGTGCATGGCAGGCGGGAATACGCTATTTCGACACGGCGCCCTACTACGGCAGCGGGCTTTGCGAGCGACGGCTCGGGCAAGGCCTCGTCTGGGAACCGCGCCAGGACTATCTGCTATCGACCAAGGTCGGCATCAATCTCGACCCGTTTGCCCGGGGCCGCAGCGTCACCCGGCATTACCCCCATCACGCGGATTTCGCGCCGATCTGCGATTACAGCCCGGAAGGCATCGCCGCCTCGTTCGAGACCTCCCTGCATCGTCTGGGGATCCCGTCAGCGGATATCGCCTATATGCACGGGCTTTCCATCTGCGACGGGGGGATCGACGCTGCGCTTGAAACAGGCATGCCCGCCCTCCTTGATCTGCGGGAAGAAGGCCGCGTCCGGATGGTGGGCGTCGGCGCCAATTCGCCGGCAATCGCCAAGGCCTTCCTTGAACGATACGATTTCGACCTGTTGCTATTTGCCGGCGGATTCTCGCTGATGGATCACGCCGAGGCAGGCGAGGTTCTCGATCTCTGCGCGCAAAGAGGAACCGGCATCATCGCGGCCTCCCCCTTTGCCAGCGGACGCTATTTCTCGGCCGAGAACCAAGGCTTTCGCCTGAGATTGCAGGCGCATTGCAAAGAGTTCGAGTCGATGAGACTGCTGCCGTCATCCAGTTCGGCCTGCGCTATCCCGGCATTCTGTCCGTCCTGTGGTCTACCAAGACGCCTCAGAATGTCGACAGAACCATCGAAGCCTACGCGCGTCCGATACCGGACGAATTCTGGCTTGCTCTGAAAGCGGATGGCATCGTGCATTTCTGACGCCCGGCGTGTCTGCCGAGCGCTGCCAATGCCCAAATCAGGCGGGAAAGACCTTGGCACGCCTTATCGTCACGAAGCCGGCCTCGCCGGCAGCGATCGCCCGTTCCGGCGCGATGTCGAATTCCAGCGCCTCTCTGCCTTCGATACTTGCCAGAACCCGCCGCGAGCCCGGGCGATCCAGAATCCGGGTCGTCGTTGCCGGAATGCCCGGCCCATGCGCCGACCAATCGAGATCACCCGGCCGGGCAAAGAGCTCTGCCCCGCCATCCGGCAGGCCGGGAGCCTCCACCGACGTATCTCCCGCATAAGCCCGCCCATCGCGCACCTGCGCGCCGATGACGTTGACGTCACCCAGGAATTTCATCACGAAAGACGACTGCGGCTCGCGGCAAACCTGCTGCGGCGTGCCCTCTTGGACAATCTGCCCATCCTTCAGGATCACCACACGATCGGCTAGGTCGAGCGCTTCTTCCTGATCATGGGTGACGAAAAGCGTCGTGATGCCGAGTTCGGAATGGATCTCGCGCAGCCAGCGGCGCAGATCGCGGCGCACATTGGCGTCGAGCGCTCCGAAAGGTTCGTCCAGCAGAAGTACTTTCGGATCGACCGCCAGCGCGCGCGCCAGCGCCACGCGCTGCCGCTGTCCGCCGGAAATCTGCGCCGGAAAGCGGCCGCCCAGACCTTCGAGGCGAACCAGCCGGAGAAGTTCGTTCACCCGGCTTTCGATCTCGCCACGCTCCCGGCGTGTCTTCGAGACCTTCATGCCGAAGGCGATATTGTCTGCAACCGTCATGTGGGGAAAAAGCGCATAGTGCTGGAAGACGAAGCCGACCCCGCGGTCGCGCACCGGAATATCCGTGGCGTTCTGTTCTCCGAAATGAATATGACCGCCATCGACGAATTCGAGCCCCGCCACCATGCGCAGGATCGTGGTCTTGCCGGAACCCGAGGGCCCGAGCAGAGCGACGAGTTCTCCACTTTCGATATCGAGGGAGACATCCTTGACGGCGCGGAAATTATCGAAACTCTTGACGACGTTTTCGAGGCGGATCTTCATGATGGTCTTTCTGCGGTGTTGGCCTGATCGGTCGGGATCGGGCGAGCGGTATCCCGCGCCCTGCCCTTGCCCGCCACGCGTCGCTCAAGCAGTGTCTTGGCAATGATGGTGAAGATTGCGATCACGGTGAGAATGGAGGCTGCGGCAAATGCCCCGGCCGACTGATAGTCGTGATAGAGAAGCTCGATATGCAGCGGCAGTGTGTTGGTCTGGCCGCGAATATTGCCGGAAACCACGGAGACGGCGCCGAACTCGCCCATGACACGCGCATTGCACAGGATGACGCCGTAAAGGAGTGCCCATTTCACATTCGGAAGCGTCACCGAAAAGAAGAGCTGCCAGCCGGATGCGCCAAGCGAGGTCGCCGCTTCTTCCAGATCCCGCCCCTGCGCCTGCATGAGCGGGATCAGTTCGCGGGCAACGAAAGGCGCCGTGACGAAGATGGAGGCAATGATGATGCCGGGGATCGCAAACAGGATCTTGATATCATAGGCATCGAGAAGCGGCCCGAGAAGCCCTTGAAGCCCATAGACGAAAAGATAGGCGACACCGGCCACGATCGGCGAGACCGAGAACGGAATATCGATCACGACCAGCAGGAAGCGCTTGCCCCTGAAATCAAACTTGGTAACGGCCCATGCCGCAGCGATGCCGAAGATCGTATTCACCGGCACGGCAATCAGCGCAGCAAGGGCAGTCAGCCCGATCGCATGCAGCGTATCCGGGTGAAGCACGGTATCGGCATAGACCTGCCAGCCTTTTGCCAAGGCCTCGACGAAAATCACCACCAGCGGCGCGACGATGACGATCGCGACGAGAAACAGGACGATGCCGATCAGTGCCCGGCGAAAAAGCGGAGCATCACCCGGGCGCGGTGGTTTGCGGTGCGTATGATATTGGCTCATGCGCTTACCCCTTCACCATGTAACGCAGCGCCCGCGCCTGAAGCGCGTTCGTGAGCGCCAGCATCAGGAAGGCAGTCAGGAGAAGCACGGACGCAATCGCGGCAGCGGCCTGATAATCATATTCCTCGAGCCGGATGAAAATCAGGAGCGCTGTGATTTCGGTCTGCATGGGCTGGTTGCCGGCGATGAAGATGATCGCGCCGAACTCGCCGAGGCAGCGGGCGAAAGACAATGACACGCCCGCCAGCAGAGCCGGGGCCAGAAGCGGCAGGATGACCTTGCGGAAGATCGACCAGTCGGAGCCGCCAAGCGACTGCGCCGCTTCTTCCAGTGCCGGATCGAGATCCTCCAGCACCGGCTGAACGGTTCGTACGATGAAGGGCAGCGAGGTGAAGCACATGGCGATCATGATGCCGAGCGGCGTATAGGCGACCTTGATGCCCAGCCCGCCAAGCAGCGAGCCGAACCAGCCATTCTGGGTAAAGAGCGCAGTCAGCGCTATGCCGGCAACGGCTGTCGGCAGGGCAAACGGTATGTCGACGAGCGCGTCCACAAGACGGCGGCCGGGGAAGCGGTAGCGCGTCAGCACCCAGGCGAGCGCCAGGCCGAAGAACAGGTTGAAGAACGTGGCGACGAGCGCGGCAAGAACAGTCACCCTGTAGCTCGCGACGGCACGCGAAGATGAAACGATCCGCCAGTAATCTTCCGGACCGAGGCTTGCCGCCTTGAAGACGAGCGCCGCCAGCGGCAGCACGACGATGAGCCCCAGATAAAAAAGCGTCAGTCCCAGCGATAGCGGCAGGCCCGGCAAGACATTGCGTCGTCTCACGCTGCACGTCCTCTCATTGCGTGTCCTTTCATGGCCAAAACCGGCGAACGTTTCGTTCGCGGTTCGATCAGGATTGATGGTGTGGGGAATGCGGCCGATCAGCGGCTGCCATAAAGCCTGTCGAGCGTGCCGCCGGATGCGAAATGTTCGGACTGGATCTTGCTCCAGTCGCCGAAGACGTCATCGACCTTGATCAGGCGAACAGCCGGAAACTGCCCCTTGAACTCGCCGACGACCTTGTCGTTATGGACGCGATGGCCGAACTCTGCCGCGATCCGCTGCCCTTCTTCCGTGTAGAGGAAGGCAAGGTAGCTCTTCGCAAGCTCTTCCGTGCCATGCTTCTTGGCGACCTTGTCGACGACGGCAACCGGAAACTCGGCAAGCAGGCTGACCGACGGGATGACGCCCTCCACCTTGTCCTTGCCGTATTGCTTTTCGATCCCGCGTGTCTCGGCCTCGAAAGTGATCAGAACGTCACCCTGCCCGCGCTCGACAAAGGTCGTGGTGGCAGCGCGCCCGCCGGTATCGAAGACAGGAACGTTGTTGAAGATCTTCGTGATATAGGCCTCGATCTTCTGCTTATCGCCCTTGTACTCCTCGTTCGCCCAGGCATAGGCGGCCAGATAGGTGTAGCGCGCGTTGCCGGACGTCTTCGGATTGGGGAAGACGGCATGCACATCATCGCGCGCCAAATCGGCCCAGCCCGTGATTTTCTTCGGGTTTCCGGCCCGGACCAGGAAGGAGGGGAAGGAATAGAAGGGCGAGGCATTGTTCGGGAAAGCCTTGGTCCAGTCCTTCGAGACAAAACCGTTCTTGGCGAGGAAATCGATATCCGTCGACTGGTTGAAGGTGACGACATCCGCCTCAAGGCCTTCGACGATCGAGCGCGCCTGTTTCGAGGTGCCCGCATGGGACTGGTCGATCGTGACGCCCGGATGCTGCTTCACGAACGCCTCGTTCTCGGCGACGAACAGCTCGCGCGAGACGTCATAAGAGGCGTTGAGAAGTTTTTGCGGCGTCTGCGCCATGGCAGGCTGGACGATAAGCGCGGCAATTGCGGTGCCAAGAACGAGAAGGCGGTTCATGCAGGTCTCCTGAAGTGTTGTCAGGACACTACCTGCGGGTGCAGACATTCACGAGAAACGAGCACCTTGAAGAAACGTCAACGCGGGGAATTTTTGTCCCGTTCCGGCCATATTCAGCGTAAGCTTTTACCCGTCTTGATCGGTGTCCCGCTATCCACACCACAGGCTCCGGTTTTGTCGCGATCCCGCGACCGCAACACCGCTCCACATTTTTGCGCGACCTGCTCGGGAACCATCGGGATTTTCAGGCACGCAGCCCGTCGCTGCTAGATGATGCCCCAGGCACGGAAACGCCCGCGACCGGTCAATTCCCGCAGATGCAGTTCTGCTGCAATCTTCAGGGCCCCTTGCGCCGTCACCCCAAGCTCCTCGACAATCATGCCTGACGATACCATCGGTTTCGACAGCACGAGTTCAACGAGTTGGGGCAGCTTCGAAGACGACCGCCTGCCCTCCAGCCGTGACTTCAATTGCCTGCTCGCCAGAACAAGGCGGTCGTGCTCCTTGAGACCGGCTTCCGCAGCCAGTCGCAAGGCCTCCACGAAAGCTAAAAGCCGGCTGTCACGATGGCGACTGGCGCGTCGCTCGCGCGGCACTTGCTTCAGTCCGGCACTGACAGCCGCCAGGTGCACGCCAGTCACCCCACCCTGCCGCAAGATGGAGGATGCCAGAAGACGGCCAAGCCACGGTGCGTGCTGCAAGACCCTCAAGGTCTCCCACGCATCAAGGACGATTGCTGCGCGCAGAACCGCCGGCAGATCCTCGGTTTGCCGCACGACATCCATCCACTCCGCAAGGCGCGCGTCTTCATCCCAATCGTCTTCGTAGAGAAGCGGATCGCGCATCTCCTGTTCACGGCGGGGAGAAATGCGCATCGGACTTCCGGCAAGCAGTGCTGAACTGCGCGCAAGAACGAGATCCATCTCGGCGAGCTGCCGCGAAAAGATGTCGTCGTCCTCATCCCGGCTCAGCGGATTTTCCGCAGATACGTCCATCCCGAGAGATTTGCGCTCCGGCGCGAACTGCAAGCGCTCGACGCCATCCTCCACGCCCTGCCGCCGCAGGCTTCTCAAACCTTCCGGGGTCAACGGCCAGGACGGATCACGCGAGAGGATGCGACGGCGCGTCCGCAGGATGTCAGTCGCTATCGTTATTTCATGGGATGGGGCACGCACACCCATCATCGCGTCATGCAGCACGAGATCTTCAAGATGGACAAGCTCGCCATCAACCCACAGAGAAGCGCAGGCATCAGAGTAATGAGAACGGGAAACCCAGCCGTCGCCAATATCCGATTGCTGGATACGCTCATCCAGTCGGGTCAGCATCGACGTGGCGGTCGAAACCGGTTCGAACAGGGTCTGGACGGGTAAATTCGCGAGTTCGTAACGCATTGAATTATAATTAACAGATTCGCGTTGTTAAAGCGATATGAGCGTTAGGTTTCACTACCACCTACGCTATCCTGTCAGGCAATTTCTGGAGATCTTTTGCGCTTGGCGCCAGCTTGCGGAGACCATTTGGTCCAATCCGCTAATGCCCCTGATAGTAGCGTGACCGGCCGCCCTTGTACAGAAGATTCTCCCGCAGCCCGAAGGTACTCCCGCCTTTATGGGTAGTCGCGATCCTTTTGGAACGTCGATCATCGACCAGCCACGGCCATCGCTGCGGGGCCGCAAGGAGGGAAGCGCTACCTCAGTTCGACCGCCGCCATCTTACGACACCAGTCTGCCGGCTGGGCCGATCGACCTGTGGCATGAACTGTCAGCGCGCCGTTGCCGACAGATCTGCCCGCCATTCTGGAGGGCGCGGGTTCTAGGACAGGGGTAATCGAATCGGGAGGGTCGAAATAGGGGGTTGCAAAAATTGCGACTCGGAGGCTCCATGCATGAAGCTGGCCCAATGAGCCGTTGTCAGCTGACAATTTTGCTGCCGAATCGAAAAAAGCAATGCAATGCAATGCCTTCAGGCAGGCAATTAAGGTTGCGTTAACCAAAACCCCTTGACGCAGACCACAGACTCACGATCATTTTCGCTTAATTGATCAATTCTTCGGACAAAGCGTGAATGGCGAACAAAGGCGCAATTGCCGGTGAGGGCTCAAAAAGCCGCACGGCATCGATAGACGAAACCATCGGCCACGATGCCAGCATCCTCAGCGCACAGCTGCAGGTGCTGTTTGAACGTCTGTTTTCCCCGCATGCGAAAAAGTCGCTCCGTCGCTTCACCAGCGGTGAAGTCGCCAAGCTGCTTGGGGTAACGGACAGCTATGTGCGCCATCTGGCGACACAGGAAGACGCTGTCACCTCGGAAAAGACCGCCAATGGCCGGCGCACCTTCTCGCTGGAAGAGATCAACGCGATCCGCCAGCATCTTGGACGCACGAAGCCTGCCTATCTCCCCGGCCGCCGCGAGGGCGATCATCTGCAGGTCATCGCAGTCACCAACTTCAAGGGTGGCTCCGGCAAAACCACGTCAGCCATTCATCTGGCGCAGTTTCTAGCCCTGCGCGGCTACCGCGTCCTTGCGCTCGACCTCGATCCCCAGGCTTCGATGTCGGCCATGCTCGGTTTCCAGCCGGAATTCGATGTCGGCGAGAACCAGACGCTGTACGGCGCCATCCGTTATGATGACGAGGCCCGTGATGTGCGCGAGATCGTCTGCAAGACTTACTTCCCCGGCCTCGACCTGATCCCCGGCAATCTTGAGCTCCACGAGTTCGAGCATGACACGCCGCGCGCTCTGGCCGACAGCGAAAGAGCCGATAGCGGCCTGTTCTTCATGCGCGTCGGCAATGCCCTCGCGCAGCTCGAGCAGGATTATGACGTCGTCGTCATCGATTGCCGCCGACCCTTGGCTTCCTGACGCTTTCCGCGCTCTGCGCTGCAACCTCCGTGCTGATCACGGTTCATCCGCAGATGCTCGATATCGCCTCGATGAACCAGTTCCTGGCCATGACCTCGGATCTCCTTTCCGTCGTCAAGGAAGCCGGTGGCAATCTTGACTACGACTGGATGCGCTATCTCGTAACCCGTCATGAAGCCAATGACGGGCCGCAGGCACAGATCGTCGCCTTTCTGCGCAGCCTCTTCGGCGAGCGCGTCCTGACCTCGATGATGGTGAAATCCACCGCCGTGTCCGATGCTGGTCTGTCCAAGCAGACCATTTACGAAGCTGGCCGCGAGACGATGCATCGCCAGACTTATGACCGCGCCGTGGAATCCATGGATGCCGTCAACTCCGAACTGGAGCAACTTATTCGCAGCGTATGGAGCAAGGCATGAAGGGTCGCGACATCTTGAAAAGCATGGTCGGCACGACCGAGCCGGCAAAGGTCGAAGGCGCCGCAGCACCCCTGCCCCATCGTCCCGCCGGTGCCGTGCGCGCCATGAACCTTTCGCTCGGCCGCCTGAACGAGGAAGCCGCTGCCGCCAAGGTATTGCGGGAAACGATTGCCTCGGGCGACAAGGTCGTTGAACTGGACACGGCAGGTGTTGAACTATCCTTCATCCAGGATCGTATTCCGGTCGATCGCGACAGCGAGTTTGAAAACCTCAAGCGCTCGATCGAGGAGAATGGCCAGCAGATCCCGATCCTTGTTCGCCCACATCCGGCAAAGCCCAAAGCCTACCAGGTCGCCTATGGTCATCGCCGCTTGCGGGCAATGTCCGAGCTTGGCAAACCGGTTCGGGCGATCGTCCGTAATCTCACCGATGAGGAATTGATCCTCGCACAGGCCCAGGAAAACGGTCCTCGCGTCGACCTGAGTTTCATTGAGCGCGCGCTCTTTGCCCGTCGCATGGATGAGCATGGCCTCGATCGTGAAACCATTTCCAAGGCGCTTTCCGTCGATAAGCCCGAGACCTCGCGACTTCTTCAGGTCGCAGAGGGTGTTCCGGCAGAAATTATCCTCGCGATCGGTCCGGCACCGAAAATCGGTCGGCCGCGTTGGCTCGCCTTCGCTGAACGCCTGCGTGACAGAAGCTTTGTTGCCAAGGCCAATGCGGTGGTCGCGTCTCCGGAGTTTCTGTCCTTCGACAGCAACAAGCGCTTCGAGCATGCCTGGAAGACGCTGAATGCCGTCGACAAGACAGTCGCAGCATCGGAAACCATTTCAACCTCCAAGGGGAGGGAGGTCGGCTCTCTGGTGCGCGGACGCCGCGGTGCCAAGCTGACGATCACCTCCAGGAATTTCGCAGAGTTTCTGGCTGACGAGATGCCCACGCTTGTGGCGCGCTTTGAAGCTTCGGGCCGCGAGACCTCGTAACCATTCCATGATTGTCAGCTGACAATCGATGACAACAGGAGACCGGACAGCAAAAGAAAAAGGCCCCCAAGCGACCGAAGTCGTGGAAGCCTCTCTCAGATCTTAAGCAAATCGAGAATCGCATTTCCACGAATCACAGTCAAGAGTCTTTGGCACCGTTTTGGTGAGCGGATTTCTTTTGCCCAGGCAAAAGGACGTGACGACCTATGGAAAGTGGATATGTAACGACGCCTTTTGGGCGGCGGCCAATGTCGCTTGCCTTGCTGGCAAAACAACAACAGGCCTCTCAGATCACCCCCGGCACAACGCGCAACAAGTGGAAGCTCTTTCGTTCCATTTGTGAGGCCCGCAATGCGCTTGGCGTCAACGATCGTGCCCTGACCGTTCTCGATGCACTCCTGAGCTTCTACCCTCAGGATGATCTTGCGCATGATCAGAAACTGGTCGTCTTCCCGTCCAATGCACAATTGTCGATCCGCGCCCGTGGAATGGCACCCGCTACCCTGAGACGGCATCTCGCAGTTCTCGTCGAGAGCGGCCTCATCCTGCGCAAGGATAGTCCGAACGGCAAGCGTTACGCACGTCGCGGCAAACAGGGTGATATCGATGATGCCTTCGGTTTCAGCCTCGCACCCCTTCTGGCACGCGCCTGGAGATCGAAAACCACGCTGAGCAGGCGATTGCCGAACGCACTAAACTTCGTCTGCTGAGAGAGCGACTGACATTGTCTCGACGCGATCTTTCAAAGCTGATCGCAGCTTCTATGAATGAAGGCATTGCAGGCCCGTGGGACGTTCTTTTCGCCCATTTCCACGCTGTTGTCGGGCGCATTCCGCGCATCGCTTCCGTGGTCCTGCTGGAATCCATTAAGGCCGAACTCGACGACATTCGCCTGAACGTTCTCAACCTTTTGGAAAATCACGTAAATTCGCTGAAAATAAGCGCCAATGAATCTCAGGATGAGCGCCACATAAAGGATTCAGATATCAAACTTCCATCTGAATCTGAAATCAGATCCGCAAACATCGAAACACAGTCCGATCGTCACATCACCCACAACGCCAACGTCGTTCCGGCAACCCCAGACGATCGTTCGACGACCACAATCGAAAGCATTCGCCGGATCGAAACCGCTTCCGTAACACTCCCGCTCGTCCTCACCGCATGCCCTCAGATGAGCGATTACGGCCCTGAAGGACGAATTACCTCATGGAAAGAGCTTGAGATGGCAGCACATGTCGTCGCCACCATGCTTGGTATCAACCCTGCTGCAATCAACGACGCGAGACGGTCTCTGGGAACCCAACAGACTGCTATCGCCATCGCCTGCATTCTGGAGCGCCATGACACGATCCGCTCGCCTGGAGCCTACATCACCGATCTTACGCGCAAGGCCAGGCAGGCACCATTCTCGCTGGAACCCATGCTGATGGCCCTTGTCCGGGCGAAAGTCTCACCCAGACAAGGAACTGCATAATCATGCTGGCAGCCTTCTCCCGTCACGCCCTGATCGTTACGAGACAAGACGCGTGCTGGTCAGGAAAGCGCTACGACGGGATCCAGCTGCGAAGCGTTTCGTGCAGGAAGATATCCAAAGATCAAGCCAATTGCGCAGGACGACACCACGGCCACAACAATCGGCGTCATCGAGAAGACAAGACTGAAGCTCGACCCGAACGCGCTGAATGCCAAGCCAAAGCCGAATGCCAGCAGAATGCCCAGGACGCCACCGATCAGGCAAACCAGTCCTGCTTCGATGAGAAACTGGCGCAATATATCCTGTCGCCTTGCACCGACGGCCATGCGGACGCCAATCTCGCCGACGCGTTCAGAGACGGATACGAGCATGATGTTCATCACGCCGATACCGCCGACGATCAGCGAAATGAGGGCAATGGCTGCCACAAGCAGCGTCAGCGTCTGGGTCGTGCTGGTAATCGTCTTGCGGATGTCATCCGTGTTGAGGATGAAGAAATCCTTCGATCCGTGCCGTTTCGTCAGAAAGTCGGTCACTGCGGTTTCAGCCAGCTGGCTGTCCACATTGTCGCTCACACGAACCGTTACGCTGCGGAGAGACGTGCTGCCAATGAAACGGGTCTGTACGCTCGTGTAGGGCAGGTAGATCGACAGGTTGTCGTTCGAGCCAAAACCACCCTGCTGCGAAGCGATAACACCGATCACACGGCACGGAACCGAGCCCGCCAGAATGACCTGACCGATCGGATTGATGCCCGACTGACCGAACAGGGCCTTGGATGTGTTCTCGTCTATGACAGCATCTTGAGAGAGTGTCGCAACGCTGCTTTCGTCGAAGAGCCGGCCGTCGACGAGTTTCGAGCCCTTCACCTCAAAATAGTCACGCCCGACACCGTTGACGAGCGCATTCGCCTCCGTCGAGCCGAAGCGAGCCGTCGTGCTGGTCGAGACGGTCGGCGTGACGCCAGCGACGTAGGAGAGGCTGCGCAGGGCGTCCGCATCGCCCACCACAAGCGTCTTGACCTTGTCCGACCGGACATCGCCAAAGCCGCTGCCGGGAAAGATTTCGAGCGTGTTGGTGCCAAGGCTGCTGATATTTTCCAGCACCTGTTTCTGGGTTCCGGTGCCAAGAGCGACGACCGAAATCACCGAGGCGATACCGATGATGATGCCGAGCATGGTGAGAAAGCTGCGCATCCGGTGTGCGCCAAGAGCTCTCAGAGCCATGGCGAAGGCTTCACCGAGGCGATCGAGCCCCGCCCGGAAGCGGCCGGCAACATGTGCCGTCACCCGGCGCGGCTTTGCCTCATCGGAAGAGCTCGCCTTGCCGCTGTCGGAAATGATCCGGCCGTCGGAAATCTCCACGATCCGGGCGCGCGCGCAGCGACATTGGCATCATGGGTAACGACGATGATGGTGCGGCCTTCGCGATGAAGCTCATCGAGGATCCTCATCACTTCCTCGCCGCTTGCCTTGTCCAGCGCGCCGGTCGGTTCGTCGGCCAGAATGACATCCGGGTCATTCATCAATGCGCGAGCGATCGAGACGCGTTGCTGCTGGCCGCCGGAAAGCTGGCCGGGCCGGTGATGCTTGCGATCCGAAAGGCCGAGCCGGTCGAGAAGTTTTCCCGCGCGGTTCTGTCTTTCACTGCGAGATTTGCCGGCATAGATCGCCGGCATTTCCACATTGCCTGCAGCCGAAAGCTCGCCGAGCAGGTGGTAGCGCTGGAAGATGAAGCCGAAATGTTCGCGGCGCAGGGCAGAGAGCGCATCGTTATCCAGCGAAGACGTCTCTCGCCCGGAGATCCGGTAGGTCCCGGCATTCGGCCTGTCGAGCAGGCCAAGTATGTTCATCAGCGTCGATTTGCCGGAGCCGGATGCACCGATGATTGCAACGAACTCGCCTTCGTTAATGGTGAGGTCGATATCATGCAGCACCACCGTGCTGCCATCGCCGGACGGATATTCCCGCCGCAGCTTTTGAAGAGAGAGCAGGGGGGCTGTCATGGATCAGAACCCCATCGGCGGCGGGCCGCCCGGGCCACGCTTGGACGCGGTAGTCGTCCCGCTGCCTTGGCCGATCACCACCCGGTCTCCTTCGGAAAGGCCGGACTTGATCTCGGCCGAAATCTTGTTGTTGAGCCCAACGGTCACTGCAGTGTTCTTCGCGGAGCCATCAGGCTGAACGACCCGAACCGTATAATGACCGTCCGTGCCCAGTCCTTCGAGAGCCGTTGACGGGATGGTCAGAACATTATCGGCCGCGCCGAGAACGATATTGACCTCGGCCGACATGTAGGTGCGGAAGAACCTTCCGGGTTCGGCACGTCAAACACGCCGATATAATAGATGGCAGAGGAGGAGGACGAAGAAGAACTCGAAGATGAACTCGTGGTCGAAGACGTCGACACACTACTGTCGCTGGTAATCGATTCCGGCGCCGGCTCGATTGATGCAAGCTTTGCATCATAGCTCTTCGAGCGATCGCCGATCAGATTGAAATGCACCGTCTGGCCGGCCTTCACCTTGGTGATATCGGCTTCGGAAATTTCAGCCCGCACGGTCATTGTCTTGAGATCACCGAGAATGACGATGGTCGGAGCCGATTGCGTGGCGTTGACGGTGCGGCCTTCCTGGTTGACGACAGCAAGAACGGTGCCGTCCATCGGTGCCCTGATCCGCGTATAGCCGACATCCGCCTTGGCGGTTTCGACGGCGACCTGCGCCTCGACGATCTGCGCATCAAGCGCTGCGATCTGGGCGTTCACCACCTTGACTTCCGCCTGTGCCGACTGGAGATCCGCCTGCGCGCCTGCCTGCTTGGCGACGATCGCTTCCTGCCGCTTCAGCGTCAGTTCGGCATTTTCGAGATCGGCAAGCTTTTCGGTCCGCTGCGCCTGGACATTGCCGAGCGAGGCCTGCGCCGTCTTCAAGGCATTGTCCTGGGTGGTGGAGTCGATCTCGGCAATCAGGTCGCCCTGCTTCACGGTGTCGCCAAGCTTGACCTTGAGCGCCGTGATGCGCCCGGAGGCCTGTGAGCCGACGGCGACCAGCCGGGAAGGTTTCAGCGTGCCTGTCGCAAGGACGGTTTCCTGAAGGTTGGCGCGCGTCACCGGTGCCGTCAGATATTGATTGGCCGGTTCTGCCGAGAAAGCAGCGTGGTAAAGATAGACGCCGCCGCCGATTACGATCGCGGCTGCGGCGAGGAGCCGATAGCGGGTTTTCATGTATTGCCGTCAGTAATTACAGAACGAGCAAGTACCCTATTTGCGACATCGTGCTCCGGTCAAGGCAATCTTCGTCTCTGAATATTGCTGGAACTTCAAGCGGGAAACAAAATTACTGCTGCGGGGAGGGGAGAATCTTGCCGCAAACAGGCCTTAGTTCGGTTGGGGAGGCGGGGAAAATTGCCTGCGGCAGCGGCCGGAACCCGGCCTTGCCGCAGGCACAGTCAAAACATCAGCCGAAGGCGATATCGCCGATGACGCGCACCCGCACCCGGCGGGCACCGCCCGGCAGGTAGGCGATCGGGATGTCCTCGACCTCAAGCGTCTTCAGGCTGTCGCGGCCGGCACCGGAGGCAACGGCGGCGTTCTGGGCTTCGCGTTCTGCCGTCTCCAGCGCTTCCTCGCGGCTGATGCCGGAGAAAACCTGATCGACTTCGCCGGAAACCTGCGCCATGGCGGCACCCAGCGCATTGGCGACGCCGGCATTTTCGACGCGCAGCACTTCGGAAGCGCCGGCCACCTTTTCCGGAATGAGGAAGGCCCCGCCGCCGACCGCGATCAACGGCACGTCTTCGGCAGAGGTTTTCATCTGGTCAAAACTGTCGGCCACCATGTCGTTGATGCGCGAAAGCGTTGCCTTCACGAAAGCCGGATCGAGATGCTTGACGCGATCCTTGTCGCCCATTTCGATCAGACCTGCCGCAACGGCCACGTCCGAGGTCGTCAGCGTCTTGCCGCCGAAGACGAGCGCTTCCGACAGAATGCGATAGCCGACGGAGCGGGGACCGATCGTGCCGGCTTCCGGGTCGATGATCGTGCCGCCGCCAAGCGCGATCGGCAGAAGATCCGGCATGCGGAAGAGGGTACGCACGCCGCCGACATGAACGATGTTGTTGGCCTCACGCGGGAAGCCGCCGATCAGGCAGCCGATATCCGAGGTCGTGCCGCCGACATCGACGACCATCGCGTCGTTGAGGCCGGTCAGGAAGGCTGCACCACGCATCGAGTTGGTCGGGCCGGAGGCGAAGCTGTGCACCGGGTTGGCGGCAGCCACATCGGCCAGCGCCACGGTGCCGTCATTCTGGGTCAGGAAGAAGGGAGCCGTGATGCTTGCTTCCCGCAATGCATCGGAAAACGCCTGGACGGTCGTCTTGCCGAGCGTTTGCAGGGCGGCATTCAGGAGCGCGACGTTTTCGCGTTCGAGAAGACCGATGCGGCCGAGCGTATGGGAGAGCGTGATGCGCGCGTCCGGAATGATCGAACGGACGATCTCGGCGGCCTTCACTTCGCATTCGGTGGTGAGCGGCGAGAAGGTGGCCGAGATGGCGATCGAGGTGATGCCGGCATCACGGATCTTCATCGCCGCTTCGCGGATCTCGTCCGGGATCATCGGCACCAGCGGGCTGCCGTCATATTCGTGGCCGCCATGAACCATGAATATCATCGGATCGACGGCCTGGCGCAGGTCATCCGGCCAGTCGCACATCGGCGGCAGCGACGATCCGCTCGGCAGCGCGATGCGGATTGCGGCGACACGCTCCAGACGGGCACGCTCGACCACCGCATTGGTGAAATGCGTGGTGCCGATCATCACGGCGTCGATCGGCTTGTCGCCGGGACGGATCGCCCCGCCGACATGCGCAAGCGCCGATTTCACACCCGACATCACGTCCTGCGTGGTCGGAACCTTGATGGACGAAAGGATCGTGTCCCCGTCAATCAGAACGGCATCCGTATTGGTGCCGCCAACGTCAATACCGATGCGTTTCATGCGAATACCGATTTGAAATCAATGTTGTAACCAAAGGCGCGGGGCCCAACTGCCTCGATCCCTGCCGGCGTCGTCAAAAGCTCGGGGGCGGGGAGGGCGATGACGGTGACACGCTGGCCGTAGCGGACGGATTCGGTGCCGATCGCGCTGCCGGAGACAGTATCCAGAAGGCAGATCAGATCCGGCGTCATGGCAACCGGCTCGCCATCGCGGAAGGCGACGGCCCATTCGTTCTGGAAGGCAAGTTCGATGCGCGAACCGCGATCAGCATCAATGCCTTCGATGACGGTCTTGCCGCGCAGGAAGCCGCCGGTCGTTCGCGAACGACGTCGATCACCTTGCCGCGGAAGAGCTGCTTGCCGCCTTCATGATCGAGAACCGCCCTGACCGGATCGTCGTGGCGGGCGCGGGCATCGATGACGACGCGGCCGAGTTCGGTCGCCTTCGTCACGGTGTAATGGATGCCCCAGTCCTTGACTTCACGGCCGGTGCGCGGCGCCTTGCAGGTGGCGGCGGTCGAACCGACTTCGGTGCAGACCTTGCGCGAGATGCGCTCCATCCACTTCCAGGAGGCGGCACGGGTGACGATCACCTCGTTATCGCGGATATCGACGAGCGACAGCGGGAACATCGGCAGGTTGCCAATCGCAAACGAGGTCATCTGCGCTTCCGGATAGGCGCGGCCCATCGCATCGGCATTGACGACCGGACGGTCGAGCATGGCGGCGGCGAGGAAGGAGGAGAGGGCGTTCGAGCCGCCGATTTCGACGCTCATGATGGCGCGGAAAGGCTTGCCGAGATAATCTTCCATCACCTCGACGGCGCGGGCCAGATGAACCGGATCGCTCAGGCGTTCCTGGCCGACCAGCGGTGCGCCCATCTTGGAGACGACGGCAACCATGTCATCGTCTTCGAGCGCCATCGGGTCCATCACCTGAACGCGGCGACCTTCGGCGTAGAGACGGCGCAGATTGAGCGTCGAGATATAGGGATTGCCACCGCCGCCGGTGCCGAGGATCCATGCCCCGGTTGCGAGCGGTTCGATATTTTCTTCCGGAAAGTCCTGAAGCATGGGTATCACCTTGGGCGTGGAAAGCGCGGGCGGCCCGTGTTTCTGCGGGCGGCGCTTCATCTTGTCTTTTCAAGGATATGCAGCCGGGAGGCTTGCGCCCTTGCCCGGCGGCATGGATGGCGCGAACCGACCCGCCCTCAGGCGGATCGGTAGGGGAGGGGGAAAGGTTTAGTTCGCCTTGCAGTCCCAATAGAAGTTCGAGAAGTTCAGATCCCAGCTCTGCATCGGGATGAACTGGTAGCCCTGCAGGCACTTGTTGGCTGCGTAGCGACGGGTCGGAGCAACGGCAAAGACGTCCGGCTGCAGATCGTTGATCTTGGTCTGGAGTTCCTTGTAGATCTCGTTCTGTGCCTTGACGTCGGTCGTGGCGCGGGACTTGTCGATCAGCGCATCAACTTCCGGGTTCTGCAGCCATTCCATCGACCACCAGGTGCCGGCAGCCTTGGAGTGATACTGGTTGTAGAACATCGAGTCCGGCGAAGGGTAGCTCGGCGAAACGTTGACCTGCGTCGAAGCGGGCGTGGTTTCCGGCTTGGACGACAGTTCGACGATACGGTTCCACGGCTCCGGCTTGATGTCGAGCGTGATGCCGATCTGCTCCAGATTGGCCTGCATCATCAGAGCAACCTCAGCTTCGAAGGCGAGCGATGCGACGTAGCTGTTGACCAGCGTGATCTTCTGGCCGGCATATTTCGACTTGGCGAGCTCTTCCTTGGCCTTTTCGAGATCGAAGACGCCCGGCTTGATGTCGTCGTTATGGGCATCCTTGAAGGCGGTCGAGAGCGGGCCCGGCATGTCGTCGCCCGGATAGATCACGTCATGGATCGTCTTGTAGTCGGTGGCATAGGCGATGGCGCGGCGAACGTGGATATCGTCCGTCGGGTAGACCTTG
The DNA here is from genome assembly GCA_902167985.1 of Shinella sp. UYSO24. GTDB lineage: Bacteria > Pseudomonadota > Alphaproteobacteria > Rhizobiales > Rhizobiaceae > Neorhizobium. The sequence continues at coordinate 348,372 of CABHNZ010000003.1, forward strand.
GTGTTGAGCTTGATGACGAAACCACCGGCCGTGCGGGTCTGGATGAGCTTGTAGCCCTTCATCTTGCCGAGAGCTTCATAGGTGTCGTTGCCGAGGCCATGTGAGGAAAGGCCGAGTTCGCCCTTTTCCGCCAGCGCCTTGACGGTCGCATCGTCGCTCGTCTGGACGAAACGCACTTCGTCGATCGGCTTGCCCTTGGTCCAGCCGAGGAAGTAGTCGGGGTTACGGTCGATCACCATGTCGGCCGAACGGTTGTAGCTGATCAGCTTGTAGGGACCGGAGCCGGCAGAATGCTCGCCGACATAGCTTTCGCCCCACTTGTCTTCCGGCTTGGCATTCTTCTCGATCAGCGCCTTGTTGAGCGCCATCAGAAGAGGCGTGACCGACATGAAGGGCGCAAACGGGCGCTCAAGCTTGATGGTGACGGTCTTGTCGTCGGCAGCCGTGACGTTTTCCGGCTTGATCAGGCCGACGATCAGGTTCGACGGCCCCTTGTTGATGCCGATCAGGCGCTGGATCGACCAGACATAGTCGGAAGCCTTGACCGGCGTGCCATCCTGGAACTTTACGTCGTCACGCAGGTGGAACGTGTAGGTGAGGCTGTCGGCCGAAATGTCCCAGGACTTGGCGACATGCGGGATGATCTGACCGGACGGGCTGACGGTGGTGAGGCCGTCATACATGTTCACGATCGCCATATAGCCGGTGTAGTCCGTGACCTTCGCCGGGTCGAGCGACGAGAAGATCTGCATCGTGTTGACGGCGATCGATACCTTGTCGTCGGCGCGCGAGGCGGCGGCGTTGACGGTCAGGGCAAGCGCAGTGCCAAGGGCAAGCGCTGCCAGGCGGGACTTGGTAGACATTGATTTCATGCGAAGTTCCTCTCTTTGGGGCCGAGGCCCCGTTTATGGTTGGCTGTCAGTCTGCTCGTCAGGCCGCCTTCCGGCTCGCAGTCGGCAAAGGCGAAAAGGTAATTTCCGGATAGCCGAAGGCCGAGGGGCCGACGACTTCGAGAGCCCGGCTCGAACGCAGGAGTTCGGGCGCCGGGATGGCGACGACCGCAACGCGCTGGCCGTAGCGCAGCATTTCCGTGGTGATCGGGTAGCCGGTATCGACATCAAGCAGCACGATCAGGTCGGGCACGGTGACTTCCACCTTGCCGTTGCGCTTGAAGATCAGGAATTCGTTCTGGATGGCGACGCTTGCCGTCTGGCCCGAGCAATCGTCGAAGCCGGAGAGTTCGAGGTCGCCGATGGCAAAGCCGCCGCGCAGATGGCGCTTCAGGTCGGTGATCTTGCCGGTAAAGATCCGCCGGCCGCCTTCCAGATCGCAGACCGCAGCAATCGGGTCTTCCTGTTCCTTGCGGGCCTTGATGACGGCCTCGCCAAGCGCGATCGCCTTCGTATAGCTCTTCGGAATGCCGTATTGATGCACGTAATGGGCCTGCATCGGTGCGGTTGCGAGCATGGCGGCACCGCCCTGGGCGACGACGCAGGCGCGTGCCATGCGCTCATGGCCGACTTCCGACACCGCATGGCTGAAGATCACGGCATTGCCGTGCAGGTCGCACATGACGGAGGGTGTGGAGGAATGCCCGTAGATGGAGAAGGTGGTCATCTGCATTTCCGGGAAGGCGCGGCCCATGCCGTCGCAATCGAGAACCGGCAGACCGCCGAGCGCGCCCGTGACAAGCGGGTTCATCGAGTTGGCGCCACCGATTTCCTCGCAGACGATCGCGTCGATCGGGGTGCGGATCAGGTCTTCCATCGCCCGCAGGCAGCGCAGGCCTTCACGGCCTTCGCGCAGACGCTCGACGCCGACGACCGGAGCGCCGATGCCGCCGATTGACATGCAGAGCGCATCGCTTTCGATCGCGTCGGTCGCGAGGATCTGCATCTTGTAGCCGGCCTTCAGCGCTTCGAGCGCCAGAAGCTTGCCCATGTAGGGGTTGCCGCCGCCGCCGGTGCCGAGAATGCCGGCGCCGATTTCCAGCGCATCGAGATCTTCCGCCGTCAGCGTGCGAAGAGCAGACGTGTCATATTTGAGTTTGCGCGTATCAGGCATCATGGCCTCCCATTTCGCCGACGACTTTCACATGAATGCGGGTGGCATTGCCGGGCAGATAGGCAAGCGGCGTGTCCTCGCGCTCGATGACTTCGAGCGTTTCGGCCAGCGCACCGGCGGCAATCGCCTTTTCGCGGGCTTCGGCCTCTGCCTCGGCCAAGGCGCTTTCGCGCGTGCGGCCATCGATCAGCGAGAAGACGCGATCGGTCTCGCCGCTGATCTGAGCAATGGCAGCGCCGACGGCATTGGCGACGGCAAAGTTCTCCGGGCGGATGACGGTGAGGTCGCCGATTTTTTCCGGCATCAGGATGGAGCCGCCGCCGACCGCGATCACCGGAACCGGTGTCGAGGAAATGCGGCTGCGCTCCACGCAGGCTTCCAGCATGGCATCGATCTTGGCAGCTGCCGCCGCAACGAGGCTCTTGTCGAGACCGGCAACCAGTGCGTTGTCACCGACCTCGGCCTTGCCGGAGGCAACGGCAATATCGGTCGCCGTCAGCGTCTTGCCGCCGAAGCAGAGTGCGTCCTGGCGAACCCGGTAGCCGACCGATTTCGGGCCGACGACCACGCCGTTTTCCTTCTCGACGACGAGCGAGCCGCCGCCGAGACCGATCGAAAAGACGTCGGGCATGCGGAAATTGGTGCGAACGCCGCCGATATCGACGGTGGTCGAGGCCTGACGCGGGAAACCGTGCGACAGCGAGCCGACGTCGGACGTGGTGCCGCCGACGTCAACCACGACGGCATCCTTGATACCGGTGAGGAAGGCGGCGCCGCGCATCGAATTGGTCGGGCCGGACGCGAAGGTCAGAACCGGGAAGGCGCGCACGACATCGGCCGCCATCAGCGTGCCGTCGTTCTGGGTGATGTAGAAGGGGCAGGTGATGCCGGCCGCCTCAAGCGCCTTGCCGAAGGCTGCGACCGTGCGGTCGGCAAGCGACAGAAGGCTGGCATTCATGATGGCAGCGCTTTCGCGCGCCAGAAGGCCGTGGCGACCGATATCCTTCGACATGACGACCGGCAGGCCGGGGCACTGCGCCTGAAGGATTTCCTTCGTGCGCAGTTCCATATGGTCGTTGATGCCGGAGAAGACGCAGGTGACGGCTGCGGCCTTCAGGCCCTTGCCGCGGATCTCGCCGGCGATGCGAACGATCTCGTCCTCGTCGAGAGCGGAAAGCTCGCGCCCGTCGAACTCGTAGCCGCCACGCACCTGATAGCCGTGATTGCCGACGATCTCGCGGAGATCATCCGGCCAGTCGACCATCGGTGGCAGGCCGGCGCCCGAAGGCAGGCCGAGCCGGATCGCCGCAACCTCATCCATATGCCGGCGTTCGATGACGGCATTGGTGAAATGTGTGGTGCCGATCATCACTGCACCGATACGGGCGCGGTCGATGCCGGAGGCTCGATCACCTTTTCCAGCGCCTCGATGACGCCGGAGGTTACGTCTTCGGTGGTCGAGGCCTTGACCCCGGCCAGAACCGTCTTGTCTTTCAGAACCACGGCGTCCGTATTGGTGCCGCCGACATCAATTCCAACGCGATACACGTCAGCCTCCTCGTTAATCTGTGGTCTTGACGAGGAAGCGCATCCGCTCTTCCTCGCTCACGCTCGGCTTCAGGCGCTCTTCCTCGTCGGTGACGACGGGGATCGCGGCAATCAGCGCTCGCGTGTAGGGATGGGTGGGGTTAGCAAAAACTTCGGTCGTCGCACCGTCCTCGACGATCTCGCCGCGCAGCATGATCGCGATGCGCGAGCAGAAATTGCGCATCAGCGACAGGTCGTGGCTGATCATCAGGTAGGTGAGGCCAAGCTCCTCGCGCAGTTGCAGCAGAAGCTCGATGACGGTTTTCTGGACCGAGACGTCGAGTGCAGCGGTCGGCTCGTCGAGAATGAGGATCTTCGGTTCGGCGGCAAGCGCGCGGGCAATGGCGACGCGCTGCTTCTGGCCGCCGGAAAGCTCGTGCGGATATTTGCCGAGATAGGATTGCGGCAGGCGCACGAGATCCATCAGCTCGTTCATGCGTGCCTGACGGGCGGCACCATCGAGACCGATCGCCTTAAGCGGAAGGGTCAGCGTCTGCTTGACCGTGCGCTTCGGGTTCAGCGAGGTACCGGGGTTCTGGTAGACGATCTGCGTCAGCCTGCGGCCCTTGCCCGGTGCCGGCGCATCGATGGAAATCTTGCCCGAGGTCGGGTTCGAAAGCCCCATGATGATGCGCGCCACCGAGGTCTTGCCGGAACCGGATTCACCGGCGAGACCAAAGACCTCGCCTTCCTTCAGCGTCAGGTTGACGTCGCGAACCGCGTGATAGCCGTTGCGGCGACCATAAATCTTGTTGAGGCCGTCGATGGTGATGATCGGCTTCCTGTCGCTCGGCGCAAGATCGAGAACCTTCGGGCCATAGAGCGGCGGAACGGCATCGAGAAGCGAGCGGGTATAGGCCTGCTTCGGATACCGGAGGATGTCCGAACAGGGGCCGGTCTCGACAATATCGCCATGGTGCATGACGACGACGCGATCCGCCACCGTGCGAACGACACCCAGATTGTGGGTAATCATCAGCAGTGCCATGTTTTCCTCAACCACCAACTGATTGATGAGGTTGAGGATCTCGTCCTGCGTCGTGACGTCGAGGGCAGTGCCCGGCTCGTCGGCGATCAGCAGTTTCGGCTGGTGCAGGAGCGCCAGCCCGATCAGCACGCGCTGGCGCATGCCGCCCGAAAGCTCGGACGGGTAGGCGTTCATCACGCGCTCTGTATCGGCAAGCTGCACACGGCGCAGAACGGCTGCGATACGCTGGCGGCGTTTGGCCTTGGAAAAGCTCTTGCCTTCGCGCTTGTCGGCAAAGCGCATGACATCGTCGAGATGCGTGCCGATCTTGAAGACCGGATTGAAGGAGGCAAGCGGGTCCTGCATGATCAGCGAAAAGGCGGTGCCCTTCAGCGCCTCGCGCTCGCCGCGCGGCATGTCGAGAACTTCGCGGCCGGAAAAGGCGATCGACCCGGAGGTGATTGCCGCATTCTTCGGCAGCGTGCCGATGATCGCCTTGGCGGTCACGGACTTGCCCGAGCCGGTCTCGCCGATCAGCGCGACGCGCTCGCCGGCGGCAACCGAGAAACTCACATCGTTGAGCACCCGCCGCGTGCGGCCATAGGTGGTGAAGGAGACGTTGAGGCCCTCGACCTTCAGAAGCGTTTCGGTCATCGATCAGCTCTCCACGTCGAACATGTCGCGCAGGCCGTCACCCAGAAGGTTGAAGCCGAGCGTGGTATAAAGAACGGCAGCACCCGGGCAGAGAACTTCCCACCAGTAATCGGGCATGAACTGCCGGCCATCGGCCACCATCGAGCCGAGATCCGGGATCGGCGGCTTCACGCCGAAGCCGAGGAAGCTCAGGGTCGCGCCGAAAAGAATGACGAAGGCAGCATCGAGCGTCGTCTTCACCGAGAGAACCGGAATGCAGTTCGGCAGGATTTCGCGGAAAAGAATGTGGATCGGGCCGGCGCCGGCAAGGCGGGCGGCTTCGATATAATCTTCCGAGGCGATCGACTTCGAGACGGCGTAGATGAGGCGCGCATGCCACGTCCACCAGAGAAGCGTGATGGCGATCATCGCGTTCATCAGGTTCGGCTCAAGCAGGTTGGAGACGGCAAGCGCCATGACCAGCGGCGGCATGGCCAGCATGACATTGGTAAGCCCGCTGATCAGCTTCTCGCTCCAGCCGCCGAAATAACCGGCGATCAGACCAAGCACCGCACCGACCGGCACGGAAATGCCGAGAACGCCGATGACGAGCAGAAGCGAGATGCGCAGGCCGAAGACGGTGCGCGAGAAGATATCGCGACCGGCCTTGTCGGTACCGAACCAGTGCGTCCAGTCGGGTGCCAGATGGCGGGCGCGGAAATCCACTACCGCACCGACATGCTTCGGGAAGGGCGTGAGGTAGGGCGCAAAGACCGCGAGAATGACGACCGAGAGGAGGATCAGGGTGCCGATCACCGCAGAGGAATTGCGGCTGAACCGGTACCACATCATGTAGGAGGAGGAGAGCTCGCGGTCGGACGCGTCGAGCATTTTCATGTCAGCCATCAGCGAGCCTCCTTGCGGCGCAGGCGCGGGTCGATAATCGTGATCAGGACATCGACGATCAGGTTCGCGACGATGAAGAAGAGACCGGCGACGAGCACGACGGCCGTCACGGCATTGAGGTCTTTCTGCAGAACGGCGTTGAGGCCGTAGGATGCAAAGCCGCCCCAGGCGAAGATCATCTCGATGACGAAGGCGTTGCCGATCAGCGAGGCAAATTCCAGCCCCATGATGGTGAGCGGCGCAATCGACGAGAGTTTCAAGAGATAGCGGAAGATGATGACCCGCTCCGGCACGCCGAAGCTTTTCAGCGTCAGAACATGGTCCTTGCGCTGGTTCTCGATCATCGCCGAGCGGGTGATGCGGGTGATCTGGCCGATGCCGGCCATGGACAGCGCAAAGGCCGGAAGAATGAGGTGCTGCAACGCATTGAGCGAAACATCCGGGCGGCCCATGAGAAGGCCGTCGATCAGAAGCAGGCCGGTCGGCCGCCGGACCAGTTGAGGTCATGGTCGAGCCGGCCGATGATCGGCCAGTCGGTCAGATAACGGGCGGCCAGAAGCTGCAGCGTGATCGCGAAGAGAAAGCTCGGGATCGTCACGCCGGTGAGCGACAGAAGCCTGCCGATGTGATCGACGGCGCGGTCGCGGTAATGGGCGATCAGCACGCCGAGCGGGATCGCCACGGCAAACATGAAGATGACCGAGACCAATACCAGTTCCAGCGTCGCCGGAACCGTCTGGGCAAGATCGGTCGTGACCGGGCGCTGCGAGACCAGCGACATGCCGAGATCACCACGCAATGCCTTGCCGGCATAGTCGAGATACTGGATGACCAGCGGCTGATCGAGGCCCATCTGGCTTCTGAGCGCATCCACCTGTTCCGGCGTCGCTGCCGGACCAAGCGCCATTCGCGCCGGGTCTCCGGGCACGACACGCGCCAGAAGGAAAATCATGATCGAGAGCGCGATCATCACCAGCACGAAGGTGCCGAGCCGGGTGAGAATCGCGACGAACGGGTGTTGCTGCATGAGTGGCAGGGTCCTCGTACATCGCTGACTTGAGCCTCAGCATTGATGAACGGACCGCGGCCGACAATTGCGGCGTGGTATAGTTTTTTGCGCCATGGTATAGGTCGCTATCCTATCCATGCTATACCGCCGGCATGCCCGATCCCGTTTCCACTCTGCCCACGCATGTTGTCGTTCCGTTTCTGCCGCGTACCGCGCTTGAGCGCCGTATCGTCGAAGAGCGCGCGGCGACCGTCTTCCTGCGTGCGCCGGCCGGGGCCGGGAAGTCTGTTCTCCTTGGGCTTGTCGCCGGTCGCGTCGGCGCGCGGGTTTATGCCGGGCTGCAGCCGCGCGTCAGTGATGTCGAAGGCGGCTGGCTGATCTGGGATGTGCCGGCCGCTGCCCGCTCCGCCCGCCTTTCAGCGCCTGTCCTTGGGGCCGCGGAAACGGTGCTGATCGCCTGCCGGCCGGAACAGCGCATCAGCGGGCTGGCACGACGCATCCTGCATAGGGGATCGGCCACATTCGCCGATGCGGACCTGAGTTTCGCCGACGAGGACGTGGCTGGCCTTCCGCCCGCCGACCGTGCGCGTCTGATGGCGGATTATGCCGGATGGCCGGGCTTCCTGCCGCTTCTGTCGCGTCCCGACGATGCAAGCTGCATCGATTATCTGCGCGAGGCTCTGCTATCGAGCCTCACACCCGGCCAGACCCTCGATCTCTCGCTCTGGCTCGATAACCCGAGACCAATCTCTTCGACGCCGGATGGCTGGACCGGCTTCATTCCGCCTGCCCTGTCGAGGACACCGGAAAGACATCGTCATCTTCTCGGGCTTTTGAAAATTGCCGTTGATGAACGGCTGGCGACGCTGAAGGCGGGTGGCGCGACGGTCGAGATCGCCTCGGCGCTGGAGAAGGCGGGCCGTTCGCTTGGCGCAATGGAACTGCTTCTGGAACACGGTCACGAAGCGCATGCGGCGCAGATCCTGCAGCGCGCGCAGGGTCTGGAGCTCCTCTATCGCAACAATGTCGGCGCCTTCCACGCGATTGTCATGCGCTTCTCGCAGGAGATGATCGCCACCAACGAGATCGTGCTCTTTGCCGTCTGCCGGGCGCTTCTCAAACATGGCGAACTGCCGCGCGTGCGCCATCTGGTCGCCCGTCACCTCGGCTATGATTATCTCGATCCGTTGAAGGTGCTGACGCGCACCTCGCGCTTTTCCTTCGCCGCACGGACGTTCGCCTCAACCTCATGATGGCCGAAGACCTGACCCCGACCGATGCGATGATTACCCGGCTAGGCGAGTTCATGGCCGATTATCCGCTCGGCGATTACGGCAAATGGGCCGCCTATTACAATGCGATCCTGGAATTCGAGATCCGGCGGCGCAATTTTCGCGAGGCGGAAGCCGCTGCCGCCCGTGCGCTGATCTATCTTCGTCAAATGGGCGGCCAGCCGCTTCTGGAATTCTTCATCCATCTGCACCAGACCGTGCTGCGGCTGATGGGCGGTGATGTGCTTCTGGCACGCCGCGCCGCCAAGGATGCGCGTTCGCGGCTGGAACTGGTGCCGCACCGTGCCGAGCAGGAATTTCGCATGCTGCGGCTGGCCGAAGCCTGCCTTGCCTACGAAGCGGGGCGTCACCGCGATCTGGTGGATTTCGTTCAGGACGAGTTCGAGGCTTTTGCCGCTGCCGAAATCTGGCCGACGCTGATGCAGTTTGCGCTATCCTATGCCTCGCAGGTTCTTTCCGACCATTTTTCCATGACGATCCGGCCGGGCTTTCTGGACGGGCTCTGGATCCATCTGTCGGAAGGCCTGCAATTCCATGCGATGATGGAAATCAGGACCGCGATTGCCTACCAGAATGCCAACCGCTGGGCGGATGCGCAGGCAACGCTCACCGCCATCCGCATGCCGATCGGCCGCAACTGGGTGGATAGTGCCGTCGAGGAGCTGACTCGCCTGTCGCGCCGGGATGATATCGCCTATGCGATGGCATGGCTGCGGGATGCGGTGCATGTCTCGACGCCGCGCTCCTATCTGCCGCGTCAGCTCGATGCGCTGATCGCCAATCCCAAGGTCACGAACCGCGAGAAAGTGGCCCTGCAGCTCTGGCAGGCCTATGTGGCGCACCAGCGGCGCGATCATGCGATTGCCCGCCCGCTGCTTCTCTCGGCGCTGATCTCCGCAACGCGGCTTGGCTGCAACGGCGTATTATCCGAGGAGCGGTTGTTCGTCTCGCCGCTCCTGAACGACCAGCGCACCCGCGCCTTTCTCGAAACCTCGTCGGATGTGCGCACCGCGCTGTCGATCTTTGCCGCCTCGGTCAACTCCCCGCAGGCCAAGGCTCTGCATGGGGGGCTGTCGCAGCGTGAGGCGCAGATGCTGCAGCTGATCGCTGCCGGCATGCCGAACAAGAAGATCGGCCAGACGCTGAATATTTCCGAGGTGACGGTGAAATTCCATGTCGCAATCTCTTCCGCAAGCTCGGCTGCAGCCGGCGCGCCGAGGCGATCCGGGCTGCGACCGCCCTCGGCTGGATCTGAGGCCGGCGTGACCGCTTACTGCACCTCGTTGACGTAGCGGTGGTTCGCCGTCGTTGCCGGTGGGCGCAGATCAAGACCGGCACGGCCATCTGGTCGTAGCAGACCTCATCGATCGTCAATACGGCCGCGGGAAGGGCGAGATCCAGCCAGCGGGCGTCATCTTCACCGGCCAGATCGGCACCGATCTGTTCGCGGATCGCTGAAATGCGGATGCCATAATGTTCCAGCAGATGCAGATAGAAGAGCTGCGGAATATCCTCGATCCGGTCGGACAGGCCCGGCACGCGCTCGGCCGGCAGCGTCAGGATCTCGTGCATGATCGGCCGGTCATCGACGATGCGGACACGGTGGAAGGTGACGACCGGCGTGCCTTCTTCGATCTGCAGCTTCTGCGCCTCGGCGGCATCTGCGGATTTCTTTTCAAGCGACGTCACGCGGGTGACGGATTTGCTCAGCGAACCGTCGAGCCCATGCAGGCGAAAATACTGGAAGAACAGGCGTAGCGAATGCTGCGGCTTGCGGCCGGTAACGACCGTGCCGGTCTTGCGGCGGCGGCTGAGCAAGCCGTCATTGGTCAGATCCATCAGGGCGCGGCGTATCGTGCCGACGGCAACGCCATAGGTTTGCGACAGAGCCACCTCGCTCGGCAGCACAGAGCCGGGCTCAAGTTTGCCCAGCATGATCGCCTCGGTGATCTGCCGTTTCACCACTTCGTAGAGCGGTAAGGAAATCTCGCTTAGCTTTTGGGCTTCCGCTGAAATATTAGGCAACTTAGACAATTATTTGCCTCTTCTTTGGAGTTGACTCATATCGTCGATCTAATCACTATTACTATATAGTTTATATTAAAGGGCAAGGCGACCGTGCCTGTCCCGGAATGCCGGAGGAACCGCGAATGACCACGCCGCAAATCGCCCCGTCAACCGGCCCCATCGATAGTGCCATGGCAGCGATCGAACGCAATGTCGAGGCGGCTGTTGCGGATCTCGGGCGGATGATTGCTGTCGATACCTCCTTTCCGCCGGGCGAAGGCTATGATGCCTTTGCCGATCTGATGGAAGAAATCCTTAGCCCGATGGGCTTCGGCTTCACCCGCGTGACGGTGCCGGAAGCTCTCTGGCGCGTCGAAGGCGGCCCGGCGAGCGGTGCGCGCACCAATCTCGTCGCCGAGCGCGAAACCGGAAAACCGGTCTGCGGTCTCTATTATCATGTCGACACCGTCCCGGTGGCACCCGGCTGGCAGCGTGATCCGCTGCGCCTCACCATCGAAGGCGACGCGCTCTACGGTCTTGGTGCGGCCGACATGAAGGGCACGATCGCCGCAACTCTGCTGGCGCTGCGTTCGGCGGCGGAGGCAGGCGTGGAACTCGCCTATGATCCGATGCTGCTGCTCTGCACCGATGAGGAGGGCGGGCTCTATCCAGGCATCCGCTATCTGGCCGAACAGAAGATGCTGAAGGGCCATATTCTCAATTTCAATGGCTCGGCTGCGCCGCGCGTCTGGGCCGGCTGCTTCGGTATCTTCAATCTCCAGCTCACCATTCACGGCCATGCCGTCCATGCGGGCGAGGGCAATCGCACCGGTACCGGCATCAACGCCATCGAAGGCGCATTGCCGGTGATGAATGCGCTGATGGCGCTGAAGCCGGTCGTTGCAAGCCGGGCCTCGGCGCTTGCGCCGCCGCCGCATGCCACGGGCCCGCTGCGTCCGTCGCTGACGATCTCCGCCATCGAAGGCGGCACGGCAGGCGGGCAGGTGCCGGCGGAACTGAAGATCCTCGTATCGCGCCGCTACGCGCCGGAAGAAAGCTACGAGGAGGCACGTGCCGAAATCGAAGCCGCCATCGGCAAGGCCGTTTCAGACGCCCGGCCTCGGTCTCTCCGTCGATCTCGTCGGCCATCTGATCCCGACCGATGATCCGGATGGTCCGCACTGGCCACGCTGGCAGAAGGCCCTGTCGGCCGGCTTCGGCTACAAGCCGGAGGATTTCCACAAATGGGGCGCCGCCTCCTGTTCGGATTTCGGCTATGTGCAGAAGGCCGGTTTCGGGCCGGAAGTGCTGCTCAGCGGCCTTGGTCGCCCGGAAAGCTGCATCCATTCGCCGGAAGAGCATACGACGCGGCAGGATATCGTGGCGCTCGCCAAGAGCATCCTTTCCTATCTCGCCGCCGACTTTTCCGCCGATCTCATTCCCGAACATCAATCAACGGAAAACCGCTCGTAAGAGCGGGTATCGACAACCTGAAGGGGACTATCCATGCTTGAAATGAAACGACGCTTCTTCCTCGCCGGTACCGCAGCGGTCTCCGCTGCCGCGGCGATTGCCCCGGTCATGAGCCCGGCCTTTGCCGCCGAGCCGGTCAAGGGCGGCACGCTGCGCGTCTCCATCGACCAGGCGGTCAGCGTTCTTCATCCGCTGCTCACCCGCGTCAACCCGGAATATCTCGTCAGCGAACTGCTCTACAGCAACTTGACCCGCCTCAAGGTCGACATGTCGATCGAGCCGGATCTGGCCGAAAGCTGGAAGCCGAATGCGGACATGACGGAATGGACCTTCAAGCTGCGCTCCAACGTCAAGTTCCATGACGGTTCCGCCTTCTCCTCGGCTGACGTAGTCGAGACCTTCAAGGCGATCCTCGATCCGAAGAATGCTTCGCCGGGCCGCAACAATGTCGGTCCGATCGCATCGGTCACGGCCGCCGACGCGCAGACCGTCACCTTCAAGCTCACCGGCGCCTATGCCGACCTTCCGGTCGCTCTCGCTTACACCAATGCCCGCATCATCCCGGCTTCGATCGCCACCGGCGATTTCAAGAGCCTGTCGTCCAAGGCCGTCGGCACCGGCCCGTTCAAGCTCGTCTCCTACGAGCCGGATCGCCTCGTCGTCGTCGAGCGCAACCCGGATTACTACGATCCGGCGCGTCCCTATGTCGATCGCGTCGAAGTGCAGGTCTTCCCGGATCTCTCCGCCGAAGGATCGGCAATGATCTCGGGCAATATCGATGTCATGGCCAGCGTCCAGCCGACCGAATTCCTGCGCATGAAGGATAGTGACGGCGTCAACGTTCTGCGCGTGGCCTCGGGCCAGTTCTGCAACATCAACTTCGGCTGCGATACCGCTCCGTTCAACGATCCGCGCGTCCGCCGCGCCATCGCGCTGACTGTCGATCGTCAGGCCATGGTCGATTTCGTCACCGAAGGTTTCGGCACGCCCGGCAACGATACGCCGCTCAACGCCTCCTACCAGTTCTTCAAGGCGATCCCGAACCGCGCGCAGAACATTGCCGAAGCCAAGAAGCTTTTGGCAGAAGCCGGTCATCCGAACGGCCTCGAGGCAACCCTCATCGCATCTGACAAGCCTGCCGTCCGCACCCAGCTCGCCGTTGCGCTGCGCGAAATGGCCAAGGAAGCCGGCATCACCATCAACGTGCAGACCATGCCGCATGCCACCTATCTGGATCAGGTCTGGAAGAAGGGCTCGTTCTACGTCGGCTTCTACAACATGCAGCCGACGCCGGATGGCATCTTCAAGCTGCTCTACACGTCCGACGCCTCTTGGAACGAGACGCGCTGGAACAACAAGGCCTTCGACGCCCTGATCGCCGAAGCCCGCACCACCGACGATACCGCCAAGCGCACCGAGCTCTACACCAAGGCGCAGGTGCTGATGAACGACGAAGTGCCGTCGATCATCCCGGTCTTCTTCGATGTTCTCGCTGCCAAGCGCAGCTGGGTTGAAGGCTTCCAGGCGCATCCGCGCGCCTCGGTCTTCCGCCTCGATTACGCTTCGCTCACGGCCAAGGCGCCGAAGCGCGGCTGATCCATCGGTCCTTTCGGGCGCGGCTTGATAAGGCCGCGTCCGATCCTCTTCTCTTCAAGGAACAGGTCGTGTCACCGAATTACCTGCTCAAACGCATCCTGATGATCGTTTACACCCTCTTCGTGGTGTCGCTGATCGTCTTTGCCATCACCCAGGTCCTGCCTGCCGATGCCGCCGTCATGATGCTTGGCGAAAACGCTACGCCCGAAGCGTTGCATGCGCTGCGTCAGACGATGGGGCTCGATGCGCCTGTCTATATGCAATATCTCCATTGGCTGGGTCATCTGGCCCAAGGTGATTTCGGCACCTCGCTGCGCACCAATCAGCCGGTCGGGCCTGCGATGTTTGCCGCCCTCGGCCGCTCGCTGCTGCTCGCCTTCCTGTCGATCGGCCTGATGCTGGTCATCGCCATTCCGCTCGGCATCATCGCGGCCGTCCGCCGCGGCAAGATTGCCGATATGCTGGTGAGCCTCGTTTCCTATCTCGGCGTCGCCCTGCCGGAGTTCGTCACGGCCACAGTTGCAGTCCTGGTTCTCGCCGACTGGCTGAAATGGCTGCCGCCCACCGGCTACGTGCCGCTGACGGAGGACTTTTTTGGCGCCATCGCGCATCTCATCCTGCCGGTCTGCGTCATCTCGGTCATCCTGATCGCTCACGTCTCGCGCATGGTTCGCTCGGAACTCGTCGATGTGCTGCATACCGATTATATCCGTGCCGCGCGGCTGAAGGGCGTTTCCGGCCGCACCGTTCTCTGGCGTCACGCGCTGCGCAACGCGCTTCTGCCGACGATCACCATCGTGGCGCTTGATGTCGGCTATCTGCTTGGCGGCGTCATCGTCGTGGAAGAGATCTTTGCCATTCCCGGTATCGGCCGTGAGCTGATCGTCGCCATCCAGGCCCGCGACCTGCCGGCCATTCAGGCGGGCGTGCTGATCATGGCTGCCACCTATTCGGTCGTCAATTTCGTTGCCGACATCCTTTACGCCTGGCTCGACAAGAGAATCCAGTATGACTGAGTTTTTGAAACGCCTCCTCAAGACGCCGCAGGGTGCGATCGGCTTCCTCATCGTTCTTCTGGTTCTGATCGTGGTTGCCTTCGGCCCGATCATTGCCACCCACGATCCTGAGAAGATGTCGATCCTCTTCCGCTACAAGGCGCCAAGTGCCAGCTTCTGGCTCGGCACCGACCAGTATGGCCGCGATATCTTCTCGCGTCTGATGATCGGCGCGCGCGCACCGTCGTCATGGCAGTGCTGGCCACCATCGCCGGAACGCTGATCGGCGCCCTCATCGGCACCACTTCCGCCTTCCTGGGCGGCCGGGCCGACGAGTTCATCATGCGCACGATCGATGCCGTGATGTCGATCCCGAGCCTGCTGTTCGCGCTCCTGGTGGTCAACCTTCTGGGTTCGAGCACGGTGAATGCTCTCGTTGCCGTCGCCATCGCCTTTGCGCCCGGCATGGCACGCATCACCCGAAGCGTCGCACTTTCGGTTCGCAAGCAGGATTACGTCAACGCCGCCATCGCCCGCGGTGAAAGCTCGGCCTTCATCATCCGCCGCGAAATGCTGCCGAACGTGATTGCACCGATCATCGTCGAGATGACGATCCGCGTCGCCTTTGCCGTCATGCTGTTTGCCACCTTGAGCTTCCTCGGCCTCGGTGCCCAGCCGCCGGCAGCCGAATGGGGCCTGATGGTCTCGGAAGCGCGCCAGTACATGCATCTGAGCGCCTATATCCTGATCTGGCCGAGCGTGGCGATCGCCATCACCGCCATCGGCTTCAACCTGCTCGGCGACGGGCTGCGCGATGCGCTCAATCCCCGCACGTGAGGTGGTCATGACGAATACGATCGAAACACCGGTTCTCGCCATCCGCGACTATTCCCTCGATTACGAGACCGCCAACGGCACGTTCCATGCGCTGAAGAAGATCGATCTTGCGATCGGTCGCGGCGAGATCCTCGGTCTCGTCGGCGAGTCCGGCTCCGGCAAGACCTCGCTCGCATGGTCGATCATGCGCTACCTGTCGAAGAACGCCCGCGAGACCTCCGGCGATATTCTCTTAAGCGGCGAAAGCCTCCTGAAGAAATCGAATGCCGAGATCGAGGCGATGCGTGGCCGTCGCATCAGCATGGTCTTCCAGGATCCGAGCACCTCGCTCAACCCAACTCTGTCATTGGGCCATCAGCTGTCCGAGGTGCTGGTGCGCCATCGCAAGCTGACGAAACAGCAGGCGTGGAAGGAAGGCGAGGCGATGCTGGCCCGTGTTGGCCTGAAAACGCCGGCCGAGATGATGAAGCGCATGCCGCATGAGGCATCCGGCGGCGAAAAGCAGCGTGTCGTCATCGCGTCCGCCTTCGCCTGCAGCCCGGAATGCATCATCTTTGACGAGCCGACGACGGCGCTCGACGTCATCACCTCGCGGCAGATCCTCGATCTCTTCGTCAAGTTGCAGGAAGAAACCGGCGTCGCCTCGCTCTATATCTCGCACGATCTGGCCCTCGTCTCGCGCACGGCAAGCCGTGTCGCGGTCATCAAGCATGGCGATATCGTCGAGCAGGGGCCGGTCGCTTCGATCTTCTCGGCACCCCGCGAAACCTATACGCGGGAGCTGATCGACGCCGTGCCCGATCCGGCACGCCGCCTCTCCAGCCCTTCGGTGGAAGCCACGGCCGAGCCGCTGGTGAAGGTCGAGAATGTCAGCGTCCACTATGGTCGCAAGCCGTTCCTGGCCTCGCTGACCGGCAAGACCTTCACCCGGTTCAAGGGCAATAATGCTGTCTCGCTCACCGTCAATCCGGGCGAAATTCTCGGTGTCGTCGGCGAATCCGGCTCGGGCAAGTCGACGCTTGCCAAGGCGATGACCGGGCTTAATCCGTTCGAAGGCAAGATCTGGTTCGACGGCCGCGAGATCCGCGGGCTGAAAGACATGACCACGGCCTATCGCAAGGATGTGCAGATCATCTTCCAGCACCCGGATGCCTCGCTCAATCCGCGCCACAAGATTTTCGAAATCCTGTCGCGGCCATTGAAGCTCTACGGCGACGGCTCGGACCTGCGCCAGCAGGTCGGCGACATGCTGGAAAAGGTCCGCCTGCCGCGCACCCATGCGGATCGCTATCCGCACCAGCTGTCAGGCGGTGAAAAGCAGCGCGTGGCGATTGCCCGCGCATTCGCCTCCAAGCCGCGGCTTGTCATCTGCGACGAGATCACATCGGCACTGGATGTCTCGGTACAGGCCTCCGTGGTCGAGCTTCTGCTCGAGCTGCAGAAGGCCAATAACACCGCCTATCTCTTCATCACCCACGATCTCAACCTGATCCGCCAGATCGCCCACCGTATCGCCGTCATGTATCGCGGCGATCTGGTGGAAATCGCCCCGGCGGAAGAGATCGAAAGCGCTGACCGCGCCGACTACACCCGCCGTCTTATTGCCGCCGTGCCGCTGCCGGCCGGCACGTCACCAATTGCATCTAAAGGAGCATGACAATGGACCCGAAGTCCCTGTTGGACCGGATCGACGAAAAGGCCTGCCTCGATTTCCTGTCGAAAATGGTCCAGCACAAGAGCCATTCGGAAACCGAAGGCGAGCGTGATCTGGCGCGCTACATGGTCGGCGAACTGGAAAAGATCGGCGTCGAAGCCGAGCTCCAGCCTTTCGATGAAGGTCGTCGCTTTAATGCGATCGGTCGCCTGAAGGGTGAAGGCGGCGGCAAAAGCCTGCTGTTCAACGGCCATCTCGATACCAATCCCGTCACCGAAGGCTGGACGGTCGATCCTTACGCGGGTCTCGTCGATGACAAGTTCATCTATGGTATCGGCGTTTCCAACATGAAGGCTGGCGATGCCGCCTATTTCTGCGCGGTCAAGACGCTGCTCGATGCCGGCGTCAAGCTGAAGGGCGATGTCGTCCTGACCTTCGTCGTCGGCGAGCTTCAGGGCGGCGTCGGCACGGTCGCCGCGATCAAGAGCGGTGTGAAGGCCGACTATTTCATCAACAGCGAGCCGAGCGATCTCGTTGCCGTCACCATGCATGCGGCGGCGCTGAGCTATGTCATCGAGCTAACGGGCGATACCCGACATCTCTCGAAGCGCGAGGAAGCCGTCGATGCCATCGCGGCCGCCTGCGATATCATTCCGCGCATCAACGCCATGACCTTCAGCGGTGCCAAGAGCGACGTGCATCGTTCGATCAATCGCGGCCATGTCGGTGTCGTCCATGGCGCGCTTGGCCGTGATCTCGAAGAATGGCGCCCGCCGCAGGTCGCCGATTTCGTCCGTCTGCGCGGCTCCTGCCGCTATGCGCCGGGCCAGACGCAGGAAGGCGTGCTTGCCGATCTCGACCGCGAGCTGCGTGCGCTCGAAGAGCGTTTCCCGGGCCTGAAGGCCAAGCTCGTGCCGGCGATGATCGAAGGCCGTCCGCTGATGCCGCCCTTCGAGGTTTCGGAAGATTCGCGCATCGTCAAATCGATCAACGCCGCCTATGAGGCCGTGCGTGGCGAAAAGCAGCCGACCGGCGCCATCACGCCGACCCGCTTCTACGGCACCGATGCCGGCCATCTCTACCATGAGCTTGGCATGGAAGGCATCGTCTGCGGTCCGGGCGGTCGTTACAACACCATGCCCGACGAGCGCGTCGACATCATCGACTATCTCGACATGATCCGCGTCTACATGCTGACGATCCTCGATATCTGCGAGGTCGCCTGAGATGTTCTCCCGGGCCGATTATGATCGTCGTATCACGCGCGCCCGGGATGCCATGGCATCGTCAGGCGTGGATCTGCTGCTCGCCGATAGCGGCGAGCTGCTGGCCTGGCTGACGGGCTATACCGTTTCCGAAACCATGTATCGCGCGGCCTTCCTGCCGCGCGATGGCAAGGCCTGGTTCTGCCTGCGGGCGCTGGATGAAGCGCCCTGCCGCGAGAAGACCTGGATCGAAGACGTCGTCGGTTTTGCCGATACGCAAGAGGCGCAGGCCGCGGTCGCGGGCAGTATCCGCGCTCACGGCTTTGCCGGTGCGCGCATCGGCTTTGACAGCAATTCCTACAGCATGAGTGCGGCCTCCTATCTGCGGCTGATCGAGCTTCTGCCGGAAGCGACATTCGTTCCCATGCCCGGCATCAGCGACAGTCTGCGCTGGGTAAAATCGGACGAGGAGATCGCCGTTCTGCGGCAGGCCTCCCATATTGCCGACAAGGCGATGGCGGCGATTGCCCGCGACGCCCGGCCCGGCATGACGACGCGGGATGCAGCCGCGATCGCATCCGGCGTCTTCCTGCGCGAAGGGGCGGATACGGGAGAGGTCGGCCCGGTGGTCAAGGCCTCGGGCAGCCACGAGTTCCTGCATGGCGTGTTCAAGACCGAGGCGATCGAGCACGGCGATATCCTGCATGTTGAGCTGATCCCCCGCGTCGGCAACTATGGTGCGCGGATGATGCGGCCTGTGATGGTCGGCACGCCATCGGACGAGCTGAAGGAAGCGGCCCGCCAGCTGGCCGCCTTGCAGGATCTGCAGATCGTAGCAATGAAGCCGGGCGTTCTGGCGCGCGATGTCGATGCGATCATGCGCAAGGGCGCGCTCGATGCGGGCTTGCGGCCAGCTTATGAGAATGTCACGGCCTATACGCTCGGGCTTTACACCCGGACGCCGCGCACGAGCGATTTTTCCCGCGTCTTCCTGCCCAATGCCGATTGGGCTTTGGAAGAGGGAATGGTCTTCCATCTCTATGCGACGGCCAAGGGCCTCGGCTTCAGCGAAACGGTCGTTGTCGGGCCTGAGGGCGGTATTCGCCTGACGGAAACGCCGCGGCATATCCTGACGGCCTGACATTGAAACATGGGCGACGGGGACAGTGCAGACACTGTCCTCCTGCCGTCACCGTTTCTCTCAACGGCGGCTCTCTTTGGGCGTCATGCCGAACTGCCGCTTGAAGGCGGTGGAGAAATTGGCCGCGCTGCCGTAGCCGGCGATATAGGCCGCCTCGGCGGTGGAAATGCCATCCTGCTCAAGGGCCGCGCGCGCCCGTTCCAGACGGATTTTTCTCAGGTAGTGAAAGACCGATGTTCCATGGCCGGCATGGAACAGTCTCTGCAGCGTGTTGACGCTGACGCCGACCTTCTGGGCGATTTCCTCCATGCCCGGCGTTCCCGTCATCTCGTGCAACAGATCCTCGGCCCGCTTCAGCCGCCTTGCCTCCATCGTGCTCAGCGCCTTGATCGCGTGGGCGTCGCCCGCATCCTGCAACAGCAGCGAGAATGCTTCTGCAACGATGCCGAGAATGCGGCTTTCCACATGCAGCATGGCAAGGTGCGGATCGAGCACCGTCGGTCTGGTGATATCTTCCGCTGCCGCAAGAAGCGCGCGGCTCGGGCTCCATGAGCGGGCTGCGAGCTTTTCCTGCGTGAAGCGCCGAAGGCCGGTTGCCCGTCCGTCGCCGAAGACGTCACCGTCATCCAGCCATTCCGGCAGGATCTTGATCGTCAGTTTTCGGACCCGGACACCGGCATCGGCGCGGCGCTGAAAGAGTTCCTGTTCCTTCTGGTGAAAGAAGGTCGCCGATGGCTGCCAGCCGCCACGGGCCCGGCGCGCCGGCATGGGAATGGAAAGATCGCCGATACTGGCCGCCACCCCGCCCTCGAAGAACAGCTTGATGCCGAGATGCGGCGGCGCCTCGGTTTTCGTTTCCAGATCGCACAGGTGCGTCACGTCGGAATATTGCAGGCCAAGGCCGTTGCGGATGCGGCGTTTAAAGAACGTGCCTGAAAACAGGTTCTGCTCGGCACCGATATTGGTGTCGATCAGCCGGAAGGACTGATTGGCGGCCTGCATCTGACCGAAGAATTCATGTGCTTTTACCAGAGAGCTCATCCGGAAAGCCTATCGCGGAAAATATTGAAAACCTTTGTGCCCGGCCGTGCCGCAAACACAAATGGCGTTTGCGCAAACATGTTCGGCATGGCTTGCCGCTTCGGATCGCTATAACCCGAAAACATGACTTGCGCCATCATGTTTGTGGCGTAATAGACGGTGGCAGGGCGAGAGAGCGATGCAGAAAAACAGGATTGTGACGGGTCTTCTGGTAACGGTGTCGCTGATGGCGGTATCGCAGGCCTTTGCGCAGGAGCAATCATCGACCACGCTTGCGCCGATTACCCTGAAAAGCGATGGCCAGGCCCAGGATGACGGCAAGGTCGTCAAGCGCGCCCGCACCGGCACCAAGACCGCAACGCCGATCATCGAGACATCGCAGTCCACCAGCGTCGTGACGGCAGAACAGGCTGAAAAGCAGGGCGCGACGAGCGTCTCGACCGCGCTGCGCTACGAGCCGGGCGTGACCACAGGCTCGCGCCTGGCGACCGGTTCGACAGCGTCTTCATCCGCGGTTTCGGCGGCTTCGGCGGCAATGCCAACTATGTGCATTACTGGGATGGCCTGCGCCTGCCGACCGGCATCAACTACAATGTGCCGTCCGTCGATCCCTTCTTCCTCGACCAGATCGAGATCATGCGCGGCCCGGCCTCGGTTCTTTACGGTTCCGGCAATCCGGGCGGCCTCGTCAATCTGGTGAGCAAGAAGCCGCAGGCGGAAGCCTCGAACGAGGTATTTACCCGCTTCGGCAATGATGGCCGCGCCGAGACCGGCTTCGACTTCACCGGCCCGGTGGATGAAAGCGGCGATCTTCTCTACCGGCTGACGGCGTCGGGCGCCTCTACGATCTCGGCTTCGATTCCTCCGACAGCAAGCGTATCGCGATCGCGCCGTCCGTCACCTGGGCGCCGGACAAGGACACCTCGCTCACCGTCAAGGCGAGTTACACGCGCGATCCCAACGCCGCGCTCACCAACTGGATGCCGGCACTCGGCACGCTGCAATCCAATCCGAACGGCCAGATCCCTTACGATTTCTTCAGCGGCAACCCGAATTACAATAACTTCAGCCGCACGCAATCGACCATCGGCTACGAGCTCGAACACCATCTCGACGATGTCTGGACGCTGCGCCAGAACGCCCGCTTCATGCATAGCGAAAGCGAGTTCAAGGCCTATTCCGTGGTCCCGAACGCCAATGCCTGGCGGGCGGCGGCAAGCTGCGGCGGCATCGCCTATCTTTGCCTCGGCCGCCAGTCGACCCATTATATCGAGCAGTTCAATTCGCTGGCGATCGACAACCAGGCGGAGGCCGATTTCGATACCGGAGCGCTGGAGCACAAGGTTCTTTTCGGCCTCGACTACCAGCTCGTCGATGCGCAGTCGAAATACGGCAATGGCGCCACGACCTATATCAACTACCTGGACCCGGTCTATGAAGCGGCACCGAACGTCGCGCTGACGAGCCGGCAGGATCAGGTCCGCCAGCAGACCGGCGTCTATGTTCAGGATCAGATGAGCCTCGACAACTGGCATTTCGTGCTCGCCGGCCGGCATGACTGGTCGTCGATCAATTCGAAGACGACGACGCTTGCGACCGGTGCGACGAAGGAAGTCGATACCGACGATCACGCCTTCACCTGGAAAGCCGGCCTGCTCTACGAGTTCGACAACGGCATCGCGCCCTATGCCAGCTATACGACCTCCTTCGAGCCGACCATGGGCACCGGCTATGGCGGAACGCCATTCGATCCGACCACCGGCCAGCAGTTCGAAGTCGGGGTGAAATACCAGCCGGAGAATTTCGACGGTGTCTTCACGGCCGCCCTCTACGACCTGACGCAGCAGAACGTGCTGACCACGGACACGCTGCATACCAGCACCAGCACGACTGTGACGGGCTGCAGCTCCACCACCTGCCAGACGCAGACCGGCGAGGTTCGTTCACGTGGCGTCGAACTCGGCGCGAAATTCGCCCTGACGGAAGGTCTCAACCTCAGCGCGGCCTATACCTATTCCGACGTCGAAGTGACCAAGAGCAATGTCGCGACGACGCTAGGCAAGACGCCGGTCGGTGCCCCGACGCATATGGCCAGCCTCTGGGCCGACTACACGATCGGGCAGGGCGCGCTGGAGGGCCTGAATTTCGGCGCCGGCGTTCGCTACATGGGTTCCAGCAATGGCGACGCTGCCAATACCCGCGCCATGAAAGTGCCCGCCTACACGCTCGTCGATGCCTCGATCAGCTATGATTTCGGTCACTATGATCCGAAGATGAAGGGTTTCGAGATCTCGGTGAACGCCACCAATCTCTTCGACAAGCAATATGTCGCCGCCTGCGCTTCCGCCTATCAGTGCTTCTACGGCACCGGCCGCGTGGTCATGGCAACCGCATCCTATAATGGTGAGAACTTCACGATGATCCGCCGCCCGTCTTGCGTCCTCGCCTGCCTTTCGGTCGTCATCGGTTTCTTCGCCGTGATGCCCTTGGCGCGGGCGGAGATCCGGCTTGAGGATATCAGCGGTCATGCGGTGGTGCTGGAAAAGCCGGCCCGCCGCATCGCGGTCGATGACGGGCGCACGATCATCGCCATGTCCTTCCTCACCGATGATCCGGTTGGCCTGATCGTCGCATGGCCGCATGACGTCGACCGCTTCGGCCGCGAGCTTTACGCCGCCTATAGTGGGAAATTCGCGGCGCTCGAGAGCCTGCCTCGCGTGGCAAGCAATGCGCAGGATCTGGATGTCGAGCAGGTTCTCGCCATCCACCCGGATGTCTTCTTCGTCTCGACCGTCACCCATGCAAGTCCGGCCCAGCTCGAACAGCTGCGAGAAGGCGGCATCGCGGTCATCGCCATCGACTTCGTCACCGATCCGCTTGAAAATACCGACCGCAGTCTTGCGATCCTCGGCAAGGCGACAGGCCATGATGCAGAGGCCGCACGGATCATCGCGCTGCGTGATGATGTGAAGGGCGAGATTGCCAGACGATTGCAGGCGGCCGATGCCGCATCGGCCGACAAGACGGTCATGCGTCCGAAAATCCTTCTGGAGCCGCATGCCTCGACGCAGCAGCCCTGTTGCAACTCTCCCGGCAAGGCAGGTCTCGGCAAGTTCCTGGCTGCGGTCGGCGCCGATAATGTGGGCGCGGTCATCGGCGACCGGCCCTTCGGCAAACTGGCGCTGGAACAGGTGATTGCCTCTGCTCCGAGCGTCTATATCGCAACCGGCGGGGCCTATATGAAGAACCGCGGCGGTCTGCTGATCGGGCCGGAGTTCAGCGCCGAGGAGACGCGGCAATCGCTGACGGCGCTCACGGCACGCGAAAGTTTCTCCGTCCTCGACTTCAAGCCGGAGGCGATGCATGGCTTCTCGCAGCAGCTCTTCAATTCACCGCTCGATATTCTGGTGCTTCAGCTTTTTGCCAAATGGGCACGCCCGGATGTGTTCGGTGCGATCGATATCGAGGCGACACGCGCGGCACTCAACCGGTTGATGGCTGTTCCGTTGACCGGCACCTACTGGACGCCTTGAGGAGAGACGTGTGACCAAGCGAACGGGTGAGAACTATTGCGGTGAACCGGCAACGGCAAAAGTCACTGCGGCAGGCTGCGAAGCCGAGGAGCAGGGGCTTTTCGAAGCCGATACCGGGCGAACCGGCGAGGCGCTCTGTCTTCCCGCGCCCGCACATTCCGGCTGACGGCTGGCGATGGCGGGCTGAGCTATCAGATCTTCGTTTCGGTGCCCGATTGTCAGGTGCCAACGGGGGGCTTGCCGGTCATTTTCGTTCTCGATGGCAATGCCGATTTCGTCACGGTGTCCGAGACGGTCAGGCGTGCCTCCCGACGGCCGGAAGCAACCGGCATTGCGCCCGCGATCGTCGTCGGCATAGGCTATCCCGGGGCGCAGGCCTATGATCAGGCGCGGCGCTATTTCGATTTCACGGCAGCACCGGCAAATCCGGTCAGCGGTGATGATGCGGCTTACGCCTATGGCGGTCAGGCCCGTTTCCTTCGCTTTCTGGCGCAGGATCTGCTTCCGTATATAGAGCAGCAGTTTCCGACCGATATCAGCCGCAAGCTCTTGATGGGGCATTCGCTTGCCGGATATTTCGTGCTTGAGACGCTGGCGCGCGAGCCGGAACTGTTTCAGGCCCATGTCAGCCTCAGCCCGTCGATCTGGTGGGATCGGGAAGGGCTTGAACGCCGGCTTGCCGCGTCGTGCCGTTCCGGCGTCGGGGGAAAGCTCTATGTCGGCGTCGGCCGTTTCGAGGAAGACTGGCGCCTGGCAGGATGGGGCGAAGCTTTCCGACGCCTACCATGCCTTGCGGGCGCAAAGACGCATGGTCGGCAATGCCCGTGATCTCGTAAACGGTGTCGTTGCCCCGGCAGCTGCCAGAGACAGCGTGCGTTTCGAGATCGGCGAGGAGGAAGATCACGCCACCGTCTTCACCACGCTTCTCTGTCGGGCGCTAAGGTTCGCACAGCCGTAGAGCCGCGCTGACGGTTTCCGCTTACCAGCTGAGGAAGCGCCGCGCGAGGAGCGCGCCGGCAAGGCCGCAGAAGGCAATGCCGAACGTGTACCACAGGGCCACGAAGGGCAGGCCGCTCTCGATACATCCCCAGGAATAGGTCCAGGCGCCCACAGCCCCTGCCGTCAGGCCGGCGACGAAGCCGGCAAGGCGGATGTTTGTCGGCGCAGCGCGGCGCAGGAACAGGAAGTTGGCGACGAATACCGGCAGGGCCGATCCCATGATCAGGAACGGGCAGATCCACCAGGAAAAACCGAAGATCAGCTGCGGATACTCCGCCGCCGACGCGGCACCCAGTTGCCACAGGCCAAGACCGACGAGAACCAGATAGATCGCAAGCCAGAGGAAGCAGGTCCGGCGCGGCAGGCCGCCCGGGCGGGCAACCACGATCAGGCCGGATATGCCGATCAGCGCGAGGATCAGCGGGTAAAAGGATTTGACCCAGAAGGCAAAGGTCGCCATGGCGGAGACGAGATCGGGCCGCGGTCCGTGAAGAGAGAAGATGAAAAGGCCCGACAGAAGAAGGCCCGGCAGCATGGCAGTCGCCAGCAAGCGGTGCAGCGCTCTTGGCGGGACCGGCCGCAGGTCATCGACAAGCCTGTCGATCATGTCATCAGTCTTCGCCACGCTCGCCTCTCATTCTCGCAGCCATGGTCTTGATGCCGCGAAAGACGCTGATCTTCACCACGGCCTCCGTCCGACCGCTTTGCGCTGCTGTCTCGGCGACCGAGCGCCCTTCCAGCCGCACGTTGCGGATCATCTCGCCCTGCCATGCCGGCAGGCTTGCCAGTAGCCGGTTCACATCCATGCTCGCCGAGACCGCTTCCTCGCTATAGTCATCGGCCAGATCCTCGATGGTCTCGAGGCCGAGATAGCTGCGACCACCGGCGCGCCGGTGGTGATCGACCAGCTTGTGGCGCGCAATGGTGAAGAACCATGCGGTAAACGGCCGGTCCCGGTCATAGGTAATCCTGCGCTGATGCAGAGCCATGAGCGTCTCCTGGACCAGATCCTCCATATCGGCCGATCCCTTCTGGCCAAGGCGCCGGGCGTAATAGCTGGTCAGCAGATGCCGCAGCATATTCAGCAGGCAACGATAGGCCGTCTCGTCGCCGTCAAGCGACAAGAGCATCAGGCTTTCAGCTCGGGCTCGGTCAATTGCTTCATATCGTTGAGTGCTCATACGGCGAGGCGGCCAGAATGGTTACACCTCGTACGCAGAAAAAAGAAAGAAAGGCTTTGGTCATCACATGCCTGTGATGGCCGTAACCGTTCTCCGCTCTGACCCGAATGTCCCGTTGTGAGCGTCGCCGCATGCCGCGGCCGCCACTGACATTGGGAGAAACGATCATGACCATTCGTAGTTTTGCCGCCGCTGCCGTGCAGTCGCTCTTGTCCTCGGCGTCACGGCCGGCAGCGCCAGCGCCCAGACCAGCATGGATACGATGAAGAAGTCCGACACGATGAAAGCGGAAACGATGAAGGCTGATCCCATGAAGACGGACAGCATGAAGATGGCCACCAGCAAATCCGACTGCCTGCACAAGGCCGGCATGGAAAAGGACAGCATGAAGAAGTCCGCCATGATGAAGCATTGCGACGCGATGAAATAATTCGCTCTCTGCCCCCGCCTGCCTGTAACCGCGGCGGGGCAGATCCGAATGAAAAGAAAACCCGTGAGGGATCTTTATGGATAAGCCCCGACACATGCCGCTCGCCAGAACCCGTCTGCTTGTTCGCCGTCACAGTCTGACCGTGCGTCTCTCGCACTGGCTGAACGTGCTTTGCATGACGATCCTGCTGTTCAGCGGCCTGCAGATCTTCAATGCCCATCCCGCGCTCTATTGGGGCCAGTATGGTGCTGATGGCGATCCCTCCATCGTCTCCATGCAGGCCGTCGAGAATGGCGACGTGACGAAGGGCATAACCCGCATCGGTCCCCTGTCCTTCGATACGACAGGGGTACTCGGGCTATCCAATGTCGATGGGGAGCCTACGGAGCGTGGCTTTCCTGCGTGGATCACCCTGCCGAGCTATCAGGATCTGGCAACCGGCCGGCGCTGGCATTTCTTCTTTGCCTGGCTGTTTGTCATCAACGGTCTCGTCTATCTCGCCTATGGGCTGGTCAGCCGACATTTCCGGCGTGATCTCCTGCCGCGACCGGCGGAACTGGCGCCTGCGCATCTCGGCCATGAAATCGCAGACCACGCCCGGCTCAGATTTCCGAAAGGCGAGAAGGCGCGGCATTACAATACGCTTCAGAAGCTGGCCTATCTCGGCGTCATCTTCGTCGCCCTGCCGCTGATGATTGGGACGGGGCTCACCATGTCTCCCGGTTTCGATGCGGCAGCCCCCTGGCTTCTCGATCTCTTCGGCGGACGCCAGTCGGCTCGCAGCCTGCATTTCATCGCCGCCGGCGCGCTCGTCGCCTTCGTCCTCATCCATGTGGTGATGGTGCTTCTCTCCGGTGTCCTCAACAACATGCGATCGATGATTACCGGCCGCTACGCGATCGACGATGAAGCGCAGACCGCGCCCGCAAAGGAACTTGTCCCATGAGCCGCCTCATCACCCGTCGCCGGTTTCTGATCGGCTCGACGTTGACCGCCTCCGCACTCGGGCTCTCGGGCTGCGATGCGGTCGTCGAGAACCCCAAGGTCCAGTCGGTCCTGAAGATCGCCGAGGGCTTCACCATGAAGACGCAGCGCTTCCTGATCGGTGATAGCGCGCTGGCGCGCGAGTTCAGCACGGCCGATATCTCGCCCACCTTCCGGTCAAACGGTACCAGCATGCCGGATGGCGCGCAGTATCAGGAGCTTCTCAGCCGAAAATTCACCACCTGGCAGCTCGAGGTCGGCGGCCTCGTGGAGCGCCCGGCGCAGTTTTCCCTTGCCTCGCTCAAGGCCATGCCGGCACGCACGCAGATCACCCGCCATGACTGTGTCGAAGGCTGGAGTGCGATCGGCCAATGGACCGGTGTGCCGCTGGCGGCGCTTCTCAATCAGGTCGGGCTGAAACCGCAGGCCCGCTATATCGTCTTCCACTGCGCCGACGAGTTCGAGAAGACCCTCGATGGCAGCGGCTGGTATTATGAAAGCATCGATCTCGTCGATGCCTTCCACCCACAGACCATTCTTGCCTATGCCATGAACGGCCGCGATCTCGAAGTGCCGCATGGTGCGCCGCTGCGGCTGCGGGTCGAGCGGCAGCTTGGCTACAAGCAGGCGAAATATCTCATGCGTATCGAAGCCGTTGCCGATCTTTCCGGCCTCTACGGCGGCAATGGCGGCTTCTGGGAAGACCGCGGATATGAGTGGTACGCCGGTATCTGAACGAATTCCGGGCAGCCGATAGCGCTGCCCGAAAGAGGCCCGGCCGGCCTTGCCCGAGGCGGCTGCGACTTGAATGACAGGCTTAACATCAAGGGCGTTTCATAAGGAAAAGCAGATGACTTCCATTTCAAGAACGGGCTTTGCCGTGCTCGCAGGTGCGCTGATCGCCGTCACCACCGGCCTTTCGGCACACGCAGCAGATCAGGTCCGCATCCGCGGTACCGTCGAAAGCCTGAATGGCAGCACGCTGTCGGTGAAGACCCGCGAGGGCACCGAGGCGAAGATCATGCTGAAGGACGGCTGGAAAGTCTCGAGCGTCGCCAAGGCATCGCTTGATGACGTCAAGCCGGGCGATTTCGTCGGCATTGCCTCGCTTCCGACGGCAGATGGTGGCGATGGTGCGCTCGAAGTGCTGATCTTTCCGGCCGCGATGAAGGGCACCGGCGAGGGCAGCTACGCCTGGGATCTGAAGCCGAACAGTTCCATGACCAATGCGACGGTTGCCGATGCCGTGAAATCGGTGAATGGCCGCACCGTGACCGTGACCTACAAGGGCAAGGAAAAGAAGATCTCCATACCCGACGGCACGCCCGTCGTGACATTTGCGCCGGCGGAAGTCAGCGATCTGAAAAGCGGCGCGACAGTCTTCGTACCCTCCGAAAAGGCTGCGGACGGCTCGATCTCGACAAGCCGTGTCGTGGTCGGCACCAACGGCGTCGTTCCGCCCATGTGAGGCATCACGATCGGGCATTGCGACCGCCTCGCCATGCCCGCCAGTGGCGCGTGGGACCGGATATGGCCCTGCGCGTCACTCCTCCGGGTGCCGGATGGCGTCATGAGATAGTGGCCGACACCCCAGACCTCGCCGTCCTCATGGCCGAAGAGACCTGCCGTTGCCAGAAAGAACAGCCGCCAGCGCCGCTGCCAGAGCGCTGCATCCCGGCCATAGACCCTTGAAAGGATCGGCTGGATCCGGTCGATCTCACGGTCGAAATTGGCGAGCCAGTCGAGAGCGGTGCGCCGGTAATGCGTGCCCGACCAGTGCCATTCCGTTTCGACCCGGAAAATATCGCGAAACGATGGGGCAGATCCTGCGCCGGCATGATGCCGCCGGTGAAGAATGATGCGCGATCCAGTCTGCCGGATCGGCGTGGTCGAAGCGATAAGACCGGTTCCTGTGGGTGAAGATATGCAGGAAAAGCTTGCCGTCCGGTTTCAGCCATGTGCGGACGCGCTCCAGAAGGGCCTGCCAGTTCGACATGTGCTCGAACATTTCGACCGAAAGCACACGGTCGTGGCGTTCGGTGGTGGAAAAATCGTTCATGTCGGCGGTGATGACCGTCAGGTTGGTCAGGCCGCGGGTGGCTGCAAGTCCGAGAATATAAGCCCGTTGCGACGCCGAGTTGGAAATCGACGTGACCTGCGAGTTGGGAAATCTTGCCGCGAGATAGAGCGACAGCGAGCCCCAGCCGCAACCGAGCTCGAGAATGCTCATCCCGTCCCGGATATCGGCGTGTTTCACCGTATCGGCCAGCGCATGGCTCTCGGCTTCAGCCAGCGATGTTTCTGCCGTCGGATAGAGGCAGCAGGAATATTTCCGCTGCGGGCCGAGGACCAGCGAGAAGAACTCGGCGGGAACCTCATAATGCTGCCGGTTTGCCTCATCGGTATGAGTTGCAACCGGAAAAGCTCCCATGGTCTCGAGGAAGGCGCGCTCGGTCTCGTCAGGCGTGGCGGCAAGCCTTCGCTTCGTCCGGCCACAAAGGAAGTCTATTCCGGCAAGCGTCATGCCGTCTGTCAGCGGCGCGCGTTCGGCGGTATTGATGGCAAAAGCAAGCATGTTCATTGCACATCTCCTTGGGGATGGGGACCAGACTGCCCCGGCGATCGGCGCGGACCGGGAAAGAAGGCATTGACGCGGTTCTGAAGGCTGCGGAATTTGTCGCCGCGCGAGCGCAGCATGTGTTCTTCGAGCGGTGGGATGCCGGAGACGTGGACCAGCAGCCAGTACATGAGCATGGGTGCCAACAGGGACAGCCAGCTCCAGAGGGGCATGGACAGCGCCATCAGCGGCCATGCACACCAGAACAGCCATTCGAAGAAATAGTTGGGGTGGCGGGAATAGCGCCAAAGGCCGGTTTCACAAACCTCGGTTCTGGCCTGCGGCTTGCCGCGAAAACGGGCAAGCTGGAGGTCCGATATCGCTTCACCGCCGAGCGCGATGATAGCGACGAAGATGCCGGCGAAATCGATAAGGCGTGGGAAGGGCAGGTCGAGAGTTGCGGCAAGATAGAGGGCAAGCACCAGAATGAAGGCTGCCAGCGCCTGGATCTGCAGGAAAGCGAAGAGCCGGATGCCGGCGCGCTCGCCCCATTCCTCGACAAGCCTGGCATAGCGCGGATCCTCGCCGCCGCCATGGGTGCGCGATGCGATATGGCCGCCCAACCGCAAGGCCCATGCACAGATCAGGGCAAGCACGACCATGCGGCGTGCGAAGTCACCGTCCGCCCAGAGCGCAGCCACGACGCCGCCGGAGCCGACGGCAAAGGACCAGATCGTGTCGATCCAGCCGCTTTTGCCCGTGACACGCTGGATCGCCCAGGCGCCTGCCATGGCAAGCGACAGCCAGATTGCGATGACGATGAGAAGATAGATATCCATCCCGGTCCCTCAGGACCATTCGGTCCTCTAGTCGCGTCTGGATGGAAATACGCAGTCACGCTCGTTTCGGTTTTGCCGCAGACAAAATTTACGTGCTGACCTCGTCATGATCGTTCGGTGGTTTCCGTGCGCGGGATGACGCCGCCGAGAATTGTGGCCACGATCGTCTCCGCTGCCCTGTCATAATCCGCTGCCGAAATTCTCCTGGTATGAAGCGCATCACAGGCGAGTGGCTCGAAGTCGCTGTAAAATTGGGTGGCGCCCCAGAGCATGATGAAGAAATGCCGGGCGTCGATTTTCGCCATGCGTCCCTCCTGCATCCAGCGCTCGAGAACCGCCGCATAGGTGTCGGTCGCCGCGCGCATATGGGCGCGGTCCTTTTGGCTGAGAAAGCGCGCGCCCTGGATGATTTCGCTGGCAAACAGTCGCGATTCCCGCGGAAACTTGCGCGTATATTCGAGCTTTGTCCGGACGTAGTCGGCAAGTGCCTCCGCAGGCTCGCGGTCGGCGCGCAGTTTCGACAGCGCATCATCCCAGCCCTCGATCAGGTTGGCGATGATGGTCGAGTAGATCTCCTCCTTCGAGGAAAAGTAATAGTAGATGTTTGCCTTCGGGAGTTCCGCCAGTTCGGCGATCTCGGCAATCCGCGTGCCGTCAAAGCCCTTGCGCGAGAATACATCCGTCGCGACATCGAGGATGATCCTGATATTGCGGGCGCGGATCTTCTCGTCGAGCTTTTCCGCCGTGCGGGCCATGGCTTGTCCTTTCCACCGTGGCATCTGCCGCGTGTCGCTGTTCTATTGCCGTATAGTCGAACCGCCATTTGCGCGGTAGCGGCCCGGAGTTGCATTTCCTGCCGCCAGGGCCATCTAAAAAATTGACGACTTGGTCAGGATACATCTAGTCTGGCGCCATAACAACGACCGGATCCGGCACAGGACATCGGCAACCGACGCTCAGTCTGGGGAGTGGCACCACCAACATGTCCGGAGCAACCGATGACCTTCGATCTAATCGTCAAGAACGCCAATCTCTCCGATGACCGGGCCGGTATCGACATCGCTGTCTCCGGCGGCAGGATCGTTGCCGTCGAGGCCGGGATTTCCGCCGAGGCAGGCCGCGTCATCGATGCCGGCGGCAGGCTGGTCACGGCGCCTTTCATCGACATTCATTTTCACATGGACGCGACGCTGTCTCTTGGCACGCCGCGGCTGAACCGTTCCGGCACCCTGCTCGAAGGCATCCAGCTCTGGGGAGAACTGAAGCCGCTCCTGACGAAAGAGGCCGTCATCGAACGTGCTCTGCGCTACTGCGACCTCGCCGTGTCGCAGGGCCTTCTGGCCGTTCGCTCGCATGTCGATGTCTGTGATGACCGGCTGATCGGCGTTGAGGCGCTGCTCGAGGTCAAGGATCTGGTGAAGGACTATCTCGATCTGCAGCTGGTGGCCTTCCCGCAGGACGGTTTTTATCGTTCGCCGACGGCTGCGAAGAACCTGATCAAGTCGCTCGACATGGGCGTCGATGTTGTCGGCGGCATTCCGCATTTCGAGCGGACGATGGAAGATGGCCGTCTCTCGGTGAAGGCGCTCTGCGAGATTGCGGCAGAACGCGGGCTGATGGTCGATCTGCATTGCGACGAGACGGACGATCCGATGTCGCGGCATATCGAAACGCTTGCCTATGAAACACAGCGGCTGGGCCTGAAAGGCAGGGTAGCCGGATCGCATCTCACCTCCATGCACTCGATGGACAATTATTACGCCTCCAAGCTGCTGCCGCTGATTGCCGAGGCGGAAATCCATTGTGTTCCGAACCCGCTCGCCAATATCGTGCTGCAGGGCAGGCATGATACCTACCCGAAGCGGCGCGGCATGATGCGTGTGCCGGAGCTGATGGCGCTCGGCGTCAATGTCGCCTTCGGACAGGATAGCTGCATGGATCCGTGGTATTCCTTCGGCAGCGCCGACATGCTGGAAGTCGCCCATATGGCCGTCCATACCGGCCACATGACCAGCCGCGACGCGGTCAAATCCTGCTTCCGTGCCATCACCGACAATCCCGCAAAAACCTTTGGCCTTGAAGGTTACGGTATCGCGGTCGGCTGCCACGCTGACCTCGTGCTGCTTGAGGCGCGTGATGCGATCGAGGCGGTCAGGATGAAGGCGAACCGGCTTGCCGTCATCCGCCGCGGCAAGGTCATCTCGGAGACGGCGCCGCGCACCGCGACGCTTTCGCTTGCAGGCAGGCCTGAAACCATCGAGCCCTGGCGCTATGCGCCGGTTGAGGCGACGGCACACTGAGGCAGGTTCGGCGGCTCAGAAATTTCCCATCGAGCCGCCATCCTTCCAGGCGTAGATTTCCCAAAGCTCGTCGTCGGGGCCGGTGAAATAGGCCCCCCGCGCGTTCCAGACGTAATCGGCGGGCGCGCCATAGAAGGGTACGCCCTTGTCGCTGAGTTCGAGATACGCGGCGTCCACGGCGGCAGGCGAGGGGACGCGAACAGCGATACAGGCCTTGTGCGGCCCCTCCGCCTTGGCATTCGACACGCCGGTATTGTCGCTCAGGTGGTCGGTCTCCCAGCAGGCGAGCGTCAGTCCCGCGCCATTGAACTCGACAAAGCCCTCGGCACGCCGGTTGATCTCGAAGCCAAGCTTGCCGGCATAGAAATCGATCGAACGCTCGGTGTCCTTGACGAGAATGCAGATGTCGGTGATCGCGTGTTCCTGGGCGAATGCCATGGTTGTCTCAGCTCTTCTTAATCGAGGGTGGAGAGGCGGCCGGTGACGACCGGCCGGCGGTCAGGTCGCGTGTCGCCGATGGTAATCACGGCGGTGATCGCCGCGGCGGCAGTGTCGAAATCGCTCTCGCTGCGGCAATGGAGAATGCAGAGCGGTTCGCCTTCAGCAATCGGATCGCCGATATGGACGATGCCGGTCAGGCCGACATCGTGATCGAGCGTATCGCTGGCGACCTTTCGTCCGGCGCCGAGACCGATCAGGGCGATCCCGATCGCATAGGCATCGACCTTATGGACGAAACCGCCAACCGGTGAGGGAAGCGGCGCAATCACCGGCGCGGCGGAAAATAACGATCGGGATTTGCGGCCAGATCCTGCGGGCCGCCGAGTGCAGCAATCATGCGCTGGAAACGATTGAGGGCCGAGCCGTCGGCCAGCCGCGCTTCGGCGAGATCGAGTGCCTCCTGCTGTGTGTCGGCAAGGCCTGCCATGATCAGGATCTCGGCGGATAGGTCCATCACCAGGGCCCGGATGCGGCTTTCCTGCTTCCCGCCCGAGAGGAAGCCGATCACTTCGCGCAATTGCAGCCGGCTGCCGATCGCATCGCCCATGACCTCGTCCATTTCAACGATCGGGGCGACCATTGGAAGCCCGGCAAGGCGAGCAACGGCGATGAGGCTCTTCGCCAGGGCCTCTGCCTCGCCATAGGTCGACATGAAGGCGCCGGAGCCGTAGTTGACGCTCATGACGAGGCCGGAAGCCCCGGCGGCGAGCTTTTTCGACAGGATCGACGCGGTGATCAGAGGGATGGATTCCACCGTCGCGGTGACATCGCGGACATAATAGATGGCGGCATCTGCCGGTGCGAGCTGCGGCGTCGGACCGATGATGGCAGCGCCGGCCGCGATGACGGCATTTCGGAAAACATCGGTTGAAGGGGCAATCGCGGCGCCCGGCACGGCTTCCATCAGGTCGACCTCTCCACCCGTATGGCCAAGCCCGCGGGCGGAAATCATCGGCATTGCAACGCCGCAGGCGGCAACCAGCGGCGCGACGATCAGGCTGACATTCTCGTCGCCGGTGCCACCTGTCGAATGTTTTTCAATGATGGTCCGGGGATCCAATCCGCTACCGGACCAGTCCACGACCTCACCGGAGGCGCGCATCGCGAGCGTGAGGGCCGCCGTCTCCTGCGGTGTCATGCCGTTCAGGAAACAGGCCATGGTGAAAGCGCCGATCTGGGCTTCCGAAACCTCGCCACTGCCTATCCCCTCGACAAAGCGATGGATCGCGATATCGGAAAGGCTCTCGCCATTTCGCTTGGCGCGGATCACCTGCGCAGGAAGAAAGCTGCTCATGCCGGCGACCTCAATGATTGATGCCGCGCCAGAGCGGAAGGTCGCCCTGATAGCGGTTCATGCCGATGTCCTGGCTGGTCGCACGGCGATACATTTCCCGCATATAGGGCTCGAACCGGGCGTTCAGCTTTTCAAGTTCGGCATGTTCGGACAAATAGGCTGGCAGGATCTCCCGCAGTTCGGAGAAAATATCCGCCTCGTCGACGGTCAACAGCTTGCCGTTTTCAACGACGATTTCGCCATTCACCACGACCAGACGAATGTTCGAGCCGTTTTCACAATAGACAAGATGATGATCGATCCTGTTCAGGGGCATGTAGTCGTAACCCGTCATGTCGAGCATGATCAGGTCGGCGCGCTTTCCGACTGTCAGTGAACCGGTGATGTCGTCGAGCATGGCGGTGCGAGCGCCTTCGATCGTGGCGGAGCGTAAGACATCCGTTGCCGTTATCCATTGCTCGGTGTCGGGCGCGGCGACGTCATGCAGCAGCGCTGCAAATCGCATCACGTCGAAGATCCGGGCCGTGTCGTTGCTGGAAAGCCCGTCCGTGCCGAGACCCACATGAACGCCCGCATCCAGCAGACGCCGGATCGGCGCGATGCCCGAGCCGAGCTTCAGATTGGAGACGCATTGTGGGCGACCGAGCAGCCTGCCGCTCCCATCAACGCCATGTCCTCGTCGCTCACCCAGATCGAATGGGCGATCGTCGTATTGGCTGTCAGCAGGCCGAGATCGTGCATGTAGCCGATCAGGCTTTTGCCGTAGAACTCGGGCCCGGTGACGGCCTGCGTCTTCGTTTCCAGCACATGGGTGTGATACGGCACGCCCTTTTCCATGGCGAGCGCCATGCAGGCCTGCATCATCTCCACTGAGCAGCGTTGCGGCGCCGAGGCTGAGATCATGAAGCCGAGCCGGCCGGCGCGGCCATGCTCCGAAGCGAAAATCTCCCGGCAATAGGCCATGTAGTCCGCGGGCGTGATCGACGGCCCCTCGACTTCTGCCTGAAGATCGGCCGGCATGATGTCGCGCAGATAGGGCATGGTGTCGAAGACATGCTTGTCGATGACGCAATGGGAAACATTGGCGCGGATGCCGGCATGGTCATAGGCGTCGTAGACGAGCTTCAGGCGGCGGGCGTCGAAGCCGGGCGGATCGAAAAAGTCGTCCACGAGCGTCGTGACACCCGCCTTCAGCGATTCCATCGCCGTGAGAAGACTGCGCAGGTAGAGCAGCCTTTCGGCAATCGGGCTCCTCATCAGGATCGGATAGGAATAGAGCATCCAGACTTCGAGCGGCGTGCCCTGATAGCGCCCCTTGAAGAAGGTTTCCGAGGAATGAAGGTGAGCGTTGACGAGGCCGGGCATCAGAAGCTTGCCGGAGGCGTCGATCACCCGCGTTTCAGGCGGCAGCGGCATCTGCAAGTCCGGGCCGATGGCCGCAATCACATCGCCTTCGACAAGAAGGTCTCCGGTGAATGGTGTGGCGCCATGGGCATCATCCATGGCGAGAAGCGTGGCGTTCCGGAAGAGGAGGCGCATGGCGATACTCTATGATTGCTTTTGCGACCGGCCGACGAGAAGCGGCAG
This sequence comes from Shinella sp. UYSO24, assembly GCA_902167985.1. GTDB lineage: Bacteria > Pseudomonadota > Alphaproteobacteria > Rhizobiales > Rhizobiaceae > Neorhizobium. The sequence continues at coordinate 384,984 of CABHNZ010000003.1, forward strand.
CAGGACGAGTTCAAGGCCGATGAGGACAAGGCAGGACATGCCGAAAACGATGGTGCCGATCGCATTCAGCGACGGATCGATGGCCGCCACGAGGACCGAATAGATCGCCACCGGCAAGGTCGGCTGAAAGCCGGAGACGAACCAGGCGATGATGAATTCGTCAAAGGAGAAGGTGAAGGCAAGCAGCCATGCGCCGAATATGCCGGGAAGGGCAAATGGCAGGACGACCTTGGTGACGGCCTGCCATTCGGTGGCACCGAGATCCCACGCCGCTTCCTCCAGCGAGGCCGGCATCTGCGCAAGACGCAGCTGGATGATGGCCAGCGCAGGTGCTGTGATGAGAACGACATGGGTGAGGAAGACCGCAAAGAGCGTTCCCGACAGATGAATGCGCGCGAGAAGCCCGAGGAAGCCGACGCCGAGAATGAGAGGCGGAATGAGGATCGGCAATGTCACCAGCGCCAGGAAGGTCGTCTTGCCGCGGAAGGTGAAGCGGTTGAAGGCGTAGGCAGCGAAAAAGGCGATGACGGTCGCGACAGTGGCTGCAGCCGGCGAGACGATCATCGTATTGCCGAGCGCATTGAGCAGCGTGCCATCGGAAAACAGTTTATCGTACCATTGCAGGGTGAAACCCTGCAGGGGAAAGCCGGGAAAACGGTTCTTCTGGAAGGAGAAGAGCACAAGAACGACCAGCGGCAGGAACATGAAGGCATAGGCAATGCCGAGCCACAGGCGTCCGAAAAAGATCCATGGATTGGCTTTGGAGGTCGCCGACATCAGCTTGTCCTCCGTCTTGCGCGGTCCGCAGCAATGAACCCGGCGGCGAGTGCCAGAACCATGACGACGATCAGGATCGTTGCCAGCGCCGATGTGCGCGGCAGGTTGGTGGAGCTGGAATAATCCGACATGATCATCGAGGCATAGGTCGGCAGCTTGCCGAAGATCGATGCGCCCGCCCCGCCGCCAAGCAGGTTGCCGGAGAGCGCATCTCCGAGCGATACGATGACGGCAAAGCTGCCGGCGGTCATCAGGCCGAAACGTGAGAGCGGCAGGATAACCCGCGTGAAGGCCTGCCAGCGGGTGCAGCCAAGTTCCCGCGCGGCCTCGATCAGCACCTTGTCGATGGCAAGGATGCTGACATAGAGAATGACGATCAGGATCGGGGCCAGATAGTGGATCAGCCCGATACGTGTTGCGATCTGGGTATAGATGATATCGATCCGGTAATCGGAAAGCCCGATCTGTTTCAGCACGGAGTTGATGACGCCGTTGCGCGACAGGATCGTCTGCCAGGCGTAAAGCCGTAGCACGTAGCTCGACCAGAAGGGGGCAATGGCAAAAAGAAGCGCCAGCCGCTGCCAGCGGGCGGGCACGGCAAAGGCAATCGACAGCGCCACCATGTAGGAGAGAATGGTGGCGAAGAAGGCCGTGGTGATCGCCACCCAGAGCGACTGGACGAGCGCCAGCCCATAACGCGATTTCGAAAAGAAGCTCGCGAAGATCTCCCTGTAATTACCGATCGAAAAATCGGGGATGGCCTGGAAATTCTCCACCCGCCAGAAGCCGACCCAGAGCAGGAAGAGAAGTGGCAGCAGGAAGAGAACCGTCAGCCATAAGCTAAGCGGTGCCAGGAACCAGATTTTCAGCGGGCTGTCGTTCGGTGTCTTCATGCGCTTTGCCGCGATTGCAACAGTGGTCTCGACTGTCGTCATGCCGTCCCCCGGATCAGAGAGGCGTTGGCCGGCGAAAACCAGGCCGAGGCCTTCTGGTTGATCTCTGCGGAGAGAACTTGCGGCACGGTCATCTTCACTTCGGTCCCATCGACGAGATCGAGAAGATAGATATTGTGCGAGCCGGCATATTCGCGGCCGCGCAGCATGGCATCGAGCCGGTTTTCGCCGGCGATACCGGTTGGCGCGGGGGTCAGCTTGTCGGCCTGGACGACGACGAAGACGGAGGCGCCGATGGGGGGCGGGGCATCCGTCGAGACCACGATCTGGCCATGAGCGCAATGGACGATGACATGGCCCTGCCCGACTTCCTGGATGCGGCCTGCAAACAGATTGTTGGTGCCGACGAAGCGCGCGACGAATTCGGTCTTCGGACGGGCATACATTTCTTCCGGACTGTCGATCTGCTCGATCCTGCCCCTGTTCATCACCACCACCCGGTCAGCCATCGAAAAGGCCTCGATCTGGTTGTGGGTGACGTAGATGAACGCCATGCCGAGCTGCTGCTGGATCCGGCGCAACTCGCCCTGCATGCGGATCCGCAAATGCGCGTCGAGCGCCGAGAGCGGCTCGTCCAGCAGCAAGATTTCCGGCTCTGTGACGAGCGCGCGGGCAAGTGCGACACGCTGTTTCTGGCCGCCGGAAAGCTGGCTGATCCGGCGTCCCATCAGATCGGAAAGTCCGACCAGCTCGGCCATGGCCTTGACCTTGCCGGCCACGACCGCCTTGTCATAGGGCTTGAGCGTCAGGCCGAAGGCGATATTGCCGGCGACATCCAGATGCGGGAAGAGCGCATAATTCTGCCAGACCAGCCGCGTCGAGCGCAGATTGACCGGCACGTCCGAGACATCCTTGCCACGGATATAGAGCTGCCCGGACGAGGCAGCCTCAAGACCTGCCAGAATGCGCAGAAGCGTGGTCTTGCCGCAGCCGGAAGGCCCCATGATCGCGACAAACTCGCCACGGCCGACCTTGAGGTTGATGCTGTCGACGGCTGTGAAGGCATCGAAGCGCTTGGTGATCGACAGAAGTTCGAGGTCTGGAGGCGTGGTTGATGCGGCGGTCATGGATTTTCCCGAAAACAAAAGAGGCAGTACCCCGCAAGGCAAAGCGGGGTACCGGGTCTGGCGGGCGGTGATCAGGCCGTCTTGAACTCGTTGAAAATGTCGATCCAGGCCTGTTCCGGCTGGTTGGCGGGCAGGCCGCGGGGCATGGAGCGATCGATCAGCGTCTCGACCAGCATCTTGCCCGGATTGGCCGGATCCGGCACGTAGGACAGAAGCTTCTTCTGGTCGTCATCCCAATAGTCGACGATCTTCATGTTGGGGCCGCGGGCTTGAAGGCCTTGGTGTAGACGAGCTTCGACTGGACCTTGGGAGAGGTCATGTACTTGACCCATTCCATGGCAAGATCCTTGTTCTTCGAGGCCGAGCAGACGCAGGCGACTTCCTGCCAGCGGATGCCGCCCTGGCTCGGAATGGTCGAGGAGAAATTGTCGTAGCCGGCGAGCTTCAGGTCGATGTCGAGATCGCCCGTCGCGATGCGACGATATCGCCCGCCAGCATGGCCTGCGCGATCGGCTGGTTGGACGAGCCGAACATGCCGATCTGCGGGCGCAGCTTGGTGAGGAATTCCTTCACCTTCTTCAACTGGTCGTCCGTGATGGCATAGGGGGTCTGGTTGCCCGGATTGACCGCAAGGCTGGCATTGCCTAGGTTCGGCAGGTACCAGTCGAACATGCCGATCTTGCCGGCATATTTGGGGTCGAGAAGAGAGTTCCAGTCGGCAGCCTGCTCGGCGGACATCTCGTCGGTATTGTAGGAAATACCGTAGAAGGAGAAGCGGGTGGGGATGCCATAGACCGTGCCCGCCGTCTCGCCCTTGGTCGGGGCGAAGTCACGGAACTTCGGGTGGTAGTTCGCAAGCTCGGCGAAGCCTTCGGTCTTATAGGCTTCGATCGCCTTGTTGGCCTTCAGCTTCTGCACATATTCGGCATCCGAAATGATCGCGTCGAACGTGCCGGGCGGCGTCTGGGCGAAGAACTGCAGCATCTGCTCGCCGCCGATATAGATCTTGAACTCCACCTTGGTCTTGTGGAGATCCTCGAACTCGGCGATCACATCCTTCTCTTCATAGCCCGGCCAGCACAGAACCCGAAGCGGCTCGGCGGCCTGCGCCTGACGCGAGAAGATGGTGAAATTTCCGAAAGTGGCGGCAGCCGTTCCTGCCGCAGCACTGCCAAGAAGCGTGCGGCGGGTGATCTGGCTGGAATGTGACGGCGTGGTCTTTGGCAACTGAGGCTTGTTGGTCATGACGTTCCCCTGATGGCAGTGTTTGCACCGGGAAGAGAGCAGCAAAATCTATGCCATCCACATATCTAACTGTTTTTATTATGTTTAGCGGATTTCCGGAAAGGAAAAGCGATAGCGAAGAGGTCAAAAGCTGACCATTTGGTCAAAAAATGAACGCTGCGCCAGCAGGCAATCTGAACTGAAAATACAATCATAAGAAATTGGTCGAGCACATATTTGTCGCCACCTGTTGGGGGCCGACCTTTGGGCCGTGCTCAGTGACTATCAGGCCCTGCGGCAGGCCGTCTCTCAGCAATGATCGCGGTCACGCCGGCAAGGATAAGCGCGATGCCTATCAGAGACATGAGGGCCGGCCTTTCATCGAGCAGCGCCCATCCGAGCGCGACCCCGACGAGCGGGTTCACATAGGCGAAGGTTGAAGCAATCGCCGGAGGGTAGCGTTTCATCACCGCGATATAGGCCAGCAGGCTTGCGACAGACCCGAACAGGACGAGATACAGGAAGGCCAGGATTTGCATCGGACTTATGCCGGGTGGCGGTGCGATCGTTACTCCGTTTGCCGCCGAGATCGTGGTGAGGACGATCGCCGCAGCCAGCGTTTGAAGCCCGGCCGCCCAGATTGGCGAGGTTGCCGCAAGAACAGGTTTCTGGATCAGGCTACCGATCGACCAGGTGAGACCGGCGGCACAAAGAACAAGCGCAAGCCAGGCGGCGTATCCACTTTCCACGGATGGGGAACCGGCCGAAAGCATGGGTGGACCGACGATGAGACCAAGGCCGATGATGCCGATGGCAAGCCCTGCCACGAGGTAGCGCGACGGGCGGCTTCGATTGACAATGCTGGAGAGCAGCGTGGTCCAGATAGGGATCATTCCCATGGCCATGACGATAAAGCCTGATGCCGCGTGTCTTGAGGCGAGCGTCGCAAGCCCGTTGCCTCCGACCCACATCAGGATGCCGGACGCCGCGCAGATTGCCAGCTGCCGCAGCGATAGGGCAGGCGGGCGTCCGGTGCGGAAAAGGCCTATGGCGATCAGCAATGCGGATGCTGCCCACATGCGCCATGTCTGAAGTTGCAACGGAGAAATGGCCGGTGGTCCTGTTACGGCAATCTTGACCGCGAAATAGGCGCTGCCCCAAACAAGGTAGACGACCAGAAGGTTGCCTATTCCTTTCCATGCCGCGCCCTGCTGACTGGCCTGCCCGACTGCTGCCATGCTCAGCCTTCCCGCATGAATATGCGCGCGAGGCCTTCCTTCATCGTATCCGTCGCATCGGCGGCACTTATCCTGATGTGGTCGCCCATGATACGTGATGCCGTCTGCCCGTCGCGTTTGAGCATAGCCTCCGCAATATTGTTATGTTCCGTATAGGTGGTGGAGAGGCGGCGATGTTTCTCCACTTCGATCTGCCTTACGAAATGAATGCGGGTGTTGATCCCTTCGATCATCTTGGCGAGTTCGGGATTGCGCGAAAGTTTTGCGATCCGCATGTGAAACTCTTCGTCCTTTGCCGTCAGATCCGCGCTGGAAAGGGCGTCTGCCATGGCAGAGGTCTTCTGCCACCAGTCGACCAGCATGCGCAGGTCAAGATCGGTTGCATGTTCGGTGGCAAGCAGGACTGCCCGCTCTTCCAGAAGTATGCGGACATCAGTCAGATTGAGAATTTCCTCGACATCAAAGCCCCGACAGAAGAAGCCGCGATTGACCTGGAACGTGATGAGCCCCTCGGTAACGAGCCGCTGTAGTGCTTCGCGGATGGGGCTGCGGCTGACCTGCATCTTGGCCGCCAGCTCCAGCTCATTGATCCGCTCGTTTGGCTTGAACCGATATTCCATCGCCATGCGACGGATTTCCTCATAGACACGGGGGCCGGTCTTCGCAGGTTTCGGTGCCAACACGTCTTGATCCTTGAAGTTGTAGCAATGGGGCGGCCGGACCATTGCGCTTATGCCACGCGGCCTGTCAATTGAAACCGGCGCGGTCCTCTGCGAAAGGCCGCGCCGAGGTGGATCAGATGCCTGCAATTACCGCAATTTCGACGGTGAATTGCGGTGCCGCAAGCCTGGATTCAACGCATGCCCGCGCCGGTGTATGGCCGGGAGAGACCCAGCCGTCCCAGACCGCATTCATCTCGTCAAACGTCGAAATATCGGTCAGCCAGATGGATGCCGAGAGAAGCTTGCTCTTGTCCGAGCCGGCTTCCGCCAGAAGCTCGTCCGTTCTGGCGAGGATGTCGGCGGTCTGGTCCGTAACCGACGCGCCCGGCGCGCGTAAGGCGACCTGCCCCGCGAGAAAGACGAGATTTCCATAGGTGACGGCCTGCGACATTCGCGGCCCGGTCCCAAATCGGATGATCTGGTTCATGTGTTCTCCTTTTCGGTGTGTGGATTGAGGCTCGCTGTCGCGGAGCAGTTTCAGGCGGCGGCCAGCGGAAGAGACAAGAGATTGACCGGGGAACTGCGGCCCGACATCAAGTCCGCGATGATACGGGCCGAGCCATGCGACATCGTCCAGCCGATATGCCCGTGCCCGGTGTTCAGCCACAGATTATCGATCTTGCTGCGACCGAGGACGGGAAGATTGTCTGGCGTCATTGGCCTCAGGCCTGCCCACATATGGGCGCGCTCATAGGCAATCCCCTTGGGAAACAGAGAACGCGTGACGTCCATCATGAAAGTGAAGTCGGATGGCTTGTGTGACCGGTCATAGCCCGCAAACTCGGCTGTTGCCGTGACGCGGATCGCATCGCCCATCGGCGTGATGGCAACCAGATTGTGCTCATCGAGCACGGGTACTTTCGGCGCCAGATCCGGATCGGTGATCGGAATGGTGAGCGAATAGCCCTTGATGGGATAGATGGGAAGCGAAAGTCCGACGCGACGCGCCAGCAAGGGGCTCTCGCTGCCGAGGCTCAAGACGTAGTTATCGGCCGAAAAGTCGCCTTTGTCGGTGACGACGCGGGCAATGCGGTTGCCATCGCGCTCGAGTTTCACAATACGCGTGCCCGTCAGGATGCGCCCGCCGCGGCTGCGCACGATATCGGCCAACGCCTTGGTGAATTTCGACGAGCTGCCGGTCTCGTCCGTCGGGCAGAGGATGCCACCGGCGATCAGCTTGCGGGAGCCGAACAATGCAGGTTCCCGCCGCACGACTTCATCCGCGTCGATGACGCGAATTTCCTGCCCGTCGCTTTCCAGAAGCCGCATGTTGCGTATGCCATTGTCCAGCGCGGCCTTGTTGCGGTGGAAATAGATTATGCCTGAAGTCGTCCGGTCATAGGAGATCCCCTCGCGGGCCACGACATCCTGCAATACCGACTGCGAGTGGGTTGCGAGACGATGTTTGCGAAGCGTGTTCAGCCGGGCCTTTTCCGCCGTGCACTCCTTGAGGAAGCGCAAGGACCAGCCGTAGAGATGGGGATCAGCGGACAGCCGGAAGCGCAGCGACTGGTTTTTCAGGAAGAGTGATTTCAGCAGGATCTTGGGCGCGGCGGGAGAGGACCAGACGAAGGAATGCCCAGGCGCAATCATGCCGGCATTGCCCCAGCTGGTGCTTTCCGCGACTTCGGCTTCCTTCTCCAGCACCGTCACGTCGTGCCCGTCCTGAAGCAGCTGATAGGCCGTGGTGATGCCGACGACACCTCCCCCAAGGATCAACACATGCATGGCAAACTCCATTTGTCGAAATTATTGTCGACAATTACGAGTGATGATGTCGATCTGTCAATATTGTTTTCGCAGCGTCGATTTCGCCATAGGAGCCGATGGAGCGCTTGTAACTGAGGCGTGAGAAAAAAATAACACCCGGCCACTTGACGTTAAAAATCATTGTCGTCTTTATTGTCGACAATAAATTTCAAACAAGAGGGGTGCAGCATGAAGAGAATTCTACTGAGTGGCGTATTCGTTATGGGCCTTTCGTTTGCAGCCCATGCGCAGGATGCCGTGATCGGCGCGATCCTGCCGCTGTCGGGCTCCAGCGCGACGCAAGGCGAGGACCAGCGGCGGGGCATGGAGCTGGCGCTCGAAAAGATCAATTCGACCGGCGGCGTCCTCGGCCATCCGCTGAAGATCGTCACGGAAGATTCCGGCGGCCGGACGGCAACGGCGCTCGATGCCGCCAAGAAGCTTGTGACCGTCGACAAGGTGCCGGTCGTACTCGGTGAATTTTCGTCCGGTATCACTATTCCGATCGCGCAATACCTGCTTCAGCAGGGGCGGGCGCATATCAATATCGGCAGCTCCAGCACGCAGATCCGCACGCTGGGCAAGGGGGCCTTCAGTGTGATCGGCCTTGATGACGTCTCGGGCGCCTTCGCCGCGCAGGATGTCTTTGCCGAAGGAGCCAAGAAGGTGGCGGTCATTGCGCCGAACAATGCTTATGGGCAGGGGATCGCCAACGCATTCGCAGCCAGGTTCAAGTCGCTGGGCGGCGCGATTACCTCCACCGTTCTCTACACGGAGGGGCAGACGACGTATCGCCGCGAATTGCAGCAGCTTGCGGCAGGCAAGCCCGATATTTACGTCTACACCGCCTATGGCAAGGAATCGGCGACCATCAACCGGGAGAGTTTCGAACTCGGTCTCAACGACAAGAAATGGTACGGGCTCTATCTGACCATGTGTACCGCTGACAGCGACCCGCAATATGTGGAGGGCCAGATCGGCATGGACCTCAATTATATCGGCGGCAAGGGCGCAGATTATCAGAAAGCCTATGAGGCCAAGTACAAGGGCGGCTTTACATCAACGTTCAACGGCTTTGCCTATGATGGTGTGATGCTTGTCGCGGCAGCGATCAACAAGGCCAACTCGCTCGATCCGCAGAAGATCGAGGCGGAGATTGCCGAGATCGGCAAGAACTATGAGGGCGTGACCGGTCCGATCGTGCTGGATGCCGACGCCAGCGCAGTGCTCAGCCCTATCTCCGCTTGAAGATCGAAAGCGGCAAGGCCGTCGCGACCCAGTAAATGCGCTGCGCCGATCGTGTCGGGCAATGCCCCGATGCCATCGGCGCCATCCGCTCCAGCTGATCGAACCGGACGAAAATCATGTTCCAATTTATTGTCGACGTGCTCATGCGCGCCTGCGATCTCATGCTCGTGGCGATCGGGATGAGCGCCGTCTACTCGCTGATGAAATTCCCCAATATCGCGCTCGTTCAATATGCTGCCTCGGGCGGCATGCTTGCGATTGTCCTGCAGAAGGCCGGTGTGCCGCTATGGGTGTCCGTCATCTTCGCCGTCCTTCTCACCGGCCTGCTCGCGGTCGTTCTCAACGAGATCTTGTTCAACCGCATGCTGAAGATCGGTTCTTCGACAGCGATGATCGGGTCTCTGGCCGTCGCGATGATCTTCTCCGCCGTCTTCCTGGTGACGGTCGGGCCAGACCCGGCTCGCTTTGCGCTGCCGATCGCTCGGCCCATCCTTGTTCTGGATGCACGCATAACAGTGCCGCAGCTCCTGAGCTTTGCCATCGTCGCTGTCGCCATTGGCCTCTTTGCCCTTCTCTATTTTCGCACGGATCTCGGGCGCTGCATGCGGGCGACGTCGACCAACGAAGTCCTTGCCGATGCCACCGGGATCAATACGCGCCGGATGAAGACGATCATCGTGCTGATCAGCGCGGTGATGGCGGCGCTTGGTGGCGTCGCGATCGCGCTGAAGGGCGAGGTCGACATACAGGTCGGAATGGATCTGCTCCTGCCCGTCTTTGCCTCGGCCATTCTGGGCGGGCTCGGCAACCCATTCGGCGCCATGGCCGGGGCATTGCTGATTTCCTTCACTGAAACAGTGGTGACAGCCGTCAATTTTGGCCCGCTGTTTGGTCAGGTCGTCGTCTTCCTGCCGGTCGCCTATGCCAGCGCGATTTCCTTCCTTCTGCTTGTCGCGGCCCTCCTTTGGCGTCCACGCGGTCTTTTTGTCAGCGAGGTCAAGCGTGTCTGATTTCATCATCCACGTCACCATCATGTCCGGCTTCTATGCGTTGCTTGCATTGAGCCTCAACCTGCAGGCCGGCTTTGGCGGCTGATGAATTTCGGCCAGATCGCCCTCTTTGCCTGTGGCGCCTACGGAGCGGCGATCGCCTTTCATTTCGACTTTGGTGCCATCTGGGGTTTCGTTGCGGCAGTGGTTGCCGCCGGCTTCCTCGGCTGGGTTTTCGCGGGCATCGGTCGCAACCTTCAGGCCGATTACTGGGGCATTGTCACGCTGGCCCTGGCCGAGGTCATCCGGATCATCGCGACGAATGAGGACTGGTTGACCGGAGGAGCGCAGGGCATAGGCGGTATTCCGCCGCTTTACGCCGGGCTGGACGGCGGCGCCCGTCAGTTGGCAATTCTTGCAACCGTTCTCCTGCTCGTTCTCGCTGCCGGATTGGCATGCCGTCACCTGATGGCCGGCCGCTATGGCCTGTCGATCAAAATGATGCGCGAGGAACCGCAGCTCGCCCAGTCGCTCGGCTATGACACGTTAGCGCTGAAGCGGCAGCTGATGGCGACATCGAGCGTTATTGCTGCCGTATCGGGCTTTCTTTTCGCTCACTACGTCAGCTTCGTCGGGCCGGAGCAGATCGACAGTTCTGAGACCTTCCTGATCTGGGCGATGATCGTCGTCGGTGGCCTCGGCAACAATGCGGGTGCGATCGTTGGCGCTTTCCTTCTCCAGTTCACCTTTGCCTTCATCCCTTTCGTCAAGGATTGGATCGGCCTGCCGACCGACTATGTCGCGGCCGGCCGGCTGTTTCTGACAGGCGGCGGGTTGATTGCCTTCATCCTGTGGCGGCAGTCGGGCATCGTGCCCGAACGCATCGGAGGGCGCCGTTATGCCTGATCACGTCCTCACGCTGGCGCAGGTCGCCAAATCATTTGGTGCCAATCAGGTCCTGTCGAATGTCGGTTTCGACATCGGCCAGGGCGAGATAGTCGGTCTTCTGGGGCCGAACGGCTGCGGTAAGTCCACCTTGCTCAACCTGATTTCCGGCGTCCTTCCTCCGGATACGGGCCGTATCGCGTTCCGGGGAGAGGATGTGACCGGCATGACCATGGACCGCATTGCGCGCAACGGTCTTGTTCGCACCTTCCAGCTTCCGTCCATGCCGCGCAGGATGACCGTGGCCGAGATGCTGCACGCGGCGGCAGCCCGCAAAGCGGGATTTTCCAGCCTCTTCCGGCGAGACCTCGACGAGCGTGAGGAGATTGACGGCCTGCTGACTGATCTGGCGCTCTCGCATGTCCGCCATCTTCCGGCGGCCTCCCTCTCCGGCGGACAGAAGAAACTGCTGTCCATTGCGCTTGCCCTGCGGACGCTGCCGCGGATGATCTGCCTTGATGAGCCGACAGCCGGTGTCCATCCCAATCTGCGTGAGCACATGATCGGGCTCCTCAGGCGCATCAATGCCGCCGGCATCACGCTGCTGATCGTCGAGCACGACATGCATTTCATTCGTGAACTCTGCACCCGTTGCGTTGTGCTGGATCGCGGCAGGGTGATTGCGGACTGCACACCGTCCGAACTCACATCGAACGAGGAGGTGGTCGAAGCCTATCTCGGCAATGCCAGGCAGAAGAGGGCGATCGCATGATCGAGGTTACGGAGGTCAGAGCGGGATACGGTGACGGACCGGATATTCTCAACGGCATTTCCCTTAAAGCCGAACCGGGCAGGATCGTCACCATTCTCGGCCCCAACGGCTGCGGGAAATCAACGCTTCTGAAATGTATCGCGGGCTTCGTACGGCCCCGGGCCGGCCATATCCGCATGTCGGGCGAGCCCGTCACGGATGTTCCGACCTATCAGAAGGTCCGCCATCACCGGGTAGGCTTCGTGCCGCAGACGGATAACGTCTTTGCCACGATGACGGTCTCGGAGAATATTCTGCTTGGTGGCCGCCTGATGCAGAGGCTTGATCGTGATCGGCGCTTTGAGGCGCTGCTTGCGCAATACCCGAGCCTGGCGGCGAAAAAGAACAGGCGTGCCTCCGCCTTGTCCGGCGGCGAACGTCAACTTCTCTCGCTGGCCCGCGCACTGATATCCGAACCCTCCATCCTTCTTCTCGATGAACCGTCTGCCGGGCTTTCGCCGCGGATGATGCATGACGTCTTCGAGGCGATATCCGAAGTTCGCGCCGGGACGGTCCTTCCATCCTGATGGTGGAGCAGAATGCCTTCGAGGCGCTGCATGTCTCCGACACGGCCTATGTCCTGTCGCTGGGCAGTGTGGCGATCGAGGGTCAAGCCTCCGATCTTCTCGCCGATCCCGCGATGCGCTCGCTTTACCTCGGCGGCGACAAACACTGACTTTTCCTGATGTCCATTCCGGAGACCTATCCAATGACGATCCATTCACCCCAGGCCACCACACCGCTTGCAGTCAACAGGGAGGGGCTGCCATTCGAGATCGATGACGGTATCGGAACCTCCGCCAATCTCGGGCTGTTGGTCCTGAGAACCGACCAGACGATCGAGGACGAGTTCCGCTTTGCGCTGCCGTCTTCGGAGGTGGCGCTCTACGAGGCGCGGCTCTACAGCGATGTGGAGATCACGCCGGCAAACCTGCTCAAGATGTCGGATGAAGTCCCCGGCACCGTCGGCCTGCTGCCGGATGTGCGCTTCGATGTCATCGGGTTTGCCTGCACATCAGGCTCGCTCGTCATTGGCGAAGAGAAGATCGCAGAACGCGTGCATGAAGTCTTGCCGGGGGTGAAAGTCACCAATCCGGTGACGGCCGCCCGTGCCGCGATGGAAGCTCTCGGAGCCCGGAGCATTGCGTTGCTGACGCCCTATATGCCGGAAATCAACCATTCCCTGCGCGCCTCCCTGATGGCGAGAGGCATGGATATCCCGGTCATGGGATCCTTTCATGAACCCGATGACAATCGGGTGGCGCGCATTACCCCGGCCTCGATCGAGCAGGCGATCCTTGAACTCGGAAGTTCCGCCGAATGCGACGCCGTCTTCGTTTCCTGCACCAGCATGCGGGTCGCCCGCATCGTCGAACAGGTCGAAGCCAAACTCGGCAAACCGGTGACATCCAGCAACCATGCACTTGCCTGGCATATGCTGAGACTGGCCGGCTATGATGCGCCAATGCCGGGGCTCGGCCGATTATTCATGTCCCCGATTGCCTGAGGCGGTGAGATGCCGGCCGTGTGGCAGTCACCCTGCCGGCAAATTCGGCCTTGCCGTGTGAGATCCGTGAATACCGCCTGAAGGCTCTCGCTACGCCAGAAACGAGCCTCCCAAAAAAAGATGATTGTAACATGAAGGTTTTCGTGCCTACATTGCGGTACGACCTTGGATTGAATGAAGGGGTCGGTATCGACAGAAAATTTGTAACCTATCTTGCCACCCGATTTGCTGCCCCAGAGCGGCCCCAGTTTTTCTATGACGTTAAAATCACAAGATATCGCGGGCCTTACGTTGCCGAACACGCTCACCTTGAGCGGCAGATCTGGCGCCGGGTCGCTGCCGGGCAACCGCCAAAGATCTGGTCCACGACATTTTTCTGAGACTGTGGGAGCGTGCGACAGAGCGCAGCGGCAATGAGAGCGCCTATCTCAATCGTTGTGCGCGCAACGCCGCCATCGATCACATCCGCGCAGAGCGCCGGCGGTCCGAATTCTTTTCGCTCGTCCTTCCTGAACAATACGCGGTCTCGCCAAGTTCGCCTCATGAGGTACTGGCCTCACGGCAGGCCATAGGCAGTATTGACGATGCCCTGGCAGCTCTGCCGAAACAGACGCGGCATATCTTTCTTCTCAATAGGATCCACGGTAGGAGTTTTTCCGAGATCGCCACGGTCTTCGGTATGTCTCAAAGGGCCGTCGCCAAGCACATGGCCCGCGCGGTTGCCGCATGTGAAGCTGCGACTGATCGCTGAAGATCGACAGGCGGCTTTCTGGAACATCATGACGACGAGTGGACGGCCATCTCCTGAACAACGCACCGGGTCTCTGGCAGAGGAGGCCCGCAGATGGTTTGTCGCCCTGATCGATCAGCCGACTGCGGCACGGCAGGCGGAATTTCAGGCGTGGCTCAGGGAAGATCCCGCGCATATCGAGCCTATCGTGCGATCGAGGCGGCATGGCAGGCGGCCGAGCAACCCGGTCGGCGGCTTGCCGACGAGGAAGCCGATGAAATCGCCGTGTATCTGAAGGCCATGGATGGAGCGAGGCCTCGTCGAAAGATCGGCGGAAAGCTCCTGCTGCCCTGTCTGCTCATCATCGCCGCTCTTTCGGGAGCGATCTGGCTGGAGCATCCGGGCCTGATCGATGATCTGCGCGCCGATTATGTGACCGACCGTGGCGAACGGCGCAGCGTGACGCTGACCGATGGATCGACCGTGCTTCTCGATGCAGATAGTGCGCTCTCCTCTGATTTTTCGGCGGGGCAGCGTCGTGTGCGCCTGCTTCGCGGCGCCGCCTATTTCTCGGTTGTGCCTTCCGGACTGCCCTTCGTGGTGGAGGCGGCCAATGGTGAGGTCAGCGTGCTGGGAACCGGTTTCGAGGTCCGGCTTGTCGATGAAGGAGGGGCTGTCACGCTCGAGCATGGGCGCGTTGCGGTCAAACTCGACGATCGTTCCGGTCAGACAATTCTGGAGCCGGGCCAACAGGTCCTGTTCGGCCCGAAGGGCGTCGCCGCCGTCACTTCGGTGACGCTGGACGATGCATTGGCATGGCGGCAGGGCCGCTATACGTTTACAGGGCGCGGCTCGCCGATGTTGTTGGCGAGATCCAGCGCTACCGCCAGGGGCGCATCATTGTCGTCAGTGGCAAGCTGGCCGATGAACGGGTCACGGGAAGCTTTCCGCTGGCCGATACGGACGCAGCATTGGCATCGCTACAGGCCAGCGTCGGCTTCGAATTGCATCGGCTGACCAACCGTCTGACGATCATTGGTCCGTGATTTTACTTCCTGAAATCAATGCCTTGTCGAATTTCCGTAAAAAAATAGCGATCGCGGTTCAGTGATCGGGCCTTTCGCACGTGGACGTTTCAGGAGCGCGGATAAGGATTTCCAGGCCTCGCGCTTCAGGGGAAATGTGTAGAGGGCGTAAAGGCATGGCGGGATGTGGAATGCGCGGCGCGCGCAAGGTGCTGGCGGCAGTTCTTGTAGCGACGACGAGCAGCTTTTCGATAGCGATGGCGCAGCAGCCGGGTGGCGGGCAGGTTCAGGCCGGCGCACGGACATTCGACTTTGATATTCCGGCAAAGCCGGTGCCGCAGGCGGTCAACGATATCGGCCGCATCACCGGGCTATCGGTCGTCTTCCGGGAAAATGGCGGAATGGCTGCCACCGGCAAGCCAGTCCGTGGATCGATGACGGCTGAGCAGGCGCTCACCGTCCTGCTTTCCGGTACCGGCTTCTCCTATCGCTTCAGTAATGCCCGGACGATCCAGATTTACGACCCATCCCAGGCATCCGATGCTGGTTCCAGCGACGCGACGGCCCTTGAGCCGATTATTCTCAGAGGGGCCACCGAGACGACGGAGGGCAGCGGCTCTTACCGGGCAGAGACCGTCACGATCGGCAAGACGGCGCGCAATCTGCGGGAGATCCCCAATGCCGTTGCCGTCGTCACCCGCCAGCAGATCGAGGATCAGGATCTCACCAGCGTGCAGGATGTGGTGGGGGCGACCAATGGCGCGACGCTGATCAAGAATGACGACGTCAACGAGCGCACGGAACTGCAATTCCGCGGGTTCGTTGCCAGCAGCCTGCAGGTCGATGGCACGTCCATGTCGGCCAATAACGACATGACGACCTTTGACACCGCGATCTATGATCGTGTGGAAGTGCTGAAAGGCCCGGCCGGCATCCTTCAGGGGCGCGCGAGCCCGGTGGGACGATCAACCTTGTCCGCAAGAAGCCGACTGACGAGCGCCAGATCAAGGCGGATGCCGAGGTTGGTTCATGGAACCGGCGGCGGGGAGAAGTCGATATCAGTGGGCCGATCACGGAGGACGGCGGTGTGCGCGGCCGGATGGTCGGTGTCTGGGATAAGGGAGATTCCTTTATCGATCTCGTCAATTACGATCGCCGGCTTCTCTATGGCACATTGGAGTTCGATCTCACCGACCGCACGACACTGACTGTCGGGGGAACATGGCAGGAAGGAGAAGGGCGCAACTCCCGCGGTCTTCCAGCCTATGCCGATGGCCGATTGCTCGATGTGCCGCGTTCCACCTATGCCGGAGCCGACTGGGACCATAGCCGGACGCGCTCCACCGATGTCTTTGCAAGGCTGGATCATGAATTCGAGAATGGCGCGCAATGGAGTGCGAGCAGCAATTATCTCAATCGCAGCCGGGACGGAAAGATCGCTTTTGCCAATGCACCGGTCGATCCCGTAACCGGGCTGACGGAACTGCTTCCCGAACACCGCATCGATCGGGAAGACAATTTCAACTTCGACACCTCGCTGACCATGCCTTTCGAGGTCGGCGAACTGGAGCAGAAAGTCGTCATCGGCGCTGACTATCAGCGGGCACGTGAAGAGATGGATCGCGCGCGCGGCCGGGCGGTCGACTTCGACATTTTCGATCCGGACTACGGCATTGCCGAGCCTGCCTGGAATTTCAAT
The DNA here is from genome assembly GCA_902167985.1 of Shinella sp. UYSO24. Classification (GTDB taxonomy): domain Bacteria; phylum Pseudomonadota; class Alphaproteobacteria; order Rhizobiales; family Rhizobiaceae; genus Neorhizobium. Next base: position 401,608 of record CABHNZ010000003.1, read on the forward strand.
CGCTTCGATCTGGTCAGAAACCGCCAGTATGGCATCTACGGCCAGGCGCAGATCAAGCCTGTCGAGTGGGGTACCATCGTTGTGGGCGGCCGTCTGACATGGTGGGACACACGCTCATCTGACCGCAGGAGCGGCGAGGAGGCATCCAGGGCCTCCGTTGATGGCAAGTTCACGCCCTATATCGCCGGCATTGTCGATGTGACGGATACCACGTCCGTCTATGCGTCCTACGCGTCGATATTCGTGCCGCAGGATGCCGTGACTGTCGATAACCAGGTGATCGATCCGCGAGAGGGCAAGCAGTATGAAGTCGGCGTGAAGACCGAACTCTTCGACGGAGCCGCCAATGCAAGCTTCGCGCTGTTCCAGATCGAAGACCGCAATCGCGCCGTCACCGACCCATCCGATCCGGATTATTCGATCGCTTCCGGCAAGGCACGCAGCCGGGGCTTCGAGGTGGATGTGAGCGGTGAACTGCTGCCTTCCTGGGAGGTGATTGCCGGCTACACCTATCTGAGGAGCCAGTATCTCAACGATCCGGACAATGGGGACGCGGTATTCGAGCCGAGGGCGCCGAGGCACTCCTTCCGCCTATGGAACAAGTATACGTTCGAGACCGGAAAGCTCGAAGGGCTGAGCCTCGGCGGTGGCATTCGGGTTTTCAGCGATGTCTACCGGATCGATGAGGGTGTCCGCTTCAGCCAGTCCGGCTATGCCGTCGTCGATCTGCAGCTCGGCTACAGGTTCAACGAGAACCTGAAGGCGAGCCTGACGGTCAGCAACGTGTTCGACAAGACCTATTACCAGTCTGTCGGCTATGGCGAACGCCAGAATTATTACGGCGCACCGCGGGCTGCCATGTTCAAGCTCTCCTCGACTTTCTGAAGGGAGATGGCCTTGCACGGTCCCATGAGGCAAGCACCGGCAGCCAGGTTGAGTGCCAGGGATGTTTCGTTCTCCTACGGGAAGACGGAGATCCTGAAACAGGTCAGTGCCGCGATCTCGCCCGGCCGGCTGACGGCACTCGTTGGTCCCAACGGTTCGGGAAAGTCGACATTGCTGGCGGCGCTTGCGCGGTTTCTGTCGCCGTCCGGCGGTCAGGTCGAGCTTGATGGTGAACCGATCCTGCAGCAACCGTCGAAAGCGGTTGCCCGCAAACTGGCCATCCTGCCGCAATCGCCTCCCGTTCCGGAGGGGATCACGGTCTTCGAACTGGTCTCGCGCGGCCGGTTTCCGCATGGCGGCTTGCTGGGCCTCTGGAGCGCCTCCGATCTCTCCGTGATCGATGCCGCGATGGACATGACGGGCGTCAGGGAGTTTGCCGGCCGGCCGGTCAGCGGGCTTTCCGGCGGACAACGTCAGCGGGCCTGGATCGCCATGGCTCTGGCGCAGGAGACGCCGATCCTGCTTCTCGACGAGCCAACTTCGGCGCTCGATCTGCGCTATCAGTTGGAAATCCTCGCTCTTTTGCAGGGCCTTTGCCGCCATCACGGGCGCACCGTCGTCATTGCCCTTCACGATCTGAACATGGCCGCGGCGCATGCCGATGAGATGATCTTTTTTCGCGATGGAACGGTGCATGGCGCCGGCGTGACAGAGGAGATCTGTACCGCAGCCATGATCGGAGCCGTTTTCGACGTCGCAGTCGATGTGCTCTTCGAACCGAGAACGGGAAAGCCGGTCTTCGTGCCGAGACTGGCTGGCGTAGACGCAAGAGCAGTCGATGGCTGAGATCTCGCCGGCCGGCCAGCGCACACATGGCTCTCCGTCTGCGGGCCATTTTTGCTGATCCTGCTGATGGCGGTCGCCGCCCTGTCTATCGCGGCCGTCTCGCTTGCAAGCGGTGCACGTGCCATTTCCCTGGCAACGATGCTGGGTGCTTTCACCGACTTTAATCCCGCCGATTTCGACCATCAGGCGCTCATGCTCTTCCGGTTGCCGCGATTGGTGGCAGCCTGTCTTGTCGGGGCCGCGCTGGCGCTGGCAGGAGCACTGATGCGGGTTGTCATCCGCAATCCGCTGGCGGAGCCGCAGCTTCTCGGCCTGAATGCGGGGGCGGCGCTGGCGGTGGTTGCCGCGTCGGCCGTCGGGCTCGATCCGACCGGCGCCCTTCGGCCTTTCGCGGCGGCAACCGGCGCGGCCACGACTTTCGCTGTCGTCCTGCTTCTTTCCGGCCTCGGAGCCGGAGGCGCTACCCCCTTGAAAGTGACGCTGAGCGGCGTGATCGTGTCTGCCTTTGCCTCCTCCGTGACCTCGGCCCTGCTCCTCATAGATGATCAGGCTCTGGGTGATCTGCGCTTCTGGCTTGCGGGTGATCTTGCAGGACAGGCCGGCACGCATCTGGCGGTCTGCACCGCCGCGATCGGCCTTGCGGTTGTTGCGACATTTCTCATGGCGCCACGTCTTGCCGTTCTGTCTCTCGGCGATCAGGTGGCACGCGGGCTCGGGGTCAATGTCAGGGCAACGCGCATTCTGGCCGTCGCTGCCGGTGCCGCCCTCTGCGGTGCGGCGGTCACGCTTGCCGGACCGATCGGCTTTATCGGATTGATTGTCCCGCATCTCGTCAGGCGGATGCTGGGGGAGGGGTTGCGTCTGCAATTTACCGCCTGCCTTCTGGGTGGCCCGATCCTGCTTCTGGCCGCCGACATTCTGGCACGTCAGCTGATAGCGCCGGCCGAGATCGCAACCGGCGTCATCACCGGGGCGCTCGGCGCGTTCTTCTTCATCATCCTCGTTGCGCGGTATTTCCGATGAGCGGGGCCGATCACAATGCCGGTTATCTCCGGTCGGGATATCGCAAACTGGGAAGGGCGCAGACCTTCCTGATCTACCGTCCCACCATCTTTCTCGGGCTTGCAGGTGCTGTCATCCTGCTTGCGGCCATGGCCGTGTCGGCACTTTCGATCGGTAGCCTCAGGACTTCGCCATCCGACCTGCTCTCCCTTCTGTCCGGCGAGGCCCGAGGCGATATCGCCGCGCTTGTCATCGGCCAGCTGCGATTGCCGCGCATCCTTCTGGCGCTTCTGTGTGGAGCAGCACTCGGCGCTGCCGGGGCGGCAATGCAGTCGGCCACCCGCAACGCTCTTGCGGATCCCGGCTTGATCGGCATCAAGGAGGGCACAGTCCTCGCGGTCGTCGCAGCCTTGCTGTTCCTACCGCAGCTTTCTCCCGTCTGGCGGCCCGTCCTTGGTCTTGCCGGCGGCGCTCTCGTTGCCGTCACGGTGATTGCCATTGCCCGTTCGCTGTCCGGCTTGCGCTTCGTCCTGATCGGCATCGGCGTCTCCTGGCTCCTGTCGTCAGGCATAGCGCTCTTCATGACCATGGCCCGCATCAGCGAAGTCCAGACGGCGATGATATGGCTTGGAGGCAGCCTGCATGCCGCCTCCTGGCTCGATCTTGAAATGGCACTTCCATGGGTGGCGGCGGGATTTGCCCTCCTGCTTGCAACGACCCGAGCGGCGGATGCGGCCATGCTGGGAGACATGGTTTCGACAGGCTTGGGGGTGCGGGCCAGTCTTCTCAACGCAGCGAGACTGTCCGGCGCGGTCTTGCTCACCTGCGCCTGCGCTTCCGTGGTGGGCGGACTGGGCTTTGTCGGGCTTGTTGCGCCGCATCTGGCCCGGCTCTGCTTCGGCTCGTCGCAGATGCCGCTCGTTCTGGGCAGTGCCGCCTTCGGCAGCCTCCTCGTGCTTCTGGCCGATACGGTGGGACGCACCCTCTTTGCCCCCGTGCAGATCCCGGCGGGTATTCTGATGGCGGTGCTCGGGATGCCGTTCTTCCTGTTTCTGATGTGGCAACGAAGGAATGTCCTGTGATGAGATTGCATCTTGCGGCTCTGGCCGTGACTGCCCTTTTGTGCTCTGCCTGTCGTTGCTCGCCCCAGAGGCGCTGGCGCGTGAAATCCGCGATGACGCCGGGCGGTGGATCGACATCACCGACAGGCCGCAGCGCATTGTGTCTCTCGACGATGCCGATCTAACAGTGCCCTTGCTTGAACTTGGCGTCGTGCCGATCGCCAGCCAGGGCAGGCTCGGCAAGGCGGGGCATCGCTTTCTCCGCTCCGGCCTGACGCTCACGGGCCTCGACTTCGACAATACCAGAATGACATTTCTCGGCATGCAGCCCGTGGATGTCGAAGCGGTGGCAGCGCTCAAGCCGGACCTGATCCTCACATTCAAGGGTCGGCCGACACCGCCGGAGCAATTGCAGGCGATTGCGCCGACGGTCGTCATTGATGACATCGCCCGTGGACCTGATGGCGTCTATGACTTTCTGGCCGAGCTGACCGGACGCGAGGATGAACTTGCGACCATTCGGCGGCGGTATCAGGCCCAGATCATTCAGTTGCGGAAAATGGCCGGAGACAATCCGCCGATGATCTCGGTCATATCGGCAACCGGCGACCGCAAGCTCAGCGTTGAAAGACGTTACGGCAGTCTCGGGCTTGTCCTGCGTGATGCAGGCTTTGCCTCTCCCGATATCATTCGCTCCATTCCGGAAAATTCAGGTGCGGTTTTCAGCCCGGAAGCACTGCCGGAATTTGATGCCGATATCATCTTCGACACCTACCGGAACGATCGCAACGAAACGCGGGAGAATGCCCGGCAGCGGCTGGAAAACATGCTGCCGGGCTATTGCCGTTTTCTGAGCGCCTGCCGCAAGGGACGCTACTATTTCCTGCCGCGGGATGAAGCAAAGTCGACGACCTATGCGGCACGGATGATGGCCATTGCCACGATCACCGCGATGGTTTCGTCGCTGCCTTGACGACAGGTGATCCCGGCCTGATTGCCGAGATGGGCGAAAAGGTGTCGAACGCTCTGCCCCTCATTTCGTGGAGACGATGCCCATCTGCTTCAACAGCGCAAGATTGTCCTCGATATGCCAGTTGTCGCTGACCTTGCCCTTCGTCACCTTGATAAGGTCCGTGGCGATGAATTCGATTGCTTTGCCTGTGCCTCTGGTTTGGCCGAACGTCCCGGTGAAATGGCCTCGAAAGACCATGTGGACGGTGGCATAATCGCCGGCGAGGACCATCTTGCGGACCTCGACGGAAAGATCGGGCACGGCCGCGCGGAATGTCTTCGACGCGAATTCGGGGCCATCGGGCCCTTGCGGGCGCCCATCGGGTAGCGTGTGATCGGTAAATGTCGGCGCGATCGCAGCCTTGAGGTCAGCCGCGTCGCCACTGTTCCAGAAACTGTAGAAATGGCGCGCCGCACGCTCGGTTGCTGCTTCTTCGCGGGAATGCGGCAGCGAGTGCACGATATCGTCGATTTTCAAGGGAGCAGCAGCGAAGCTCGGGCCGCCGATCACGGCGGCTAAGGCAAAGGCCGTCAGGCCGCTTTTAACAGCGTGCTTGATCATCTTGGTCTCCTGTTTGTCTGTTCACTCTGGGATGGGGTCGGGTCTCTCGAAAGACGAGTTCAATGAGTATGCCGCCCGGTGTCCGGACAAAGAGGCGTCGCTCGCCCAGATCCGGAAGATCCATCGTCGAATAGGAAATGCCCTTTCCGTCGAGCCTTGGCGAAACGACGCGTATCCCTCAAGCCGGAAGGCGACGTGATCGATCATTTCCCCGATGCGGCCAGAGGATGTTGCGTCGCCGGGGATGAGATGAACGATCGGCTCATCTCCATGGTAGAGCCAATAACCGGGGAAGCCGAAGTTCGGGCGATAGCCGACGGCAAGGCCGAGCAGGTCCTGAAGGAACGTTCGGGTAACGTCCAGGTCTGCGGTTCGAAGTGTGACGTGATCGAGCCGCATCGCACTATCCGATCACGCCGCCGCCATCGACACGCACGGTGGTGCCCGTCGCAAAGGGCGTTGTCATTAGGAAGAGGACCGCATTGGCGATATCCGATGGCCGCCCGATCGTCTTGGCGGGAAGGTTTGCTGCGACCCGTTCGAACATCGCGTTTCGGCTTGCCTCATCCATTTTGGCCCATAGCGGGGTGTCGATCAGGCCGGGGGAAACGGCATTGACCCGGACTGGCGACAATTCCAGCGCAAGGCCCCGAGCCAGCGATTCAAGCGCGGCATTGATTGCGCCCTGTAGCACCGACGACGATGACGGCCTTTCGCTGAGGAAGCCGGAAATGAAGGTCAAGGTGCCGTGCTCCGCGATGCGGGCGGCCTTGGCAATGCGATAGCGCCCCAGAACTTGCTCTCCATGGCTTGTTTCGCATCTTCGAGGGAGAGCTTGCGCACCGGTCCGCTCGGGGTCTGGGCGGCAGAGACCACGATATGGTCCCAGGCCTCATTCTCTATGAAGAAACGTTCTATCGCGGTCTCATCGCCGGTATCGAGAACGGCGACCGCGATACCGGCAGCCATGGAATCCGCCGCCCGTGCAAGCTTCTCGGCAGATCGCGAGGCTATCGTCACATGCGCATCGATGGCGGCAGCCTGCTGAGCGATCGCCAGACCGATACCGGAGCTGCCACCGATGACGAGAACCCGATTATTCGCAATTGATGTCATTGTTTTCTCTCCTGCCATTGGCAGCGTCGCGCTGCCGTTGCGATGACGGAAATTTATGTGCGAAGAGCTCTTGCGATAATGGCGATTGTTGGAGACTGTCTCTTGCGGTATTAGCAAGGATATGAGCGATAACCTCCTCGACATGCTTGTTTTTGCGCGGGTGATCCAGGCGGGCAGCCTGTCAGGTGCCGCGCGTGAGATGAATGTCTCGTTGACCGTCGTCAGCCGCAAGCTGTCGAGGCTGGAGGATCGCCTTGGCGTGCGGCTGATCAACCGCACGACGCGAGCGCTGGCGACGACGGAAGAAGGTGCGCGCTTTTATGATCGATGCGTGCAGATCCTGGCCGAAATCGAGGATGCGGAGACCGAAGCGTCAAGCGGCAGCAACACGGCCGCAGGCCTCTTGCGGGTGACGTCGACCTTCGCCTTCGGCATCCGGTGGATTGCGCCGCTTCTGCAGCAGTTTCAGGAGCAGAACCCGGATCTGCATGTCCATCTGGACACCGACGACAGTGTCACAAACATCATCGATGGTGGTTATGACCTTGCCATACGCTTCGGGGCGCTGTCTGACTCCAGCCTGATTGCGCGCCAGATCGCGCCAAACCGGCGGGTCATATGTGCCTCACCTGCCTATCTTGAGCGGCGAGGACGTCCCTCCAGCATCGATGACCTGCTCCTTCATGACGTGATCTCCTTTGGCGATCCACCCAACAGCCATTGGACCTTCGCCGATGGCCGAAGCATCAACGTCAAGGGGAAACTCAGCACCAATAATGGCGAACTCGCCCATCGCTGGGCGCTGTCCGGGGCTGGGCTTGTCCTCAAGTCGATCTGGGATGTCGAGGACGACATTCGCGGCGGCCGACTTGACGTCGTTCTTCCCGGGGCAAGCCTCGCTGCTGCCCCCATCCATGTCGTCCTCCCCCACAGCCGCCTTGCCGCTGCCAAGGTAAGATTATGCGTCGATTTTCTGGCGGCTGGCTTGAAGTCCGTGCAGTTGGCAACCGGGTGAGGTTTCCCGCCCATTCGCGGCTTCACTCCATCTCGTTTGGTGCATCCGTTGCCATGGCGATGGCAGGCGTGTCGAGGGCGACGAGGTAAAATCGCGCCGGGCGCGGCGGCATGGAACACTCTTGGGCCTGCTGGCGTTGAAATGCCGAGAGCTCTTGCGATCCAAAGAGCCCCTGTTACCCAAAGAGCCCCTGTGACCCAAAGAGAAAGTGGCGAGCGATGATGCGTATTTCGTCTTCATGTGCCGGTCGAAGCCACAAGGCCTCGCGCGGAGGATGTCTTTCGGCAGGGGCATTTGTCGGTATTGCCATCATCGGCATGGGGCTTTCGGGGCCTGCCGATGCGGCTGGAATAGAAGGCAACTGGCAACGCGGAGATGGCAATGCGCGCGTCACAGTCGCGCCTTGCGGTGACGATATCTGCGCGATCAATACCTGGATCAAGCCCGGGACACCGCGCGAAAAGACGGGCGACAGACTGGTCATGTCGGTCAAGCCCGCTCCCGGTGGCGGTTACACCGGGACTGCTTTCGATCCGCAGCGTGACAGGACCTACAGGCTGACGATCACGATTGCCGGCGATCGAATGACGACGCGTGGCTGTATCATTGCCGGCCTCCTGTGCCGCGGGATCGACTGGACACGTATCAACTGAGGCCCGTGACGCGGGGCTAGGCGAAGGATCGATATATGTCCGTGAAGGTTTTCCTGATCGCGATGGTCGTGACACTTGTTGTCTTCGTTGCTATCGATTTCATCTGGCTGACAGCTATGGCTGATCGCCTCTATCGCCCGGCTCTGGGCGACATGCTGGCATCGCAGTTCCGGCCGCTGCCGGCGGCCAGTTTCTACCTCATCTATGCTGCCGGACTGACCTTTCTTGCGGTCCGTCCGGGCCTTATGGCCGGTCGTCCCATGGCCAGCTTCGTCCATGGCGCGGTCTTGGGTCTTGTTGCCTATGCAACATATGATCTTACCAATCAGGCAACGCTGAAAAACTGGTCGACACTCCTCACACTTGCCGATCTGGCATGGGGCACTTTCCTTTCCGCCACGGCTGCCTGGGTGGGGCATTGGGCAGGGCATATCGTCACCCGTCGCTCGCAGGATGAGCGGGGCGTCGACGCCCGCCCAATGTCCGTCAATGCCCGCGATCATCGGCCCGCGCTTGCCTGCGGCCGAAAAGCGATTCCGATTTTCACTCCGATAGGCTAGATCTTCGACAGCCGCATTGGATGTGCGATTCGGGTCGCTCTCCCATCCGGCCTATCTCCGTCGATCATCAGGCAGGCTTTGCATGGACATCTCTACCCCCCTCGACCAGCAGTTCTCGGTCACGGGAAAGGCCCGCATCGTCGGGGAGATCTTTGGCGGGCTCGACATCAGCCCGACATGGTCAAACCTCTACGCCCGCGTGACGACCGATCCCAATGATGCGGCAGCCTTTTACGATCTCTCCCTCATCCTCGAGACGCTCGGCAACAAGCCGGCCTCGGTCGAGAGCCTCAAGGCAGCGCTCGGCGTCAGCCGCCAATACCGGATCCGAAACGGCAATGGCGAAGGTGCTCGCGTTCTGGTCTTCGTCACGACCGGCGATTTCATGGCCAATACGCCGGTCGAGTTCCTGCTCGAAGCGTCAAACACGCTGATCCACCTCTATTTCGTCGATGGCGAGACGACGGCGCTGGATGATGTTCCCGAGCACGACGTGGCGTTTCTGGCAATCGGTCATTCCAAGGCGAATTTCGCGGTTCTCGACCGCATGGACCAGCTGCTGGCTGCTTGGCCGCGTCCTGTGGTCAACAGCGTGCCCGGAGCCATCAAGGCCTTGTCACGCGATGGCGTGGCGGCCAAATTCGAGAACGAGCCCTCCATCTTGTCGCCGAAGACCGTCAATCTTTCCCGTCAGCAGGTGGTTGCCATCGCCAGCGGCGAGGCTGATGTTGCATCCGTCCTTGAAGGGTCAGATTTCCCCGTTATCGTCCGGCCGACAGATACCCATGCGGGCGAAGATATGGCGAAGATCGTCGATCGCGGCGAACTCCTCGCCTATATGCAGAAGACGGCGGGCGAGCGCTTTTTCCTCTGCCCCTTCATCGATTACTCGGATGCCGACGGCAAGTTCCGCAAGCAGCGCATCGCCTTCATCGATGGCCGTGCCTATGTCAGCCACTACGCCGTTTCGGAACACTGGATGGTGCATTACCTGAGCGCCGGCATGCTCGAATATGCCGAGAGGCGCGAGGAAGAGGCACGCTGGATGGCCACCTTCGACGAGGATTTCGCGCTCCGTTACAAGCAGGCATTTGCGGCCTTGCAGCGGGAGATGAAGCTCGATTATTTCGCGATCGATTGCGCCGAATTGTCGGATGGCCGTCTGCTGTTGTTCGAGGCGGACAATGCGATGATCGTCCACTCGATGGATTCCGAAAAGGTCTTTCCTTACAAGAAGGCCCCGATGGCGCGTCTTTTCTCCGCCTTCGAGGCTTTGCTGGAAGATCGCGCCGCCGATAAAGGCTGAGGAAAAATCGTTACAAAAATCGTTACCAGGCACCCGTGAGCGGCTGGCCGACCAGTGGCACGGAGCGCTGTTTGCCGTCCTGGTTCTCAACGGAGATCGAGGCGGGCATCTGTTTGGGCGAGCGGCGGAACCAGCGGGCGGCGATCGCAGCGAGATCGCCGATTGCGCCGTGCTGATGCCAGTCGGCAAACCGGCGCGCCATGGCGTCCGGTTCGGCCTGATAGAAAAAGTCGCCGGACTGGCCAAGCCCGTTGAGCTCAGTTGCCATGGCCGAAAGCGGGCGCTGGAACATTTTCGGCGCAACCGACAGGCCGGTGGCATTCTGTGAGAAGGCGGGTGCCATGAAATCGATCGCCCAGCCGTCCGCCTCGATCCAGCAATGGAAATTCTCCCCGGCCCCGGTGACATAACCGTCGTCGCGATGATCGGCGAACAGCAGCACGGTGCCGCCGAGATTATAGGCGGCAAGCCCGCCCTTCGGCGTTGCATTGACCTTATAATGCTGTTTCAGCACGAAGGCGCCGAAGGTGGCGAAATACATCGAGGCGGTCGACGGATCGGCATTTTCCGCCACCAGCAGGCTGTTGATGACCCGATAGATGCGGTGATAGTCGGTTTGCTTGATCAGCATGTCTTTTCGCTCGAACGTCCTGTTGAGGCCCGTCACTAGGCGATGGTGCGGCCATTGTAAACGTTTGAGCTTGGGTCATTGCGTCTGCAGCCCGATCTGCCGGCCGGCGACAGCCGCGTGTACCGGCGGATTGGGGCGGGGGATTGGGCCTGTGGATAGGGCCGAGGCCGCCGAGATGACGGCCCCGGATCTCTAAGCGTCTTCAGCCTGCCAGATAGGCGTTGATGACGGCCGTCACCTGATCGGAGTTCAGCGACCCCATCTGCGATGCCATCAGCGTGTCCAGCTGCGCACTGGACAGTGTCGAGATGTCATTGGTCGAAAGACCGGCGATACCTGTCGCGCTGAAGGCCGCGATATCCTCCAGCGAGAAGGTCGCAAGCTCGGCGGTGCTGAGTGCTGCAACCTGCGCCGATGTGAGGGCTGCGACCTGCGCCGGCGTCAGCGCCTCGGCTTGCGCCGTCGTCAGCGAACTGATGGCGAAGGTCGTCAGGCCGGAGATGGCGCTCGTGCTCAGCCCGGCAATCTCGTCGGTCGACAGAAGCGCGATATCATCCGTCCCGAGTGCGGCTGCCTGAACCGCCGTCAAGGCCGCCAGCTGGGTGCTCGACAGCGAGTCGATCTGGCTCGTGCTCATGGCGAGGATCTGGTTGTAGTTGAGCGCCGCCACCTGCGAGGCTGAAAGGACACCGATTTCGCCGCTCGTCAGGGAGGCGATGACGGCCGTGGACAGGCCCCCGATCGATGACGGGTTGATCGCGGCAAGATCTGTGGTCGTGAACCGGTCAAGATCGTCGACGCTGAGCCCGGCAAGACCCGAATGGCTGAGTGCTGCGATCTGGTCGGTGGACATGGCGTCCACCTGCTCCGGGCTGAGCGCCGCCGTCTGTGTGCTGGTCAGGCCGGCGATGAAGGTGGTACTCATCTCCGAGATTTCGGTCGGCGACAGGGCGGCGATGAAATCGGGCGACAGGCCGGCAATCGCGCTGGAGCTGATGGCCGAGAGACCGTCAACCGATAGATGTTCCAGATCGTCGGCGGTGAGCCCTGCAAGACCTGAAGAGCTGAGCGCCGCGATCTGATCGGCGGAAAGCGCCGCGATCTGCTCGTTCGAGAGGGCATCGGTCTGGCTGCTGGTCAGGCCGGCCACGGCCGCGGTGCTGAGGGCCGCGATCTGGCTCGTGGAGAGCGAGGCAATATCGTCCGTCGTCAGAGCCGCAGCCTGCTTCGAGCTGAAGACGCTGATCTGATCCGTGGTCAGCGTATCCACCTGGTCGGTCGTCAGCGCCGCGACTGACCGGTGGTCAGGCCCGAGATGGCAGAGGTGCTGAGAAGAGCGATCTTGTCAGTGGTCAGCGACGACAGGATGCTGGTGGAAAGACCGGCGATCGCGCTTGCAGTGATTGCGGCAATATCTGCCGTCGAGAATGTCGCAAAGGCGTCGCTGCTGAGAACGGCCACCTGTTTGGATGTCAGTGCGCCAACCTGCAAGGATGTCAGCGCTTCCACCTGCGCGGTGCTGAGCGCTGCGATCTGGGTGGTTGAAAGCCCTGCTATACCACCGGTGCCGAGCGCCGCGATCTGGTCCGTCGAAAGGGCCGCGAGCGTGGCCGTCGAAAGCCCCCAGACGCCTGTGGAGCTGATGGCCGCGATATCTGCCGTCGAGAAGGCCTCGAAATCGTCCATGCTCAGCGCGCCGATCTGGACGGAGCTCAGTGCCGCGACCTGCGTGGAACTGAAGGCCTCCACCTGGTCGGTGCTCATCGTGGTGATCTGCGCGGAGGTCAGGCCGGCGATCCCGCTTGTCGTCATGGCGACGATCTGGGCGGTTGAAAGTGCCGCTATGCTGGCGGTGCCGAGTGCTGCGACCTGTTTGGAGGTGAGCGCGGCAATCTGGTCCGTCGTCATGGCCGCGATCTGATCGGTCGTCAATGCGCCGATCTGGACACTGGTCAGGCCCGGCAGGCCGAGGACGCTCAGGCTGATACCTGATCCGCCGAAAGCGAGGCGATCGTGGTGCTGGAAAGGCCGGACATTGCCGTCGAGCTGATCGCCGCAATATCTGCCGTCGAGAAAGTATCGAGGTCGTCGAGGCCGAGTGCCGCGATCTGGGTGGAGGTGAGGACCGCGATTTGTGTGGAACTCAGGCTTCCGCCTGATCCGTCGTCAGGCTGACAACCTGCGCCGACGAGAGGCCCAACACGCCTCCGGTGCTGAGCGCCGCTATCTGGTTCGTCGAGAGGGCCGCTATATCGGCCGTCGAAAGCGCTGCGACCTGCTTCGAAGCAAGAGCGGCGACCTGTGTCGTTGTCAGTGCCGCTGCTTGTGCGGTGCTGAGCGTCGCCATCTGTGCCGTCGTCAGGCCTGTTATGCCTGCGGTGCCGATTGCGGCGATCTGCGCGGTTGTGAACGAGGCGATCGTCGTCGTCGACAGACCGGCAATCGCGCTTGAGCCGATGACCGAGATTTCCTTGGTCGAGAAGGTCGCAAGGTCATCCGTGCCAAGTGCGCTGATCTGGGTCGAGGTGAAGGCCGCGATCTGCGTGCTGCTCAGCGCCTCGGTCTGTTCCGTGGTAAGCGCCGTGATCTGGGTGGTCGTCAGGCCCGCAATACCGGCCGCACCGATCGCGGCGATCTGCGCCGTGGTGAAGGTCGCGAGATCCGCCGTGCTGAGCACCTTGACCTGCTGGGAGGTCAGGGCCGAAATCTGCCCGGTCGAGAGTGCCTGTGCCTGAAGCGTGTTCAGCGTCGCAACCTGGGTGGTGGTCAGGCCGCTGATGGCGGACGTGCTGATCGCCGAAATCTGGTCGGCAGAAAGACCGGCCAGCGCTGCCGTCGAGAGGCCCGATATGGCGGAGCTCTGGATGGCGGCGATATCGGATGTCGAAAGCATTGCCAGATCGTCCGCACCAAGCGCTGCGATCTGCTTGGAGGTGAGGACGGCGATCTGGCCTGAGCTCAGCGCTTCCACCTGCTCGGTCGACATTGTGGAGATCTGGGCGGTTGTCAGCCCGCTGGCGGCCGCGGTGCTGATCGCTGCAATCTGGTCGTCGGTCAGGACCGCGATATCGCTGGTCGTCAGCGCGGCCACCTGCGACGAACTGAGGGCCGCCATCTGCTCGGGGCTGAGTGCACCGATCTGGTCGGTCGTCAGGGCTGCGACCTGCCTGGTGGTCAGGCCGGAGATTGCCGAGGTCGTCAGCGCATCGATCTGGTCGGTGGACATGGCCGCAATGGCGCTGGTCGACAGGCCCGGAATGATCGAGCTTGTCATGGCTGCGATATCGGCCGTCGACATGGCGGCGATATCGTCGGCATCGATGACCGTCAACTGGTCGCTCGTCGTGTTCTTGATCTGCGCTGCGGAGAGAGCGGCGATCTGATCGGAGCTCAAGGCGCTGATCTGTTTCGTCGTGAGCGCCGCAATCGAGGCCGTGTTGAGCGAGGAGATCTGCGCAGTCGTGAGCGAAGCAATGGTATCGGATGACAGGCCGGTGATCGCGTCGGATGTGATCGCCGCGATATCCTTCGTCGAGAAGGTGGCGATATCGTCGGTACCGAATGCTCCGAGCTGGGCCGAGCTGAGTGCTGCCACCTGCGCGGAACCCAAGGCTTCTGCCTGCGCCGTGCTCAGCGTGTTGATCTGTTTGGTCGTCAGTCCGGCGATGCCGGAAGCGCTGATGGCACTGATCTGTGTCGTTGAGAGGAGGCTGAGGTCATCCGTTTCCAGCGCTGCAACCTGGGTCGAGGTCAGCGCGCTGACCTGCTTGGTCGTCAGGACGGCGATCTGGTCGGTGGTGAAGGCCACGACCTGTCCGGTGGTCAGACCGGAGATGCCGCTGCTGGAAAGTGCGGCGATCTGGGCAGTCGAAAGGCTTGCAATCGTCGCAGTCGAAATGCCGGATATGGCCGAGGCGCTGATCGCCGCAATATCCTGCGTCGAGAAGGTCGCAAGGTCATCCGAGCCGAAGGCCGACAGCTGGGTGGACGAGAGGGCAGCCACCTGCGTGGAAGACAGCGCCCCGGCCTGAGCGGTACCGAGTGCTGCAATCTGCTTCGTCGTCAGACCCGTCACAGCCGATGTGCTCAGGGCTGCAATCTGTGCGGTGGTGAGCGACGAGACTGTCTCCGTCGAGAGCCCCGTAATGGCACTCGCGGAAATGGCCGAGATGTCCTTGGTGGAGAATGTCGCCAGATCGTCTGCACCGAGTGCGGAAATCTGGGTCGAGGTCAGGGCGGCGATCTGGGTGGAGGACAGAGCTTCCGCCTGCACGGTGCTGAGCGCCGCCATCTGCTTCGTCGACAGGCCAGTGATCGCGGAAGAGCTGAGGGCAGTAATCTGCGCGGCGGAAAATGCCGCCAGATCGGCGGTTTCCAGCGCTGCCACCTGCGTCGAGTTCAGGGCCGCAATCTGTTTGGTCGCGAGCGCTGCGATCTGGTCGGTCGACAGCGCGGCAATCTGCTCGTCGTCAAGGCCGACGATGGCGCCCGTCGAAAGGGCAGCCACCTGGGCGCTCGACAGGACCGCGATATCCGCGGTTTCCAGCGCCGCAACCTGCGTGGAGCTGAGCGCTGCGATCTGCTTCGTCGACAGGGCGGCGATCTGGTCGGTGCCGAGCGAACCGATCTGGTCGGCCGTCAGGCCCGCAAGGCCCGTCGAGCTGAGAACCGCGATCTGGGCGCTGGACATGACGCAATTGCCGAGGTCGACAGGCCGGAGACGGCGCTGGCACTGAGTGCGGCGACATCCCTGGTAGAAAGTGCCGCCACGTTTGCGGTCGTCAGTCCCGCAATCTGGGTGGAGGTCAGCACGGCGATCTGGCCGGTAGAGAGAGCGGCGATCTGGCTTGTCGTCAGAGCCTGCATCTGGTCTGCGGTAAGGCCCGTCATGCCGGTCGTGCTGAAGGCGGCCATCTGGGCCGTCGACAGGGCGGCGAGGTCATCGACTTCGATCGCCGCAACCTGCTTGGAGCCCAGAGAACTGATCTGATTGGTGGAAAGAGCGGCAATCTGGCTGCTGCTCAGCGTATCGATCTGGTCTGTCGTGAGGCGAACGACCTGGGTCGTCTTGAGAGCCAGGATCTGCGCGCTAGAAAGCGCCGCCACCACCTCTGTCGGCAGGCCGGCAATGCCGTTTGCAGAGATCGCTGCCAGATCGGTCGTGGAAAGTGCGGCAAGCCCGTTTGTGTCCATGACGCTGATCTGGCTTGAGCTCAGCACGGCTATCTGCGCGGTCGTCATCGCATTGATCTGGCTTGCAGACAGTGCGCTTGTCTGATCGGTCTGCAGCGCCTGTATCGCCTTGGTGCTCATCGCCGCAATCTGATCCGTCGACAATGCGCCGATCAGGTCGTCATCAAGTCCGAGCACCGCGGAGGAGCTCAGCATGGACATGTCCGCGGTCGAGAATGTCGCGATGTCGTCAGTGCTGAGCGCGGCGACCTGGGTGGAGGTCAGCGCAGCAACCTGCGTGCTGGTGAGTGCCTGGGCCTGGTCCGCGCTGAGCGCCGAAACCTGATCGGCCGTAAGCTTCTTGACGGCAGCGACACTCAGTGCCGCAATTTGGTCCGTCGTCATGGCAGCAACGTTTTCCGTGGCGAGCACGACGATCTGCTTTGATGTCAGGGCGGCAATCTGGTCCGTCGACATGATCGAGACCTGATCGACGGAAAGCACGTCGATCTGTGATGTCGAGAGGCTGGCGATCGCGCTTGTGCTCATGGCGGCGATCTGGTCGGTGGACAGATAGGTGACTGCCATGGTCGTCAGGCCAGCGGCGGCCTTGTTCATCATGGCCATATCGGCTGTCGAGAACATGGCGATGTCCTCGGCGTCGAATGCCGCGATCTGGCTGGATGTCAGCGCCTTGACCTGGGTGCTGGTGAGAGCTTCGGCCTGATCGGGGGAAAGTGCACTGATCTGGGCCGTCGTCAGGCCGGCGACCGCGCTCGTGCTGAGTGCCGCGATCTGGTCGGTGGACAAGGCCATGACCTGGTCGACGGTCATGCCCTTCACTGCTGCCTTGCTGATGGCGGCGACATCGGCGGTGGAGAGGCTCGCCAGTTCTTCGGGGTCGAGTACCGAGATCTGCGTGGAGGTGAGCGCCTTGACCTGGGTGCTGGTCAGGGCCTCGATCTGGTCGGTCGAAAAGGCGACGATCTGTGCGGTCTTCAGCGATGCGATGGCGCTGCTGCTGAGGGCGCTTACCTGCGCGGTTGAGAGCGCTTCGAGATCCTCGCTGTCAAAAACGGCAACCTGAACCGAGCGAAGAGCGCCGATCTGGCTCGTCGAGAGCGAAGAGATCTGGTCGGCGGACAGGCTGGCGATCTGCTTGGTCGAGAGGTTCGCGATGGCGCTTGTCGAAAGGGCAGCCAGCTGATCCGTGGAGAGGGACGCGGTCACGTCCGTCGTCATGCCGGCAATGGTCTTGCTGGTGATGACGGCCATCTCGGCGGTGCTGAAGGTTGCGATATCGTCGGTGCCGAGTGCCGACATCTGTGTCGAGGTCAGGGCCTTGATCTGCGCCGAGCCGAGTGCCTCGACCTGATCGGTGGTGAGTGCACCGATTTGAATTGTCGTCAGGCTGGCGAAGGCGCCCGTCGAAAGCGCCGCCATCTGCGTGCTGGAGAGAACCGAGATGGCATCCGTGCTGAGGGCTGCCACCTGTGTGCCGCGCAGGGCGCCGATCTGCGCCGTGGTCAGAGCGGCGATCTGATCCGAGGAGAGGGCGTTGATCTGCGCCGTCGTCATGACCTTGATGACGCCGGTATTGAGCGACGCGACCTGATCGGTGGACAGGGAGGCGAGCACGTCGGAGGACATGCCCCAGATTGCTCCGGTATTGATGGCGGCGATATCTTCCAGCGAAAAGGTCGCAAGGTCGGCAACGCTGAGGCCGGCCATCTGCGCGGACGTCATGGCCTTGATCTGCGTGGGCGAAAGCGCTTCCGCCTGGTCTGTGGAGAGTGAGGCGATCTGGCTGCTGGTCAGGCCGGAAATCTGCGAGGAGCTGAAGCTCTGGATATCGTATTGGTCGAGCACGGCCAGCTGTTCGAAAGTCAGGCCGTTCATTGCCGACTTGGAGATGGCTCCAAGCTGCTGGGAATTCAGGACGTCGATATCTTCGGTGTCGAGCGCTGCAATCTGGCTCGAGGAAAAGGCGCTGATCTGCTGGGTAGTGAGCGACGCCACGTCGTCGGTGGACCAGGCGGCGATCGTGGAGGTCGAAAGCGACCTGATCTGGGTGTTCGTCAACGAAGAGATGGTGCTGGTCATTCTTGCTGAATTTCCCTGGTCATTATCCGTTTCGAGTATCCGTCACCGACAGGTCGAGCTGGATAAATGATCCGCTGCGGGCCCAACCTTGCGCGTGCGCAACGGGGAATAACGGCCACACGCAATTGACCCCACACCCCGCCACCACAGGGTTGTAGGGTCGTCAACTTGCCCGAAGCTGTAGTTTTGCTGCCAGGTCTTTCCGCATCGGAACACGGAAAAGGCCGGAGCGTATGATGACGCTCCGGCCTTTGTGCATTCGTCAGTTGTGGTGGTAATCAGGCCTCGAAAGTCACCAGAATATCGCCGGCCTGAACATAGTCGCCCTGCTTGGCGCGCAGCATCACCTTGCCCGCCTGGGTTGCGATGACCTGCGTTTCCATCTTCATCGCCTCAAGAACCGCCAGGAGTGTTCCCTCCTCGACCACATCGCCATCGGCAACCTTCAGCGACTGAACCGTGCCGGAAACCGGTGCGGCAATGCCGGCTTCAGTGGCGGATGTCTTCGCGGACGCCGCCGCAACACCACCGCCGGAAGCGGCAAGGCCTGCGAGAAGCACGGAGGGAAGGCCGACGGAAACGCGCTTGCCGTCGATCTCCAGATAGGTGCGAACCAGCGTTGCGTCTTCAGTCGGCTCGGGACGCTCCATCGCGTCCAGCGTTGCGGCAAATTCCGTCTCGATCCAGCGGGTGTGAACCTTCAGGCCCTCGGAATTAACGAAATCCTCGGCTTCGAGGACTGCGCGGTGGAAGGGCAGAACGGTCGCGATACCTTCGATCTTGAACTCCTTCAGCGCGCGGCGGGCGCGGCGGATGACGTCTTCGCGGGTGGAGCCCGTAACGATCAGCTTGGCGATGAGGCTGTCGAAGACGCCCGGTACGGCAAAGCCGGAGGTGACGCCGCTATCGAGGCGGATGCCCGGACCGGCAGGCGGTTCGAAGGCGGTAATCGCGCCCGGCGTCGGCAGAAAGCCGCGGCCCGGATCCTCCACATTGATGCGGAATTCCATCGAGTGGCCACGCGGTGCCGGCGTTTCGAGAACGGTCAGCGGCAGGCCCTCGGCGATGCGGAACTGTTCGATGACGAGATCGATACCCGTCGTCTCCTCGGTGACGGGATGCTCGACCTGAAGGCGCGTGTTGACTTCGAGGAAGGAGATCGTGCCATCGACGCCGAGCAGGAACTCGACCGTGCCGGCACCCGAATAACCGGCGGCAGCGCAGATCGCCTTTGACGCGTCATGCACCTTGCGGCGCTGCTCGTCCGACAGGAAGGGCGCCGGGGCCTCTTCGACCAGTTTCTGGTTGCGGCGCTGCAGCGAGCAGTCGCGCGTGCCGACGACGAGAACATTGCCGTGCTTGTCGGCAATCACCTGCGCCTCGATATGGCGCGGGCGATCGAGGAAGCGTTCGAGGAAACATTCGCCGCGGCCGAAAGCGGCCGTCGCCTCGCGCACGGCCGAGGCGTAGAGATCGGCGATCTCTTCCATCTTCCAGGCTACTTTCAGGCCGCGTCCGCCGCCGCCGTGGGCAGCCTTGATGGCGACTGGCAGGCCGTGTTCCTTGGCAAAGGCGATGACTTCTTCGGCCGACGAGACCGGACCGTCACTGCCGGCCACCAGCGGGGCGCCGACGGAGCGTGCGATCCGGCGGGCCTCGACCTTGTCACCGAGCGCTTCGATGACGGAAGGATCGGGACCGATCCAGGTGAGGCCGGCATCGATCACGGCCTTGGCAAATTCGGCGCGTTCCGACAGGAAGCCGTAGCCGGGATGGACGGCATCGGCGCTGCGCGCTTGGCGATCTCGATCAGCTTTTCGATATCGAGATAGGTTTCGGCCGGGCGCACGCCGGCAAGACCGTAGGCTTCATCGGCCATCGCGACGAACGGCGCGTTCTGGTCAGGGTCGGCATAGACGGAAACCGAGGTCAGACCGTAATCGCGGCAAGCGCGGATGATGCGAACGGCGATCTCGCCGCGGTTTGCAATCAGCACCTTCTTCATGGGTGTCTCCTCGACCTTCAGGCGTTCTTGTCCGGCACGATCTCGGCAAAGGGCGCGATCGGGCGGAAGCGGATTTTTGCATTGATGGGCAGCTGGCCTGCGAGATCGAGATGATACTCGGCAACGGCGCCGATGACGGGATAGCCACCGGTCAGCGGGTGGTCGGCCAGAAACAGAACGGGCTGCCCGCTCGGGGGTATCTGGAGGGCACCCGTTGCCGTGCCTTCGCTCGGCAATTCTGCCGTGTTGGCGCGTTCAACCGGTGTCTCGCCGGCAAGGCGGATACCGATGCGGTTCGATTGCGGCGTCACCTGCCATATCTGGCTGCTGAGCGTTTCGAGACCCTTTTGCGTACACCAGTCGGTGCGGGGGCCAAGCACGACGTCGAGCGTCACGACATCCTTGACCGTCGGGCATTCGAAGGCCGGCGCTTCGCTGATCGAGACGCTGGCAAGTTTTTCCTTGTCCATCTTCAGGCCGAGAATGGTGCCGGCCGTGACGAGGGGAGGACCGACGACGGCAAGCGTGTCGGTTGCCGCACTGCCGAGGACCGGCGCAACATCGAAGCCGCCGCGCACCGAGAGATAGCTGCGCATGCCACGCTCGGGATTGCCGATGGTGACGACATCGCCGGGCTCGATCGAGATCGCTGATAGGCCGAATGAACGGTGGAGCGTCCCTTGGCGGTGATCGTCACCGGGCAGGGCGCACCGGCAAGGCCGATGACCGTGCGGGCCGTGCTTTCGAAGGAGAAGCCGCCGAGGACGAGTTCAAGACAGGGCGTGCCGCCAGGATTGCCGGTGATGCGGTTGGCGGCATTGAACGCTGCCTGATCGAGCGCGCCGGAAGCCGAGACACCCTGGCCGGTCTGGCCGAAGCGGCCGAGATCCTGAAACGTCGCCGGCAGCGGTGCGGCGAGAACCTTGAAATGCGGGCCGGCTTCAAGCGCGCGGTCGTCCTTGACGGCGACCGGCTTGCCGGTATCGATCGCGACAGGCGGCTGACGCTTGGCGATGTCATAGAAGCGGACGCGGTAGCCGGGCTGGAAGAGGGCGCCGGGCTCCCGGTCGATATCCCACATCTTGTCCGGCGTCGTGCCGATGATCTGCCAGCCACCGGGGCTTGCCTGCGGATAGACGCCGCTGAAGGCGCCGGCAAGCGCCACGGAACCGGCGGGAATGCGTGTGCGCGGGCTCTGTCGGCGCGGCACATGCAGGGCCGGATCGCCGCCGGCGAGATAGCCGAAGCCCGGGGCAAAGCCGCAGAAGGCAACGGTGAATTCGCTTTCGGTATGGCGGCGGATCACCTCCTCGACGGACAGGCCGGTATGGCCTGCCACATCGGCAAGATCCTCGCCGTCGTAATGGACGGCGATCTCGACGAGCTTGTCGGATGGTTCCGGCTTGACCGAAAGATCGCGCCTGCTGATGGCGGTTGCAAGCTGCACGGCGCTGACCACGTCCGGCCGGAACCGGATCATCACGGTGCGTGCGGCCGGAACCGCTTCCTCGATACCGTCGATCGGATCGGCGTTGAGCGAGGCGAAGAGGGCAAGCGTCTCATCAAGATCGGCGACCTCGACGAGAATGGTGGTGAGGCTGACGGGAAGAAAACGGATCATGTCGTCACGCGTGATAGGCTGTGTCTGGAATGTCGGTGATGAACATGTGCCCCGGCGCATGGGTGATCGCAAACGGTACGCCGGAGGCCATGACAGCTGCCTGCGGAGTGACGCCGCAGGCCCAGAAGACCGGGATTTCACCGGGCTCGATGCGAACTGCATCGCCGAATTCCGGCTTGGAAAGATCCATGATCCCGAGTTCTTCGGGAGCGCCGACATGAACGGGCGCGCCATGGACGGCGGGGAAGCGGCCGGAAATTGTGGCCGCATCGGCCACGCGCGAGGCGGGGATCGGCCGCATGGAAACGACCATATTGCCCTTCAGGCGACCCGCCGGGCGGCACGGGCGATTGGTCAGATACATCGGCACGTTCGACTTGTCCGTCATGTGGCGGATCTCGATACCGGCTTCCACCATCGGTGTTTCGAAGGTGAAGCTGCAGCCGATCAGGAAGGAGACGAGGTCGTCGCGTTCAGCCCAGGCGGCAGTCGCATCGGCGGTCTCTTCGACAAGCTTGCCGTCGCGCCAGATGCGGTAGAGCGGCAGGTCGGTGCGAAGGTCGGCGCCGGGGGCAAGCAGCGTCGTCGGCGAGCCGGGGTCGGAAACGTCGAGCACCGGGCAGGGCTTCGGGTTACGCTGCGCATAGAGAAGGAAGTCGAAAGCCCAGTCGCGGGGCAGCACGATCATGTTCGCCTGCGTGAAACCCGGCGCAATACCCGAGGTCGGGGCGACAAGGCCGTTGCGATAGGTGGCGCGCGCTTCCTGTGCGGCGCGGGTATCGACATGGTCGAGAAGAGCGGTCGGAATGGTCATCGGTTGCGCCTCACTTGCCGGTCAGGAAAGACTTGATCGAAATACCGTCTGCCTCGAAGCGGCGACGGATTTCCTGGGCGATGGCGACGGCACCAGGGCTGTCACCGTGGACGCAGATCGACTGCGCCTCGATCTTGATCACGCTGCCGTCGATGGCTTCCAGAGTGCCGTTGCGGGCAAGCTGCACCATCCGGTCGGCGATCTTGGCGGCGTCGTGCAGAACGGCTCCGGCCTCGCGGCGGGAGACGAGATGGCCCTCAGGCGTATAGGCGCGGTCAGCGAAGGCTTCTGCAACGGTCGCAAGACCCGATTTCGCGGCGAGTTCAAGGATCGGCGCGTTGGCGAGGCCCATCAGCACCAGCGAGGGATCGATCGCCTTGATCGCGTCGATCACGGCCTGTCCCTGCTTGGCGTCGGTGGCGATGCGGTTGTAGAGCGCGCCATGCGGTTTGACATATTGGACAGTGGTGCCGGCCGCTGCCGCAATGCCCTTGAGCGCGCCGATCTGGTAGATCACATCGGCTTTCAGTTCGTCATAGGTGGCATCCAGATCGCGGCGGCCGAAGCCGACGCGATCCGGGTAGGAGACATGGGCACCGACCACGACACCGCCGTCGGCGGCTGCCTTGACGCTGCGATAGAGCCCGGCCGGATCGCCGGCATGGAAGCCGCAGGCGATATTGGCGCTGGAAACGATCGCCAGCATCGCGGCGTCGTCACCCATGGTCCAGGCGCCGTAGCTTTCGCCGAGGTCGCTGTTGAGGTCGATGGCAGTCATGTCGTGTCTCCTCAGGTATGATTTTGGTCTGGGCTGATGGCCCGATCAGCCCTTCAGCATCGCAAAGATGGCGCCGACCGAATTATAGGCCATGTACCAGGTCAGGATGCAGGTCAGCACGCCGAGGATCAGCAGCCAGCGCGGATAGTGATAGCCGTGCATCAGGTCTGCGCGCTTCCAGGCAGCGTACATGAAGATCGACAGGCCGATCGGCAGGACGAGGCCGTTGAGACCGCCGACGAAAACCAGCATGGCAGCCGGCGGCGTCGTGATCAGGATATAGGCGATCAGCGAGATGGCGATGAAGCCGACGGTCGCGATATTGCGCTGGCGCTCGGTCATGTCAGGCTTGAACGCCGTCAGGAACGAGACCGACGTGTAGGCGGCACCGATGATGCTTGTCATGGCTGATGCCAGGAAGACCGCGCCGAACAGACGGAAGCCGAGATCACCGGCAGCCGAATGGAAGGCCTGGCCGGCCGGGTTCGCACCCTTGCCCGACAGATCGATGACGACGCCGCTGGCGACGACGCCGAGGATGGCAAGGAACAGGATGTAGCGAAGGACACCGGTGATCGCGATGCCGCTGAGCGCTGCCCGGTTGACAGCACCGAGGTTCTCGACGCCGACCGTCCCCTTGTCGAGCAGGCGATGTGCACCGGCATAGGTGATGTAGCCGCCGACCGTGCCGCCGACGATCGTGGTGATCGTCGCAAAATCGATCGTGCTCGGGAAGAAGGTCTGGTGGAAGGCTTCGGCAACCGGCGGGCCGGATTCGAAGGTTGCGTAGAGGATCAGCGCGGCCTTGACGAAGGCAGCAACGAAAACGACGCGGTCCATGGCCACGCCCGCACGGCGCGACAGGAAGATGCCGATGGCAACGACTGCGCCGATCGCGCCGCCGATCTTCGGATCGAGATCGATCATCGCGTTGAAGCCGAGGCCCGCTCCGCCGATATTGCCGACGTGAAGAACAGGCCGCCGATGATGACGATGATGGCCAGCAGGAAGCCGGCGCCGGGAATGGCGGCATTGGCAATCGCCGGTGCGCGCATCTTGGTGACGGCAACCATGCGCCAGATATTGGCCTGCACGATGAAGTCGACGATCACCGAGATCAGGATGGCGAAGGCGAAGGCCGCGCCGAGCTTGACGGTGAATGTTGCGGTCTGGGTGATGAAGCCAGGTCCGACGGCAGACATGGACATGAGGAACATGGCGGAAAGCAGGGCATAGCGCTGGCCCTTGCCGCTCTTCTCAGCCGGCTGCGAGGCGCTTGGTGCAAGCTCGTTCTGCTGCATGGCGTTTCTCCGTTATTTGCTATCCGCCCCTCGCGGATGCTGACGGGATCTTGTCTTGTTCCATGAGATTGTCAATATTGTTGAACAATTATGTCAGATCGTTCCATCATACTGTCCATTTGTTAGTCTTTATGGCCAAGCTTTTGGCACGATTTCGCATGAATTGCTCACCATCTGTGCTAAAGGAGCGCCACCGCTGCTGCGACACCACAGACATGCCAGCGGTATGCCTCAAGGGGGATGTAGGCTCATGACGGAAAATTTGGATGGCCTGCCTCTCTCGGACCGGCTGGCGCGGGAAATCCGCAGCCTGCTGATCTCGGGTGAATTGACCCCCGGCCAGCGCCTGTCCGAAGCCGCCTTCAGCGATCGGTTCGACGTCTCGCGCAATTCGCTGAGAGAGCCTTCCGGCTCCTGACCAAGGACGGGCTGTTGCGGCATGAGGCCAATCGCGGCGTCTTCGTCGCCGTGCCGAACATGGCGACGATCATCGATATCTATCGGGTCCGTCGCATGGTGGAATGCGGTGCACTTCGCCAGTCCTGGCCAAGGCATGCTGCGGTCGCACACATGCGCGAGGCGGTCGAGGCGGCAAAAGTCAGGCGTGAGGCCCTGGACTGGGTGGGCGTCGGCAGTGCCAACATGCGTTTCCACAAGGCTGTCGTCGATCTCGCAGACAGTACGCGGCTCAGCGATTTTTACGAGCGGATCGCAGCCGAACTGCGTCTCGGTTTCGGGCTTCTCGCCAATCCCGAACAGCTCCACGCACCCTTCGTCGAGCTGAACGACAATATCGTCAAGCTGGTCGAGGAGGGCAGGGCCGAGGATGCGGCCCGCGAGATGGAAACCTATCTCAACCTCTCCGAACGCACCGTGTTGAAATCACTGGAACGCCACGGCGAGTAATCCCGCCCGCCGGCAAGGCCGGCGAACGGGCGATTTGCCAATTCAGGCGGATACGAGCGCCGGGCGCTCGATGCCGAGATGCTCGCGCAGCGTCGTGCCGGTATAATCGGTACGGAACAGGCCGCGCTCCTGCAGGATCGGCACGACGAGGTTGGTAAAGTCTTCGAGACCTTCCGGGAAGAAGGGCGGCATGACGTTAAAGCCGTCGGCAGCGTAACCGTCGAACCATTGCTGCATGCGGTCGGCGATTTCGACCGGCGTGCCGAGCACGATATGATGGCCGCGACCGGCGGCAACGCGCAGCGCCAGCTGGCGGATCGTCAGGTTCTCGCGGCGGGCAAGTGCCGTCAGAAGCTCGGCGCGGCTGCGCAGCTGGTCGGAAATCGGCAGGTCCGGCAGCGGACCGTCAAGATCGTAATCGGCAAGGCTGTGGCCGATACGCTCTTCGAGCAGCGGCATGGCGCTCTTGATATCGGTCCACTGGTCGAGCTCGGCCAGCTTTTCGGCGGCTTCCTTGGACGTGCGGCCGATCACCGGCAGGAAGCCCGGCATGACGGCAACCGCATCGGCGCGGCGACCGAATCCGACCACGCGTTCCTTCAGGCTCTTGTAGAAAGCCTGCGCCTCGGCAATGCTCTGCTGCGCGGTAAAGACGACATCGGCGGTGCGGGCCGCCAGATCCTGCCCCGGTCCCGACGAGCCGGCCTGAATGAGGATCGGATGTCCCTGCGGCGAACGCGGGATGTTCAGCGGACCCTTGACCGAGAAATATTTGCCGGCGTGGTCGAGGATGTGAACCTTGGACGGATCGGCATAGACGCCGCTCTCCTTGTTCTTGATGAAAGCATCATCATCCCAGCTGTCCCAGAGACCGCGGACAACATCGACAAATTCTTCGGCCACCGCATAGCGCTCGTCGTGCTCCGGGTGGGATTTCGAGAAATTATTGGCTGTGCGGGCATAGGAGGTGGTGACGATGTTCCAGGCCGCGCGCCGTGGCTCAAATGGTCGATCGAGGAAAAGGCGCGGGCGAGGTGATAGGGCTCGCTATAGGTGGTGGAGGCCGTCGCGGCGAGGCCGATCTTGCTCGTCACCATCGAGAGGGCCGCAAGCAGCGTCAGCGGCTCGAAACGGGCGATCGTCGAGGGATGCGCGTCAACGCCGCTGGTGAGGCCATCGGCGAGAAACACCATGTCGAACTTCGCCTGTTCGGCAATCTTCGAGACGCGCATCAGGAGATCGAAATTCTCGCTGCCGGCCTCGGCATTCGGGTGGCGCCAGCCGGAGACGTGATGGCCGGCACCCTGCAGGAAAAGGCCGAGATGGATTTGTCGTTTCGTATTGTCGCTCATGGCAATGTCTTTCGTCAGATGGGTGTCGAGGCCTTCACGCCTCGGAAAAGTCCTGGCCGAGAAGCGCAACCAGCCGCTTGAGATCGGCCTCGCTTTCCATGTTGCGGACCAGTGAGGGAATGTCGGCAAAGGCCGGGCTGTTGTCGGTGGCGTTCAGGAATTTATCGGTCGGGTCGGTCACGCCCGGCAGGCCGTCGAAGCGCCGGGTTATGGTCGTGCCGTCGGTACGTTTCACGTCGAGGATGACGAAGCGGGTCTTCGGATCGCTCGACATGCGGGGAGCGGTCTCGTCATGCCGGCGGCCGGCGCGTGCGGCAAGCGTCATCAGGCGCGGATCCACCGGGCGCTCGTCGAAATGATCGAGGCGGAGTGCTCCGTCATTAATGGCGGCGGAGAAGATATATTCCGGGCTGAAGCGTGCCTCTATGCCGTTGGTGGGCGTTGTCACGACGAGCGCGGCATCGGCGCCAGGCGGATAGGTGAAGGTGATGCTGTCTATGTCGTCGGGCCTCAGCCCTTCGCTGTGCAGATCCTCGCCGAGCGAGGCGACCGCATGGGCGGCTGTGCAGCAGGGATAGGCTTTCAGCGTCAGGCCGGGTGAGACGATCTGCCAGGCTCGCCCAGCTGATCGACCGCGGCCGATGGATTGCCCGCGCGAAGGCATAGGCGGAATGGAAGCCGACCGGATTGTCGAGGAAATCGGGCGCGCGGTAAACCCGGCGGCGGCGAGACGGGCGGCAAGAAGGCCGGAGCGGGCGGCCATGCGGCGTGATAGGGTTTTGCGTCATAGCCGAATTGCAGGCGAAGACCGGAGGCCTGCGTCGCGGCAAGCCCGAGCGCGATCGCGGTCTCCTCGACGGAGGCGCCGGTGAGATGGGCGATTGCGGCTGCAGCGCCGATCGGCCCCAGCGTTGCCGTGGCATGGAACCCATTTTCGTAGTGTTTTGCGCCGAGCGACAGGCCAAGCCGCGCCATGGCTTCGAGGCCGACGACATAGGCTGAAATGAAGGCCTCGGCAGAAAACGTCTTTTCGGCAGCGAAGGCAAGCAGTGCCGGCACGATCACAGTCGTCGGATGGCCGCGAACGCTGGCATGGACATCATCATAATCCAGCACGTGGCCGGCATAGCCGTTGACCACGGCCGCAATCAGCGGATCGGTGCGGCGGCTGGTACCGACGAGGATGGCATCACCCGGCAGATCGGCGCCGAGGCTTTTTGCCAGAACCGCGGTCGTCCTGTCTTTCGAGCCGGCAATCGTGCAGGCGAGAAAATCGATGATGGCGGTGCGGGCGGCGGCCATGGCATCTGCGTTACGCGACGGATCGGACTTGACGATCGCGGCGGCGAATGCGGTGGTCAGCGGAGCGGACGAAACTGTCATGATATGCTCCTTCTTCCTCGTTCAGATGCCTTCGCCATCGCGCACGGCGCCGCGCGCGCCGAGCCCGCCGACGAACTGGCGGATACGCGGATTGGTGGAGGTATGGAAAATCTGCTCCGGCGAGCCGTGATCGACGATCAGGCCGTTTTCGGTGAAGACGACCGTGTCGCTGATCTCTTCGGCAAAGCGCATTTCATGGGTGACGAGAATGCTCGTCATGCCGTCGCGCACCAGATCACGGATGACCTGCAGGACTTCGCCAACGGTCTCGGGATCAAGCGCCGAGGTGACTTCGTCGAAAAGCACCAGTTCCGGCTTCATGGCAAGCGCACGCGCAATCGCGACGCGCTGCTGCTGGCCGCCGGAAAGCTGGCCGGGATAGGAATTGGCCTTGTCCGAAAGGCGCACCTTGGCGAGAAGCTCGCGCGCCAGCTTTTCCGCCGAGCTGCGATCGACGCCGAGGATCTTGGTCGGCGGCAGGACGATATTGTCCAGCACCGTCAGATGCGGAAAGAGGTTATATTGCTGGAAAACGATGCCGACGCGCTTGCGCAGTTCGATCCGCTCGCTTTCCTTGGTCAGCTGGTCCACCCGCGTGCCGTTGACGGTGATCCTGCCCTTCTGCGGCATGACCAGCGCATTGATGCAGCGCAGGAGCGTCGACTTGCCCGAGCCGGACGGGCCGATGATGGACACGGCATCGCCCTTGTTGACGGTCAGGTTGACGCCCTTCAACACCTGCGTCTGGCCGAAGGACAGGTGAATGTCCTCCAGCTTGACGATGTGGTCATTGGCCTTGCTGTCAGCCGTCTTGGGCGCATTATCCAGAGATACGGTCATCGGTCATGTCCTCAGGCCGCGCTGAAGCGCCGCTCGAGGCGGCGGGTCAGGCGGGAGATAGGGTAGCAAAGCATGAAGAAGGCGGCCATTACCACGATATAGGCAATGATGGTGAAATCGATCCGGCGCACGGCGGTGCTGGCATCGGTTGCCGCGTGAAGCAGTTCATGAACGCCGACCAGCGATGCGAGTGCCGTTGCCATGGTGATCGAGGCAAACAGGTTCATCCATGGCGGCAGCGAGCGGCGCACGCATTGCGGCAGGATGATGTAGCGAAGTGCCTGCAGGCGCGAGAAGCCAAGGCCTTGCGCCGCCTCCCACTGGGTGGTCGGGATCGACTGGATGGCGCCGCGGGTGATTTCCGCCACATAGGCGCTGGCCGGGATTGCAAGGCCGATCACGGCCTTTACCCAATCCGGAAAAGGCAGGTAGTGACCGGCCACCACGATCTCGAAGGGGAAGATATAGGTGGTCGCGAAGATCAGCACGAGATGCGGCGCATTACGGAAGATCTGCACATAGGCAACCACCGGATAGCGAACGAGCCGGTACGGCGCGAGCTGCAGTATGCCGAAGATCGCACCAATCAGCGTGCCGAACGTCATCGCCAGAAGGCTGATGAGGATGTTCATCATGAAGCCGGAGGCGAGATAGGGGATCCATTCCACCAGCGTCCGGCCGAGCGAAAGGTCGGTCAGCGCCCAGAGGAGAATGACGAGCGGTAGCGCGACGAAACCGAGATTGCGCGCCAGATGCCGGCTCTTCGTGCCGGACGTGATGGTGGCTGCCGTCATAGTCCATACCCCGGAACGGCAAGCTTCCGCTCGACCCAAAGGCCGACCCTTGCAACGATGATGTTGATGATGCTGAAGAACAGCAGGATGACGATCATCAATGCGAGGACATTGTCGCGCTGTGTCCAGACCATGATCGAGGCATAGGTGATCTCGCTGACGGCAATCGCATTGCCGACTGTGGTGAGCTTCACGAGATTGATCAGGTTGTTGACGATCGCCGGAAGCGAGGCGCGAAACGCAAGCGGCACTTCGACGAAGCGCAGGATCTGCCACTGGCTGAAGCCCATGCCGCGTGCCGCTTCCACCATCGACGACGGCACGGCCTCGATGCCGGCGCGGATCGCTTCGGCATGAAGGGCTGCGATATGCAGCCCGACCACCGCGACGACCCAGAAGAACGGCGTCAGCGGGTTATTTTGTGCGCCGCCGACGAGGTTGGACACGAAGGTGTTCAGCACGAGAAAGCTGAACATCAGCTGCACCAGCGTCGGGGTATTGCGGGTGATTTCCACGAAAGCCCGGACCGGCGCAGACAGGAAAGGCCTGCCTGAGGTCAGGCAGGCGGCAAAGATCAGCCCGGCCACGAGACTGACGGGGATCAGAAGCACGATCAGATAGAGCGTGGTGATGAAGCCATCACGCCAGATCGTCGCTTCGTAACCCGTTGCCAGAAACTCGTAGTTCAGGCCGATCTTGTCCATCAGGGCGATGAACGTATTCAGTATGCTGCTATCCTGCATGTCGGTGAGCGTTTGGCCCTTGCCTTATTTGCTGGCGGAAAGGGCCTTGTGCTCTTCCTCCAGATAGGTGGTGTTGAGCAGCCGGTTTGCCTTGGCAAACTCCAGCAGCTTGCCGTCAGCGTGAAGCTTCTTCACGGCGTTGTCGAGTGCCGTTTGCGTGTCCTTCTCGCCCTTGCGCAGCCAGATGACGCTGTCGGACGGGATAAGTTCGGTCGGGAAGGGGATGGCATAGTCCTTCCACTCTTCCGGACGATCCTCCAGCAGAAGGCCGACGGTCGCGCCGACATGAACGGCTGCCACGCAATTGCCGCCCTGAAGCGCCAGAAGCGATTCCGGCTGGCTCGGCAGCGCCTTGACGATCGCGCCATACTGTTCGATCAGCGGCTGGGTGAAGTTCGAGCCCTGCGAAACGCAGACCGGCTTGCCCTTGAGGTCGCTCCAGTCCTTCAGGCCGCTATCCTTGCGCACCACGGCAGCACCGCCGCTGCGATCATAGGGGGTCGGCACATAGTCGAGGATCTTGGCGCGCTCGTCCGTGTACTGCATGTTGGCGATCAGGATATCGACCTTGCCCTGCTGCAGGAACTGCACGCGGTTCGGCGGCGTCACGGTGACGGTTTCGAGCTTGACGCCGAGATCCTCGGCAAGCGCCTTGGCGATATCGATGTTATAGCCCTTCTCGGCCTGCGTCTTCGGATCGATGTAACCGAAGGGCGCGCCCGACAGGATGACACCCACGGTGAGTGCGCCGCGACCCTTGATACGATCGAGTGTCGCATCGGCAAATGCGCTGGTGGCCGTCAGGCCGGAAAGGGCGAGGCCGAGAACGGTAAGGGCAAGTTTTTTGCGCAGCATCATGGGGTTCCTTGTTTGCGGCGAAACTAGAGCAGTGCCTCGGTTGCCACGAGCAATCCTATCCTTTGTTTTGCGCCTGTCGGGAACGGCTATGTTGCCATGCCGAGTTTTGACGCAAAATTCTACGCATTGAGCGCTTGTTCGGCCAGCGTCCCGTTCGTGAAAGCGGTTCTGGGGATACTGGGGTATGCCAAACGGTCGACTCCACTGCTGCAGAGACCCGCTATCTCCTTGCTACCAAAGATAAAGTCTTGTCTGAATCAATGCTTCCGGCGGTTGTTTGTTCCCGCACGCCAGCGGCGCAGCACCGGAGGCTCAGGCGACAGCCGCGCGCGGAGGCGCAGACTTGTCGTCCGCCTGCTGCGCCTGGCGCCGGCGCAGCCCATCATAGCGTCTTGCCTTGGCATCGTAGAGTGCGCCGTCGGCTGCACCGAGTGCCGCATCGCAGTTCGTCCTGCTGTCATCCACGAGCCGTATGCCGAAGGACGCGCCCACGGTGACAGTGCCGCAGGCGAGCGATACAGGTGCGGCCAATGCCAGAGAAATACGCTGGCAGGCTGTGGCTGCCTCCGTCGCGCCAAGACCGGGCATGAGAATGGCGAATTCATCGCCGCCGAGCCGGAAGAGCCGGTCGTTGCTCCGCGTGGTCTGCTGCAGGCGTTCGGCGACGACCTTGAGGAGTGCATCGCCCATGGCATGTCCATGTGTGTCGTTGATGGCCTTGAAGCCATCAAGATCAAGGCAGACGACTGAAAGCGGGCCCTTGGCGGCAAGCGCGTCATACTCGTCGATCAGCAAGGCGCGATTGGAGAGCCCGGTCAGGAAGTCGTGGGTGGCGGCATGGCGCATCTGCCGCTCCTTGGCGACCAATGCCCTTGCGGTCGTCTGCGACATCCTGAGAAGGAAGACTGCACCCGCCAGAAGAATGACGGCGACGGTGACGAGCAGCGGCAGCGATCGATAGAGCGCATCGGTTGCCGGCTGCGGCGGGCGCCAGGAAAGCACTTCGGTCTCGCCGGCAAGGCCAACGGCCACTTCCACCCGCGCGCGATCGGGCGTGACGGACGACGCCGTTCCGATACGGGCATCGTTCAACATGAAACGCGTGCCGAAGAAGCCCGGCAGGCTGCCCGCGATCGGCATGGCGGTAATCAGCACCGGTGCGCGGTCGTGTTTCGGCTTATAGGTAGAGAAATCCGGCTGAAAGAGCACTGCGGACAGAAGCACCGCATCCTGGCCGAGCACATCGATCCGGCTTGCGGCGATCTGGTCGGGAATGCCGGGCTTCGGGTTCTTGTGAGCCTCGGCCTCACGGGCGCGGACCTGTGCCACCAGCGACGCGGATTCCCGCACGATTGCATCGGCGCCGCGCTTGAAGAATTCGCTCTTCCTCACCTCATCGGCCGTTCGCGAGTAGATGGTTTTGTCATCGTGATCGAGAACCGCGGTGAAACGGGTGCGCGACGTGCCGATCAAGGAAGCGCCGATATTGCGGTCGGTCCATTCGAGGTCGAAGGAATTGTCGAGTTTTTCGATCGCCTCGTCCCATATGGTCCAGGCCGTCAGCGAGAATTCTATATCCGAAGTCCAGAGCGCGACATTATGGCTGACCATGGTCTCCTGTGATCGGCGCGCCTCGGCGTCGATCCGGCTGATGCCGAAAAAGGCAAAGGTTGCCATGCCGGCAACCAGCAGGGTCAGGCCGGCGATAATCGGGCCGACAAGTCGGAAATGAGCAAATCGCATGATCGGTCGAACGCAGGTTTGAAAATGAACGTCAGTCGCCCTTCAGGCCTCAGCCCGCATGATCGGCCAGAGACGTTACCTTCAGGTTATCAAATGCTGTGTCTGTCAGAGGCCGGCAGGCGACATTCCGCTCTGTCCTGTCAGCGAGAAATAGCCGTAGGCTGCCGCGAATGCGAGAATGATGACGGCGACCACGATCAGCTTGCGCAGCCACGGCGGAACCTGACGGGGCGGCTTGGGCTTCTTGGGGCGCTGGAATTTGATGACGTTGTCGGACATGGCGGCAGATTAGGGCAGGGATTGTAAAGGAGAGCATAACGCCGCCGGCCTTTCCACCGTTAGCTGATCCGGTTTCACTTTATCGTGGCCAGCGGCTGACGGCGAAGGTTGCGATTTCCTTTCGGCGTTGAAAGCTGGCTGAAAGCTTGCCCTGCTAAGACCATCTCATGCATATCGTTGGGGAGACGCGCTGGAGGGCGTGTCAGCGATATTGCGAAGTCAAGGAGGACTTCCCATGCATTCCAAACGCCGCCTCGTGCGCGCCCTGTCCGTTTCCGCTCTGGCCCTCGCCGGCATGCTCTCGACCACCGCAATGTCGCATGCTGCGGACAAGATCACCATCATGGTGGGTGGCTATGAAAAGCAGATCTATCTGCCCGCCAAGCTTGCCGAAGCGCTCGGCTATTTCAAGGATGAGGGCCTCAACGTCGAACTGCTCAATGAAGCAGCCGGCGTCGATGCTGAAAACCAGCTTCTCGCAGGCGCCGTTCAGGGCGTCGTCGGTTTCTACGACCATTGCGTCGACCTGCAGGCCAAGGGCAAGTTCATCGAATCCGTCGTGCAGTTCAGCCAGGCGCCGGGCGAAGTCGAGCTTGTGTCCACCAAGCATCCGGAGATCAAGTCCTTCGCTGACCTCAAGGGCAAGAACCTCGGCGTGACCGGTCTCGGCTCGTCGACCAACTTCCTGTCGCTCTACATGGCCTCCAAGGCCGGCCTCAAGGGGGGCGACGTGGTGACGATCCCGGTCGGCGCCGGCGGCACGTTCATTGCTGCCATGCAGCAGGACCAGATCCAGGCCGGCATGACCACCGAGCCGACGATTTCGCGCATGGTGAAGACCGGCGAAGCTCAGGTTCTCGTTGACCTGCGCACCGTCGATGCCACCCGTGCAGCGCTCGGCGGTACCTATCCGGCCGCATCGCTCTACATGGAAACCGCCTGGGTCGATGCCCACAAGGGCGACGTCCAGAAGCTGGCCAATGCCTTCGTCAAGACGCTGAAATTCATCGACACGCATTCAGCGGCAGAAATCGCCGACAAGATGCCGAAGGATTTCTATGTCGGCGACAAGGAAGGTTACGTGAAGGCGCTCGAAGCCGGCAAGGGCATGTTCACCAAGGACGGTGTGATGCCGGAAGACGGTCCGAAAACGGTTCTCGCCGTGCTCGCCGAGTTCTCCAAGAACGTCAAGGGCAAGCAGATCGACCTGTCGAAGACCTACACG
Source organism: Shinella sp. UYSO24 (assembly GCA_902167985.1). GTDB lineage: Bacteria > Pseudomonadota > Alphaproteobacteria > Rhizobiales > Rhizobiaceae > Neorhizobium. The sequence goes on from CABHNZ010000003.1 coordinate 436,173, forward strand.
TCCGACTTCGTCAAGCAGGCCATGTAAACACAATCGCGGCCGGCCGACACCCGCCGGCCGCACTCCATCCATTCCCATCGATTTTGGACGCGTCACTCGACTGACGCCGAAAGGACGAACCATGCCCAAGGATCAGGGCCGGTCCCCGGCCATCGAACTCATCAATGTGACGCGCCGTTTCGTGTCCCCTACCGGCAAGACGCTGACGGCCTTGCGCGATTTCAACATGACCGTCGAACGCGGCGAGTTCGTCGCCGTCGTCGGCCCGACCGGCTGCGGCAAGTCGACGACGCTCAATCTCGTCACCGGCCTTGCCAAGCCGAGCGCCGGCGAAGTGCGCCTCATGGGCGGGCCCGTTTCGGGCATCGACCCGCGCGTCGGCTTCGCCTTCCAGAAGGATGCGCTCTTTCCCTGGAAGAACGTCATCGACAACGTCATGGCCGGCCCGCTTTTCCGCGGCAAGTCGAAGGCGGAGGCCGAGCGCATGGCCAAGGACTGGCTTGCCCGCGTCGGCCTGTCGAAATTCCTGCATCACTATCCGCACCAGCTGTCGGGCGGCATGCGCAAGCGCGTGGCGCTGGCGCAGACCTTCATCAACGAGCCGGAAATCTTGCTGATGGACGAGCCCTTCTCGGCGCTCGACGTGCAGACCCGCACCGTCATGCATGAGGAGCTTCTGAAGCTCTGGGCCGAGCGTCAGGCCTCCGTCGTCTTCGTCACCCACGATCTCGAAGAGGCCGTGGCATTGGCCGACAAGGTCTATGTGCTCACCGCCGGGCCTGCGACGGTCAAGTCCGTCTACAAGGTGGAGCTGCCGCGTCCGCGCGTCGTATCCGAAATCCGCTACGACCAGCAGTTCATCGATTACTGCAAGACCATCTGGGAAGACCTCCGCCAGGAAGTCGAAACCAGCTACCGCCGCGCCAGCGAAGCTGCGTGAGAAGGAGGAGGATAAAATGGCCAATATCGCAATGGAAACCGCAGCAGTACCTGCCGGCACGACATTCCGCCCCGGCACCAGCGACACGGAAATCGAGGCCGCCGCGCTGAAGTCGATCAAGCGCCGCAAGCAGGTCGTCCTGTTCTGGCAGATCGCCATTCTGGTGATCGCGCTCGGTCTGTGGGAAATTTCCTCGCAGATGAACTGGATCGACCCGTTCTTCTATGCAAGCCCGAGCCTCGTTGCCGAACGTCTCTATGACTGGGCGCTCAACGGCACGACCGAAGGCTCGCTCTGGTACAATCTCGGCATCACCATGGAAGAGGCGCTGATCGGCTTCTTCACCGGCTCGATTGCCGGCGTCGTGGTCGGTATCGGCCTTGGCCGCAACCAGATGCTTTCGGACATTCTTTCGGTCTATATCAAGGCGATCAACTCGATCCCGCGTGTGGTTCTGGCACCGATCTTCATCATGATCATGGGCCTTGGCCTTGCCTCCAAGGTGGCGCTTGCCTTCATCATGGTCTTCTTCGTCGTCTTCGCCAACGCCTTCCAGGGTGTGCGTGAAGCAGACCGCGACATGATCGCCAATGCCCGCATCCTCGGCGCTTCCGACTGGCAGGTGACGCGCACGGTCATCGTTCCGTCGGCGATGAGCTGGATCTTTGCCAGCCTGCACGTCTCCTTCGGCTTTGCCATTATCGGCGCGATCGTCGGCGAATTCGTCGGCGCCCGCTTCGGCATCGGCCAGCTGATCTCGATCGCCAAGGGCACGTTCGATGCCGCCGGCATGTTCGCTGCCATCGTTCTCGTCATGATCGTCACGCTGGTTGCCGAATATGTCATGACGCTGGTCGAGAACCGGCTCGCGAAGTGGCGCCCGCAGCAGAGCCTCGACACCCACTGAGATTGGCTTCTCTGCTATGCTGAAAATGAAGGGGGCTTATGGCCCCCTTTTTTTGTTGGATCGTTGACCAAACAGTCAATCCGTCGCCGCCGGAAGCCGTACCGTCACCACCAGACCGCCACCCTCGGCATCCTCCAGCGTCACCGATCCACCAGCACCGACGACAACCTCGCGGACGATCGCAAGCCCGAGGCCGCTGCCTTCCTGCTGGGTGCCGATGACGCGGTAGAAGCGCTCGAAAACGTGTTCGCGCTCATGTTCGGGAATGCCCGGCCCGGTATCGCGCACCGTGACCGAAACCTGCCCATAGGCGGAGACTACCGAGACCGTCACCTCGCCCGCGCCGGCGTATAGCGCAGCGCATTGTCGACAAGATTGACCACCATTTCGCGCAGCATCGTCCCGTCGCCAACGACAACGGCCCCCTTGTCCGCCTCAAGGCCGAGATCGATGCCGCGGCGCAGGGCATCCTCGGCATGCGCCTCCAGAACCTTGCGGGCCGTTTCGGCCATGTCGATATGCTCGGCTCTTGGCGCACGGCTGCCCGGTTCGGCGCGGGTGAGCGTCAGAAGCTGTTCGGCAAGTCGCGACAGCTGGCGGGTGCTGCGGGTCAGTGCCTGCAAGGCTTCGGTGCGCCTGTCTGCATCGGTTTCGCGCGCGGCAAAACTCGCCTGCGTGGCAAGAAGCGTCAGCGGCGTTCGCAATTGATGCGCGGCATTCGAGACGAAACGCCGTTGCGAGGCCATCTGCCGCTCGATCCGCTGCATGTAATCGTTGAGCGCGAGAACCAGCGGCTTGATCTCGGTCTGCACCATGTCGGGGTCGAAGGGTTCCAGCCGCTCGCGCCGGCTGGCAAGCACGGCACCACGCAGCTTCATCACCGGCGCAAGGCCGGCGCGCAGGCCGACCACTGTGACGATGCCGGCCATGACGACCAGCAGCAACTGGCTTTCGAAATCCGCCAGCAGCAGCCGGTGCCGCATGGCGCGGGCGCATTGTTGGTCACTGCTACCGTCACGTTGATGCCGCCATCGTTGGTCAGGCCGACAAGCGGGTGGTTCAGCGTCAGTGCCCGGACGTTATGATCGTGGAAGGAGAGGCCTTGCCCTTCCTGTTCCTTGTTCGGCGAGGGGAGGTCGGGATAGCCGGCAATCAGGCTGCCCCAGGCGGTGATGACCCGGTAATAGACATTGTCGCCCTGGCCGGTATCGAACATTTCAAGCGCTGCCGGCGGGATATCCACTTCCACATTGCCGCCGTCATCGACACGCACGGCCTCGGCAATCATCCGTGCCGAGCCGAGCAGCATGTTGTCGGTGACGATATTGGCCGCTTCTCGGGCTCGTGATGTGCTGAAATAGAGGTTGAGGCAGAGAACGCAGACAAGCGTCGCCGTCACCCATGCCAGCAATTGTGCGCGAAGACTGTGCCGGAGACCCGACCAGACGGCTTTGAGAGGCAGAAGAGCGCTCACGGTCAGGTCGCTCGCAGCATATAGCCGAGGCCGCGCAGCGTGGCGATCTGCACCGAGGCGCCCTCCAGCTTCTTGCGAACACGGTGGACATAGATCTCGATGGCGCTCGGATCGGTCTCGGCATCGAAGCCGAAGACGCTGTCGGAAAGCGCCGATTTGGTGACGGTCGTGCCGGCTTTCAGGATCAGGTATTCGAGCACGGAATGCTCGCGCGGCGTCAGTGACAGGAGATCGCCCTTCAGCTCGAACTGCCGGGTCGTGCTGTTGAGGATGAGATCTCCGACGGCGATCTGCGGACTTGCCAGATCATGGCCGCGGCGAATGACGGCGCGCAGCCTTGCTTCGAGTTCAGCCAGTTCGAAAGGTTTGGCCAGATAGTCATCCGCACCGGAATCGAGCCCGGCAACACGTCCGTCGAGCGAGGCATTGGCGGTGAGGATGATCACCGGCGCCTTGCTGCCGCTTCGCCGCAGGCGTTTCAGCAGCGTCATGCCATCGATTTTGGGAATGGAAAGGTCGAGAATGACGGCCGCATAGTCCGCCAGCGCGATCAGATGCTCGCCCTCTTCGCCGTCATGGGCGGTATCAACGGCATAGCCGGCCTGATGCAGCGCCTTGGCCAGCCAGTCGGCCAGCTCGTGATTGTCCTCGACGATCAACAGCCGCATGTCATTCCATCCTCCCCGGTTGAGGAGGACGATAAAGCTTTGCGAAGGCGAAGAAAATCCCGAAAGTCGCCAGTGACCGCGTGACAGATGTCAGGCCGTTCTGTCAGCCTTCGGGTACACAATCCGCTCCACGCTTGGCGCAAACGGCGATATTGTCTTCATCGACATTGATGAAGGCGATGCCGCCGCGTTCGAAGGCAAGCCGCAGCTGTGCCTCGGTCGCGCGATGCGCGTCGTGGCGGCTGCCTTCATAGTCGCGGATCGTGCTGCGCGACACGCCCGAACGATCGGCAAGATCCGTTTGCGTCCAGTCGAGCAGGCCGCGTGCGGCGCGACAGATCGCGGGGGTTAAAATCTTAGGCTGTGCTGCTTGACCCATCGTCAAATACTGCCCATATTGGTCAATAACAGCCATATATGTCATTACCGATCAAATTGCCAGCAATTGTTGGCGAAGCTTCCGCCGGGAAGCCTGATTGATCGGCTCGGGAGCAGGGGAAGGGCGGAGCATTGGGATAACGTCGGGACCATATATTCTTTTGATCGTCCTGATGCTGCCTTTTGTCGGCAGCCTTGCATCCGTCTTCATGCTTGCTTCGAACTCGCGTGCGCTGCCTTCGGCGCTGGCTGGTGTCGTCGCCTTTGTCGGTCTTGGCCTGATCGTCTCGCTCTACCCGCAGATTGCCAATGGCAATGTGCTGAAGCTGGATGCCGCATGGGTGCCTCAGCTCGGGCTCAATTTCACGCTCCGGCTTGACGGCTTCGCATGGCTTTTCGCCGTTCTGATCTTCGGTATCGGCTTTCTCGTCGTTCTCTACGCGCGCTACTATATGTCCGAGGACGATCCCGTCCCGCGCTTCTTCTCCTTCTTCCTCGCCTTCATGGGCGCCATGCTCGGCATCGTGCTCTCGGGCAATGTCATTCTTCTCTCGGTCTTCTGGGAGATGACGAGCATCTTCTCCTTCCTGCTGATCAGCTACTGGCACGGGAATGCCGGTGCGCGCGATGGCGCCCGCATGGCCTTGACGGTCACGGGTATCGGCGGCTTCTGCCTGCTGATCGGCCTGCTCATTCTCGGCAACATCGTCGGCAGTTATGATCTCGACAAGATCCTGGCCTCCGGCGAGGCGATCCGCGCCCACGCGCTCTATGTGCCGGCGCTCGTCTTCATTCTGCTCGGCGCGCTGACCAAGAGCGCGCAGTTCCCGTTCCATTTCTGGCTGCCGAACGCCATGGCGGCGCCGACGCCTGTGTCGGCCTTCCTGCATTCGGCAACCATGGTGAAGGCCGGCGTCTTTCTTCTGGCGCGCCTGTCGCCGGCGCTTTCCGGCTCCTATGAATGGTTCGTTCTGGTCGGCGCAGCCGGCATCGTCACGCTGCTGCTCGGCGCTATTTCGCCATGTTCCAGCAGGATCTGAAGGGGCTGCTCGCCTACTCGACGATCAGCCATCTCGGCCTGATCACCACGCTGCTCAGCCTCGGAAGCCCGCTTGCCACGGTTGCTGCGATCTTCCACATGGTCAACCATGCCACTTTCAAGGCCTCGCTCTTCATGGCCGCCGGCATTATCGACCATGAGACCGGCACGCGTGACATGCGACGATTGAGCGGGCTCTACCGCTATCTACCCGTCACCGGTACGCTTGCCATGGTGGCGAGTGCCGCGATGGCCGGCGTGCCGCTTCTGAACGGCTTCCTGTCGAAGGAAATGTTCTTTGCCGAAGCCGTCGAGACCCATGCGGACAGCATTCTCGACCGCATCCTGCCTTATGTCGCAACGCTTGCCGGCGCCTTCAGCGTCGCCTATTCGCTGCGCTTCATTCACACGGTCTTCTTCGGGCCGAAGCCGGTCGATCTTCCCAAGCCGTCGCCGCACGAGCCGTCACGCTGGATGCGTTTCCCGATCGAGTTCCTCGTCGTCGTCTGCCTGATCGTCGGCATCGTTCCGTCCTTTTCGATCGGCCCTTTCCTGCATACGGCAGTCGTCAGCGTGCTTGGCCCTGCGACGCCTCAATATAGCCTTGCGATCTGGCACGGTATCAACACGCCGCTGATCATGAGCGTGCTTGCGCTTCTCGGCGGTGCCATCTTCTACGTGGCGCTCGGCAAATATCTCTCGCGCTGCGATGACGGGCCGCCGGTCTTCCGGCGCCTCAAGGGCCAGCGCATCTTCGAACGCATTCTGGTGGAAGTGTCGTGGCACTGGGCGCGTGTCGCCGAGCGGCGGCTTGGCACCCGCAAGCTGCAGCCGCAGCTGCGCTGGGTCGTGGCCACGGGCTTTCTCGCCGGCCTCCTGCCGCTTTATCTTGCCGGTTTCGAGACCCGCGCCTTTGCGTTTTCCGGTGTCGATCCGGTCTTTGCCGGGCTTTGGCTGATCGGCATATGCCTTGCCATCGGTACGGCCTATCTCGCCAAGTACCACCGGCTTGCATCGCTCATCATGCTCGGCGGTGTGGGGCTTATCGTCTGCATCTCCTTCCTGTGGCTTTCGGCGCCGGATCTGGCGATTACCCAGCTTCTGGTCGAGATCGTCACCACCGTCCTGATCCTTCTCGGCCTGCGCTGGCTGCCGAAACGCACCGAGCTGGTCGATGAGCAGATCACGCTGGCAGCCCGCTTCCGCCGTTTCCGCGATCTGGCGCTTGCCGTCGCCTGCGGTATCGGCATGACCTTCATCTCCTATGCGGTCATGACCACCCCGGTACCGGATGCGATCGCCAATTACTTCCTGCAGAATGCCTATGTTCAGGGTGGCGGCCACAACGTCGTCAACGTCATCCTCGTGGACTTCCGCGGCTTCGATACGCTAGGCGAAATCACCGTTCTCGGCGTCGTGGCGCTCACTGTCTTTGCCCTCCTGCGCCGCTTCCGCCCGGCAGCAGAAGCGATGGCCATGCCGGAGCAGCAGCGTATCCAGAACCGTTTCGACGAGGAGCGGCCGGACCGTTCGGCCGGCGATACGGTGCGTGACTATCTGCTGGTACCCTCCGTCATCATGCAGTGGCTGTTCCCGGTCATCATCACCTTCGCCGTCTATATCTTCATGCGTGGGCATGATCTGCCGGGCGGCGGGTTCTCGGCCGGCCTGACGCTCTCGATCGCCTTCCTCCTGCAATATCTCGCCGGTGGCACGCGATGGGCGGAGGATCGCATCCGTATCCTGCCGGTGCGCTGGATGGGCGCCGGGATGATCATCTCGACGCTCACGGGGATCGGCGCCTGGCTTCTCGGCTACCCCTTCCTCACCTCGCATTTCCAGTATGCCGAGCTGCCATTGATCGGCAAGGTTCCGATGGCTTCCGCCCTGCTCTTCGATCTGGGTGTCTTCCTGCTCGTGGTCGGCTCCACGGTGCTGATCCTGGTCGCACTGGCGCACCAGTCGATCCGCATCAACCGCATGCGCGCCGCAGAGGCCGACAAGGCAAAGGAAAGCTGATGGAACTCATTCTCTCCATCGCGATCGGCGTCATGACCACTTGCGGCGTATGGCTATTGCTGCGCCCGCGCACCTATCAGGTCATCATCGGGCTTTCGCTTCTGTCCTATGCGGTCAATCTCTTCATCTTCGGCGTCGGCGGCGTGAAGACCAATGTGCCGCCGATCCTGGAGAAAAGCGGGGCAGCCGGCCATCTTGCGGATCCGGTGCCGCAGGCGCTCGTGCTCACCGCCATCGTCATCGGCTTTGCGACGACGGCGCTCTTCCTTGTCGTGCTTCTGGCTTCCCGCGGCCTGACCGGCACCGACCATGTGGATGGAAGGAGCGACCGCAAATGATCGCCTGGACCCACCACCTGATCATCGCGCCGATCCTGATCCCGCTTGTCGCGGCGGCCGTGCTGCTGTTCATCGACGAACGCCAGCGCGTGGCCAAGGCCTTCGTCAGTCTCGCCGCCGTCCTGCTTCTCGGCCTCGTCGCGATCGTATTGTTCGCCATCGAGAGCGGCCCGAATGCCTTCGAGGGCGCCTATCTGCTCGGCAACTGGGCCGCGCCCTTCGGCATCGTGCTGGTGGTCGACGGGTTGGCGGCGATGATGATCCTGCTGACCGCCATCCTCGCGCTCGCCTGCCTCGTCTATTCGCTGGCCCGCTGGCACACGGTCGGCGCGCATTTCCACACCATGTTCCAGCTCCTGCTGATGGGGGTGAACGGCGCATTTTTGACCGGCGACCTGTTCAACCTCTTCGTCTTCTTCGAAGTCATGCTGGCCGCCTCTTACGGGCTTCTGCTGCATGGTTCGGGCGCGCTGCGCGTCAAAGCGGGAATGCACTATATCGCCGTCAACCTTGCGGCGGCACTGCTCTTCCTGATCGGCGTCAGCCTGATCTATGGCACGGCCGGCACGCTCAACATGGCCGATCTTGCTGCCCGCATCCCGAGCATGGAGCCGCGCCGCCTGATGCTGATGGAGGCCGGTGCCGGCGTGCTTGGCATCGCTTTCCTGATCAAGGCCGGCATGTGGCCGCTCTGCTTCTGGCTGCCGACGGCCTATAGCGCCGCGGCCGCACCGGTCGCCGGCATTTTCGCCATCCTCAGCAAGCTCGGCATCTATGTCATCCTGCGTCTGACCATGCTGCTCTTCGGGGAAGGGCCTTCTGCCGGCTTCGGCGCGACAGTCCTTCTTTATGGCGGCATCGCGACGCTCGTCTTCGGCACGATCGGGGTTCTTGCTTCGCAGGCACTCGGCCGGCTGGCCGGCTTTTCCGTCCTTGTCTCGTCCGGCACGCTGCTGATGGTCCTCGGCGTCAATGATGGCGCCGTCTCGGCCGGCGCGCTTCTCTACCTCGTCAGCTCGACGCTGACGATCAGCGCCTTTTTCCTGCTGATCGAACTGGTCGAGCGTGGTCAGGATGCCGGCGCAAACGTTCTTGCCGTGACGATGGAAGCCTATGGCGAGGGCGAGGATGATGAGCCGGAAGAGGGCGATGGCGTGGCCATGCCCGGCACGATGGCCATCCTCGGCACCTGCTTTGCCGCCTGCGGCATCCTTCTCTCCGGCCTGCCGCCGCTTTCCGGCTTCATCGCCAAATTCGCCATGCTCTCGGCGATGATGGGAACGGGTTCGATCGGCGTGCCGCCGACGGCTGCCGTCTGGGCGCTCATCGTGCTTGTCATCATCTCGGGCGTTGCAGCGCTGATTGCCATGACGCGCGCCGGCATACGCACGTTCTGGACCTCGATCGAAGGCACCGTGCCACGGGTTCTCGTCATCGAGATCGTGCCCGTCCTCTTTCTGCTGGCCATCACGCTCGGCCTCACCCTGCAGGCCGGACCGGCGATGCAGTATATGGACACGACGATCCGCAACCTTTCCAACCCGAAGGCCTATATAGAGACTGTGCGGGGAGCGACGATCGTGCCGGGCGTCGAGCATGCTGATGAAACCCATGGGGAGGGCGGCTGATGTTTCCCTATCCCATTCTCTTCGTATGCCTGGTTCTGATGTGGCTGCTTCTCGGCGGGTTTACACCCGGCCAGCTGGTGCTCGGCATTATCGTTGCCGTCTTCGCCTCCTGGGCGATGGCGTCGCTGCGCCCGGAAAAGCCACGCATCCGCAACATTCACCTTCTGCCGAAACTCTTCGCCATCGTGATGATCGATATCATCAAGTCGAACATCCATGTGGCCAGCGTCGTGCTCAGAAGCGGAGCGAAACGCCACAAGCCGGGCTTCCTCACCATCTATCTCGATATTCGCAACGAGTTTGCGCTGGCCGTGCTGGCGGTCGTGCTCACCAGCACACCCGGTTCGGTCTGGCTGGAATATGACAGCAACGACAATAGCGTGCTTCTGCACGTTCTCGATATCGACAACGAGGCGGTCTGGCGTGATACGATCAAGAACCGCTACGAGAAGCTGCTGATGGAGATCTTCACATGAGCACCATCATTCTCTTCACCGCCGTATCGCTGGCGCAGGTCCTGCTGGTCATTGCGATCGCGGTCGCATCGATCAGGATGTTTCGCGGTCCGCGGGCGCAGGACCGTATCATCGCGCTCGATACGGTCTATATCAATGCCATGCTGCTGATCGTCACCTTCGGCATCGGCACGGGCCGCGCGGTCTATTTCGAGGCGGCGCTGGTGATCGGCATGCTTGGTTCGTCGCAACCGTGGCGCTGGCAAAATTCCTGATGCGCGGCGAGGTGATCGAATGATGCAGTCCGCTTCCGACCTGCCGCTCTGGGCGGCCATCATCGTCGCCTTCTTCGTGCTGATCGGCGCTGCCCTTGCGCTTCTCGGTGCGATCGGCTTCCTGCGCCTGCCGACATTCTATGAGCGCATTCACGCGCCGGCGCTCGGCACCAGCTGGGGCGTCGGCGGAGTAATGCTGGCCTCGATCGTCTTCTTCTCGGTCTCGTCGTCGAGGCTCGCGATCCACGAGATCCTGATTGGCCTTCTGGTGACGATCACGACACCGATCACCTTCATGCTGCTGGCCCGTGCGGCCCTTCACCGTGACCGGGCCGAAGGAAACGGAACGGTGCCGGAAAAACACCGTCCCGATTGAGGTTCTGGCGCACGGCCTTTCAAAATGAAAGACCGTGCTTGCCTTTTTGATCAGAACTCCTGCCAGTCGTCCTGAACGGCAGCGGCCGCGTTGCCCGTCGAGGCGCGCCGCGCCGGGCGCGCCGCAAATCGCTGCGGCTCTACCGGGGCCGTGCGCTGTGCAGGCCGGTAGCCGAGCGCTGAGTTGGCTACGCCATTGCCATTGCCGGAAATGTTGAACCGCGTCACAAGCTGGCGCAGCCTCTGTGCCTCGTCGTTGAGCGACACGCTGGCGGCGGTCGTCTCCTCGACCATGGCGGCATTCTGCTGTGTCACCTGATCCATCTGGTTGACGGCCTGATTGACTTCCTTCAGACCCACCGCCTGCTCGCTGGCAGAGGCGGAAATCTGGCGGATCAGGCCGTTGATACCCATGACCTGCGCGGCGATCTTCTGCAGCGCCTCGCCGGCGCGGCCGACGAGCTGGACGCCTTCCTGAACCTGAACGGCCGAGCCGTTGATCAGGGTCTTGATCTCCTTGGCGGCGCTGGCCGAACGCTGGGCGAGTTCACGCACTTCCTGCGCAACGACCGCAAAACCCTTGCCGGCTTCGCCTGCGCGAGCCGCCTCGACACCGGCATTGAGTGCCAGAAGGTTGGTCTGGAAGGCGATCTCGTCGATGACGCCGATGATGCGCGACACTTCCGTCGATGACTGCTCGATGCCCTGCATGGAGCTCATCGCCTTGCGCACGACCTCGCCGGATTTTTCCGCATCCTCGCAGGCGGCGTTGACGCTGGTTGCGGCCGAGCGGGCGTTATCGGCGCTGGAATTCACCTGTTCGGTGATCTCGTTCAGCGCAGCCGCGGTCTCTTCCAGGCTTGCGGCCTGCTGTTCAGTGCGCTTGGCCAGATCGGCGGCGCTGTTGCTGATCTCGCCGGTGCCCGAGCCGATATTGGCGATGCTGGAGTTCATCGTGTCGATCGTCTCTTCGAGACTGTCGAGCGCGGCGTTGAAATCCTGCTTCAGCTTGGCGTATTCACCGGGGAAATCGTCATGGATGCGATGCGTGAGGTTGCCGCGCGACAGTTCCGCAAGGCTTGCGCCGACGATGGAAACGATATGGCGCTGCAATCTGGCAGCATCCTGCCTTTCGGTTTCCGACTTCGTCCGCTCGCTCTCGGCGGCATTGCGTTGCGTGTCGGCCTCGTGCTCCAGCCGTTTGCTGTCGGCAAGCTTGAAACGGAAGCCATCCAGCGCCTTGGCAACCGAGCCGATTTCGTCACTGCGGTCCTGTGCAGCGACCGGCGTATCGTAGTGGCCGTTGCTCAGGCTCTTGACGTCGGAGACGAGGCCGCGCAGCGGCCGCTGCACGAGCGAACGAACGGCGAAATAGAGGGCCAGAAGCACCGCGGCGAGAACCAGAAGGCCGGTGATGACCATGACCATCGTCTGGGCATTGACCGGGGCGCTGACGGCAGCATGGGGCACGTCCACCAGCACCACCCAGGTCGCGTTGACGCCCGGAACGGCAAACGGATAGACGACGCGGTCAAACGCATCATGGCCGTCGAAGGTCAGGTTGCGCACGAGGCCGGGCTTCATCGAGGAAAGCGCCGCCTTCACCTCCGCCGAGCCATCACCTTCATAAGGCTTGGCCATCAGCGACGGGATGGGCGCGACGATCCAGTTGCCGTTCTGCGCGACCAGCGAGACGCGGCCGGAGCCGAACGGGTGGAGCGCCTGCAGCGTGTCGGTGAGCGACTTCAGCGAGATATCGACGCCTTCAACGCCGATCATCTTGCCATGCGAATAGACCGGGTAGGCGATGGAGGTCAGAAGGGTCGGGACATCGGTGCCTTCGGCAAGGTAAGGTGCGGTAATCGCGCCCTTGCCGCTTTCGGCCGCCAGCTTCCACCATGCTGCGGTATAGTCATTGTCGAAGGTGGAAAACTGGATGCCGCCATTGCGGTCCTTGGACCAATAGGGCGCAAAGGCGCCCTTCTTGTTGGTGCCGAGTTCGAGATTATCGGCAATCTCGGTCGTCTTGCCGTCAAACAGGCCGATCTGTTCGCAGAACCAGCTGCCGAAGGCCAAGGCGTTCTGTTCCAGATTGGCCTTCAGAACGTCGATAATGCCCTTGCGGTCCAGCGTGCCGGCCTGATGGGCGCGACCGACCACACCGGACATGGAGCGCGCGGCACCCGCCAGTTCGCCGACGCTGCCGGCGATCTCGTTGGCGATGGCCTTCGCTTCCAGATTGGCCTGATCGAGCGTCAGGGTCTGGACGCGATCACGGGTCTGGTCGATGAGGAAGATATTGGAAGCAACCATCACCACCGCGATGGCGGCGCCGGTGATGAGAATGAGCTTGGCAGCAAGCGATTTCATGCGAAGAGCGGGCACGGCATGTTCCCTCGGCAGATATGCACCGAAGAGCATCCTTCGCTTGCATTGAAAAACCGCCACGTCATGGGGCGATCAGCGATCTCGAATGCCGGGCGCAATAATGCTCCGACGGCTAAGCCGCACAATGTCGGTGATCGCTTAAATTAGAATGAATTTAGCTATCCGACAGGCCCCGAGGGGCTCTCTTCCAGGCTCGTCGCGCGTCAGGAGGACAAAGAGAAAGCCGCGGGCAGTGGCCCGCGGCTTTCTTCAGTTCCCTGCAGATGCGGATCTTGCTCAGTTCAGGCCAAGCGTGCCGCGCAGTGTCGACAGGTCTTCGGCCAGCGTGTTGACCGGGCCGGCCAGCGCCTTGCGGTCGTCTTCGCTCAGCTTGTCATAGGTCTCGAAGCCGTCCTTGGTCTTGTACTTGGCCAGAATGGTGTCGACGGTCTTGAAGTTGGTATCGATCTTGGCGACGAGATCCGGGTTTTCCTTCTTCACCAGCGGCTGAAGCAGGTCGACGATCTTCTTGGCGCCATCGACGTTTGCCTGGAAGTCCCAGAGGTCGGTATGGCTGTAGCGGTCTTCTTCGCCCGAAATCTTCGTGGCGGCCACTTCTTCCATCAGGGCGGCAGCGCCACCGACAACTTTTTCCGGCGGGACGGTCAGATCCTTGACGCGGCCCTGCAGCTCGACCACGTCGGCGTAGAGCTTGTCGGCCAGCTTATCGAGGCCCTTCGTCGTGTTTTCGGCAAAGAGGCTGTATTCGATGCGGTGGAAGCCGGTGAAGTCTTCCGACTTTTCGGCCTGTTCGTGATCGTCGGCGCGGCTGTCGATCGATCCGTCGAGATCGGAGAACAGTTCTGCGATCGGCTCGATCTTTTCATAGGTCACGCGCGTCGGGGCGTAGAGCGCCTTCGCCTTTTCAAGATCGCCGGCCTTCACGGCATCGGTGAATGCCTTGGTGTCCTTGGCGAGCTTGTCGAGGTTTTCCTGCACATAGATCTTGTAGTCGGCGATCGGCTGCACGAGGTCGATCGGCGAGACGGCGGCGCTGGCAAGGCTGGTGCCGCCGAGAAGCGCTGCCGTCGAAGCGGCGGCGAGAAGGATGGAACGCATTTTTGTCATGGCGATCTCTCTGTTCGGTTTGGAGATGGGACAGTGTGCATCGTCGTCAGCCGCGCGCATTTTTGGGCTCCGCAGTGAGAAGCAGGGTTCTGGCGAGAAAGTCGTTCTCGTCCTGGACGCCGGGAAGGGCAAAGAAATAGCCGCCCCCGACAGGCTTGATGTATTCTTCGAGCGGCTCGCCATCGAGCAGCGTCTGAACGTGGATGAAGCCCTTCTCCAGATCGGCCTGATAGGCGATGAACAGAAGGCCCATGTCCAGTTGACCGGCTTTGGTCACGCCGTTGGAATAGTTGAACGGCCGACGCAAGATCAGATTGGCGTTGGAGGCGGCCGTGCGTGGGTTGGCCAGCCGGATATGCGCCGTCATCGGCGTTACCTTGCCCTCAGGGTCACGATCGTAGGCGGGAACATCTGCCTCCGTCTTGCCGTCGAAGGGAGCGCCTGTTGCCTTCATCCGGCCGATGATGGTTTCCTGTTCCTGCAGCGGCGTGCGATCCCAGCGTTCGACGAAATTGCGAATGATGCGGACCGCCTGATAGCTGCCATGGGTCGCCCATTCCGGCTCGTCACTGTCGGGCTGCACCCAGACGATCCGGTCCATCAGCGGGGTATCGGACGAGTCCGGATTGGCCGAACCATCGCGGAAACCGAGATAGTTGCGTGCGCTCTCCTTCGGGTGGGACGGATCGGGCGCGCGCACCGGCACGGAACCCTCCTGCTTCCAGCGCACCATCAGGAGATCCGGCGTCGTGCGGATGATGTCGCGCAGCGCGTGGATGTTCGTGTCCGGCGTGTTGGAGCAGAACTGCATCAGGAGATCGCCGTGGCAGAGATCCCGTTCGAGCGCATCATTGGGAAACTTCACCATCCGCTGCAGCCGCTTCGGCTTGGAGTGAGCAAGCCCGAAACGATCGTCGAAGAGTGACGTGCCGACAGAAGTGGTGATCGTCAGATTGTCCGGCGGCACGACGGGGCCGAGAATGCCGCTGTCGGAAGGCGGGAAGCGCGGGTCGAGTTCCGGCGGGGTGCCGCCCTTCATCAGGAAGGCGGTGCGTTCGGTGAGCAGTCTGAAGAGGCGCTCGAGATCGGATGTGGTGCGCGCCAGAACATCGAATGCCACGACGAGGCCGGCAGCCGGCCGCGGCGTGACGATACCGGGCTGATGCTGGCCGTAGAAGGCATTCGACTGGAAGAGCGTGTCGCTTTCCGGCGCGCTCGTCACCTGCGGGCCGCTGCTCGTCGTATCGGCATAGGCGTGAACGGGGCAGGTCGCTGCGCCGGCCACCAGCCTGCCGTTCCACGCCGGCGCGATCAGCAGCCGACGGCGCGCCGGCGAGGGCGGGCTCTGTTTATCTGGAGAAGTGCTGTCGTCCGTCATCCGCTCACTCCAAGGCCATCCACAAGCTTGCTGATATCCGCAGCGAGCGCCGAGGCCTTTGCCTTCAGGGCACTCTTGTCCGCATCCGAAATGCTCTCGTAGCCGGCAAAACCGTTGCCGCTCCGGTGGGCGTCCAGCGCCGCCGTCAGATCGGCAAAATCCTTGTCGATCAACTGGTAGATCGCGGCATTGGCCTTGATCGCACCGGGCCGCATGAGGTCTGTCACGCGCCGGACACCATCGAGCGTGGCGGAAAAGGTGGCAAGATCTGTATGCGCGTAACGTTCTTCCTCGGTGTCCTTGCCGGTGCTGGCAAAGCGCTGCAGCACGCTTGCGGCGCCCGAGAGCATGTGGTCCGGCGAGACGCGCAGATCATGGATGCGTTCCGACAGCGCCGAGGCATCGGCATTCAGCTTGTCGGCAACGGGCGCGAGGCCATCGAGGCTGTTTTGCGCAAAGAGACCATATTCGATCCGGTGCAGGCCGCCGAACGCAGGGTCGGCCTCCTTCTTCTCGTAGTCGTTGGCGCGTGCGGCAAGCGCCGTGTCGAGATCGGAGAGCGGACCGGCGACAGGGCCGAGATGGGCGTAAGCCGTGCGCGACGGCTGATAGAGCGCCTTTGCCTCATCGAGCTTGCCGGCCTTGATCGCGTCGGTGAGCGCAGATGCGGCTGATACGAAGGCGCGCGTCTCGCCGGCCAGATAGACCTTGTATTCCGCAAGGCCGCCGATGAAGGCCGTCAAGGTCGGTGCGGCGCTTGCCGCTTCAGCCTCTGCCGAGGGGGTGACGTGCAGCTTGCCGCGCGGGTTCGACAGCAGGCCGCAGGTGATCTCGTAATCGCCGGGTTCCAGCCGTGCCGTCAGCGTCTGGGTGAAGCCCGGAGCGATATTCTCTCGCTCCTCGACCACCATCACGCCATCGAGGATTTCCCATTCGACGGCGCGGTCGGATTTGTTGACGATGTTGAACGTGCGACGTCCCGCGGGGACGGTGAGTTCCTGCGGATCGCAGGCGCGCCCGGCAATCGTAACCGTCGTCCCGTTCTGTGCATTGGCCTGACCGTCGCGATGGGCGGCACGCGATGCATAGTAGAAAGCGCCGCCGGCGACGACGACCAGAACCAGCGAGAGGCCGATACCGACTTTCATGACGGCCGGAGAAAGGGGGGCGGGGGTCGGTTGCTTGCCGGACATCTGGCGATCGCTCTTCAACGGTTCGAGGTCGGGTTCGAGGTGGGCTTCGGGGCGGACTTCGAGGCGGACTGCCCCCTCGGGCTCGTCTGTTGCGATTGCGGCGTCAGGTAAAGAGTGATCGCGATGGCGAGATAAGCGAGATAGGCTACGAGTTCGCTGACGGTCGGCGCATCGATATAGCCGAAGATGCCGCCAAGTGCCGAGCCGAGCGGGCTGTCGAGAGGCAGGCTGTCGCTGAAATCGAAAACGACCTGCTGGAAGTGGTTCCAAAGCCCGGCCTCATGCAGCGCCTTGACCGCATTGGCAAGAATGCCCGCCGCGACCACGAGAATGAACATGCTGGTCCAGCGGAAGAAGCGCCGCATGTCCAGCTTCAGGCCGCCGATATAGATGCCGTACCCGACTGCTACCGCGAGCAATG
Organism: Shinella sp. UYSO24; assembly: GCA_902167985.1. Taxonomy (GTDB): domain Bacteria; phylum Pseudomonadota; class Alphaproteobacteria; order Rhizobiales; family Rhizobiaceae; genus Neorhizobium. The sequence goes on from CABHNZ010000003.1 coordinate 453,156, forward strand.
TGCCGAGAAGCGCGCCAAGCGGCGCAAGCGCATTGTCCGATTGCTGGAACGTGGCCAGCAGAAAGAAGACCGATTCCAGCCCCTCGCGCACCACAGCCAGAAAGGCCATCGCGGCAAGCCCGAGGCCGCTGCCGTTCGAGGCCAGTGCCGCGTCGACCGAATGATGCAGTTCCGCCTTGATGGAGCGGGCTGCCTTGCGCATCCAGAAGACCATGGATGTCAGCACGCAGACGGCGACGATACCGATCACGGCCTCGAACAGTTCCTGCATTTTCTGGGGAAACTCGGCGCGGACAAACTGCAGGCCGGCGCCGACGGCAAGCGAAAGCGCGATCGCAAGAAAGATCCCGATCCAGACGACGGGCATCCACTGGCTTCTGCCGCTCTGCGTCAGATAGCTGGCGATGATGCCGACGATCAGCGCCGCTTCGACGCCTTCGCGGAACATGATGAGAAAAGGTACGAGCATGGCGATCCTGTCTCCGGGCCGCGGCCCCCTCCCGATCCGGGGCTGGATAAAGCCTTCCTGATCCGCTCATCTTTTAGTCCGCGGTCCGGCACGCAACAAGCAACTATTAGCAGAAACTTGTGAAGTCGATCGGCGCGAAATGGCAGAAAATACAACCAAAGGGGGCTTTTTCGCAAGCTTTCAGCTGCCCTGCTGCCTGTCTTCATGCGGGGTGCCGGCCGCGCCGCGCGATCACAATTCTGCACGCCACTAAAAGAGTAATACATTAGTGGATTGCCGTACGGGCCTATGAGTGCTAACGCTATCGGCGAACATTCCAGGGAGGGGCGTTCTCCAAAATCTGATGCACGACCGGCGCCGCATTCCATGTCCGCCGACTGCCCCGTCGTGTCCCGTCTTCATATCCGTCCCAGCCGGCGCCCGGCAGGGCGTGACATAGGTTTCGCAGGTTTCCCAAGTTTTCAGGTGTCATTGTCTCGAGGAGGAAGAGCCATGGACTATCGCGTAAATCCCTCAACGGAAAACAAGGCCGGTGCCGCGGCCACATCGCCCCCTCGCAGTCACGTACGCTACTGGATGCTTGCGCTGATCATGCTTCTGTCCACCATCGCCTATGCAGACCGCTCTGTGCTGTCGATTGCAGGTGCAGGCATTCGCGACGAGTTCGGCCTGAGCCCGATCCAGCTCGGCTATATTCTCTCGGCCTTCAGCTGGGCCTACGTGCTGGGCCAGATCCCCGGCGGGCTTCTGCTCGATCGGTTCGGTACGCGTGCCGTCTATGGCACCACGGCTATTCTCTGGTCGATTGCGACATTTGCGGTTGGTTTCGTCGGTGAACTGACTGCTGACGTGACCACGGCCGTCGTTCTGTTGTTCACCCTGCGCTTTGCCCTCGGCTTTATCGAAGCCCCCAGTTTTCCGGCCAATGCGCGCCTGACGCTGATGTGGTTTCCGAAAGAGGAGCGCGGCTTCCCGTCCGCAACCTTCTCTTCCGCGTCGTATTTTGCCGTCGCGATCTTTTCGCCCCTGTCCGGCTATCTCGTCTCCGCCCTCGGCTGGCCGGCTCCCTTCTTTCTGCTCGGCGTTGCCGGTGCGGTCGCCGCCGTCCTGTGGTTCGCCTTCATGCGTGAACCGCGCCAGCACAAGACCGTGAGCCGCAGCGAACTCGACCATATCATGAAGGGCGGTGGCCTCGTCGATATCGATGCGCAGAAACCCGCTCGCAGGTCGGTCTGCCATCCGGTGCACTGGTAAAGTCGCTACTGAACCGCCGGATGCTGTGGTGCGCCTATCTCGGCCAATATTGTGCGGTGGCGCTGAGCTATTTCTTCATCACCTGGTTCCCGATCTATCTCGTCAAGGATCGGGGGATGGATATCCTGAATGCCGGTTTTGCCGCCGTTGCTCCGTCGCTGTTCGGCTTTGCCGGCGGCATACTTGGCGGCTATCTGTCGGATCAGCTGGTAAAACGTGGCTTCAGCCTCTCGCTTGCCCGCAAGATCCCCTTCGTCGGCGGCATGCTGATCGCAACCACGCTGGTCGGCGCGGCGCTCACGGATAGCAATACGGCGATCATCGCCATCATGACATTCGCCTTCTTCGGCAAGGGTATTGCAGCCGGTGCCGGTACATGGACGCTGGTCAGTGATACGGCTCCGCGCGAGGCGGTCGGCCTTGCCGGGTCGATCTTCAACTGCGTGGGCAATATTGCCGGTATCGTGACGCCGATCATCTTCGGCTACATCGTCGCCGGCACCGGCAGCTACGAGATCGGCCTTTTCTTGTCGGCGGCCATTGTCTCATCGCCGCACTTCTTTACGCTTTTGTCATGGGCCCGATTGTTCGCGTCGATGACAAGGCGGCAGTATAACGGGTAGCTTTCGGGCATCCCCTTCAGTCACAACGGGAGCCGTCGGAACAGGCGGCTTCCATCGGAAAACGAGATCGAGATGAGCGACATGACAGACCGGATCAAGATCCTTCAATATGCCCACCTGCCGGATCGTATCGAGAGCGCTCTCCATGCGCTGTTCGATGTGACGCGCTTGCCGGCGAATGAGGCCGAGCACGAGGCCTTCCTCACGCAGCACGGCAGTGCATTTCGCGGGGTTTGCGTGCGCCATGCTCATATGGACGCCGCCATGCTGGACCTCATGCCCAATCTTGAAGTCCTCTCCAGCTACAGCGCTGGCCTCGACGGGATCGATATCGATGCCGCGAAGGCAAGGGGTGTCGCCATCTTCAACACGTCCGAGATACTCGCCGAGGACGTGGCGGATCTCGCGCTCGTTCTGGCGCTGTCGGTCACGCGCGGCACGATCCGCGGGCATGATTTCGTTCGCGACGGAAACTGGGAGCATTCGAGCTTTCCACTCGGACGCTCCATTCGCTCGCTGAAGACCGGTATTGTCGGTCTCGGCCACATCGGTGCTGCCGTCGCCCGCCGCTTTGCGGCGATGGATGCAAAGCTTGCCTATTCCGGGCCGCGTAAAAAGCCGGTCGATTACCGCTATTTCGACAAGGTTGAAGACCTTGCCGAATGGGCCGATCTGCTGATCGTGACCTGCCCGGCGACTGATGAAACCTATCGGATGATCAATGCCAACGTCCTGCAGAAGCTTGGCAAGGATGGTTTTCTCGTCAATGTCTCGCGCGGCAGCGTGGTCGATGAAGAGGCCCTGCTCTCGGCGCTGGCCGAAGATGGGATCGCGGGTGCTGCCCTTGATGTCTTCGAGGCCGAACCGCATGTTCCGCAGGCGCTGCGCTCCGATACGAGGGTGGTGCTTTCCCCGCATATGGGAAGCGGCACGACCGAAACGCGCGATCAGATGGGCGACCAGATGATCAAGGCACTTGTCGATTATTTTGCCGAGCGCGGTCAGGATGCCAGGCTGCGCGCCTGACAGCCCGCGCATTGGCAAATCGCTACTGAAGCATTACTACTTCGACACGTGCGAACTGAATGTGAAGGTTGATCGAATTGCCTCGGGAAGCGCCGACAGTCAAGTTTATCAGGTCCGATCTCGACCGGACGCGCCAGATCGCGCCGCAGATCCTCGAGCACCTGCGCGAGCGGATCCTGTCGCTGGATCTGCGGCCCGGCACGCCTTTGTCGCGCGCCGAGCTGCAGCAGCAATTCGGCTCAAGCCAGACGCCGGTGCGCGATGCGCTGATGAAGCTTGAGGAAGAGGGGCTCGTCACGGTCTATCCGCAATATGCCACGCTGGTCTCCAAGATCGATGTGGATCTCGCCCGTCAGGCGCATTTCATGCGCCGTGCTGTCGAGCAGGAGGCGGTGTTCACCATCGCTTCGTCCGCCAATGCGAAAGCCGTCGGCGATCGGCTGGGGCTTGCTAACGAGGCGCTGGAGAAGCTCTCCGAAACGACCGAGCAGAGCGCATTCTCCGATGCGACCGGATGTTCCACTGGATCATTTTCGAAGCGGCCAAGATCGAGCATATCTGGCCGATCATCCGTCGGCATAGCGGCCATATGGACCGCCTGCGGCGGCTGGACCTTTCCGCCCACGGCAAGCAGCGCATCATCGACGCGCATGCCGAAATTGTCGAGGCTGTCCGCTCCGGCAAGCCGGAGACGGCCGAGATGGCGATGAAGCGGCACCTGTCCGGGACGCTCTCGGCAATCGAGGAAATCGCCAGCCAGTTTCCGGACTATCTGCAACTTCGCTGACCCGGCGCTGACAATGTCATTGAGAAAAAGGGCACGCTGCGATCGGCAGCGTGCCCTTTTGCGTTTGTTGACCGGTATTCCTCAGCCCAGATCGTCAGGCAGAACGCCGGCCGGGATGTTCTGGTAGCTGACCGGCCGCAGGAAACGGCGGATCGACATGGTACCGACCGAGGTCGCGCCGAAATTGGTGCTGGCCGGGTAGGGGCCGCCGTGAACCATGGAATCCACCACTTCGACACCCGTCGGGAAGCCGTTGACCAGCACGCGGCCGGCTTTGCGTTCCAGAACCGGCAGAAGCTTGCGGGCAAGCGCCGTGTCGCCATCGACCATCTGCATGGTCGCCGTCAGCTGGCCCTCAAAACCCTTGGCAAGACCGATCATGTCATCGCCTGCCGGAACCCGGACGACGAGGCCGAGCGGACCAAAGACTTCTTCCGACAGCGCATGGTCTTCCATGAAGGCTTCCGCATCGACCTCATAGAGGTTCGGCGAGCATTCGCGGCCGTTGCTTTCCGTCGTGTAGACGGCACGTACGGAGTTGCGCTCGTCGAAACGGGCCTTGCCGTCGCGATAGGCTTTGGCCATGCCGTTGGTCAGCATGACCTGCGGGCCGACCTTCTTCAGCGCCTCGGCCGTGGCCGAGATGAACTGGTCGCCCGCATCGCCCTTCGGCACGACGGCGATGCCGGGATTGGTGCAGAACTGTCCCGCACCCATGGTGAGCGAGCCCGCCCAGCCGGCACCGAGATCCGCTGCCTTGGTGTTCAGCGCTTCCGGCAGCACGAACATCGGGTTGACCGAACCGAGTTCACCGAAGAACGGGATCGGCTCCGGCCGCTGCGCGCAAAGATCGAACAGGCACGACCGCCGCCGAGCGAACCGGTAAAGCCGACCGCCTTGATGAACGGGTGCTGCACCAGCGCATGGCCGACATCGCGGCGTCCGCCCTGGATCAGCGAGAAGACGCCCGGATGGATGCCGGTCTTCCGGATGGCGGCATGAATGGCTTCGGCGACGATTTCGCTGGTGCCGGGATGCGCCGAATGCGCCTTCACGACAACCGGGCAGCCGGCAGCAAGGGCAGCGGCCGTATCGCCACCGGCCGTCGAAAAGGCGAGCGGGAAGTTCGAGGCGCCGAAAACGGCGACCGGACCGATCGGCCGCTGCATCAGGCGCAGTTCAGGCCGGGGAGCCGGCTGGCGATCGGGCAGGGCGGCATCGTGGCGGCGGTCGAGATATTCGCCCTTCTCGATATGGCTGGCAAACAGGCGCAGCTGGCCGGTCGTGCGGCCACGCTCGCCCTGCAGGCGGGCCTGCGGCAGACCCGTTTCGGCGCTGCCTATTTCGGTGATCGCCTCGCCGCGTGCCTCGATCTCGTCGGCAATCGCATTGAGGAATGCGGCGCGCTCAGCGCGGGTCGAATAGCCGTAGCTCCAGAACGCGTCTTCCGCCGCCTCGCAGGCGCGGTTGACGAGGTCGACGGTGCCGACGGAAAACGAGAAGATCTCGCCATGCGCCGGTTCATTCTCGAACCTGTCCTTCGTCTCGGTCCACTCGCCGGCAATGAGGTGGCGTCCGTGCGGCTTGAAAGTCATCGAGTACTCCTTTTCCCATTTCGATAAGGCTGCGCGGGCAAAGATGCCCGCGCCGCAAACCAGTCAGCGGCCGTTTTTCAGGCGCCAGGCTTCGTACTTCTCCCGGTACTCGTCCTTGGTCTGCGGATAGAGGCCGATAATAGCCTCGCCTGCCTTCACTTGTTCAAGCACAAAATCTTCATAGCTCTCCATTCCTGTGCATTCTTCGGCAATTTCCTCTGCCAGATGCGCGGGAACCACCATCACGCCGTCGCGGTCGCCCACCATCACGTCGCCGGGAAAGACGGCAACATCGCCGCAGGAGATCGGCACGTTGATATCCATCGCCTCATGCAGCGTCAGATTGGTCGGCGCCGACGGGCGGGCGTGATAGGATGGCATGTCGAGCGCGCCGATACCTTCGGCATCACGAAAGCCGCCATCGGAGACGACACCGGCCGCACCACGCAGGGCGAGCCGGGTGATGAGGATGGACCCGGCCGAGGCGGCGCGGGCATCCTTGCGGGCATCCATCACCAGAACATGGCCGGGCGGGCAGGTTTCCATCGCCACGCGCTGCGGGTGGTCGGCATTGCGGAAGACGGTGATCGGATTGCGATCCTCGCGCGCCACGATGTAGCGCAGCGTAAAAGCCTGGCCGACCATGGTCTCGGCCTTGGGGGCAACCGGCACGACGCCCTGGATGAACTGGTTGCGCAGGCCGCGCTTGAACAGTGCCGTCGCAATCGAGGCCGTCGAGATCTTCTTGTACTTGGCGCGCGTGGCGTCGGAGAGAACGTAGTCAGTCATCATTCACCTCAGAAAATGTCGGGTTCGCCCGCGTTGCGGCCGAAATCGGTTTGCAGGAAGTCGAAATCGCAGCCCTGATCGGCCTGCGTCACATGACGGGAGAACATCCAGCCGTAGCCCCGCTGGAAGCGCGGCTCGGGCGCAAGCCAGGCGGCACGGCGACGGTCCAGCTCCTCGGCATCGACCAGCATGTCGAGCCGGCGAGCGGGAAGATCGAGCCGGACGGTATCGCCGGTTTTCAGAAGCGCGAGCGGGCCGCCGACATAGCTTTCCGGCGAGACATGCAGCACGCAGCGCCGTAGGATGTGCCGGACATGCGGGCATCGGAAATCCGCAGCATGTCGCGGTGGCCCTTTTTGATCAGCGCCTTGGGGATGGGCAGCATGCCCCATTCGGGAAAGCCGGGGCCGCCCTGCGGTCCGGCATTGCGCAGAACGAGAACATGGTCGGGCGTGACATCGAGATATTCGTCGTCGATCGCCTTCTTCATCTCCGGGTAGCTGTCGAAGACCAGGGCCGGACCTTCATGGACATGATATTTCGGATCGCAGGCGGCCGGCTTGATGACCGCGCCATCGGGACACAGATTGCCGCGCAGCACGGCAAGCGAGCCCTCGTGATAGACCGGGTTGGAAAGCGGCCGGATCACATCGTCATTATAGACCTTGGCGCCTTCGAGGTTCTCGCCCATGGTCTTGCCGGTCACGGTCATGACGGAGAGATCGAGGCGATCCTCGATCTGCTTCATTAGCGCGCGCAGGCCGCCGGCATAGTAGAAATCCTCCATCAGATAGTCCTTGCCGGAGGGGCGGACATTGGCGATGAGCGGCGTAACACGGCCAAGCTCGTCGAGATCGTCCAGCGTCAGCGGCACGCCGGCACGCCGGGCCATTGCGATCAGATGGACGACGGCATTGGTGGAGCAGCCGGTGGCCATGGCAACGATCGCCGCATTGCGGCAGCCGCCATCGGTGATGATTTTTTCCGGTGTCAGATCTTCCCAGACCATGGCGACGGCGCGGCGGCCGCAATCGGCACCCATCCGCTGGTGGTTGGCATCCACCGCAGGGATGGAGGAGGCGCCGGGAAGTGTTAGGCCCATGGCATCGGCGATCGCGGTCATGGTCGAGGCCGTGCCCATCGTCATGCAGGTGCCGGCGGAGCGGGCGATACCGCCCTGAACGCCGATCCATTCCTCGTCCGAAATATTGCCGGCACGGCGCTCGTCCCAGTATTTCCAGGCATCCGAGCCGGAACCGAGGATTTTTCCGGCGTAATTGCCGCGCAGCATCGGGCCGGCCGGTAGATAGATCATCGGCACGCCTGCCGAGATCGCACCCATGACGAGGCCGGGCGTGGTCTTGTCGCAGCCGCCCATCAGCACCACGCCATCGAGCGGATGCGAACGGATCATCTCTTCCGTCTCCATCGCCAGCATGTTGCGGTAGAGCATGGAGGTCGGCTTGGTGAAACTCTCGTCGACCGAAAGCGACGGCATTTCGACGGGAAAACCGCCGGCCTGCAGCACGCCACGCTTCACGTCCTGCACGCGCTCCTTGAAATGCGCGTGACAGGTGTTGAGCTCCGACCAGGTGTTGAGAATGCCGATCACCGGCTTGCCTTGGTATTCTTCATCGGAATAGCCGAGCTGCATCATGCGCGACCGATGTCCGAAACTGCGCAGGTCGTCGGGGGCATACCACCGGGCCGAACGCAGGGTTTCAGGTGTCTTCTTGCTCATTGTCCTTCAGCCTCTTTTCAAGCCGGTCCCGGCGATTGCGGCTGCCGGGGTTTCATCTGCACCACATGGCCCGGAACGCCTTTTGAGGGAGGCATGTTTGAGAGCGATGCAAAGGGCTTCTTATGTACTAATGTTTTAGTGGCTTGCTTGCAAGTGGGTGTTGTCGCCTCGGGAGAACCGGGCGGCGAACAAGTTCGGCGCGTCTTCTCCACCGGTTTTGATAGGCTGTCCTAGTGCAAGTCTCTTCTGCGTCCAGTTGTGCCGCAGCCTCGTCCCATGATTTGATGCCTCGAAGGCTATGCCGACGACGATCATCCTCAGCATCCGGGAGAAAATGATCCGGATGCGAAAATCCTGCGATTCTGACCGGTCAGGCATTCCCTGCAAGCAAAACACCGGTCTAGGCATTGCCGCCGGAAAACGGGCTGAAGACGATACCGGGGCCTCCGGTCCGTCCCCTCCCGGACCTGCTCGCGATCACCGCCTCTACTTTGGCAGCATGGAAAGCGTGACGGAGCGGCGGCCGACAACGAGCGGTGGAAATTCCGACTTTGCCCTGCGTGGCCGGCATTAGGGTCGGCAGTGCGAATTTTCTAGCCGCAGCGGCAATAGCGGCGGCCGCCTGAGCGATCTGGCTCATGATATCTTCCTCCAAGCGCGCCTCCTCGCGCGCGATGCCGACAGTACACTAAAGCATCAGTGTTTCAATAGGCTGATGCCTACGGGCCTGCAGAGAGGCGAAGGGGCGGGAGGCGAAGAGAGAAGGGGCATTGTCAGCAGACAATCGGCAGCACTGTGCTGCTGCGGGCCGCATGCGGAACGTCGGCTTCGCAGCTTTGGCGCTCCGCCGGGCGATGCTTATGGATCTCATCCGGCCGCTGCGGTGAGGGAGCGGCCGGATGCAGTCAAACGGCGAGGAAGCCGCCGTCGACCGCGAGAACGGCACCGTTGACCATGCTCGTGTCGTCCGAAAGCAGCGTGGCGATCGTCCTTGCCACATCGTCCACCTCGGCAAATCGGCCGATGGGATGACGCACCATCATTGGCGCGGATTTTTCCGGATCGCTCCATGCGGCCATGGCAAGTTCGGTGAGTGTGATCGTTGGAGCAACCGCGTTGACGCGGATGCCATAGGGGCCGAACTCCTTGGCGAGTACACGCGTCGCGCCTTCAAGGCCTGCCTTCGAAGCGGCATAGCAAAGATGTTCCGTAAAGCCGCGATGGCCTGCGATTGATGTAATATTGACGATCGCGCCGCCACCACCGGCTGCCGGCGCGCAATGCCGAATTCCTGGCAGGCGATCAGCGCCGCGCGCAGGTTGATGCCCATGACGGCCTCATAGCCGGCATCGGTCATATCGAAACTGCTTTCGAGCACGTTGATGCCGGCGCTGTTGATCAGGAAATCCGCCGTTCCCGCCTCGGCCATCGCGGCCCTTGCCGCCTTGGCGTCACCGAGATCGACGGTGATCGAGCGTGCGCCGATTTCTGCGCGAAGGCTTTCCAAATCGCTTGCCGTGCGGCTGAGTGCAATCACGTCGGCGCCGCGTTCCGCCATGATCCTGGCGCAGGCCCGGCCGATCCCCTTGCCGGCACCGGTGATGATGACCGATTTTCCCGAAAACTGCATGTCCGTCTCCTCCCGTGCGTTCGCCATAAAAGGCGTCGACGCCTGTCTTCGATGATCAATGTTTTGCCGCAGCAATCAGCGGCGTCAGGTCGCGGCGCAGTTCGCGCGCCAGAGCCTGCAATTTGAGAAAGGCCTGATAGCGGGCCTCGTGCAGCGCCCGGATCGGACCTAAGGCCGGTACGGCACGGCCCGCAACCGCGGACATGGCCGGCATCGCCGCCTGAAGGTCGCCATGAAGGCCGGATGCGACGGCGGCGAGCATTGCGGAACCGAGCAGCACCGGCTCCGGGCTCTGCGTGACTTCGACCGGCAAGCCGGTCGCATCGGCGAGGATCTGCCGCGTCAGCGGGTGCGTGCCGGCGCCGCCCGAGACGGAAATGGTCGAGATCGGCACCCCGTTAGCGCTCTGTGTGTCGATGATCTGGCGAAGCCCGTAGCCAAGCCCGCAGAGCCCGGCGACATAAAGCGCCACAAGGCTCTCAGTGCCCGTCTCCATGCCGAGCCCGCCGATCAGCGCGCGTGCCGAAGGGTCGGCAAACGGGGCGCGATTGCCGAGAAATTCCGGAATGACATTGATCTGGCCGGCAATCAGAACGGCATCCGACGGATCGGCAACCTCGGCCAGAGCCCGGTCGGCCAGCCACTGCGCCAGCCCCATGCCGTATGATGCAGCCTCGTGCCGGGCCTTGTCGCTTGCCGGATGATGGAGGATCAGCTGGTCGATCGCGGCACCCGCCGCCGACTGGCCGCCCTCGTTGAGCCACAGACCCGGCACCATGGCCGAATAATAGGGGCCCCAGACACCCGGCACGAAACTCTTTTCTTTCGTGCTCGTCATCGTGCAGGAGGAGGTGCCGAAGACATAGCCGAGGCATGCGGTGGCATCCTCGGCGCCGCCTCTGGCCGCCACCGTTCCGAGACCACCGGCATGGGCGTCGATCAGGCCCGCGGCTACGGCCGTCCCCGGCTTCAATCCCATGGCCGAAGCCGCCTCCGCCGTCAGGCGCTGCCGAGCGCCGTGCCGGGGTGAACGACGCTCTGGCCGATCCGGGTAAAACCATTGTCGGCAAGGTCGCCTAGGCCGATCCTTTGGAAATAGCTGGCATCCCAGCTTTCCTCATGGGCGAGATAGGTCCATTTGCAGGTCAGCGTGCAGGAGGAACGGTCGCGCGCGCCGGTTGCCTGAAAGGTCAGGAAATCCGTGAGGTCGAAGAAATCGCTGGCGGATGTGTAGATCTCGGGACGATTTTCTTTCAGCCAGAGAAGTTTTGGCGTCTCCATCTCCGGCGAGATGACGCCGCCGACATAATCCAGCACCCGGTGGCCGGTGGCGTTGATCCGCTCTGCCTGCCCGATGGCGCGATGATCCATCCAGACGATCACGTCGCGCTCGGGATGGGCGGGATCGCCGACACCGCCGCTCGCGCCATGGACGACCAGCGAGCAGGTGGCATCGAAGCCGATACCGACGATCTCCTCCGGTGCGACCTTTGCCGAAGACACGGCATGGCGCACGCTGTCGCAGACGGCGGCCCAGATCTCGGCACTCGATTGCTCCACATGGCCGTCGTCATTGCGGAAAAGCGTGATGTCGTGCTTGGCGGATGCAATCAGGGCGCCGCTCTGATCAAACACGCCTGCGCGCGCCGAGCCGGTGCCGACATCGATGCCGATGAGATATTGTGCCATGGGGTCTTCCACCTTGCTTGTCATCGTCGCGCCGGGCCGCAGAGATAGTCTCCCGGCCCGCGCGATAGTCTCTGCGCTATCAGACGCGATCGAAATTCGTCGGCAGGACGAGCATGTCGCGGATCGTGACGTTGCGATTGCGGGTGAGGATATATTCCACCGCATCGGCCACTTCGCTCGGGTCGATCAGGCTGCCGGATTCCTTCGCCTTGCGCAGGTTCTCTTCCGGCCAGTCAGCCAGAAGCGCCGAGACGACCGGGCCGGGCGAAACCTGCGAGACACGCACGCCATGCGGGATCATCTGGCGGCGCATCGTCTGCACGAAGCAGGTGATCGCCCATTTCGAGCCGGCATAGACGGGTTCCCAATAGGTCGGGAAATGCCCGGCGATCGAGCAGGTGACGACGATATCGCCGGTCTTGCGCTCGCTCATATGCGGAACGACGGCATGGACGTTCTTCATCACGGCATTGATGTTGAGGTTCAGCATCTTGTCGATGGCTTCGGCGGTCGTCTCGGTCAGGTCGCCGCCGATATAGGTGCCGGCATTGCAGTAGAGAATGTCGATATGATCGACCTTCTTGAGGATCTCCGGCACCATGGCGGCGCAGCTTTCAGGATCGAGAAGGTTCGTCACCTGGGCGATCGCCTTGTCGCCGAATTTCGCCACCAGTTCATTGAGGCTCTTCTCGTTCCAGTCGACCATCACCACGGTTGCGCCGATGGAGAGCAGCTTTTCCGTGGTGGCGAGACCGATGCCCGAGGCGGCGCCGGTAATGACTGCAATCTTGCCTTCCAGCGATTGCGACATGCGTGTTCTCCTTTGATGTCTCTCTTTGGAAATGGTGGAGGAAATGGTTGACGTGTTCAGCGCCATTCGCGGGCGATGTAGATGGCGAGAAGGATGATGAAGCCGCGGATGATGTCCTGCAGGTAGGGGTTGATCCCCATCAGGTTGAGGCCGTTGTTGAGGATGCCGAGAAGGACTGCGCCGATCAGCGTGCCGAGGATCAGGCCGCGGCCGCCGGCAATCGCCGTGCCGCCGAGCACGACGGCCGCAATCGCATCGAGCTCGAAGCCGACGCCGGCATTCGGCTGGCCGGACATGAGACGGCCGGTCAGAATGATTGCCGCGATGCTGGCGGTAATGCCGGAGATCACATAGACGGCAAGCTTGATCCGGCCGGTCTTGACGCCGGAAAGCTTGGCCGCCGTCTCATTGCCGCCGATCGCATAGACATGCCGGCCGAAAGGCGTTCTTTCCAGGAGAACCCAGGCGATCGCATAGACGACGACCATGACGATGACCGGCACCGGAATGATGCCGATACGGCCGACGCCGAACCACGAGATCCACGAGGGCAGGCCGGAAATCGGGTAGCCGCCGGAATAGATGAGGCCGGCACCACGGGCGATGCCCATGGTGGCGAGCGTCACGATGATCGCCGGCATCCGCCCCCAGGCGACGAGCAGGCCGTTGAACAGGCCAAGACCGATGCCGATGCCGACGCCGGCGAGAAGCCCGAGCCAGCCGGGCACGCCGAAATGCACCATCAGCCCCGCCGCCATCGTGCCGGCCAGCGCCATGACGGCGCCGACCGAGAGGTCGATGCCGCCGGTCAGGATGACGAAGGTCATGCCGACGGCGAGCACCGCGACGATCGAGACCTGTCGCAGGACGTTCATGATGTTGGAAACCGAGAAGAAATTGTCGGACGCAAAGCCCATCAGGATCGAGACAACGATCAGGCCGGCAAGCGGCAGGGCGAGCGGCGACCTGATCGCCGATTTCCAAAAGGGTGTGCCGGTGCTCTTTGCCCGGACTTCGGTTGCGATTTGCGCATCATGCGACATGTCTGGTCCTCCCCGTCGTTGCGTGGGTCATGATTTCCTCCGAGGTGATGGCGTCGCCTTCGACCGTCGCGACGATGCCGCCCGACTTGAAGACGCAGACGCGATCGGACATGCCGATGACTTCCGGCAGTTCCGAGGAGATCATGATGATCGAGTAGCCCTTGGCGGTGAATTCCCGCATGAGCTGGTAGATTTCGGTCTTGGCGCCGACATCGATGCCGTGTGTCGGCTCATCGAAAATCAGCACCTTCATCTGATGATTGATCCAGCGGGCGATGACGACCTTCTGCTGGTTGCCGCCCGAAAGCGTATCGACCCGCACATGCGCACCCGGCGCCTTCACCCGCACCTGTTTCATCGCCGTCTGCGTATCTTCCAGCTCCTTGCGCTGGTTGATGAAGAAATGGCCGAACAGGTATTTGCCGTAGTTGTTGAGCGAAACGTTCTGCAGGATCGAGAAACTGGTGATCAGGCCCTCGTCCTTGCGGCTCTCGGGCAGAAGGCCGATCCCCTGCGCCAGCGCCTCGGACGGATCGGCAAACCGCGTCTCGACACCGTTGAGCTTCAGTTTGCAGCGGCCGCCGGGATAGGCGCCGAGCATGGAAAGCGCTGTCTCGGTGCGGCCCGAGCCGACAAGGCCAGCAAAGCCGAGGATCTCGCCGGAGCGAAGCGTGAAGCTCGAGACGGGCTTGCCCTTGGCGATCTGCACTTCCTCGACATCGAGAACGACCGGAGCGTTCGCAGCGATGGCAGGCTTGGCCGGAAAGCTGCTTTCGATCCGCCGTCCGACCATCATCTCGACGAGCCGCGCCTGATCGACGTCCTTGACTTCACAGGAGCCGACGAGTTCGCCATCACGCAGCACGGTGATGCGGTCGCAGATCTCGAAGATCTCTTCCAGATGGTGCGAAATGAAGATGATCGCGACACCCTGGGCGCGCAGGCTGCGCATCACCTTGAAGAGATGCTCGACCTCGGCCGGGGTCAGCGTTGCCGTCGGCTCATCGAGCACGAGCACGCGCGCCTCAAGCGCCAGCGCCTTGGCAATCTCGACGAATTGCTGTTCGGCCACCGAAAGCGAGCGCACGGGAACATTGAGCGGAATATCGATGCCGAGTTGAGCGATGATCTCGCCGGCACGCTTGCGCATGGCCGCACGCTTCGTCAGCCCGAAAGCGTTCTTCATTTCGCGCGCCAGAAACATGTTCTCGACGGCGTTCAGGTAAGGCACCAGCGAAAATTCCTGGAAGACGACGCCGATGCCGCTGTCGATCGCCTGATTGTAATCGGCAAACCGGCGGGTTTCGCCGTTCAGCCTGATCTCGCCTTCGCTCGGCTGAAGGATCCCGCAGAGGATCTTCATCAATGTCGATTTGCCCGCGCCGTTCTCGCCGAGCAGCGCATGCACCTCGCCGGCGCGCACGTCGAGATCGACGCCGTGCAGGACGGCGATCTTGCCGAAGCTCTTCTTGATCCCGCTCAGTTGCAGCATCGTTTCCTCCCGCTTTGGGTCGTCATTGGAATTGCCCCCGCCCGAAGGCGAGGGCACGCTTGGGAGGCGTTACCAGCTGAAGCCCTTGGCATTGTCCTTCGTCACCGCGCGAACATCGATCGGCACTTCCTTCGGCACGACGCGGGCGCCCCACTTCTGGGCAAGCGCCATGGCAAGGCCGACGCGGATCTGGTCGCGCGGGAACTGTGCCGTCGTCTCGATGAAGGGCGTGCCGTCGGCGATTGCCTTGACCGCTTCCGGCGCACCATCGACGGAGGTGAGCTTGATATCCTTGCCGGAGCCCTGGATGGCGGCCAGTGCGCCCATGGCACCGCCGTCGTTCACCGAGAAGATGCCCTTCAGTTTCGGATGCGACTGGATCATGTTTTCCACGACGCCGAGCGCCACCGAGCGATCCTGCCGGCCGTTCTGGGTATCGACGAGCTTGATGCCCTTGAACTCGGCAAATGCTTCCTTGCAACCCTCGACGCGCTGCAGGATCGGGATGACCGGGATGCCGTCGAGGATGGCGACTTCGCCTTCGCCGTTGAGCGATTTTGCAAGGAACTGGCATGCCTGATAGCCGGCATCCTTGTTCTTGGAGCCGACGAACGTATCGACCGGGCCCTTGGCATTGGCATCGACGGCAACGACGATGACGCCCTGATCCTTGGCCATCTTGACGGCGGATTCGACGCCGGCGCTGTCGGTCGGGTTGAGAAGCAGGATATCGATCTTCTGCTGCAGCATGTCTTCCACGTCGGAGATCTGCTTTGCAACATCATGGCCTGCATCGGTGACGATCACCTGGGCGCCGAGCGTCTTTGCCGCCTCGTCCAGTGCTTCCTTCATCGATACGAAATAAGGGTTGTTCATTTCCTGAAAGGTCATGCCGATCTTCAGCTTGGCATCCTGTGCCAAGGCCGGTGCTGCGGCCGAAAGCGCGATCGCTGCGGCCGATACTGCGAGCAATTTCTTCATCCCGTTCATCCTCATTTCGGTCTTCCTCCCGAAGATCCCTGCAGGCAAAGCCTGCCCGTTTCCGGAAAGCGCGATTGCCTTCCGAATTGAAGTGCGCCCGCTGGCGGGCGTTATGCGGCGTGTCGACTATTCCGCGGCCTTGAACACCCCGTTGGCGGCAAAGGTCGCGCGAAACTGCGATGGAGACATTCCCTTCAACTTCTGGAAATGCCGGTTGAAATTCGACAGGTTCGAAAACCCGGTCTCGTAACAGATCTCCGCCACCTTGATCTCCGGACGGGTCAGGAGTGCCAGGCAGGCAAGGTCGATCCGCAACTGGTTCTTGTAGCGCACCAGCGTCGTGCCGGTGTGGCGCTTGAAAGCGCGCGAAACGTGCTGGCACTCTGGCCGACCATCTCTGCCAGCGCGCCCTCGTCGATATCGTCCGTGAGGTTTTCGCGCAGATAGGCGATGGCGCGGTTGATGCCGCTCTCGTTGATGTTGGAAAGGTCGAGCTCGTAGCTGAGGCTGGCCAGAACCTCCGGTTCCGTCGCATTCGCCAGCACATCGAGGATCTGGTAGAAGAGCGAAAGGCGGGCAAGGCCGCGCGCCTCGATCGCCCTCTCCATCAGCGGCCGAACGACGTCGCTCGTCGCCTTGTCGAAGAGAAGACCGCGATGGCTGCGCTTCAGGAGCGGCGCGACGGCCTCCATCTCGGCCATGCCGGCAATGCAGCTTTCGATGAAATTTTCGGGAAACTGGATGACGAGAGAACGCGTCGGCACGACTTCGCCGGGCTCGATCTCGGATATCCAGTTCTGCGGCAGGTTGGGGCCGGTGACGACAAGCTGGCCCGGCTCGAAGCGGCCGATATGATCGCCGATATAGAAACGGCCGGATGTTGCGACGACGAGGTGGATTTCATATTCGGGATGATAGTGCCAGCGTACCGTGCGGAACGGGTAGCCGTGCATCCATGCGGCAAAGGATTCACCCTTGCGAATATGCACCAGTTCCAGATCGGGTTGCATGGTCGTCCTCCCAACGAGCGCATACGCCTCGACAAAATCTGCAAACCTCCGACTTTGCAAATCTCATCTTGGAGGCGATCATAGTCCCTGTTTTATAGGGATTTCTACCTCACCCAAACGAAATGGGTGATACTTTTTTGCAATCTTCGGTTTGCTGCAGTGCAATCTTCTCATGCAGCAATTGATATGGTGCGGCGCCGTATCGCCGGAGATCGGGGAGGTGCCGATCTATCTGCAATCACTTGCCGGACGGGCCTCGCTGCGCCTCAAAAGCGCTGCTTTATGCAATTGTATTCACCGCGCCCGGCGGTAATCTGCGCGCCTGAGGTAACGTGTTTCCCTCTGCCATGGATCGGGGTTTGCCGTGCGGTTGCTTATTGTTGAAGACGACAAGATCCTCGGCTCTTCGCTGAAACGGGCCTCGAGAAACATGCCTATGGCGCCGACTGGTTCCGCGACGGCACGTCGGCTCTGGAGGCTTTGCGCGACAATGATTATGCCGCCATGGTGCTGGATGTGAACCTTCCCGGTGAAAGCGGACTGGAGATCGCGCGGCGCCTGCGGCAGGCGGGCAATGATATTCCCATTCTGATGCTGACGGCACTCGACGGCATTCGCGATCGGGTGGCAGGGCTTGATCAGGGTGCGGACGATTATCTGACCAAGCCTTTCGATCTTGATGAATTGCTGGCCCGGATGCGCGCGCTTTTGCGCCGAAGACAGGGCCGCGGAGAAACCGTGCTGCGGCGCGGGGATGTCGAGCTTGACCCGGCGGCCATGGTGGTTCGTCGTGGCGGCCAGCAGCTGCACATGCCGGCCAAGGAATTTCACCTCCTGCGGCTCCTGATGGAGCGCAGCGGCCGTTACGTCACCAAGGCGGATATCGAATACGCGCTTTATGATCTCAATGCCTCTGTCGAAAGCAATACGATCGAGGTGGCAATCTACAATCTGCGCAAGAAGCTCGGGTCGGATTTCATCCAGTCGATCCGCGGCGTCGGCTATATGATCGAGCGATCCGCATGACGCTCGGCCAAAGGCTCTTTCTGCGCATTCTGCCGACGATCATCGTGACGATCGCCATTATCGGCTTTCTGGCCTATCGCAGTGCCACCCGAGAGATCGACAATATCTACGACGCCCAGCTCATCAACGATGCCAATGTCCTTTGGTCGCTCCTGAAACGGCCCTTGACCTCGGGTGGACCAAAGCCGGAGATCCGCGTGCCGGATCTCGACTTCAATATGGATAACCAGCTGGCGATCAATGAGGATGCCGATGATTATGCCGATGCCCATTCCTACCGGGCCTGGCGCGGCGATACGCTGGCGCTTGAAAGCAGCAATGCCTTTCCCTCGGCGCTCAAGCAGTTCAAGCCCGGCTTTACCGACGTAAAATTCCAGGGCGATTTCTGGCGCGTCTATTCGCTGCCCATTCCCGATAGCGACGTTGCCATCGAGGTTGCCGAAAATATCCAGCTTCGCGAGACGCTGGTCGGCAACATCCTCGCCAATCTCTCGCTGCCGCTTCTTGTTCTGATCCCGGTAATCGCCATCATTACCTGGCTGGCGATCGGCAATGGGCTTCGCGCCATCCACCATCTCGTGTCCCAGATCCGCAGCCGCAATTCGGAGGATCTGTCGAGGATTTCCAATACCGGCCTTCCACGCGATCTGTCGCCACTCGTTCATTCGTTGAATGGTCTTCTGCAGAAACTGGAGCGCTCGATTGCGATGGAGCGGCAATTTTCCGATCTTGCCGCCCATCAGCTGCGCACGCCGCAGGCAGGCACGAAGCTTCTGCTTCAGCTTCTCGAACGATCGGAAACGGAAGAGGAGCGCAAGGCGCTCGTCGCCGATCTCGTCACCAGCAATGAACGGGCGATGTATCTGATCGAGCAATTGCTGCGTATGGCCCGTGTCGGCCATCAGCCGCTGAAGCTGGAACGATTGTCGCTCGACGAGGTCGTCGAAGCCGTTCGGGCACGCTTTGCCCCGACATTTGCAAGCCGCCGGTTTACCGTCGAGGTAGCACCCTGCGCCGAGGCGATGGTGATGGCGGACCGCGCACTGCTAGGCGTCATGCTCGACAATGTTCTCGATAACGCCATCAAATACTCGCCGGATGGCGGCCGTATCCGCATCGCAGTCGAGCCGGTTGCAGCGGGCTGGGTCGTTTCGGTTTCCGACAGCGGTCCCGGCATCCCGCCCGAGGAAAGGCCCGGCGCCTTCGATCGCTTCAACCGCCTGAATGCCGCCACTGACAGCGATGGTGCCGGTCTCGGTCTGGCGATCGTCTCCGATATCGCCCGCCGGCTGGGTATCGACGTGCGGCTGGCTACATCCGACTGGATGCACGGGTTGCGGGTGGAATTCGAGATCGCCGCTGCCTGATATGCGAATTCAGTTTGGCATCATTTTCACCTAATCCTGCCTTCAGGTGGCGCAGTTAGATGCTTCTCGGCAAGCCGAGGAGCATGACATGCATGCATTTTGTGATTTCGACGGAACGATCGCGATCGAGGACGTCACCGATAGTGTTCTGGAGCGATTTGCGGCTCCGGAATGGAAGAGCTTCGAACGAGCCTGGGCGGAAGGCGAGATAACCGCTGCGGAATGCATGCGGGCGCAGATCCCGCTGATCGAGGCCACGCAACCGGAACTCGACGCCTTTCTCGATACGATCGAGATCGATCCCGGCTTTCCGGATTTCGTTGCCTTTTGCCGGCGCAACGGCATCGGCATGAGCGTGGTAAGCGACGGGGTAGACTATTTCATCCGTCGGGTTCTCGCCAATCACGGCATTACCGGCATCGAGATCATTGCCAATCATCTGTCCCCCAGCGTGTCGAAGGAAGGCCCCCGCCATGGCCTGGACACGCCTCACGCCAGCGCCGGTTGCGTACCGGCGCTGGCGTCTGCAAGTGCCGCGTCATCAGCACCCGGCAGGAGCATTTCTATGTTGGCGACGGCCGGAGCGATTTTTGCGTCTCCGGCGAGGCGAAGATGGTCTTCGCCAAGGCCAAGCTTGCGACCTATTGCGAGGCCCGTGGCATCGCCTTCCATCCCTACCAGGCTTCGATGACGTCCAGCACGCGATCGATCTCATCATCAACACCCAGACAGACATTACTCAGACAGACATTCCGGTCGAGCGTGAGGGCACGTCCCGACTGGCCAGAACAGCTTGATAGAACAGCTTGAAAGACAAGGAATTCTTATGAACGCGCATGCAAAATTCGGCGATCTTCCCGCCACCGAGCCCTCTGAAGACGAACTGCGGGTCCTCGAAGAGACCTATTGCTCCCACGGCGATACGGTTCATTACACGGAGCAGCCGAAATTCTTCAACGGTTGCGAGGGGTCATTCCTTTTCGACAGCACGGAAACCCCCTTCCTCGATCTGCAGATGTGGTATTCCGCAGTCAATTTCGGCTATCGCAACGAGCGCCTGAATGCCGCCGCGCATCGTCAGCTTGACCGGCTGCCGCAGGTCGCCTCGCAGTATCTTCACCGCGAGAAGGTCGAACTCGCCGCACTCATCGCCCGCGATGCGGAGCAGAAATTCGGCCGCAAGGGCCGCGTTCATTTCAATGTCGGCGGGTCGCAGGCGGTCGAGGATTCGCTGAAACTCGTGCGCAATTATTCGGGCGGAAAGAGCCTGATGTTTGCCTTCGAGGGCGGTTATCACGGCCGCACGCTCGGCGCGACGTCGATCACCTCAAGCTATCGCTACCGCCGCCGCTACGGCCATTTCGGTGAGCGTGCGCAGTTCATCGAGTTCCCCTATCATTTCCGCGGGCCGAAAGGCATGTCGAAGGAGGAATACGGGCACTACTGCGTGCAGAAATTCGCCCGCCTGTTCGAGAGCGAATATAACGGCGTCTGGGACCCGAAGGCCGGCAAGTCGGAATATGCGGCCTTCTACATCGAACCGATCCAGGGCACCGGCGGCTATGTCATTCCGCCGATGAACTTCTTCACCGAGTTGAAGAAGGTGCTCGACGACCATGGCATCCTTCTCGTCGTCGACGAGATCCAGATGGGCGTCTACCGGACCGGCAAATTGTGGTCGATCGAGCATTTCGGCGTCTCACCGGATGTCCTCGTCTTCGGCAAGGCGATTACCAACGGGCTCAATCCTCTCTCCGGCATCTGGGCCCGCGAGGAGATGATCAACCCGACGATCTTCCCGCCCGGCTCGACCCATTCGACATTTGCCAGCAATCCCATGGGCACGGCTGTCGCGCTTGAAACGCTGAAGATGGTCGAAGAGGAGGATTTCGGTGCCAAGGTCATGGAGAAGGGTGCGCTCTTCCTCGATGGTCTGCGCGATCTCCAGTCCCGCCATGCGATCGTCGGTGAAGTCGATGGTCTCGGCCTCGCATTGCGCATGGAGATCTGCCAGGCGGATGGCTATACGCCGGATAAGGCGACCCTCGACTGGATGTCCGACGAAGGCATGAAGGGCAATCTTGAGGTCAACGGCCACAAGTATGGTCTCGTCCTCGATGTCGGCGGCTACCACAAGAACGTCATCACGCTTGCCCCGAACCTGATGATCTCGCATGACGAGATTAGGCTGGCCATCGAGTTGCTCGATCAGCTGCTCACCCGCGCGGAACGGCGCTGATACCGTGCAGACCGTGCTTCTCCATCTCGATGATGCGCTGGAGTTGCAGCCGGATTTCGTGGGCGCCACCGTCAAGGCCGGCGCTCACGAACTGGACGAAAAGGCCTGCGGTCTTTCGCTCAGGCTATGGGGGCGCAATAACGCGCTGTCCAGGCTGAAGCGCAGCATCGACAGGCTGCCCCGGCGGGGACGGCATGAGCCGCGTCTCTGTTTCATGGGGTCCGGCGATTTCCATCACGTGACGGCGCTGCTGATCGCCGAGGCGCTGGAAACCGTCTCCTGTCCGGTGACTGTGATCCATATCGACAATCACCCGGACTGGGTGAAGTTCGATAACGGCATGCATTGCGGCTCCTGGGTCAATGCGGCGGCCAGCCATTCGCAGGTCGACAGGATCATCACGCTTGGCGTGTGCAGCAACGATCTTGCGTCGCCGGATCGCAAGGGCGCGAACCTTGATCTGCTGCGCAGCGGCCGGCTCGAACTCTATCCCTATGGGCATCCGCCGAGCCGGGTCAGGGGCAAATTCGGAACCGGCGCAAGTTTTTCGCAGGTTGGTTCCGACCTGCACTGGGTTTCGATCGAAACGTTGGGAGAGGAGAATTTTGCCGACCGGCTGCTCTCCCGTATCCGCACGGAGGCGGTCTACATCACCGTCGACAAGGATGCACTTATCCCGGCGGATGCCATCACCAACTGGGATCAGGGCGCCCTGCAGCTTCCCTATGTTCTCTGGCTCATTGGCCAGATCGCAGAACGCCATCGCATCATCGGCGCGGATGTGACCGGAGATTATTCTGTACCGCGATACGGCGGCCCCCTGTGGACCAGGGCGTTGAAGCGCGCGGAAATCATGATCGACCAGCCGCTGCGGCAGCACCGGGCTGCGGTCGCGCGCGATATCAACGGTTCGGCCAATCACGCGCTCTTCGAAATCCTGTCGGAGGCGATGCAATGAACACCCATGTTCTTGCCATCGGTGCGATTGCCTTCTGCATTGTGACCGAGGCCGGCCGCGAGCTTTGCTTCAAGTCGGCTGCCATGCGCCATGACCGGCATTTCCTGCTCGTTCCCGTCACATGGGTGGGCATCGCCTTCTGGGCGGTCGAACTGGTCGCCTGGGCCGGTGTGCTGGCACGGGTGCCGCTTTCCATCGCCTTTCCGCTGATGGCGCTCAGCTATGTCGTCATCGCGCTCGGCGCCGCCGTGATTTTCAAGGAACGGATCGATCGACGCCGGGCGATCGGCATCGCGCTGATCACCGGCGGCGTCCTCTGCGTCGGGGCAGGCGGGTTTTGAACGAATGAGTGTCCGATGATCTATGAAGAAGGTACCAATGGCCGCGGCGTCCTGCTGATCCACGGCCTCACCGGTGCTCCGGCCGAGATGCGGCTTCTCGCTCGCCATCTCAACCGCCGGGGCTTTACTGTCCATGCGCCGCTGCTTGCGGGCCATGGCAAGGACGAGGCGGCGTTGCGCCGCTCGCGCTGGCAGGACTGGCTGGAAAGCGTGCAGGAGGCTCGCGCCTTCCTGTCCAGCCGCGTCGATGCGGTCTATGCCGCCGGCATATGCGTCGGTGGCAAGCTCGGCATGATGGCGGCTGCCGATGCGCCTGGCGATATCCGCGCCGTGGCGATCTATTCTCCCTGCTTCCATTACGATGGATGGGAGGTGCCGGCCTATTACCCGCTGCTTTCCTCGCATCTCCGATGGCTTTCCCATGTGCCGGGGCTCGGACGCCTGAAATTTAGGGAAAATGCCTCGCTGGGCATCAAGGACGAGCGGATGCGGCGGCTGGTTGCCAATATGGGGGCAGAGGGCATGCTGGATGCCTTTCCGGCGCAGGCTCTCTTCGAGATGCACAGGCTTGGTCGTCATCTGAAGGGCCGGCTGCCTGCCATCAATACCCCGACCCTGATCATTCATTCCCGTCAGGACGACCTGAGTGGCCCGTCCCATGCCGAATATATCGCCGGGCATATTGGAGGCAGCCACCGCCTCCACTGGCTGGATGACAGTTATCACATGATCCATGTCGATCGGCAGCGCGGCGTCGTGGCTGATCTGACAGCCGATTATTTCGAGGCTGACGATGCTGCAGGGATCTGATCGCATGACCGTCGCAACGACTTCACCGATCGGCTCGGGAACAGTCCTTCATATCGATCTGCAAGTGTCTGTCTGCGATAGTCTTGAAGACATCGAGCGGTGCGAGTGGGACATCTGTTTTCCAGGCAATCCCGAAGGCTATGATTATCTCATGGCGACCGAAAAGGCTGGTCTCGCCGGCTTTTCCTGGCGCTATGTCATCGTCCGCGAGGCGGGTGTTCTGCTTGCGTCCATGCCTGCCTTCCTGTGCGATTACGCGCTTGAGACGACCCTGCCGCGAGGCCGGCTGCACACCGGCATCGACGCCATCCGCAAAATCCATCCGGGCTTCCTGAAGCGCAGGCTGGCATGCCTCGGCTCGCCATGCACTGAAAATGGCGTGATCGGCATTCATCCGGTCGTCGCGCTGGCGCGACGGGCAGCGCTTTTCGAGCGGTTGCTGGATGGCTTCGAGCATGGCGCGTTTCGAAGGCTGCAGTCTCCTGGCATTGAAAGACATGCCGATGCCTCTCGAACCGCCATTGGCGGATCTGCTCGTGCGCCGCGGCTATGTGGAAACCGGCGGCATGCCGACTGCATGGCGCGCGATCGATTTCGTGGATATCGAGGGCTATCTGGCCGGTCTCTCCGCCGGCACGCGCAAGGACATGCGCCGTAAGCTGAAGGCGGGCGCGGCCGTGACGGTCGAAAGGATCACGACCTTCGGCGATCTTGAAGAGCGCTTCATGGAGCTCTATCGCCAGACGCGGGCCCGTAGCGAATGGCAGTTCGAAGATCTGACGGCGGAATATTTCATCGGCATACTCGAGCGCATGCCGGAACGCGCCTTCTGCACGGTCTATTCCGTCGATGGTGAGGCTCTGGCCTTCAATTTTCTCATCCGCGACGACCGGCAGCTCATAGACAAGTTCTTCTGTATGGCTGCCGATCGCGGCCGGCCCTACAATCTCTATTATCTGAGCTGGTTCGAGAATTTGCGCTATTGCCTCGATAACGGCCTTCAGCGGTATCAGAGCGGACAGGCCTATTATGCCAACAAGGTCAGGCTCGGCAGCCAGCTGACTGAAAATACCATGCTGTTCCGGCACGCCAATCCGATCATCCACGCCGTTCTGAAGCGCATCGCGCCTTATCTGGCGGGTGATGACGGTGCCACGGCGGGGGCGGAAGAATGAAATCCTTCCGCGCCGTCTGGCTGCTGATCCCGGTTCTGAACACGCTGCAGCAGATTTTTCTGAAGGAAAGTGCTGAGGCTCTTGCGGGAGGGGTTTATGGCTGGCTGGAACAGCTCGCCGTTTCACCGTGGTTCGGCCTTGCCATTGTCGCTGAGGTTGTCTGTTTCGCCATCTGGATGACCGTGCTCTCCGAGCTTGACCTCAGCATTGCCTTCCCGCTGTCGGCGGTGAGCTATGTGCTCGTCATCGCTATTGCCTGGCTTGGTTACGGCGAACCGGCCCGATTGACCGACATCGCTGGCAGCGCCTTGATATTGCTGGGCGTCTGGTATCTGGGAAGCAGCGAAATGCCGTCTCACACGGGTGCCGACGAGGCCGGCGCAACGCCCGGCCGGGATATCAGAACCTGACGGCGAAGGATTTGCTGAGCGAAATCCCGATGATGTTCTGATTGGCGCTGCCGAATGTGCGCGTCAGAGGACTGTCCGCGGCATCCCCCAGCAACCTGTCGAAGCGATCATAGACCTGGATGTTCCAGGTCGGGGTAAGGTCGTAGCTGGCGGAGATCATTGCGCCGACCGATTTCAGGCCGCCGCCTGCATCATAAGGCGTGACCTGACCGTTTGCGGCGGCCTCCCGACCCGAGACGCTGAAATACTGTTTCATATAGCGTCCGTTGCCGAAGGAGAGGCGAGGGCCGACCGAGAAGGTCCAGCCTTCCGAAGGCTCGATAAACCAGTCCGCACCCATGTCGACGGCAAGGCCGCTGCCATTCGAAAGAGCCTGCCGAACCTCGGTTCGAAGCCGCAATTTATCCGGCACCAGCCAATATTGCGCGAAGATGCCGAGATCCACGCTCCAGTCGATCGTATGCAGCCCATCAAGACGGCTATCATCGGCAATCGATCGCCTGTCGCGAAAGCCGAGAACGGGGCCGGCTTCGAAGCGTCCGAGATCGAGGAGACTGTAATCGAGATTGTCATCAGCTGCGCTGTTCTCGTCAGGATCACCGAAGCGCCGAAAGTCGAAAGACGGCGCGCCGCCAAGGCTACCCTTCGACGAACCCGGATAGCGCGGCCCGTATTCGAGGCTTCCGCTCAAGGTGATGATCCATCCGTCCGTCTCGTCGGGTGTGCTTCCGGTGCCAGTCGCGGTATCCGTCCCTGCTGCAAAGGAGACTGGTGCCGACAGGAGGTAAACGAGTGCCGCAACGCCGATCAGGCGGCCACTATGGGCAATGGGCGAGCCATATCCAGCTGATCGTGGTACGCTTCCATTCGAGACAGATCGGCAACGGCTTTCATGCCACCTTGCGGCGGGCAGCATGCCTGGCCCGATCGACTACATTTCCACCAGGCCACGTTCCAACCCTGTACACGCACGCGACGAAGCTTACGGGCTTCCGTCTGCGAGTATTGGATAGAAGGATTGGCGAAAGCAAGGCGTCATGGCTTCTCCCGTGATCGGATCACAGCAATTGCCGACCGGCGAGGTTGCGCATCAGGTCCGAGGCACCGAATGTCCATGGCGCGCAATCGGTGGACAGGCGAACCGTGTTTCGCAGAGAACCGAGCGCATCGGTCGAGATCGTTACGATATCACCCGGCTTGTGTGTAAAACCTTTGCCCGGCGCTTCCCGGTCTTTCACGGGTGCAAACATCGTTCCGAGAAAAAGGACAAGCCCGTCAGGATACTGGTGATGCGGGCCGATCGTCTGGGTGACGAGATCCTGCGGATCGCGACTGATTTCGCGCATCGAGCTATGGCCTTCCAGCAGAAAACCATCCTCGCCCCTGATCGTCAGGGCAAGCTCGCAGGTGCGGACATGATCGAGCGTGAACGTCTCGTCGAATAGGCGAATGAACGGGCCGATCGAGCAGGAGGCGTTATTGTCCTTCGCCTTGCCGAGAAGCAGGGCCGATCGCCCCTCTACGTCGCGCAGATTGACGTCGTTGCCAAGGGTCGCGCCACGGATGCGGCCGCTGCTATCGACGGCAAGTACGATCTCGGGCTCGGGATTGTTCCACTGTGATGCCGGATGAATGCCGACATCCGCCCCATGCCCGACGGAAGACATGGGCTGCGACTTGGTGAACACCTCGGCATCCGGCCCAAGGCCGACTTCCAGATATTGCGACCACATGCCATGCGACGACAGCTCTGCCTTGAGATCCGCAGCGGCCCGGGAGCCCGGAACAATTGTCGAAAGGTCAGACCCGATGCGCTCCTTCAAGGTGGCGCGCATGGCATCCGCCTTGGCCGGATCGCCGCCGATCTTTTCCTCGATGACACGCTCCAGCATCGAGCGGGCGAAGGTGACGCCACAGGCCTTGATCGCCTGGAGGTCGATCGGTGACAGAAGCGCGACCCCCTCGGCTTTGTCTTCGGGGTAGACGGCATCGAGCCGGGCAATCACCCGTCCCGGTGCCTGCCGGGCAAAACTCGCGGGATCCTCCATTTCCATGAGGTCGCGCATCGTCGGGGCTTCTCGCGAGGTGATATCGATGATCGATCCGTCGCGAACCGTAATCAGCGCAGGCCCTCCAACTGCCGCGACCCAAGCCCTGCCGACAAAAGTACCCTGATCGAGTCCCGCATATCCACCCTCTGCATGTTCAGATCGAAGCCGCACCTGTGGGTGTGAGCATACGTCTCGCTGCCCGCCGTTTGCCAGCCGGTATCAGAGCGTCACCCAGGCACCGTTTTTCTTCGAGGAGGCAACGCAGGCCTCGACAAATGCCACACCCTTGACGCCGTCATCGACGGTCGGGAATGTCACGGCCGGGTCGAGCGCCACGCCACGCCGCTTCGCATCGATTGCGTGTGCCGCTTCCGTATAGATCGTCGCGAAGGCTTCGAGATAGCCTTCCGGATGGCCGGAGGGTATGCGTGATACGCGCGCCGCACTTGCGTGGCTTCCCGCACCGTTGCGGGTCATCAGCCGCTTCGGCTCGCCAAACGGCGTGTACCAGAGATAGTTGGGATCGGCCTGCACCCATTCTATGCCGCCCTTCGTGCCATAGACACGGATCTTCAGCCCGTTTTCATGGCCGGGCGCAACCTGGCTGCACCAGAGCATGCCCTTTACCCCGTCATTGAAGCGCAGGAGAACATGGGCATTGTCGTCGAGCCGCCTGCCATCGACGAAACTGTCGAGATCCGCTGCAAGGCTTTGCAGCGTCAGCCCGGTGATGAAGCAGGCAAGATTGTAGGCATGCGTGCCGATGTCACCGGTGGAGCCGCCGGCACCCGAGCGGGCCGGATCGGTGCGCCATTCCGCCTGTTTCGAGCCGGCCGTCTCGGCCGCCTCCGTCAGCCAGTCCTGCGGATATTCGACCTGCACGATGCGCAGCGTGCCGAGTTCGCCATTCGCCACCATCTCCCGTGCCTGTCGCACCATCGGGTAGCCGGTGTAATTATGGGTGAGGATGAAAAGCGCGTCGCTTTCATCCGCCAGCTTCTTCAGCTTTTTCGCATCGGCAAGGTTCGAAGTCAGCGGCTTGTCGCAGATGACGTGAATGCCGCGCTTCAAGAATTCCTTGGCGGCCTCGTAGTGAACATGGTTCGGCGTGACGATCGACACGGCCTCTATGCCATCCTTCAGACGCGCCTCCCGGATCGCCATGTCCTTATAGCTCTCATAGGTTCGCGACGGGTCTAGCCCGAGTTCGCGG
Organism: Shinella sp. UYSO24; assembly: GCA_902167985.1. GTDB lineage: Bacteria > Pseudomonadota > Alphaproteobacteria > Rhizobiales > Rhizobiaceae > Neorhizobium. The sequence continues at coordinate 481,686 of CABHNZ010000003.1, forward strand.
CCCGACTGCACCGCCTTTTCAGGCGTCGATGAGAGCGCGCCGGCCACCAGTTCGAACCGGTCGTCGAGCCTTGCCGCGATCCGATGAACCGCACCGATAAAGGCGCCCGAGCCGCCGCCGACCATGCCGAGCCGGATACGGGATGTCTGCTCCGATTGCGATGAAGCTTCGATTGTCATGCTGAACCTGCTTCCGATCTGTGATGAAATGTTTGGCGGGAGCCGGGAAAAGCTCAGAGCCCCAGCATCCGCCGGTTGGCCGCGTGGTCTGTCCCGCCGGCGGCAAAATCGTCAAAGGCCTTTTCGGTGACGCGGATGATATGGTTCCGAACGAATTGCGCCCCTTCGCGAGCGCCGTCCTCGGGATGTTTCAGGGCACATTCCCATTCCACCACCGCCCAGCCGTCAAAGCCATTGGCCGTCATCTTGGAAAAGACCGCGCCAAAATCCACCTGACCGTCACCCAGAGAACGGAACCGCCCGGCACGGTTCACCCAGCTCTGGTAGCCGCCATAGACACCTTGCCGGCCCGTCGGGTTGAACTCGGCATCCTTGACGTGGAACATCCGGATCCGGTCCTTGTAGATGTCGATATTGTCGAGATAGTCGAGGCATTGCAGCACATAGT
>CABHNZ010000004.1 GCA_902167985.1 Shinella sp. UYSO24
CCTCGGGAAATGTCTGCAGAAGCAGCCGCGCCTCCTTTATCGCATCGACGAGACCTCTGGCCGCCGCCACAGGCACCCGCCCCTGCAACGCACCGGCTGCAACACCGGCCCCTGCCCCAGCACCCGCCGCAGCCACCCCGGCCGGCCCGACCAAATACACGGTCGTCAAGGGCGACTCGCTCTGGAAGATCGCCGAGAGCCATTACGCCAATGGCGAGGAATGGACGAAGATCGCCAAGGCCAACACGCTGCGCCGCCCGAACCACATCGAGATCGGCGACGTGCTGGAACTGCCGGCGAAGTAAGAGCATCGCAGACGCCGACCGACAGATCGTCCGATCGGGACGATCTGTCTCGCGAGAACAGACGGCTCGGGGCTTTCCCGGGCCGTCTTTTATTTCTACATAGAGCCCAACCGATAGAACCGAATGTGTTGCGGCCGCGTAGTCACGGCTGAACCCCATTGAAAAAGCCGGACATTTTGCGATGACGCCGTCACTTTCCCGCTCCCCGCCGCCCACCCGAAAGTCACCTTCGGCAAGGTCGGCGTGCTTCTCGTCAATCTCGGCACGCCCGACGGCACCGACTACAAGTCGATGCGCCGCTATCTGGCGGAATTCCTCTCCGACAAGCGCGTCATCGAATGGTCGAGGCTCTACTGGTACCCGATCCTCTACGGCATCGTGCTCAACAAGCGCCCGCAGAAGGTCGGCAAGGCCTATGAGGCGATCTGGAACAAGGATCTGAACGAGAGCTACCTGCGCACCTATACCCGCAGCCAGGGCGAGCTGATGGCGGAACGCCTGAAGGATCTGCCCAATGTTGAGGTCGACTGGGGCATGCGCTACGGCAAGCCGTCGATCGCCGAGCGTATCGATGCCTTGAAGGCAAAGGGCTGCGAGAAGATCGTGCTCTTCCCGCTCTATCCGCAATATGCCGCCTCGACCACCGCGACCGTCAACGACAAGGCCTTCGAGCACCTGATGAAGCTGCGCTGGCAGCCGGCGCTTCGCACGGTTGCGCCCTATCACGACGATCCGGCCTATATCACGGCACTTGCGAACTCGGTGCGCAGGACGCTCGCCACCCTCGACTGGGAGCCGCAGCTGTTGATCACCTCGTTCCACGGCATCCCGCAATCCTATTTCAAGGCCGGCGACCCCTATTACTGTCACTGCCAGAAGACGGCCCGCCTGCTGCGCGAGGAACTCGGCTATACGGAAAAGCAGCTGCGCATCACCTTCCAGTCCCGTTTCGGGCCGGAAGAATGGCTGCAGCCCTATACCGACAAGACGATGGAGGCTCTCGCCGGCGAAGGCATCAAGCGCGTCGCCATCATGAACCCTGGCTTCGTCTCCGATTGTCTGGAAACGCTGGAAGAGATTGCCGGTGAAGCCGGCGAGATCTTCATGCATCACGGCGGCGAGAAATTCGTCCATATCCCCTGCCTCAACGACAGCGAGGACGGCATGAACGTTCTCGAAACCGTCGTGCGCCGCGAGCTTCAGGGCTGGGTGTAAGGCAAGAGAAGAAAGGTCATGTCATGAAGAGAGCAATCGTCACCGGCGGTGCCGGCCTGATCGGAACCGGTATCTGCGCAGGCCTGGTTGCCGCCGGCTATGAGGTTGCCTCTTTCGACATGGCCGGGAAAACCCATGTGATCGATGGCGTGCGCGCCATCGAATGCGACGTCTCCGACGAGGCCTCGGTCGAGATATCGATTGCCGAACTCGGCTGGGAGACGATCGATCTCCTCGTCAACAATGCCGGTGCGACCGCCGGCGCGCTCGGCACGCCGCTTCTCGATCTCTCACTCGCCGACTGGCGCCGCATCACCGACAGCCACCTCACCGGCACCTTCCTGATGACGCGGGCAACCGCCCCGCTGATGCCGTCCGGCAGCGCCATTCTCAACATGGCCTCCACCCGCGCCTTCCAGTCGGAAAAGAATTCGGAAGCCTATGCCGCCTCCAAGGGCGGCATCGTGGCGCTCACCCATGCGCTTGCCGTCAGCCTCGGCCCAAAGATCCGCGTCAACGCGATTGCACCGGGCTGGATCACCAATGCCACCGAACTGTCCGAAGAGGATGAGGCGCAACATCCGGCAGGCCGCGTCGGTCGCCCGCAGGATATCACCGATGCCGTCCTTTATCTGGCGCAAGCGGCTTCGTCACCGGGCAGGTCCTGACCGTCGATGGCGGCATGACGAAGAAGATGATCTACGCGGAATAGGTCAGACCCCGCGCTTGTTTCCCCATAGAAGCACATGCAGCTGCGGCAGCACGGTCGCGGAAAACCAGCGATCCTCCGTCACCTTGTCGACGAGCCACAGCATCCGGTCCATGATCCCGTCAAGATCGATGCGCGCATCGTCATCGTCGGGCGGTGGCGGTGTGTGGTTGCCGGGCTGCAGATAGACCGGAAGATCGGGAAAGCGCGCCGACGCCGATTTCGCAAAGTCATAGTCGGCATCATCGAACACGACGAATTTCAGGCCGATCCGCGGGCCGGAGGAGCCGTCCACAGAGCCGCCGGCGGTTTTCCCGCGGGCGGCGGCAAGACAGTCGGCCAGCACATCCCAATCCGTCTCCATGCCGCTCGACGGCGGCTTTGGCGAGAGCACGAGAAAATCGAGATCGGCAAACCAGTCGCGCGCCACAGACCCCTGCGTCTCGATCGCAAACCGGTAGCCATCCCGCTTGCCGCGACGGATCAGCCCGCCGAGCGGCTGGATCGCCGGATTGCCGCCGGACAGCGACACCGTCAGCGGCACACCCCCCGAAAGTTTGAAAACCTCGCCCCAGATCTCCTCGACACCCATCGGCGCCCATTGGTCGCGATAGGCGCTGTCGACCGCATGCAGCGTATCGCACCACGAACAGCGGTAATCGCAGCCGCCGGTGCGCACGAACACGGTCGGCTGACCGATCAGCATGCCCTCGCCCTGGATAGTCGGACCAAAGATCTCGCTGATGCGGATCTTGTCCGCCTTCTCCACGAGAACCGCGCCGCTCAAGGCCGGTACTCCGCCCATGTCTTCGGCGTTTCGCTGACCTTCACCGCGGTCGTTTCCGGCAGGCGCGCCTTGCACCAGTCGTAAAAATGCTTGGCGAGATATTCCGACGTCACCCGGTCATGCCCGAGCACCTCGTTCAGATGCCGGTGATCAAATTCGTCGTCGATATAGCGTTTGAGCGGCGCAAGCTCGTGATAGTCGCGCACGAAACCGTCTTCGTTGAGTTCGGCGGAGGCCAGTTCGACGACGACGATGTAATTATGCCCGTGCAGCCGCGCGCATTGATGATCTGCCGGCAGATGCGTTAGCTGATGCGAGGCGGAAAAGTGGAATTCCTTGGTGATCCGGTACATCAGCGGACCTCTTCGGCCTGAAAGCCTGCGGTCGCAGCCTTCCAGAACTCCGGATCGGCATAGGTCGTCGGGTCTTCGACACCGGCAAGGTGAAAGGCTTCGCGCCGTTCCACGCAGGTGCCGCAGCGGCCGCAATGGGTTTCGCCACCCTTGTAGCAGGACCACGTCTCGACGAACGGCGTGGCATGCTTGGCGCCATCGGTAACGATATCCGCCTTGGAACCGTTGACATAGGGCGCCATCAGCTTGACCGAGGCATAGCCATCGAGCGCATGGTTCTGCATCACCTGGAATGCATCGATGAAGCCCGGCCGGCAATCGGGATAGATGAAGTGATCGCCGCCATGAACGGCAATCGCCACCGCATCCGCCCCGCGCGCCGCAGCCACCCCGAGCGACCGTCAGCATGATCGCATTGCGGTTCGGCACGACGGTGACGCGCATCGTCTCTTCGGCATAATGCCCGTCCGGCACGTCGACATCATCGGTCAGCGCCGAGCCGGTGAGCTGGCTGCCGATGGCTCGCATGTCGATGATCTGATGGAAAACGCCGAGCCGTGTTGCGCAGGCTGCCGCGTAATCCAGTTCTTTTCTGTGTCGCTGGCCGTAGTCGAAGGAGATCAACCCGAGCAATTCCTGCTCGACGGCTATTCTGTGGGCAAGCGAAACGCTATCCAGTCCGCCGGAGCAGACGACAATGGTCTTCATATCTTTGTCCTTGTTTTGTCCGGGTAGGCTGCGACCGGTTATCGGCGCCCTCATAGACCCTTCGCTCCCGCTTGTGAAGCCCGGAGCGTCCACGGGGGCAAGCGGCGCTTGTGAAGAGCGCCCCGCTCTCCTAGATTGCGCCTGATTGGATATAAGAAATTCTACGGGAGGTTATCTGATGTTGGGCGGCTTCGATTATGTGGTCATCGCGATCGTCGTGGTGGCGATCCTCACCCTGTTTGCCGGTATCAAGATCGTGCCGCAGGGCTATCGCTTCACCATCGAGCGCTTTGGCCGCTATACCCGCACGCTCGATCCCGGCCTCAACCTGATCACCCCCTTCATCGAGCGCATCGGTTCCAAGATGAATGTCATGGAACAGGTGCTGGACATCCCGACACAGGAAGTCATCACCAAGGACAATGCCAGCGTCGCAGCCGATGCCGTCGCCTTCTATCAGGTCCTGAACCCGGCGCAGGCCGCCTACCAGATCACCAATCTCGAATATGCGATCCAGAACCTGACGATGACCAATATCCGCTCGGTCATGGGCTCGATGGATCTCGATGCGCTCCTTTCCAACCGCGATGTCATCAACGAGCGGCTTTTGCATGTGGTGGACGATGCCGTCGGCCCATGGGGCATCAAGGTCACGCGCATCGAGATCAAGGACATCCGCCCGCCGACCGACCTCGTCGATGCCATGGCCCGCCAGATGAAGGCGGAACGCGAAAAGCGCGCGCTGGTACTGGAGGCGGAAGGCGCCCGCAACGCCCAGATCCTGCGCGCCGAGGGCGCCAAGCAGGCTGCCGTCCTGAAGGCCGAAGGCGAGCGCGAGCGGCCTTCCGCGAGGCGGAAGCCCGCGAGCGACTGGCAGAGGCAGAAGCCAAGGCAACCGGCTTCGTCTCCGAAGCCATCGCCGCCGGTGACGTGCATGCAATCAACTATTTCGTCGCGCAGAAATACACCGAGGCGCTGATGGAAATCGGCAAGGGCACCAATGCGAAAGTCGTGCTGATGCCGCTCGAAGCCTCCTCGCTCATCGGCTCGCTCGGCGGCATCGGCGCCATCGCCCGGGAAGTCTTCGGCGATAATCCGAATGGCGGCCCGGCTCCGGCTGCGCCGCGCAGCAGCCAGCAGGCGCAGCGCACGACACCGGCGGTCGGCGCCCGCAACACTTTCATGCCGCCCGTCCCGCCCACTTCCTCCGACAATACGTGAGGCGGCCATGATCGCCTCCTTCATTGCCGGTCTCGGTCCCTGGGCCTGGTGGGTGCTCGGCCTCATCCTTCTGGCCGCAGAGCTTGCCGCCCCCGGCGTCTTTCTGATCTGGATCGGTGCGGCCGCCATCGTCGTCGGTGCGCTCTCGGTGGCGCTCGATGCCAGCAGCTTCTGGGTCTGGCAGGTGCAACTTCTGCTCTTTGCGATGCTGTCGGTCGTCTTCGCGCTTCTTGGCCGCAGCTTCTATGCCGGCCGGCAGAAATCCGACGAACCCATGCTCAACCGCCGCACCGAAGGCCTGGTCGGCCGCACGGCGACGTTACAGGAACCGATCCGCGAAGGGCGCGGCCGCATCAGGCTGGATGATACATGGTGGCCGGTGAACGGCACGGATATCGCCGCAGGAACCCGCGTCAGAGTGGTCGCCGCCCATGGCAGCGACCTGACGGTCGCAGCAGTCGAGCCCGGCCCTTCCGCGTGAAGAGAGCGAGCAGGCAGGCCCGTTAAGCCACGCCTGCGCGCAACAGATCGTGGAAATGCACGATGCCGATCGGGCGGCGATCCTGATCGGTGACGATCAAGGCACCGATCGAATATTTGTTGAGGAGCGCCATGGCAGCCGTCGCCAGCGTTTCCTTGCCGACCGTCTTCGGGCTCGGCGTCATCACGTCGTCGACGATTGCGGTGCGCAGGTCGATGTCGAGATGACGGGCGATATCGCCATCCGTCACCACGCCGCAGAGCCGGCCATCCTCGTCGATCACGCCGACGCAGCCGAATTTCTTCTGTGCCAGTTCATGGATCGCGTCGGGCATAAGCATGCCCTTGTTGATGAGCGGCACCCGGTCGCCGGAATGCATCAGGTCGCTGACATGCGACAGCATCGCCCCGAGCTTGCCGCCCGGATGATAGACCCGGAAATCGGTCGCAGAAAAGCCGCGCGCTTCGAGCAGCGCCACGGCAAGCGCATCGCCCAGCGCCAGCTGCATCAGCGTCGAGGTTGTCGGCGCCAGACCATGCGGACAGGCTTCCTGCGCCTTCGGCAGAAGCAGTAGCAAATCGGCTTCGCGGCCAAGCGTCGATTCTTCGCCGGAGGTCATCGCGATCAGCGGAATGGAAAAGCGCCGCGTGAACGACACGATGCCCTGCAGCTCGGCCGTCTCGCCGCTCCATGAGAGCGCCAGAACCACGTCATTGGACGTGATCATCCCGAGATCGCCGTGATTGGCCTCAACCGGATGGACGAAGAAGGACGGCGTTCCGGTCGATGCGAGGCTCGCGGAAATCTTGCGCCCGATATGGCCGCTTTTGCCAATGCCGGTGATGACGACGCGCCCGTCGATCCCGCCGATCAGTTCGATCACATTGCGAAAACTGTCGCCAAGACCGGCTTTCAGCGCCTCATCCAGCGCATCGAGGCCTTGCCGGCCAAATTCGATCGTCCGCGAAGCGGACTCGACCACGTCGTTTTCAACGAGTTGCAGGGCTCTCTTGATCATGGCGCTGGCTTAGACCTTTTCGCTTGCCAAGTCCATCACCACGCAAGGTACATGATAAATTGCTAACAGAGGTATCGGGCGAAACCAATCATTAACCAGCCTGCTTTACCTTTCGGAAAGCATTCCATTTGCCCAGGCAGGCCCATGAAGACGATCAAGACCACAGGCGCGGCGCCACGTCGCCGTCTCAGGGCCCATGCCCTGATGCTTGCCTGCTCGGCGCTTGCCTGCTCGGCACTCGTGAGCCTGGGCGCCGGCCCCTTGTCTGTCGCCAGCGCGCAGAGCCTGTTTCCGACGAGCAGCAGCACGCTTCCTGCATTGAACCCGAACCAGTTCGGCACCGCCGGCACGGCAACGGCCACCACCGGCGCGCAATATGGCACGTCGTCGAGCACGCTTCGCCCTTCGCTCACCTCCGATGGCACGACGGATGCCGGCACCGATCCAAACGCAGCGGCAGCCGACGGCCAGCCCGCCGCGACGCCTGCCGCAGCCCAGCAGACGGAGCCGGAAGACCTCAACCAGACTGCCGATGATGCGCTCGACATCGGCGAACAGCCGATCGATGAACAGCCCCTGCCGCGCCAGCCGGTCGATCCGACGGGCATCCGCGTCGGCTCCTTCCTGCTGCGCCCCTCGATCAGCCAGAACATCAATACCGAGATCACCCGCACCGGCAGCGAGAAGCAGAACCGCGACTACCTGACGACCGGCATTCGCGGCAATCTCCAGTCCGACTGGTCCCGCCATTCGCTGACCGTCAATGGCGAGCTGACGCTCGAGAAGAACTATCACGGCGGCACAAGCGACCTCAGCCCAGAGGGCCGCCTGAATGCCGATCTGCGGCTTGATCTCTCCGACCAGACGACGGCGCATCTGACGACCGGTTACAGCTTCACCCGCGAGGATAACGACGATCCGAACGCCATCGGCGCCGCCGCCGAACAGGCCGGCGTGCACGAATACGATGCCGGTGCCTCGATCGAGCGCGCCATCGGCAAGGTCCATGCGCTGGCCGCAATCGATGCCAGCCGCTTCACCTATACGGATGCGACGCTCTCGGACGGCACCACGGTTTCCAACGCAACCCGCGACCGCACCGGCATAGATGGCCGCCTGAGGCTCGGCTACGAGGTCTCTCCCGCGCTTATTCCCTATCTCGAAGTGGCGGCGGGTCATACGTTCTACGACAGCAAGCAGGACCTCTACGGCTACGAGCGTTCGTCGCAGAATTATGCGGCCCGCACAGGCATCCAGTTCGATTTCGGCGAAAAGCTGCGCGGCGAGCTCGGCACCGGCTATCAGTTCACCGATTACGAAGACAGCCGGCTCAACAATGTCGACGGCGTGACCTTCAACGGCCAGCTCACCTGGTCGCCGCATCGCGGCACGACGATCGACACCGGCCTGCGCACCACCGTGCAGGATGCCACCGTTCCGGGTGAAAGCGGCTGGGTGGAATATCAGCTGAATTCGGCGCTCGCCTATGAGATGCGCGACAACCTGATCGCAAGACTGACGGCCGGCGCCACCTACCGTGATTTCTCCCCGTCCGTCGGTGACGATGTGACCTGGCTTGCCGGCACCGGCTTCACCTGGAACATCAATCGCTACCTCGATCTGACCGGCGATCTCGAATATGAATGGACCACCGGCAGCACGCAGCAGAACATCCTGCGCGCCGCGTCGGGCTGACACTCAAGCGCTGACGACGCCGCAAACCGGGCCTGCCAAGGCTGCGGCAAGGGCTTCCGCCGGGGCCTTTGCGGGCATGTCCGGGCTCAAAAATCTTCGCAAACGCAAAAAATCTGTGCGAAACCGTCAAAATTGCCACAAACGACTTGAACGCCAACCATGCCGGACACGGGCGCCGGACACTCGCGCTTTGCGTGCGCTCCACCTTTGATTTTGCTGGAAAATTAGGCGCGCATTCTGCACACCGCATCAGCATGAGCACAATTTATCATCTGCATGCAGCAAACTGATACAGCCTCAGGGCGCAGGTCCAGCAGGCATTTGTGACGTTACAACAACAGATTCAGCCTTCCCAAGACAACGCAACTGCAACATATACGTGGTTGCGGCGGAGAACCGTGTGGCGCCCTGTCTATGGAGACGATCGGGCCGCCAGTGTCATTGAGAGGATTATATCGTGGCTAGTTATTCAAGCGGTGGCTCCCAGGGGGGAGGCAAGGCTGCCTCCGGTATCGGGGCGGCTTCCAACAATTATCAGTTCGCATTGATTGCGCTGACGTCGCTGTTTTTCATGTGGGGCTTCATCACCTGCCTCAATGACATCCTGATCCCGCATCTGAAGAACGTGTTTTCGCTGAACTACACGCAGTCGATGCTCATCCAGCTTTGCTTCTTCGGCGCCTACTTCATCGTCTCGCTGCCGGCCGGCGCGCTCGTCAAGCGCATCAGCTACAAGTGGGGCATCGTCGTCGGCCTGGTGATCGCCGCCATCGGTTGCGCGCTGTTCATCCCGGCTGCCAGCTACCGCGTCTACGGCCTCTTCCTTGGCGCCCTCTTCGTTCTTGCGGCCGGCGTCACCGTACTGCAGGTTGCCGCCAACCCCTATGTCACGGAACTCGGCGCACCTGAAACGGCTGCAAGCCGCCTGACCCTGACCCAGGCCTTCAACGCGCTCGGCACCACGATTGCACCGCTCTTCGGCGCATTCCTGATCCTGTCGGCCGCAACCGGCGCCGTCACCAATGCAACGCCCGAGCAGATCGAAATTGCCCGTGTTGCTGAAGCCGGCGCAGTACGCTTCCCCTACCTGATCCTGGCAATTGCCTTCCTCGTTCTCGCAGCGATCTTTGCAGCCCTGAAGCTGCCGCATGTCGAAGAAGAAGAGGTTGCCTCGGCGGAAGGTGCAGACCGTCCCTCCGCATGGTCCTACCGTCACCTCGTGCTCGGCGCGATCGGCATCTTCGTCTATGTCGGCGGTGAAGTCTCCATCGGCAGCTTCCTCGTCAACTTCCTGTCGAGCCCGAACATTGCAGGCATCACCGAAGCCGAAGCCGCCCATTACGTCTCCTATTTCTGGGGTGGCGCGATGGTTGGCCGCTTCATCGGCGCCTTTGTCATGCGCTCCGTCGATGACGGCAAGGCGCTCACCTTCAATGCGGTCGTGGCAGCCCTGCTGCTGCTCGTGACGATCTTCTCCACCGGCCATGTCGCCATGTGGGCAGTTCTTGCGATCGGCCTGTTCAACTCGATCATGTTCCCGACCATCTTCAGCCTCGCGCTGAAGGGTCTCGGCCGCCACACCAGCCAGGGCTCCGGCATCCTGTGCCTCGCCATCGTCGGCGGCGCCATCCTGCCGGTCGTCCAGGCGCCCTTGCCGATACGATCGGCATCCAGGCAGCCTTCTTCATGCCGATCATTTGCTACATCTACATCGCCTATTACGGCTTCAAGGGCCACAAGGTCGTCTGATGACGTAAGCGAAGGGTGGCCGGAAACACCGGCCGCCATCTTCCTGAAAAGCGAACAAGAAAAAACCCCTCGCGACATCGCGCGAGGGGTTTTTCGTATTCCGTTGACCAAGGGCCGGATGCGCGGGGGCCTGCCCCGCGCTAAGCCCTTACTTGATCTTGTCGACCAGCGCCTTCAGCGGGCCTTCGATGGCAGGACGGATATCCGGACGCTGCAGGGCGAATGCCAGGTTGGCGAGGATGAAGCCATCCTTGGCGCCGCAGTCGTAGGTCTCGCCCTTGAAGTGGTAGGCGGCAAATTCCTGCTGCTTGGCAAGCGCCAGCATGCCGTCGGTCAGCTGGATCTCGTTGCCGGCGCCACGCTCCTGGGTTTCGAGGATCTTGAAGATCTCCGGCTGCAGGATGTAACGGCCGTTGATGAAGAAGTTCGACGGAGCCGTGCCCTTGGCCGGCTTCTCGACCATCTCGGTGATCTTGAAGCCGCCATCGCCCACGCCGGCGCCCTTGCCGACGATGCCATACTTGTGCGCCTGTTCCGGGTCGCATTCCTCGACGGCGAGAACGTTGCCGCCGGTCTGGTCGTAAAGCTCGACCATGCCCTTCAGGCAGCTCTTTTCCGACGACATGATCATGTCGGGCAGCAGAACTGCGAAAGGCTCGTCGCCGACGATATCGCGCGCGCACCAGACGGCGTGACCGAGGCCGAGCGGCACCTGCTGGCGGGTGAAGCTCGCCGTGCCGGCTTTCGGCAGGATATTGTTGAGCAGCGTCAGCTCGGCATTCTTGTTGCGCTCGCGCAGCATCTGCTCAAGCTCGAACTGGATGTCGAAATAGTCTTCGATCACGCCCTTGCCGCGACCCGTCACGAAAACGAAATGTTCGATGCCGGCTTCCGCGGCTTCATCGACCACATACTGAATGACAGGCTTGTCGACGACCGTCAGCATTTCCTTCGGCACAGCCTTCGTAGCCGGCAGGAAACGGGTTCCGAGCCCGGCGACGGGAAACACGGCTTTGCGAATTTTTCGTTGTTCAGACACTCATGCCTCCTGAGAGCACTTCATAGTGCGGGTTAAACTCTTCGTGAGTAGCCGCAATTTGCTACCTTTTTACAAAGAATGCCCGACACACGTTAATATGGTAAAGGGTTTGTTGATACTATTCAGTTATTACATCGTTAACCCGCCGTGGCAATTCGGCTGGATCCGGCCCTATGAGAGGAATGGACAAGAAACGCGATGACGACAATCCGCACTCCCCACCTTCGCGCCCTGGCGCTTCTGGCCGTCGCCGGCATGGTTGCAGCCATCAGCCCGTTAGATGCTCGGGCCGATACGGGTTTCAAGTCTTGGGTTTCAAATTTCTACGCCACTGCGGCGAAGAACGGCATTACCCGCCAGACCTATCAGCGCGCCTTTGCCGGTGTGAACGGCCCCGATCAGGAAGTGCTGGACAAGGCCGCCTACCAGCCCGAATTCAAGTCGAAGATCTGGGATTACCTCGATAGCCGCGTGAACCCCTATACGGTCAAGATCGGCCGTGAGATGGCGCCCGCTACGGCTCGACACTTGCCGCCATGGAGCGCCATTTCGGCGTCGACCGCACCATTCTCCTCGCCATCTGGTCGATGGAATCCAACTATGGCGCAGCGCTCGAAAACCCCGAGCGCCTGCATAACGTGCCTCAGGCGCTGGCGACCCTTGCCTGGGCCGATCCGAAGCGCTCGAACTACGCCAAGAAGCAGCTTCTGGCAGCGCTCGAAATCCTGCAGGAAGGCGATGTTGCGCCGAAACAGCTGACCGGCTCCTGGGCTGGCGCCATGGGCCACACCCAGTTCATCCCGACGAGCTACCTCCTCTATGCGGTCGATGCCGATGGCAACGGCAAGCGCGACATCTGGCATTCCGTGCCCGATGCGCTTGCAACCTCCGCCAATCTTCTTGCCAAGAACGGCTGGACCACCGGCAAGACCTGGGGCTACGAGGCCGTGCTGCCGGCGGGCGCTGCCCGCTATGCCGGCCAGACGAAGACGCTCGCCCAATGGGCGGCCCTCGGCTTTGCCCGCCCCAACGGCAAGGGTTTTCCGCGTGGTTCCGACCGGGCGACCCTGAAGCTGATGGCCGGCGCCGAAGGCCCCGCCTTCCTGATGACGTCCAACTTCTTCACCATCAAGAAATACAACGCCGCCGACAGCTATGCGCTTGCCGTCGGGCTTCTGGCAGACGAGATCGCCGGCTATGGCGGCATGCAGCAATCCTGGCCGCGACCGGCCGGCACGCTCGACATCAAGGAAAAATTCGAGCTGCAGCACCGTATGAAGGCGCTGGGCTACTATGATGGCGAAGTCGACGGCAATTTCGGCTCCGGCTCGAAGGCCGCGATCTCGGCAATCCAGCAGCGCCTCGGCATGCAGCAGAGCGGCGAGCCCTCCCGCACCCTGCTCAATGCCCTGCGCTGATCAGGATCCGCTCGACGCCGTCGTAAACGGCGGATCCCGGCAGCATTGACATCACGAAGGCAGCGCTCAGAATACCGGCGTCCAGATCAACTGCCGCCGGATCATGTGGTGGACGCTCTCTGGCCGAAATGGGAAGGAGCCGCAGATCGATGACGGCCCGGTTCGACACTATTCCTCATGCAGGGACCATCGCAGGACGGGCTCCTGCGCGCCGTAACATGCGAGGCGCCTGCGCCTGTTCGCGGCCCTCCTCATTCTGGCGGCAGGTATCGAGCCCGCGTCCGCCCAGCAGCGGCGCAACCTCTTCGACATGCTCTTCGGCGGCCCGCGCTACGAAGAAGAGGCCCCGCCGCGGCCACCGGAACGCTACCCCCGTTACGACGCCCGCGCGTCGCCCCCGATGGCGCCATCGTCGACATGCCGTCCCGGCCGCAGCGCAATCGCGGCTCGATCCGTGCGATCGCCCCCCGCGCCGTCCCCGCCCCCACCCCGCCGCAGCCGGAACCGGTCGCCAAGCTCGAAAGTGCCCGCAAGGTGCTGGTCATCGGCGATTTTCTCGCGGGCGGCATGGGCGGCGAGCTGGAAACTGCCTTCGAGGCGGCACCCGGCGTCACCGTCAGCGAACGCAGCGATGGCTCCTCCGGTCTCGTACGCGACGACCACTTCGACTGGATCGCCCAGCTGCCGTCGATCCTCGACGAGGAAAAGCCGGCCATCGTCGTCGTCATGCTCGGCGCCAATGATCGCCAGCAGATCACCACCCCGACCGCAAAGGAAAAATTCCGCAGCGAGGAATGGTTCGACGAATATGACGCGCGCATCGGAAAGCTGATCTCCGTCGTCACGTCCCGCAAGCTGCCGCTTCTCTGGGTCGGCCTCCCCTCCTTCCAGTCACCCTCGATGATGGCCGATGCCGCGACGCTGAACGGCCTCTATCGCAATCAGGTGGAAAAGGCGGGCGCCGAATTCGTCGATGTCTGGGACGGTTTCGTCGATGAGGAAGGCAAGTATGTCGTCAGCGGTTCCGACATGAACGGCCAGCAGGTGCGCCTGCGCGGCTCGGACGGCATCACCTTCACCAAGGCCGGCAAGCGCAAGCTCGCCTTCTATGTCGAACGCTTCGTCCGCCGCCATCTGGGCGAGATGACGAGCCCCGATCTCGCCCCCGGCCTCGCAAACGTCAATCCCGCCGACAGGACCGTGCCGGCAGAGCCGGGCCAGCCGCTCACGGTCCAGCCGGTCAGCCTCTCCGACCCCGATCTCGACGGCGGCAAGGAACTGCTTGGCGCCTCGTCGCTGGCAACGCCAGCCACTGCCAATAATGCAGAAAGTCCGCGTGAAAAACTCGTGAGGCGCGGAGAACTCTCAACCGCTCCGGCCGGCCGCGTCGACGATTACAGGCTGAAAGCCGGACAATAGGCCATCACGGCCTTCCGCCCTCGCGAACCTCGCTTTGGGGCAGCGTCCGCCCTCCACTCTCACGCACCTCGCGTGAGGGAAGCTACGGCAATCATCCCCCCAAACGAAAAGAGCGGCACCGCTTTCGCGACGCCGCCCCCAATCCAAAGCCCCCTCTTGCGGCTTCGCTGCCGTCATCCTCGTGCTCGCCGCAAGGGTAAGACGAAAGCCGCATCCCCACCGTGGACAGATGCTCGGGACAAGCCCGAGCATGACGGACGGAAGGTTTGCTCGCCTTACCGAAAAGCGGAAAGCGGCACCGCCTTCGCGACGCCGCTCCCTGATCTCTTTTCTCTTCGGCCGATTACCGCGGCAGGACGGTCGAGCCCATCAGCGCCTCGTCGATGGCGCGGGCGCTCGACGGCCCTCGCGGATCGCCCAGACGACCAGCGACTGGCCGCGGCGAACGTCGCCGGCGGTCCAGAGCTTGTCGACCGAGGTCTTGTAGTCCTTTTCATTGGCAACGACGTTGGACGAGCCGCGGCGGTCGACATTGATGTCGAGCTTGCCTTCGAGCTCGGCCAGCACGCCCGTCGTCATCGGACCGGAGAAGCCGATGGCGATAAAGGCGAGATCGGCTTGATGATGAATTCCGTGCCGGCGATCGGCTTGCGGCGTTCATCCACTTCGCAGCAGCGCACGCCGGTCAGCTGGCCGTCTTCACCGATGAATTCGAGCGTTGCCACCTGGAACTCGCGGATCGCGCCTTCGGCCTGAGAGGACGAGGTGCGCATCTTGGTGGCCCAGAACGGCCAGACGGCAAGCTTGTCTTCCTTTTCCGGCGGCTGCGGACGGATGTCGAGCTGCGTCACCTTGACGGCGCCCTGACGGAAGGCCGTGCCGACGCAGTCGGATGCCGTATCGCCACCACCGACGACGACGATATGCTTGCCGCCGGCAAGGATCGGCTCGGCCGCCCAGGCGACGCTGTCGATGTTTTCGCGGCCGATGCGGCGGTTCTGCTGCACCAGATAGGGCATCGCGTCATAGACGCCGTGCAGGTCGGCGCCGGGAATGCCGGCCGGACGCGGGGTTTCCGAACCGCCGCAATAGACGACGGCGTCATGTTCCGCAGTCAGTTCTTCCACCTTCTTGTCGACGCCGATATTGACGCCGTAATGGAAGGTGACGCCTTCGCCGGTCAGCTGCTCGACGCGGCGGTCGATGAAGTTCTTCTCCATCTTGAAGTCCGGAATGCCGTAGCGCAGCAGGCCACCGGCCTTGCTCTCACGCTCATAGACATGCACTTCGTGGCCGGCGCGCGCCAGCTGCTGGGCAGCCGCCATGCCGGCAGGCCCGGAGCCGATCACGGCAACCTTCTTGCCGGTCTTCACCGTTGCCGGCTGCGGCACGATATAGCCCAGTTCGTAAGCCTTGTCGGCAATCGCCTGTTCGACGGTCTTGATCGCGACGGGCGCATCTTCGAGGTTCAGCGTGCAGGCCTCCTCGCAAGGCGCCGGACAAACGCGACCGGTAAATTCCGGGAAGTTGTTGGTGGAATGAAGGTTGCGGATCGCCTCTTCCCACTTGTTGTTATAGACGAGGTCGTTCCAGTCCGGGATCTGGTTATGCACCGGGCAGCCGGTCGGGCCGTGGCAGTAGGGGATGCCACAGTCCATGCAGCGCGCCGCCTGCTTCGTCACTTCCGCATCCGACATCGGAATGGTGAATTCGCGGAAATGGCGGATACGATCGGAGGCCGGCTGATACTTCGCCACCTGCCGGTCGATTTCCATGAAACCCGTTACCTTGCCCATGTCATTCCCTCTGCTTCGCCGCTATCGCAGCCAGTTTTCCATTTTCAATCCCGGCACGCGGGAGAATTCTCTTTCATTGTCCGTCACAAGCACCGCATTTAAAGCGAGTGCATGCGCCGCGATCAGCATGTCCATGTCACCGATTGGCTGCCCGCTACGACCAAGGCCGTCTCTTATGGCTGCGTAGTGAACATCGGCAGGCACTTCCCAAGGCAAAATTTCGAAATCGGCCAGAACCGATTCCACCAATTTGGCCAGACGCTCCGAGCCCTTCTTGGCAACGCCATATCTCAGTTCGGCCGCAACGATGATGCTGGTGATCAGCTCGCCCTCCCGAAGGAGCGCTATTCGCTGGCCAGCCTTACCGCCGGGATTACGGATCAGATCCGAAATCACATTGGTGTCGAGTAAATAGCTCACTCCGGCAGATCCAGATCCACGGGCCGAAGCGGCAGGTCGTCAATCTCCGGAAACTCTCGACCAATCGGCTCCAGCTCGGAAAGATAGGCGACCAGTTCACTCGGAGACCGTTTACGCAACTGCGGGCGGATGGTGATGATCCCATCCGCTTCCTGCCGAATGACCACTTCGTCGCCGGGAAGTTCGAAATCACTGGGAATTCGCACAGCCCGGCTTCGGCCGTTCATGAAGACCTTTGCTTTTCGTTCCTTTGCCGAAGGATACATCCGCGCCTCCATCTTGTGATATGACACTGTCATATCACAAGATAAATCGACCACCAATTACTCCGCTGCGATGCCCATCCGCATGCGTTCCATCTCGACCAGGGCGCGGCGGTATTCGACCGGCATGACCTTGCGGAACTTCGGGCGGAACTCGGTCCAGCGGTCAAGGATGTCCTTGGCGCGGGTCGAGCCCGTGTAATGCATGTGGTTGGAGATCAGCTGGTAGAGGCGCTCCTCGTCGTGGCGCGTCATGTCTTCGGAAACGTCGACGCGTCCCTTGTGCATGATGTCGCCGCCGTGATGATGCAGCTTCTCCAGCATGTCGTCCTCTTCCGGAACCGGCTCGAGCTCGACCATCGCCATGTTGCAGCGCTTGGCGAAATCGCCCTCTTCGTCCAGCACATAGGCGACACCGCCCGACATGCCGCTGCGAAGTTGCGGCCGGTCTCACCGAGAACCACGACGATACCGCCGGTCATGTATTCGCAGCCATGGTCGCCCACGCCCTCGACAACCGCGATCGCACCCGAGTTGCGCACGGAGAAGCGCTCGCCGGCAACGCCGCGGAAATAGCACTCGCCCGTCGTCGCACCGTAGAGAACGGTATTGCCGACGATGATCGAGTTTTCAGCGACGATCTTCGAGTTCTCCGGCGGACGCACGATGATACGGCCACCCGAAAGACCCTTGCCGACATAGTCGTTGCCGTCACCGACGAGATCAAACGTGATGCCGCGCGCGAGGAAGGCACCGAAGGACTGGCCGGCAGTACCGGTCAGCGTCACATGGATCGTGTCGTCCTTCAGGCCCTTCTGGCCCCAGCGCTTGGCAAGCGCGCCGGAGAGCATCGCGCCCGCAGAACGGTCGACGTTCTTGATCGGCACTTCGATGACGACCGGCTCCTTGCTCTCAAGGGCGGCTTGCGCCTTCTCGATCAGCTTGCGGTCGAGAATATCGTCGATCGGGTGCTTCTGGCGGGTCGTCCAGTAGGTCTCTTCCTTCGGAGCTTCCACCTTGTGGAAGATCTTGCTGAAGTCGAGGCCTTCGGACTTCCAGTGCGCCAGCATGTCGTCCTTCTCGAGCAGTTCGGAAAGGCCGATGATCTCGTCGAACTTGGTGAAGCCGAGCGATGCCAGGATCTCGCGCACTTCTTCGGCCACGAAGAAGAAGTAGTTGATGACATGCTCCGGTGTGCCCTTGAAGCGCTTGCGCAGAACCGGGTCCTGCGTCGCAACGCCGACGGGGCAGGTGTTGAGATGGCACTTGCGCATCATGATGCAGCCGGCGGCGATGACCGGAGCCGTCGCGAAGCCGAACTCGTCGGCGCCGAGAAGCGCGCCGATGATGACGTCGCGGCCGGTCTTCAGACCGCCATCGACCTGCAGGGCGATGCGCGAGCGAAGGCCGTTCAGAACCAGCGTCTGCTGCGTCTCGGCAAGACCGATTTCCCAGGGGGAACCGGCATGCTTCAGCGAGGTGAGCGGCGATGCGCCCGTGCCGCCATCGAAACCGGCAACCGTGATATGGTCGGCGCGCGCCTTGGCAACACCGGCGGCAACCGTGCCGACGCCGACTTCCGAGACGAGCTTGACCGAGATATCCGAGGTCGGGTTGACGTTCTTCAGGTCGTAGATCAGCTGCGCCAGATCTTCGATCGAGTAGATGTCATGATGCGGCGGCGGCGAGATGAGGCCGACGCCGGGCGTGGAATGGCGGGTCTTGGCAACCGTCGCATCCACCTTGTGGCCGGGCAGCTGGCCGCCTTCGCCGGGCTTGGCACCCTGCGCAACCTTGATCTGCAGCATGTCGGCATTGACCAGATATTCGGTGGTCACGCCAAACGGCCCGAAGCGATCTGCTTGATCGCCGAACGCTCGGGGTTCATCGAACCATCGGGCAGCGGCAGGTAGCGATCGCTCTCCTCGCCGCCTTCACCGGTGTTCGACTTGCCGCCGATCTTGTTCATCGCGATCGCAAGCGTCGTATGCGCTTCACGGCTGATGGAGCCGAAGGACATGGCGCCCGTCGAGAAGCGCTTGACGATATCGACCGCCGGCTCGACCTGATCGAGCGAAACGGGCTTGCGGCCAAGAACCTCTGCCGACTTGATCTTGAACAGGCCGCGGATCGTGTTCATGCGAACCGAGGTCTCGTTCACCATATGGGCGAACTCGCGGTAGCGATCCTGGCTGTTGCCACGCACGGCGTGCTGCAGCGTGGCAACGACATCCGGCGTCCAGGCATGGCTTTCGCCGCGCATACGGTAGGCATATTCGCCGCCGATATCGAGCGTCGAAGCCAGAACCGGATCCTTGCCGAAGGCGGCATGGTGGCGCGAGACGGTTTCGTCGGCGATCTCCGAAAGGCCGATGCCTTCGATCGAGGTGGCGGTGCCGAAGAAATACTTGTCGACCAGATCCGAGTTCAGGCCGACGGCGTCGAAGATCTGGCCACCGCAATAGGACTGGTAGGTCGAGATGCCCATCTTGGACATGACCTTGAGGATGCCCTTACCGACAGCCTTGATATAGCGGTAAACGATTTCGGTCGCATCGACTTCCTTGGGGAATTCGCCGCGCATATGCATGTCGGTCAGCGTGTCGAAGGCGAGATAGGGGTTGATCGCTTCGGCGCGTAACCGGCGAGCAGACAGAAGTGATGGATCTCGCGCGGCTCGCCGCTCTCGACCACGAGGCCGACCGAGGTGCGAAGCCCCTTGCGGATCAGGTGATGATGCACGGCAGCGGTCGCCAGAAGCGCCGGAATGGCGATGCGATCCGGGCCGATCTGGCGGTCGGAGAGAACGATGATGTTGTAGCCGCCCTTGACGGCCGCCTCGGCGCGCTCGCAGAGGCGATCGAGCATTTCCGGCATACCTTCGGCGCCACGCTCGATATCATAGGTGAAATCGAGCGTCTTGGTGTCGAAACGGTCTTCCGTATGGCCGATCGAGCGGATCTTTTCGAGATCGCCATTGGTCAGGATCGGCTGGCGCACTTCCAGACGCTTGGCATTTGCCATGCCTTCATGGTCGAGAATGTTCGGGCGCGGACCGATGAACGACACGAGGCTCATAACGAGCTCTTCGCGGATCGGGTCGATCGGCGGGTTCGTCACCTGCGCGAAGTTCTGCTTGAAATAGGTGTAAAGCAGCTTCGACTTGTCGGACATGGCCGAGATCGGCGTATCCGTGCCCATCGAGCCGACGGCTTCCTGACCCGTCGTCGCCATCGGCGACATCAGGATCTTGGTGTCTTCGGTCGTGTAGCCGAAGGCCTGCTGGCGGTCGAGCAGCGACACGTCGCGACGCAGCGCGCGCGGCTCCACCGGCTTCAGGTCTTCAAGGATGAGCTGGGTGCGATCCAGCCACTTGCCATAGGGGTGGCGGGTGGCAAGCTCGGTCTTCAGCTCCTCGTCGGAGATGATCTGGCCCTTTTCCATGTCGAGCAGCAGCATCTTGCCCGGCTGCAGGCGCCACTTCTTGATAATGCTCTCTTCCGGCACCGGCAGCGTGCC
The DNA here is from genome assembly GCA_902167985.1 of Shinella sp. UYSO24. GTDB lineage: Bacteria > Pseudomonadota > Alphaproteobacteria > Rhizobiales > Rhizobiaceae > Neorhizobium. Next base: position 20,116 of record CABHNZ010000004.1, read on the forward strand.
GGCTTCCGATGCGAGGATGACGCGATCGTCATCGGTCACGAGATAGCGGGCCGGACGCAGACCGTTACGGTCGAGCGTCGCGCCGATCTGCTTGCCATCGGTGAAGCAGACGGCGGCCGGGCCATCCCACGGCTCCATCAGGGCAGCGTGATATTCGTAGAACGCCTTGCGCTCCTTCGACATCGACTGGTTTCCGGCCCATGCTTCCGGGATCAGCATCATCATCGCATGCGCGAGCGAATAACCGCCGCGGGTCAGGAACTCGAGCGCGTTGTCGAAGCAGGCGGTATCCGACTGGCCTTCGTAGGAGATCGGCCAGAGCTTGGAAATATGCTCACCGAACAGCGGCGAGGAAACCGAAGCCTGACGCGCCGCCATCCAGTTGACGTTGGAGCGCAGCGTGTTGATTTCGCCGTTATGCGCAACCATGCGGTAGGGATGCGCCAGCTTCCACGACGGGAAGGTGTTGGTCGAGAAACGCTGGTGGACGAGTGCGACGGCGCTTTCAAAACGCGGGTCTGCGAGGTCCTTGTAATAGGCGCCGACCTGATAGGCGAGGAACATGCCCTTGTAGACGATGGTCGAGGACGACAGCGACACCGGATAGAAGCCGGTTTCTGACCGCCAAACTGGTCATAGATGCGGTTGGAAATGACCTTGCGGATCAGGAAGAGCTGACGCTCGAACTCGGCATTGGTCGCGGCATCGCGACCGGCGCCGATGAAGACCTGACAGTGATAGGGTTCGGTCGCGGCAATCGCCGGCGCTTGGAGAGCGAGGAATTGTCGACCGGCACGTCGCGGAAGCCGAGGAACTGCTGGCCCTCTTCGGCGATAACATCGATGATCGCCTGCTTGAAATGCTCGATCTGCTCGGCATCGCGCGGCATGAAGAAATGACCGACGGCATATTCGCCGGCCTTCGGCAGGGTAATGCCCTGTGCTGCCATTTCCTCACGGAAGAAACGGTCGGGGATCTGCACCAGAATGCCGGCGCCATCGCCCATCAGCGGATCTGCGCCGACGGCGCCGCGATGGGTGAGGTTTTCGAGGATGAACAGGCCGTCCTGAACGATCTGATGCGACTTCTTACCCTTCATATGGGCGATGAAGCCGACGCCGCAGGCATCGTGCTCGTTGCGCGGATCGTAAAGCCCCTGCGCAGCCGGAATGCCCGAGGCAACAAAGGGCACACGCTCATCGGCTTTCGCCGGAGCCGCAGAGGCAACCGGGGCCAGCGCGGCAATGTCGGTGGGACAGTGCGTACCAATCGTCTTCTTCGTCATCGTCATTCCTCCTGTTGGCCGCTTCCGAAGCGGGCAAAGTGGCGTTTTCTCGTATCGTGCGGATGACACCGGGGCGCATCCGCTTTTCATGCGACGTTTCCATGCGACAATGCCGCGCCGGCGAAATCCGCACCCTTGAGGCGCAAGCATAACCCGGATCGGCATCGTCGTCAGCGGCAGAAGCAGGCTTCCTGGCCGCCAAAATTCAGAAAATAGGACAACAAGTCTGACCTAATTTCCATAATTTATGACACAGTTCACACTTCTTAACAAGAGGCCGCCACGCGGGGGCAGCGCGAATCTCGACCCGAAATTGCCCGATACCGGCAAATGACGTAACTTTATTGCGCCCGAATGCACGCCATCTCGCAATAATTGCTGAGCGCATATGTCCACTTTTAAGCCGCCGCTTTCGGCATTGATCGGCCCGCCAAAATTCTTAAAGTCCGGGCAGCTTTTCAAAATCCCTCTTCAGGTGCATCCATGTTCTTCTCTTCCGACAACTGGGCCGGCGCCCATCCTTCGATCAACGAACGTCTGGCGCGGGAATCCACCCGTTTCGCCGCAGCCTATGGCAACAGCGATCTCGACAAGGCTGTCGAGGCCCGTTTCAACGAGATCTTCGAGACGGAGGTCTCGGTCTTCTTCGTCTCCACCGGAACGGCCGCCAATTCGCTGTCGCTGGCCAGCATTGCCCGCATTGGCGGCGTGGTCTTTGCCCATTCCGAAGCCCATGTTATCGAGGATGAATGCGGCGCGCGGACTTCCTCTCGGGCATGCGCATGATCCCGGTCGAAGGGCCGGACGGCAAGATGACCCCGGAAGCGCTCGCCGCCCGCATCGCCGGCTTCCCGCAGGACAGCCTGCATCACGGCCGCGCCGCCGCCGTCACGCTGACACAGGCAACCGAGACCGGCACGGTCTACACGCTGGACGAAATCGATGCGCTGACTGCCATCGCTAGGGCAAACGGCCTGCCGGTCCATATGGACGGCGCCCGCTTCGGCAACGCGATTACGGCACTCGGCGTCACGCCTGCGGAAATGACCTGGAAGCGCGGCGTCGACGTGCTGTCCTTCGGCGGCACCAAGAATGGCTGCTGGTGCGCCGAGGCGATCGTCTTCTTCAACAAGGATCTGGCCAAGGATTTCGCCTTCATCCGCAAGCGCGCCGCCCAGCTCTTTTCCAAGACCCGCTTCATCTCCGCCCAGTTCGAGGCCTATCTTCAGGATGACCTCTGGCTGGAACTCGCCGGCCATGCCAACACGATGGCGAACCGCCTGCGCACCGGCATCAACGAGCTGAACAGCGCGCGACAGGCCTGGGAAACCACCTCCAACGAGGTCTTCGCCATCCTGCCGAAAGCCTCGGCAGAAGCCGCCCGCAATGCCGGCGCGCGCTTCTACGACTGGCCGGTACCGCAGAAGAACCCGAACCTCGTTGCCGCCGACGAAGTGCTGATCCGCCTCGTCACCTCCTTTGCCACAACCGAGGAAGACGTCGACCAGTTCCTGTCCCTCTGCGCCTCGGCGTAAGCGGGAAAGAAGAGACGGGCGAGGCCGGCGCTTCGCCCGCCGGCCCGCCGGCTCACCCCCCCTTTTCCTTCCGCCGAATTTCGTCATCCTCCGGCTTTACCGGAGGATCTGACCATATCAACGACATCAGGCGCGGACAGATGCTCGGGACAAGCCCGAGCATGACGGAGGAGAGGTTTTAAGCCTCTTTCGGAAAGCGGATGGAGACGGACAAGCTCGCGCCTCTCCGCCCCCCCCCACAAACCACACCCCTCACATCACCCGACATTCTGCGGCGCAAGCTGCCCCGCCACCAGATCGGACAGCGCCTTGACCAGCGCCGCATCCGCCCCGCGCCGCGCCACCAACACGAATTCGATATCCGCCAGAACCGGCAGCCCGCCTGCCGAAATCTCGCCCGCCGGAATTTCCCGAAGCCCCTCCGGCGCCATGCTGCGCGGCTGGACGAGAACCCCCATACCGGCGCGTGCCGCAGCCGTGAGACCGCTCAGGCTCGAACAGGTGCAGACGATCCGCCACGGCAGCTTTTCCCGGTCGAGCGCCTGCTGCGCCACCCGCCGCGTGATCGAGGGCGGCGGAAAGGCGATGAGCGGCAACGCCCCGTGTCGCGACAGAACGAGATCCGGATCGCGCGCCAGCCACACAAGTTGTTCGCGATAGACGAGCCGCCCATGCGTCTCGCCGATATGCCGCTTGGCCAGCACGAGATCGAGCTCGCCCGCCTCCTGCATGCGGTTGAGATCTTCGCTGAGCGCCACCGTCAGCTCCAGATCGACAAGCGGATAGAGCCGGATGAAGGCCTCCAGAATGGCGGTCAGCCTGTTCGCCACCACATCCTCGGAAACCCCGAGCCGGATGCGCCCGCGAAGCCTGCTCTCGCCGAACAGCGAACTCACCTTGCCATCGAGATCGAGCATGCCGCGCGCATAGCCGAGCAGCGCCTCGCCCTCTGCGGTCAGCCGCACCTGATGCGTATCGCGCAGCACCAGCCGGCGCCCCAGCGCCTTTTCCAGCCGCTGGATATGCTGGGTCACAGTCGATTGCCCGATGCCGAGCCGCGCCGCGGCCTCCGTAAAACTCCCCGTCTCGCGAAGCGTGACGAAACTGGCGAGATGATGGAGGTTGAGCATGGCGCTTATCCGGTTTTGCAATAACTGTTAGCGTTTGCATTTCACTTCATGATAGGCCATGCCTACAGCCAATGATAGAGTAGCCTTACCCGTCACCGGCAGCGCTACTCCTGATCCATCAGACTTCAGGGCATCGACCCCAGGATATTGATCATGCTGCGCTTCTTGCCGGACCGTTTCACCCTCATGCTGGTATGCACGGTCGTCCTCGCCTCCGTTCTGCCGATCCACGGCATCTGGGCGGGTTACTTCTCGATCGCGACGAATATCGCCATCGGCCTGCTCTTCTTCCTGCATGGTGCACGCCTGTCGCGCGATGTGGTGATTGCCGGCGTCCTGCACTGGCGCCTGCACCTGACGATCCTTCTGACCACATTCGCGCTCTTCCCGATCCTCGGCCTGATGATCGGCTTCATTCCGGAGAGCATCCTGCCGGCGCCGCTCTATATGGGCCTGCTTTTCCTCTGCACCCTGCCCTCCACGGTTCAGTCGTCGATCGCCTTCACCTCGATTGCCGGCGGCAATGTGCCGGCCGCGATCTGCTCGGCCTCCGGCTCCAACCTCTTCGGCATCCTCCTGACGCCGCTTCTCGTCGGTCTCCTGATGTCGTCGGATGGCAGCGCCGGCATTTCGCTCGATGCGGTGAAGACGATCGTGCTGCAGCTTCTCGTGCCCTTCCTGCTCGGCCAGCTTTTGCAGCCCTATGTCGGCGACTGGGTCCGCGCCCGCAAGAAATTGCTGATGCCGGTGGATCGCGGCTCGATCCTGATGGTCGTCTACCTCGCCTTCTCGGAAGCAGTGATGGAAGGCATCTGGCACACGTTCTCGCTGGCCGATATCGCCATCGTCATCGTCCTCGACATGGTCCTTCTGGCCTTCGTCCTCTGCTTCACCATGTTCGGCAGCCGCGCGCTCGGCTTCAGCAAGGAAGACGAGATCACCATCACCTTCTGCGGCTCGAAGAAATCGCTGGCATCGGGCGTTCCGATCGCCAACGCCATCTTCGCTGGCCAGTCGGTCTCGATCGGCGCGATCGTTCTGCCGATCATGCTCTTCCACCAGATCCAGCTGATGACCTGCGCCGTGATCGCCCAGAAATATGCCGACCGGCTGAAGCGCAAGCAGGCGGAAGCAGCGACGGCCGCGGCGTGATGGAAGGTGACGGCAACGACCGTCACCCGGAAATTAAGGCTTTCCGATCAAGGCTGAGGACTTGGCCCTGATCTCGCTCAGCTCCGACGCCGATACGCGCCCCTTGAATTGCGCACCTCGCACACGCCAGTCGAGGCTCTTGATCTGGTCCGCAAGCACGACGCCGCCACCACCACCACCTGACAACACGACCTCGAACGGATAGCCTTTGCGCTTCGTCGTCATCGGACAACAGAGCATCAGGCCGAAACGATTGTAGGACGCGGGGCTCAGCACCACGGCCGGCCGATGCCCGGCCTGTTCATGCCCCGCCTGCGGCGAGAACTGCAACCAGACGATATCGCCGGCATCAGGCAGATAGCCAGCCGACGTCATGGGCGCTCCTTACCCATAGGCTCACCAAAATCGACTTCCTCATGCAGGTTCTCGGGTGTCATCTGCGCAATAAGGGCATCGAGGTCGGGCACCACCTCCCGCACCGGGGTGATAATCAGCCGGCCATCCTCTTCCGAAATATCGACGACGGTATCGATCGCGAGATCCGCAGCCTCCATCAGCGCCGACGGAATACGCACCGAAGCGCTATTGCCCCACTTCTTCACCGTGACGCGCATGACAGCCTCCTTCACCCCTGAACGACAAGGCGTAGCAACATTGTCGATACGATAGTCACCATACGCGGCGACAATCAAGACGGCATGAAAAAACGCCCCTCCCCCAATCAAGGGGAAGGAGCGCTACTCACACACTCCCAGACCGGAGGTCTACGGCCGGGGAACTGCTGTTAGTTGACCTGCTGCGGCGTGACCTGGGCCTCGATGGTCTTGGCCTCGTCGGCAGCCTCGGCAGCGATCGCGATGCGGCGCGGCTTCATGGCTTCCGGAATATTGCGCAGAAGGTCGATGTGAAGGAGACCGTTTTTCAGGGAAGCGGCCTGCACCTCGACATGATCGGCAAGCTGGAAGCGACGCTCGAAGGCGCGCTTGGCAATGCCGCGATAGAGATATTCGCTGGCGGAAGCCCCGTCATCCTCGCTCTTTTCACCCTTCACGGTGAGCACATGGGCATGCGCCTCGATCGACAATTCGGTTTCGTCGAAGCCGGCGACAGCCATGGTGATGCGATAGGTGTTCTCGCCGGTCCGCTCGATATTATAGGGCGGATAGCTCGGCGTCTGATCGGCCAACCCGCGGTTGTCCAGAAGATTGAACAGGCGGTCGAAGCCGACGGTGGAACGATAGAGGGGCGAAAAATCAACGTGACGCATAATGTCCTCCTTGGGAAGCGACGGTGCGGTTTTCGATCTGGACCCCACATCCCTTTCTGGCGATGCAGGCCCGTTCTGCAGACCCTGTCTGGCGCCTGCCAAACTCAGATGGGCATTGCCTTTGACGGCTTCAAGACCCGCCAGACGACAAACCGCAATCCCCCGAATTGCACGCAGAATGACCGTTCTGCGCGGCCTGCCCGGCTGAACCGCCCATGAACGCGCGGTTCCGCAATCATTCACCCGCCAGCCGATAAAAGAGTGTCATCGGGAGGCTACGGCCTCTCCTGGCTGAAGACGGTTCGTCCCTTCCCTTCAGTCCGCTTTGCCGGGATCGGTCCGTTTCCCTAGTCTCACCGATCCCGGCCTCTTTTTCTTCAAGGCATTTGCAGGATGCGCGCAATACGCGAAACAGCGCCGCCTGATGGACGCCGCACCTCTCTGCTCCGCACTCTATTTTGTCTTGACCTTACCCACCGCTGGTGTGCCATGGGCGCCATGAGCGACGTAGAGAAAAGCCAGAGAACCATCCTCAACCCCATGCCGGGCAGCACCATGCCCGAAGAGGCCACCGCCGGCTATTTCGACGGCCATCGGGGCACATCGCTGCGCTATGCCATCTTTCGCGGCAACCGTACCCCGGCCGCCGGCACGATCGTGCTTTGCAGGGCCGCAACGAGACGATCGAGAAATATTACGAGACGATCCGCGATTTCAACGCCATGGGCCTGTGGGTCGCGACCTTCGACCTGCGCGGCCAGGGCGGCTCGGATCGCCTGCACAGAAATCTCCGCCATGGCCATGTCCGCCGCTTTTCCGACTATGAGCGCGATCTGGAAATCTTTCTCGACAAGATCGTCCTGCCGGATGCCCGCCTGCCCTTCTTTCTTGTCGGCCATTCCACCGGCGCGCTGATCGCGCTCTCGGCTGCACCGCGGCTCACCAACCGCATCAGCCGCATGGCGCTCTCGGCGCCCTATATCGCGCTCTCCGGTCAGGGCATTCCCGAGCGACTGATCCGCACCGTCGCCGCAGCCGCCTCATGGACCGGGCTCGGCGGCCTTGCCATGGGCGGCAACCGCTCGCTTCGCCCTTTCGAGAACAATCCGCTCACCTCGGATCGCCGCCGCTTCGAGCGCAATACCGGCTTCATGCAGGCCCATCCGGAACTGCATCTCGGCCCACCGACGGCCCGCTGGCTGCGCGAAACCTTCAAGGCGGCCGACCGCGTGCGCGACCAGCGCCACCTGACGAAGATCACCATTCCGACGCTGCTGATCGCGCCTGTTCTCGACGGGCTCGTGCCCTACAGGCGCAGGAGGAACTGTCGCGCAATTTCCGCGCCGCCCAGCTCATCACCGTCACCGGCGGCCGCCACGAACTGTTTCAGGATCGCGACGTCTATCGCACCCAGGCGATGGCAGCGATCGGCGCCTTCATGCCCGGCATCGATGGCGGCATCGACATGGCCGAAACCGCCGCCTGAAGCTCCTGCTCCTGCTCCTGACGGGAAGCGGGGCTCGCCCGCCTCTCAGCGCCCACCTCTCAGAGGCCGCAGGTCAGAGGCCGCCTCACGACCGCCTCTTAGCGACCGTTGAGCAGCGCCAGAGCCTGCGCATGCACGGCCTTGCTGCCGGCTGCGATAATATTGCCGCCCGCTTCCGGCCGCCCGCCATCCCAGGTGGTGATGACGCCGCCGGCCTGCTCGATGATCGGGATCAGCGCGCCGACATCATAAGGCTTGAGGCTGCTTTCGATGACGAGATCGATATGCCCGGCTGCCAAAAGCACATAGGCGTAGCAATCGCAGCCATAGCGGAAAAGCCGCACCTTGCTTTCCACCGACTGATAGGCGGCAAGCTCGTCCGGCGTGAAAATATGCGGCGAGGTGGTGAACAGGATGGCATCCGACAGGTTCTCGCAGTCGCGCACCGCAATCTTCTGCTCGCCATCCGGCCCCCGATACCAGGACTGCGTCCCATCGGCGAAATAGCGCTCGCCGGTAAACGGCTGATCCATCATCCCCATTGCCGCCCGACCATTGGTCTGCAGCCCGATCAGCGTGCCCCAGAGCGGCAGGCCGGAAATGAAGGCGCGCGTCCCGTCGATCGGATCGATGACCCAGACATGCTCGCGCTCCAGCCCGATACTGCCATGCTCTTCGCCGAGAATACCGTGTTCGGGAAAATGCGTCTCGATCAGCGCCCGGATCGCCGTCTCGGCGCCGCGATCGCCTTCCGTGACGGGATCGAACCCGCCCTGCAGCTTGTTGACCACCGATGCGCCAACGCGAAAGCGCGGCAATGTCTCGGCCTTTGCGGCTTCGGCAAGCGTATCGAAAAAGGCACGATCAGGCAGCATCAAAACCTCCGAATATTGTCCTTGCCAGACGTTCTAGACATTAAGCCCGACAAAGGGAACTGCCTGAAACATGCTGCAGCGCAATAACGTATTGGCGAAAAAGCCAGCATAACGATTAAAAATGACGCAAATTTAATCACTGCAAAAACATGCTTGACATTTGAGCAGTCAGGCGTAATGTCTGAAGCACAGTCTTCGACTGTAAATACCCTCCTTGGGTGTTTCCTCCCTAGACTTAGCCGCGCGTATAGCGCGGTTTTTTGTCTTTTTTTCAGGATCAAACGACAGGCACGCAGCCGCGCTCCGGCACGGCGAACGAGCCTGAAGGCTGGATCAAGCACCAGGTTTTGGGGAGCGTTATTCGGCCGCGAGCGCGCCGTCTGCGGAAAAATCCGAGACGAAATCGGCCATCTGCCGCATGAAGGTGGAAAGCGCCGCAGCAATCAGCTCGAATTCGGGCTTCTTTTCCATGGTCGTCTCATCGATATAGAGCGACCGGTTGATTTCGATCTGCAAAGCATGCAGCCCCCGCACCGGGCGGCCGTAATGTTCCGTGATGAAGCCGCCCGCATAGGGCTTGTTGCGCACGGCGGCAAAACCAAGACTATCGAGAAAATGCAGTGCCGCCCGCGAAAGCTCGGCCGAGGCACTCGTGCCATAGCGGTCGCCGATGATGAAGTCGGGCCGGATATCCGAACCGGAAAGCCTGATATTGCCGGGCATAGAATGGCAGTCGATCAGCACGGAGAGCCCGAAGCGCACATGGGTGGCGGCAATCAGCCGGCGCAGGCAGGCGTGATACGGCTTGTAGATCGTCTCGATCCGGTTGAGGGCATCGCCCACTGGCACCTTCCGGCCATAGATTTCCATATTCTCGGCCACGATGCGCGGAATGGTGCCGAGCCCGCCGGCAACCCGCATGGAGCCGATATTGGCGTAGGAGGCAGCGGCCCGTCGAACATGCGCGGATCAAGCTCATAGGGCTCGCGATTGACGTCGAGATAGGCGCGCGGGAAATGGGCGGCCAGAAGCGGCGCACCAAGCTCCGGCGCATCCGCATAGAGCTCGTCGACGAAGTGATCGGCCGAACGGCGAATGGCGACCGAATCAAGCCGGCTTGCCGCGAGGAAGCTTTCAGGATAGCGGTTTCCGCTGTGGGGAGAGTTGAAAACGAAAGGAATTGTCTGCGTGGCGGGCTGCCGAACCTCGAAATGCTCGCAATCGTCGCCCATGCAATCCATTCTGCTTTTACCATGTGAGGAACTAGTGGAATGCGTCATGTTGCCAGTTGCCCGGCGCCAAGTCCATACTATGTATACCCCACCGAACCCGCTTCCACCCCCATTAAACGGATATTTACCGCAACTTGGCAGGGTGGAGCCCACACGAACAATTGAATACACGGATAACGGTCCCGAAGATGCTACCCAAAATCCTTCTCGCCGAAGACGATAACGATATGCGCCGCTTTCTCGTGAAAGCGCTCGAGAAGGCGGGGTACAAGGTTATCTCCTTCGACAACGGCGCCAGCGCCTATGACCGGCTGCGTGAAGAACCCTTCTCGCTGCTGCTGACCGACATCGTCATGCCCGAGATGGACGGCATCGAGCTCGCGCGCCGCGCAACCGAACTCGACCCCGACCTCAAGGTGATGTTCATCACCGGTTTCGCAGCCGTCGCGCTGAACTCCGATTCGAAGGCTCCCAAGGATGCAAAGGTGCTCTCCAAGCCCTTCCACCTGCGTGATCTTGTGGACGAAGTGAACAAACTGCTCGCTGCCTGACGGCGAGCATCTCGGAAAATATGAGGGCTTCAAAAAACCTTCAAATTTCTCCGAAAAACCAGTTGACGGCCGGACCAGCCTGTGGTCTATGCGCCGTCATCGAATGGTCGTGTAGCTCAGCGGGAGAGCACTACGTTGACATCGTAGGGGTCACAGGTTCAATCCCTGTCACGACCACCATTCGAAACCTCCCTTTCGAAAATCTCCACATAAGACAGTGACTTGCACGACGGGCACCAAAGTCCCGACACCGCTTGCAATTTGCCCTTCGCATGATCCGGCAAGGTTTCAGCCGCGCGTCATGACGCCAACAATCCCCCACAGATGGCGAAGCACCGGACGACAGAATTGCGTCCTGTTGATAACAAAAATGCGCTTGCCAAGTCCGCCGCCCTCACCTAAAGAGGCGCTCGCTAAGGGCATGATGCGCAACGATTTGTTGATGCGCCGCCCTTGAGTGGTCGTGTAGCTCAGCGGGAGAGCACTACGTTGACATCGTAGGGGTCACAGGTTCAATCCCTGTCACGACCACCATTCGAATTTTAAAAGGGCTTGGCGAGACATCGCCGAGCCCTTTTCAGTTTCGGCGAGCCTGTGCCGCAAAGCCTTGTCCATCGCTTGCGGCGCGCGGTAACGAGAGCGTGAGCACTCACATTTCCGTCACATCCTGACCTTGCAGGAAGCCCTCCGAAAGCCGATTTGAGCCTTCATGAACGGAGTTCAACAGATGACCAGAAACTTCCTCCTGCCGCTCGTCCTCGTCGGCATGGTCGCAACGGCCGTGTCCGGCTGCGCCACCGACGGCCCGCCGCACCGTTTCAATGACACCCATGTTCCGTCGATCGTACAGGAACATGGCGGCGCCAACCCGACCCCCATCTACTTCTGATCCAATTGCATCGCCGCCGGCTCGCACCTCCCCGAAAGGATGGGCGAAATGGCGGCCGGAGTTATGACATGACGAAAAAGCTGCTTCTCTCGATCGCGGCCCTCAGCCTCACTTGCCTTGCGCTCGCCGGCTGCAATACCGATGGCAACCACCGTTTCAACGACACGATCGTCCCCTCGATCGTCCATGGCAATGGCGGGCAGCAGGACGAGCCTGTCACGTTCTGAGGCTCATGAAGGCGGCATCCGGCTCTGTCCGGGCCGCCTGATGACACTTCACGCATGATGTGATCGGCAGGCGCCTTGTCGCATGCGCCTGCGGCGCCAGATCGATAACGGGAGCCAGATCAATAACGGGAGGATGTGCAAACCTTAAAAAGGGACATTGCCATGCCTGACATCAGCCGCCGCAGCTTCAACGAGATCGTCGTCACAGCGGGCGCGGCCGGGGCCGCGACGCTCATAACCATACCCGCAACCGCCAATGCCGCTTCAGGTGAACCCCAAAGCCTGCCGCTTTCCCGCAACGACTGGGTGCCGAACAATGACCGGCTCCCGGTCCTGCTCTACAGAGGCGCCGTCACCGGCGGCGGCAGCGACCCGGCCTCCGCCCATGAGGAAATGTTCCGCAGGAACGGCTGGCCGCCGGCCTGGCGAAACGGCGTCTATACCTTCCACCACTACCACTCCACCGCCCATGAGGTTCTGGGTTTTGCCGCAGGCTCCGCCCGGCTGATCCTTGGCGGCCCCGGCGGCCATGAAGTCACCGTCCATGCCGGAGATGTCGCCCTGCTGCCGACAGGCACCGGGCATTTCAAGGTGAGTTCCACCGACGATTTCCTCGTGGTCGCGCCTACCCTCCCGGCCAGAATTACGACATCTGCCGCGAGGCCCCGACGCCGGAAATGACGGCCCGCATGCGCAGCCTGCCCTTCCCGCAAAGCGATCCGGTCTTTGGCCACAACGGTCCCCTGACACATCTGTGGCGGGCAGCCTGATCAGAAAGCGGCAGGCTGCGCCCCGTTTTGTGACGGGTATTTGTATCGTTTTGGCAACTTATTGGTTACTTTCCGTTTGTAAGCTCTCGCGCATATGAACGGAGGCCATGATGGCGCAATACAAATATTCCGCACATATCGTCGAAGCATCTTCCCGAGCCTTCGATCAGGATTGTCTTCCGGGGCAGATCGTCACGAATGCCGGCATCTACCGATGCAAGGCCTGTGGAGACGAGATCGTTGTCGACAAGGGCGATGCCATTCCGCCTCGACACCACGAGCATCTTCTGCTCGGGCCGGTCGTCTGGTCGCTTCTCGTCTATGCCCAGAAGCACCCGTCAAACCTTTTCGTCCATACCGACTGATCCGCAGAAAAGATCCGGTCGCCCGACATGCAAAAGCCGCCGGCGGATATCCGCCGACGGCTCCAAATGCGTTGATCCCTGATGGGGCCTGATGTGTTACATCACGGCGCTGCCTGCCATGAGCGCCAGAACCAGGAACACCAGGAAGACGATCAGGAACAGGAAGAACAGGAATTTCGCGATCGTGGCCGTGGCCGCCGAAATCCCGGAGAAGCCGAGAAAGCCCGAAATCAGCGAGATGACGAGAAAAATGAGTGCCCATTTCAGCATGGAATAGTCCCTTCACGTTGATGCCGCGATAACGTGATCGAAGGAGCCAAGGTTCCATCCGAAGGGGCCAAATGTTCCAAAATAATCCGCGGCATATCCAGGGTTGCAGCGCCGCCGGACAGGAGTGGAAGCCCGCGTGAATGCCCGGCTCGATGCCGCGGGCAAACGGCACGGATTTTCCGCCGCGATGCGAATCAGCTAGAGCTGATACGAACACATCGGGAACAGGCCCGCAAAGGCGCCCCGCTCGCACACGCTCCTCACAAGCCGGAGACGGCCGGATACGAAATGTCAGTCGCAGCAACGCCAGTCGCCTATCTTGAAAAGCTGAACGATGCCCAGCGCCGCGCCGTCGAACATGGTTCGGATGTGGCCAATGGCGGAGCCGCCGGCCCGCTTCTCGTCATCGCCGGCGCAGGCTCGGGCAAGACCAATACGCTCGCCCACCGCGTTGCCCATCTGATCGTCTCGGGTGCCGATCCGCGCCGCATCCTGCTGATGACCTTTTCCCGCCGTGCCGCTTCCGAAATGGGCCGCCGTGTCGAGCGGATCTGCAAACAGGTGCTCGGCGCCAATGCCGGCGTGATGACGGACGCGCTTGCCTGGGCCGGCACGTTCCACGGCATCGGCGCAAGGTTGCTCAGGCTCTATGCGGAGCAGATCGGCCTCGACCGCGAGTTCACCATTCACGACCGGGAAGACTCCGCCGACCTGATGAACCTCGTGCGCCACGAACTCGGCTTTTCCAAGATGGAAAGCCGCTTTCCGACCAAGGGCACCTGCCTTGCCATCTATTCCCGCGCGGTGAACTCCGAAACGCCGCTCGACGAGGTGCTGAAGGCAAGCTTCCCCTGGTGCCAGGCCTGGGAGCCGCAGCTGCGCGAACTCTTTGCCTCCTATGTCGAGGCCAAGCAGACCCAGAACGTCCTCGATTACGACGACCTGCTTCTCTACTGGGCGCAGATGATGAGCGAACCGTCGATCGCGGAAGATGTCGGCGCCCGCTTCGACCATGTTCTGGTCGACGAATATCAGGACACCAACCGGCTGCAATCCTCGATCCTGATGGCGATGAAACCGGGTGGCATCGGGCTGACCGTCGTCGGCGACGACGCGCAGTCGATCTATTCGTTCCGCGCCGCGACGATCCGCAACATCCTCGACTTTCCCAACACATTCGATCCGCCGGCCAATATCGTCACGCTCGACCGCAACTATCGCTCGACCACGACGATCCTTGCCGCTGCCAATGGTGTGATCGAGCTTGCCCGCGAGCGCTTCACCAAGAACCTCTGGACCGACCGGCAATCGGCCGAGCGCCCGCGCCTCGTCACCGTCAAGGACGAGGCCGAACAGGCCAATTACATCGTCGAGAAGGTGCTGGAAAACCGCGAGACGGGCATGACGCTGAAACAGCAGGCCGTGCTGTTTCGCGCCTCGCATCATTCCGGCCCGCTGGAAGTGGAACTCACCCGCCGCAACATCCCCTTCGTCAAGTTCGGCGGCCTGAAATTTCTGGACAGCGCCCATGTGAAGGACATGCTGGCAGCCTTGCGCTTCGCCCAGAACCCGCGCGACCGCGTGGCGGGCTTCCGCCTGATGCAGCTCATCCCCGGCATCGGCCCGCAGACCGCCGGCAAGATACTGGATGCGATAGCGGCCGACCCGGAACCGCTCGCCGCCTTGCAGGAAATCCCAGCCCCGCCGCGTTCCGGCGCCGACTGGCCGGGCTTTGTCGAGATGCTGGGTGCGATCAGAAAGAGCGAGGGCTGGCCGACCGAGATCAGCCTTGCCCGGCAATGGTACGAACCGCATCTCAACCGCATTCACGAGGATGCAGAGACGCGTCAGGCAGATCTGCTCCAGCTGGAACAGATCGCCTCGGGCTATGCCTCGCGCGAACGTTTTCTGACCGAACTGACGCTCGATCCGCCGGATGCGACGAGCGATCAGGCCGGCGTGCCGCTTCTGGACGAGGATTACATGATCCTCTCGACCATCCATTCGGCCAAGGGTCAGGAATGGCGCTCGGTCTTCCTGTTGAACTGCGTCGATGGCTGCATCCCCTCCGATCTCGGCGTCGGCTCGACCGCCGAGATCGAGGAGGAGCGCCGGCTTCTCTACGTGGCGATGACGCGGGCCAAGGACCATCTCCACGTCATCACGCCGCAGCGCTTCTTCGTCCATGGACAGCATTCGCAGGGTGACAGGCATGTCTATGCCTCGCGCACCCGCTTCATCCCGGCAACGCTCCTGCAATTCTTCGAGACCACCACTTGGCCGGTCGTGGCGCCGATGTCGGATGCGGAACGCCAGCACCGCCAGCAGGTGCGGATCGACGTGACGGCCCGGATGCGCGGCATGTGGCGTTAAAAGAAATCTTTAACGGGACATTCCCTTTGCAACCCGAAGCAATATAGACCTTCGGGAAAAGCATGCCGTGCCGGGAGGAGAGGCTCGTGACCGAAACACAACCAACCGCGCCGCCGACGGCGCCGTCCGCCCCCGCGTCTACCGCCTCGCCAAAGGCCACCCCATCGACGGTGAAAGCCGCCGGATGGATGATGACCTCGATCGCCCTCCTCCTCCTGATGGCGGTATCGGGCCGTATCATCACCCGGGAGATCGACGTGTTCCAGGTGATGGAAATGCGCTCGGTCATCGCCTTCTTCATGCTTCTGCCGCTGGTCTTTCGCGAAGGCGGCTTCCGCGCCATGCGCACACCGGTGCTGAAGAGCCATATCGGCCGCAATCTCGGCCACTATATCGGCCAGTTCGCCTGGCTGATGGGTCTGACGATGATCCCGCTCGCGCAGGTCATCGCCATCGAATTCACCGCACCGATCTGGGCCGCCCTGATGGCCGCAGCCTTTCTCGGCGAGCGGCTGACATGGCGCAAATGCGTGGCGATCGGCTTCGGCCTTGCCGGCGTCCTGCTGATCCTGAAGCCGGGTGCAGCGCCGCTCAACCCCGGCCACCTGATCGTGCTCGGTGCGGCCTTCTTCTTCGCCATATCCTTCATCATGACGAAGCTTTTGACCCGCACCGACAGCCCGACCAAGATCATCTTCTGGATGCTGATCATCCAGTCGATCGTCGGCCTCATTCCGGCACTCAGGGTCTGGGCCTGGCCGTCACTTGCCATCTGGCCCTGGATCCTCGTCATCGCCTTCACCGGCACATTCGCGCATTTCTGCATGGCAAAAGCGCTCCAGCATGCCGATGCGACCGTGGCGATGCCGATGGATTATCTCCGCGTGCCGCTCTCGGCCCTCATCGGCTATTTTCTCTATGCCGAGGGTGTCGATGCGCTGATGGCCGTCGGCGCCGCCCTCATCCTCGCCGGCAACCTCTTCAACCTGCGCCGCCCCAATGCCGGGCGCATCCAGCAGACACCGACTTAAGGCGCTGACGGCCGGGCCTTTCGAGCGTCAGGTTTCCAGCACGGCCCGGATATCGCGCGCGCCGTGGATGATGCGTTCGATACGGATTTCCTGTTCCGATATCGAATAGAAGACGACATAGCGCCTGTAAGGAAACGAACGTAGCGTCTCGCCGAATTCCGGCCGGGCAACGCCTTTCAGCGGCGCATCTGAAAGCTTGCGGCAACGGCCGCGCAATTCACGGATAAAACGGTAGGCGGCCGGCGGATTATGCTCGTGGATGTAATCGCCAATCTCCTCCAGATCCCGTGCCGCGGCTGGAGAGAAGCGAACGATCATCAGCGCCGGCTTTGGCGATATTTCGCTTCCAGCCGATCGAAGACATCGTCGACCGGCAGGCCCGGGCCACTATCCATGCCCGCCTGAATGTCGGCCTTGAGCGCCACGAGGCGGGCAGCCCGTTCCTCTTCCCGCTCTTCGAGCAATCGGAGACCGTCGCGCATGACTTCGCTCGCACTGGCATAGCGGCCAGTCGCGACGAGCGCCCGCACGAAGCCTTCATAGTGGGAGCCGAGATTGTAGCTGGATGGCATGTTCACCCTTTCGACGAGGGGATGTTATCAATAATTGATAACTCTGCCAAGTTTGCGGGCTCTAGCCCTTCCGTGCATCATCCCGCTTTTCCAGAAGCTCGATCTGGATCTGCTGCAGCTCTGCAAGCCTTTCCCATTGCTTGGCCATCTGGTGGTCTATCTTCTCGTGCAACTGGCGGATTTCGAGCTCGGCGCGCAGGTTGATCATGTAGTCGTTCTCGGCGCGCAGCCGGTCTTTCTCCTCCTGCCGCTTCTGGCTCATCATGATGACCGGCGCCTGCAGGGCCGCAAGGCAGGAGAGAACGAGATTGAGAAGAATGAACGGATAGGGATCGAACGGCGTCGCGAATACGCCGATGACATTGACGCCCATCCAGATCACCAGAATGGCGATGAAGGAGAGGATGAAGGTCCAGGAACCGCCGAAGGAGGCAACCTTGTCGGCCACCCGCTCGCCGAAACTCGACTTGCGGTCGCCCTCCCCCGCGGTGCTCGTCTGCACCGTCAGTGTTCCCTTCTCAAAACTGTCGAGCACTTTCTGATCGAGGCTCGAAAGCTCGCCGCGTTCCTCTTCGAGCAGGTTTTCCACATAGCGGCGCCGGAAACGGGCGAGATCCTCGTCACAGATCAGGCTGTCGGGCGCGCAGTCTTTTACTTCCTCGGCGATCAGCTCGTAGAGATGCGGCCGAAGACCTGCCGCCCTGTGAAGTTTCGACAGTGGAAAGCTTCGGCCGCAGACGATGCAATGTCCGATCTTGGAGGATGTGGGATGGTGGTTCATGCCTTGTTTCCGCGTGTCGCGTCGGCGTCGTCCGACGTCATGTCTGGAGAAGAATCGCTCGTGGCTTTGCCCTGCAAAGGCGAGAGATGATAGAGTTTTGGTGAAAATGTCTTGGCAAATTCCTCCGAGCGCCCGATGTAAATCAGCGTCGAATGTTCAAGGCTTGCGACAACGGAGAGCAGACGCTCGCGCGTCTCCGGTTCAAGCCCCTCGAACACCTCGTCCATGACCAGCCAGTCCGGCTTGCGCAGAACCGCATTGGCGATCTGCAACGCCACTTCCTCGTCCTTGTCGAGCAGCCGGTCCCAGCGCTCCACGTCGCCCAGCCGCGAAACGAGCCGGTTGAGGCCGACCTTTTCGAGAGCGGCGGCAAGCGCCTCGTCGCTGACCGTCGCAAGCTGCGCTGCCCCCGTTTCGGGCACGCCGCCAACGCCATCGCCAACAGGATCACCGCCGCCACCGCCAACGCCCACACCAAGGCCCCCGCCAACGCCTCTGGCATCCCCAACACCTGCCGGCCCGTCCGCCTGGCCCTTCCCGCCACCCGCGCCATTGGCCGGATAGGTCATCACCTCGCGCAAGGTCGCAACCGGCAGATAGCCTTCCTGCGGCATCATGATCATCCGGTCGCTTGCCGGCCGGCTGATCTCGCCGCTCCCCCAGGGCCAGATACCGGCCAGCGCCTGGAAGAACAGATGCCTGTCGGAGCCCGGATCGCCGTTGATCATCACCCGGTCGCCGGGCTTGATCGCGCAGGTGCCTTCCGCCACCCGGATGCCGTGACCGGCTTCTCCCTTGTCAGGCTCGCCATAGACGGAAAGTCCCGCGATCGAGATCCCCTCCTCCGGAGCGCCCTCTTTATAGGTGATCACGGAACCCTCTTTCGACGGCGTATCCATCGAAAGAAGCGCGTTGCGGAAGAAGGAGACGCGCGCCAGCGTCGCCCGCCAGTCGGCAATCACGCTGAAATTCGCCACATACCAGCGCAGCGCCTGATTGACCTGATTGAAGGCGCCGACCGCCATCATCAGCCCGCCAAAGGTCAGCTGGCCGGAAAAATACATCGGCGAGGCGATGATGATCGGCGCCACCAGCGCCAGCCAGCCGAAGCCGGAGGAAACCCAGGTGAGGTTAGTCAGCGCCCAGGCAAGCTTGCGCAGCATGTCCAGCACGCCGCCGATCGCATCCTGCACCCGCACGAGTTCGCTTGCCTCGCCGCGCGCCAGCGTGATCGGCTTGATATTCTCGTTGGCGCGCACGAGGGATGCCCGCAGATCCGCCTCGCGCGCATAGCGATCGGCATTGAGCCGCGCCAGCCGGCTGCCGACGAGATTGCTCAACACCGACCCGATGACCGCATAAAGGATCGTCGCCCACAGCATATAGCCGGGAATGACGAAGGTCGAACCGAACAGAGTGAGCGCAAACCCGGTCGAGATCGACCACAGTACGCCGATGAAGCTGACAAGCAGAATGGTGGAATTGACGAGGCCGATCGCCAGCGCCGTCGTGTTTTCCGCCAGAATGCGGGTATCTTCATGCAGCCGCTGGTCGGGATTGTCGGAAATCGCGCCGGCACCGGCAAGTTTCAGCGCCCGGCCGGCGTCAGCCAGACATTGGCAAGATCCCGCGCCAGCCCTTCGCGCATCCGCATCGCGGTGATCTGGTTGAGCCATGCCTGGATGACGTTGAGCAGCGTCAGCGAAAAGGCGATGACGGCAAAGACCACAAGCTGATGCAGGAATTCCGGCATGTCGCGTCGCGAAAGCGCATCATAGAACGGCCCGTTCCATTCGTTGAGCCGGTAGGTCGCATAGGTCGTCGCCACGATGACGATGAGCAGCGCCACCGTCAGCGCCAGCACGCGGCCCCTCACCGGAGACGACCAGAAGGCCGAAAGCATCATCCGCAACTGGCCGGAAAGCGGCAGTTCATAAGCCTGCTGCGCGTCCTTGCCCTCGCTCTTCCCTCCCCCGTTGCCATTCCCGTTTCCGCCGCCGGCCGCCCCCGTTGCCGCCCCTTCTGTCGCAATTGCCATCCTCGCTCCTCTGGCTGCTGCGCCTGTCGTCTCTCACTAGAGAACTAGCATGCCCCATCAATATTGACAGTCACTTGCCGCATCTCCCGGCATCGGTCTTGGCTCATCCTCCGGCGCGCATTGCAAATGACATGCAAGCCGCCTTGCATTCTCACCGTGCATTGCACAAACTCGCGAATAACGAGGAAGGTTCGGCCCGCAAAACGAGGCCGGCAAGGGGTACGTGAAGAGGCACAATGTCGATCAAGGCGAGCATCTACCATCTCACCCACTATATGTACGACAAGCCGGTCCGGCTCGGACCGCAGATCATCCGGCTGAAGCCGGCCGCCCATTCCCGCACCAAGGTGCTGAGCCACGCGCTAAAGGTCACGCCGGAGAACCACTTCGTCAATCTCCAGCAGGATCCTTACGGCAACTATCTCGCGCGCTTCGTCTTTCCCGACCCCGTCACCGAATTCAAGATCGAGGTCGATCTGATAGCCGATATGACGGTCTACAATCCCTTCGATTTCTTCGTCGAGGAAGAGGCGACCAAATGGCCCTTCGACTACCCGGAAACGCTGGTCGAGGATCTCTCCATCTACCGCAAGCCGGAGCCGGCGAGCCCCGAGCTTGAGGCCTTTCTGGCAACCATCGACAAGACGCCCGACCAGCCGACCGTCGACATGGTCGTCGGCCTCAACGCCCGCCTGCAGCAGGAAATCGGCTACGTCATCCGCATGGAGCCCGGCGTGCAGACGCCGCAGGAAACCCTCGTTTCGAAAAAGGCTCGTGTCGTGACACGTCCTGGCTGCTTGTGCAGATCCTGCGCCATCTCGGCTTTGCCACCCGCTTCGTCTCCGGCTATCTCATCCAGCTCGCCCCGGACCTGAAGGCGCTCGACGGCCCCTCCGGCACCGAGGTGGATTTCACCGACCTTCATGCCTGGTGCGAGGTCTATCTGCCCGGCGCCGGCTGGATCGGCCTTGATCCGACCTCCGGCCTTCTGACCGGCGAAAGCCATATTCCGCTCGCCGCCACGCCGCATTTCCGCAATGCGGCACCGATTTCCGGCGGCTATTTCGGCGAGGCCGAGACCTCCTTCGGCTTCGAGATGACGGTGTCGCGCGTTGCAGAACACCCGCGCATCACCAAGCCGTTTTCCGAGGAAAGCTGGGAGGCGCTCAACGATCTCGGCGAACAGGTGGACCGCGTTCTGACCGCGCAGGACGTTCGCTTGACCATGGGCGGCGAGCCGACCTTCGTGTCGATCGACGATTTCGAATCCGACGAATGGAATACCGGCGCCGTCGGCCCCACCAAGCGCGACAAGGCCGATATCCTCATCCGCAAGCTGCGCGAGAAATTCGCTCCCGGCGGTTTCCTCCATTACGGTCAGGGCAAGTGGTATCCGGGCGAAAGCCTGCCGCGCTGGACCTTTTCCCTCTACTGGCGCAAGGATGGCCGCCCGATCTGGCAGAACCCCGATCTCGTCGCCCGCGAAGGCGGTGATTACGGTGTCGGCGAACAGCAGGCGGAGACATTCCTCACCGCACTCGCGTCCGAACTCGGCATCGGCGCAGATATGGTCGTGCCCGCCTACGAAGACCCGGCGGAGTGGATCATCAAGGAAGGCTCGCTGCCGGAAAATGTCGATCCGTCCAATTCCAAGCTCAAGGACGCCGAGGAACGCAACCGCATCGCCCGCGTCTTCGAACGCGGCCTGACAAGCCCGACCGGCTATATCCTGCCCGTCCAGGCATGGAACGCCAAAGCCGTCGGCAGGCCGATCAGCCGCCGCTGGATCAGCGAAAAATGGCGCACCCGCCGCGGCAAGATCTTCCTCGTGCCCGGCGACAGCCC
Organism: Shinella sp. UYSO24; assembly: GCA_902167985.1. GTDB lineage: Bacteria > Pseudomonadota > Alphaproteobacteria > Rhizobiales > Rhizobiaceae > Neorhizobium. Next base: position 41,790 of record CABHNZ010000004.1, read on the forward strand.
CGTCGCTACCGACTGCCGCTCGGCACCCTTCCCTATATCTCGCCCTCGCAATTTCCCTATATCCACGAGGCCGATCCATCCATCCCGCGCACGCCGCTGCCGGACACGATCGTCCCTGCAGGCCGGGCAATGCCGGAGAGTTCCTTCAAGCCCGGCGATGCGGCAAATCTCGGCCGCATCGAGCAGACGCTCGGCGAAATCGGCGGCTCCGTCAGAACGGCGATCTCGGTCGAACCGCGCGATGGCCGCCTTTGCGTCTTCATGCCGCCGGTCGAGCGGATCGAGGATTATCTCGAACTGATCGCGGCCGCCGAAAATGCCGCAACGACGATCGGCCTCCCCGTCCATATCGAAGGCTACGCGCCCCCGCATGACGAGCGCATCAACGTCATCCGCGTCGCGCCCGATCCTGGTGTCATCGAGGTCAATATCCACCCGGCATCGAGCTGGAAGGAGACGGTCGACATCACTACGGCGATCTATGAGGAGGCCCGCCAGTCCCGGCTCGGCGCCGACAAATTCATGATCGACGGCCGCCATACCGGCACCGGCGGCGGCAACCATGTCGTGGTCGGCGGCGCCAACCCGAATGACAGCCCCTTCCTGCGCCGCCCGGACCTGTTGAAGAGCATCGTGCTGCACTGGCAGCGCCACCCCTCGCTCTCCTACCTGTTCTCCGGCCTCTTCATCGGCCCGACGAGCCAGGCGCCGCGCATCGACGAGGCCCGTCACGATAGTCTCTACGAACTGGAAATCGCCCTCTCGCAGGTACCGCCGCCCGGACAGGGAGCCGCCCCGCTGCCATGGCTGGTCGACCGCCTGTTCCGCAACCTGCTGACGGATGTCACCGGCAATACCCACCGTTCGGAAATCTGCATCGACAAGCTGTTTTCGCCCGATGGCCCGACGGGTCGGCTCGGCCTCGTCGAATTCCGCGGCTTCGAAATGCCGCCGAATGCCCGCATGTCGCTCGCCCAGCAGCTTCTGGTGCGCGCGCTCATCGCCCGTTTCTGGAAGAACCCGGTTCAGGGCAAGTTCGTCCGCTGGGGCACAGCCTTGGCCGACCGCTTCATGCTCGCCCATTACGTCTGGGCCGATTTCATGGACGTGCTGGCCGATCTGCGCGAAAACGGTTTCGACCTGCGTCCCGAATGGTTCGAGGCGCAGCTGGAATTCCGCTTCCCCTTCTTCGGCGAGGTGGAATATGAAGGCGCCAAGCTGGAACTGCGCCAGGCGCTGGAACCCTGGCATGTCATGGGCGAACAGGGCGCCATCGGCGGCACGGTGCGCTATGTCGACAGTTCCGTCGAACGCCTTCAGGTCAAGCTGGAAACCACCAACCCGGCCCGCTACACCGTCGCCTGCAATGGCCGTCCGCTGCCGCTGACGCCGACCGGCCAGTCGGGTGTCTCGGTAGCCGGTGTCCGCTTCAAGGCCTGGCACCCGGCGTCGGGTTTGCACCCGGTTTTGCCGGTTAATTCGCCGCTTACGTTCGACATCTATGATACGTGGTCTGGCCGTTCGATTGGCGGTTGCATCTACCATGTTGCTCATCCGGGCGGTCGCAATTATGAAACCTTCCCGGTCAACGGCAACGAGGCCGAGGCACGCAGGCTTGCACGGTTCGAGCCATGGGGTCATACGGCAGGCGGTTATGTGCTGATGCCGGAGACGCCATCGGCGGAATTCCCGCTGACGCTCGACTTGAGACGTCCGGCGGGACTGTAAGGCTTCGGGACTGTAAGGTTTAACGGAAGAAGGAACGTCGATGTCGAAGAAGGCACCGGCAGGCGAACGTGTAGCGAAAGAGGAGATCGAAGCCGATCCGATCCTCGGCTATGCCGCGCTGCCCGGCATTGCCGACGAGATGATGGATGCCAGCGGCCAGATCCGGCCGGTCTGGCGCAATCTGATCGCGCATCTCTCGCGCCTCTCCGAAGCCGAGCTTCAGGAGCGTTTCGCCCGCGCCGACCGCTATCTGCGCGATGCAGGCGTCTTCTACCGCACCTACCAGACGCAAGGCCCCGGCGGCAGCGGCGAGCGTGCCTGGCCGATCTCGCATGTGCCGGTCCTCATCGATGCGCGTGAATGGGAAACCGTATCGCGCGGCCTGATGCAGCGTGCCGACCTGCTGGAAGCCATGCTGGCCGACATCTATGGCGACAACAAGCTGGTCGAGGAAGGCATCCTTCCGCCGCAGCTCGTCGCCGCCAACCCGGAATTCCTGCGCCCGCTTGCCGGCATCAAGCCGGTCGGCGGCCATTACCTGCATTTCTGCTCCTTCGAGATCGGCCGTGGACCGGACGGCAACTGGTGGGTCCTGAGTGACCGCACCCAGGCACCGTCGGGTGCAGGCTTCGCGCTGGAAAACCGCGTGGCGACCACCCGCGCCTTTTCCGATATCTATGCGGAAACCCATGTCCACCGGCTGGCCTCCTTCTTCGTCGCCTTCCGCGACGCGCTGCAGGCGCAAAAGCAGTCGCCGGATGATCGGATCGCGGTTCTCTCGCCGGGCCCCGCCAACGAAACCTATTTCGAACACGCCTATATCGCCCGCTATCTCGGCTTCATGCTGCTTGAGGGCGAAGACCTGACGGTCGTCAACAACCGCGTCATGGTCCGCACCGTCGCGGGCCTCAAACCCGTCGGCGTGCTCTGGCGCCGTCTCGACGCGGCCTATGCCGATCCGCTGGAACTCGACCAGAATTCCCGCATCGGCACGCCCGGCATGGTGCAGGCACTGCGCTCCGGCGCGCTTACCATCGTCAATGCCCTCGGCTCCGGCATTCTCGAAACCCGCGCCTTCCTGGCATTCGCGCCGACCATTGCCCGCCGCCTGCTCGGCGAGGATCTCATCATGCCGTCTATCGCCACCTGGTGGTGCGGCCAGAAGAGCGAGCGCGAGCATGTGGCAAAGAACATCGAGCGCATGGTCATCGGCCCCGCCTACACGGGCCTGCCCTTCTTCGATGACAACGGCCAGTCCGTGCTCGGCTCGACGCTGCGCGAGACGGCCAAGGACACGATCGGCGAATGGCTGGCCAATGAAGGCGCAAAACTCGTCGGTCAGGAAGTCGTGACGCTCTCGACCACGCCCGCCTGGGTGGATGGCAAGCTCGTGCCGCGGCCGATGTCGCTGCGCGTCTACGCTGCCCGCACCGAGAGCGGCTGGCAGATCATGCCCGGCGGCTTTGCCCGGATCGGCTCCGGCGACGATGTTTCGGCAATCGCCATGCAGACCGGCGGCACGGCGGCAGACGTCTGGATCGTCTCCGACAAGCCGGTCGCCCGCCCGACGCTGCTGACGCCGGAAGAGAATTTCACCCGCAACATGCCGGGCTCGCTGCCGAGCCGCGCCGCCGACAACCTCTACTGGCTCGGCCGCTATATCGAGCGCGCCGAAGGCTCGCTGCGCATTCTTCGCGCCTGGCACCTGCGCTACGCCGAATCGGCCGATCCCAACGCACCGCTTCTCGCCGATATGGCGCGCTATCTGAAGACGATCGATATCGACATGGCGAAAGCGTGCCGGTGACGCTTCTGCGCAATATCGACAGCGCCATCTATTCGGCCAGCAATATCCGCGACCGTTTCTCGCCGGATGGCTGGCTGGCGCTGAACGACCTGTCGAAGACCGCCCGCCGTTTCCACGACGCGGTTCAGGCGGGCGACGATGCCGCCCATGCGATGACGGTATTGCTGCGCAAGCTCGCGGGCTTTGCCGGTCTCGTGCATGAAAATATGTACCGCTTCACCGGCTGGCGCTTCCTCTCCATCGGCCGTCATCTGGAACGCTCGCTGCACATGACCCGGCTCCTCGGCCATATGTGCGGCCCCGACGCCCCCGATGGTGCGCTCGACATGATGCTGGAGATCGGCGACAGCGTCATGACCCATCGCCGCCGCTACAACGTCAATACCGCGCGCTGACGGTTGCCGACCTGCTGGCGCTCGACCATCTCAACCCGCGCTCGATCCTCTTCCAGCTGAACGAGATCCGTGCCGAGGTGGAGCTTCTGCCGAATGCCTTCGTCAACGGCCAGATGTCGCCCTTCTACCGGGAAGCGATGCGCCTGCATTCCGGCCTTGCGGTGATGACGCCGGACGGCATGACCGAAGAGGTCTATGCCAAGCTGGAGAGCGAACTCGAAAAGCTGTCCGACCTGCTCGGCCAGACCTATATCGGCTGAACGGGGACCGCATTGCTCTACGATCTTACGCTGCACATGGGCTATGTCTACGACGTGCCTGCCTCCGGTGCCCGCCATCTGATCCGCGTCCTGCCGCTCTCGCTGCCGGACCGCCAGCGCCTGATCGCCGGCGCCGTCACCGTCAGCCCCAATGCCGACGAGAAGGTGACGTTCATCGATTTCTTCGGCCAGCAGGCGACCTCGGTCTTCGTCAAGGCCCCGCATGAGCGGCTCGATATCCGCATGCAGGCCCGCGTCGTCGTCGAGGCGCCGACCATCAAGGCGGACCTTTCCCCGCAGCTGGCAGGGCTGCGGAAGGAACTGGCCGAACTCGTCTCCGTCGATGCCACCTCACCCCACCACCTGACGGGGTCGAGCCCGCGCCTGCCGGAAGAGCCGCTGATCGCCGCCTGGGCCCGCGAGATCGTCAAGCCCGGCCAGACGGCGCATGAGATCGCAAGGCTCATCTGCACCCGCATCCACAAGGACTTCAAATACGACCCGGAAGCAACCACGGTGGATACCACACCGAAGGAAGCCTTCCGCCTGAAGCGCGGCGTCTGCCAGGATTTCTCCCACATCATGATCGTGGCGCTGCGCAGCCTCGGCATTCCGGCAGGCTATGTCTCCGGCTTCCTGCGCACCATTCCGCCGCCGGGCAAGGAACGGCTGGAAGGTGCAGACGCCATGCATGCCTGGGTGCGCGTCTGGTGCGGTGATGCCATGGGCTATATCGAACTCGATCCGACCAATGACATTCCGGCCGGCACCGACCATATCGTCGTCGCCTATGGTCGCGACTATTCCGATATCGCCCCGGTGGTCGGCGTCATGAAGGGTTACGGCAACCAGAAGGCGCTGCAGGCTGTCGACGTCATTCCGCTCAAACAGTAAAGAAGCGGCCCTTCGACAGTAAATCCCGCACCGTTTTGGTGCTGATTTTGCATATTCGCTAAATTGCGATCTTTTGCATTAGCGCTTCCTACACGGCCACCGCATTAGAAACGCCCCAAGACGTCAGATGTTTTGAACGGTATGGGGGCAATGATGGTAAGACATGCGCTTGCGCGGCTCATTGAGGACCGCGGCGGGAATTTTGCGATTATCACGGCTGTCGCCTTGCCGGTTCTTCTCGGAGTGGGCGGCGTGGCGGTCGATCTGTCCAATGCCATGCAGATGAAGAGCGATCTCCAGGGCATTGCCGATGCAGCAGCCCTTGCGGCGGCCTCTTCGATGGCTCAGAACGGCACCAGCGTCGCCGATGCGCAGACGCTGGCGAAGAACTATCTGATCGCCCAGCTCACATCCAATACCAACGTGACCAACCTGACCGCCGCCCAGCTGCAGGCGCAGAAGGATGCGGTTCAGAAGGCAACCACCGTCGTCGCCTCTTCGAGCTCGACCTCATCCTCCTCGAAGGGTTACGAGGTCAAGCTCAACACCAGCTACACGTTCAACCTGAACCCGATCACGCGGCTGCTCGGCACCAATTCGATGACGCTGAACATCGCCTCCACCGCCTCGGCAGCCTCGCAGTCGAGCACCGGCATCTCGATGTATCTGGCGCTTGACCGCTCCGGCTCGATGTCCTTCGTCACCAGCGACAAGAACCCGCTCTATTCCACCTGCGACAACTACACGTCCTCGTCCTGGCCGAATGTCGCCTTCCGCTCGCCCTGCTACATCCGCAAGGTTCAGGCCCTGCAGACGGCAGCAACCGCCATGTTCTCGTCGCTCAACACGGCAGATCCGAAGGGTACGATGGTGCGTGTCGGCGCAGTTGCCTATACCGACCAGACCTATGCAGCAACCGGCATGGCCTGGGGCACGACGACGGCTGCCAATTACATCAATGCCCTGCCTGCCAAGCCGACCGGCGGCACCGATGCGACCGGCGCCCTGACCATCGCCTATGACGCCCTGAAGAGCGGCAATTCCACTGAAGCCACCGCGCAGGCCGCCAAGGGCAATACCGCCTTCAATCGCTTCATCGTGCTGATGACCGATGGTGAGATGACCGGCGCCAGCGCCAGCTGGAATTCCTCGCTCGACCAGAAGGTCCGCAACCAGTGCGACACCGCCAAGGCTGACGGCATCAAGATCTTCACCGTCGCCTTCATGGCACCGGACCGCGGCAAGTCGCTTCTGAGCTACTGCGCCAGTTCGAGCGACTACTACTATCAGCCGGACGACATGAGCGATCTCGTGACGGCCTTCGGCGACATCGCCAGCAAGGCGGCAAAGACGGCGGTTCGCCTGACCAACTGATCGCCATACGGCCACTTCGTTCTTAAACGACAGACGCCCCGCCCCTTCGGCGGGGCGCTTTGTTTTGCGGCATTGCAAGAGACCTGCCCACAGCCATCGGCGCCGTGTTGAAATCGGTCATTGCAACCTCTTCACAACAATGCATAAACTGGCATCCTCGAACATGCCTCAATGACTGCCCATGGACTGAATCGGACACCCTCCACCCCTCCACACTAGAGTTGGTGACACATGGACAAGCCCTCTTCCCCGGTCGAACTTCCCTATCCCGCGCCCCGTAGCTCCAAGCCAGAAATCATGGCCGAGGAGATCATCGAGCGCCTGACCTACCGTATCGGCAAGGACGCCAAGGTGGCCAAGCCGCATGACTGGCTGACCGCCACGATCCTCGTCGTGCGCGACCGCATCATCGATCGCTGGATGGAGAGCACCCGCCGCGCCTACGCGACCAATGCCAAGCGCGTCTATTATCTATCACTGGAATTCCTCATCGGCCGCCTGATGCGCGATGCCGTCAGCAATCTCGACCTGATGGCCGAGATCCGCGACGCGCTGACCTCGCTCGGCGTCGATATCTCCGTCATCGCCGGTCTTGAACCGGATGCAGCACTCGGCAACGGCGGCCTCGGCCGTCTCGCCGCCTGCTTCATGGAGAGTATGGCGACCGTCGAGATCCCGGCCTATGGCTACGGCATCCGCTATGTCCACGGCCTCTTCCGCCAGCAGATGGCCGATGGCTGGCAGGTGGAACTGCCCGAAACCTGGCTTGCCCACGGCAACCCCTGGGAATTCGAGCGCCGCGAAAGCTCCTACGAAATCGGCTTCGGCGGTTCGGTAGAAACCGTCTCCAGCTATGACGAGGGCAACCGCTACGTCTGGAAGCCGGCCGAGCGCGTCATCGCCATGGCCTATGACACGCCGATCGTCGGCTGGCGCGGCAAGCGGGTCAACACGCTGCGCCTCTGGTCGGCCCAGCCGATCGATCCGATCCTGCTCGACGCCTTCAATGCCGGCGACCATATCGGCGCGCTGCGCGAAAGCAACAAGGCCGAAAGCCTCACCCGCGTTCTCTACCCGGCCGACGCCAATCCGGCCGGCCAGGAACTGCGCCTGAGGCAGGAATTCTTCTTCTCGTCCGCCTCGCTGCAGGACATCCTGCGCCGCCACCTGCAGCAATATCCGGATTTCCTCAACCTGCATGAGAAGGTCTCGATCCAGCTCAACGACACCCATCCGGCCGTGTCGATCGCCGAGCTGATGCGCCTTCTCGTCGATATCCACGGGCTCGACTTCGATCAGGCCTGGGAGATCACCCGGCAGACCTTCTCCTATACCAACCACACGCTTCTGCCCGAAGCGCTGGAAACCTGGCCGGTGCCGCTCTTCGAGCGCCTCCTGCCGCGCCACATGCAGATCGTCTACGCGGTCAACGCCAAGTTCCTGCTCGATGCGCGCCGCGAAAAGCGCTTCACCGACCAGCAGATCCGCGCCATCTCGCTGATCGAGGAAGGCGGCGAGCGCCGTGTGCGCATGGGCAATCTCGCCTTTGTCGGCTCCCATTCGGTCAATGGCGTTTCGGCGTTGCATACGGACCTGATGAAGGTCACGGTCTTTGCCGATCTCCACACGCTCTACCCGACCCGCATCAACAACAAGACCAACGGCATCACCCCGCGCCGCTGGCTGATGCAGTGCAATCCGGGCCTGACCGGGCTGATCCGCGAGGCGATCGGCGACAAGTTCATGGACGATACCGAGGCGCTGACCGACCTCGAGCCCTTCGCCAAGGACGCCGCCTTCCAGGAGAAATTCGCCGCCATCAAGCGGGCCAACAAGGTGCAGCTCGCCAATCTCGTCGGCAGCCGCATGGGCATCCGGCTCGATCCTTCGGCGCTTTTCGATATCCAGATCAAGCGCATCCACGAATACAAGCGCCAGCTCTTGAACATCATCGAGGCCGTCGCTCTCTACGACCAGATCCGCTCGCACCCGGAACTCGACTGGGTGCCGCGCGTAAAGCTGTTCGCCGGCAAGGCGGCGCCGAGCTATCACAACGCCAAGCTCATCATCAAGCTGGCCAATGATGTCGCCCGCGTCATCAACAATGACCCCGCTGTGCGCGGCCTGCTGAAGGTCGTCTTCGTGCCGAACTACAACGTCTCGCTGGCCGAGGTGATGGTTCCGGCCGCCGACCTCTCCGAACAGATCTCGACCGCCGGCATGGAAGCATCCGGCACAGGCAACATGAAATTCGGCCTGAACGGCGCGCTCACCATCGGCACGCTCGATGGCGCCAATGTCGAAATGCGCGATCATGTCGGTGCGGAAAACATCGTCATCTTCGGCATGACGGCCGAGGAAGTGGCCAAGGCCCGCGCCGATGGCCATAACCCGCGCGCCATTATCGAGGGGTCGCCGGAACTGTCGCAGGCTCTGAACGCGATTTCGTCGGGCGTATTCTCGCCGGACGACCGCTCGCGCTTCTCGGCCCTGATGGACGGGATCTATAACCACGACTGGTTCATGGTCGCCGCCGATTTCGATGCCTATGCGGCGGCCCAGCGGGATGTTGACCAAATCTGGAACGACCCTAAATCCTGGTACGGTAAAACAATTCTCAACACCGCCCGTATGGGATGGTTCTCCTCCGACAGAACTATTCGTCAATATGCGTCGGAAATCTGGAGAGCCTGATGAGCAAGTCGCCACGCGTCGTCGATGACGGGAGAGCCCCTGGCGAAATCCCGTCATCCGAGATCGAGGCGATTTTGGAAGGCAGGCATACCAATCCTTTCGCCGTGCTTGGCATCCACAAGCTCGGCGATACCTACAGGGTCCGCTGCTTCATTCCCGGCGCCGAGGCCATCACGGCCCTTTCGCTCAACGGTACCGAACTCGGAGAACTGACCCGCCGGCATGAGGCGGGTTACTTCGAGGGCATCGTCGACACCACCCACCTGCAACCCGTTCGTTACCGCGCCCGCCGCGGCGATGACGAATGGGCGGTGACGGACGCCTATACATTCGGCCCGGTGCTTGGGCCGATGGACGACTATCTCGTGCGCGAGGGCTCGCATCTGCGGCTCTTCGACAAGATGGGCGCCCATCCGATGCGTCACGAAGGTGTCGACGGCTTCCACTTCGCCGTCTGGGCCCCGAATGCGCAGCGCGTCTCCGTCGTCGGCGAGTTCAACAACTGGGACGGCCGCATGCATGTCATGCGCCTGCGCAAGGATACCGGCATCTGGGAGATCTTTGCCCCGGACGTCGCAGCCGGCGCCGCCTACAAGTTCGAGATCATCGGCAAGAACGGCAAGCTCCTGCCGCTGAAGGCCGATCCATTCGCCCGCCGCGCCGAAATGCGGCCGAAGACGGCCTCCGTCACCGCACCGGAACTCGCCCAGAAATGGGATGACGCGGCGCATCGCGATTTCTGGGCCAAGGCCGATCACCGCCGCCAGGCGATTACCATCTACGAGGTCCATGCCGGATCGTGGAAGCGCCACGCGGATGGCTCTTTCCTGTCATGGGACGAGCTTGCCTCCGAACTCATTCCCTACTGCGTCGATATGGGCTTTACCCATATCGAATTCCTGCCGATCACCGAGCATCCGTTCGACCCCTCCTGGGGCTACCAGACGACCGGCCTCTATGCCCCGACCGCCCGTTTCGGCGAGCCGGAAGGCTTTGCCCGTTTCGTCAACGGCTGTCACAAGGTCGGTATCGGCGTCATTCTGGACTGGGTGCCGGCGCATTTCCCGACCGATGCCCACGGCCTTCGCCATTTCGACGGCACGGCGCTCTACGAGCATGCCGATCCGCGTCAGGGCTACCACCCGGACTGGAACACCGCGATCTACAATTTCGGCCGCACCGAGGTTCTGTCCTACCTCATCAACAATGCGCTCTACTGGGCGGAGAAATACCATCTCGACGGCCTGCGCGTCGATGCGGTCGCCTCCATGCTCTATCTCGATTATTCGCGCCGCGAGGGCGAATGGATCCCGAATGAATATGGTGGCCGCGAAAACCTCGAATCCGTCCGCTTCCTGCAGAAGCTGAACACGCTCTCCTATGGCTCCCATCCGGGCGTGATGACGATTGCGGAAGAAAGCACCTCATGGCCGAAGGTATCGGCCCCTGTCCATGAAGGCGGCCTCGGCTTCGGCTTCAAGTGGAACATGGGCTTCATGCATGACACGCTGACCTATCTCGCCCGCGAGCCCATCCACCGCAAGCATCACCACAGCGCCATCACCTTCGGCCTCGTCTATGCCTTTGCCGAAAACTTCGTGCTCCCCCTGAGCCATGATGAAGTCGTCCACGGCAAGGGCTCGCTGATCGCCAAGATGGCCGGCGACGACTGGCAGAAATTCGCCAATCTGCGCGCCTACTACGCCTTCATGTGGGGCTATCCCGGCAAGAAACTGCTGTTCATGGGCCAGGAATTTGCCCAGTGGAGCGAGTGGAGCGAGAGCAAGGGGCTGGACTGGAACCTGCTCGCCTATGCGCCACACGAGGGCATGCGCCGCCTCGTGCGCGATCTGAACTTCTGCTACCGCTCGAAGCCTGCACTGCATGCGCGCGACTGCGAGGGCGAAGGCTTCCGCTGGCTGGTGGTCGACGATGCCGATAATTCCGTCTTTGCCTGGCTGCGCATGGCGCCGGGTGAAAAGCCGGTCGCCGTCATCACCAATTTCACGCCCGTCTATCGCGAGAATTACCGCCTCCCCTTGCCAATCGCCGGCAGATGCGCGAAATCCTCAATTCGGATGCAGAAATCTATGGCGGTAGCGGCAAGGGCAATGGCGGGCGTGTTCAGGCGGTCGATGCGGGAGGAAGCATCAATGCCGAGATCACGCTTCCGCCACTTGCGACAATCATGCTGGAACCGGAAAACCACGCGTAAGACATAAGCAATAAAGGGAGGGGTGAGGCCCATGAACGACAAACGAATCCAGCCTCTGTCACGCGACGCCATGGCCTATGTTCTGGCCGGCGGTCGCGGCAGCCGCCTGAAGGAACTGACCGACCGTCGCGCCAAGCCCGCCGTCTATTTCGGCGGCAAGGCGCGCATCATCGATTTCGCCCTGTCGAACGCGCTGAATTCCGGCATCCGCCGCATCGGTGTCGCGACGCAATACAAGGCCCATTCGCTGATCCGCCACATGCAGCGCGGCTGGAACTTCTTCCGGCCGGAGCGAAATGAAAGCTTCGACATCCTGCCCGCCTCCCAGCGCGTTTCCGAAACGCAATGGTATGAAGGCACCGCCGACGCCGTGTTCCAGAACATCGACATCATCGAGGGCTACGCGCCGGAATACATGGTCATCCTGGCCGGCGACCACGTCTACAAGATGGACTACGAACTGATGCTGCAGCAGCACGTCAATTCCGGCGCGACGTCACCGTCGGTTGCCTGGAAGTGCCGCGCATGGAAGCAACCGGCTTCGGCGTCATGCATGTCGACGAAAAGGACGAGATCAAAGCCTTCGTCGAAAAGCCCGCCGATCCGCCGGGTATCCCGGGCAAGCCGAATTTCGCGCTCGCCTCGATGGGCATCTATGTCTTCCACACGAAATTCCTGATCGACGCGCTGAAGCGCGATGCGGAAACGCCCGGTTCCAGCCGCGATTTCGGCAAGGACATCATTCCCTATATCGTCGAACACGGCAAAGCCGTCGCCCACCGTTTTGCCGATAGCTGCGTGCGCTCGGATTTCGAGCGCGAGCCCTATTGGCGCGATGCCGGCACGATCGATGCCTATTGGCAGGCCAATATCGACCTGACCGAAATCGTCCCCGGCCTCGATCTCTACGACAAGTCCTGGCCGATCTGGACCTACGCGGAAATCACCGCGCCGGCGAAATTCGTCCATGACGACGAGGACCGCCGCGGCTCGGCGACCTCCTCGGTCATCTCTGGCGATTGCATCATCTCCGGCTCGTCGCTGAACCGCAGCCTTCTCTTCACCGGCGTGCGCGCCAACTCCTATTCCAAGCTGGATGGCGCCGTCATCCTGCCGAATGTCAGGATCGGCCGGCGCGCGCAGCTGCGCGACGTGGTGATCGACCACGGCGTCACCATCCCCGAAGGTCTGGTTGTCGGTGAAGACCCCGAACTCGATGCAAAGCGCTTCCGTCGCACCGAGAGCGGCATCTGCCTCATCACCCAGTCGATGATCGACAAGCTCGATCTTTGACCGCGGGACTTTGGGGGGAATGATGCAGGTCCTGTCGGTCACGTCCGAAATCTATCCGCTGGTAAAGACCGGCGGCCTTGCCGATGTCGGCGGCGCCCTGCCGCTGGCGCTCAAAGGGCATCGCGTTTCGGTAAAGACGCTGGTGCCCGGCTATCCCGCCGTGATGCGCGCCATCGAAGGCGCAACCACAGGCGAAATCACAGGGCAAAGCAGGTCCGGACATTCGATGATCTCTTCGGCGCAAGGGCCGATGTTCTCGAAGTCACCCATGCAGGCCTCGACCTTCTCATCCTCGATTGCCCCGCCTTCTATGACCGTCCCGGCGGCCCCTATGCGGATGCCACCGGCAAGGACCATATCGACAACTGGCGCCGCTTCGCCGCCCTCTCCAGGCCGGCGCCCTGATTGCCCAGCATGGGCTTGCCAGCGAGACCGGTGGCGAAACCGGCACCGGCTGCGCCCGGATCTCGTCCATGTGCATGACTGGCAGGCGGCCATGGTGCCGGTCTACATGCGCTATGGCGAAGCGCCGGAAATCCCGAGCCTCATCACCATCCACAACATCGCCTTCCAGGGCCGTTTCAGCGCCGATATCTTCCCGCATCTTGAATTGCCGGCTCATGCCTTCTCGATCGACGGCGTCGAATATTACGGCGATGTCGGCTTCCTGAAGGGCGGCCTGCAAGCCGCCTGGGCGATCAGCACCGTCAGCCCCTCCTATGCCGAGGAAATCCTCACCCCGGAATACGGCATGGGCCTCGAAGGCCTGCTGACCTATCGCTCCGATGACCTGACCGGCATCGTCAACGGCATCGACGCGGATATATGGAACCCCGAGACCGACCCGAATATTGTTGCCCATTATGGCGCGGGCAACCTCAAATCCCGCGAGCGCAACAAGCAGGCACTTGCCGAACGCTTCGGCCTCGTCGAGGGCGACGGCCCGCTTTTCTGCGTCATCTCCCGCCTCACCCTGCAGAAGGGCATGGATCTTCTGGCCGAAACGCTGGACGAGCTTGTCGCCATGGGTGGCCGGCTTGCCGTTCTCGGCTCCGGCGACAGGGATCTGGAAAACCTCTTCCATGCCGCAGCCATCCGTCACCCCGGCTCGATCGGCGTGATTGCCGCCTATGACGAACCGCTGTCCCACCTGATGCAGGCCGGCGCCGATGCGATCCTCATTCCCTCGCGTTTCGAACCCTGCGGCCTGACCCAGCTTTACGGCCTGCGCTATGGCTGCCTGCCGGTCGTTGCCCGCACCGGCGGACTCAACGACACGGTGATCGACGCAAGCTCGGCCGCGATTGCAGCCAAGGCGGCGACCGGTTTCTCCTTCGGTCCCGTCACCACCGACAACCTTCGTCGTGCCCTGCGACGCACCGTCCGCCTCTATAAAGAGCCCAAGCTCTGGACGGCGATGCAGAAGCAGGGCATGAAATCGGAAGTTTCCTGGGAAGGGAGTGCCGCGCTCTATGCCGGCCTCTATTCCGAATTGATTGCCAGAAAAGGTACCTGATCATGATCAAGACCGTTGCGACCACCGCCTACCAGGACCAGAAGCCCGGTACCTCCGGCCTGCGCAAGAAAGTCCCGGTTTTCGCGCAGGAAAATTATGCGGAGAATTTCATCCAGTCGATCTTCGACAGCCTCGAAGGCTTCAAGGGCAAGACGCTGGTGATCGGCGGCGACGGCCGCTATTACAACCGCGAAGTCATCCAGAAGGCGATCAAGATGGCCGCCGCTGCCGGCTTCGGCAAGGTCATGGTCGGCCAGGGCGGCATCCTTTCGCGCCCGCCGCCTCCAATGTCATCCGCAAATACCAGGCCTTTGGCGGCATCGTTCTCTCCGCCAGCCACAATCCCGGCGGCCCGACGGAAGATTTCGGCATCAAGTACAATATCGGCAATGGCGGCCCGGCACCGGAAAAGATCACCGACGCCATCTACGCCCGCTCCAATGCGATCACCGAATACAAGATCTCCGATGCAGCCGACGTCGATCTCGATGATATCGGCACGCTGAAGATCGACGGCATGGAACTGCAGATCATCGATCCGGTCGAAGACTATGCCGCTTTGATGGAAGAGCTGTTCGACTTCCCGTCGATCCGCGCGCTTCTCGCCAGCGGTGTCCGCATCGCGATCGACAGTATGGGCGCCGTCACCGGCCCCTATGCCAAGGAAATCTTCGAAAACCGCCTCGGCGCCCCGGAAGGCTCGGTGCGCAATCTCGTGCCCCTGCCGGATTTCGGCGGCCATCACCCCGACCCGAACCTCGTTCACGCCAAGGAACTCTATGATGACGTGATGAGCAAGGACGGCCCGCATTTCGGCGCCGCTTCCGATGGCGATGGCGACCGCAACATGATCGTCGGCAAGGGCATGTTCGTTACCCCGTCCGATAGCCTCGCGATCATTTCGGCCAATGCCACGGTCGCCCCCGGCTATGCCCGCGGCATTGCCGGCATCGCCCGCTCCATGCCGACCAGTGCCGCCGCCGACCGGGTGGCGGAAAAGCTGAAAATCGGCATGTACGAAACCCCGACCGGCTGGAAATTCTTCGGCAACCTGCTCGATGCCGGCAAGGCGACGATCTGCGGCGAGGAAAGCTTCGGCACCGGTTCCGACCATGTGCGCGAAAAGGACGGCCTCTGGGCGGTTCTCTTCTGGCTCAACATCCTTGCCGCCCGCAACGAGAGCGTCAAGGAAGTGGTGACGAAGCACTGGGCCGAATATGGCCGCAACTACTATTCGCGCCACGACTATGAAGAGGTCGATTCGGATGCCGCAAACGGCATGATGACGGCCCTGCGCGAAAAGCTCGCCACCCTGCCCGGCCAGACTTTTGGCGCGCTGAAGGTCGCAGCCGCCGACGATTTCGCCTATCACGATCCGATCGACGGCTCGGTCTCGAAGAACCAGGGCATCCGCGTTCTTTTCGATGGCGGCTCGCGCGTCGTCTTCCGCCTGTCCGGCACTGGCACCTCGGGCGCGACGATCCGAGTCTATGTCGAGCGCTACGAGCCGGATGCCTCGCGTCACGACATCGAAACGCAGGAAGCACTTGCCGACCTGATCGCCGTCGCGACGAGATCTCCGATCTGAAGAAGCGCTCCGGCCGCGACGCCCCGACGGTCATCACCTGATCGGGTCAGAAGACGCATTGCATTGACCAAGCCCCCGCCGCCCTTACGGCCGGCGGGGGTATCCTATAGCGGGTCTATCAACGAGGGTTACGCATGACACAGACGGCTCCTCTCGGCGTCACCCTCACCGAAAAATTTGCCGAATTCTCCATCTGGTCGGAAACGGCCGAACGGATCGATCTCTGCCTCTTCTCCGCCGATGGCCGCCAGACGTCGGAACTGGCCATGCAGCGCGGCGCAGATGGCATCCACCGGATCGAAATCCCCTCTATCCATCCCGGCCAGCGCTACGGTTTTCGCGCCCATGGCCGCTATGATCCCGATAACGGTTTATGGTTCGACCCGTCGAAACTTCTGGTCGACCCCTATGCGAAAGAACTCGACAGCCCCTTCGTCCACGACGCCAAACTCTCGGAATTCGGCACGGATACGGCCGATCTCGTGCCGAAGGCGATCGTCACGCAGGAAAGAGCCGCCAAGATCGAACCGCCCCGTTTTGCGCCCGGCGGCCTGGTCTACGAGATCGCCGTCAAACCCTTCACCATTCTCCACCCGGATATTCCCGAAAAGATCCGCGGCACGATCGCAGCGCTGGCCCACCCCGCCATCATCGCCCACCTGAAGAAGATCGGTGTCGACGCGATCGAGCTGATGCCGATCACCGCCTGGATCGATGAGCGGCACCTGCCGCCCTTGGGCCTGACAAACGGTTGGGGCTACAATCCGGTCGCCCTGATGGCGCTCGACCCGCGCCTCTGCCCCGGCGGCATGACGGAACTGCGCGAGACGGTCGAGACGCTGCACGCGGCCGGCATCGGCGTGATCCTCGATCTCGTCTTCAACCATACCGGCGAAAGCGACCGTTATGGCGCGACGCTCTCCATGCGCGGCCTCGACAACCACGCCTATTACCGCCATGTGCCCGACGCGCCCGGCACCCTGGTCAACGACACCGGCACCGGCAACACGCTCGCCTGCGATCATCCGCGAGTGCGCGAACTCATCCTCCAGACGCTAAGGCACTTCGTCATCCATGCCGGGATCGACGGTTTCCGCTTCGACCTCGCACCGATCATCGGTCGCACGCAGCAGGGCTTCGAGGCCCATGGCGAAACACTGACGGCAATGCTGAAGGACGAGATCCTCAAGGATCGCATCCTGATTGCCGAACCCTGGGATATCGGCCCCGGCGGCTACCAGCTCGGCAATTTCCCGGAACATTTCCTCGAATGGAACGACCGCGCCCGCGACGATATCAGGCGCTTCTGGCGCGGCGACCAATGGACCACGGGAGCGCTTGCCACCCGCCTCGCCGGTTCTTCCGATATCTTCGAACGCTCAGGGAAAACCCGCAGCGTCAACTTCCTCGCCGCCCATGACGGCTTCACGCTGATGGACCTCGTCTCCAACGCCCACAAGCACAACGAGGCGAATGGCGAGGAAAACCGCGACGGCCACGGCGAGAATTTTTCGTGGAACAACGGCACGGAAGGCGCAACCAACGACCCGGCCATCCTAGGCCATCGCAGCCGCGATGCGGCAGCCCTCCTCTCGACGCTCTTTGCCACCCGCGGCACGATCATGCTGACCATGGGCGATGAGGCAGGCCGCTCGCAGACGGGCAATAACAATGCCTATTGCCAGGACAATGCCATCACCTGGATGGACTGGTCGCGTCTCGACCAGGATCTGATCGACCATACCGCGATGCTCTCTTCGCTTCGCCGCCGGTTTTCAGCCTTTGCCGAGAGCACCTTCTTCAAGGGTGACGGCGATGTCACATGGATCGCGCCGAATGGCGAACCCATGCAGGTGGGCGACTGGGAAAACCTCGACAACCCCGCCCTCGGCATGGTGATTGCGACGGCGGACAAGGATGCGGAGAGGAAGACGGGCAAGGGGACGGCCAAGGGAACCGGCGGGAAGACGGACGAGGCGACAGGCCCCAGCACACGCCTCGCCTTCGTCTTCAACCGCAGCCACGAGCCTCTCACCTTCGCGCTTCCCGGTTGGAACTGGAAACATTAT
Source organism: Shinella sp. UYSO24 (assembly GCA_902167985.1). GTDB lineage: Bacteria > Pseudomonadota > Alphaproteobacteria > Rhizobiales > Rhizobiaceae > Neorhizobium. The sequence continues at coordinate 59,623 of CABHNZ010000004.1, forward strand.
CCGACCATGGAACCCTGGAACCAGACCGTACCGGCCCGCTCCGTTCGCATCGCCATCGAAGTTTAACCGAAAACGCACCGATCTGAGGCAGGCTGACCTCTGGCTTTCTGCCGGAGCGCCGCTATGTGGCTTCTGGCAAGGACAATACGGCTGGAACGGCCGCAAAGCACAAGACATATCAAAGGGCGAGGACATCGAATGCGGGAAGTCACACTGAGCGAGATGCCGGGTCTCGTTGGAACCGAGGTCGGCGTTTCGGACTGGATCATGGTCGATCAACCGTCGATCAACCTGTTTGCCGATGCCACCCACGACCATCAGTTCATCCATGTCGACCCGGAGCGCGCCCGCACTGAAGGTCCGTTCGGCGATACGATCGCCCATGGCTTCCTGACGCTCTCGCTGCTTTCCGCGATGAATTTCGACTGCGTGCCAAAAGTGCGCGAGCAGATTTCCGGCATCAATTACGGTTTCGAGCGCGTCCGCTTCATGTCGCCGGTCAAAAGCGGCAGCCGCATCCGCGGTCGCTTCAAGCTGGCCGAAACCCGCTTCCGCGGCGCCGGTATGCTGATGACCACCTATGACGTCACAGTCGAGATCGAAAACGAAACGAAGCCCGCGCTGACCGCCACCTGGATCACCATCGTCCAGTTCGACCCCAAGGACCGGCCGGAAGGGGTGTGAAGGCACGCCTCCTCCTGCCAACACCAGAATGACTATTTGACTCGCGACCCTCGCCAATAAATGATTGATTATCACATTCAATTGGCGAGCGATGAATGAGTGCCTTGAGTGCTGCGGAGATCGAACAGACCAAGCTGTTGGCAAATGCCATGGATCGGACATCGACGGCCTGCATTACCGTCGGTGTCATCACGCCACTTGCCGGTTACATTTATAATATCGGCAATCTTGGCACGATCTCGCCACTGAGGGCCACGATCTATCTCTTGTATTGGCTTCTGATCGCCAGCCTATTACATTATGGCGCAAGGCGCATTCTGCGGAGATTGTCGTGATGGACTTTTGGACATTCTACAACTTCGGCGTGCCGACGATCATCGCGATCGTTGCCTATATCGCCTACCGCCTGCACGAGTGGGATCTTGATCGCAGGATTAAGCGTCGAGAGGCCCGACACCACCACCCCGGCGAATAAGGCCGCGCCTACGCCCGACCTCCCTGATAACGACTGGCCCTTACAGACCCGCGTCCTGCGCGCCTTCATGCAGCAGGCCGAACGCATAGTCGGAAAACGACCGCCAGCATTCCACCCGGAAAGCGTCCTCAGCCGTTCGCAAAAGCACGATCTCGATCTTGCCGAAGACGGTGCGGGCGCAGGCGCCGACCGGGAAGACCGCAAGCGACAGGTCCTGCGGGCAGCCGGCATTGATCGCCTGTGCCGCCCCCGGTCCGGAGACGAGGATGGCCGTATTGCGATGCGACACATCGGTTGCCGAGTGCATCACGCCGGAAGCAGCAGCAGCCGCAACCAGACCACTTCCAACATCCGCGATCACCAGCCACTCATCCGGCCCGATCCAGAGCGCCTGACGACCGCCGCCAGATGCAGAGGCGGACGTCTTCGGCTTGACCGGCAGGTTAAGACCGAGCGCCGCGGAAAGGGCTGCAACATCACCCGCGCGTGCACGCAGCGACAGGCGCTCCGCTGGCGCGGCCAGTTCAAGCCGAACGGTAGACGATCCGCCATGCGCGCCGGCAAGCGGCAGGCTGCGGGCGGCAATAGCCGTCTGTGAACCGAGATCAGCCATTGATGCGGCCTCCTTCCTTGTCGAAGAATACGAGATCGGTGACTTCCACCGCGATCGTCCGGTCTTCCATCGGCACATAGAGCGTCTCGCCCGCCCGCGCCCGGCCATTGGCAATGAGCGCAAACGCAATCGAGCGGCCGCAATTTTCCGACCAGTAGGACGAGGTGACATGGCCAAGCATGGTCATCGGCTTCGGCTGGTTCGGATCGGCAACGATCTGCGCGCCCTCTTCCAGCACTTCCTTCGGGTCCTTTGTATAGAGCCCGACCAGCTGCTTGCGCCCGCCACGCGAAATATCCGGGCGCTTCAGGCCGCGAATACCGACAAAGTCGGTCTTCTTCTTCGAAACGGCCCAGCCATAGCCGGCATCGTCAGGCGTCACCGTACCATCGGTATCCTGCCCGACGATGAGATAGCCCTTTTCGGCGCGCAGAACGTGCATGGTTTCCGTGCCGTAGAGGCAGGCGCCCATGCCCTTTGCCCTCTCCCAGATCGCCGACCAGACGGCCGCACCGAAATCGGCCGGCACGTTGATTTCATAGCCGACTTCGCCGGTAAACGAGACGCGGAAGAGACGTGCAGGAACGCCCATCACGGTGCATTCCGCAACACTCATATGCGGGAAGGCCTCGTTGGAGAGATCCTGCCCCTCGACGAAGGGCGCAATGATATCGCGTGCCTTCGGCCCCTGGATGGCAATCACCGCCCATTGCTCGGTGACGGATGTCAGCCAGACATTGAGATCGGGGAATTCCGTCTGCAGGTAGTCTTCCATGTGGTTGAGGACGCGCGGCGCACCGCCGGTCGTCGTCGTCACATGGAAACGGTCCTCGGCAATGCGGCCGACGACGCCATCGTCATAGATGAAGCCGTCTTCGCGGGTCATGATGCCGTAGCGGCACTTGCCCGGCTTCAGCGTATCCCAGGCATTCGTATAGAGAAGATTGAGGAACTTCGCCGCATCCGGGCCCACCACCTCGATCTTACCGAGCGTCGAGGCATCGAACACGCCGGCAACCTCGCGGGCCGTGCGGCACTCGCGGTTGACGGCCGCATGCATATCCTCGCCACGCTTGGGGAAATACCAGGCGCGCTTCCAGTTGCCGACATCCTCGAATTCGGCGCCTTCCGCCGCTTCCAGTTCATGCATCGGCGTCTTGCGCGCGGGGTCGAAGAGAGCGCCGCGCGAATGGTTGATCAGCGTGCCGTAGGTCACGGGCGTATAGGGCGCACGGAATGTCGTGAGGCCGACTTTCGGGATCGGCCGTCCGAGCATTTCGGCAGCAATCGCCAGACCATGCATGTTGGAAAGCTTGCCCTGATCGGACGCCATGCCATTGGTGGTGAAGCGCTTGATATGCTCGATCGAATGCATGCCTTCGCGCACGGCAAGGCGGATATCCTTCGCCGTCACGTCATGCTGGAAGTCGATGAAGGCCTTGACCGAAGCTTCCGGCCCCGCCCCTTCCGCCGCACCGATCATGCCGCCGGTCCAGTCGAACCGGGTCTCGCCGGAAAGCGCAATCTGACCGCCGCCGGCCGTGATCGCCTCGTCGATGATCTCGGCCAGATCGTCCGTGCCGTTGCAGGCGCCGACCGAGATGCAGTTCTGGGCATAGATATCCGGCACGAAACGCTGCTTGGCATCGTCGAATTTCAGCTTCCCGCGCGACTGCGAGAAGAGATGCACGGAAGGCGTCCAGCCGGCAGAGACGATTAGCGCATCGATCTTGATCTTGCGCCGGTCGAAATTGCCGTTGCGGGCAACCGTCATCGAGGAGACGCGAAGCCGCCCCGACGTGTCGACGACCGAATGGCCGGTGATGACGTTGATCTTGAGAGCGGCTGCTTCCGCCAGCACCGCCTCGCCCGGCTGCGGCCGGCAATCGACGATCGCCGCAATCTGCACACCGGCGCGCTTCAGGTCGAAGGCTGCTTCATAGGCGCTGTCATGCGCCGTATAGACGCCGACAGTGCGACCGACGGCAACGCCGTGATGGTTGAGGAAGCTGCGGGCAGCCGAGGCCAGCATGATGCCCGGCCGGTCGTTATTGGCAAACACCATATGGCGTTCGATCGAGCCGGTGGCGAGGATCACACGTTGGCGCGCACCTGCCACAGCCGTTCGCGCGGCTGAGCCTTGGAAGGCTTGGCGACATGATCGGTGACGCGCTCGGCAAGGCCGAGGAAACCGTGGTTGTAATAGCCGAACACGGTCGTGCGGGTGAGCACCGTCACATTCGGCATGGCCTTGAGCTTTGCGGCAACGCCCTGCGCCCAGTCGAAACCGTTCTGACCTTCGATCACCGAGGACGTATCGAAATGCAAGGCACCGCCGACTTCCGGCTGTTCATCGACGAGGATGACGCTGGCGCCGGTCGCGGCAGCCGAAAGCGCAGCCGTCAGGCCGGCGACGCCGGCACCGGCGATCAGCACGTCACAATGGGCATAGCGGTTGGCATAGTGATCCGGATCTTCTTCTTCCGGCGCGACGCCGAGACCGGCGGCCTTGCGGATCATCGGCTCATAGAGCTTGTGCCATGCCGCCTTCGGCCACATGAAGGTCTTGTAGTAGAAGCCGGCGGCAAAGAAGGGCGAGACCGCATCATTGACGGCGCTGACATCGAAGGAAAGCGACGGCCAGCGGTTCTGCGAGGCGATTTTCGCCCCGTCGAACACTTCCTGCACCGTGGCGCGCACGTTGGGCTGCCGGCGGCCGGCATCGCGCGAAACGTCGAGCAGCGCATTCGGCTCTTCGGGACCCGCGGTCAGCACGCCGCGCGGGCGATGATACTTGAACGAGCGGCCGAGAAGATGGACACCATGCGCCAGAAGCGCCGAGGCAACCGTATCGCCTTCCATGGCCGTATAGGTCTTGCCGTCGAAGGTGAAGCGGGCAGTACGGGCCGGCGTATGACGACCGGCACCGGCGACGCGAAATGCGCCGATAGGCTTGGAAGGTCCGCTCATCGTGCGTCTCCTTCCGTTGCTTCATAGGTTTCGACGGTCTTTTCCTCGGCGATGGCTTTCGCCTGCTCGGCAGAGGCAACGGCCTGTTTCGCAAGGCCAGCCTTATAGGTCATCAGGAACCTGTCGCTCACGGTATCGCGGACCGCATTGAAGAACCGGCCGCAGCCATGCAGGTGCCGCCAGCGTTCCCAGGTCACGCCCTTCTCGTTGTTTCGCATGAAGAAATACTCGGCGAATTCCTCATCCGAGATATCCGCCATATTGTGCGGGCGCACGATATGCGCCTCGCCGGCACCGTGGAATTCGAGCTCGGAACGATCTTCCTCGCAATAGGGGCAGTGGATCAACAGCATCGTCTTGTGCCCTTCATCAATGCGCGACGGCGGCGGCGGCCGCTTCGTCGATCAGGCGGCCGGTACGGAACCGGTCGAGCGTCAGGCCGGCCGCCAGCTTGTGCGGCTCGCCCCGGGCGATCAGGTGGGCAAAGAGATGCGCCGAACCCGGCGTCGCCTTGAAGCCGCCGGTGCCCCAGCCGCAATTGACGAACAGGTTCTTCACCGGCGTGATGCCCTGGATCGGCGACCGGTCCGGCGTGTTGTCGGTGATCCCGCCCCATTGGCGCATCATCTTGACGCGACGGAACATCGGGAAGAGTTCGCAGATGGCATCGAGCGTATGGGTGATGATCTGCAACCCGCCGGTCTGCGAATAGGAGACATACTGGTCGGTGCCGGCGCCGATGACGAGCTCGCCCTTGTCGGACTGCGAGATATAGGCATGCACCGTATTCGACATGACGACGCAGGGAAAGATCGGCTTCAGCGGCTCGGAGACGAGCGCCTGCAGCGGATTGGAGACGAGCGGCACGCGCACGCCCGCCATTTCCATGACGACCGAATTATGCCCCGAGCCGAGACGGCAACCTTGTTGGCGCCGATGAAGCCGCGGCTCGTATCGACGCCGATCACTTCGCCATTCGGCCCGCGGCGAATGCCGGTGACTTCGGTATTCTGGATGATATGGACGCCGCGATCGGATGCGCCACGGGCATAACCCCAGGCAACCGCATCGTGACGCGCCGTCCCGCCGCGCCGCTGGAGGGCGGCACCGGTGATCGGGTAACGGGCGGTCTTGGAAATATCGAGCGGCGGACAATAGGCCTTGGCGGCCTCCGCGCTCATCCACTCATTGTCGATGCCATAGAGACGGTTGGCATGCACATGGCGGCGGAAACTCTGCTCGTCATGGGTATTGTGCGCCAGCATCATCACGCCGCGCGGCGAATACATGACATTGTAATTGAGATCCTGGCTCAGGCCTTCCCACAGCTTGAGGGAATGCTCGAAGATATCCATGCTCTCTTCATAGAGATAGTTGGAGCGGATGATCGTCGTGTTGCGGCCGGTATTGCCGCCGCCGAGCCAGCCCTTTTCGATCACGGCGACATTGGTGATGCCGTGTTCCTTGGCCAGATAATAGGCGGCGCCGAGGCCGTGGCCACCGCCGCCGACGATGATGACGTCATAGGAGGAACGCGGTTCGGGAGAGATCCATTGCTGCTCCCATCCCTTGTGGGCGCGCATGGCCTCGCGGGCTATGGCGAAAACGGAATATTTGCGCATTGCGCCTTCTGCTCCTTCATCAGCCGGATCGGGCTTTTCTGGCTAGTGCCATACCCATCGCAAATCAATATGCGTCGCAATGGCTCTTTTGCGACGCATCCAAGATTTGTTTCGACACCGTTGATTTTGAGGGAGAGAAGAGACCGTGATCAGGTGCTTTTTAGAGCCGCCTGGAAAACGCCCGTGCAAAAGCCCGGCGTCAAAAGTGAATTGGTGGGTCCCTTGCTTCGCGTCTGATCATAATTGCTGACACAGGCGACCGTCAGCGCGGAAAGTGCCGGATTGCGAGGTGTCGCAGCGGCCACACCCGCCCCTCCAGCAGCCCTATCGGTCGCGGGGGAGACCAACGCCACGAGTAGCGCGCCATACTGGCTGAGTATGATGGCATAGGCATCATGGCCGATAACGCCGTTGGCATAGCTCTGGCAGGCAGCGTAAAGCCCGTCCCGCAAAGCCATGACCGCAGCAGTACGGCCCGCTCCGGCATCCTTGATCGTTTCATCTACAGTGTTTTCGGCCTCACCCGTCGCGGTCTTATCCTTAACCGGGACCGTGATGGTCACTTTTCGTGTCGTATTGAACGCTACCGCATAATCCGGACTTGGCTCCGTGCAGACGATCCTATTGTCCCTGACACGTTCCGTTATGACCCTCGTACTCCCCGTTGTCGAAATGCCTTTCGCCGTACCGATAGAAACCGGCCTGGTTTCGCCGTTCGGCGACGTGCAACCGCCCAGCAGCATCGCCAGCACAATTACCCCCACCTCGGCACGCGAGCCAATCGACTGGCAAACGATTCTCGAAAACATGACCGACCCCTTCGCCGGCAGCATCACTACCGGCCCTTCCTTGTTTCGTTGACCTCAACGGTCGCCCTTCATCCGGCGCCCACGCACCCCAGCGTTGTCAAAATCTGCAACATGCGCGCTCAAATTGCAACCGGAGATTTTAATTGGAATCAGAACAACCAATGATCGCATAGGACGCACGGAACGCGGCCTGGAACGACGCAGACATTCGCTTGCAACTGCGTAAGATGAGCATCAAAGAGATGGCCTCCTCAGTTTTCCCATGCCCGATGACGGTTACGGCTGGACTTCCCCCCTTTCCTCTGGTATCTCGCATCCCCAATCGCACGGCCCTGCCGGGCGGACGTTACTCTTTCGCCCTGCGCCAGTGAGACGCGGGCGAGCAACCAAACCAAAGGAACGGGATTCAACGTGCAGGTACTTGTCCGCGACAACAACGTCGATCAGGCTCTCCGCGCTCTCAAGAAGAAGATGCAGCGCGAAGGTATTTTCCGTGAAATGAAGATGCGCGACTACTACGAGAAGCCCTCGCAGAAGCGCGCTCGCGAAAAGGCCGAGGCTGTTCGTCGCGTTCGCAAGCTGGCTCGCAAGCGCATGCAGCGCGAAGGCCTCCTGCCGGGCGCCCGTACCGCTCGCTGATCGTCGCTTTTTCGACGTTTTCATGTGATGATTAAGGCGGGGGCGACATTGGCGCCGCCGCTTTTTTGATTGGGGCTGCCGTATCTGCGGCTATTTTCCCGTTTGAGACGAGGACATGCGCCGGATGGCTGCCAAGACTGCCGTGATGACCAGGGAACTGCGTTCCAAGCTTTCCCGCACCGCTTCCCTTTCTGCTGGCCCCTCTTTCGGCAAGTTTCTCGCCCCCATCGGAATAACGGCGCTTCTGGCGCTGACAGGCTGCGCGACCACCCAGACCACGTCGGATATGATCAGCATCGACCGTGCGCAGGGCAGCGCCGAAAACATCGATTCGCTGTCGGCCGTGATCCAGAACAATCCGCAGGATCCGCAGGCCTATAACAACCGCGGCACCGCCTATGGCCGCGGCGGCGATTTCCGCCGCGCGATCGACGATTTCAACACGGCGATCAAGCTGAACCCGCAGTTCTACCAGGCATTTGCCAACCGCGCGCTGGTTCTGCGCGCCATGAACAAGCCGGTCGATGCCGCTGCCGATTACAGCCGCGCCCTGCAGATCAATCCGAATTACGACGTCGCACTCATCGGCCGCGGCAATATCTACCGTCAGGCCGGCCGCCTGAACGAGGCGATGAACGACTTTACCCAGGCGATCCAGCTCGGCACCACCGATGGTCGCGCATGGCACAATCGCGGCCTGATCTATCAGGCACAGGGCCAGCACGAGCAGGCCATCGCCGACTTCTCCAAGGCGATCTCGCTGGCGCCCAATTCGCCGGAACCCTATAACGGCCGCGGCATCTCCTATCTGGCGCTCAACGAAGACGACAATGCCTTTGCCGACTTCAACCGCGCCATCGAACTGAACGGCAATCTGGCCGAATCCTGGACCAACCAGGCGCTGGTCTATGAAAAGCGCGGCGACAGGGCCAAGGCCTACCGCTCGTTTTCCCATGCGGCGCGGCTTGATCCGAAATACCAGCCTGCCCAGGATGGTGCCAACCGCACGCGCGGCGGCTGACGCCTCGCCTGCCCGTCACCGTCACCGTCACCGTCAGGCCTTCGGCTGACAGAGCAACGACAAGAATGAGGCGCATGGCCCCAGGGGGCCATCGCCATTTGCGAAAGCCGGCCGGCCCGGCAGGCGCCAGCCCTGCTCCCCTCCCCGGCACAATCAAGCCATCGGACAGGGAGACCAGCCATGACGGAACGCCCAAACGAGATCACCGTCATCGGCGGCGGCATTGTCGGTGCCTCGATCGCCTGGCATCTGACGGCAGCCGGCGCCAGCGTCACTCTTCTCTCCGAAAAGCCCGGCGGCATCGCCACACCCACATCCTTCGCCTGGATCAATGCCAGCTGGGGCAATCCGCACGCCTATTTCAGTCTGCGCATGCGCTCGATCGCCGAATGGCACCGGCTGGCGGGAGACATTCCCGCCTTGCCCCTGACATGGCAGGGCAGCCTGTGCTGGGATCTGCCGGATGACCGGCTCGCCGCCTATCGAGAGGAACACACCGCCTGGGGCTATGCCCTGACCCCGGTGACGAAGGCCGAGGCTGCCGAGCTGGAACCAACCCTCATCGACCCGCCACCCTTCAGCCTGCGCGCCACGATGGAAGGCTCAGCCGAGCCGGAAATCACCGCCCGGATCCTGATCGAAGACGCCCTGAAACGCGGCATGACGCTCATCGAGGGCGCTCATGTGGAAAGCCTTGAACGCAACCAGACTGGCGCAGTCACACTGACCTTGAAGGATGGCCGCAGCCTTGAGGCAAAGACGCTCGTGCTTGCCGCCGGCGCCGACACTGCGCGGCTTGCGGCCGGCCTTTCCGTCGACGTGCCGATCGAAACGCCGCCGGGTCTTCTCGTTCATTCGAAACCTGTCGAGCCCTGCCTGAATGGTCTCGTGATCGCGCCGGAACTGCATGTACGCCAGACCGCCGAAGGTCGGCTTGTGGCCGGCACCGATTTCGGCGGCATGGATCCCGGCACCAACCCGGATGCAGCCGCAGCCAGACTCTTCGGCAAGCTGAAAGCCTTCCTCAAGGGCGGCGAAAAGCTGGAAATGGAATTTTACACGGTCGGCTATCGACCAACGCCCGTCGACGGATTTCCGATCCTCGGCCGCGCGGAAGGCATCGACAACCTCTACCTCGCCGTCACCCATTCCGGCGTGACGCTGGCGCCCGCGATCGGTCTTCTGGCCTCACGGGAAATCCTTGGCGGGGAAGATGAGCCGCTCTTTTCCCCCTACCGCCTGTCGCGCTTCCGCTAGGCCGCCGGCTCCGTCAGGGCCAGTCCCTCTCAGCCCTGCAGCAGAAACACACCGGCGACACTCAGCACGGCGAACACGATGATGCCGCCAAGAAGCCCTGCGCCGGCAAAGAAGCCGGCCGCCATGGCGATCAGCAGCACGGCCACCAGCATCATGCCCCACTTGGTCAGCGCCAGAAAGGCGCGGTAGGTCTGTTCGTGCTGCTTATAGTCCATAGGCGCGCCCGTCTCGAGCGCGCCCGAATGATGCTCGTCCATCGTCTCCTCCAACCACCGACAAGCCGCCCTTTCCTCATCAGGGCGAATGGAGACAGGCTACATCAAGCAATGCCGATGTAAAGCCATCTTGCCACATGGCCTGCGATCAGCCGAGAAACGCCATCTCGGCCGAGCCCGGCCGCCCGGCGATCCGCGCCGTCGGAAGGATGGTGAGAAGCGGTGCCGTGACCTTACGGCTGCTCTCGAACATCATCTTCCGCTCGTAGGCTTCCGACTGGAAGGCCGGGAAACGCCGCATCAGCTTGGACCTGAGTTCGCGCGTGCGGGACGCCAGAAGCGTCAGGTCGAACCCGTAGGTCTTCGTCATCGTCGGCGGCACGACCGTATCGGCATAGAAGAACCGCCGATAGAAGGAGGCATGCGCCGGCCGGATATGCTGGAGCATCCTGTCGGCATCGAAATGGATCGCGGCCATGATCGTCGGCCGCACCGTGAGATAGGGCAGCGCCGGCCTCTCCTCGGCAAACTCGGCATCTATGGCAAAGCGGGCCGGATCGATCAGCGTCATGCCGGCATCGAGCATGGCATGCACGGCATCATGGAAAACGCCGGCAGACTGCGACACCCGATGCTCGGGCGTGACGTGATGGACGCGCAGCGTGCTGACGAGCTGCTCGTAATAATAGACGCCGAAAACATGGGCGTGGCTGTCGAAATCTATGTCATCCAGCATCGTGCTGGCCGCGACCGGCAGCACGTTTCTCGCCTTGTAAGCACGGTAGCGCAGGCGGGCGATATCTTCGAAATCCTCATGCGTCTCGATACGGCGGTATTCGATGTGATCGAGAGTGGAAAGAAGCTTACTGGAAAAGTCTCCGTCATTGAAATTGGATTTATCTCGCATTGCAGCAACTCCTGTTTACCGGAAATTAACCGCAAGAGGCCGGGGTATCGCAATGGACATAGGTCCAATTTTAATAAAGTTTTAAATGTTATGGTTAATCACAATCGCGACTGCGAAGGCGCTCAAATTTTCCACCAGTCAATTTAGGGGAATCAGCGAGCGGCCGCCCGCAGCACCGGGCTCGTATCGCGCTTCTCGCCGCGGCGCAGACCGGAAGCCTTGTCACTGGCCGAGGCCTCGCCAAAAGGCCGAGAATGCGGTCGGAACTGACCGGCATGGAGAAGACATAACCCTGCACCAGATCGGCGAGGTTATGGCGGTTGATCAGGGAGAGCTGCTCGCGCGTCTCGACGCCCTCGACCACGATCTGCAGACCCAGCTCGCGCGACAGGTTGACGATGCCGCGCAGGAGCTTGAGCTTGCGCTGGTCCTCGCCCAGTTCGCGGATGAAGGCGCGGTCGATCTTCACGGCGTCGAGCGGCAGCGTGTCGAGATAGCTGAGGCTGGAGAAGCCGGTACCGAAGTCATCGATCGCGATCGTGACGCCGATGGCGCGGAACTGGTTGAGAATGGCGCTCACCGCCACCGGCTCATCCATGAAGCAGCTTTCCGTCACTTCCAGATGCAGCCGTGAAGGCGCAAGCGCATGCCGCTGCAATGCGCCGACGACATGCTCGATAATATCCTGGTCGCGCAGATCCTCGATCGACAGGTTGACCGATACCGCCACATGCTCCGGCCATTGCGAGCAGTCGTGGCAGGCCTGTTCCAGCACGAAATGGGTGATCTGCGTGACGAGCCCCATATCCTCCGCCATCGGCACGAAGATATTGGGGCCGACCATGCCGCGCTCCGGATGGCGCCAGCGTACCAAGGCTCGCAGCATTCGATACCGGAACCGTCCGGGCGGTACATGGGCTGATAGACCGTGTGGAAATCGCGCGCCTCGATCGCCTGCCGCAGATCGGAACGGAGCTGCTGGTTCTCGGTATATTGCGCATCCATCTCCTCGCGGAAGATGATCAATGCACCATTGCCCGTCGACTTTGCATGGTTGAGGGCGAGATCCGCCTTGATCTGCCAGTCTTCCATAGAGAAATCATCCGCAGGAAGAATGACGCAGCCGCTGTTGAGCGATACGGAGAGCCGGATATCCTCGACGCCGTAATAGCCCTGAAGCGTCGAGTGTATGTGGCGCAGCCGCATCTCGATCTCTTCCGGCGAGCGACCGTTGCCGAGCATGACCACGAACTCGTCACCGACGAGACGGCCGATCAGCGTATCCTCGTTGCCCATCTCGCCAAGCCGCCCGGCAATCGCAGCAAGCAGCTTGTCGCCGACGATATGCCCGCGCATGTCGTTGACATGCTTGAAACCATCGACGTCCATGACGGCGAGACCGGCCATCTTACCGGCCTGGCGGGTCAGCATGGCCTGCGCCAGATTGCCGAAATGGCTGCGGTTCGGCAGGCCCGTCAGCCCATCGAATTCCGCCATGTGGCGAACCTTTTCTTCCGCCTCGACGCGCGCCGTGACGTCTTCAAAAATCAGCACCACGCCGCCATCGGCGCGGCGGGTGGCGGAAAATTCCAGCCGGCGCTCATCCTGAAACCGCAGAAGCGCCCGCCCGAGCGAACCATCAGAGAGGAATGAAAGTTGCGGCAGGACATTCGCCGGGACGTTCTGCGCATCCTCGCGCAAGGCCTCGACGAAAGCTTCGTCCTTCAGATCCCTGTGCCGCTTCAGACCAAGCAGGCTGCGCGCCCGCCGGTTGATGACCTGTATCCGCCCGTCTCCGTCCAGCATGACGAGACCATGGGCCATCGTCGTCAGGGCCGTATCGAAACGGCCGGCAATGATGGCCATCTCGCGGGATGCGGTGACATTCTCATAGAGAAACTCGCGCACGCCGCGCGCCATGGAGCGCGTCGTCAGGCCGAAGGGCACGAGCAGAAGCGACATTAGAATGAGGTTGCGCTCGCCGCTCATCAGGCTGGCGGCGATGATCGGAAAGCAGGCGCCGATCGTCTGGGCATCGACGGCATATTTCGAACCGTAATTGCGGCCGACGATCGACATCATCGAGCCGAGCGTCATCGCAATGCAGGTGAAGGCGGCAAACGTGTTCTGCAGCACGACCAGCGCATAGCCGCTGCAGATCCCGAGCAGCGATGCCGTCAGCGCGCCGCCGATAATGTAGCGGCGCTCGATCACGCGGATATCGGCTTCTTCAAGCTTGCTCTTGTCGGTACGATCGAAGGCGCGGAAGCAGATGACCCTGTAAATGCAGACAGCGAGGAAGGCCGCGGCCATCAGAAGATAGAACGCGTCGTCGGTGCTGTTGAACACGATCAGGCACCACACGACATGGACCACCACACCGGTCCAGAGCGTGCCGCGGTTGCCGAACAGGGACGAGACGAAAGACAGATACACATCTGTCGAGATCGCCTTCGATTCCACTTCCTTCATAGGGTATCATTCCCGTGATATTCGAGAGCCGAGACTGCCGGAAACCCTTTAAGAATTGCTTGTTTTCAACGTGCCTCCCCCCGCTTTCATGGGGGTATTTCAAACATGTTCAACGGATGGCCAACACCATCGCTCAATTTGTAACGAAGCTGCGCATGACCGGGTTCTGGCAATGGCTTCCATAAGCTCCGGCAGCGATTGCCAGGCCGCTACTGATGACATCGGCGCTGGCACAGCTCATCATCGCACCCCCGGCTTGCGCTGAGATAGCGCAAAATGTCGCATCCTGCCGGCTACTCTCTGCGGGCCTCGCCGGCATCGCCCTCGAAACCTGCTTGAATCGCCCTTGACTTGACAATAGGCCCAACTGCAAAACAAGGCGACTACGGAATGCCATCACGGGCTTCCTTGGCGCTTGTTATTCAAAGCCCTGCCGGAGACTTTCATGCCGAAGCCACTCGTTGCCGTCCCCGCCGACCTCCGCGAGATCGAGGGTGCCCTCTGGCACGCAGCGCCGGACCAGTATGTCTCGGCCGCCATGAAGGTTGCAGGCGCCATGAGCGTCATCGTGCCGGCCTTCGAGGCGGGCAATGATGCCGATGCGCTGCTCGACCGTGTCGATGGCGTGCTGATCTCCGGCGCCGTCAGCAATGTCCATCCGTCGCTCTACGGCAAGAAGGCCACCGATGCGGACGGCCCCTTCGATCCGGGCCGCGATGCCACTTCCCTGCCCCTCATCCGCCGGGCGATCGATCGCGGCATTCCGCTTCTGGCCATCTGCCGCGGCATCCAGGAGCTCAACGTCGCGCTTGGCGGCACGCTGGCAAGCGAAATCCAGGATCTGCCCGGCCGCCATGACCATCGCAAGCCGGACGTGAGCGAGCGTGACGGCATGTATGCCATCCGCCAGCCGGTCTTCGTCTCGGAAGGCTCCTGCATCGCAAGCTACCTCGGCTTTGCCGGCGAGGTCCAGGTCAATTCGCTGCATCGTCAGGCGATTGCCGAGACTGCTCCAAGGCTGAAGGTGGAAGCGACGGCCGCAGACGGCACCGTCGAGGCGGTCTCCGTCATCGATGCGAAGAATTTCGCCGTCGGCGTGCAATGGCATCCGGAATACTGGGCCGAGACGGACGCGCCGTCACGCGCGCTCTTCGAAGCATTTGGCGAAGCGTCCGCGCCTATCAGGCCCGCCGCAACGCAACCAGCGCCGCCGCCTGAACGGCAAGCGAGGGCCGACAGCGCCTCTCGCGCTCAAACCCACCGGCTGAAACCGCTCGGGCAGAAACCCGCTGGCTCAAACCCGTTGCCTCATACCCGAGGGCGGCAAAGCCCGGTGGACTGGCGAATACGCATTTCCGGCTTGATCAGATGGATCCCGTCCGGCTCATGGCTGCCCGCCAGCCTGTCGAGCAGCGCGCGCGCCGCAAGCCGGCCGACTTCCGCCTGCTGATTGGAAACCGTGGTGAGCGCCGGAAGCGCAATCGACGCCTGCTCCAGATCGTCATATCCCGTGACCGAAATATCCTGCCCCGGAACGAGCCCGGCGCGCGCAATACCATTCATCAGGCCGATCGCCACCAGATCATTCCAGCAGACGGCGGCCGTCGGCCGCTGCGGCAGCGAGAGAAAATGCACCGCCGCCTCGAACCCGCCCTGCATCGAGCGCGGCCCGGGAATGCGCAGTTCCGGATCGACCTCGATGCCCGCCTTGCGCAGCGCATTGACATAGCCCTGATAGCGATCGCGGCCGGTCGATGTCTGGTCGGTACCGCCGATCATCGCGATCGTCCGGTGGCCAAGCCCGATCAGATGGTTGGTCGCAAGCGAGATGCCATAGGAATCGTCACCCCGATAGGTCGGCATGTCGACGCCATCCATGGAGCGGGCCACCAGAATAGCCGGCATGCCGTTCTGTTCGGCAAGCTTCACATCCTCGATCGGCGTACCGATGGCCGGCGACATGATCACCCCGTCGCCGCCGAGCTGCAGCAGCGTTTCGATGAACATCCGCTGTTTTTCGACCGAATCGTAATGGTTGGAGAGAATGAAGGTCTGCCGGCTGCGGTCGAGTTCGGTCTCGATCGCCTTCAGGATTTCGCCGTAGAACGGGTTCATGATGTCATGCACCACGACGCCGATAATGCCAGAGCGCGAGGTGCGCAGGCTGGCAGCGCGGCGATTGTAGATATAGCCGAGCGCCCGCGCCTGTTCCTTGATCTTTTCACGCGTATCGATGGCGACAAGCGGACTGTCGCGAAGCGCAAGGGAGATGGTCGCAGTCGACAGGCCGAGGCTCTCTGCAATCGTCGACAACTTGATTTTCTGCGCCATCGTCCACCCGTATCCCGGCCACCTCCGGCCATGCCTTGAGCGCATTCGCACCCGAATTAAATTTTAAATAAACAATTTAATTCTTTGCGACAATAGTGTGACGGGCAAAACCTGCTGCGGCAGAACTCGCTGCCCGGCGGCACGCTGACGCACCGGGCGGGCTCAGTTTATTCGTCCGACAGCAGCGGCTGAAGATTGCTTTCGACGGTGCGCAGAAGCTTGACCAGCGTCTTCACTTCCTTTTCGCTCAAGCCCTTGGCGGCCAGCGCACCGCAATCGGCAACCGAGCGGCCGATCTGCTCGACGCTTTTGAGCCCGGCTTCCGTGAGATGCACCTTGGTCAGCCGCCCGTCGCTGCCATCGGCACGGCGCTCGAGAAAGCCTTGCGCTTCCATCCGGCCGATCGTGCGCGTCATCGTCGGCGCCTTGACGCCGAGCCGGGTGGCAAGCTGGCCGGGCGTCATTCCATCTTCCTCGGCCAGCATCAGGATCACACCATCCTGACCGGCATAAAGACCGCTGTCACCAAGGCTGCGGCTGAGTGCCGTCCGCATCGAACGCGCCGCCTGGGTGACGGCGGGAGCAAGATCGGCAGCGGAAAGGGCAGCGCTTTCCTTCTTCTTGCCGGACTTGGATTTCTTCTCGCCTTTTTTCTTGCTCATCGGCTCCGCCAGTCCTTGAACCCCAAAGGGCCTGTTTCGATTGCGTGCCCGCGACGCTATATGTAAGTGCGAAACATGCATACCGAAACCGGGAAACGACCGCCAGATGCAGCCGCGCTCAAGACAGTATAACGAGACCGATCAAGGCCTTGCATCCACAGAAAGGCGTGACTGGATCGTCGTTCTGCCGCTTGGCGCCCATGAGCAGCATGGCCCCCACCTGCCCTTCGACACCGATACGCTGATTGCAGAAGGCCTCGCCGAACGCCTCAAGAAGGCCCTGCCGGACAGCCTGCCCGTCACCTTCCTGCCGGTCGAACCGGTTGGCTATTCCATCGAGCATATGGATGTCGAGGGCACGAAGACGCTCTCCTTCGACGAGGCCGTCAACCGCTGGCTCGGCATTGCCGAGGACCTGCATCGGCAGGGCATCCGGAAATTCGTCATGCTGAATGCCCATGGCGGCAACTCGCCGCTGATGACGATCGTCGCGACCGAGGCCCGAATACGCTTCGGCATGCTGGCGGTGGCGACGAGCTGGACCCGTTTCGGCCAGCCGGAGGGCTGGATCGCGCCGGAAGACAAGGCGATCGATATCCATGGCGGCGATATCGAGACCTCGGTCATGCTGGCGCTCTGGCCCGACCGGGTGGATATGACCAAGCTGCCGCCTTCTTCTCCCGCCAGAGAGACTTCGCGCACAAATTCAAACACCTGCGCGCCTACGGCCCGCACGCCTTCGGCTGGAAGATGGCCGACCTCAACGAAAAAGGCGTCGCCGGCAATGCCGCAGCGGCAACCGCCGAACGCGGCGAGGAACTGGTGGCGCACGCGGTGCGCGGCATCATCGAATTGCTGGAGGATGTGGCGCGGTTTGACGTGGAGACGCTGAGGTAGAAAGCAAGGGCTCAATATGCCATGCTCAGGCAGCACGGAGGCTTTGAGCCCATGACCTTGAACATTCGCAGTGACGAAGCAGAGGCACTTGCAAGAGAGCTGGCGCGCCTGGATGGGACGACGGTGGCTGAAGCGGTCATATCGGCGCTACGCGAAACAATCGACAAACGTACACGCGAAGAAAGTGCCACCGAAGCAGCCAAACGCATCCTTGCCAGAAGAGGACTTGGCTTTCCGGCGAAACGAAACCCCGTCCCGGCAGATGCCTATCACGATCTGGATGCGGACGAGGCAGGCAATGTTCGTTGATGCCTGCGCGATCGTTTCACTCATGCGGGCGAAGACACCGCTCAATCTTATGAGCGGGCCTTATCACTTGCGACCTCACCCTTCACATCGCCTCTCGCGGCATGGGAAGCGATCATCGTCCTCTCACGGCCCGATCAGTTGAATTGTCGATATTCCGAGGCCGAGGGCGCAGTGACCGAATGGCTCGATGCTCGAAACATCGCAATCCGGCATAGTGCCTCGCCGCGCGTGCTGCTTTCCCATGCAGTAAGGGCCGCAGAAAACTACGGCATCGGCCGCCGCTATCTCAGCAATTTCGACTGCTTCCATTATGCCGAAGCAAAAACGGCAGGCGTGCCGTTGCTGACATTGGACAACCTGCTGCGTGCCACAGATATCGAAACGCAGCCCCCATCTGTCCCCACCCCTGATGTGATTTTATAACATCGACCCCTTTGAACTCCTCAAGGCTTCGGCTTATATGGGGCGGACCAAGATTCCGCGCCCGATGGCGCCTGTTCAAAAAATTCCTTGAGGTTCGTCATGACCGAAACAGCAACGCCCAAGCCCGTTCCCGTTACCGTGCTCACCGGTTATCTCGGCGCCGGCAAGACGACGCTCCTGAACCGCATTCTCTCCGAAAGCCACGGCAAGAAATACGCCGTCATCGTCAACGAGTTCGGCGAGATCGGCATCGATAACGACCTGATCGTCGAATCCGACGAAGAGATCTACGAGATGAACAACGGCTGCGTCTGCTGCACCGTGCGCGGCGATCTGATCCGCGTCGTCGAGGGCCTGATGCGCCGCCCCGGCCGTTTCGACGGCATCATCGTCGAGACCACCGGCCTTGCCGATCCGGTTCCGGTCGCCCAGACCTTCTTCATGGATGACGACGTGCGCCAGAAGACGGAACTCGATGCCGTCGTGGCCCTGGTCGATGCAAAGCACCTGCCGCTGCGCCTGAAGGACAGCCGCGAGGCCGAAGACCAGATCGCCTTTGCCGATGTCGTCCTCATCAACAAGACCGACCTCGTCACCCCGGAAGAACTGGCCGTTGTCGAAGAGTCGTGCGCGCCATCAACCCGACGGCCCGCGTCTACAAGACCAGCCGCTCCGGCGTTGATCTCGCCCGCGTTCTCGATCAGGGCGCCTTCAACCTCGAGCGTGCGCTCGAAAACGATCCGCATTTCCTCGATCACGACCACGAGGACCATGTCTGCGGCCCCGATTGCGGCCATGACCACAGCCATGACCATCACCACCACGCCCACGATCATGGGCATGACCACCAGCATCATGACCATGGACACGATCACGGGCACGATCATCACCATCATGATCACGACCACCACCACCATGATCACGGCCCGATGTCGCCGATCCATGACGTGACGGTGAAGTCGATCTCCCTGCGTGGCGGCGAGATGAACCCGGAGCGTTTCTTCCCCTGGATCCAGAAGATCACCCAGACGGAAGGTCCCAACATCCTGCGCCTCAAGGGCATCATCGCCTTCAAGGGTGATGAGGAACGCTATGTCGTGCAGGGCGTCCACATGATCGTCGAAGGCGATCACCAGCGTCCGTGGAAGGAAGGCGAAAAGCGCGAAAGCCGCCTCGTCTTCATCGGCCGCGAGCTGGATTTCGACAAGATCGAGAAGAGCTTCCTCGCCTGCCAGGCCAATGCCTCGACCCCGATGCCGGCCTGATAGCGCAAAAGCAGACACATGGCAGAAGAAGGGGCCGCTTAGCGGCCCTTTCCATACCCGAAACAGGCGTGCCCGGCAAACCTTGTACCGCAGACCTTGTGCCGCAGAGCTTGTACCCGAGACCTTGCACCGGAGACTGCGGCCCCACAATTGTCATCGACTGCCGATCCGCCCTATAACCCTTCCGATATCCTTTGCCTTGAGAGACTTTTCGCCTGATGCCTACCGTTGCCCCCCTTGACCTCGAGGCCACGTCGTCGCCACGCATTTCCTCGGCGAGACCCCCTTCTTCGCCACCGCCGCCGGCACCATTCACCGGCTGGACGAAGGCGAGAAGGTGAGCGAAGTGCATCAGGGCCTGCTCACCTGCATCAAGGATCCGTTCAGCCAGTCGCTGCTGACCGGCGGCGAAGACGGCAAGGTCTTCCGCATCACGGCCGACGGTACCGCAACACTGATGGCGGAAGTCCCGCGCAAGTGGATCAGCGTCGTTGCCGGCGGCCCGCAGAATGCCGTGGCCTATGCCAGCGGCAAGACCAGCTATGTTCGCCTGAACGACGGCACGGTGAAGGAATTCGTCGAGGAGCGCAGCGTCGAAGGCCTCGCCTTCGCCGCCAAGGGCCTGCGCATTGCCGCCGCCCGTTATAATGGCGTCTCGCTCCACTGGGTCGGCACCAGCTCCCCGGCACAGGATCTCGAATGGAAAGGCGCCCATACGGGCGTCACCTTCTCGCCGGATGGCCGCTTCCTCGTCACCATGATGCAGGAAAATGCGCTGCACGGCTGGAAGCTGGATGGCAAGCAGGGTGAAAACCGCCATATGCGGATGACCGGCTATCCCGCCAAGGTCAAATCCCTGTCCTGGTCGGTGAAGGGCAAATGGCTCGCCTCTTCCGGTGCGCCGGCGGCGATCGTCTGGCCGTTCGCCTCGAAGGATGGCCCGATGGGCCGCGCGCCGCTCGAACTCGGCACCCGCGCCAATATCATGGTCACGGACGTCGCCTTCCATCCCGCCGAGGAAGTGCTCGCCATCGGTTTCATCGACGGCATGATCCTCGCGTCCGCCTGTCGGATGAAAAGGAGGCGCTGCTTCGTCGCCCCGGCAAGGGCGGCATCACCTCGATGAGCTGGAGTGCCAATGGCAAGCTCCTCGCCTTCGCCTCCGATCAGGGCGATTGCGGCATCATCGACATCAGCGCCTGAATTTCAATCTTAAGTTGCATTAATGGATAGGCGGGGGCCCACACAAGCCCCCGCCCACCTACGAAAACATTAGCGACGGACGTTCTTCTTATAGACGTTTCCGCTATTGTTTCCGGAGAGGATTCCAAGGCCGAGCAGACCATTCCCATCATTGTTGGACAGCAGCGTGCCGCCCTTCAGGATGGAGTTGCCCGAGAGAATGCCGCTGAGAATGCTGGTGTCGTTGCCGTTCAGAAGGCTGACCTTCGGAGCGATGGTGATCGAGCCGTTGGCAATGCCGTTCTTCTTGCTGCCCGACAGAAGCCCCCCTGCCGAAGCCTGAGAAACAGCTGCGATGGAAACCAGCGCAGCAACGCAGATGATCTTCGTCTTCATAACTTTCTCCCAAGTTGTTTGCGCGACTATGCGCAGGTCCCAACCTAATATTAGCAATTTATAAATCAATCACGTAAGCAAATCATAATAAACCGTTAAGCATAACAAGTATAATTCGATTAAAATTTTAACTATTTACTTGCAGCGCCAATCCGACCCGAAAACCGCCGGAACCGCGAGAAAACAGGCGAAACATCGCCGCCGATAATCAGGCGTTAAGCATCTTTATTTAAGGATTATCTCAATTAGAGAGTCCGAAGGTCTTCATGCGGCGCCCGTCTCACCTGCACCCGTCTCACCTGGCTCAGCCCTTCAAAGGCGTGACGGCCTGTCTGGCAGCCTTCGTGCTGACCTCGGGCGTGATGTGGGCAGTGCCGGCGACCCCTGCGGACCTTGCCGCAGATGATCCCGCAAACCCGGCGTCACCGACGCCCGCCTCCACCAGCAAGGCCCTCTCCTTCGATTACGCCCTGCGCGGCGGCTATGACACCAATCTCTTCGGGGACACCAGCAAGTTGCGTGGCACCTTTCTGGAAGAGGAGGCCAAGCTGCGTGGCAGTGTCGATCTGGAGGGGGGCGAACTCTCCTACGGCCTATGGCACCGGGAGCGGCAGGTCGAGCATTACTCCTTCGGCAATGAACATGTCACCGGCGCCTCTCTCGGCTTCAAGACGAAGCTCGGCGACAGGACGGATTTTTCCATCGAAGGCGGTATCAGCCGCGATGCGACGGGCGACGTGCTGATCGCAGTGCCCGGCTCGGTCATCGGCTATCGCTCGACGGACATGAACTATTCGCTGGCCTCCAGCCTTTCGAGCGAATTCCTCGGCGGCAAGAATACCCTCACCGCAAGCGTCGAGGACAAGAACCGCGGCAAGGCGAAATTCACCACCGACCTGCTCCTGCCGGGCAAGGTGGAGGCGGATGTCACGGCGCTCGACGTGACCGCAAGCCATATCCGCCCGGCCTTGTCCGGCGAAGTCGGCTTCACGCTGGCCTACCGCCAGACCTTCGTTCCCTCGTCCGAACAGATGACGCTTCTGCGCTTCCCCGCCTCGTCGCTGCGCGGTTCGATCGCCTATGGCCGCAAGCTTGGCGAAAATGTCGCGGTGATCGCCGAAGGCGGCATTACCGGCATTTCGGCCGATCAGCTCGGTTCCGACGTCAGGCAGGTCCGGCCATATCTCAGAGCATCGCTCGAATGGCAGGCGACCAACCGGCTGCAGCTTGCGATCGGCTATGACCGCGATTTCGCCATTACCGATCTCGACGATCCGCTTGGAGAATATATCGGCACGCTGAAATTGGCGGCCGGCCTGAAGCTGACCGACAGTCTTGATGCCAAGCTCGTCTACGAACTCGCCTCCAGCGACTGGCTCTATTACGTCTACAATACCCGCACGCGCAGGCTGACCGGCACGCTGACCTGGCAGTTTGCCAAGGATCACAAGCTGGAATTCGAATACCGTCGCGTCGACCGGGACGAGACCGACCCGGCGCAGAACTTCACCGGAAACCAGTATTTCACCAGAGTGTCAGGCACGTTCTGACAGGCGTCCCAGGATCCTGCTCAGGCATCCCCCACGACACCGATGATTTCTCCCAGAAGGTCATGAAGCCCGTCGCGATAGCCCGTGCGGGCAGAGGGCGAGGCGTCATCGGAGGTCATCACCACGGTCAGCCCCAGCGCCGGCACGATATAGAGCATCTGCCCGCCATAACCCCAGCCGAATTTCACCGCCTGCCGCCGATATCGCGCATGAACCAGCCGTAGCCATAGGCATCGCCGCTGTAGCGGGAATGGGTGCGCGTTACCCATGACTGCTCGATCCATCCGGCCGAGACGACCTGCCGTCCATCGACAGCCTTGCCGCCATTGCGGTAAAGCTCACCAAAGGCCATCAGCGACTGCGCCGTCATCGCCATCTGATTGCCGCCGAGATAGATGCCCTGCGGATCGCGCTCCCAGGCACCGATGCGAAAACCTTCGACCGGCGCCAGCCATTGTCGCGCCAGAGCCAGCGTCGATTGCGCCCGACACGCGTCAGGATGGCCGAGAGAAGATGCGTCGAGGCGGTGGAATAGAGCATCTCGCCGCCCGGCTCGCCATCGAAGGGCTCGGCAAGCGCAGAGCGCACCCAGTTGCGGCTCGAGACCCATCGCCCGTAATTCGGCCCCGACATGCGCGACAACCCCGCCTGCATGGAAAGAAGATTGCCGATGGTGATATCGGCAATGCGCGGATCGGCATTTTCCGGCAGATCGGCTTTAAGGATCGGCGCGATCTTCTGCCCCGGGCCTTCCAGCAGCTTTTGGTCGATGGCGATCCCGACAAGGCAGGAGATGATCGATTTCGACGCCGACTTGATATTGGTGGACCCGGCGAGCGGATGGCCGTGATAGGCGTGGCTCGCAATCATCTGCCATGGCGCGACACCAGCACGACCTTGAGGGAACCGAGCGCATCCGCCCTCTCGAGCACGGCCTTCAGCCGCGCCTCGCCCGATGATGTCGGCGCCTGCGACACCGACCGGGCGCCGGCCTGAGGCTGAAGTTGGCGCTGGGGCTGAAGTTGGGGTTGAGCCTCCCGCCGCCCCTCCTGCGTACGCGCAAGAGACAGGGGAACCACGGAAAGGGCCAACGGCAGCGCTGAGAGCATGGTGCGGCGTGTCATCATGCAACGGGAGATAAGCATGATCGCCGTCCTGCCCATGGTAACAGGCGGGATCTCACGCCAAGGTGAGATGGCTTGATCGGTAGAGCTGCCCGGGTTTCACGCCATTCTGCGAGGCAGGAACCTCTTCTATCCCGTCGTTATCACGCCCTTGCTCACTTGCGCACTTGCGCCCTTGCACACTAGCGCCCCTCCGACCGTGCCCCCGACGCAGCCTTGCCCGAATTGCGCCCGCGGCCGCCCCCCTATTCCGCCGCCTGATTAAAACCGCCTTCTCCGACAAGCCCCTCTCCAACAAGCCCCTCTGCGATAGGCCCTTCTGCCATAAGCCCCTCTTGGAGCGCCTGCCGTGCCTCGCCCGGCCCGCCCGCCCCGTCCACCGGCCCGCCTTGTTGCTGACCGCTCTTCTCGCGGCCGCCCTTGTCGCGCGCATACTGGCGCGGCGACACGCCCATCACCTTCTTGAACGCGGTGGAAAACGCACTGTCGGACTCGTAGCCCAGCGACAGCGCGATGGAGTAAACCGCCTGACCCGTCTGTGTCAGCCGGTCGGCAGCCAGAAGCATCCGCCAGCGCGTCACATATTCCATCGGCGCCAGCCCCACCATCTGCTTGAATTTCAGCGCAAACGTGGAGCGCGACATGCCCGCCTTCGCCGCAAGATCGGCCAGCGTCCATCGCTCGGCCGGATCCTCGTGAATGGCATCGATCGCAGCCCCCATCTGCCGGTCGGCCAGCGCGAAAAGCCAGCCCGCCTCCCCCTTGGGGCCTTCAGAGAGAAAGATCCTCAGCGCCTGCACCAGCATCATCTGCGCCAGATGTTGCAGCACCAGAAAACTGCCCGGCCGACGTTCGCGCAATTCCTCGCGCATCCGCTCCATCGACCAGCGCAGGATCGCCTTGTCCGCCTCGTCGCGAATGTGAACAATGGGCGGCAGCACGCTCAACAGCACATCCGAATGGCTGCCCTCCAGTTCGAAAATGCTGCCGACCAGCGAAAAGTCGCCGCCGCCATTGATGACGGCAAGCCCGCCATCCCGCGTTCGCGAAAACACCTCGGACGCCTCGACCGGCGTGATGGCCAGATCGCTCGCCATGGTGAAGGCGCGACCGCGCGGCAGAAGCAGGCAATCCCCCGGCCGAAGCCTGATGCCCTCCGTCACGCCCTCCATCCGGATCCAGCACTCGCCGGAAACCACGGCATAGCACTTCACCCCATAGGGCCGCGGAAATGTCACAGCCCAGTCTCCGCCGACCTCGAAACCCGAGGCATGCATCTGCCGCCGCGGCTTGACCATGGAGAGAACGTCAGAAAGGGAATCCATCAGAAATCCGGACGATTGCGAAAGTTTAAGAGACGTTACAGCATGGATCGTATCGCGCCAAGCGCCTATCCTCAGAACCGTCGAGCCAAGGCAAAGGGTCAAGGTCCGGCACGGACTGTCCGAAATCCGATCTCAAGACACAATATCTGAAGGAAGGAGCGGCCGGCATTGTCCTGGCCGGCTCCTAGACAAAGGAACATCATCATGCGCGTCTTCGTCACGGGAGCCACCGGCTTCGTCGGTTCGGCCGTCGTTCAGGATCTCCTCGCAGCCGGCCATCACGTCACCGGCCTTGCCCGCAACGATCAGGGCGCATCGACGCTCGAAAAGGCCGGCGCCACGCCGCATTGCGGCGATCTCCAGGATCTCGACAGCCTGCGCCGCGGCGCCGAAAACGCCGATGGCGTCATCCATTGCGGCTTCATCCATGACTTTTCGAAATTCGTCGAGAATTGCGAGATAGACCGCCGCGCCATCGAGGCGATGAGCGAGGTTCTGGCCGGCTCCGACCGCACGCTCGTCGTCACATCCGGCACGGCGCTGGTCAGCGGCCGGCTGGCAACGGAAGACATGCGCAAGGATCCCGCAACCAACCCCAACCCGCGCCAGTCGGAAGCAGCAGCCGATGCCGCCGTCGAGCGCGGCACCCGCGCCTGCATCGTCCGCCTCCCGCCTTCTGTCCATGGCGACAATGACCATGGCTTCATCCCTATCCTGATCAATCTTGCCCGTGAAAAAGGTGAGGCCGCCTATATCGGCGATGGTGAGAACCGCTGGCCGGGCGTTGCCCGCACATCAGCCGCAACCCTCTTCCGGCTGGCGCTGGAAAAGGGCAAGGCGGGCGCCCGCTATCACGGCAATAGCGAAATCGGCGTGCCCTTCAAATCGATCGCGGAAGTCATCGGCCGGCGCCTCGGCGTTCCGGTCGTCAGCAAGAGCGGCGATGAGGCAAAGGCCCATTTCACCTGGTTCACCCATTTCGCCGCGATCGACAACCCGACCTCGAACGACTGGACGAGGGCGGAACTCGGCTGGCAGCCCACCGGCCCGGATCTTCTGACCGATATCGACCGGCCGATCTATTTCGGAGGCTAAGCCGACCTGTCTATTCCTTATTCCCGGCGTGAACCTCCAGAAAGTGGCTCACGTTGGGGACAAAGGCAAAGCCGATCAGGGCCGGCGGAAGAGCGCCAGACTGCGGCCTTCCAGCTCGAAATCCTTTTCCTTGGTGATGACCTGCCCGACCTTTGCGACATCGCAGGTCGTCAGTTCCAGCACCCAGCCACCCTCGCCGAACTGCGGAATACGGAAGGGCACATTGCCTTCGAACGGGTTGAAGAGGATAAGCACATCGTGCCAGATGCCCTCTTCTTCCACGAGATCGCCGCGGCCGAGATAGACGCCGAGCGTCGAACCCTCGTCCCACTGTTCCGGCTGCTGGAAGCCGCCGCCCGCATTGAACCACTTGATATCCATGCCGTCGCGCCAGCTTTCCCGCCGAAGCAGCGGCTGTGCGTGGCGCAGAGCGATCAGGCGACGGGTGAATTCGCGAAGCTCCTCGCAAGCCGGCGGCAGGTTCTCCCAGTGAACCCAGGAGATCTCGCTGTCCTGCGCATAGCCATTGTTATTGCCCATCTGGCTGCGGCCGAACTCGTCGCCGGCAAGCAGCATCGGCGTCCCATGCGAAAACAGCAGCGTGGCGAGGAAATTGCGCTTCTGACGCTCGCGGACGGCCGCGATCCCCTCGTCCTCGGTCGGGCCCTCGGCGCCGTAATTATAGGACCGGTTGTCGTTATGGCCGTCGTTATTGTCCTCGCCATTCGCCTCGTTATGCTTCTCGTTATAGGAAACGAGGTCATTCAGCGTGAACCCGTCATGGGCGGTGATGAAATTGACCGATGCCCATGGCCGCCGGCCGCGCTGATCGTAGAGATCGCCTGAACCAAGCAGACGGGCGGCGAAATCC
The DNA here is from genome assembly GCA_902167985.1 of Shinella sp. UYSO24. Taxonomy (GTDB): domain Bacteria; phylum Pseudomonadota; class Alphaproteobacteria; order Rhizobiales; family Rhizobiaceae; genus Neorhizobium. Next base: position 86,737 of record CABHNZ010000004.1, read on the forward strand.
GTCGAGACATTGTCGCCCTTCCAGTATTCGCGCACCGTATCGCGATACTTGTCGTTCCACTCCGCCCAGCCGGGCGGGAAGCCGCCGACCTGATAGCCGCCGGGACCGATATCCCATGGCTCGCCGATCAGCTTCAGCTTCGACAGGACCGGATCCTGCGTCACGGCATCGAAGAAGCCGCCGCGCTGGTCGAACCCTTCCGGCTCACGGCCGAGAATAGTGCCGAGATCGAAGCGGAACCCGTCGACATGCATATGCTCGGCCCAGTAGCGCAGGCTGTCGGTCACAAGCTGCAAGACCCGCGGATGCGATGTGTTGACCGTGTTACCGGTGCCCGTGTCATTGATGTAATAGCGGTGCTGGTCCGGCAGGGTGCGATAGTAGGAAAAATTGTCGATGCCCTTGAAGGAGAGCGTCGGCCCAAGCTCGTTGCCTTCCGCCGTATGGTTATAGACCACGTCGAGAATGACCTCGATCCCTGCATCATGGAAGGCGCGCACCATGTCGCGAAAACCCTGGATGCCGTTCGGGCCGTAATAGCGCGAGGCGGGCGCAAAGAAGCCGAGCGAATTATAGCCCCAGAAATTCTTGAGACCCTTGTCGAGCAGATGCTGGTCATCGGGAAACCAGTGGATAGGCAGAAGCTCGACCGAGGTGATGCCGAGGCTTTTGATGTAATCCACCGTCGCCTTGTGCCCCATGGCCTCGAATGTGCCGCGCAGGTTTTCTGGGATGGCAGGATTGAGCTGGGTGAACCCTTTCACATGCGTCTCGTAGACAAGGGTCGAAGTCCAGGAGATGTTCGGCCGCTTCCGGTCCTGCCAGTCGAACGCGTTCGGATCGATCACCCGGCATTTCGGCATGAAGGGCGCGCTGTCGCGGCTGTCGAAGGTCAGATCCTTGTCCTTGTGGAGGAGGTCATAGGCGAAATGCGCCTCGTTCCACTCCACATCGCCCACCAGTTCGCGGGCATAAGGATCGATCAGCAGCTTGTTGGCGTTGAACCGGTGCCCGTTTTCCGGCTCATACGGGCCGTGAACGCGAAAACCGTAAAGCGCGCCGGGCTTCAGGCCGGGCACATAGCCATGCCAGATCTCGTTCGTATATTCCGGCAGGTCCATCCGGGCGATCTCCAGCTTGCCGCTGGAATCGTAGAGGCAAAGTTCGACCCGTTCCGCATGGGCGGAAAACAGCGCGAAATTCACGCCCTCGCCATCGAAATTGGCGCCAAGCTCGGTCCAGGTTCCTGCTTCGACGGCGAAATTATTCGATTTCATGTCCATTGCCATACCCCCTGCCTCACGGCGCCCAGTTGAAAACTGCCCCAATAGTTGAGAACTGCCCCAATAATGGTGCAGCACAGCATTGGTTCCATCGCCACGGTAAGCAGACGGCAACCATGGTGCGGCGCGCTTCCGGCAACGGTTTTTCGAAGGCCGAATGTTCCCTCCGCGCCGGATCCGCCTATCTCAACAATGGGAGACCACCGAAGCGAGAGGAGAGACGTCATATGACGAGCGAAATCACGGCCGGAATGTCGTCGAGCAGCGCGGCCGCCACCGCCGGTCCGGGAGGCACATTGGCGCCGGAAGAACTGGAAGGCCGCCTTCATGCACATCGCGAACTGCTGGTCGACATGCTGGCGGCAATGATCGGCGGCGAGATGACGATCGTCGCCTTCGTCCAGAAGCTGCGCGACAGCGCCACGTTCAAGGACAATGAGGAGGATCCGGGCGCCGATCCCGGCGAGGCCTTTGCCATCGAAAATGCCGCCGCCCGGGAAGTGCGCGCCATACTGGAAGCCGCGCGTGCCCGTGCCGAAGCCGAACTGCGTTGAGAGCGGCTCGTCGCGACAACAATCACCGGACGATCACATTCATGGCAAACCCGCCACAGTCATGGCGATTTCATGGAACCATGCCACACTGTCCTCGTTCTCAGGCGAGTTCGCAAGGGTGACAGGCCATGGAGGCAAGAATGGTCAGGGACTGGGTTGAAGCTGCAAGCGTCGTTCTCGTTGTAGCCGTCTGCTACATGATGGTCGTTCCGGTCTGACAGGCGTCAGGCGCCGATCACAGACTCTTGCAGCGTGAAAAAAGCTGGAACGAATTGCGTCCTGTGGTGTTAGCGACAGATCAGGCAATCGGCGGAGGCTTGGATCAAGCCTCTCGCGGTGACGGGAGAATGATCATGCGCCATTTCCTCCAGATGCTGAAAGACCGGTTTTTCGGGCACTTCAAGGCAAAGACTTTTGCCGCAGCGCGACCGGAAGAGCTTCAGGTCGTCGTGCCGGATGCAGTCGTGCTGCCTCTTCCCAAGGCTCCGCGTGAAGAGATCAGCGTCCCGGCCTCGATCAACGGGCGGGACCTTTCAACCGGACGGCTCTGAGGGTCTTTTCACCATAGGCGTAACGCCCGAGGACCACGTCGCCCGAAATCACCACAAGCTTGGCCCCGCAAGCGCAATGCCTGCGGGGCAAAAACAAACGTGGCCACGGCCGGCTCGCCATCACCCTCCATTCTCCCGCCGCGTCAGGAAAGCCAGCATCCGTCGCTCATCGAGTTTCAGGCCGCGTGGACCGTTTGGCACCGCCCCCTTTCCCATCAGAGCCTCGATAGGCGAAATATCGGAACTCAGCTCAAGGATCGCCGGGTGCACATAGCTGGAACGGCAGACCGCCGGCGTGTTGTGCAAGGCCTCTGAAGCCGCCTCAGTCAGCGCCCGGATCTTCGGCGCCTTCCCCTCGCGCGTCACCACCTCCCATGCGGCATCGAAGGCAGCAAGGCTGCCGCCCCAGGTGCGAAACGTCTTGGCGGAAACGGCAAAGCCCGCAGCCTTCGCCAGATAGGCGTTGAGCCTGCCGGAATCGATCGGATGCGGCACCCCTTCGCTATCGGGAAACGAGAAGAGCTGCCGCCCCGGCAGATCGGCAATGTCTTCGAGAATGCGCTGCAGGCGCGGGTGTTTCAGCGTGTGCTGCACCCGCTTGCCGCCCTTGGCGGTGAAACGCAGAAGAATGCCGTCACCCGAAACCACCATATGCCGCTTCAGCAGCGTCGTGGCGCCATAGGTCTTGTTCTCTTTCGCATAGAGCCGGTTTCCGACCCGCAGATGCGTCGCGTCCATCAGCGCCACCAGAGCGGCCAGAACCGCATCCGACTTATCGAGCCCAAGCGCCAGATCCCGCGCCGCCTTGCGCCTGATCCGCGGCAGGGCCTCGCCGAACAGAACAAGCTGGTCGAATTTCCGCTCGCTGCGATAATGCTGCCAGTCCGCATGATAGCGATATTGTTTTCGCCCCCGCGCATCGAAACCGGTCGCCTGCAGATGGCCGCACGGATCAAGGCAGATCCAGACATTGTCATAGGCCGGCGGCAGGCCGAGAGCCGAAATCCGCAGCCGGTCGTCCTCATCCGAAAGGAGCGCCCCGTCGGGCAGAAGGTAGGAAAACCCCTTGCCGCGCCGCAGACGGCGGATACCCGGCTCCGTATCGCTCACATAGGTGAGCCCGATCGTTTTCAGGGATTGCGGATCGATATCGATCGTTTGAAGTGAGGCGTCCATCCCGCAAGAACGGCAAGGCCGCCCGCTTCGTTCCGTGCCCTCAGCTGCCGAATGCCACCCAGATCAGAGATCGTAATCCGGCAGCGCCTCGTCGCCATCCTGACGCTGGAAGGCAGAACGCGGCGCCGTCAGCGTCCAGCGCAGCCCTTCCGGGCGGAAATCCACATCCACAGAGCCGGAAAATGCCGCCGCCGCATGGCGCTGGATGATCGTCGTGCCGAAGCCGGCGCGATCCGGCGCGATCACCGGCGGCCCGCCGCGCTCTTCCCAGAGAAGCGTCAGCAGCCGCTCTCCGGCCGCGGTCTCCGCCTCAACCGGCGCATCCGCCCAGACGATCTTCACCTTGCCACCGGGCACCGACAGCGCACCATATTTGACTGAATTGGTCGCCAGCTCGTGGAGGACGAGGCCGAGGTTTTGCACCGCTTCCGCCTTCATGACGAAATCCGTGCCATCCATCTCCACCCGCTCGGCAACATCGCCGAAGGTCGACATATGGATCGTGACGACCCGGCGGATCGAGACGCCCGTCCATTGCTCCTGCGCCAGCGCCTCGATCGATTTGCTCAATCCCTGCAACCGGCTGCCGATCGCCTTCTGGAAATCCTCCATCGTCGTGCCGTGACGCGCCACCTGCCGCATCATCGCCTGCACGAGGGTCAGGATATTCTTCGTCCGGTGCACCAGTTCGCGCAGCATCAGATGAATTCGGTCTTCCGCCTGGCTGCGGTCGAAGGAGGCGTTGGAAAGCGCGATCGCCACCTGGTTCGCCTCGGTGATCTTCGTCATCACCGGCGAGACGATCTCCCCCTTGCCGATCCGTTCGGCCATCTCGGCGATCTGCCGGATCGGTATCCGCAGCTGCCGTGCGATGGAATACGCAAACAGCATGCTGATCGCGAGGAAGATACGCCGCCGGCAATCAGCTGCCGCCATGTGGTGATGATGCTCGCCTGTGCCGATGCAATCGGCCCCCAGACAACGGTGCGCCATGTCCAGCCGGTGATCTGCGCATAGCCGTACATCTGCTTCTCGTCACCCGAGACATCCTCGATCGTGCCGCGAAAGCCGGTCATGAGTTTGAGCGTATCGCGATCGAAATCGGATCCCTGCGCCAGCTTCTTCGCACCCGCCGACGTCACCACATGGCCCGAACCGTCCAGCACCGCCGCAGACCACCCGGCCGGCAACCCGTCGGTAGAAATCAGCTTCTGCAGATCCTCGGCATTCTGGGTGACGATCATCGCAGCCCCGGCCACCTGCTCGTCCGGCGGCAGCGCCCGTGAGACATTGAACACCCAGGCATTGCTGGTCGCGCCCCGGAAGACGTCGGAAACTTCCGTCACGCCGGACTTCAGCACCGAATTCAGCGAGGGGATATTGCTGGTCTTGCCGAGCTTGGTCTCGAATGGCACCCGCGTATTGAGCTTCAGCTGGCCGTCGCGATCGGCAAGGATGACATAGAGAGAATTGGACCGCAGACTGTCCTGCGTGCGGTTGTGAAAGGTCTTCAGATCACCGGCGGCAAGCTCCGGCGAGGCGATCAGCAGGCGCAGCGTGGTCGCCATGTCCTGCAATTCGCGATCGACCGAACGGGCAATCTGCTGGGCATCCTCGGCCGTATCATTGGAGAGCGTCTCGCGCTCGTGATCCTCGAGCTGCAGCATGAGATAGCCGACAAAGATCAAAAGCGGCAGCGCAAGCCCGACCGCCAGCACGGCCAGATAGGCCCCGAGCGATGCCGTCGGGAAAAGCCTCGAAATCCTGATCATTCAGCACGCTTGACCGAAAGACGCTTCCGCTGGAAGCGAGTGGCCGATGCTGCGTGCAAGCCGTGCGGGGCAGAAAAACCTGCCCGTCCGAATGGTTTCATCCCTCAATCCCGCCCATGGCCGTATTGCAGCCAGAACTTTCTAACGGCTTTTCACCGAGTGTCCAAGGACTGTTTGAAAGTTCAGTCTTTTTCGCCTCGCAAGTGCCAAGCACGGCCATATCGCGTGGGGCAGTCGGCCATCTGACGAACGTACATCAGCACACGCTGAAATGACTCAGATATCCGCCTTCGAAAAGATCCCCGCAGCCCAGTCGAGAAACACCCTGAGCCGCGGCGCCAGATGCCGGTTCTGCGGATAGAGTGCCGAAAGCGCGGTCGGCGGCGGCGGATAATCAGGCATGACCTCGACGAGCCGCCCGGCCTGAAGATCCTCCACCAGCCGGTAGCGCGGCACCTGGATGAGGCCGAGCCCCAGCCGCGCAAGCTCGGTCATCGTGTCGGAATTATTGACCGTCACCCGCGCCGCAGGCTGACATAGTCCGTCCTGCCCCCGACATCGAATTCGAGCGGCATGATCTGCCCGGTGCGCGACGAGATGAAGCCGACCGCCCGATGCCCTTCGAGATCGGCAGGCGAACGGGGCATGCCATGCCGCGCGATATAGGCGGGGCTCGCGCAGGTGACTTCGGTAATCGTCGCCAGCCTGCGGATGATGAGGCCGCTATCGGCCGCCTCCCCCGCCCGGATGACGCAATCCACCCCCTCGCGCACCAGATCCACATACCGGTCGCCCTGACCGATCTGGAGATCGAGCAGCGGATAGCGGTCGAGAAAGGCATTGAGCTGCGGCAGAAGGAAATTCTGGGTCAAGAGCGGATGCGCGTCGATGCGCAGCAGCCCGCGCGGCTGGGCATCGCGAAACACGTTCTCCGCCTCGTCGACTTCGGCAAGGATCGCCACGCACCGCTGATAGAAGGCATCGCCATCGAGCGTCGGGGTCACATGGCGGGTCGTGCGGTTCAGAAGTCGCGCCCCGACATCCTGCTCCAGCACCTTGATTGCCTCCGTTGCCGTGGAGCGCGCCAGCCCCATATCCGCCGCCGCAGCGGAAAAGCTGCGACGATCGACGACCCGAACGAAAAGCTGCATGCGGTCAAGACGGTCCATGCCTATTGTTCAGCACGGACGAATTCTCATGTCAATTGTCCGGCAATTGTTCTCTCCCGCGAGCAGATCTATCTTCAGCCCATCAAACAAGGAGAAAGACCATGACCGACAATAGCAACCGTGTCGCCATCGTCACCGGCGCTTCGAAGGGCATCGGCGCAGCCATTGCACAACGCTCGCCGCAGACGGCATCGCCGTCATCGTCAATTACGCATCGAGCGCCGGCGCAGCCGAGGAAGTCGTCGCCGCCATCAAGGCCAAGGGTGGCAGGGCCCTTGCCGTCAAGGCCGATATCGGCAGCAGGGAGGGCCTGCCCACCCTGTTCGACACGGCCGAACAGGCCTTTGGCGGGGCTGATATTCTCGTCAACAATGCGGGCGTCATGAAACTCTCGCCATTGGCCGAGATGAATGACGAGGATTTCGAGGCGATCGTCAACATCAACCTGACGGGCACGTTCCGCGGCGTTCGCGAAGGCGGCAAGCGCCTGCGTGACGGCGGCCGCATCATCAACTTCTCCTCCTCGGTCGTCGGCATGTACCAGCGACCTACGGCGCCTATGCCGCGACGAAATCCGCCGTCGAAGCCATGACCCACGTCGCCGCCAAGGAGCTTGGCCGCCGCAGGATCACCGTCAATACCGTCGCCCCCGGCCCGGTCGAGACCGAACTCTTCATGACCGGCAAGTCGGAAGAGCTGGTGCAGAACATCGTGAAGATGATCCCCATGGGCCGCCTCGGCCAGCCGGACGATATCGCAGCCGTCGTCTCCTTCATCGCCGGACCCGATTCTGGCTGGGTGAACGGACAGGTCATCCGCGCCAATGGCGGCTCGATCTGACAGACGCCATCGCGAAACAGGAAGGATTACGGACATGCCTTTCGTCAACATCAAGACGCCGGAGGGCGCGCTGACCCGCGCCCAGAAGGAAGAGATCGTCCACCGCACGACGAATATGCTGGTCGACTACTTCACCGAGGCCGCCCGCCCGCACACGATGGTGCTGATCGAGGAAGTCAGGGATGGTGGCTATGCCCGCGCCGACGAGGTTTTCGTCATCCCGCAGGAATGGCGGGCGAGAGAAGCCTGATCTTCGTTTCCGCCCGGAAACACGAAAAGACCGGTGCCGCCACCGCGCGACACCGGTCTTTTCTTCCGCCTCCGGGCAGATCGTCAGAAGCGATAGGTCACGCCGGCACCGATCAGCCACGGATCGAGCTTGGCCTTGCCCGACAGATGGCCGAGCGTGTCGTGATCCGCAGACCAGCTCGTCTTCAGGAAGATCTTCTTGACGTCGAAGTTGAGGCCCCAATGCTCATTGAGCATGTAGTCGAAGCCGGCCTGCAGCGCGACGCCGAAATGATTGTCGACATCGAGATTATGAAAGCCCTCCTTGGTCGAGGTGCCGTAGAATAGCGAGTAGTTCACGCCGGCGCCGATATAGGGCTTGAACTTGCCGAAATTGGTGAAGTGATATTGCAGCGTCAGTGTCGGCGGCAGAAGCCATGTCTTGCCGACCGGCACGTTGAACGCCTTGTCTTCCTTGATATGGGCAAAGGTCGTGCCGAGGATCAGTTCGGCGGCGATATTGTCCGTGAAGAAATAGCTGACGTCGAATTCCGGAACCACGGTATCCGAATATGAGAGACCGGCCGAAGGCACATGGTCGATCGAGCCGCTGTCATTGGTGATCACACCGAGCCCGCGCACACGGATCTGCCATGGGCTCTTGGCCGCAAATCCTTCCGTGGCCGCCGGTGCGGGCTCAGCCACTGCCGTTGCGAGATCGGCCGCCGAAACGCTGCCCGCGCCAATCAGCACGCCTGCCGCCGCGATCCATCCGAGATAGTGAGCCCCATACCTGTTCATTGCCCTGTCCTCATTCGACTAAGTAATTGGTCGAATGAGGAATAGCCCCGCGTCAGGGCGTAAGCTTGATCGAGATCAACCGTGAAATCCCTGCCCGCAGACGTGACATAAGTGCAACAAATGCCTTGGTGAAATGGTGAGCCGGCCCCTGCCTTCTCAGAACTTGATCTTGGAAAACTCGGTAAGCGTGGTCTTCGCGGAAACACCCGGCGCATGGGTAAAATGCCAGGCGACATACTGCTCGGCATAGAGATCGGTCGACGACATGCCATCGACCGGAACAACGACATTCATGCCCTGAAAGGCCGCATGCGAGCCGGTGTTGAGCACCGCCCCTTCGGATGCCGTGCCGGTGACGATCACCGTCTTGATACCCTTGTCATCGAGCAGTTTCTGAAGATCGGTTTTCACGAACTTGTCCGGCCCGGAGGTGACGATCGGGTCGCTTGCTTCGGGCGCAATCAAGGTCGCGATATCGCCGCGCCCGGCCGTGCCGCTGGTGCTGTAGACGATGTAGACGCCCGCCTTGCGTGCCTCATCCAGCATGGCCTTCACCTTCGGCAGCGAAGCGATGCAGCGCGGCTTGGTCTCCGAATTGCACGGGCCCTTTTCGGATCCTGCGCGCCGTTGAAATCAAGAAGCAGGAGCGCCGTTGTCTTGGCATCGAGATTGGCGGACTTCAGTTCCGGTGCGGCCGGCACTTGCACCTTGCTCCAGTCATCGATGATCGTCGCCGCCGACGCCTGAGAAACGACAGAGGCGGACAGAAGAATGGCGGCAGCGCCGGCGAGGAAGGAAGTGGCACGCATGGGAATAGTCTCCTGCTTCATGATGATCGAGGGACTATCTGGATAGCGCGCCGCTTGCGTCAAGGCGCACACGCGGAAGTGATGATGCCGACCAGCCATTGCACGCAGCGATCGCCTAACCATTTGCTCAAAAACAAGAACCCCGCCTTCCGTTGCCGGGGCGGGGTTGGATGGATCAGGCTGACGCCAGACCGAAAGACGGTGGAACCGCCATGTCATCACAAGGCTTTCTGAGCGTTGTCCCCGAAAAGCGGGCTTAACTCTCCGCGCCGCGGAGGCCCCACGATGTCAGGCCAGCTTGCGTCCGCTTGCGACGATCATGCCGGCAGCGCCATCCAGCCAGCCGGCCTTGAGTTCGAGCGCAAGAAACCGCGCGCGATCGCAATAGCCGGGCATGACGAGGTGCCGGGTCTTGTCGTTGAAGAAGCCAAAACGCTCGTAATAGGCCGCATCGCCGACGAGCAGAACCGCACCATGGCCGCGCCGGGAGGCTTCGGTAATGGCAGCACGCATCAGCACGCTGCCGATGCCCTTGCCTTCATGGGCGGCATCGACGGCAAGCGGGCCGAGCAGCAGCGCATCGATCGGCTGGCCATCGGTGGAAATGCCGGCCTCGATATTCCACAGGCGAACGGTGCCGATGACATGACCCTGCTCATCGCGTGCGACGAGCGCCAGCCCCTCGGCCGGCAGACGGTTGTGGCGGATACGCTCCGACGACTTACGGCGACGGTCGACACCCATGGCGCGATCGAGAAGCGTTTCGCGGGCCACGACATCGCCGCAGTCTCGGCGTCGATGGTGAAGGTTTGTGCGGGCGCAAAGAATGCGCGGACAGTGTCAAGAACAGTGGCCATCTCTGGGGCCTCCCGAACTTAAAACCGATTCAGTCGGTGTCTATTGGATCGTTGTGAGGGTGCGGCTCCCGCCTGGAGGAACGGGGACCGCGAAATCGCAAGAGGCGTCTTCCGACGCTTCCGTCAAGGCATAATGCCTCAGATGACGTAGGCCTTCAGCGGATCGAAGCCGTTGAAGGCAACCGCCGAATAAGTCGTCGTATAGGCGCCGGTGCCTTCGATCAGAACCTCGTCGCCGATCGAAAGGGTGATCGGCAGCGGATACATGTTCTTCTCGTACATCACGTCGGCCGAATCGCAGGTCGGGCCGGCCAGCACGCAGAGCTCCATCTCGTCGCCGTCACGCTCGGTGCGGATCGGGTAGCGGATGGCCTCGTCCATGGTTTCGGCGAGACCGCCGAACTTGCCGATGTCGAGGAAGACCCAGCGGTGGTTGTCATTGTCCGACTTCTTCGAGACGAGGACGACCTCGGCCTTGATGACGCCAGCATTGCCGACCATGCCGCGACCCGGCTCGATGATCGTCTTCGGCAGGTTGTTGCCGAAATGCTTGCGCAGCGAAGCAAAGATCGCCTGGCCGTACTCTTCGGCCTTCGGCACGTCGCGCAGATACTTGGTCGGGAAACCGCCGCCCATGTTGACCATCTGCAGGACGATGCCCTGCTTGGCGAGCGATGCGAAGACGCGCTTGGCATCGGCAAGAGCCGAATCCCAGGCATCGACCTTGGTCATCTGCGAGCCGACATGGAAGGACACGCCATAGCTTTCGAGACCGAGCTGGTGGGCGTAGACGAGAACGTCGACGGCCATCTGCGGTACGCAGCCGAACTTGCGCGACAGCGGCCATTCGGCGCCTTCGCCATCGGTCAGCACGCGGCAGAATACCTTCGCACCCGGAGCGGCACGGGCAACCTTCTCGACTTCCTCATGGCTGTCGACGGCGAAGAGGCCGACGCCGAGTGCATGCGCACGCGCAACGTCGCGTTCCTTCTTGATCGTGTTGCCGAAGGAGATGCGGTCGGCGGTTGCGCCGGCATCGAGCGCCATCTGGATTTCTGCGACCGAGGCGCAGTCGAAGCTGGAGCCGAGAGAAGCCAGAAGCTTCAGGATCGCCGGTTCCGGATTGGCCTTCACTGCGTAATAGATCGCGCTGTCCGGCAGGGCATGACGGAATGCGTGGAAATTGTCGCGCACGACATCGAGGTCGACGACGAGGCAAGGGCCTTCCGGACGTCGGGTCTTGATGAAGTCGAGGATACGAGCAGTGGTCATCGGTCAGTCCCTTCGAAATCTCAAAGCTCCGGCCGCTATAACCGGAGGACAAAGGGCGGATGAGAATGCGCAAGGCCCGGCCGATGGAGACCCCGGGACCTAGACACGCTCTACCGCGCGAACAGTGGACCAACGCCCTGCCACGAGCTTTGATCCGGCTTTGTCTGCCTTGGATTGGAGGGTTGTCCCTACCGCACTTCCGGCAATTCAGGTGTGCCTCTACAGAATTGCATGCTGATGGAAAGCATGCAGAGACTAGAAAGGCCCGCACCGTCGTTGCTTCAAGATGTCCTCGCATTTCCCGGTTGGCCGGAATAGCGACTGGAGCGGTTAGTTCCAGGTACCTTACCGATGACCTCACCTTAGGGATAAATCCCAGTTCGAGGGTCGGCGGACACCCACAGGCACGTGCGACTTTGGGCAACCGGGAAATATGAATATTCGCGGTCATAATCAAGAGGTTTTTTGGCTACCCGTTAATTTTTCTGGGACCACCTGAAAACTGGGGATTTGCGGGAAAAACGAGCGGGAATTATATTGGTACGGAGAGCGGGCAAAGAGGTATTTGCAAGAGGGTTTGCCGCATGCCGAAGATACGCAGGAAGGCACCGACCGTCGAGCTTAACGACGAACCGCAGGGCGAACGCAAAAGCGTCCTCAGGCGGGAGATCGCCGCCGCCCTTCCCGACCCGAACGATCCGGAAGTGCTGGCGAGGCTGAAGGCAGCCCGAGCCGCCATGAACGAGGAGGCGGAAGAAGAAGCCCTGCGCTGGATGGAAACGGTATCGATGTTCGACAACGAGGACCGTGATCTGGAATGAGACGCGGCGATGTCGTGACTGTTGCGATCTCCGGTGATTACGGCAAGCCTCGCCCGGCTATTGTCATTACGGCAAATACTCTGCTCGGAACGGACCATCCTGGGATTGCCGTGTGCCAGTTGACCTCCGAGCTTCTTGAAGGTGTCAATTACAGGGTCTTGGTCGAACCAAGCGCCGATAACGGCCTGCGCCTCCGTTCCGACATCATGGCCGACAAACCGATGGCCGTGACCCGCCGCCGCATCGGTGCCATCATCGGCCACCTTAGCGAGCCTGATATCCTCCGCCTCAACATAGCTCTTGCCTTCGCGCTCGGTTTATCGGACTGAACAGGGCAACGAGCTGGAGCATTCATGGACACACTCACCCGCATGCGCGCCTTTATCGACGTCGTCGAAGCGGAGGGCTTTTCGGCTGCCGCACGGCGCACCGGTCGCTCCAAGGCGCTTCTGTCGAAATATGTCCGCGAGCTCGAGGATGACCTCGGCGCGCTGCTGCTCAACCGCACCACCCGCCAGTTTCGCTGACCGAGGCCGGCCACACCTATTACCGCACCGCCGCCGACATCCTGAAGGAGATCGACAACCTTGCCGATCTCGTCCGCGAGAACAATGCCGACCTCAAGGGCCGGCTGCGCGTCTCCGTGCCGCGCACCTTTATCGATGCCGATATCGGCCAGTGCATGATTGATTTCGCCAAGGCGCATCCGGACGTCTCTCTGGAAATCGTCGCGGAAGACCGTTTCGTCGATCTGATCGAGGAGAATTTCGATCTCGCGATCCGCATCACCAAACTGGAAGATTCCGGCCTGATTGCCCGAAAACTCGCCGATTTCCGTCTCTTTGCAGTGGCAACACCGCATCTCATCGCCCAGTTCGGCCCCTTCGCCCATCCGCAGGATCTGGCCAAGGTGCCCTTCATCATCGATACCAACACGCGCGGCCACAACACGCTGCGCTTCACCGACAAGGACGGCTCGCCGATCTCGGTGGCGATATCGGGCCCGATCGAGGTCAACAGCCCGCAGGCACCCTGCGCGCCGCCCGCTCCGGCCTCGGCATTGCGTCGTGCCTGACTTCATCGCCCAGGCCTCGCTGCAATCCGGCGAGCTCATCAGCCTGTTCGACGACTACTTCACCCGCGACCGCGGCATTTACGCGGTCTACCCGCATCGCCGCTATCTGCCGGCCAAGGTCAGAAGCTTTGTCGACTTCCTGTCGAACTGGTTCCGCAAACAGGCGTGAGCCGAAATTCCGACCCATTTGACCGGCACTGCACAAGCCAAGATAAAGGCAGGGTCGAATCGCCAGATCCCCAGGAGGACAGACACACATGCGCTACGGACTGCCGACAGGATCGCGGAAAACGCTGACAGCGACGGCGGCCCTCATCGCAGCACTTGCCCCTGTCCCGGCGCTTGCGCATCCGCATGTCTTTGCCGAAGCAAGGCTGGAAGTCGTGGCCGGCAATGACGGCAATGTCGCCGAGCTGCACAATGTCTGGCGCTTCGACGAGGTCTTCTCCTCAAGCGTCATCGTCGACTTCGACAAGAACGGCAACATGAAGCTCGACCCACCGGAACTGAAGGCGCTCGGCGAGACCATGCGCAAGTCGCTGGCGGATTACCACTACTTCACCACCATCACCGTCAACGGCGCCGTCATCGGTGTCCAGAAGCCGGATGCCATCCGCGTCTCCATGGTCGACAACCAGCTGATCGCCATCTTCGCCATCCGCCCGGAAAAGCCGGTGCCGATGAAGGGCCGCCTCACCTTCGGCATCTATGACCCGACCATGTACACCTCGATCGACTTCCCGACCGACGGCGATCTCGTCGTCAAGGGCGATGGCTTTGCCAAATGCCAGCACAAGGTCGTGCGACCGAACGCCGACGAAGTGATCTCGCAAAACAGCTCGACCCTGACCGACGCCTTCTTCAACGACCCGACCGGCACCGACATGACGAAACTCTTCGCCACCCGGCTTGAGGTCTCATGCTAGGTTCGGCAATGACGACCGGCCAGATGGCACCGGCGACACGCATGACGGCAGTCGCCGTCACCGCCGCGGCATTGTTCGCGATGCTGATCCCATTTACAGGCGAAGCCTTGGCCCAGTCGCCGCTCGGCGTCGGCACGGCAGAGCCGTCCTTCTCGGTCGGCGGCCCCTTCGGCCCGTTTCTCGCCTGGATCAATGTCAACCAGCAGGCCTTTTACCGCGCACTGACCGGCGCGCTGCGCGCCCTGCGGTCCGACCCTTGGGCGATGAGCGGCCTGATCGGTCTGTCCTTCGCTTACGGCGTCTTCCACGCCGCCGGCCCCGGACACGGCAAGGCGGTGATTTCCTCCTACATGATCGCCAATGAGGTGGAGCTGAAGCGCGGCATCGCGATCTCCTTCATCTCCTCGCTGCTGCAGGGGCTTGTCGCCGTCCTCGTGGTCGCCGTCGCATGGTTCCTGCTCCGCGGCACCGGCATCACGCTGACCCAGGCAACGACGAGCATGGAGATCGCAAGCTTTGCGCTGGTCGTCGCCTTCGGCGCATGGCTGCTCGTCCGAAAAATCCGCGCGATGATCAGGCCCCGCCCGCATGCCACGGCGTTGAGAGCGCCCATGCCCTCCGCTATGCCCGCCTCCCCGGCCGCACTCTCTCCGACCACCCTCTCCCCGACACTGAACGCGCAGCCTACCCCCCTGCGCGCCGGCGTCATGACCACCAGGCGCAACACCGGCAGCCTCGGCTTCAAGGCAACCGAAATTGCCGAACATGAAGCGACCGGCGAAGACGGCTACTGCGAGACCTGCGGCGTCACCCACATGCCGGATCCGCAGCTGCTGGGGGGCAAAGAGTTCAATCTCAAGGAAGCATGGTCGGCCATCGTTGCGGTCGGCTTGCGCCCCTGCTCGGGCGCCATCCTGGTCATGACCTTCTCGACGCTGAATGGCCTTTACTTCGGCGGCATCCTCTCGGTTCTCGCCATGTCGATCGGCACGGCAATCACCGTCACCATCCTTGCCACCATTGCCGTCGCCGCCAAGGATCTCGCCATGCGCCTCTCCGGCCCCGGCTCGCGCTTCAGCCGCCGCGTTGGCGACCTCATCGAGATCGGCGGCGCGCTTTTCGTCATGCTGGTGGGAATGGCCCTGCTCGGCGCCTCGCTTCAGGCCTGAGAGACAAGTCTCACTTGCGCCGCTGATAGCGGGCCCTGAGCCAGAAGATCCAGAAGAAGCCGAGGATCAGCACCGCCCCGACGATGAAGGCGAGTGCCGGCGAATAGGCCCCGATCGAAAGCACGATACTCGGCAGGAAATAGAGAATGACGACCGCACCGATGAGGATCACCGCGGCCGCCGTCACCTGCGATTTCGTTTCCGGCGTCATGCAGACGCGCCGCTTGCCGCACGGGCGGCGATCTCGCCGCGGATGTCCTCCAGCCGCTGACGCTGCTTGCCATCCGCGTCGAAATTATCCGGCGAAAGCATGCCTCGAAACCGGCCTTCACCAGCGGCCACTCGCTGTCGATCATCGAAAACCATGCCGTATCGCGATTGCCGCCGCGCGAGATCACATGCTGGCGGAAAATGCCCTCGAAGGTGAAGCCGTAGCGGATCGCCGTGCGCTTGCTCGGCTCGTTCTCGTTATGGCATTTCCATTCGTAGCGGCGGTAATCGAGATCCTCGAACACATGCTTTGCCATCAGGTAATGCAGCTCGGTCGACATGGGCGACTGCTTCATCGCAACACCATGGGCCACGGAACCAACCTCGACGACACCGTTCTTCGGGTCCGGCCGCATATAGCTCGCCATGCCGACGATCTTGCCGGTGGCGTTCTCACTTGCAACCAGCGTCACGAAACTCGCATTGGCGCGCGAATTCTCGATCCATGCGCCGAATTCCTCCGGCGTCTTGTAGGTGTCGTTGGGGAAATAGCGGATCAATTCGTTGATCGCATCGGCACCCCCAAGCGCCTCCCAGAGCGGCAGAAGATGCGTCGCCGCATCATAGGGCTCCAGCGTCACGAAACGGCCTTTGAGGGTGACTGGCGCCGGAGCGGCCACTTTATAGGTCGTAAGATCGCGCATCCTTGCCTCCGCAGTTGATGTCATGAGGCTTAGGCCAGCCCTTGATCAAACGCAACGACGATCCGGCCCTGGCTCCAATGGCTGTCGCAACTGGCTCCAGATGGAGCCAGTTGCGACGAGAGATCAGGCGGAAACCTTGGCGGCGCTCACCGTCGCATCGATATGGTCGAGCAGCGCATCCGGCAGACCGAGACGGCCCGCAAGAAGATCGAGATAGCCCCGTTCGGCGCGCGTATCCGGATCGATCGTCAGCCGCGTCGCGGTGTAGAGCTCCACCTTCTGCTCCTCGGTTCGGGCGGCCGCCACGAGATCGTCGAGATCGACGGGATTGGCGAGTTCATTCCGGATGAAGGCTTCCGCCTCGTCGCCGAGATCGACCGCATGGATCTTCTCCATGATATTGGCCCGCTCGCTCTCGTCGATATGCCCGTCGGCGCGGGCAGCGGCGATCATCGCGCGCACCAGAACCAGTGCGAAATCGTTGGAAAGCTGTGGCGACTGCAGGCTGAAGGCGGAATCGGGCGGCGGCAGCGCGATAGGCTCGGCGCTTGCAGGCGCCGGCTGCGGCGCAGATTGCGGCGCCTGTCCCGACTGGTAGTTCTTGTAGGCGAGATAGCCGAGACCGGCGATCGCGGCGATACCGCCGACGGTCGCGACATTGCCGGCAAGCTTGCGGCCGGTCTTGGTGCCGAGAATGGCAGCTGCAAGGCCGGCTGTCTTCAGGGGATTGTTCTTGGCAATATCGGTGATCTGCCCGGCCCAGTCCTTGCGCCGCCACCACTCGGCCGCGACGAGGATTGCCCGCCGAACACGCCTCCCAGCTGGCTTCCCAACGAGCCCGCTTGCCCCCCGCCTTGCGAACCAAGGAACTGGTCAAGAAGCTTCTTGGCGTCGAACATCGATATCTCCTGTCGGTTGTGTATTGACAGCGAGATAGGAACGAAAAGCCCGGAAAACAATTTTCCGGGCAATCGATAACGTAAATGTCAGGAGAGGACGAAAATCCTCAGGCCTTCAGTGCCGCGGCTTCCGAGGCAAGCTTGGTGATCCCGACCCAGTCGCCCGCGGCAACCAGATCCTTCGGCGCAACCCACGAGCCGCCGACGCAGACGACGTTCGGCAGCGACAGGTAATCATTGGCATTCTTCAGCGAAATACCGCCGGTCGGGCAGAACAGCGTGCCGGCAAGCGGCGAAGACAGCGCCTTGAGGTAGGCAGCACCGCCGGCCTGTTCGGCGGGGAAGAATTTCATCACGTCATAACCGGCTTCGCGCAGCGTCATCACTTCGCTGGCGGTCGCTGCACCCGGCAGAAGCGGCACGGCGCTATCCTTTGCGGCAGCAAGCACGCCCGGCGTCACGCCCGGAGAAACGATGAAGGTGGAGCCGGCCTTGACCGCCGCATCCCAGTCCTTCGCATTGAGGATCGTGCCTGCGCCGACATTGGCGCCTTCCACTTCCTCGGCGACGGCCTTCACCGCGTCGAGCGCGGCGGGTGTCCGCATGGTGATCTCGATCGCCTTCAGGCCACCGGCGACGAGCGCCCTTGCAAGCCCGACGGCCGACTTCGCGTCATCGACGATCAGAACCGGCACCACCGGCTGCAGTTTCAGGATGGAAAGCAGCTTTTCGGTCTTGCCGTTTGCCGGGCTCGTCATGGTGCACGTCTCCTCTAAAACGATTGAAATCCTTGTCTGCCGAGATACCGCGCAGCCTTCTCCTTGTCGAGAAAAATAAGGGCGGCGGCCTGCCACGGGTTCCACCGCCGAACACCATGGCTTACTGTTTGATGACAGCAGGACAGGATGACGAGAGCATGGCGACGGAAATCGAACGCAAGTTTCTGGTGAAGAGCGATGCCTGGCGCTCGGCGGCAACGTCGTCCTCGCGCTTCCTGCAGGCCTATATCGCCGCCGGCAACGATCGCTCGGTGCGCGTCCGCATCATGGATCAAAAGAAGGCAAGGCTGACGATCAAGATCGGCAAGCAGCTCATCGCCCGCGCCGAATATGAATATGACATCCCGCTCGACGATGCCGAGGAACTCGCGCAGAGCGCCATCGGCGTGATACTGGAAAAGACCCGCTTCAATGTGCCCTATGAGGGCCACATCTGGGAAGTGGACGTCTATGCGGGACGCTATGAAGGCCTCGTTGTCGCCGAGGTGGAACTGGACGACGAAAACATAAGCCCTGCACTGCCCGACTGGATCGGCCGCGAAGTCACCGGCGACCGCCGCTATTCGAATGCCGTGATGGCTGAGAACGACCTGAGCGAGGAGCTGCTGCATGGCTTATCGTTTGAGGCCCGCTGGCCCTTCACGCAGGATCTTCGCGCACTCGCGACACGTCAGCTGGAAAAGGCAATCGACCTTCTGGAGCACCAGCCGGATGGCCCGCATGCAGCCATTCATGATGCCCGCAAGCGGTTCAAGCGGGTCCGTGCGCTCTACCGGCTGACGGGAAACGATGCCCGGGCATTTCGCCAGACGGAAAATGCCCGTATCGGCGCGATGGCCGGTTCGCTGGCCACCGTGCGCGACGCGGCAGCCCTTGTCGAAACCACCACCTATCTCGCAACCCATGCCAGTTCGCTGGAAGAGGTCAAGGCGCTTGCAAACGCGGCCGAAGCGCTCGGCAGGCGCCGCGATGATATCGCCGCCCGGGAACACGATCTTTCCGCCAAACTCGCCGCCGCGGTCGAGACCTGCCGGGAAGCGATTGCAGCGCTTGCCACACTCGACCTCGATGACCGACCGAAGAAGACGATCAGGCGACTGCGCAAGGTCTGGAAGCGTGAGCGTGCCCGCGCCGATGCAGCCCGTTGGCTCTGCGACCCTGCCCCCGGCGACGATGCATCACACGGCCATGGCGACCGGGAGGAGGCCTTCCACGCGCTTCGCAAATGCGGACAGACCTACTGGATGCATCTTTCGCTTCTGGCCGCCGCATGGCCATCGGCGATGAGCGCCAAGCAAGGCCAAGCAAAGGCGCTGGTCGATCTCCTTGGCCATGAGCACGATCTCTCGGTTCTCTCGCAGCTGATCGACGAGGATCCGGCCATCCTCGGCAATTGCGATACCGTTGCCCGGGTTCTCGGCGCCATCATCACCCGCAAGCAGGCTCTGCGCATCGAGGCACTGTCACTGGCCGCGCAGGTCTTCGCCGATCCCCCCGACCGTGAAGCCCACATCATCGGCATACTATGGAAGGCGGCGATCAAGGGACCGGCCCGTTAGCGCCGGTCGCGCCGATCACGACGGGCGCACCGGGCGCAATCCCGACAAGCCGGGCGTTCACGGCTCTGTCGCCATGCAAGAATTGCCGTTGCGCGACAAACCGGCAGGCTGTATTTCAGCCGCCATGACACACAATCCGCTTTCTCATGCGCCGGCCTCGACCGGTCAGGCAGCAGTTCCGGCTGAAAATGGCTCGTTCCTCGTCGCAGCGCTCTATCACTTTGCGCGCTTCGAGCGTTTCGAGGCGTTCCGCACGCCCTTGCAGGCCTTTTGCGATGAGAACGGCATCAAGGGCACGCTGCTTCTGGCGCGTGAGGGCATCAATGGCACGGTAGCCAGCACGGACGCGGCGATCGCGGATCTCTTAAAGCTGCTGCGCGCCCAGCCGGAATTTGCAAACCTCGAGCACAAGGAAAGCCGCGCGTCAAAAATGCCCTTCGTGCGGATGAAGGTGAAGCTCAAGAAGGAAATCGTCACCATGGGCGTCGAGGATATCGACCCCAACCGGATCGTCGGCACCTATGTGGAGCCGAAGGACTGGAATGCGCTGATCTCCGACCCGGAAACCATCGTCATCGACACCCGCAACGACTACGAGACGGCGATCGGCATCTTCAAGGGCGCCGTGGACCCGAACACCAAGACGTTCCGCGAGTTTCCCGACTGGGTGAAGAACCATACCGGCCTGCACAACAAGCCGAAGATCGCCATGTACTGCACCGGCGGCATCCGCTGCGAGAAGGCGACGGCCTTCATGAAGGAACAGGGTTTCGAGGACGTCTACCACCTGAAGGGCGGCATCCTGAAATATCTTGAGGAAGTGCCGGTCGAGGAAAGCCTCTGGGAAGGCGCCTGCTTCGTCTTCGACGAGCGCGTTTCCGTCGAGCACGGGCTGAAGGAAGGCAATCACAAGCTCTGCCACGCCTGCCGCAACCCGATCACCGCCGAAGAAATCACCTCGCCGAAATACGAGGAAGGCGTGTCCTGCTCCAATTGCTACGACAGCCGCACGGAAGAAGACCGCCTGCGCTATCGCCAGCGGCAGCACCAGATCGCACTCGCCAAGAAGCGCGGCGTCAAACATATCGGCAGCTGACCCGACAGCCCTTCAGGCGCACCGGCAGGTGTCCGGCATCATCTTGACGGAAATTACATAACAGGTTATTTAACTTGTTATGTAATTGGGAGGTCGCATGCAGGACGATGTCGTCAAGTCGCTGGGTTATCTCACCCTCGGCAGCCGTTTTCGCCGTCTTGGCGAGCGGCTTCAGGCTGACACCCAGCAGGTGATCGAGGAATACGGTCTCTCCATCCAGTCGGCGCAATATCCGTTTCTGGCGGCAATCGACCGCCAAGGCCCGCTGACGATCGGCGAACTGGCGCAGGCCGTCGGCATCAGCCAGCCCGGCGCCACCCGCACCATTGCACAGCTTCAGGACCTCGGCCATGTCACGCTGACCGCCTCACCGGAAGACCAGCGGCGCAAGCTCGCCTCGCTGACGGAAAAAGGACAGGCGCTCGTCGATCACTCCAGGCGCACCGTCTGGCCGCGGATCGAGGAGGCCGTCATCGAATTGTGCGGCCACCTCTCCGGGCCGCTTCTCGAGCAGATTGCAGCCATAGAGCAGGGCCTTGCCGAGGCACCGCTTGGCCGCCGACCACTTCATGGCAAGGAACAGACATCATGAGCCACATCCTCGACAGACCGGTCTGGAATGCCCTTTCCACCGCCCATGCGGCGCTGTCCGAAGGCAATGCCGACGCCCGACGCTACCCGCCCTCCATCGTGCCTTTCACAGCCCTGGCAGAAAATGCCCCCTCCTCGGCGCTCCTCACCCTTGCCGCGCCCGGCGAGGTGATGGCGATCGTCGAGAAGGAGCGTGCCGACATTCCTGCCGGCGTGTCACTCGTGTCGGAAGGCGCTCTCGTCCAGATGGTCGCCGACCGACCGTTCGAGCGCATATCCGACGACCGCATCGAACCGCTAACGGAGGCAGATGCTGCCGCGATGCTTGAACTCGCGACGCTGACGAAGCCCGGCCCCTTCACGCTGCGCGCCCAGGCGCTCGGCACATTCTGGGGCATCAAGCACGATGGCCGTCTGGTCGCCATGGCCGGACAGCGCATGCGCCAGCCCGGCTTTGGCGAATTGAGCGGCCTGTGCACCCATCCGGATTTTCAGGGACGCGGTTTCGGAAAGCTGCTCTTCCGCCATGTCGCCGGCGAGATCTCGGCGCGCGGCGAGAAGGCCTATCTGCATGCCTACGCAACCAATGAGCCGGCGATCGCGCTCTACAAGGTGCTTGGCTTCTCGCTTCGCACCACCTTGCACGTCACCATTCTCAAACGCGACGCTACGGTTTGACACGCCGCGCCGGGGTCGCCCGCCTCATCCGCGTAAGGCACGCCCCGAACCGCCATTCGACTTGAAATAGAGCTGGTCCATCGCGTCGGCCGACATCGGCTGGCCGAAGAAATAGCCCTGCAGCTCGTCACAGCCGGAAATCTGCAGCTGCCGCGCCACGTCCTCGCTCTCGACGCCTTCCGCCGTCACCGGCATGTCGAGCGCCTTGGCGAGTGCGACGGTTGCCTGCATGGCCTCCGCCGAGCGGCCGCCCTCTTCCAGTGCCCGCACCAGCGACTTGTCGATCTTCATCCGGTCGAAGCCGAACTGCCGCAGATAGCCGATGCTGGAAAAGCCTGACCCGAAATCGTCGAGCGCGATCCGCACACCGAGCTGCCGCAGCTTCGTCATCGCCGCCCGCGCTCTCGCAGGGTTCTGGATGAAATAGCCCTCGGTCATTTCCAGCGTCACCCGCGAAGGATCCATGCCCGTCTTGCGGAAGACCGATTGCACATGCAGCGCAAAGGCCGGGTCGCGGAACTGGCCCGGCGAGACGTTGACGGCGATTTTCAGATTGGCCCAGCGCAGCCCGGTCTCACAGGCCCGGTGCAGCACGAAAAGCCCCAGCTGGTCGATAAGGCCGGTCGATTCGGCAATCGGAATGAACACTTCCGGCGCCACGGGGCCATAGCCCTTGCGCTCCCAGCGCACCAGCGCCTCGACACCGACGAGACCCCATGAGGATGCCAGAACGACGGCTGATAGACCACAGTCAGCTCGCGCCGCTCGATCGCGATCCTGAGATCCAGTTCCAGCTGGTTGCGCACTTCGCGCTCGGCATCCATGTCGGGATGATAGTATTCCGCCCGCCCGCGACCGCTTTCCTTGGCGCGGTACATGGCCATGTCGGCACGCCGCACCAGTTCGTCACCCGAAACCTTGCCCCGCGGCGAAGCGGCAATCCCGATACTGGTACCGACCGTTGCCACCCTCTCGCCGATCACGAAAGGTTCGTCGAAGAAGCCGAGGATCCGGTCGGAAAGCACGCTCGCCTCAACCATCGGATCGACGCCGGAAATGGCAATGGCAAACTCGTCACCGCCCACGCGCGCAAGCCGCGCCTTCGGCCCGACAAGCGCCTTGAGGCCGGCGGCGACACCGCGGATCAGCTGGTCGCCGGTTCCGTGGCCATAGGCATCATTGACTTCCTTGAAGCCGTCGAGATCGAGATAGAGCAGTGCCACATGATGGCCGCGCTGCCCTGCCTCCGACACCATGTCGTCCAGAGAGCCGAACAGGCCGCCGCGATTGAGCAGCCCGCTCAGACGGTCGCGCAGCGCCAGCTGCCGCGCCGCGGCCTCGTCGGCCCGCAGCCGGTTCAGCTGGTTCGATCCGGTGATGAACAACAGAAGAAAGAACAGCCCGACCATGACCAGCGCGCCATAGACGAGCGGCCTCACCTCGCGGTAGCCGAGATCGCCCGGCAGCTTCGACGTCCATGTGAGCTTGGACAGAAGGAGGCCATGGACATTGCGGATATCGACGGCATTCTTCGGCGTCTCGGAGGCATCGACGAAGCGCAGGCCCGCGACATTGTAGGTCTTCTCCAGCCCGGCCACCTTGCGTGCGTCGAGATGCCGGGCAAAGATCAGGAACAGCCGTTCACCGATGGGCTTGTCGATTTCGCCGGACTTCATCCGGATCAGCGCCACGCCGGTCGCCGCAACGCCATCCGATGTTCGCATGAACCCGACCTGCTCGGGCGGCGTATCGCCATCGGCCGACCGTGCCCGGTCGAACAGCGTCCAGAGAGAACCGTCGAAATAGCTGTCCGGCGACCAGCTGACCGGCTTGCCATTCTGGTAGGCCATCAGCACGCGTCGCTGCGCATCCATGACGACGGCAACGTCGAACAGGTCGCTGTTGACGGTCATGTCGCCGTAATTGCTCACCGTCCAGGCCTTGTCCCCGGCATAGACGAACTGCGCCGCGTCATCCCAGGCGGCATAGTCGTTGAGCGTCGCGTGCAGCTGTTCCTGGAATGTGTGAAGCGCGCCGACCGTGGTCTCGCGCGAGCGGGCGTCATCCTGCTGATTGGCGAAATCGGCAATGCGGTTGAGCGCCGTCATGATGAAGATCGTCACCAGCGTGACGACGACGGCAAAGGCCAGAAGGCTGAATGTCACAGCAGTCCGGCGACCGCCCATCAGGGGCCGGTCAGATCGCAAGATCCGCCTGCTCAGCAATGTCCACGTCCCCATCAGCCACCCCGCCAGAGGTTGCAGCTTTAGCGTGCCTTTGTTCAGATACCGTTAAAACGCAGAAAAGCCGCCCGAATTTCAGGCGGCTTCCAGTATAGACGAAAAATTAGTCTTACCAGGACGGGATCAGCGCGCCCTTGAACTTTTCATTGATGAAGGCGCGGATGCTGTCGTCGTGATAGGATGCAACCAGCGTCTTGACCCAGTCGGCGTCCTTGTCGGCTTCGCGCACGGCAATCACGTTGGCATAGGGCGACTTTTCGCTTTCGATCGCGATCGCATCCGTCTTCGGATGCAGGCCGGCTTCCATGGCGTAATTGGTGTTGATAACGGCGGCATCGACGTCATCGAGCGAGCGCGGCAGCTGCGCGGCGTCGATCTGGACGATCTGGATATCCTTCGGGTTCTCGACGATATCGTCCGGCGTCACCTTCAGGCCGGCGCCATCCTTGAACTTGATGAGACCCTTGCTGGCCAGCACGAGAAGCGCACGGCCGCCATTGGTCGGATCGTTCGGAACGGCGACGGTGGCACCCTTCTTCAATTCGTCGAGGCTCTTCACCTTCTTCGAATAGACGCCCATCGGCGTGGTGATCGTGGTTCCGACGCTGACCAGCTTGAAGCCGCGATCGGCGATCTGGTTGTCGAGATAGGGCTGATGCTGGAAGGAATTGGCCTGGATGTCGCCATCGTTCAGCGCCTGGTTCGGCACGACATAGTCGGAGAACTCGACGATCTCGATGTTGAGACCCTTCTTGGCGGCGATTTCCTTCACCTTTTCCATGATCTCGGCATGTTCGCCGGGTGTCACGCCGACCTTGATGTCTTTCGCAAGCGCCGGGCCTGCGACGAAGGCGGCAAGCGCTGCCGCCGCAATGATGAATTTACGCATGGGTATCTCCTCGATGGATCTGTTTGTCTGTTGTTGTTGCCGCCGCCGCTCCGGCCAGTGCCTGAATTGGTGCCTGAACTGGTGACGGAACGGCGGCGGAATGGGAAAACTTACCAGGTGGGCGTGATCGCGCCCTTGAACTTTTCTTCGATGAAGGCCGCCACTTCCGGGCTGTGATAGCTGTCGATGAACGTCTTCACCCAAGCGGCATCCTTGTCCTTCGTCCGCACGGCGATGATGCGACATAGGCGCCTTGGTGCTTTCCTGGAAGAGACCGTCCTTCTTCGGGTTGAGACCGGCAGCGATCGCGTAATTGGTGGTGATCGCCGCAAGATCGACGTCATCGAGCGAACGCGGCAGCTGGGCTGCATCCAGTTCGACGATATTGAGCTTCTTCGGATTGCCGGTAATATCGGCAACCGTCGCCTTCACGCCGACGCGTCCTTCAGCGTGATCAGCTTCTGGTCGGCCAGGAGGATGAGCGCGCGCCCGCCATTGCTCGGATCGTTCGGGATGGCGACGGAAGCGCCGTCCTTCAAGTCGGAGAGCGCCTTGATCTTGTGCGAGTAGCCAGCCATCGGGAAGTTGACCGACTTTGCGACGCTGACGATATCGAGCCCGCGCTCCTTCACCTGGTTGTCCAGATAGGGCTGGTGCTGGAAGGAGTTGATGTCGATATCGCCATCCGCCAGCGCCTGGTTCGGCACGACATAGTCGGAGAACTCGACGATATCGAGGTCGAGCCCCTTCTTCGCTGCGACTTCCTTGACCTTTTCAAGGATCTGCGCGTGCGGGCCGGGCGTCACGCCGACCTTCTTGGTTTCGGCAAACGCCGAACCGGCGGTAAACAGCGCCGCGATAGTTGCGGCAAGGATAAGCTTCTTCATGACTGGTTCCCCTGATTGAATTTAAACGTCAGAAAATAGGATCAGTTCTTGCGGTTGCGCTTGTCGAAGGAGCGCGCCAGCCGATCGCCCGCACTCTGGACGATCTGCACCAGCACGATCAGCACCACCACGACCGCAAGCATGACTTCCGGCATGAATCGCTGGTATCCGTAACGGATACCGAGATCGCCAAGCCCGCCGCCGCCGACGGCGCCGACCATGGCCGAATAGCCGATGAGGCTCACCATCGTCATCGTCAGTGCCAGAATGATCGCCGGCTTGGCTTCCGCCAAAAGCACCTTGAAGACGATCTGCAACGGCGTCGCCCCCATGGCGCGTGCCGCCTCGATAAGCCCCTTGTCGATCTCGCGGATCGCAGCCTCCACAAGGCGGGCGAAGAAGGGAATGGTCGCAATCGTCAAAGGCACGATCGCCGCATAGGTGCCGATCGAGGTTCCGGTGACGAAACGCGTGAACGGAATGATCGCCACGACGAGAATGATGAAGGGCGTCGAACGCGTCGCATTCACGATGAGGCCGATGATGCGGTTGGCCATCGGCGCCGGGAAGAGTTCGCCCTTGCCGCTGGTCGCCAGGAAAACGCCGATCGGCAGGCCGATGGCAGACCCGATCAGGCCGGCGATCGCCACCATCTGCAGCGTCTGCATCAGCGACTTGTAGAGCAGGTTGAAGAGCATATCAGGCGCCATAACCGATCACCTCCGTGGTCAGGCCGGTTTCGGCATAGAAGCGGTTTGCCCGCTCGATGGTGGCCGGATCGGCCGGATAGGAAACCACGAGCGAGCCATAGGGCTCTCCGGCGATCTCCTCGATCGTGCCCGCCAGAATGTTGACGTCCGGCCCGATCTCGGAGACGAGCCGTGCGGTCAGCGGCTGGAAGGCCGTCGCGCCGAAGAACACCAGCCGCACCAGAACCCGGTCGCCGGCAGACGCCTCGCTTTTCAGGTTCGAGCGGATCCATTCGGGCAGCTTCGCGCCGATGGTGGAGGACAGAAGCAGGCGCGTCGTCTCGTGCTGCGCACGGGTGAACACGTCGAACGTGCGCCCCTGTTCGACGATCTTGCCCTTGTCGATCACGGCAACGGCGGTGGCGATTTCCTTCACCACTTCCATCTCGTGGGTGATGAGCAGCACGGTCAGGCCGAGATCGGCATTGATGCGCTTCAGAAGTTCGAGGATCGACTGCGTCGTCTCCGGATCGAGCGCCGAGGTCGCTTCGTCCGAGAGAAGCAGTTTCGGCGAAGTGGCAAGCGCACGCGCAATGCCGACGCGCTGCTTCTGCCCGCCGGAAAGCTCTGCGGGATAACGGTTCGCCTTGTCGCCAAGCCCGACCAGATCAAGGAGCGGCCCGACCTTGTCGCGGATCGCTTGTCTGTCCAGGCCCGCGATTTCGAGCGGCAGCGCCACGTTATCGAAGGCGGTACGCGACGAGAGAAGATTGAAATGCTGGAAGATCATGCCGACCTGACGGCGCAGGCCGCGAAGATCGCCTTCCGACAGCGCCCCCACCTCGACACCATCGACGACAACACGGCCGGTCGATGCTTTTTCGAGCCCGTTGACGAGCCGGATCAGCGTCGACTTGCCGGCGCCTGAGCGGCCGATAATGCCGGTGATCGCCCCGCGCGGAACGGTGAAATCGATGCCGTCCAGCGCGGTGAAACCGGGCTGACCGCCGGTTCCGCCATAATGCTTGGTAACGGCTTCGAAGCCGACCATCGGGGCCGTGTCATTCTTGGATAGGGAGGCAGCCGTTCGGGCAGCGACAGCCGCGTCAGCGGACGCAGCCTCTGGGCCGGCCTTGGAGGCGCCATGGGAGAAAGTCATAATGAACTCGCATCAAAAGTCAGGTCATCCGGCGATTGCGTTTCGCCGTTTCAAATTCATGCACCCAGGCGGCACATTCGATGACAGGTGACTTTCCGGAGCATTTTTCGTTCGGCTTTCGCGCAAGGCCGGACGGCCTCTTGGTGGATGACGCATCAATGCCCGTATCCCGCCGCATTTGACAGGGATTAAATTTCAATTATCGACGATCGCAGGAAAATTCTTCCCCACGGCCGCCTCCGGGTATCGGATACGCCTTTAAACCACGGCTCGGGACGCGAGCGCCCGGTACCATTCGCCGCTTTTCTTGATCGTCCGCACCTGCGTTTCATAATCCACATGCACGAGGCCGAAGCGCATCCGGTAGCCTTCCGCCCATTCGAAATTGTCCATCAGGCTCCAGGCGAAATAGCCCTTGATCGGATGGCCCTTGCCGATCAGATCCGCCGTGACGGACAGATGCCCGGCATAATAATCAAGCCGCATCCGGTCATCGATAACGCCATCGACAGGCCCTGTATTGTCGCAGGCGCCGTTTTCCGTGACGTAGCATTCCGGCAGTTCGTAGCGGGCATAGAGCGTCTCGACGAGCGAGCCCATGGCCGGTGCATAGATTTCCCAGCCGATATCGGTCTTCGCATCGCTGACAGGCGCCCCGGCGGTGACGGCGGGAAAGGCGGCTTCGGGCGAGGCGTCATGCGCGACCCGCATCGGCGTATAGTAATTCAGCCCCCACCAGTCGAGCTTCTGGTTGATGATCGCAAGATCGCCCGCCTCGATCGCCGGCATGCGGTCGCCATAGGCCGCCATGAAATCTTGAGGATAGCGCCCTTGAAGACCGGATCGAAGAAGACGCCGTTATGGAAGCTGAACGCCCGCTCGGCCGCCGCCTTGTCTTCGCTGCTCTCCGACGCCGGGATCACCGAATGGGCATTGAGCACCAGCCCGACCGGCACTTTCGGCGCCACATGGCGGATAGCCTCGACCCCGAGCCCATGCGCAAGGTTCGTCACATGCAGGGCGGCGAGTGCCGCATCCATGCTGCGCTCCCCCGGCGCATGCACGCCATAGAGATGCGACAGCCAGACCGAGCACCATGGCTCGTTGAAGGTCGCGACCGCATCCAGCCGGTCGCCGAGCCGCGCCATCACCACCTTGGCATAGCGCTGGAAGGCATAGGCCGTGGAACGTGCCGCCCAGCCGCCGTCACCCATCAGCGCCAGCGGCAGATCCCAGTGATAGAGCGTCGCATAGGCCTTGATGCCGCGGGCTTTGAGCCCGTCGAGCATCCGGTCGTAGAAATCGAGCCCCTTCTCGTTGATCCGCCCCGTGCCTTCCGGCACGATCCGCGGCCATGCGATCGAAAACCGGTAGCCCTTGACGCCGAGCGACTGGATGAGATCGAGATCCTCCTCCAACCGGTTATAGTGGTCGCAGGCCACGTCGCCGGTATCACCATTATGCACCCGCCCCGGCATTTTCGAAAACGCATCCCAGATCGACGGCCGCCGGCCATCGACCCGCGTCGCACCCTCGATCTGGTAGGAGGCGGTTGCCACGCCGAAGAGAAAATCCTTCGGGAACCGCGCGGCAAGGGCCGCCGGATCCTGTGGCGATGTCTTGGCTGATGCAGTCTTCGGCAGCGCGTTCGGCTTGTCGGTCATCGATTTCGACCCCCTCCACAAAGGTGCGGAAATGCACTCTCCGCCGCGATGTAGAGCAGGAAGCCGCGAAAGAAAACCCGACAGTTTTTAAGGGGTGGGCACCCGCCCATCCGGCCGCGCCTTGATGAAGTCGATGAAGGCCCGCAAAGGTGCGGGCACCAGACGTCGGCCGGGATAATAGAGAAACGGCCCCGGAAACGCCGACCACCAGTCTTCGAGCACCGGTTCGAGCCGCCCCGCCTCGAAGTGAGGCTTCAGCCAATCCTCGAAAAGCGCAATCACGCCGCTCCCGGCAATCGAACAGGCAACCCCGAGATCGACGCCGCCACCCGTCTGGACGATCATCGCGGCCGGCACATCCACCATCACCACCTCGCCGTCACGCTCGAACTCCCAGTCCGGCATGGAACCGCTCGAAAACCGGTTGCGGATACAGGCATGGCTCATCAGGTCACGCGGATGCTGCGGCCGGCCGCGCCGGTCGAGATAGTCCTTCGAGGCAGCATAGGCGAAGCGCTGCACCCGCGGGCCGATCGGCACCGCGATCATGTCCTGCTCCAACCGTTCGTCATAGCGGATACCGGCATCGCAGCCGGAGGCAAGAACATCGACGAAACTGTCCTCCACGACAAGCTCCAGCCGGATCTCCGGATAGGCGGAAAGAAAGTCCGGAACGATCGACGGCAGCACCAGACGGGCGGCACTCACCGGCACGTTGAGCTTCAACACCCCCGCCGGACGCTCGCGAAATCCGTTGACGACATCGAGCGCCGCCTCCATCTCCGAAATCGCCGGTGCAAGCCGCTCGAGCAGGCCCTGTCCCGCTTCCGTAAGCGAAACGGAACGCGTCGTCCGGTTGAGAAGCCGGATCCCGAGCTGCGTCTCGAGCCGCCTCACCGCATCGCTGAGGCCGGATGCACTGCCACCGCCTGAACGCGCGGCATCGCGAAACCCGCCGGCCCGCGCCACGGTGATGAAGGCCTTCAGATCGCCCAGTTCGACAGCCATCATCATCTCCGAAGTGTTTCGTGATTGTCCGCCACAGCGTACAACCCGTCCAGACCCTATCGGCTTATCCGCGGCCGCGCGAGGCTCTATTTCCATCCTGCCAATGACGTTCGCGAAAAGGGCGAACGGCCAAACACGGCGAAAGGGAAAGACCATGACCGACACGACGAAATCGACATTGCCAAGGCTGGCACGTTCAGGATGGGCAGCCACACGGTCAAGCGGCTGGGCTACGGCGCCATGCAGCTGGCCGGCCCCGGCGTCTTCGGCCCGCCGAAGGACAGGGCGGCGGCCGTTGCGGTCCTGCGTGCCGCCATCGAGGCCGGCGTCGATCATATCGACACCAGCGATTTCTACGGCCCGCATGTAACCAACGATATCATCCGCGAGGCGCTGCATCCCTATTCGAAGGATCTGACGATCGTCACCAAAGTGTCCGCCCGCCGCGGCCCGAATGCCGAGTGGCTGCCGGCCATGTCGAAAGCGGAACTGACCGCCGCCGTCCACGACAACCTGCGCAATCTCGGTCTCGACGTCATCGACGTCGTCAACTTCCGCTCGATGTATGACGTGCATGGCCCGGCGGAAGGCTCGATCGAGGAACAGGTGACGGTTCTGGCCGAGTTGCAGCAGCAGGGCCTCATCCGCCATATCGGCCTTTCCAACGTCACCCCGACGCAGATTGCCGAAGGCGCAAGATCACCGAAATCGTCTGCGTGCAGAACATGTACAATCTGGCGCACCGGCCGATGACGCGCTGATCGACGACCTTGCGAAGGAAGGCACCGCCTATGTGCCCTTCTTCCCGCTTGGTGGCTTCTCGCCGCTGCAATCCTCGACGCTGAACACGGTGGCCGAACGTCTCGGCGCAACGCCGATGCAGGTGGCGCTCGCCTGGCTTCTGCACCGTGCGCCGAATATCCTGCTCATCCCCGGCACGTCATCCGTGGCGCATCTGGCAGAAAACCTCGCAGCCGCCGAACTGGCCCTGCCGGCAGATGCGATCGCTGAGCTGGAGACGATCGGCAAGGCCGGCTGAGCCAAGCCTCGCCCTCACCCACCCAAACAGAAAACCTCTCCCCATCACTGGGGAGAGGTTCAAAGAATGCCTGAGCGGAAAAGCCCGCCTTCAGCCGGTCACGGCCTTGATCGCCGGGTAGAGCGCCCGGTAGCGACCATAGGCTGCCTCGTAAGCCCCCGAAAGTGCCGCAACCGGCTCCACCGTCGCTTCCGTATGCGGCGCAGCGCAGACTTCGACCGGATCGGCTCCTGTCGCGGCGATGAGGCCGAGGCGGGCAGCACCGAAGGCCGCTCCGAAATCGCCATCCGCCGGAATATCGACCGGAACGCCGAGTGCCGTCGCAATCGAGGCCAGCCAGTAGCGTGAGCGCGAACCGCCGCCGATCGCCGTCACCCGCTCGACCGGCGTTCCGGCCGATTTCAGGGCTTCGAGATTATCGCGGATCGCAAAGGTCACGCCTTCCAGCACCGCCTGGGTCAACACCGCACGGCTGCTCTCATGCTCGAGACCGATAAAGGCACCCCGAATCGCTGCATCATTATGCGGCGTGCGCTCGCCGGAGAGATAGGGAAGGAAGGTCACGCCCGTCGGCGCCTTCAGGTCTTCGCCGAGTTCGCCCACGAGTTCCGCCGCCGGCCGCCCGCTCACCTTCGCATGCCAGTTGAGCGCATCGGTGGCAGAGAGGATGACGCCCATTTGGTGCCATGTCTTCGGCAGCGCGTGGCAGAATGCGTGAACGGCGCTTTCCGGCTTCGGCAGGTAGCTGTCGGTCGCGGCGAAGAGAACGCCGGACGTGCCGAGCGAGACGAAGGCCGAACCGTGGCTGACAGTACCCATGCCGCAGGCGGATGCCGCGTTATCGCCCGCACCGCCGGCAATCACCACACCGGCACCCATGCCCCACTTCTGAGCCAGCTCAGCGCGCAGCGTGCCGGCCGCATCCGTGCCTTCCACCAGCGAAGGCATCTGGTCTTCGGAAAGATCGGTTGCCGCCAGAAGCTCCGGCGACCACTTGCGGGCGCCGTATCGAGCCAGGACGTGCCGGCCGAATCCGACATTTCGGACATATGCTCGCCGGAAAGCCACAGCCGCAGATAATCCTTCGGCAGAAGAACCTTGGCGACCCTGGCAAAGATCTCCGGCTCGTGCTTCTTCACCCATGCCAGTTTCGGCGCCGTGAAACCGGGGAAGACGATATTGCCGGTGATCGCGCGAAAACGCGGATCGGCATCGAGCGCAGCCGCCTCGGCAAACGAACGGGTATCGTTCCAGAGAATGGACGGGCGAAGGACCGCGTCGGACGCATCGACAAGCGTCGCGCCATGCATTTGGCCGGACAGGCCGATGCCCTTCACCGCCGCAAGCTCCTTCGGGAATTTCGCCTTCAGCCCGGCGATAGCCTCTTCCGTCGCGCGCACCCAGTCGGCCGGCGCCTGTTCGGACCAACCGGAATGCGGACGCGAGACGTCGAGCGAGCCATTCGCCGAACCGACGATCTTCTGCTCGCCGTCCATCAGCATGGCCTTCACGCCGGATGTGCCGAGATCGAGACCCAGATACATATATGCTTCTCCCATTATGCCCGCGCCGGAAACCTCTCTCAGGGCAGATTGTCTTTGAGGAATATGTCGATACCGATCCGCTCGTCCTGCTCGACGAAGGACATGCCGTCCGCCCTCGCCTTCAGAACCCGGATCGTGCTGCGCACCTCGCGCGCCGCATTCTGGCTGAGCACCGCATCGACGGAACCCTCGTGCAGCGCGGACCGCGTCGCAGCCGTCAGCTCATGGGCGATGACGACCGGCCGATGCTCGGTCAGCACCCCCTGCAGCGAGCGCACGAGGCCGCGATTGCCCGCGCCGAGACTGTAGATACCGGCGATTTCCGGATGCTGCACCATCAGCGCCGTCAGCAGTCGCTCTGCCGTAGGCGAATCGTCGCGGCATTCGATCACCGGCAGGAGCCGGATATGCGGATAGAACTCGCCGACGGACGCCTCGAAACCCTGCAGCCGCTCGCGGTGGTCGCGCAACAACATCGAGCCGGCCATCACGGCAACGACCGCCTCGCTGCCCTGTCCGAGAAACCGTCCCATCAAGCTGCCGGCAGTGCGGCCGGCGGCGAAATTGTCGATGCCCGTATAATGATCGCGGGCCGAACCGGGCAGGTCCGACACGAGCGAGACGACCGGGATGCCGGAGCGCGAGAGCCGGGCGACCGCCTCGCGCACTTCCGGCGCATCGACCGCGACAAAGGCGATCCCGGCCGGCTCCTCGTCCTTCGGCCCGTGCCGCAGCTCGTCGAGTGCCGCGGCCAGCGCCGGCGCATCGAAGGGCGGCACCTGCACGATGCGGATCGAGACGCGTTCGGCGCCCGAGCGCACGATGGCGCCTTCCACCTCATGGCGAAGCTCGCGCATGAAGAAATTGTTGCTCTGGGGAAGAACGAAGACGAAGCGGTACAAACGCCCCTTGGCGAGATTGGCGGCAGCCAGATCGCGCACGTAGCCGATCGTGGCGATCACCGTCTCCACCCGCTCGCGCGTCGTCGGACGAACGCCCGGACGCCGTTCAGCACCCGGTCTACGGTCGCAAGGCTGACGCCCGCGTTGCGCGCAATGTCATGGACTGTCGGCTTCATCATTTCCTCCCGAAATGGTGTTAGCGAAATTCCCGATGTACGTAAATCAGCGATTTGCGCCCCCGCCGCCGAAGTTGACGGAAAGGCCGAAGCGCCGGCACCGGTTTCAGGCAATAAAAGGGCCGTCGCATGTCTGCGGCGGCCCGGCTCGGCGGTGGATGGGGAGATCAGTGTCCGCCGCCCCCTCCGCGGGCCGGCGGTGCCGATGGCTTCTTGATCAGCATCACGCCGAAAACCATCAGGCCGAAGAGAATGGTGAGCATCAGGAAGATATCGGCGAAGGACAGCACCACCGCCTGCTGCGTGACAATGTTGACCATCTGCTTGATCGAGGCGGTTGCCCCGTCGAGGCCGGCGGCATTGAACGTATTGGTCAGATTGCCGATCATGTCATTTGCCTGGCGATTGCCGAAATCGAGGTTTTCGCGCAGCCGCTCGTAATGCACGTCCTGACGGTTGGTCAGCACCGTGTTGATGATCGCAAGGCCGACGGCGCCGCCGAGGTTACGGGTCAGGTTGAACAGGCCCGACGCCCCGCGGATACGCGCCGGCGGCAGCGTGCCGAGGGCGATATTGTTGATCGGCACCATGCACATCATCAGCCCGAAGCCGCGCAGGATCTGCGGCAGGAACAGCTCGTAGAAGTCCCAGTCCTTGGTGATCCCGGTCATGATATAGGTGCCGGCCGCAAACGAGACGAAACCGATGACCATCATCGTGCGCGGATCTAGCTTGGTCGAAAGCCGCCCGGCGATCGGCGCGGTAAAGAACATCGCCAGACCCGAGACGAACATCGTCTCGCCGATCTGCTGGCTGTCATAGCCGCGGATACGGCTCAGATAGACCGGGTAGATATAGGTGAGGCCATAAAGCCCGATCCCCATCACGAAGGAGAAGGTCGAACCGAGCGAGAAATTCCGGTTGTTGAACGCCGTCAGGTCCACCACCGGAAATTCGGAGGTGAAGGCCCTGTAGAAGAACACCACGCAACCGATCGCCGAGGCAATCGCACCGAGCACGATATAGCCGTCGTTGAACCAGTCGTTCGAATTGCCCTCTTCCAGAACATATTCGAGCGCGCCGAGGAACAGCGCCATCGAGGCAAGGCCCCACCAGTCGAACTTCTTGAACAGCGACAGTTCCGGCTTGTCGAAATCGATGAAGCGCCAGGTGATGATGGTGACGATAATGCCCGGAATGATGTTGACGAGGAACAGCCAGTGCCACGAGAAGGCATTCGACAGATAGCCGCCGACCGTCGGGCCGATGGTCGGCGCAAGCGTGGCGATGAGGCCGATGATCGGCGACACGATGCTGCGCTTCGATGGCGGGAAGATCGTGAAGGCTGCCGCAAACACCGACGGGATCATACCGCCACCGATAAAGCCCTGAATGGCGCGGTAGACGATCATCTGGTCGATATTCGTCGCAGTCGCAGCAAGCGCGCTCGAAATGGTAAAGCCGGCTGCCGACAGCGCGAAGAGATAGCGCGTCGAGATGATGCGCGCCAGCGTGCCCGACAGCGGGATCATGATGACTTCGGCGATCAGATAGGCGGTCTGCACCCAGCCGATTTCGTCGGAGCCGGCGGAAAGACCCGCCTGGATTTCCGAAAGCGACGCCGAAACGATCTGGATGTCGAGGATCGACATGAACATGCCGAGCACCATGGCGAAGAAGGCGATCAGCCGCTTCGGATCCATGCGCTCTTCGACCTGTCCACCGCGCCCGCGCCTGATGTCGGCACCGCGCCCGGTGTTGCTGTTGCGCTTCCAGCCATGGGAAGACCTCCGCCCCTTCGAGGGGCACACGATATCTATCAAGCGCCCCGCATCCGGCCGGATGCATCGGTAACGCTCTATCTCCTTGGAACCTTGGCATCGGCCCCTTGCCGGGACCGATGCCTGAACGAGGCTCTTACTTGTCCGGTGCGGTACGGGTATCGACGTCGACGACGACGCTCAGGCCCGCGCGCAGACGACCCGTGTCGAGCGCGTCCTGCGGCAGCGCGATCCTGACGGGTACGCGCTGGATGATCTTGGTGAAATTGCCCGTCGCATTTTCCGGCGGCAGCAGCGAGAAGACCGAACCGGAAGCCGGCGAGATCGACTGCACCGTGCCGGTGATCGGATCATCGCTATAGGCATCCACATGCACCTTCACCTTGGAGCCGGGAACCAGATGCTGGATCTGCGTCTCCTTGAAGTTCGCATCGATATAGAGCTGGCGCGTCGCACGAGTGCCATCAGCTTCTGCCCCGACGACACGAGATCGCCGACCTGTACCGAGCGGTTGCCGACGATACCGTCATAAGGTGCCTTCAGAACGGTGAAGGAAAGGTCGCGGGCAGCCTTGTCGCGCTCCAGTTCGAGCGTCTTGACCGTGCCCTCGGCTTCCTTGCGCTGGGCCTGAAGATGGTGATATTGGCCTGCGCCGACTGGATCGCCGCGTCGCCACCGACGAGATTGGCCTTGGCCTGATCGAGCGCGGTATTGGCGCTGTCGAGATCGGCAGCGGTACCGGCCGACTTGGTCGACAGTTCCGTCTGGCGCTTCTGCGTGATTTCGGCGCCGCGAACGGCAGCCTGCAAGGCGACCTTGGAGGCCTGCGCCTGCGCAAGGCTTGCCTGGCCACCCTCGATCTGCGCATCGATCCGGTGCAGCGACAGCAATTCGGTATCGACCTGCGCCTGCGCCTGATCGAGCGCATTCTTGTAGTCGCCGTCATCGAGCGTCACGAGCACGTCGCCCGCCTTCACCTGCTGGTTGGCAACCACATTGACCTTGGCGACATAGCCTGTGACCTTCGGCGAGATCGTCGCGATATCACCTTCGATATAGGCGTCATCGGTCGAAACCATGAAGCGTCCGACAGTCCACCAGTCGTAACCGTACCATCCGCGCCGGCGAGTGCGGCAAGCGCGATGATCGGCAGAACGAAGCCGCGCTTCTTCTTGGTCGGTGCGGCGGCGGCAGGCGCAGCGGACGGCGCGGGCGCAGCCACCGGTGCAGGCGCTGCCGGCTTTTCAGCGGCAGGAGCCGTCTCGCGGGCTTCGCTTTCCGTCGCCTTGGCGTCTTCGTCCTTCACGGCGCGGAGCGCCCCTGCATTCTGGGAGGCTGTCATCTTATTATACCATCTTCGGTGACATGCATTGATCGAACCGATCAGTTCGGTGGAGTTGACATATTAGCTTTGATGTCACATATCAAGTGCTCATCGAACCAATCGGTTCGAAAAAATAGCAGACGAGAAAGTTATAATGCAGGACCCGTTAATGAAGCCCGATGTGAAGGATGATGCCGCGGCGTCAGGCCGTTTCGCTGCGGGCGAGGATCCCGTCAAGCGCGAGCAGATCCTGGCCGGTGCGACACGCGTCTTCCTGCGCGACGGTTTTGCGGCCGCCAGCATGAACGATATCACGCGGGAAGCGGGCGTCTCGAAAGGCACGATCTACGTCTATTTCCGCGACAAGGAAGACCTCTTCGTCGCCATGGTCGAGGCCAAGCGCGAAGCCTTCCTGAGCTCCTTGCGCACGGTTCTGGCCGACAACGACGATATCGAAGTCGTGCTCTATCAGTTCGGGGTCAAGTTTCTCGAGCATATGACGGACGAAAACACGGTCACGGCCATGCGGACCGTTCTCGGCGTCCGCGAGCGCATGCCTGCCCTCTGTAGCCGCTTCTTCCGCGGGCCGCAGAACCTGCGAACGGTGTTGCACGATTATCTGGCGCAATATGTCGAAGACGGCACGCTGATAACGGACGATCTCGACCTCGCCTCCGGGCAGTTCCTCGATCTCGTCAGCGGCAGCTTCTTCAAGTTCCGCCTCTTCGGCACGATGCCGGAGCCACCGTCGGACGAGGAGATCAGCCGGGTCATCCGCGGCGCCATTTTCGTCTTCATGGCGGCCTATAAAGCACCGGCAAAAGCCTCACCTGACGCAAGCGTGAAGGGAAAGATCGGCGAAACCGCCTGATTCTGAGGGTCTTGCCTCAACTTCCTCTTGTCTTCCGCCGGGCAGATCTTACATCCGCCCGGCATTTACGCGTTAAAATTGAGACAGGAGACATGGATGGACATCGCAGCGCTGGTAACAGACCCCTCGGCCTGGGTAGCGCTTATAACACTTGTGGTCATGGAGGTCGTGCTCGGCATCGACAACCTGATCTTCATCTCCATCCTGACGAACAAGCTCCCGCCTGAAAGCCGCGAAAAGGCCCGCAAGATCGGTATCGGTCTGGCGCTTGTCATGCGCTTGGCCTGCTCGGCACCATCGCCTGGATCGTCCAGCTCACCAATCCGCTCTTCGAAGCCTTCGGTCACGCCTTCTCCTGGAAGGACCTGATCCTGATCGCCGGCGGTCTCTTCCTCGTCTACAAGGCGACGAAGGAGATCCACCACAATGTCGATCCCGAGGATCACAAGGAAGATATGGTCGGCGCCGGTGGCCAGGTGGTCAAGATGAGCTTTGCCGCCGCGATCGGCCAGATCCTCGTGCTCGACCTCGTCTTCTCGATCGACAGCATCATCACCGCCGTCGGCATGACCCCGCACCTGCCGATCATGATCGTCGCCGTCGTCGCAGCCGTCACCGTCATGCTTCTGGCCGCTACCCCGCTTGCCAACTTCATCGAGAAGAACCCGACCATCGTCATGCTGGCGCTCGGCTTCCTGCTGATGATCGGCGGCACGCTGATTGCCGAAGGTTTTGGCGTGCATGTGCCCAAGGGCTATATCTACGCCGCCATGGCCTTCTCCGCGCTGGTCGAGATCCTCAACATGGTCTCGCGCAATTCCAAGCGGAAGAAGAAGGCCGAGAGCAAATCGACGCTGCACTGACGTCGCAACGCCTTCCAAATTCTACCCACAAACGCAAACCGGGCCCTCAAGGGCCCGGTTTCTTATTATGGCTATATGGTCGAAAAAGCCTCAGTCAACCTTGTTGCGGCGAGCCGGGAAGAGGATGACGTCGCGGATCGACGGGGCGTTGGTCAAGAGCATGATCAGGCGGTCGACGCCGATCCCGAGACCGCCGGCCGGCGGCATGCCCTGGTCGATCGCATCGAGGAACTCGTCGTCCAGCTGCTTGTCCTTCTCGCCGCGCGCATGCGCCTGCTCCAGCTGCTCGACCATGCGGCGGCGCTGCTCTTCCGGATCGTTCAATTCGGAAAACGCGTTGCCGACTTCCCAGGCGTTGCAATAGGTCTCGAAACGCTCGACGAGGCGCGGCTCGCCCGGCACTTCCTTGGCAAACGGCGAAATGTCCTTCGGGAAATGCGTCACATGGCTCGGCTGGATCAGCGTGCCCTCGACCTTTTCTTCAAAGATGAAGGCAAGGCATTCGCCCCAGGTCCAGTCCTTCTCGACTTCGAAACCGGCAGCTTGGCAGCAGCACGGGCTTCCTCATCGGTCTTGAGGCTAAGGAAGTCGATGCCGGTGACTTCCTTGACGGCGTCAGGCATCGGCACGCGCTTGAACGGGCCCTTGAAGGAGATCTGCTTGTCGCCGAAAGTCACGTCGCTCGTGCCGTGGATCGAGACGGCCAGCGTCTCGAACAGCCGCTCGACGAGACCCATAATGTCCTCGTAATCGGCATAGGCCCAGTAGCATTCCATCATGGTGAATTCAGGATTGTGCCGGGTCGAGACGCCTTCGTTGCGGAAGTTGCGGTTGATCTCGAACACCTTGTCCGAAAGACCCGATACCAGCGTGCGCTTCAAGAACAGTTCCGGCGCGATACGCAGGTACATGTCCATCTTCAGCGTATTGTGGAAGGTCTTGAACGGATCGGCGGTGGCGCCGCCATAGACCGTCTGCAGCATCGGCGTCTCGACTTCGAGGAAGTTTTCGGCCTCCATGAAGCGGCGGATGCCAGACACGATCTTCGAACGCTGCTGGAAGCGCAGCTTGGACTCTTCGTTGCTGAGGATATCGAGATGGCGCTTGCGATAGCGGATCTCGACATCGGCAATGCCGTTCCACTTTTCCGGCATCGGCAGGAGCGACTTGGTCAGCATGGTGATTTCGCGGGCATTGATCGACAATTCACCGCGCTTGGTGCGGCGCACCGTGCCGGTGACGCCGATAATGTCGCCGATATCGATCAGCGCCAGCATCTCGCGCGCCTCTTCCGGCGTTACGTCCTTGTGGCTGAAGATCTGGATCTTGCCCGAGGCGTCATGGATATCCATGAACATGCCCGAATTGCGCGAGGAATAGACGCGGCCGGCAACGGTGACGACATCCTGCGTCTCGGTATCGGGCTCGAGACCCTCGTATTTCTCCGACAGTTCGGCATTGGTCATCGTGCGATGAAAATGCGCCGGATAGACGTCGCCGATCTTTTCGCGCAGCAGTTTGAGTTTCTGCGCGCGGACTTCCGTGGCGTCGGAGGAAAGGGTGGCTTCGGTCTTCTTGTCGGTCATCGCGCTTTGCCTTTTTCGGGCTGTTTTCGTTATCTGTATCAGAGGCTGCCGCACCCGGCGGCAGCCAAAAATCCTTACTTGCCATCGCCGACCATGGACGAGACCACGGTCATCGCGATCTTCAGGCGCTGGCGCACGACCGAACGGCCGAGCAGAGCCATACTGTCAAACAGCGGCAGCGACCGCTGCGAGCCGGAAACGGCAACGAAGAGCGGCGGGGTGACGACGCGCAGCTTCTTGCCGAGGCGGTCGGCAATCGCACGCAACTCCTGGTCGATGCTCTCGACATTCCACTCGATCATCTTTTCGAGGTCGGCCTGCACCGTCTGCAGGATTTCCAGCGTTTCGGCAGGCGCAGTCTTCAAGCCCGAGAACGAGGCCGGCGTCAGGCCGACATCGCTTGCAAGCAGGAAGCCGCCGAGCGAGGGCAGTTCGCCGAGCTTGGAAATGCGGCTCTGCGACAGCTTCAGGCCTTCCGTCAGGCGGGAATTTTCCATCGCCCATTCGAGCGTGCGGGCAACGAATTCTTCCGGCGACAGCTTCTCGCGCAGCCAGCGGCCGTTCAGCCAGTCGAGCTTCTGGATGTCGAAGATCGCGCCGGCCTTGGAAAGAGCTTCCGGATCGAATTTTGCCGTCATCTCTTCCATGGTCAGCAGTTCTTCGCCTTCGGAGATCTGCACGAAGAACAGGCCGAGGAAGTTCATCATCGCTTCCGGCAGGTAGCCGAGCGCCGAGTAGTAGGAGATCGAGGTCGGGTTCTTGCGCTTCGAAAGCTTCGACTTGTCGGCATTGCGCATCAGGGAGAGATGCATGAAGACCGGCGCTTCCCAGCCGAAATAGCGATAGAGAAGAATGTGCTTCGGCACCGATGCCAGCCACTCTTCGCCGCGCGCCACATGGGTGATCTTCATAAGATGGTCGTCGATGACGTTTGCCATGTGATAGGTCGGCATGCCGTCGCCCTTGATGAGCACCTGCATGTCCACACTGTCCCACGGGATCGACACGTCGCCATAGACACCGTCGGTGAAATCGCAGGAACCCTCGGTCGGGATCTTCATGCGCACGACCGAGCTTTCGCCGGCCGCCATCTTGGCGGTGACTTCCTCGGCGCTGTACTTCAGGCACAGCCCGTCATATTTCGGCGCCTTGCCGGCGGCACGCTGGCCTTCGCGCATCTGGTCCAGCCGCTCGGGCGTGCAGAAGCAGCGGAACGCATGGCCCTTGTCGAGCAGGTCCTGCGCGTAGGGCTGGTACATGTCCTTGCGGTCGGACTGGCGATACGGGCCGTAGGGACCGCCGACATCCGGGCCTTCCGCCCAGGTGAGCCCGGTCCAGCGCAGCGCGTCGAGCACCTTCTGCTCGAATTCCAGCGTCGAGCGGGTCGCATCCGTATCCTCGATGCGCAGGATGAACTCGCCGCCGTTCTTCTTGGCGAAGAGATAGTTGAACAGCGCGATATAGGCGGTGCCGACATGCGGCTCGCCAGTCGGCGACGGGGCAATGCGGACGCGGGGGGTCGGATGGATCATGGATATGGCTCGATCTCTGGGCTCGAACCGGCGTTTCCAACGACCGGGATTGAACTGCGCGAAAAATGCGGATTGGGCGAGGCTTAGGCCATATTCAGCCGCAGGCGTCAAGGTTTTTGGCCCTTCCGCGCCCCATCATGCCTCAATGCACCGGCCATACATAGAGGAGTGCCGGCACGCTGACGAGAATGATGAGAAGCGAGAGCGGCGCACCGAGCCGCGGATAGTCGGAGAACCTGTAGCCGCCCGGCCCGAAGACCAGCGTATTGCACTGGTGTCCGACAGGCGTGAGGAAGTCCGATCCGGCCCCGATCGCCACCGCCATCAAGAAGGCATCCGGCCTGTAGCCGAGATTGGTGGCAAAGCCCGCCGCGATCGGCGCCATGACGAGAACGGTCGCGGCATTGTTGAGGAAGGGCGTCACCGCCATCGCCGTGACGAGGATCAGCCCGACCGCGCCCCAGGGCGGCAGGTTCATCGCCACATCACCGAGCCAGCGGGCGATCAGATCGCTGCCGCCGGTGGTTCGAAGCGTATCGGAGACGGGAATGAGCGCCGCCAGCATGATCAGGATCGGCCCATCCACCGACTTGTAGATATCGGCCAGCGGGATGCAGCGGAACACGACCATGCCGAGCGCCGCCGCAAAGAAGGCGACCGGCACCGGCGCAAGACCGACGGCCGTCGTCGCCATCGCTAGAGCGAGAATAACGAGCGGAATATAGGCGCGCCGATGGGTGCCGAGCATCACCTCGCGCTGCGCCAGCGGCAGGAGCGAAAAATCCTGCATGACGACAGGCAGGTTCTTGCGGCTTCCCTGAAGAACCAGCACGTCGCCGGCCGCAAGCGTGAGGCGCCCGAGCCGCTCCGTCAGCCGTTCGCCATGCCGGCTGACGGCAAGCAGATTGACGCCGCGTGTATAGGAGAGCGCCAGTTCCTTGGCCGAAAGCCCCTTCAGCGGCGATTCCTGGCTGATGATCGCCTCGACCGAAATCGCGTCCGAGACCTGCTGGCCGTTCTCGGTGAGCGGCTTGCCCGACAATTGCAGCTTGCCGGCAGAAACGATCCGGTCGAGCGCCTTCGATGGGCCTTCCAGCAGCACCACGTCATTTTCTCTGAGCACCAGATCCGGAAAGGGTGACATGCGGGCCGTGCCACGCAGGACGGCGAGCGAAATCACCTCGCCATCGCCGATCTTCAGAAGATCGCTCAGCGGCTTTTCCAGCACCGCGGACGTGGCCGTTACCGAGACCTCCGAGACGTAATTGGTGATCTCGACGGCTTCTTCGAGTGAATTGTTCTGCTTGGTCCGGCTCGGCACCAGCCAGTGAAAGCAGAGGAGGAAGGCAATGCCGACAACCGTCAGCAGCGCACCGACCGGCGTGAAATCGAACATCGTGAACGGCGTGCCGGTGAGTTCGCCGCGCAGCCGCGACACGACGATATTCGGCGACGTGCCGATCTGCGTCATCAACCCGCCGAGAAGTGCGGCAAACGACATCGGCATCAGATATTTCGACGGCGAGGCGCCGGACTTGCGGGCAAATTGAAAGGCGACCGGCATCATGATCGCCAGCGCGCCGATATTCTTGATGAAGGCCGACAGCACGGCAACGACGATCATCAAGAGCGCCACCTGCATATGCAGCGAGGTCAGGTTCGGGAAGAACCGCTTGATCGCCATGTCGACGATACCGGAACGCGCCACGCCTGCCGAAACCACCAGCGCCGAGCCGACGATGATGACGATATCATCGGAAAAGCCGGAAAACGCCTTGTCCGCCGGCACGATGCCGACGGCGACCGCAAGCACCAGCGCACAGCAGGCCACCACGTCATAGCGGAACCGATCCCAGATGAAGACAGCCATCATCAGCCCGATGACGGCAAAGGCGAGGATCTGATCTGTGGTCATGAGGCTCCGGCGGGGCTTGCACTATGCGGGCTTTGTTCGGATTTCGAGGGCGGGACTACGGTAAGCGCGGGCGAACGGATAACGACAAACGGCAGCAGACGATCTTGGCCATCGATTCCCCGTTGGCCCGACAATGCCCGAAAGGTCGATTGGTTTCAAACGACTGGCGCTTTCGCAACCCGGCACCGCTTTTGAACGATCCTGCCGGATTTGTCGAAACCCGGGAAAAAGGTGATTGCTTTACTCATGAAACAGGAATAGGTCGGCTGCGGGAGGAAGGATTATCGTGAGGACGCGAAGATGAAACTGATCGCCTATTCTGCCATTGCCCTGCTTTCGCTGAGCAGCGCAAGCTTTGCCACCGATTATCCCGCAGCCGTGACCGACGTCGTCGGCCGCACGGTGACGATCGCAAAGAAGCCCGAGCGCATCGTCCTGCAGGACGGTCGCGACATGCTCACCATGGCGCTTCTGGATCGCGATAATCCCTACAAGCGTGTCGTCGGCTGGAGCTCGAACTTCGTCAAGTCCGATCCGGGCACCGCAAAGCTCATGGATCAGGCCTTCGGCAAGGCACCGCCGGTCATGACGCTCTCGGAAGATGGCGACGTCGATCTCGAAGCCATCATCGCTGCCAAGCCGGATCTCGTCGTTGCCCAGCAGCGCGCCGAAAAGACCTTCCAGGGCTCGGGCGTCGAAGACAAGCTCAAGGCCCTCGGCATTCCGGTCATCTATCTCGACCTCATGGAAAAGCCGGTCGAAGACACGACCAAGAGCGTCGAAGTTCTCGGCAAGGCGATCGACCGCGAGAAGGAAGCAACGGAATACGTTTCCTTCTACAAAAAGCATCTCGACCACCTGAACGAAGTCATCGCCAAGCAGACGAGCCATCCGAACGTCTTCGTCGAGGCGAAGGCCGGCAACAAGGGCGACGGTTGCTGCTTCACGCACGGCGATACCGGCTTCGGCAAGCTGGTTGCAGCCCTCAAGGG
Source organism: Shinella sp. UYSO24 (assembly GCA_902167985.1). Classification (GTDB taxonomy): domain Bacteria; phylum Pseudomonadota; class Alphaproteobacteria; order Rhizobiales; family Rhizobiaceae; genus Neorhizobium. Next base: position 131,620 of record CABHNZ010000004.1, read on the forward strand.
CAACAATATCGGCACCAAGCTCCTGCCGGGCCAGACCGGCAACGTCTCGCTGGAAACCCTGCTCGGCACCAGCCCGCCGGACGTCTACATCATGTCCGGTTCGCAGTGGACCAATCCGGAAAACGCAGCCGTTCCCTTCGGCTACAACGTAACGCCGCAGCAGGTGACGGCAGCACTCGGCAAGCTTGAGCAGCGCGACGGCTTTGCCGCGATGAAGGCTGTGCAGGATGGCCGCGTCTACGGCATCTACCACCAGTTCTACAACCACCCCTACAACATTGTCGGCCTCGAATATTTCGCGACCTTCATGTATCCGGAAGCCTTCAAGGGCCTCAATCCGGGCGATACCTACGCGACGCTGATCAAGGACTTCACCAAGATCCCGGCCGCTCCCGTCGTGCTCGGCGCAGCCGCTCCCGTCACGCAGTAAAAACGCCTCCCAAGGCGCGCCGGAGGCAGCTCCGGCACGCCGTGGCGGCAAGCCCGCCACGGCCTCGACCGGCAGCTGCAATTCACGCAAACGTGTGACTTTTCGTCATGCAGCCGTCGAAGATAAGCGCGACCCGCGCAAAAAGATGATTGATCAGGTCATGAAACGGGCATAGGCCACGTCCAGTGAAATGCAGGTTCGAAGGATTGCCCTTCGCGGCCCGCGGACAGCCCGACGCCCCGTCGCCGGACCGACAAGAGATTGCGGAGATTGAAGTTGAGCGTTTTGGAGCATCGTCCGGCCTTGGCGCTGGCAGACGCGGAGACGGCCTATCACGGCAAGATGCGCGTCAAGGTCATCCTGCTTATCGGCCTTGCGCTCGCGCTCTGTGTCACCACGGTGATCGACATCTGCGTCGGTTCGGCCAATCTGGCCCCGGCAGACGTACTTGCCGCGATCTTCCAGCCTGACACGGTCAGCCGCTCCACCAAGGCAATCGTCGTCGATGTCCGGCTTCCCTATTCGCTGATGGCGCTTCTCGTCGGCGCCTCGCTGTCGCTGGCCGGCGCCGAGATGCAGACCATTCTCGACAATCCGCTGGCAAGCCCGTTCACGCTCGGCGTTTCCTCTGCCGCAGCCTTTGGCGCCGCCCTGGCGATCGTTCTCCAGCTCGGCATTCCCGGTGTTCCGCCGGAATGGTTCATTCCCGCCAACGCCTTCGTCTTTGCCTTCGGCTCCGTCCTTCTGCTCCAGCTTCTGTCCAGCCTGCGCGGCGCAGGCGTCGAGACACTGGTTCTCTTCGGCATCGCGCTCGTCTTCATCTTCAACGCGCTCGTCGCCATCATGCAGTTCATCGCCTCTGCCGAGGCGCTGCAGCAGCTGGTCTTCTGGAGCATGGGCAGCCTGACCCGGTCCAGCTGGATGAAGCTCGAAATCATGGGCATCATCCTCTGCTGCATCGTGCCCTTCTCGCTTGCAGCCTCGTGGAAACTCACGGCGCTGCGACTGGGCGAGGATCGCGCCCGCTCCTTCGGCATCGATGTCGGCCGCCTGCGCTTCTTCTCCCTGCTGCGGGTCAGCATTCTGGCCGCCACGTCCGTCGCCTTTGTCGGCACGATCGGCTTCATCGGCCTCGTCGGACCGCATATCGCCCGCCTTCTCGTCGGTGAGGATCACCGCTTCTTCCTGCCGGCCAGCATTCTCTGCGGCGCGCTCGTCATGTCGCTCGCCTCTGCCGCGAGCAAGCTCATCGTGCCGGGCGTGCTCCTGCCGGTCGGCATCGTCACCTCGCTGATCGGCGTACCCTTCTTCCTCGCCCTGATCTTCAGCAAGGGAGCAAAGAGCTGACATGCTGAGCGTCGAAAACCTTTCCGCCGGCTATGGCCGCAAAACCGTACTCTCGGGCATCGACATTGCCGGCATGCAGCCGGGCACGATGACCGCCTTTCTCGGCCAGAACGGCGCCGGCAAATCCACACTCCTGCGCTCGCTGGCAGGCCTGCACAAGGCATCCGGCACGCTCTCGCTGGCAGGCGAGGATATCACCACCCATTCGCCGGCCGCCCGTGCCCGTTCGATCACCTATATGCCGCAATCCCTGCCGCAGCGGGTGGCGCTGACGGTGCTTGAGGCAACGATCGGCGCATTGCGCGCCTCGTCGCGGGATCCCGATGCGGTCAAGCGCTCGCTTGCCGTGCTGGAGCGCCTCGGCATCAGCAATCTCGCCATGGCCCAGCTCGACTCTTGTCCGGCGGCCAGCGCCAGCTTGCAAGCCTTGCCCAGGCGCTCGTGCGCAAGCCGCGCGTCCTCCTTCTCGACGAGCCGACCTCGGCGCTCGACGTCGCCCACCAGATCCGCGTCATGCGGACGATCCGCGAGATCACCCAGGAGCAGAACATCATCTCGATTGCCGTGCTCCACGATCTGGCGCTTGCCTGCCGCTGGTGCGACCGGCTTGTCCTGCTGTCCAAGGGCCGGGTTCTGGCCGATGGCGAGCCGGCAGAGGCCCTCACCCCCGGCGCGCTTCTCGACGCCTATGGCGTGACCGGCCGCATCGAACGCTGCTCGCGCGGCCATATTCAGGTTCTCATCGACGAAGTGGCCTGATCCGCCTCCCGACGCGCTGGACATCCCGACCACGGCCGATAGAGTGTCGCCGAACCGCTTCGCAGAAGCCGGGCCGACGCACAGAAGCAGGCTGCCGCCTTGCTTTGCTCACTCAACAGCACCGATATCAGGAGACCAGCGATGACCAACCTCTTGGACATTCCCGTCAAGCGCGCCGATGGCAGTGCCGCAACGCTTGCCGAACATGCCGGCAAGGTGACACTCATCGTCAATGTCGCCTCCAAATGCGGCCTGACCAAGCAGTATGAAGGCCTCGAAAAGCTGTTCGAGGACAAGCGCGATCAGGGCTTCACCATCGCCGCCTTCCCCTGCAACGACTTCAAGGGCCAGGAGCCGGGCACCGATGCCGAGATCGTCGAGTTCTGCCAGCTGACCTATGACGTCAAATTTCCGATCTATTCGAAGATCTCCGTCAAGGGCGAGGCCCGCCATCCGCTTTATGCCGCTCTCCTCGCGTCAGAACGCCGGCGATCGGCGACGGACCGATGAAGGAAAAGCTCCGTTCCTTCGGCATGGAAGTCGAAGATGACGAGATCGTCTGGAACTTCGAAAAATTCCTGATCGGCCGCGACGGCAAGATCGCCGCCCATTTCGCGCCGGACGTCACCGCCGAGGACAGCCGTCTCGTCGAGGCCGTCGAGCGCGAACTCGCCAAGACCTGACATTGCACGAAAAGCAAAGGGCGCGGCGATAACCGGCCGCGCCCTTTGCTATATTCCATCTCGCAAACCCGCCCGTCATCCGCGGGCCGATCACAACAGCACCGCAGCGCCCAGCATCAGAATGGCCAGCGCCCCAGGGGCAGCCTGCCTGCGGCTGGCATCAGGCGCGGCCGGCACCTGTTGCGCGCGGAACTTCGCAAGCCATGCCGCCCCCGCATCATCCGCAGCGCTCTTGTTGGCGGAGGCATTCTGCACCACAGGCTTGTCCTGCGAAGGCTTGGCAACGGCGGGCGTTTCGGCAACGGCATCGGCCGTTCCCTTATGCGCAGCGCCATCCGTCTTCGTCGCAACCGGGTTTCCGCTTGCGCCATGCCCGTTGCCGGATGAGCCAGCATCTGCGGCCTGTTTCACTGGTGCCGATCCCGTTTCCGGCGCTTTCTCCTCGCTGGAACCACCAAAGATCATGCCCTTGATCGAGGCGAAAAGCCCCTGATCGGCCGGCTTTTGCGCTGCACTCTCACCGGCCTTGGCCGGCGGTGAGGCATCGGCGGTTTTCGGTGCCGACTGCGGAACAGCTTGCGGCGCCACTGGAGGCATCGTCTTCTGGGCCGTCTCGGCCGCCACCTTCGACGCAGACTTGGGCTCCGCATACACGGCCGCTTTTTGCTCAGCGTCCGGCGCCACCGCCGCATGTGCGTCGCTGCCCTTGGCCTTCACACCGCCATCGGCACTATCGGCCGCGGGCTCATGTCCGCCGGCAGCGGCAATCTCGGGCTTGGCCTCTTCTGCCTTGTCGTTCTTGGAACCGAAAATCATGCCCGTGATCGAGCTGATGAAGCCGCCACCCTCTTCCTTGGCGGCAGCCACGGGCACCTCTTCCTTCTTCTCGGCCGGAGCGGCTTCGGCCCCTTCGCCGCCAGCCGCCGGTTCGATGGACTCGCCTTCCATCTTGGCGCGCTTCTCGCGCTTGCGGATTTCCTTGGCCTCGTCGCGCTTGCGGGCATCGGCGGCTGCGGCCTCCGCCGCGGCTTCAGCGGCTGCCGCAGCCTCTGCGGCCGGATCGCTACAGTCGGCGCCGCCCTTCACACTCGTCGCAAGCTTCTCGGCATCTTCCAGCGGCAGATCGATCCGCATGCCATAGTAATCGCCATCCGAGGCGGCAGCGCCCTCGTAGTAATAGGCAGCATAATCCGTGGCTTTGACACCCTTCGGCATCCGCGCCGGATCGGGAATATAGACGACCTGCGCACCGATGGAGCGCCCGCGAATATCGGCGCGATCCTTCGGTCCATGCGGATCGACCATCGCCACCTGCACCAGATCGGCCTTCTTTTCCGCCTGAATGACATGCGCGACGCGAAGCGCCGTCTTCAGGCGCACCATCCCGTCATCGCTGTCATCGGCTGTAATATAGCGGCGTACCCAGACCTGGCCGTTCTGGCGGCTGGTAATCGTGTTGAGCGTGATACAGGCAAGACCCTGGCTGGTATCCTTGGCTTCGCTGCCGAGCAGCCGGTCGCGTCCGACATAGACGGCAGCGCCGCCGCTGCCGGCGCCGATCACCATCACGCCGCCGAGAATGAAAAGGAATTTTTTCGACAGCCGGAATTTCATTCGTCTCGCCCCGGCATGCTTGGCCCCAATCACGCAACAAATACTTGGAATCTGGCGCGAATACTGGCCCAATCTCCTTGAAGAACCTTTAACCCCACCCGCCCTTCACCGGTTAACCACCCGCATTTCCATCGATTTTCGTCCCGCATCGAAACACATTCCGGTGAATTTACCGTCAAACCGGCCTTATTGCCTCGGCACGCGCTCTCCGGCCGCCCAATACCACAATTGCCGCCCGACAAGGCCGTGAGCGGCAACGGTCTTGCCATATTGTCAATACGGGTATATACACGCATCCATGTCACACGATAGCTGTCACTGCATCCTGCTGCGCAAGGCCGCCCGCAAGGTCTCGTCCTATTATGACGAGGCGCTGGCCCCGCTTGGCGTCAATATCGGGCAGTTCAGCCTGCTTCGAAATATCAACCGGATGGCACCCGTATCCCTGACGGCGCTCGGCGTCGCTGTCGAGCTCGATCGCTCGACTGTCGGCCGCAACACCAAGGTTCTGGAAAAGATGGATCTGGTTGAGAGCGCGCCGGGCGAGGATCAGCGGGAAATGATGCTGACGCTCACACCCGCCGGCCACGCGCTTCTGGCAAAGGGTGCGCCGCTCTGGGATGGAGTGCAGGACGAGATCGAGGCGCGGCTCGGCCCCACGAATACGCAACACCTGCAGGATCTGCTGACCGCTTTGTAAACACGGAACCCCAGCCGGCTGTATATCGACATGCCGGGCATCAACAATCCAGGCCCTGACAGCGGGCCTGCACAACTGACGATCTTTCGAAAATAACCAGCCCCGACGGATGGAATTCCCACCACATGGCTGGCTTTTTCGCCATAACGCGGGTACATACCCGAATTGAAACCCCGCCGGATGCAAAAGGCTGGCGAGAGGATGAGGGAAGAAAGCGCATGATATCCACCTACGCCGCGCGTTTCATGGCCGGCCGCAACATGCATTACGGCTGGGTCGTGGTCTCCACGACGTTTCTCACCATGCTGGCAACGGCTGCCGCCATGGGCTCGGCCGGCGTGATGATCCAGCCGCTGCATGACGAATTCGGCTGGGATATCGCCGATATCTCCTTTGCCATGGCCGTCCGCCTCGTTCTTTTCGGTTTGCTCGGCCCATTCGCCGCCGCCTTCATGAACCATTTCGGCGTCCGTCAGGTGGTCGCGACCGCGCTTGCATTGATCTGCGTCGGCATCGTTACCTCCTTCTTCATGACGCAGATCTGGCAGCTGGTCGCCCTCTGGGGCGTGGTCATCGGCGTCGGCACCGGCATGACGGCGATGGTGCTCGGTGCAACGGTCGCATCCCGCTGGTTCTCCAAGCGCCGCGGCCTCGTCGTCGGCATGCTCTCTGCCAGCAACGCCACCGGCCAGCTCCTCTTTCTGCCGCTTCTGGCCGAACTCAGCAGCAATTACGGCTGGCGTACGGCCCTGACCCTGACTGCCGGCGCAATCGTCGTCGCCATGGTCCTCGTTCTTCTTCTGATGCGCGACCACCCGGCCGATGTCGGCCTGCCGGCCTATGGCGAGACGACTGTCGTCAAGCCGCCGAAGCAGGATCACAAGCTGCTGACGACCCTGATCTCGCCGATCAAGACGCTGATCAGCGTCTCCGGCAGCCCGGTCTTCTGGATCCTGTTCGGCAGTTTCTTCGTCTGCGGTCTCTCCACCAACGGCCTGATCCAGACCCACTGGATCTCGATCTGCGGCGATTTTGGCCTGGCACCCGTCACCGCAGCCAGCACGCTTGCGGTTCTCGGCCTCTTCGATTTCGTCGGCACGATCATGTCCGGCTGGCTGTCTGACCGTTACGACAACCGCGTTCTGCTTTTCTGGTATTACGGCCTGCGTGGCCTGTCGCTGATCTACCTGTCCTTCTCGGGCTTCTCGTTCTACGAACTGTCAGCCTTTGCCGTCTTCTACGGGCTGGACTGGATCGCAACCGTTCCGCCGACGGTCAAGCTCGCCGCCGATCGCTTCGGCCGCGAAAAGGCCGGCCTCGTCTTCGGCTGGGTCTTCACCGGCCACCAGCTCGGTGCTGCAACCGCCGCATGGGGTGCGGGCTACCTGCGCAGCGATTTCGACAGCTACATGCCCGCACTGCAGATTGCAGGCGTCATGTGCCTGATCGCCGCCGTCGGGGTCATGCTCCTGCAGAAGCCCGGCTCGGCAAGCCTGAAGCCGCAGGCGGCCTGAGGGCCTTGGCCCTGGGCGTCGGCGTTCGCGCCGCCCCTGCTCCATAACCGTCATCCTCGCCCTTGGGGCGAGGATCAGACCACGGCCCGATCGAGCCACGGTTCGATCGAGGCGATGCGGAACCTCCGGACAAGCCGGAGGCTGACGGCACGGCTTCGGGTAAAAATCAGGCCACCCGACGATCCGCGATACTGCCTTCGCGCCGCTCGCCACGGCGCTCCTGCCCGCCGTCACGCCGATCAGCCGCCGAACCCTGTTCGCGGATAGACGAGCGGCGGTTCAGCTTGAAGTGATTGACGAGTTCCGCAAGCAGGACCGCACCTTCGGCCAGCTGCTCGCTGATATTCGTCGTGTGCTCCACCATCGCCGCATTCTGCTGCGTCATCCGGTCGATCTGCGAGACGGCATTATTGATCTCGGAAAGGCCCACCGACTGTTCGGTCGCAGCCGTCGCCAGCATTTCCATATTGGTGTCGATCGAGGTGACGAACTGCTCGATCTCGTGCAGCGCCTCGCCCGTCGCATCGACGAGACGCACGCCTTCCGTCACTTCCCGGCCGGAATTTTCAATCAGCGTCTTGATCTCTTTCGCCGCATTGGCGGAACGCTGCGCCAGTTCGCGCACTTCCTGTGCCACGACGGCAAAGCCCTTGCCGGCCTCCCCTGCACGGGCAGCCTCGACGCCGGCATTCAGCGCCAGAAGATTGGTCTGGAAGGCAATCTCGTCAATCACGCCGATGATCTTGGAAATCTCTGCCGATGCTCCCTCGATCCGCTTCATCGCGGTGATCGTCTCGCGCACGACCGACGACGAACTCGTGGCCGAACGGCGGGCGTTTTCCACCAGCTTGCGGGTATCCTTGGTATTGGCGGTCGAGGAGTTGACCGTCGTCGTCACCAGTTCGAGGGCGGCAGAGGTTTCCTCGACCGAAGCCGCCTGCTCGCGGGTACGTGCCGACAGCTGATCGGCCGCCTGGTGCATGTCCTGGCTATTGCCTTTGAGGCTGTTGGTCTGGCGCAGGACCTTGACGAGCGTATCCTGAAAGGCGCCGATGGAGGTGTTGAAATCGCGCCGGAGCGGCTCGAACTCCTCGATGAAGGGCACGTCGATCGTCTGGCGGATATTGCACTCGGAAAGCCGCGCAAGGCCCGCCCCGAGTTCCTTGACCACCTTTACCCGCTCGCTGACATCGGTCGCGAACTTGACGACCTTCACCACCCGGCCGTCATCGTCGAGGATCGGGTTATAGGAAGCCTGGATATAGACCTTGCTGCCATCCTTGGCGACACGGGTGAACTGGTCGGCGGAGAACTCGCCCTTGCCGAGCCGGCTCCAGAAGTCGCGATAATCCTGAGAGCGCACATAGTCGGGCTCGCAGAACATCGAATGATGCTTGCCGACGATCTCCGACAGCTGGTAGCCCATGGCGCCGAGAAAATTCGGATTGGCGGTGAGGATCTCGCCGGTCGGCGTGAATTCGATCACCGCCTGCGCCCGCGACAGGGCATCGAGCTTGCCGCGATCATCGACGGAGCGCTTCTTGGCGGCCGTGATATCGGTTGCGAACTTGACGACCTTCCACGGCTTGCCGCCGCGCAGGACCGGATTGTAGGAAGCCTCGATCCAGACCTCGCGGCCGCCCTTGGCAAGTCGCTTGTACTGCCGCTGGTCGAACTGGCCCTTGGCGAGCCCTGCCCAGAAATTCGCATAGTCTTTCGAGGCCGCAAAATCCTTGTCGACGAAGAGCCGGTGATGCCTGCCGACGATCTCCGACAGCGTATAACCCATCGCCTTCAGGAAGTTTTCGTTGGCATGCAGGATGATGCCATTCAGATCGAATTCGATGATCGCCTGAGACCTGTTGAGGGCCTCCAGCACGGCCGCATTGGAAGCACTCTTGCCGAACGAAATTCCAACCATGTGACGCCCGCCCCCGGTACGAATGAACAATTGCCCGTATCTCTAGCGAAAGCCGTTGAATTTTCGGTTAAATTTTAATGAAGCGCCGGGGGTAATTTATCGCCGGTCAATCTGACGCAGCAGCGTGACGCCGGCCCGCAGGCGGCAAAACGGAAAAGGCCCGCCCTTTCGGGCGAGCCTTTTCGTCAATTCTCTGTACTGAAACGCTTGAACGCTCTGCCGATCAGGCGGCAGCCAGCGTCAGCTCCTTCTTGACCATGTCGCGCAGGATACCGAGATCCTTGGCGAACAGGCGGATGCCGTCCGACAGCTTTTCCGTGCCCATCTGGTCTTCGTTGAGCATCCAGCGGAAGGTCTTCTCGTCCATCTTGATCGGTGCGATGGCTTCGAACTTCTCCGGCGAGAGCTTGCGCTCCAGCGTGCCTTCAGCCTTGTCCAGCTCGTCGAGCAGGTTCGGCGCAATCGTCAGGCGGTCGCAACCGGCCAGCGCTTCGATCTCGCCCGTATTGCGGAACGAGGCGCCCATGACGATCGTCGAAATGCCGTTCGCCTTGTAATAGTTGTAGATCGCGCGCACCGACACGACGCCCGGATCGGTCTCTGCCGTGTAGTCCTGGCCGGTGGACTTCTTGTACCAGTCGAGGATACGGCCGACGAAGGGCGAGATCAGGAATGCCTTGGCATCGGCGCAGGCAACGGCCTGCGCCTGCGAGAAGAGCAACGTAAGGTTGCAGTCGATGCCTTCGGTCTGCAGCACTTCGGCAGCCTTGATGCCTTCCCAGGTGGAAGCCAGCTTGATCAGGATGCGCTCGCGCTCGATGCCGCGCTCCTTGTAGGCGGCAATGATCTGGTGCGCCTTGTCGATCGAGGCTTTGGTGTCGAAGGAAAGATCGGCATCGACTTCGGTCGAAACGCGACCGGGAACGAGGCCAGCAAGAGCCGAACCGACATCAATCGCAAGACGGTCCGCAACGGCTGCTGCGATCGCATCTTCCTGGCCACCCTGCTTCTTGCCCCAGGAAACGGCTTCCTTGAACTTGTCGGCGAAAGCCGCAGAACCGATCGCCTTCAGAACGATCGACGGATTGGTGGTGCAATCCACCGGCTTCAGGCGGGCCACCGCCTCGATGTCGCCGGTGTCGGCGACGACCGTTGTCATGGAACGAAGTTGCTCTAGTTTCGACGTCATCCGAATAATCCTCGTTTAGAGATCCTAACGCCTGCAGCGCCAGAAGGGTCCATCGCGACCGTCACGAAAACAATCATGGCAGAGCATCATGGCAGGGTATGCCCGGCATGTTAACCGGATAACACCCCTCTCCCGCAAAGAAGTCAAGACATTTGTCTGTCTGAATTGACATATGTTGCAGCTACGACAATATCATGGCAACGGCGCGCAGAATTCGGGCCTTTCACGAAAAAAGCGCCCATGAAAAGCGGACGAGAGTGACCTTGGCCAGATTGAGACGCGAGACCCACACCGCCTATTCCGACGCCACCTCCCTGAGGCTGCGCGCCGCCTGGCTCTATTACAATCAGGGCCTCACCCAGAAGGATGTGGCAGAACGGCTGGGCATCAGCCGCTCGACGGTGATCCGCATGCTGGACGAGGCGATGAAGCGCTCGGAAGTCCAGATCTGGATCTCGGAAGGCGTCGATAGCTGCGTCGAACTGGCGATCAAGCTGGAAAAGGCCTATGGGCTGGACGAGGCGGTCGTCGTACCTGCGCCGCGCGACGATGATGCCGATGCACTGGCCGCTTCCGTCGGTCTGGCGCTCGGGCAGTTTCTTTCGGAAGTCGTGCAGGACGGCATGACGATCGGCGTCGGCTGGGGCCGAACGATGACGGCATCGCTCTCCGGCTTTCGCCCGCCGCGCCGGGAAAACTGCAAGGTCGTCTCGCTGCTCGGCGGCATTGTCGCCGTCCACCAGACAAACCCGATCGATTACACATGGCGGCTGGCAAGCCAGCTCGGCGCCGAATGCTACATGTTCCTCGCCCCGCTTCTTGTCGACAGCATCACCACCAAGACGGCGCTGATCGAGGAATGCGGCCTGAAGACCATCTACGATCTTGCCGAAAACCTCGATCTGGCGGTCGTCAGCTGCGGCGATATCGGCCCGCATTCGACCTCGCTCTCGGAAGGCTTCATCTCGAAGGCGGAACTCGACAGGCTCATCCGCGCCGGCTGCGTCTGCGATACGATGTTCAATTTTCTCGATGAGGAAGGTCGCTCCGTCGATCAGAAGCTCAATGAGCGGGTCATGTCGGTCGATCTCGATACGCTGAAGAAGGCAAAGCATATCGTGCTCTCCTCCGGCGGCGCCCACCGGGCGCTTGCCATCCGCGCCACCATCCGCCGCATCGGCTGCAACACGCTGATCACCGATGAACGGGCGGCGCAAGAACTGCTGAAACTCGCGCCGACGGCCTGACCTATCCCGCGGCCTGACATGAAAACGGGCCGGCGGAATGCCGACCCGATGATCTTTTAAGCTGGAAGAACCGGGATCAGTACCGGCTCCAGTGATGCCGCGGCGGCGGCCTGTGATGGCCATGGTGATGCGGGCGCGAATGCCCATACCAGCGCGGCGGCGGCGGCCGGTGCCAGTGCCGCGAATGGTGACGCGGCGGCGGCGATAGTTCGGCCGGCAGACGCCATGGCGCCCCAGATGCCAGCCGCGACCGCAGGCATAATCCACCCGTACGACATTCGGCGCCTGGGTTTCGACAGCAGCCGAGGAGTGGGTGATGGGAGAGGACATCGGGCCGGCTTCTGCGACCGAAGTCATGGTGATGCCGGCGATCAGGCCGGCGGCAAGAACAAGTATTTTCATCCTGTTACCTCCAAACGGTGATTGGAGGTTAGGCGCCTCGGGATGAATTGACGATGAACCCGCCGTTCAGGAAGCGGGCTTCTCCGCCGTGTCTTCTTCCGCCGCGCTGACGGTGATCGGCACCGGCCGCGGGTAGCCGTCGAGGCCGTAATGGCGCTCCAGTTTCTCCCAGCTCTTGTCCATCGCATAGGTGGCCGAGAGGTAGGGAATGGCGACGTGACCGTAGAAGATCGACAGCTGTTTCTCCGCCTGATCCTCCGGAATACCGGCGATCTGCTGGCTGTAGAGCACCGAGACGAGCCCGGTGCGATCGGCGCCCGAGCGGCAATGGATGAGGATCGGCTTCGGCGCATCCTTGAGAAGCGCCAGAAGCCTGTCGGCCTCAGCCGGGGTCAGCTGTCGCGAGGCAAGCATGGAAAAGTCGATATGCTTGATCCCGAGCTTTTCGCTGACGGCCACTTCGTTCTCATACCACGAGGACTTGTCGTTTTCGCCGCGCAGGTTGACGACGGTCTTGATGCCGTACTGCTTGGCATAGCTCTCGATGGCACTGGCACTCGGCTGCGCCGAACGGTAGAGCTCGCCCGCAATCACCGTGTGGAAATTGCCGGTCAGCTGCAGCCCGCCGAGATAGGCACCCATGACGGCGGCAACGCCGAGGCCGGTCCACACGCTACGCTTCAACCAGACCTTCACCCTTGAGACTGCCATCGACACCAATGCTCCTCATTCATGCGCGGGATAACATCTCCCGTGGAATGATGGAGCGAATGACGGCCGAAGCTGACAGGAACCTGAAAGCTGTTTTCAACGACGCTCACGGCCTCGCGAGCGCCAGATTGGGCCCCTTGGAGACGGTTCAGACGCCGCCGGTTTCCCAGCCGAGCATCGCCCGCTTGCGGGTAAGCCCCCAGTGATAACCGGTAAGCGCACCGTTTTTCGCCACCGCCCGATGGCAGGGCACGACGAAGGAAATCGGGTTGGCACCGACAGCCGCACCGACCGCCCGGTTGGCACTCGGCTGGCCGATATCGCAGGCGACGTCGGAATAGGTGACGGCCCTGCCGTAAGGGATTTTCAGGAGGCTCTGCCAGACGCGCATCTGGAAATCGGTACCGATCAGCACGACCTTCAGCGGCCGTTCGGCAGACCATTCCGACCGGTCGAACACCCGCGCCGCATAGGGAGCGGTCGCCGCCTGATCTGCCACATATTGCGCATTCGGCCAGCGCCGCGTCATGTCGTCGAGTGCCGCCTGCTCCTCGCCCCGGTCGGCAAAGGCAAGGCCCGAAAGCCCGCGATCCGTCGCCATCACGATTGCCAGCCCGAAGGGCGATGGATGGAAACCATAGCGGATGACGAGCCCTGCGCCGCGCCCCTTCCATTCCCCCGGCGACATCGCCTCATGGGTGACGAAGAGATCATGCAGCCGCCCCGGCCCGGAAAGCCCGAGCTCGTAAGAGGTTTCCAGAAGCGGCAGCCCCTCCACGCCGAGCAGCCGCTTGGCATGATCGAGCGTCACCGCCTGCAGAAAGGCCTTTGGCGAGAGCCCGGCCCAGCGGGTGAAAAGCTTCTGCAATTGCGTCGGCGACTGGCCGATCTCGGCGGCGATCGCGTCGAGCGACGGCTGCTCGCGATAATCGAGCGTGATCATCTCGACCACCTGCCGCACCGTCTCGTAATCGGAACCCTCCGGCGTCACATCGGTCATCCCGTCTGGCATTCCATCCGGCATCGATCCGAAAAATCCGGCCATCTGAGCGAGAGCGTTCATGGCTTCTCTCCCTTGCATCCTGTGTTTCTCGCCCACACATGCTCCCTGGACGGCCGGCAGGCCACCCGTTTCTTGTCTCAGGCCGCAATAACCGCGCAAAATCTATATCCGGCGCTTGACCGTGGTGAGCGCATGGCGGAACGCCTGGGCAAAACTCTCGCGGTCATCGGGATTGAGAAAACCGCCAATCTCGGTGCGCCGCCCCTCACCGCTCACCGCCATGCCGGTAATCCCGAATTCCTGATGGCGCTTCACATCGAAACGCGCCCAGAACGGATTGAAGCGATGCTCCACCATCCGCCCGCCAGCCGAAAACTTCCGGACCGAGAGCATCTCGCGCGAAACCGTCACCTCTTCCCTCACCCGGCCGGAGCGGAAACTGAGTTTAAGAGCGCCATAGAGAAGAAGAAAATCGAGCCCGAAAAAGATGCCGACCGGATAGCGCCGGTCGCAATAAAGAACCCGCCATAGCCGATCGTCACGGCACCGGCGATCAGGAGCACGATGCGGAACCCTCGTCTGCCGAGAGAACGATAGGGCGTCAGTTCGGCAGCAAACAGCGGCCTTTCGTCCGACAGGCTAAGGTCTTGGGACATGATGAATTGCTTTCGATCCGTCAGGCTGGATATAGAAGGATTATGACCATTCGCGCGCCAAAATCCAGCAAAGCCTCCGCCATCAAGCCGAAAGCGGCCCCTAAAGCCGCTCTGGTCAAAAAGACCGCGGCGGTAAAAAAGCCGAAACGCTACAAGTCCGCCTATTCCCCGGCGGAGATGGAAGAGATCTTTCGCCGCTTCTCCATCCAGCGCCCCGAACCCAAGGGCGAGCTGGAGCATGTGAACCCGTTCACGCTGGTTGTTGCCGTGGCGCTCTCGGCGCAGGCCACCGATGCCGGCGCAACAAGGCGACCCGCGCGCTCTTTCAGATAGCTGACACGCCGGAAAAGATGCTGGCGCTCGGCGAAGAAGGCGTGATCGAGCACATCAAGACGATCGGGCTCTACCGCAACAAGGCGAAGAACGTCATCGCGCTCTGTCGTATCCTCATCGACGAATTCGGCTCGGAAGTGCCGAAGACGCGCGAGGAGCTGATGCGGCTGCCGGGCGTCGGCCGCAAGACCGCAAATGTCGTCATGTCCATGGCCTTCGGCATCCCGACCATGGCCGTCGACACCCATGTCTTCCGCATTGCCAACCGCATGCTGATGGCGCCGGGAAAGACACCGGACGAGGTGGAAGACAATATATTGAGGGTCATCCCTGACCAGTATCTCTACCACGCCCATCACTGGCTGATCCTGCATGGCCGCTATTGCTGCAAGGCGCGCAAGCCGGAATGCGAGCGCTGCGTCGTGGCCGATATCTGTCGCTCGCCGGAAAAGACCTTCGATATTCCGGCTCCGCTCGTCGAACTGCCGCAGCAGATCGTCGGCATCCCGGCCCCGGCCCCCTGAAGGCGCTCCCTGAAGGTGCCTCTTGAAGCTCAGCCCGCGGCGAGCGAGAAACCGGGATCCTTCTTCGAGATCATCTTGTGCAGATGCACCATCAATGACGCGGCAAACAGCGGCGTCAGAAGGTTGACGATCGGGATCGCCAGAAACAGCGCGATCACGAGACCGGCCATGAATACCGTGGAAGAATATTTTTCGCGCAAAAGCCGCGCCTCGGCCGGCGGCCGGAAACGCATGGCGGCGAATTCGAAGAATTCCCGCCCCAGAAGATAGCCATTGACGAGGAAGAAGGCGACGAGATTGACGCCCGGCACGAAGAGCAGGAGCAGCGCCACGACGTTGCCGACGATGACGACGCCAAGGAACTGGACAGAGCCGAGCATAGCCTGCCCGAGCGGCATTTCCCGCCCCGGCGCATCATTGGGATAGTCGCGGACTTCGATCACCTTGGCGACGTCATCGAGAAACAGACCGGCGATCAGCGCCGTGATCGGCGCAATCAGAAGCGCCAGAACCAGCGCCAGCCCTATGCTGCCGAAGATCGCCGCAACAACGTCAACCAGCTTGCCCAGAACGCCATATCGGCGGAGAAATCCGGAAAGAAGGCTTCGATCCACGGCCAGGCGTAATAGGCAAAACTTTCGCGCAGCGCGAGCCATAGCCCGACGAGAATGAGAAGCGTCAGCCCGAGCGTCTTCCAGAACGCGGAACGGGCTTCGGGCGAAAGCAGGTTGGCAAGGGCAAGACGTGTGGCGTCGAGGATCATCAAGGGTCTCCGGCGGATGCCGGATGGATGTAGGGTGGAGCGCGTGACTGCACAAGAAGACAGCCGGGATACCCCACCCTTCGCCGGTCAGCGCGCGCCGAAGCGTGCCTTGGCCGCATCGGTGACGGGTGTGAACAGCGAGACGAGACTTCCCTCGGGATCGCGGAACTGCGCGGTGCGATTGCCCCATGGCAGGTTCTTCGGCTCATGCACCACCTCTGCCTTGTCCTTCAGGCGAAGGAACTGCGCATCCACATCGGCGACCAGAAACTCAAGGACGACGGAGCGGTTCGCACCCGGCTCGGCACTTCCCTCCTTGAACAGTGCCACCGTCTCGAAACTGCCGATCGCCAGCACGCCGGAGGGCGTGACGATCTCGGCAAACACCGGTGCCAGCCAGTCGGCCGCGCGTTCTGTCACCAGTTCGTAGAAGGCGACGACGGCTTTCGTGTCGGATACGATCAGGCGTGTGGAAGCGAAGGTCATGGTCTCAATCCTTTCAGGCCAATGCAGCCGCCATTTTGACGGCCCGGCGATCTTGTAACCGGGTGGCACTGACAGCATGGTGGCAGGAGGAGTACCTTCATGCGCCGTGCAGACCGCCTTTTCCAGATCATCCAGATCCTTCGCCGTTCGACGCGCCCGGTCACGGCCGCCATGCTTTCAGCCGAACTGGAGGTTTCTGTCCGCACGGTCTATCGCGACATGGCTGATCTGATGGCCCAGCGCGTGCCGATTTCCGGCGAGGCCGGCCTCGGCTATCTCATCGATGCCGATTACGACATGCCGCCATTGATGCTGACGCTGGACGAGGTGGAAGTCGCCGTGCTCGGGGCCGAATGGGTTGCCTCTCACTTCGGCCAGGACATGGCCGCCGCCGCCCGCGATCTCATCGCCAAGATCGCCGCCGTCATACCGGCAGAGCTTCGTCCCTATATAGCCGAACCAAGCGTCGGCGTCCGCCCGGCCCTCGCCTTGCGCCATGAGACGATCGACAGTCGTGAACTGCGCGCGGCGATCCGCACCGGCATGAAAGTGAGGCTGCGCTATCGGGCAGCAAGCGGCGAGGAGACGCTGAGAACCGTCTGGCCCGTCATCCTGGGCTATACGGAAGGCTACCGGATGCTGATCGGATGGTGCGAGATGCGGCAGGATTTCCGTCATTTCCGCACCGACCGCATCATTGTCGCCGAGGTGCTGGATGAGCCGCACGGCCTGCGCAAGGGCGAACTTCGCCGGAAATGGGATAGCTGGCGTGCAGCCAGACTTGCCGCGTCCGGCACTGGTTGACCTTGAAGCACGAGATGGGCGCGGCGCACTGCCATGCGCCCCACCCCTCGCGTTACTCCATCACCCGCAATTCCTCGCGATGGCGCACCATCATCAGGAACCGCCGGTAATCCCGCTCATAATGCGCGGCACGGGAAAAATCCGGCAGCCTTTCGCGCTCGCCGCCTTCCATCGCCTGCCCCGCTTCGAAGAGGCCAGTATGGAGGCCGCCGGCCACCGCCGCCACCATCGCGGTGCCGAGCAGAACCGCATCGCGGGTCTCGGGGATCACCACCTTGCGGCCGGTCACATCGGCATAAAGCTCGATCAGCAGCGGATTGTTGATATGCCCGCCCGTCACATGCAGCGCCTCGAACCGGTAGCCGTAACCGGCCATCGCATCGAGGATATGGCGGATGCCGAGCGCGATCGACACACAGGCCCGCCAGTAGAGCCGGCAGAGCCCGTCAAAGGACGTATCGAGCGTCAGCCCGCTGATCACCCCCGTCGCATGCGGATCGGCAAGCGGCGAACGGTTTCCATGAAAATCCGGCAGGATGTGCAGGCCCGGCGCGATGTCGCCGTCCGCACCACCGCCCTCGGCGGCCAGTTCGGCGCGCAATTCACCGATCCGCTCGATGATCCGGCCATGCAGATCCGTCGTCGGCTCGCCGCCGGCGGCATGCATCCTGACCACATGGTCGAGCATTGCGCCCGCCGCCGATTGCCCGCCCTCGACCAGCCAGTGGCCGGGCAGAACCGCCTCGTAATACGGCCCCCAGAGGCTGTGGCCGGGCTTCGGCTTGCGCGAAAACGCAACGATACAGCTCGACGTGCCGCCGATCAGCGCCACGCTCTTTTCCATCCGCTCCGGGCTGGAAACCCCGGCAAGCGCGCCGTAGCGCCGGCATAGGCATCGATCAGGCCGGGCGCCACGATGACATCGGTGTCGAGCCCGAGCGCCTCTGATGCCTCGGCGGACAGGTTTCCGATCGGCCGGCCGACTTCGACCGTCTCCTGCGGCAGGCCGGCGCGCTCGATCAGGTCGTCGAGCCCCGCAAGCGCCAGATAGTCGGCGC
Source organism: Shinella sp. UYSO24 (assembly GCA_902167985.1). GTDB lineage: Bacteria > Pseudomonadota > Alphaproteobacteria > Rhizobiales > Rhizobiaceae > Neorhizobium. The sequence goes on from CABHNZ010000004.1 coordinate 149,764, forward strand.
TCCAGCCGGGCGTCTTGTGCGCGAGGTAATTCCACTTGGCCGTCAGCGTGCAGCGGGATCTCGCCGCAGACCCCGTCGCCTTCCAGGTGAGGAAATCCGCCAGATCGAAGAAATAGCCGGCCCGTGCCCAGCTTTCCGGCCGGTGCTTCTTCAGCCATTTCAGCTTCGGCATTTCCATTTCAGGGGAAAGCGAGCCGCCGGAATAGTCGATCACGGCATGGCCTGTCGCCGACAGCGCTTCCGCCTCGCGGATCGCCCGGTGGTCGAGCCAGACGATCGTGTCGCGGCTGTCGTCGCCGGTCGTCGAGACGGAAAGCGGCTTGCCGTTAAGATCGCGCGCCACCAGGGAACAGGTGGCATCGAAGCCGATGGCCGCCACGCTTTCCGCGGCGATCCCGGCTTCCGCCATCGCATCCTTCACGGCGCGGCAGGCGGCCGCCCAGATATCTTCGGAACTGTGTTCGGCATGGTTCGGCTTCGGCTGGAACATCCGGATCGGATGTTTCGCCTTGGCGAGAAGCCGCCCGGCAGGATCAAAGATGCCGGCGCGCGCGCTAGTCGTGCCGATATCGACCGCAACGAGATGTTCACGCATCCGGATAAGTTCCTGTCCCTGCCCAGCCGAGTCTATCGCCCGGAACCAGCATGGCGAGGCATTGTCATGCCCGGCCGAATGCCGCTCCCCCGCGATCCTCTATATATTTTTGCACAAGCTTGGGCAAATCCGTCATGGCGTCAAACACCAGGTCCGGGGAAAGCGCCGTGATCCGATCGAGATGGCCGGGCAGCATGGCATGTGTGCCACCGGCAAAGGCAAAAGCGGCCATGCCGGCACGATGCGCCGCCTCGATACCGGCCGGGCTGTCCTCGATCACGATACAGTGTTGCGGCTCGACACCCATCTCTTTCGCGGCATGGAGAAAGAGGTCCGGCGCCGGCTTGCCGTTCTTCACCATCGTTGCGGAGAAGAGATGCGGATCGAGCCGGTCGATCAGCCCGGTGATCGTCAGCGACAGCCGGATACGCTCCGGCTGGCTGGAGGAAGCAACGCAGATCGGCAGCCCCATGCCACCGGCACCGAGCGCGTCGATCGCCTCGGCAATGCCGGGAATGGGTTGCAGATCCGTCTTGAACAGTTCGTAAAGATCGATCCGCATCTCCTCGAGGAATTCGGGCCCCGTATGGAACCCGTATTCCTCGTCGAGGATCTGCTTCATCGTCGAGAGGCTGCGGCCGAGAAAATGCCCATAGGCATCCGCCTCGCTCATTTCGACGCCGCGGCTGCGCAGGGTCTTCACCAGCACCCGCACCGAAAGCGGCTCGCTGTCTACGAGCACGCCATCGCAGTCGAAAATGATCAGAGGGCCGTTTTCCGTTCCGCCAATCTTGCCAGCAGCCGCGCCCGACATGACCCTGCCCTCAATCCGTGACGAGCTTGTCGTCGAGATAAAGCTGCAGCGTCTTTGCCGTGCCCTCCGCCCAGAGCGTCTTCAGCGCATGCGCGAAACGCTTGCGGAAGAGGTCCGACTTCGACACTTCGCCAAAGATCTCGTCGAAGACGAGGAAGGCATCCGGATCGTCCTTGGCCTTCAGTGCCGCAGCCTGCAGCTTGTCGGCGCTCGCATCGTTGAACATGATCTTGCGACCGCTATCCGACGTGCCGGCGAAATAGCGGCACCAGAGCGCCGAAACCAGCGACAGGCCGATAATGTCGTCGCCCTTGGCAAGACGATCGCGGGTCGAGGGCAGGATGAACTTCGGCTGGCGGTTGGAACCGTCCTGCGCCAGACGCGGAATGGTGTCACCGATCTTCGGGTTGAGGAAGCGCCGCTCGATCAGGTCGAAATAGTCGTCGAGGCTGGTATTCGGTACCGGCGGCACGATCGGGATGATCTCTTCCTTTTCGAGCTTGGCAAGGAAGGCGCGGATCAGCGGATGTTCCATCGCCTCATGGACGAAGTGAATATCGAGAAGTTCGCCCGGATAGGCGATCGTCGCATGGCCGCCATTGAGGATGCGGATCTTCATCAGTTCGTAGGGCGCAACGTCGGCGACAAACTGCACGCCGACTTCTTCCAGCGGCGGACGTCCCGTCGGGAACTTGTCTTCCATCACCCACTGCTTGAACTCTTCGCAGAAGACCGGCCAGTTGTCCTCGATATTGTAATCGTCCTTCAGGATGCCGATCTCGCGCGGGCCGGTGGCCGGCGTGATGCGGTCGACCATCGAGTTCGGGAAGGCGACATTCTCATGGATCCACTCGGCAAAGGCCGGGTCGGACATTTTGGCAAGGCCGATCACGGTATTTTCGGTCACATGGCCATTGCCCGGAATATTGTCGCAGGACATGACCGTGAAGGGCTCGACGCCCCGCTCGCGACGCAGCTTCAGGCCGGCGATGATGAGGCCGAAAACGGTCTTCGGCGCGTCCGGGTTGCGGCCGTCCTCGACCATGGCCGGATGCGACGGATTGAAATGGCCGGCCGCATCGATGAAATAGCCGCCTTCGGTGATCGTCATCGAGACGATGCGGATCGTCGGGTCGGCCAGCTTTTCGAGCAGTGCCTTGGTCTCGCCCGGCGCGATGATGTCGATCATCGGGGCAGTCACGCGCGCGCCGCTCTTGTTATTGTCCTGCTCGACGACGGTCGTCAGGAAATCCTGCGCCTTCAGCTTGTCGCGCATGGCGGCATCCGACGGCATGACGCCGGCACCGATGATCGCCCAGTCATGGCCCTTGCCGACGGAAAACAGGTCGTCGAGATAGACCGCCTGATGGGCGCGGTGGAAGTTGCCGACGCCGAAATGCACGATCCCGGCCGTGAGCGTCTTCGGGTCGTAAGCGGGCACGGCAGCGGTGGCGGCAGCCTCTTTCAGGCTTGCCAGCGAGAGCTTAACGGTCATGGTCTCATACTCCGGTTGCCTGTCCGTCAGGCCGTTTGGATAAATCTGTTCGGGCTTACGCCTTGATGGCGAGGCCCTTGTCGTCGAAACGGTGCAGCTTGGCTTCGTCGGGCGTCAGGAACACCGTATCGCCGTAGCTGGCGCCGAACTCGCCGCCTGCACGGGCGGTAATCGGGCCGATCCCGGCAACGTCGAGATGCAGGAACGTGTCGGCGCCGAGATGCTCGGCCACCGTCACGGTGCCGCTCCACAAGCCGCTATCCTTGGACAGGCCGAGATGTTCGGGACGGATGCCCGCCGTCTTGGCGCCCTTCGATTTCGCATAGTCGCCCTCGACGAAATTCATCTTGGGCGAGCCGATGAAGCCGGCGACGAAGAGGTTGCGCGGGTTCTGTAGAGGTCCAGCGGCGAGCCGACCTGTTCGATATTGCCGCGATTGAGAACGACGATCTTGTCGGCCATGGTCATGGCTTCCACCTGGTCGTGGGTGACGTAGATCATCGTCGTCTTCAGCTGGTGGTGAAGATCGCTGATTTCGAGGCGCATTGTGCCGCGCAGCGCCGCATCGAGGTTCGACAGCGGCTCGTCGAAGAGGAAGGCCGAGGGTTCGCGCACGATGGCGCGGCCGATCGCGACGCGCTGGCGCTGACCACCGGAAAGCTGGCCCGGACGACGCTCCAGATAGTCGGTGAGGTTGAGGATGCGCGCGGCGTCCGAAACCTTCTTGTCGATCTGCGCCTGATCCATCTTCGCCATCTTCAATGGGAAGGCGATGTTCTTGCGCACGCTCATATGCGGATAGAGCGCGTAGGACTGGAACACCATGGCGAGCCCGCGCTCGGCCGGTGCGGCATCCGTCACGTCCTTGCCGTCGATCATGATATGACCGCCGGAGACGTCTTCCAGACCGGCGATCAGCCGCAGCAGCGTGGACTTGCCGCAACCCGACGGGCCGACGAAGACGACGAATTCGCCATTGTTGATTTCGAGATCGATCGACGGAATGACCTTGGCTTCGCCGAAGGTCTTAGACACGTTCTTGAGGGTGATGCTTCCCATGACGTTTGTGTCCTTTTGTTCTTACTTAACCGCGCCAAAGGTGAGGCCGCGAACGAGTTGCTTCTGGCTGAACCAGCCGAGGATGAGGATGGGGGCGATCGCCATGGTCGATGCCGCCGAAAGCTTTGCCCAGAACAGACCCTGAGGCGACGAGAACGAGGCAATGAAGGCCGTCAGCGGCGCCGCATTGGTGGTCGTCAGCTGGATCGTCCAGAAGGCTTCGTTCCAGGCAAGGATGACGTTCAGAAGAAGCGTCGAGGCAATGCCCGGAATACCCATCGGCGTCAGGACATAGACGATCTCCTGCCAGATGCCGGCACCGTCCATCCTTGCTGCCTCCAGGATCTCGCCGGGAATTTCGCGGAAATATGTGTAGAGCATCCACACGACGATCGGCAGGTTGATCAGCATCAGCATGACGGTGAGGCCGATCCGCGTGTCGAGCAGGCCGAGATTGCGGAAGATGATGAAGATCGGCAGCAGAACCGCGACCGACGGCATCATCTTGGTCGAAAGCATCCACATCAGGATATCTTTCGTCCGCTTGGTCGGCGCGAACGCCATCGCCCATGCGGCCGGCAGCGCCACGATCAGCGCCAGGATGGTCGAGCCGATCGACAGGATCACCGAGTTCATGAACGGCGTGAAGTAATCGCGCTGTTCTTCGACCGTGATGTAGTTCTCGAACGTGCCCGACGGGATGAGGCTGAAGCCTGCAATCGCCTCCTGCTCCGTCTTGAAGCTGGTGAGGACCGCATAGAGAATGGGGAAGAAGATCAGGAGGGCGACGACCCATGCGGCGATGGTCCAGCCGATCCGTGCTCCGGTGGTAACTTTGCGAGCCATGATCCCTCTCCTACTTGTCCAGGTTCTTGCCGACGGCGCGCATCAGGAAGAAGGCGACGATATTGGCGAGAACGACGGCGATGATGCCACCTGCTGCCCCACCGCCGACGTCATAGCCGAGACGTGCCGTGCGGTAGATGAGGAAGGTGAGGTTGGTGGATGCGTAACCCGGGCCGCCATTGGTGGTGACGAGGATTTCCGCGTAGATGCCGAGCAGGAAGATCGTCTGGATCAGGATGACGACGGTGATGGCGCGCGAAAGATGCGGCAGCGTCAGGTAGATGAAGCGCTGGAAGGCGTTGGCGCCGTCCATTTCGGCGGCTTCCTTCTGTTCGCCGTCAAGCGACTGCAGGGCCGTCAGGAGAATGAGCGTCGCGAACGGCAGCCACTGCCAGGCGACGATGATGATGACCGACAGGAGCGGGAACTGCGCGAACCAGTCGATCGGCTGCGCTCCGAAGAACTGCGCCAGATCGGCAAGCACGCCGTAACCCGGATGCATGATCATGTTCTTCCAGATCAGTGCCGCAACCGGCGGCATGACGAAGAAGGGCGAGATGACGAGGATACGCACGATGCCCTGGCCGAAGATCGGCTGGTCGATCAGGAGCGCAATCGCAATGCCGCCGATGACGGTGATCGCAAGCACGCCGAGCACCAGAACCAGCGTGTTCCAGATCGACTGGAAGAAGGCCGGGTCGGTATAGAAATACTGGTAATTGAAGAAGCCAGCGAACGAAACGTTCATCGGCGTCAAGAGGTTATAGTTCTGGAACGAATAGTACAGCGTCATCGCGAGCGGTACGATCATCCAGACGAGAAGCAGGATGACGGAGGGCGCCATCATGACACGCGCCAATGTCTTGGTGTTTTGAGTTGCCATTTCGGACCACCCTCCCGGAGCCGTTGAGGCTCAGTTTGCCGCGTTGCCTTCGGCGGAAAGGCGCACGCGTTTCGTCTTGTTGTTATTGGATCGGCCCGACCGGCACCTCTTCTCCTGAAGATGCGGGGTGGGGCAAAAGTGCTGCCCGGTCTCGATTGGCATCAAAACCGGGCAGCGGAGCCCTTGGGAGGAGCTTACTTGATATAGCCTGCGCGGGTCATGTCGCGGGTCGCGGTGGCCTGCGCTGCGGCAAGCGCATCGTCGACCGAAGACTGACCGGCGATGACGGCCGAGAAGAGCTGACCGACGGTCGTGCCAACGCCTGGAATTCAGGGATCGTCACGAACTGGCCGCCCGTATAGGCACCGGCTTGACGGTCGGCTTGGTGATGTCGGCAGCCTGCATGGCAGCAAGCGTCGGAGCGGCGAACGGAGCCGCCTTCTGGTAGTCTTCGGTCTTGTAGAGCGAAGTGCGCGTGCCCGGAGGAACGTTTGCCCAGCCCTGCTTGGAAGCGACGAGCTGCGTGTATTCCTTGCTGGTTGCCCAGGAGATGAACTTCTGAGCGGCAGCGGCCTTCTTCGAGGAAGCCGGAACGGCAAGGTTCCACGACCACAGCCAGTTACCGTGGTTGGCAACGCCTTCCTTGGTGGGGAAGATCGCGTAGCCGACCTTGTCAGCAACCGTCGAGTTCTTCGGGTCGGAGACGAAGGAAGCAGCAACCGTGGCGTCGATCCACATGCCGCACTTGCCCTGCTGGAACAGCGTCAGGTTTTCGTTGAAGCCGTTGGACGACGCGCCGGACGGGCCGGCATCCTTCATCAGGCTTGCGTAGAAGGTAAGCGACTGCTTCCATTCCGGCTGATCGAACTGCGGCTTCCACTTTTCGTCGAACCAGCGGCCGCCGAAGGAGTTGTTGAGAGCAGACAGGAACGCCATGTTCTCACCCCAGCCGGCCTTGCCGCGAAGGCAAATGCCGTTGATGCCGGCCTTGCGGTCGGTGATCTTGCGGGCTGCATCACCGATGAATTCCCAGGTCGGGCTTTCCGGCATTTTCAGACCGGCTTTTTCGAACAGGTCCTTGCGATACATGATCATCGCGGATTCACCGTAGAACGGTGCCGCATAGAGCTTGCCGTCGACCGAAAGGCCGCCGCGGATCGCGGGCAAGAGGTCGTCCATGTCGTAGTTTGCGCCGAGGCCGTCGAGCGGCAGAAGCCACTTCTGCTTGGCCCAGATCGGCACTTCGTAATTGCCGACCGTCACGATGTCATACTGGCCGCCATTCGCCGCGATATCCGTGGTGACGCGTTCGCGCAGCACGTTTTCTTCGAGCGTGACCCAGTTGACCTGAATGTCGGGGTTGGCCTTGGTGAATTCCGACGTCAGGCCCTGCATGCGGACCATGTCGCCGTTATTGACCGTTGCGATGGTGAGCGTTTCCGCTGACGCGCCGGCAACCGAAAAGCCAGCAAGCATCATGGCTGAGCAAGTGCCCAGCAAAACCGTCTTCAATGTCATATCTTCCTCCCGAGAAGATGTGGTGCGAGCATTCGCTTTGCTCATGGGCAATTACCCACGAAATGGCACAGGAAGTCAATCGACTTTCGTCGCTGCAATGCAACGGACATAGGTCATGACTTTGATTTGGCTAGGATAAATTTTTGCTCAGCGGTCGAGCAGATGCCCTGCGGAGGCCTCATCGGTGATCAGACCATTGAGCAACCCGCCCTTGAGAGCCGCGCGCATGGCAGTCCATTTGCGCCTTCCCTGCGCCATGCCGATGACATGCGAATGCTCCCGCGACGGGATGCCGACGCTTGCGACTCGGTCGTTCATCGGGCTGCCGAGAAGCTTGCCCTGCTGGTCGTAGATCCAGCCGCAGATCTCGCCGGCGGCACCGTTTTCGACAAGCCGGACCATCTCGTCGCGGCCGAGAAAGCCATCGACGCAGAGCGGACCATCGGCGCCGAGCTCGCCGATCCCGACGAAGGTGACATCCGCCTTGGAGCCGAGTGCGAGCGTGGCGCGCACCAGCGGCTGGTCATGCAGCGTCTCGCGCTCTTCGGCCGAGGCGCAGAGGACCGGCAGCGGCATGGGGAAGAGCCGCGCCTTGATCGCGTCGGCCATGGAAAAGATGACGTTGTAATAGGCGGCCGAACCATCCGGCCCGATATTGCCGGTAAGCGACACGATGCGGTGCTGCGGACATTCCATCGGCGGCAACTGGTCGATCGCGGCCTTCAGCGTGCGGCCCGTGCCGATGGCGATGATGATCGGATCAGGGCGCTTCAGCCAGCGCTCGATCTCGGCCGCACCTGCCTCCGCGATACCGACAGTGGATGAGACATTGCGGGATCGCTCGGCACCACCTCGGCATATTTCAGCCCGTAGCGGGTTTTCAGAGCCTCGGCGAGTTCCAGACAGGCGGCGATCGGATGATCGAGCCGGACCTTGATCAACCGCTCGGCGACCGCAAGCGACACGAGCCGCTGCGCCGACTGACGGGAAATGCTCATGGCGGCTGCGATCTCGTCCTGTGTGCGCCCGGCAACATAATAGAGCCAGCCGGCCCTCGCCGCATCGTCCAGGCGCCCCTGGCTATCAGACCGTTTCACCATGACAGAAAATCTCCTCGCGCCTTGCTGACACGTTTTCCGAGCCTCTGTCAAACGGCCTCTGTGAACCGATTGAAATGAGAGGTTCGCGGCACGCCATCTCAGCTATCGGAGACCGGAAGAGCGGCGATGACCACCTCTGCCATCAGATCATAGCGAGCAAGCTACGCCCGCTTGGAGGGCTCGACCTCCTACCCTAGAGCTTCGCGGGCTGACACCGGAAGCATCCTCCATGCCCCAAGGATCGTTCACCCTCAAGGCTACCCACCTTCCACAAAAACCAAAAAGCCGCATCTCCAATACCCGCAAGGGTACCAGAAACGCGGCCCTCCGACAATTATCGGACAGCGTGAGCCCTTATGCCACCTGTACCAGATGGCCTTCCGACACCTCGCGATATTCGCGCACCGGCGGCACATAATCCACCGCGCGGACCGGGCTCTTGATTTCGTCGGTTGCCATGTTGCGTTTGATGTTGCGGCGAGCGGATCCGGCACAGGCACGGCCGACATCAGCTTTTCGTGTAGGGATGCTGCGGATTTTCGAAGACGGCGGCGCGCGGGCCGATCTCGACGATTTCCCCCAGATACATCACCGCCACCCGGTGGCTGACGCGTTCCACCACGGCCATGTCGTGGGAAATGAACAGGAAGGCGAGGTTCAGGTTCTGCTGCAGGTCGAGAAGCAGATTGCAGACCTGCGCCTTGATCGACACGTCGAGCGCCGACACGGCCTCGTCCGCCACGATCACCTTCGGATCGAGCATCAGTGCCCGGGCAATCGCCACACGCTGGCGCTGGCCGCCGGAAAACTCGTGCGGGAAGCGCTTCATCATGTCGGCGGAAAGGCCGACCTTTTCCATCAGGCTCGCCGCCTTGTCGCGCGCCTGCGCCTTCGAGCCGAGCCCATGCTCGACAAACGGCTCCATCACCGCCGAGCCGACGCTCATGCGCGGGTTGAGCGAGGCGAACGGATCCTGGAACACCATCTGGATCGACTTGCGCATCTGCCGCAGCGTCGGCTGGTCGAGCTTCATCACCTCATAGCCGTCGAGCGTCACTTCGCCGCTCGTCGGATTGATCAGCCGCGTCACCGAACGCCCGGTCGTCGACTTGCCGCAACCGCTCTCGCCGACAAGCGACAGCGTTTCACCCTGGAAGAGGTTGAACGATACTTTCTCGACGGCGTGGACGGCGCCTGTCTTGCGACCGAACAGGCCGGAATGAATGTCGAAACGGGTCGTCAGATCCTTCACTTCGAGGATCGGCGTCTTGCCCTTGGCAACCGTATCAGTGACGTCTTCGAGCTTCGTCTGCTCGCCGGTCTTCACATCGATCAGCGGGAAGCGCTGCGGCAGCTTGCGTTCGCCCATCGAGCCGAGCCGCGGCACGGCCGAAAGCAGCGCCCGCGTATAGGGATGCTGGCCGCGGTTGAAAATATCGTCCGTCGTGCCGGTCTCCACCACGTCGCCGCGGAACATCACGATCGTCCGGTCGGCCACTTCCGCCACCACGCCCATGTCGTGGGTGATGAAGAGAACCGACATGCCCTCCTCTTCCTGCAGCTGCTTGATCAGATCGAGGATCTGACCCTGGATCGTCACGTCGAGCGCCGTCGTCGGCTCGTCGGCGATGAGGAGCTTCGGCCGCGAGGCAAGCGCCATGGCAATCATCACGCGCTGGCGCATACCGCCGGAAAACTGATGCGGATATTCGTCGAACCGGCCCTTGGCATTCGGAATGCGGACCTTTCGAGAAGCCGGATCACTTCCGCCTTGGCTTCAGCCTTCGAGATGCTCTTGTGAACCGTCAGCGCCTCGGCGATCTGCTTGCCGATCGGGAAAATCGGGTTGAGCGAGGTCATCGGCTCCTGGAAGATCATCGAGATGTCGTTGCCGCGCACCTTGCGCATCTCGTCTTCCGGCAGCGCCAGAAGATCGCGCCCGCCGAGCAGCACCTGCCCCTCGATGCGGCTCGTCTTCTGCGGCAGAAGCCGCATGATCGACAGCGAGGTCACGGATTTGCCCGACCCCGATTCACCGACGATCGCCACCGTCTCGCGTGGCGCGATGTCGAAAGACATGTTGCGCACCACCGTGCGCCAGCCATCGCCGACGCGGAACGAGGTATTGAGGTTCTTGACGGAAAGGACCGGGGCAACCGATCCGCCGCCCTGCTCCATGGAATTGCCGGAAAGCAGCATGTCTCGTCTCCTAAATTCAGGGATCAGGCGGCAAGCGCCGTTTCGGCCAGCGTCACCCAGTAGCTGACGCCATAAGGGATAGCCTCGTCGTTGAAGTCATAACCGGCATTATGCAGGTTGGCGGTGTCCCCATTGCCGATGAAGATGAAGGCGCCGGGGCGCTTCTCCAGCATGTAGGAAAAGTCTTCAGCGCCCATATGCGGCGCCATCGCCGTATCAACGGCGCGCGGGCCGGCCACCTTGCCGGCCACGTCGGCGGCAAAATCCGTCTCGGCATCGTGGTTGAACGTCACCGGATAGCCGCGGTGATAGACGACATCGCCGGTCGCGCCATGCGCCAGCGTCGTCGCATAGACCACTTCCTTCAGACGCTTCTCGGCAAAGTCGCGCGTCTCGGGCAGAAGTGTGCGCACCGTGCCGGTCAGCTTGACGAAATCGGGAATGACATTGCTGGCCTCGCCGCCATGGATCGAGGCGACCGTGATCACCAGCGAGCGCAGCGGATCGGTCTCGCGCGCCACGATCGACTGCAAGGCGACGACCACATGCGAGGCGGTCAGCACAGGATCGATCGAGCGATGCGGCTGGGCTGCGTGGCTGCCGCGGCCGTTGATGGTGATCTCGAACGTATCGGCAGCCGCCATCACGCCGCCCTTGGCGGTGGCAAAATGGCCGACCGGCAGCTTCGGCTCGTTATGCATGCCATAGACCTGGGAGATCCCGAACTTCTCCATCAGCCCGTCATTGATCATGGCAAGCGCGCCCGCACCGCCTTCTTCGGCGGGCTGGAAGATGACGGCGATCGAACCCTTGAAATTGCGTGTCTCGGCCAGATATTGCGCCGCGCCGAGCAGCATGGCCGTATGGCCGTCATGCCCGCAGGAATGCGCCTTGCCCGGCGTCTGCGACGCCCATTCCTTGCCGCTCGTCTCGAAGATCGGCAGCGCATCCATATCGGCGCGGAAGCCGACGACCGGGCCATCACCTGCATGGGCGCCATGACGGCCCTTGATGATGCCGACCACACCGCTCTGGCCGAGCCCGGTTTCCACCACGTCGCAACCGAAGGACTTCAACTTTTCGGCAACGAAGGCCGAGGTCTTCGGAAGGTCGTACTGAAGCTCCGGATTCTGGTGCAGGTAGCGGCGCCATTCAGCGACCTGATCCTGCATTTCGGCGACGCGATTGATAACCGGCATATCTGCAAACCCCATAGATTTCTTATAGTTCCCAGTGAGTTCCAAGTCTGGGCCGGGCGGATATTGCGACGCGGAACGGGGCCTTTGCAAGCTCGAATTTTCACTCTTGAACGAAAAATAGGCCTATGCTTAGATGGCTCAAAATTTGGTCACAACCGCTTTTTGCGGCGTGATCAGCCGTGTTCATCAGCAAGTATTCATGACGAAGGAGCGGCAACAGAGGGTGTGAGGCTAGAGGCTCTGACAGGCTTGACCTGGGAGGTTCGACGACATGCTTCACATCACCGGGCAACGGTCACGTATGGGAGCTGGCCGGCCCGCATTCCAAAAAACAATCATAAATTTGGAACGCCTCTCAACGAAGAGGCAAAAAACCATCAAAGGGGAACAGCAGCATGAACAAGTTCAAACTCCTTCTGGTCGGCACCGCCGCGGCGCTTGCGTCGTTTGGCTCGGTTGCGCATGCCGCCAGAGGTACTGATGGCGACCTGAAGATCCTCTTCTGGCAGGCCGTCTCGACGTTGAACCCGTATCTCTCCGGCGGCACGAAGGAAGTCTACGCCTCTTCCATGGTGATCGAGCCGCTCGCCCGCTATAACGAGAAGGGCGAACTCGTGCCCATGCTCGTCACCGAGATCCCGACGGTCGAGAACGGCGGCGTTTCCAAGGACCTGCTCAGCATGACCTGGAAGCTGAAGCCCGACGTCAAGTGGTCGGACGGCTCCCCCCTCACCGCCGATGACGTCGTCTTCACCTGGAAATATTGCACGGCGCCGGATGGCGGCTGCGCCCAGGGCGCCTATTTCGAAGGCGTGAAGAATGTCGAGGCGGTAGACGCCCACACGGTCAAGATCGACTTCACCGAACCGAAGCCCTACCCCTATTCGGCCTTCGTCGGCGCCCAGTCGCCGATCATCCAGAAGAAGCAGTTCCAGGATTGCCTGGGCTCCAAGGCACCGGGCTGCACCGCCGCCAATTTCGGCCCGATCGGCACCGGTCCCTTCGTCGTCAAGGACTTCAAGCCGAACGACGTGATCAGCTATGTCGCCAACCCGAACTACCGCGATCCGAACAAGCCGGCCTTCGCGACCGCCACGTTGAAGGGCGGCGGTGACGCGGCCTCCGCTGCCCGTGCGGTTCTCGAGACCGGCGAATACGACTACGCCTGGAACATGCAGGTCGAGCCGGAAGTTCTGGCCACCATGCTGAAGGCAGGCAAGGGCAAGCTCGAAACCGCCTTCGGCACGCAGGTCGAGCGTATCGATCTCAACCATTTCAACCCTGATCCGAAGCTCGGCGACAAGCGCTCCACCAAGGAAGCCGGCCCGCATCCTTCGCTCTCCGATCCGGTCGTCCGCAAGGCACTCTCCATGGCGATCGATCGCCAGGTGATCGTCGATGCCGGCTACGGCGCAGCCGGCAAGCCGACCTGCAACATCGTTCCGGCACCGGCGGCCGTCGCCTCGACCAAGAACGACGCCTGGTGCCTCAAGCAGGATATCGCCGGCGCAACAAGATGCTGGACGATGACGGCTGGAAGAAGGGCCCGGATGGCATCCGCGCCAAGAACGGCGTGAAGCTGTCCTTCCTCTACCAGACCTCGACCAACTCCGTTCGCCAGGCCACCCAGGAACTGGTGAAGGACATGTGGTCCCAGATCGGCGTTGCCGTCGAACTGCGCAACATCTCGGCCTCGGTCTATTTCGGTGGCGACCCGGCAAGCCCGGACACGTTCCAGAAGTTCTATGCCGACGTCGAAATGTACACCAACAACTTCGATGGCACGGACCCGGAAAAGTACCTGGCCGGCTGGCTCTGCAACAAGATCCCCTCCCCGGCCAACGGCTGGCAGGGTGAGAACGAGCCGCGCTACTGCAACCCGGCCTATGACAAGAAGGTCGCCGAACTCTCCAAGACCGCCGATCCCGCCAAGCGCGACGAGCTGTCCAAGGAGCTGAACGACATGCTGACCGAGGACGGCGCGCATATCCCGCTCGTCCACCGCGGTTCGCTCTCGGCCGCCAGCGTCACTCTCCAGGGCGTCAAGATGACGCCTGGGACAGTGAACTCTGGAACGTCGCCGACTGGTCGCGCAAGAAGTGATGATGCATGCCGGGCCGGCCCTTCGGCCGGCCCGCATCCGCATTTTTCTCCGCGATAGTCTGGAGACATTGGAATGTTTACATACACGTTGCGACGACTGTTCTTCGCAATCCCGACGCTGCTCGTCATCAGTTTCGTCATTTTCGCCCTGCTCGACCTCGCCCCGAACGATCCCACCGGCGACCTGCCGCTGACGATCCCGCCGGAAGTCCGCGAACAGATCAAGGCATCGCTCGGTCTCGACCAGCCCTTCTTCCTGCGCTACCTCGCCTGGCTGCATCAGTTCTTCATCAATGAACCGCTGAACATCCTGGAAGCCCTGACCGGCTGGCATATCGGCGACGATCATGACCGCGTGCGCATCCTCTCCTGGGCGACCCGCAGCCCGGTCGTCGATCTCATCGTCCAGCGCCTGCCGCAGACGCTGTGGGTCATCGGCCTTGCCTATGTCTTCGGTATCCTGATCGCCATCCCGATCGGCGTCATCTCGGCCTACAAGCAATATTCGATCTTCGACCAGATCGGCACATTCATCTCGATGGTCGGCTATTCCGTGCCGACCTTCTTCACCGGCGTCGTCCTGATCGTCATCTTCTCGTCCTATCTGCAATGGTTCCCGTCGGTCTACGACACCAACCTTCAGGTGACGAGCATTTCGACCTTCTTCGATCAGGTGAGGCAGATGGTTCTGCCGGTCGCGGTTCTGGCGCTCTACAACGCCTCGCAGATCACCCGCTTCGTGCGCGCCTCGATGCTGGACAACCTGCATCAGGACTATGTGCGCAGGCCCGCGCCAAGGGCGTCAAGGAAAAGACGGTTCTTCTCGTCCATGTCCTGCGCAACAGCCTGATCCCGGTCGTCACCGTGATCGCGCTCGGCGTACCGACGATCTTCTCCGGTGCCATCATCACCGAACAGATCTTCCGCGTGAACGGGCTCGGCCAGCTGCTGATCACCGCCATCCAGGGGGCGGATATCCCGCTGGTGCAGACGCTGACCTTCATCTTCGCCGTGCTGATCGTCCTCTTCAACCTGATCGCCGACGTTCTGTACGGCATTCTTGACCCGAGGATCCGTTATGACTGATGCGACCTCAACCACCGTTCCGGCAGAGCCCGCCAAGGCGGCAACGCCGGCGACATCGGCATGGCGCGACCTCTGGAAACAGTTCTCCGCTCACAAGGGCGGCGTCGCGGGCCTCATCGTCTTCGTCTTCATCGTGCTGGCGGTCTATGTCGGCCCCTATATCCACACGGTGCGCCGGAAAAGATCAACATCCGCGACAAGAACCAGTGGCCGTCGATTGCCCATCCGTTCGGCACCGACAATCTCGGCAAGGACATGCTGGCGCAGGTTCTGGCAGGCGGCAAGACCTCCCTTGCGGTCGGCTTCACCGCCATGCTTCTGGCACTCTTCCTCGGCACGCTCGTCGGCGTCGTCTCGGGCTATTTCCGCAAGCTCGACGGCCCGCTGATGCGACTGACGGACCTGTTTCTGGCACTGCCGCTCCTGCCGCTTCTGCTCGTCATCATCATGCTCTTCCGTGATACGCTCAGAGCGGCCTTCGGGCCGGAGACGGGGATCTTCATCCTCATCGTCTTCGTCATCGGCGTGACGAGCTGGATGCATACCGCGCGCATCGTGCGCGGCGATGTTCTGGCGGTCAAAAGCCAGGAATTCATTCTGGCGGCGAAATCGAGCGGCATGCGGGAATACCGTATCGTGCTGCGGCATATCCTGCCCAATGTGCTCTCCTCGATCATGGTCTCTGCGACGCTCGGCATCGCCTCGGCCATCATCACGGAATCGGCCCTCAGCTTCCTTGGCCTCGGCTTCCCCTCGGACTATCCCACCTGGGGCCGCCTTCTGTTCGACGGCGTGAACTTCCTGCAGCTGACACCGTCGCGCGTGCTCTGGCCGGGCCTTGCGATCTCGGCAACCGTGCTCAGCATCAACTATGTCGGCGATGCGATCCGCGACGCGCTTGATCCGCGCAGCCTCAAGCGCTGAGGCTTTTCACAGATTACGAGGGTGGGCGGCGGCTTCGGCCGCCGTTTGCCGTTTGCCTGGCCGTTCTCTATCGCCGCCCGCGAAAGGCTCTTGCAAATTTCCTCGAATCTTTTTTGCAACCCTTGGAACCTTTGTCCCGGCCGCCCGTTATGCACATGTCTGAAGGCGACCCCCCCGTCCCCCGCCCTACAAAAAGCCTTCAGACGAGCTCTTCAATCCCCCTCGAAGAGACAGGCTGGCTCGGTTCCCCCCGGAACCGGGCCAGTCGGCTTTTGCGCATCCGTCTCAAGACATGCCTAAGCGGCGGGATCATCAATCTCCGATCGACCCCGCGGCACATGCCACGCTTCTGTGGATGAGAACCGTCAGTCTCCGCCGCTATCGAGCGGGAAGCCGAGCTGGTAGGAAATACCCCTGTCGGAAATATCATACTGCGCCCGGCCATTGACCGATGCCGGCACGACCCGCTCCAGCACGGTGGAGCCGAAATGCGCCTTCAGCGCGTCCTCCGCCGCAGCACCGGGGCGCTCGGGATCGAGCGGCTCGAACCAGCGCACCGACAACCAGTCATGACCATCCACATGCGAGCGCAGGCATTCGATCTCGATCGGCCGGCCGCTTTTCAAAATAGAACCGTGGCTGACTGCATTGACGATCAGTTCATGAAGCGCAAGCCCGAGATGCAGCGACGCATTCGGGGTCAGAAGCACATTATCGCCCTTCACCTGCACCAGATGCTTGTTGTCCGGCAGATATTTTTCCGTCTGCTGCTGCACCAGATCGTTGAAATAGGCGCCGCGCCAGCTGGAATCGGTAATCAGATCCTGGCTCTGCGACAGGGAATAGAGCCGCCCGCGGAACTTGTGCAGAAAGAGATCCAGCGAGCCGGAATAGCGAGCCGTCTGCAAGGCAATGCTCTGGATGATCGCAAGAAGGTTCTTCGAGCGATGGCTGACCTCACGCAGAAGCGCCCGCAGCAACCGCTCGCGGTGACGTTCCTCGGATCGGTCGATAATGGTCGTGACGAGATAGAGGCCTTGCGAACTGCTCTCACCGGCAATCGCCGCGCCGAACTTCACCGTCTGGATGCGGAATTCGTAAACCTCGTCGGTACCGACGGCGATTTCCGCATGGGTCTTGGCACCGGAGGACTTGTCACCGCTTGCTTTCGCACCGGCCTCGATCAGTCCCCGCTTCAGTCCGCCAATCTTTGCGGCAATCTCCGGCCCGAAGATGCTGACATCGCTCGGCTCGGAAAAGCTGTCGACGGCCCAGACATCCGGCAGGTTGGCGACATAGACATAGTCCTGCGCTTCGCTACCGGCATCCTGAACGATCACGCAGCGCCGAGATCGACCAGTGCCTGCAGGAAAAATTCACGCAGTTTGTCATCACTCTGACCAGCGCGCTGCCATGTCAGCGGATGCACCAATGTCATAACTCCGTCTGCGGGCTTTCGGGCGTAACCGGGAGCCCGCTCGGAAGAGGTACCCGGATATGTAAGCTCGGAAAACTTATAGAGTGTCAGACTCGCCGGAACAAGCCGGCGAGAAGCGAAATCACCAGAAGTGCAAGGAAGACGAAGAACAGGATCTGGGCAATCCCAGCTGCCGTTCCTGCAATCCCGCCGAAGCCGAGGGCACCGGCGATGAGTGCAACGACGAGGAACACGAGAGCGTAGTAAAGCATGGCGTTTCTCCTTCTTGGATAGCGCCACAACGACCGTTCCCGTGCAAAAGTTCCCCCGAAAATGCGCCCCGTTTCCCAGCCTTCCACCTGATGCCCGGCCATCGCCGGGCGATCAGGATAGACAGATCACTTTATGCCGCAGCCTTGACTGCCTCATTGAAGAACAGCGCCTGGCTGATCAGCGCCTTCACCATGTCCGGGTTGAAGGGCTTGGTCACGAGGAAGGCCGGCTCCGGCCGCTCACCTGTCAGAAGCCGCTCAGGGAATGCGGTGATGAAGATCACCGGAACGCTGGAGCTTTTCAGGATCTCGTTCACCGCATCAATGCCCGAGCTTCCGTCGGCCAGCTGGATATCCGCCAGCACCATCTTCGGATGGGAGGACTGGAACAGCGAGACGGCTTCCTTGTGCGTGCGCGCAATGCCGGTGACGCGATGTCCGAGATCCTGCACCATCTGCTCGATATCGAGCGCGATCAGCGGCTCATCCTCGATGATCATGATATCGGTTGCCACCTGCCGCGAAATCTCGCGCGAGGCTTCGTCGAGCAGCTTGTTCACCTCGGCGGCGCTGACGTTGAGCACTTCGGCAGTCTCATCGACGGTAAAGCCTCGACGGAAACGAGCAGGAAGGCGTGTCGCGACTGCGAGGGCAGGCTCGAAAGGTTCGCCGCCGCTCGCTGTTCCCAGGCAAACGGGGATTCGATCGGCCGGATCTCGATGGCGGTGGAACCAAAGATTGCGACGAAGAGTTTATAGAGCGAAACGCGATCCTTGGACGTCTCGGGAAAAATCGAGACATCGGCGATCAGCGCTTCCAGAACCGCCGCGACATACGCGTCGCCCGAAGTCTGCGAACCCGTGACGGCACGGGCATAACGGCGCAGATACGGAAGGTGCGACGCAACGCGTGTGGTGAGTGACATACAATATCTCCCCTGGCGCCGGATGGGCAATTGACCTGGGTAGAACGTGGGCCTGATAAAAAGTTCCGCAAGAGGGGAACTTTTTTAAACCTCCTGCATTCTGCTCCAACAATACCGCAACAGGCTGCCAGCGTGATGAGTGACGACATTAGAAAAAAGACGAGATGACCACTGTTCAAACCCATCAAGTCCGGCCTGGATCGACGTCGCCAAACGCTTCGATATCCCGCAAGCTGCGCGAGTTTTATGACGCCGTGCAGGATGAAGGCATTCCCGATCGCTTCCTTGATCTTCTCGAACGGCTCGACGAGGCCGAGAAGAACGCTGCTCTGAAGAAGCAGGTGGAAGTAAAATGATCAAGGAAAAGGAAGCCGAGAGCGACGATCGCGTCTTCAAGCGCGACCTTCTCGCGTCATTGCCCAACCTGCGCGCCTTCGCCGTTTCCCTCACCGGCCGCCACGACAAGGCGGATGATCTGGTGCAGGATACGATCATGAAAGCCTGGGCCAACCAGAAAAGCTTCACGCCCGGCACCAATATGCGTGCCTGGCTCTTCACCATCCTGCGCAACGAATTCTACAGCCAGATGCGCAAGCGCGGCCGTGAAGTGCAGGATTCGGACGGTCTGTTTTCCGAGCGCTTTTCCGTGCACCCGGAACAATATGGCCGCCTCGACCTTGAGGACTTCCGCAAGGCGCTGGACAAGCTGCCGGATGACCAGCGCGAAGCGATCGTGCTCGTCGGTGCCGCAGGCTTTGCCTATGAGGAAGCCGCCGAGATCTGCGGCTGCGCCGTCGGCACGATCAAGAGCCGTGTCTCGCGCGCCAGAACCCGCCTGCAGGAACTGCTCGGCGTGTCAGGCGAAGGCGATTACGGCCCGGATGCCGGCGATGCGGCAATCACATCCCGCGCCTTCGGCAGCTGAGCCGGGCCTCTACCAAAATCAAAGAGTTTCGCTGGGAGGCGATGCGCGGCGGATGGCTTCGGCCACCGCCGCGACGAGTTTGTCGTCGTCGAAAGGCTTGGCGACCACGAGTTCCGCATCGCTGAGGCCCGCCTCGTCCGAACGGAATGTCAGGATGACGGCCGGGATGGCGAGATCATCAAGGGCCGCACGGTTTTCGGGCTTTTCGGCAATGTCGCGATCGATGATGACGAGGGCAAAGGCTTCGCTCGAGAGAAAGGCCGGCAGGTCGCGCGGCATGGCAATCACGCAGCCTGCGCCGGCTGCGCCAAAACTCTGCTGGATGAGGTTTTCTGCCTCCAGCGCCACCAGATATTCGGGATCGACGATGAGTATGCGCAACGTCCGGCTCCCGAATTTTGGCGACTGACTGCCGTAGATCACCGAAAACACAGCCGGTCATTTAAAAAAGACACAGCGGGAACCTTTTCCCTTCGCTAGATTTGAGAAAAAATTCCTCGCCTTCCCTTCTGACGCCTCCGTCCCAAATTCCCGTTTTGATATCTCTTGAGCTTCAGGACCACCGATGGCCACGACGAAGATTGCAAGCCCGCCGCGCATTCCCTGTCACCACTGTCCGCTGCGACAGCGCGAGAGCTTTCGCGACTTCGACAATGGCGAACTGGATTTCGTCGCCTCCTTCAAGACCAGCGACCTGATGGCCGAGCCCGGCGCTCGATCATGACCGAAGGCGAGCGCAATGCGCAGCTCTATACCGTGCTGTCAGGCTGGGGTTTCCGCTACAAGATCCTCGAGGACGGCCGCCGCCAGATCCTCAACTACATTCTCCCCGGCGATCTCATCGGCCTGCAGGGCAATGTCATGCTGGAAATGCAGCATTCGGTGGAGGCGATGACGCGCATGTCGCTCTGCGTCTTCGAGCGCGACCGGCTGATGACGCTCTACGAAAAGCACCCCTCGCTTGCCTATGACATCACCTGGCTCGCTGCCCGCGAGGAGACGATGCTCGACGAACACCTGCTGAGCATCGGCCGCCGCAGCGCGCTGGAACGCGCCGCCTATCTTCTGGCCTTTCTCGACTGGCGGGCGAAATCGACCGGCGCGGCGGCAGAAGGCAAGGCGGCAAACCTGCCCGTCACCCAGCAGCACTGTGCCGACACGCTCGGCCTGTCGCTCGTCCACACCAACAAGACCTTCCGCAAGCTGGCAGGCGACAGGCTGATCCGCTGGCTGGACAGGGGCTGCGAGGTGATCGACATCGAGGGCCTGCGCAAGCTCGCCGGCTGGACGCCGCCCTTGGAGACGAAAAGGCCGTTTCTCTGAAACGCAAAAAAGGCCCGCGACCGATCGCGAGCCTTTGATAGTCCTGAAAAGCCGGTCTCAGTCGTCGTCGGAGGATGACGATCCCGGCACCACGATCTTCGTCCCGAGAAAGGCAACGCCCGCGGCAATCGCAACCGCCATCAGCGGCTTCGACTTGATGATCGCCGGGACGCCGTCAGCGCTGCCGTCACCATCATCGCCTTCTGCGTATCGGCGGCAGCTGCCGCCCGGCGACGCTTTTCCGCTGCCCTGTCGGCCAGCATGACGCAGAGATAGATGAAGACCGCGAGAACCAGCGCACCGGCCGCAACGACGAGAAGGCCGATCGGCATGCCCCACAACTGCCCGAGATAGACGGCAAGCGCCGCCACCGCCAGCACATAGGCCGTCAGCAGAAAAAGCAGAATGATCGCATAGACGACGGCATTGCGCTTCATGCGATGCGCAAAAGCCGCGGCATTACCCGCGGCTAAAGAAGCCAGTATCGGCCCCAATCCACCCATTAGAAAGGTCCATTCATCAAAGAGGAACCTCGTCTCAGCGACGGGTCAGAAGCGCAAAAACGAAACCGATACCGGCTGCGATCGCAACCGACTGGATCGGGTTGGTACGGATCTGCTTTTCAAGATCGCGCTCGAAGGAAACCGCCTGTTCGCGCGCGGCCTCGACAACGCTGATCGAGGCATCGGCAGCCTCGTTTGCGGCGCGGCGGGCCTTGCCCTTGACTTCCTCTGCCTTGGCATTGCCGACGGCGGCAACGGTCTTGGCCAGCGAAGCAATGTCTTCACGCAGCTGGGCGATCTGTGCTTCGATATCGTTGGAATTGGCTGCGCCGTTACGGCTGCTCTTTGCTTCGGCCTGTGCGGTGCTGGTGGTCGCCATCGGTATCTCCTGTTCGCCGGAACTCTAGGTGCCGCAGATCTCTGCAGACATTGATGAAGCTCAAATCGCGCGGCTTCAAGGGCGAAAAAGACCGTCCGGGAAATTCCCGCAACACTGTTTCAACCGCCCCTCTTCCGCTTCGCCTTCGATGAAGGAGAAACGGGCCACGCTTTTTGCGTCGGGAGCGTAACGCAGCCTCTGCCGATTGGTTCCATCAAGGCGACAGCTTATCGACATCCGAATGGCCCGCGATGCCTGTTTTACAGGAGCGCGGGCATCCGGAAAATTCATCAGGCGACAGGCGGTTCCGGCCAGGCCTTCACGCCGCCGGTCCAGTTTTCGAACACCTTGGAAAGCTTCAGCACCCGCATGTCGTCATAACGCGGGCCGACGATCTGCAAGCCGATCGGCATGCCGGAACGCGAATAGCCGCAATTGATCGAGGCGGCCGGCTGTTCCGACATGTTCCACGGCACCGTGTAGCAGATATGCTCGAAGGGCAGCGCCGGGTCATTGGTCGGCGAAGCCCAGTCGGCCGGATAGGAAACGACCGGATTGGTCGGCGAGAGAACCGCATCCACCTTGGAGAACAGGGCGCCGCAGGTCTTGCGCATCTCAAGCGTCTGGTTGAAGCCATGCGCGGCTTCGACGCCGGTGACGGATGCCGCACCTTCCGCCCATTTGAAGATATAGGGCAGGATCTTCGCCTTGCGCTCGTCCGGCATGTTGCCGATCGTGCCCCAGAAACGGGCGCGCCAGAACTTGTCGAGACCATCGAGCATCTCGCGCGTCAGCACCGGCTCGACCGGAACGACGATGGCGCCCGCCTGTTCGAAGAGCTTTGCCGCGGCAATCACCGCATCGCGCACTTCCTCGTCCAGCGGCAGACCGCAGCCGGAATCCATCATCAGGCCGATCGTCATGCCCTTGACGTCGATATCGAGATCCAGCCAGTTGAAATCGTTCGGCGGCAGGCCCATGCCGTCGCGCCAGTCGGGCCGCGAAAGCGTCGCCATCGAGATGGCGCTGTCTTCGACCGTACGGGTCATCGGGCCGGCGCAGCGGCCGACATAGTAATTGTCGAGCGGGATGCGGCCCTGGCTCGGCTTGAAGCCGTAAAGCCCGGTCCAGCCGGCCGGAAGACGCACGGAGCCGCCGATATCGGTGCCGATATGCAGCGGACCGTAGCTTGCAGCGGCGGCAGCAGAGGCGCCGGCGCTCGAGCCGCCGGGGTTCTGCGTCAGATCCCAGGGATTGCGCGACAGGGCATGGAAGCTCGAAAGACCGGAAGACAGCATGCCGTAATCGGGCGCCGTCGTCTTTGCAAAGATCACCGCGCCATCCTCGCGCAGCCGCTCGGTGATCGGTGCGTCATGCGGTGACGGCACGAGATCGACGGCCGCCGTGCCGTTCGGCATCGGATCGCCCTTGGTGGCGACGAATTCCTTCAGCGTCACCGGAATGCCGTCGAGCAGACCCATCGTCTCGCCGCGGGCATAACGCTCGGTCGAGCCTTGGCCTGCGCCCTGGCACTTCCGGATTGTAGAGATAGAGCGCCGCGATATGCGGCTCGAAGGCTTCGACGCGCTCTTCCACGGCCACCCAATATTCCGAGGGCGACAGCTTGCGCGCCTTGTAGAGATCGAGCAATTCGCGGATGGAAAGCTTCAATAGATCATTCATCGCAATATCTTCTCTTTACGTCTGCAAATCAGGATTTGTCGCGCGGGTCGAGCAGGTCGCGCAGACCGTCGCCCAGCATGTTGAGGCCGAGAACCGCAAGCGCGATCGCAAGGCCGGGCAGGATCGCAAGCCAGGGCGCGATGCCGAGGAATGTCTGCGCATCGGCAAGCATGCGGCCCCAGGTCGGTGCCGGCGGCGGCATGCCGAGACCGAGGAAGGAGAGGCCCGCTTCGGTGAGGATCGCAAGCCCGAGCTGGATCGTCACCTGCACGATGATCTGGTTGGAAATGTTCGGCAGAACATGCACGAGCGTGATCGTGCCCTTCGAGCGGCCGATCCCGACCGCCGCCATCACATAGTCACGCGTCCAGATCTGCAATGCAGCGCTGAGCGTCAGGCGGGCAAACACCGGCACCATGAACACGGCAATCGCGATGATCGCGGTAAATCGCCCCGAGCCGAGGAAGGCGCCGAGCATCATCGCAGACAGGATCGGCGGCACGGCGAAGATGATATCGCAGCCGCGCATGATGACGATCTCGAACCAGCCGCGATACATGGCAACGATGACGCCAACCGCCGTGCCGACACTGGCGCCGATCAGCACTGCCAGAATGGAGGTGGAGAGCGAGTTCCACGCGCCGACCATCAGCGCCGAGGCAAGGTCGCGGCCGAACTGGTCGGTACCGAGGAAGCCGTAGGCGAGCGGCGGCTGCAATTTATGCAGGATGTTCATCTTCGTCGGCGGCTGCGGCGTCCAGACAAGCGAGACGAGCGCCACGATGACGAGGATGGCGGTGATGACGAGGCCGGTGAGAAAAATCGGACGACGGAGGATCTTCTTCATCGCGCACCTGCCCGAAGACGCGGATCGATGAGGAGATAGACGAGGTCGACGATGAAATTCATGACAATGACCAGCGCCGAGAAGAACAGGACGACATCCTGCATGACGACGATGTCACGCTGCGACAGCGCCTGATAGGCGAGCCGTCCGAGCCCCGGCAGATTGAAGACGTTTTCGACGAGCACGGCGCCCGCGATGAGAAAGGTGAATTGCAGGCCGATCATGGTGACGACGGGCACGAGCGCATTCGGCACGGCATGGCGCCAGATCGCGGTATTCTCGCTGATCCCCTTGGCGCGCGCGGTGCGGACGAAATCCTCGTTCATCACTTCCAGCACGGCGGCACGCGCAACGCGGGTCAAAACCCCCGCCTGCGGCAGCGCCAGTGCGATGGCCGGCATGACAAGCGCCTTCAGGCCCTCGCCAAAACCCTCGCTCCAGCCGGGAAACCCGCCGGCCGGCATCAAGCCGAGCATGGTGGAAAAGACGATGATCAGCAGCAGCCCGACCCAGAAGGCCGGCAGCGCGATGCTGATATAGGAGAAGAAGCCGGCAATGACATCGAACAGGCCGTTATGCTTGCGCGCCGCCTGCACGCCGAGCGGCACGGCAATCGCGACCGAGATGACGACGGCAATCAGCGCCAGCGGAATGGTGACGGCGAGCCTGTCGGCGATCAGGCCTGCAACGGGAACGCCATAGGTATAGGAACGGCCGAGATCGCCATGCAGCACGCCGGTGAGCCACGCCAGATAGCGCACGGGAAGCGGCTGATCGAGCCCGAGTTCGGCGCGAAGTGCTGCCAGCGTATCCGGGCTTGCCGATGTGCCGAGCATGATCGCTGCCGGATCGCCCGGCAGAAGGTTCATGACGAAGAAGATCAGCACCGAAACCACCAGCAGCGTCACGACGAGGCTGACGATCCGGCGGATGAGAATTGCAATCATCGAGGGTTGTTACCGTGTCTTTTCATGTCTGTGCGCGGATGAAGATCGGCACTCCGGCCCGCTATCATCCGCCGCCAAAACCCGCCATCAGCTCACTATCAGCGAGTGCGGGCACCTTCTCCCCGCACTCGGGGAGAAGGGAATTCGCGTCAGGGAAAATCACTCTTCCCAATGCACGTCGGTCAGAACGTTGGACGGGATCGGCTCGTTGGCCCAGAGACCCTTGAGCTTGGCATCCCAGATCCCGAGCTTCGGCATGACGAAGAGGAAGAGCGACGGCACGTCATTGGCGAGAATGGTCTGCGCCTCGCCATAGAGCTTGTCCTGTTCGGCCGGATCGGCAGTCGCCTCTACCTTCGCCAGAACCTCGTTGAGGCCGGGTTCTTGTAGTTGAAGTAGTAGGGATCACGCGAATAGATATCGATGTCCATCGGCTCCGAATGGGCGACGATGGTCATGTCGTAATCGGTGCCCTTCATCACGTCGGAGACCCACTTGGCCGGAAATTCCGTCGTTTCGATATTCATCGTCACGCCGATTTCGGCAAACAGTGCCTGCAGAACCTGGGCGCTGCGCTGGGCATAGGCCATCTGCGGCGCCTTCATGGTGAAGGTGAAACCGTTCGGATAGCCGGCCTCGGCGAGCAGCTTCTTCGCCTTCTCGACATCATAGGGATAGTGCCGGTCAGGTCCTTGTAGCCGCGGTCGTTCGGCGTGTAATGGCTGCCGATCGGCGTACCGTAACCGGACCATGCGCCTTCGATCAGCGTCTTGCGATCGACGGCCATCATCAGCGCCTGCCGCACGCGCTTGTCGGTGAACGGCTTGCGGGCATTGTTCATGCCGGCAACCACCTTCATTTCGGTATTGCCGATGACGGTCGCGAGCTTCTTGTTGCTCTCGAAAGTCTTTACCAGTTCCGGCGCACCGAATTCCGGAAACGCATCGACGTCACCGGCGGTCAGCGCCGCTGCCTGCGCCTGCGGATCGTTGATGAAGCGGAAGGTCGCGGTCTCGATCTTCAGCGAAACGGCCTTGTTCCAGTAATCGGGGTTCTTGGCGAGCTGAACCTTCGCACCCTTTTCCCAGCTGACGAACTTCATCGGGCCGGTACCGACAGGCGTGGTCTTGTCGTCGGCAGCCGACTTCGGCTCGACCATGCTGAAGGCCGGCCAGCCGAGCCAGTAGAGAAGGCTGCCTGCCGGCTGCTTCAGCTTCAGAACCAGCGTCGTCGCATCCGGCGTCTCGATCGCCTCGATCGACGAGAGGTAACGCTTCTGCGGATTGACGCTGTCTGCGCCGCGGGCGCGGTCCAGCGTGTATTTCGCCGTGGAAGAATCGAAGGCCACGCCGTTGTGGAATTTCACACCGTCATGCAGCTTGAACGTATAGGTCTTGCCATCCGGCGAGATCGTCCAGCTTTCGGCAAGTTCCGGCACGATCTTGCCGGTCTTGTCGATGGTCGTCAGCCCCTCGAAGACATTCTGCCATGTCACCTGGCCGATGGCGACAGGTGCTGCGATCGTCGGATCGAGCCCGGTCGGCTCCACCGACATGCCGATCGTGACGGAAGTCTTCGCCGCGGCCTGCGCCCCGCCCATGGCGGCCAGAAGCCCCATGCCGGCAACGGCGGCAAAGACCGCACCCTTCAGCGAAAAGGCCGAAGCCTTCAAAATTGTTCTGCCCATCGAATGTCCCCTTCTGGAGGACGCCCCGGCATGATCGGCTGTCGCCGGAGCGTCGTTTTGCCAAGAGTGTTGCATTGTGCATGTGCACACACAATGCAGAATTTTGTGTGCCCCGTGTAGCGCAAACCGCTACACGGATCTTCCTAGCTCGCCGCCGCTCCCTGGCGCCGGTTGCGGCGCGGCACGCCGCGCATGAAAGCCTCCATGAAATCCACCAGTTTGCTGGCGGCAAACGACAATTGCCGGTCGGGCGAGATGCAGAGATCGATCGAGACCCGCAGCGCCGAACCGGCTGCAAGCGGCACCGCACGCATCATCCCCGCCTCGATCTCGCGCTGCACGGTAAGCGCCGGAAGGAAGGTGATGGCCGCATTGCGCAACACCAGTTCCCGCAGCATTTCGAGCGAGCTGGTGACGAAACCGGATCAAGCACCAGCCCCTTCTTGGAAAACAGCTCCTCGAAGGCCTGCCGCGCCGCAAAGGTCTTGTCCGGCAGCGCAATCGGCAAATGCGCCACGTCGCGCAGCGACAATTCGGCATTATGCGCCATCGGGTGGCCGGCAGCCATCACCACGTCATAGACCATTTCAGAGCGCAGCCGCACCTTGACATTGGGCATGATCTTCGGCGCAAACAGTGACACGGTGATGTCGGCCTCTGCAGCGGCCAGCGCCTCCATCGCCTCGCGGGCGCTGCCGATCGACACTTCGAACCGGAGTTTGGGATAGCGCAGGCTGAATTCGGCAAGCACCGGCGCAATCAGATTGGCAACGGTGGCACCCGCCGCCGAAATCACCACCCTCCCCCGCTGCAAGCCCTGCAGGTCATCGATCAGCTGATGGACATGCTCGAGCTCGCGCAGCGTGCGCCCGGCGCGCGCCGCAAGCAGCTCGCCCGCAGCCGTCAGCCTGATGCCGCGATTGCTGCGCTCCACCAGAGGCGTGCCGAAATAATGTTCGAGGTTCTCGATCTGCCGCGACACGGCGGTCGCCGCGACATTGAGATTTTCGGCGGCGGCGCGCATCGAGTTGGTACGCACCAGTTCGTCGAAATACATCAGGCGCGTAGCTGCATGCGCGTCCGGTTTCCTTCCGGTCAAAGAATAAGTCTGAGCCCCCTCAGCCGCTTGCCTGGTTTCGGCGAAACCCTTCGCTGGCGACGAGAAGCTGGCGCGTATAATCGGCGGAAAACTCTCTGTTGACCAGCGCCTCGGCGGCAATCGTTTCCACCACCTTGCCGCCGCGCATCACGGCCAGCCGCTCGCACATGTGATGCACGACGCCGAGATCGTGGCTGACCATCAGGAAGGTCAGCTTCCGGTCGCGCCGCACCTGTTCGAGCAGGTTCAGCACTTCCGCCTGCACCGAGGCATCGAGCGCCGAGGTCGGCTCGTCGAGCAGCAGAACCTGCGGCTCGACGATCAATGCACGCGCAATCGCCACACGCTGGCGCTGCCCGCCGGAGAGCTGGTGCGGATAGCGAAAACGGAAACCGTTGCCGAGCCCCACCTCGTCCAGCGCACGGCTGATCTTCGCCTCACTGTCGGCAATACCGTGGATCGCCAGCGGTTCCAGAAGCAGCCGGTCGATCGTCTGGCGCGGATGCAGCGACCCGTAAGGATCCTGAAACACCATCTGCACATTGCGATAGAAAGCCTTGCTGCGGCTCTTGCCCGAAAGCGTCTCGCCGGAAACCGTGATCTCGCCATCGACGACAGGGGCAAGCCCCGCAATCGCCCGCAGCAAGGTCGATTTTCCCGAGCCGCTTTCACCGACGAGACCGAAGGACTGCCCCTCTTCCACATCGATGCTCACATGATCGAGCGCATAGAAATCGTCATAGACGACGCAGAGGTTCTTGGCGGAAAGTGCCGTCTTCATAGCGCCCACTCCGGCTTGCGATCGAGAACGGGAAGCGGATGGCGGTCTGCGCCGATCTCCGGCATGCAGCTCAAAAGCCCCTGCGTATAGGGATGCTTGGCATTTTTCAGATCCGCTGCTGCCAGCTCCTCCACCACCCTTCCGGCATACATGACGAGCACGCGGTCGCAGAAGGAGGAGACGAGCCTGAGATCATGGCTGACGAAGATCAGCCCCATGCCGCGTTCCGAGACGAGCTTGTCCATGATGCCGAGCACCTCGAGCTGCACCGTCACATCGAGCGCCGAGGTCGGCTCGTCGGCAATCAGCAGTTCCGGCCCGGCAATCAGCATCATGGCGATCATGACGCGCTGGCCCATACCACCCGAGACTTCATGCGGATGCAGCGCAAAGACGCGTTCCGGATCACGGATCTGCACCGCCTCCAGCATCTTCAGGACGCGCTCGCGGGCTTCTTTCTTGTCGATCTTCTCATGCGCCCTGAGCGTCTCCATGATCTGCTTGCCGATCGGCATCACCGGATCGAGCGAATATTTCGGATCCTGCAGCACCATGGCGATGCGTTTTCCGCGCAAGGCCCGGCGCTCCCTGTCCGATGCGGAAAGAAGATCGATGCCGGAGAAATTCAGCCGGTCAGCCGTTACGAGGCCAGAAGGCGGCGTCAGCCCCATGATGGCGCGGCCGGTCTGCGACTTGCCCGAGCCGCTTTCGCCGACAATACCGAGGCGTTCCTTCCCCAATGTGAAGGAAACGCCGCGCACTGCCTCCACCACGCCGGTGCGGGTAGGGTAACGGACCTTGAGGTTTTCGACGGTCAGAAGTGGTTGCGTCATTGCGTGCCCTCCCGCGGATCGAGCGCATCGCGAAGGCCG
The DNA here is from genome assembly GCA_902167985.1 of Shinella sp. UYSO24. Taxonomy (GTDB): domain Bacteria; phylum Pseudomonadota; class Alphaproteobacteria; order Rhizobiales; family Rhizobiaceae; genus Neorhizobium. The sequence goes on from CABHNZ010000004.1 coordinate 179,245, forward strand.
TCACCCAGAAGGTTGAAGCCGAGCGAGACGACGAGAATGGCGATCCCCGGCATGGCGGCAACCCACCACTGGTCGAGAATGAAGCGACGGCCATCGGCAATCATCGCGCCCCATTCCGGCAGCGGCGGCTGGGCGCCGAGCCCGAGGAAGCCGAGACCGGCAGCCGTCAGGATGATCCCCGCCATGTCGAGCGTCACGCGCACGATCAGCGACGACATGCAGAGCGGAATGATATGACGAAGCACAATGCGGACCGGCGAGGCCCCCATCAGCTTCACCACCGAGATATAGTCCGAATTGCGCACCGTGATCGTCTCGGCCCGCGCGATACGGGCATAAGGCGGCCATGAGGTGATGGCGATCGCGATGATCGCATTCTGGATGCCCGGCCCGAGTGCGGCGACGAAGGCCAGCGCCAGAACCAGTTTCGGGAAGGCGAGGAAAATATCGGTGATCCGCATCAGCACGGCATCCACCCAGCCGCCGGCATAGCCGGAGACAGTACCGACGATCAGCCCGATCGGCGCAGAGATGATCGCGACGAGCACGACGACGAGCAGCGTCCAGCGCGAACCATAGAGAAGCCGCGAGAGAATATCGCGACCCTGATCATCCGTACCGAGCAGGAAAGAGCCCGTGCCCGGCGGCAGAAGCCGCGAACCGGCAAGATCGCCGATCACGGCCGAATGCGGCGCAAGCAGATCGGCAAAGGCGGCAATCAGAATGAGCGCCACAATGATGCCGAGCCCAAGCAGCGCCAGCCGGTTGGCGGAAAACCGCCGCCATGTGACATAGGCCCGGCCGAGCTGCGCCTGCCGGCGCGATGTCGGCCGCTCCGACAAGAGCCATTCGCGGCTATAGGGTTTCAAATTCTCTACCGTACTCATCGGTTGCGCGTCCTTGGATCGAGGAACCGATACAGGAGATCGGACAGAAGGTTGATGCCGATGAAGACGGTGCCGATGATGATCGTTCCGCCGAGAACGGCGTTCATATCGGCATTCTGCAGCGAATTGGTGATGTAGAAGCCGATACCCGGCCAGGAGAACACCGTCTCCGTCAGAACCGAGCCTTCGAGCAGGCCGGCAAAGGAAAGCGCAATCACCGTCACAAGCGGCACCGCGGCATTCCTCAGCGCGTGGCTCCAGATGATCTTGCGCTCCGACAGCCCCTTGGCCCGCACGGCAACGATATATTCCTGCCCCAGCTCGTTCAGCATGAAGGAGCGGGTCATGCGGCTGATATAGGCCAGCGAGAAATAACCGAGCAGCGCACCCGGCAGGATGATGTGGCGGAACGCATCCCAGAACACGTCCCACTGGCCGGTAATGGCGCTGTCGAGGAGATAAAGCCCGGTGATCGGCTCGAATGTATAGGCATAGGCGACATCGAGCCGGCCGGGAAAGGCGACGAGCCGCAGCTTGGCATAGAAGATCACAAGCGCGATCAGCGCCAGCCAGAAGATCGGCACCGAATAGCCGACAAGCCCGATGACGCGGACGATCTGGTCGATGATGCTGTTACGCTTGACGGCCGCCAGCACGCCGGAGGGAATGCCAATGACGGTCCCGATGATCGTGCCGACGAGCGCCAGTTCCAGCGTCGCCGGAAAGACTTCGGCAATATCCTGCATCACCGGATTGGTGGTCAGCACCGACGTGCCGAAATCACCGTTCAGCACGCTCTTCAGATAGATGTAGAACTGTTCGTAGAGCGGCAGGTCGAGGCCGAGCGCCCGGCGGGTGCGCTCCACCACGTCGGCTGGCGCCCGGTCGCCGAGAATGGCGAGAACCGGATCGATCGGCACCACGCGGCCGATGAAGAAGGTGACGGCGAGAAGGCCGAGATAGGTCGTCACCGCCACCACGAGAAAGCGGGCGAGACTGACGGCAAAGCGATGGCTACGGCTCTTCTTTCGAGGCCGCGCCTCGGGGTAACGGTGGTCATGCTCAATGAGCCGGTCTCCTGAGATCAATCCCGGGGTAAGCCATCAGGGGCATCGGGGGCAAATGAGGCCCTCTCTCGCCAATGTCGTCATGCTCGGGCTTGTCCCGAGGATCTGACCACGTCCATGACATCGGACGTCCGCAGATGCCCGGGACAAGCCCGAGCATGACGACGGTGAGGGTTTGCGGCTCTGCCTTCGGCAGACGGCCCCTGTCGGAGCCGCCGCCCGAGGGCATCCCGTTCAGACGATCATTCCTTGCCGATCGGGCTGACATAGTTGGTATCGAAGCTCGGGCCGAGCTTGAAGCCGGTCACTTTCTTCGAATACGCGCCAACCTCGGTCTTCTGGTAGATGATGGCGAACGGGCTGTTTTCGAGGATCTTCTTCTGCATGTCCTGATACATGGCCGCGCGCTTGGCACTGTCGGTCTCAAACAGCGCCGCATCGCTTTCCTTGGAAAGATCGCCCGGATCCCAGGTATTGCGCCAGGCGAGCGTCTTCGTCTTGCCGGCATCGGAATTATCCGGATTGGTGGTGAAGGTCTGCGCGTTGGAATGCGGATCCCAGTAATCGACGCCCCAGTCACCGATATAGATATCATGATTGCGGGCACGGTATTTCGTAAGAACCTGCTTACCATCGCCTGGAATGATCGACAGCTTCACGCCACCCTGCGCAAACGTCTGCTGGATCGACTGGGCGATACCGGTGATCGGCTCGATCGAGCGCGTATCCATGGTCACGGAGAAACCGTTCGGCAGGCCGGCCTTGGCCAGCAGTTCCTTGGCTTTCGCGACATCGAGTTTGTAGGGATTGTCTTCCAGCGCACCGAGAATGCCGGCCGGCTCGAAGGTCTGGTGGATCTGGCCAATGCCCTTGATCAGCGTCTTGCCGATCGCATCATAGTCGATGAGATACTTCAGCGCTTCCCAGACTTCCGGCTTGGCGAGATCCTTGTTCTTCTGGTTGAACGAGATGTAATAGACGGTGCCCTTCGGCGCGTCGGTCTCGGCCAGATTGTCGTCCTTCGCAACGGCTTCGAGATCGTTTGGCGAAAGGTTGCGGGCAATATCGATATCGCCATTTTCAAGCGCCAGACGCTGGGCGGCACTTTCCTTCATGAAGCGGTAGATGACGCGCTTCATCTTCGGCTTCTCGCCGTAGTAATCGTCGTTGCGCTCCAGAAGAACCACCTGGTTGGCCTTCCATTCGCGCAGCTTGAACGGGCCGGAACCGGCATAATTGGTCTTCAACCAGCCATTGCCGAAATCGTTGTCATACTTGTAGTCGGAAGACGGCGTGACCTTCTGGACATGCTGCATGACGAGCTTCTTGTCGACCACGGCGGCAACCGTCGCAGACAGGCAGTTCAGGACGAAGCTCGGCGCATAGGGCTTGTCGACGGTGAAGACGAACGTGTCGTCATCGGTGGCCTTCGCCTTTTCGGCAACATTGTCGCCGGTCAGGCCGAACTGGCCGATGATGAAGGCGGGGCTCTTGTCGAGCTTGATGGCGCGTTCAAACGAGAAGGCCACATCCTGCGCCGTGATCGGGTTGCCGGAGGCGAATTTCAGGCCCTTTTTCAGCTTGAACGTATAGGTCAGCTTGTCGGGGGAGATCGTCCAGCTGTCGGCCAGATCGCCGACCACCTTGGTCGGATCCTTCAGGTCGAGCCGCACCAGCAGGCTGTAGGTATTGCCGGTGATTTCGCCGGTGGAGATCTCGTAGGCCTCGCCCGGATCCATGGAAATGATGTCGTCGAACGCAAAGCCTTCGACCAGCGTATCGGCCGGCGTGGCGGCAAACGCGGCGGGCGCGGATGAAAACATCAAGGCGAGCGCGGCGCTTGCGGAAAGCACGCGAAGGCTCTTGTTGAACGAATGGATCATAAAACTTCCCCTGTCCTTGAAAACGGTACGGTTCTTGGTTGGTTGGTCGTTCTTTTCCCGGCCGCGCATGTTTTCCCTCATGCACGGCCCGATCGCTTTTTGGCTGCAGGCTCGAAACCGGGCCGGGCTGCCGCTTATCGGCGCACCCCGCTCACTCGTGCCGGCCCTATTCGTGCCTTTCCTGCTCGTGCCCGGCTTCGTGCCGGCTTATTCGTGCCAAGTCGTCGCCATCACCCTCAGCCAGTTTTCCCGGCAGAGTTTGGCCACATCCTCGTCAGCGTAACCCTCTGTTTTTAGGGCTGCAACCAGATTCTGGTTGCCGGCGGCATCACGAATTTCGCGCGGCACGGTCGCGCCATCGAAGTCCGAACCGAGGCCCACATGGTCGATCCCCATCCGCTCCACCATGTAGTTGATGTGGCGAACCATGTCGGACAGCGGCGTCGCCCCGTCGTCGCGGGCATCCTCGCGCAGCATGGTCACAGCATAGTTGAGCCCGGCAATGCCGCCGCTTTCCTTGATCGCATCCATTTGGCGGTCGGTGAGGTTTCGGGCGACCGGCGTCAGCGCATGGGCATTCGAATGGCTGGCGACGAGCGGCATGGTCGAGGTCTTCGCCACGTCCCAGAAACCCTTTTCGGTGATATGCGACAGGTCGATCACGATGCCGAGACGATTGCATTGCTTCACCAGCTCGAAGCCGAGATCGGTGAGCCCCAGCGCCGTATCCGGCGACATCGGGAAGGCGAAGGGCACGCCATGGCCGAAAATATTATGACGGCTCCAGACCGGCCCGAGCGACCGGAGACCGGCGGCATAAAACACATCCAGATTGTCGAGATTGGCGTCGAGCGGCTCGCAGCCTTCCATATGCATGACGGCGGCAAACACGCCGTCTGCCATGGCCTTGCGGATATCCGCCGTGCTGCGGCAGAGCCGCCATGCACCGGCCCGGTCAAGCCTGACGGCAATCGCGGCCTTTTCGAGCGCGATCGTCAGCGACGGATAATAGTCGAGCGGGGCGGCAAGCGGCGTGTTGTAATGGCCCTGCGCGTCGGGTTCGGCCAGAACCAGATCGCCAGAGGGAATATAGATGGCGCAGAAACCGCCGGCGAGACCGCCCTTCCTGGCCCGCGGCCCGTCGATATGCCCCTCGCTCGTGCCCGACGCGAACTCGGCCACCGGATCGCCGCCGGCCTTGTGATTGCGCCAAAGCCTGAGGAGCACATCATTATGCCCGTCGAACACCAGTTCCATGCTTGCATTCCCGAATGATTGACGAAGAAGGCGGTCCGTAAAGGATTGATCCTAACCGGCCTTTCGTCTTTCGCAAGACGGGATTTACGGTGCCCCGTATTTCATTCAGGCGGTCCAGACCCCATCGCCCGCGGTTTTCAACAGAGGCGTGCGAAATGCCGAGACCACCCGCGGACGCCACTGATCACCGGCCGCATCGAGCCTGTCGTGCCAGCGTTCCGATTGCAGCATCGCCGCCCCGATGACGACCGGCTCGATCTCGAGCGCCGTCATCAGCGACAGGCCCGCGACGATCGAGGTGCCGGAGGAAATCACGTCATCGATGAGCGCCACGCGCCGGCCCTTGATGAGCGGCAGCATCCGCGGATCGACATAGAGGCGTTTCGCCTGTTCCGGTGTGGTGATGGAGGAGAGCGGCACGGAGAGCGCATCCTCGTACCAGAATTTTCGCGATGTCCCGAGCGGAACGTAACGGCTGTGGCCGAGCGCGCGGGCAACAGCCGCCGCCAATGTCAGCCCGAGCGTCGGCAGGCCGACGATCACCTCCGGGCGAAAGGCCGCAAGTTTGGGCGCGAGATCTGCGGCAAGTGCATCCTGCACGTCGAAACCCGCCTGGTTGACGATCAGCGAGGCCAGCGCATTCTCTCCGCCGGCAAGCGGCCGGATCGGCAGACGGATCTGCCGCCCGTCATCGAGTTCCGCCGGAAAGAAGCCGGAATACGGCCCGCCCCTGTCGAACGTGCCTGGTTCGTGGATCTCCTGCCAGAAATCATGCGGCTGCATCGGCTCTTTCCCCTTTTGTTGTTTGTGACGGGGAGGCCGTTTCGCCACCCCAACCACCCGGCAGGCTTATTCCAGCACTTCGAGGATCGGGCTATCCAGCACCTTGCCGGTCGAGACGTCGGAAATGCCGCGATCGGTCTGGTGTGGGCCGGGATTGCAGGCAAGCGTCGCACCGAAGCAGGCCTTGAACACCAGATAGGGCGGCTGCCAGTCGGCAATGCCGTCCATGGCCGCGCGGATGGCGCGAAAACCGTCGGCGACTTCTGTGACCGGCGCTTCCGAGACGAGGCCGGAAAGCGGCAGCGGCAGAAGCACCGTCACTTGGCCACCTTGCGCCACCGCCATGCCGCCACCGGCCGCAATCACCGCATTGGCGGCGACCGCCATATCGGCAGGATCGGCACCAAAGACGGTGAGGTTGTGGCTGTCATGCGCAAGCGAGGTGGCGAAAGCCCCCTTCCACTCGCCCCACTGGCGCATGAACCCCAGACGGGTGCGGCTGTCGACGCGGCCGTGGCGGTGGGTCACGGCGATATGCGTCGTGCCCTCCGGGGGTACCACGAAACCATCGACGACATCCGCCTCCGTCTGCCCCCATTGGGTAAACCGCGGCTTGTCGATGGTGGCGAGACGCACCCGCCGCCCTTCCGACCGCAGCCTGAAATTGTCAGCCTTGAGCGGCTGCAGCTTGACCGAACCGAGAAGCGGCGTCGGATCCGCCTGTTCGACGGCAACGGTCATGACGCCATCGCGGGCAACGATCGTGCCGCTGGCGAACACCGCGCGGGCGCGAAAATCGGCAAGATCCTCGAAAATCGCGATATCGGCGCGGCGGCCGGCGGCAATCAGCCCGAGGTCGCGGCGGTGCAGCCGCATCGCGGCATTCAGCGTCGCCGCCCGCAGCGCCCATTCCGGCTTCATCCCGTAGCGCACCAGACGGCGCACCACATCGTCGAGCCCGCCGCCATCGACGAGATCGTCCGGGAACACGTCGTCGGTGCAGAGCGTCAGCGTCTGCGGCAGATGCGGCAACGTGTTGAGCGCCTCGACGAATTCCGGCAGCAGATGGTCGTGCGAGCCGCGCATCTCGATGGTGAGGCCGGCGCGGATCTTTGCGAGCAGATCCTCGCCCGAGATCACCTCATGGTCGGAGCCGATGCCGGCCGCCATGAAGGCCGCAAGATCGGCACCGGCAAGCCCGCGACCATGGCCGCAGACAAGCTTTTCGGAGGCGAGTGCCGCCTGAACGATGCCGCTCGTGCGCGGATCGCGGTCGATCACGCCGCGCATGTTCATCATCTCGGCAAGGCCGGCGATCTTCGGCCAATAGAGCATTTCCTCGATCGTCTCGGCGTCGAAATCGGCGCCCGCGACTTCCAGCCCCGGCGCAGACGGCACGCAGGAAGGGGCGAGCGTGATGACGCGCAGCGGCAGATCCTTCACCGCCTCGACCGCCCAGCGAACGCCATCGACGCCGTTGACATTGCCGAACTCATGCGGGTCCCAGACGACAGTCGTCACGCCGCGCGCAAGTACGGTTGAGGCATAGGTCGCCGGCGTCACCATCGAGCTTTCGATATGCATATGCGTGTCGATCAGGCCCGGCGAGATGAAGGCGCCGCTCGCATCGACGATCTCGGCGGCATCCGAACGGCTGCCCGGCGCATGCACGCTGGCGATCATCGGGCCGACAATGCCGATATCGGCAGCCCGGCGCTCGCCCGTCACCATGTCGATCAGCGTACCGCCGGTAATCAGGATATCGAAAGGCTGGTCGCCGCGGGCTGCGATGACCGCGCGTTCGCGCATGGCGGGATCGGTGAATTCATTGACGTCAGCGATGATGTGTTTCACCAGCTTGCCTCCGCTTGGAGTGTTTCAAGAATGAGGGTACGCGCCGTCTCGACATCGATATCGGCGCCGAAAGTGGCATTGAATTCGCCGCGCCCGAGCCGGGTCTCGACCACGGTGCGCCCGCGCGTCAACGTGCCGGCAAGCTCGACATCGAGCCGCGCCGCCTGCCAGCGAACGAGATCCGGGCGGATGAAGGCGGCAGCCGCCACCGCATCATAGAGCGCCATGGCCGGCCGGCCGCGGCTGGTGGCAATGGCGACGAAGCCGGAAAGCAGATCGGCCAGAAGATCGGCATTGCGCCCGCCGGCAGCCCTGATCGGCGCGATATCGTCCGGGTAGCAGAGAACCTTGCGGCAGAGATCGAGCTCGATCATGCGGAACGGCACGCCATGCGCAAGCACGATGCCGAGCGCTTCCGGATCGGCCAGCGCATTGAACTCGGCGGATGCCGTATGATTGCCCGCCGTCAGCCCGCCGCCCATCCAGGTGAGCTCGGTGATCTTTTTGGCCAGATCCGGCCGCGCCAGGCAGAGGGCGGCGATATTGGTGAGCGGCCCGAGCGCCATGATGCGCTTGTTGGCGTCCCCATTCGAAAGCCAGTCGCACAGGGCATCGAACGCATCCGAATGGAACGTGTCGGCCACTTCCGGCAGATGCCGCCCGGCGCTCGGCATGCCCTGATCGGAGAGAATGCCGGTTGCCGTCTCGAGCTTGCCGAGAACCGGCAGGCTGCGCCCCGCATGAATGGGAAACGGCCAGACGAAGGCGGAAGCCGCCCCCGCCGCATTGCGGCGCACCTGATCGAGCGGCGCATTGCCGAAGACCAGCGAAATGCCGTCTATGGTAAGCCCCGCATGCGCCGCGACCATGATCGCGGCGATGTCGTCGAAGCCCATATCGGTGTCGATCCAGATACCCATGGCCTATACCCTCAACCGATACGGACTTAGTTGAACCTGGACAGCGGCGCGGCGCGGTCCGCCTCAAGATCGAAGGAAACATCGGTGCCGATCGCATGGACCGGTTCAGACGCATCCACTTCAGCCTTGATCTCGCCGAGCACGCTGTCCAGCAGATATTCGCGGGTGTGACCCGCAAAGGATGTGCCGCGCACGGTGCCCAGGAAAGGACCTGAGCCCAGGGTCACCATACGCGGCCGCCAGCCAGACCCGCCGCTGAAGGGATCTGGCCGGATGCAGTTTGCGACAGCGGCACGAGGCCGGCCGCGGTCTTCAATTGTCCCGCTTCAAGCGGAAAGATATTCTCGAACCCGACGAAATCCGCCACGAAGGCGGAGACAGGCCGGTTATAAATGTCTTCCGGCGTGCCGATCTGCTCGATCCGGCCGGATTTCATCACGACGATCCGGTCGGCCAGCGACAATGCTTCCGCCTGATCATGGGTGACGAAGATCATCGTCACGCCGGTATCCTTCTGCACCCGCTGCAGCTCGGTGCGCATATCGAGACGCAGGCGCGCGTCGAGATTGGACAAGGGCTCGTCGAGCAACAGAACCTTCGGCTCCATCACCATCGAACGCGCCAGCGCCACGCGCTGCTGCTGGCCGCCGGACAATTCGGCGGGCTTGCGGTCTGCGAATTGGGCAAGCCCCACGGATGTGAGACCGGCACGAACCTTTGCATCGAGTTCTGACCCGCGCATGCCCTTCAGGCGAAGACCGAAGGCGACGTTCTCATAGACCGTCAGATGCGGGAAAAGCGCGTAGGACTGGAACATCAGTCCGACGGCCCGCTTGTTGGCCGCCACACGGGTAATGTCAACCCCGTCGAGCATGACGCGACCGCTCTTCACCGGCAGAAGCCCGGCAATGGCACGCATCGTGGTCGTTTTGCCGCAGCCCGACGGACCAAGCAGCGCGATCAGCTCGCCCTTCTCGATCGCAAGCTCGATTTCCGGCACGGCGATCGCATCACCGTAAGCCAGCGTCATCTTATCGAGGGTGAGGTAGGAAAGATCAGACATAGCGGGAGAACCCCAGGAAACGTTCGGCGGCAAAGACGATGCCGATGGAAAGGAAGGCGAGGAGCGTGGAAAGGGCTGCGACAGACGGGTCGAAGACGATTTCCATATAGGCCATCATGTCGACGGGCAGCGTCCGCACACCCGGCGCCGACAAGAACAGCGACAGCGGCACCTGGTTGAAGCTCGTCACGAAACCGAGGATGAAGGCCGAGAGAATGCCACCGCGGATATTCGGCAGAACCACGCGGAAGAAAGCCCCGAGCCGCGACGAGCCGAGAAGAACGGCCGCTTCCTCGATATCCGAGCGCAGGTTCTCAAGGCTCGCCGAGACGACGCGCACCGCATAGGGCAAAACCAGCGCCGTATGAGCGAGGAAGAGAATGAGCGTCATCGACGCCTGCATCGGCACGACGATATAGCGCAGCAGCGCCAGACCGACGATGATGCCCGGCACGATGATCGGAGCGGAGACGACGGTGCGGACGATCTCGGCGCCCGGCAGCTTGTAGCGCGACAGCGCATAGGAGGCCGGAATGCCGAAGAGAAGCGCTGCCGCCGTGCCGCCGACCGCAAGCAGCATCGACGTTGCGAAGGACGCGCGAAAACTGTCGACGGTGAAGACCTTCAAGATCCACTGCAGCGAAAAGCCCTGCGGCGGGAAGGCCAGCGTCTCGCCGGCCGAAAACGAAGCCGCGACGATAATCAGGAACGGCCCGATCAGGAAGGTCAGGACGAGGAAGAGGACAAGCGGTGTGAAGAGATTGCGGGCGGTCATGCGGCAGCCCCTTCCTTACGCAGCTTGTTGCGGGCCGTGGCGACCCGCTTCAGGAGAATATTGGCTGCAAAGCTCATGACGATCAGGATGAAGGCGATGACGCTCGCCGAGACGAAATTGTTGGACACCGAAACCTGCTGGTACATCAGCGTTTCCAGCATCAGCACCTTGGAACCGCCGAGAATGGCCGGCGTGATGTAAGCCGTCAGCGAACCGGTAAACACCAGCGTGCCGCCGACGACGAGGCCCTCGCGGGTGAGCGGCAGGATGACCTTCCAGAACACCTGAAACCAGTTGGCGCCGAGAACGCGGGCGGCCGGAACCGCATCGCGCGGCATGTTTTCGAGCGCCGAGATCAGCGAGATGATCATCAGCGGCAGGAAGAGCTGCAACAGGCCGATGAAGATCGCCGTTTCGGAAAACAGAATGCGCAAGGGCGCATCGGTAATGCCGACGGCTCTGAGCGCTTCATTGACGATGCCGGTGCGCCCCAGAATGACGATCCACGCATAGGTACGCGCCACGGGCGAGATCATCAGCGGCATCATGACGAGACCGGTGACACGCCCCTTGGCGGTGGGCGACAGGCCGACAATGGCAAAGGCGGCGGCATAGCCGATGACGGCCGACACGACGGTAACGATGGCGCCGAGTTTCAGCGTGCGCCAGAAGACGGCCTGGTTCAGCGACGAGGAGAAGAAATCCACATAGGCGGAAATCGTCAAGCCGCCGGGAGAATGGAACCCTTCCGAAAGCAGCGCCACCACCGGCACGAGGAAAACCAGCGTGACGAAGAGTGCTGCAGGAAGTGCCAGGGCAAGCGCCTCGGCCCGGTTTTGAAACATCGATCGTAGTCTCCAGTGTCGCCCTTGCGGGCCAGTCTTGATGGCCGGTCAGGCCGTCAGCACATCGGGGAGGCTCTCCCCTCATTCTTGGCCTCGCCAGCCATCCCGCCCCCTGCCCCACGCCCTACCCCACCCTCGACGTCATCCTCGGGCTTGTCCCGAGGATCTGCGCCGGCAGATGAGATCGCCGCAGCTGCGGCAGCGTGGTCAGATCCTCGGGACAAGCCCGAGGATGACCGGAAAGGCAGAGGGACGTAAGGCCGGGTCGGGGGCCGGCTCGTGCCCCCATCCCCGTTGCTTACTGGCCGACCTTGTCGTTCCAGGTCTTGATCCAGCCTGCGCGGTTGTCGAGGGCGACGGCGGACGGGATGAGCTTCAGGTTCTTGGCGGTGTCTTCGCCGTAGGTGATGTTGGCGGCAACGGCGTCGGAAACCTTGACCTCCTTGTTGGCCGGGCTGTCGACCAGCTTTTCGGCAAGCTTGGTCTGCACCTCGGTGGAGAGCCAGAAATCCATGAACTGCATGGCAAGGTCGTGGTTCTTCGAACCCTTGGTCAGGACCATGACATTCATGCCGCCGGTCTGGCCTTCCTTCGGGGTGGCCCATGCGATCGGCAGGCCGAGCTTGGTGAACGGCGCCCAGGCGAAGCGGCCGGTCGGTGCGGCCCAGATTTCTTCCTGCTTCATCAGCTGCACGAGCTGCGAGGAGGTTTCGTAGAAGGTGACGATATCGTCCTTCTTTTCACCGATCGCAGCGATCGGCGCGGCAAGATCCGGCGCATCCTTGCCGAGTGCGAGGCCGAGCATGTAGAGCGACGGCGGGCCACCGGTGGTCGAAACATTCGGCCATGCGATATGGCTTGCATATTCCGGCTTCAGCAGGTCGGCCCAGCTGTCGATCTTCATCTTGTCCGAACGGTAGACGATCGAGGTCGAGTAGAACGTGTAGCCGACGCTCATGCCGTCATGGTTCGGGTCCTTGGCGATGTCGTAGAGCTTGTCGTAGTTGGAAAGCTTCGACGTATCGATCTTGTCCAGAAGCCCCTTGCGCGAGGCGTTCAGCGCATCGGCCATCGAGACCACGGCCATGTCGACGACCGGATGCTCCTTGTTCTCTTCCATCTTGGCGAGACGCTGGACGCTGTTGCCGGTCTCGACGACGATCTTGCAGCCGCAGATCTTCTCGAAGGGTTCGTAGACGATGGTCTTGAAGTCGTCCTGCGAGATCGAATAGGTCGAGATCGTCAGGGTCTTGTCGTCGGCATGGGCAAGTCCGACGCCCGATACGCCGGCAAGGAGCATTGCGGCCGAAGCCATCATCACGGTCTTCATGGTTCATTCCTTCGTAAAGGCTGCCTTGGTAAAGGCTGGGTGAGAGAGGAAGAGGCGGAATGCGCCCCGGCATCATCGCCGGGGAAAGTCTTGTCCTGAGAGACGCCAAGCGCGGCAGGCCCGGTCGTCTGGCGCACGACGAGCGTCATCGGCACCCGGTCGGCGCGCCCCACGGCAACCGCCGGCCTGCGCGCGGCGCCATCGTCCTGAGCAACCGGCCCCGCCTCGATCACGTCGATCAGCGCGCCGACGGCAATGTCTGCAATCGCCGCCATGTCCTGCTTTACCGTCGTCATCGACGGCGTGACGACCGAGGACCAGACGAGATCGTCGAAACCGGCGACGCTGACATCGCCCGGCACCTTGACGCCCGCCTGCTGCAATTCGGTCAGCACCCGCAGCGCATGCAGGTCATTGGTGGCAGCAAAGGCGGTAAAGCCCTGCTCGACCAGATCCTTCAGACCGAGCGGACAGCCGCGACCGCGCTCCGCCTCGATCCTGTCGATCCACATCGTCTGCGACCGCGCATCCTTCGGCAGGCGGGATTTCATGCCGCCGATACGGTCGCCCTGCACGTTGGAAAGCTGCGTATGGCCGATGAAGACGAATTGCGATGCCCGAGCGAGACGAGATGATCGCCGATCAGCTGGCCACCCTGCCAATGGTCGGCAGAGACGGTATTGCCCGGCGTCGACGGACTGTCGATGACGGAAACCGGACAGCCGAGATCGGCAATTCGCGTGCCGAAACGCGGCACGACGACGATACCATCGACATTGCGCTCCAGAAGCCGCTGGATGGCGAGCGCCTGCGCCGCACTGTCGCCGCGGCTGTCGGCAATCAGCACGCCATAGCCGGCAGTCGCCGCGGCATGTTCGATCGCCTGCGCGATGCGCGGGAAAAGCGGGTTGGCGATATCGGGAAGCACGAGGCCAAAGACGCTGGAACGCCCGGTGCGCAGCGCCCGCGCCGTCTGGCTCGGCACATAACCCATCTCCTCGGCCTTGGCGCGGATCTTTTCCGCCAGTTCCGGCGAGACCCGCCCCTTGCCCGACAGCGCATTCGAGACCGTCGCTGCCGAAACGCCGAGCGCTTCCGCAATCGCGGTCATGTTCGTGGCTGAGCGGGAGATCGCCATGCGAGCGCCAGGGTTGGGGTTACAAGGATGATTAATCGTTTAATCACCTTAGTTGCATTGCTGAGGATTGTCGAGTCGCGCTCTGCGGATAATTCAGGAAGCGGCCGCGCCCACCTGTGGAGAGCGACAGAAAGCCGTTATTTTGCGACAGCTTGGCGGGCAAAAGTCGGCGGTAAAATCGAAGTGAGAAGCGGAAAAACCGGCAGGCCTACCAGCCACCACCTCTTCCCGGTAACGCCCGACCTCTTCGATCAGCCATGACCGAAAGAGTGAGACGGGACGAAAATCCGCCCGGCTTGCCGGCGAGACGGCATAATAGGCGCTCGGGCTTTTCACCTGATGCGGGAAGGCCTGCACGATCTGCCCGGCCTTCAGTTCCGTATCGATGAGGAAGAGCGGCATCAGCGCCACGCCGAGCCCGGCCATGACGGCCTGCGCCACATTGCCGAACTGCTCGAAGCGCATGCCCGGCGACGGCTGGCCGGAAATGCCGAGACTGTCGAACCAATGCGTCCATGCGCCGGGACGCGACGCAAGATGCAGCAGCGGCAACCGCAACAGATCCTCGCCGCTTACGATCGGATGGCTGGCGAGAAAGGCGGGCGATGAAACCGGCGCCACCATTTCCTCCATCAGAAACGTGCAGTCGGCACCCGGCCAGTCCGGCCCCTTTTCTCCCCTGGGACCGATGTGAATGGCCATGTCGATCCCCTCGCGGGAAAAGTCGAACATGCCGATGCGGGTGGCGAAGTTGAGCGTGATTTCCGGATGCCGCGCGACGAATTGCGGAATGCGCGGCATCAGCCAGCGCGTGCCGAAGGTCGGCAGGATGGCAAGGTTCAGCACATGGCTATGTCGTTTCGTCATGGCATCGAGCGAGGCCGAGCGGATCTGCCCGAGCGCATCGCCGATCGCCCGCGCATAGTCCTCGCCGACCGCCGTCAGCTCCACGCCGCGGCTGGTGCGCTCGAAGAGTAGCACGCCGATCTGCTCCTCAAGCCCGGAAACTGCCGGCTGATCGCCCCTTGCGTCAGGGAAAGCTCGTCTGCCGCCGCCGAAAAGCTTTTCAGCCGCGCAACGGAATCGAAGGCGGCGAGAGCAGCGGTGGACGGCAGGAGCTTGCGACTGACAGTGACCATGGCGCTATTACTAACGCTCATGCTCATTGAGTAAACGCCGCTTGCGACATTGCGCCGCAAGACAATAATGGGCGTCACAGACAGACCAAGAGATCGACCTTAGGGAGACGATGATGAGCGCACGCGCAGCCTTTGCCTGGAACGACCCCTTCCTCCTCGAAGACCAGCTGACCGAAGAGGAGCGGATGATCCGCGATGCTGCCGCAGCCTTCGCCAAGGCCGAGCTTCTGCCGCGCGTGCAGGAAGCCTATCTCGATGAAACGACCGAGACCGGCCTCTTCAAGCTGATGGGTGAGACCGGGCTTCTCGGCGTCACCCTGCCGGAAGAATATGGCGCGGCCAATGCCTCCTACGTCGCCTATGGTCTCGTTGCCCGCGAGATCGAGCGCATCGATAGCGGCTATCGCTCGATGATGAGCGTGCAATCCTCCCTCGTCATCTACCCGATCTTCGCCTACGGCTCCGACGAGCAGAAACAGAAATACCTCCCCGGCCTCGTCTCCGGCGATCTGATTGGCTGTTTCGGCCTGACCGAGCCGGATGCCGGCTCCGATCCGGGCGGCATGAAGACCCGCGCCGAAAAGATCGAGGGCGGCTACCGCCTGCGCGGCTCGAAAATGTGGATCTCCAACGCGCCGATCGCCGACGTCTTCGTCGTTTGGGCGAAATCCGAGGCGCATAACAACGAGATCCGCGGCTTCGTTCTGGAAAAGGGCATGAAGGGGCTTTCGGCGCGAAGATCGGCGGCAAGCTTTCGCTGCGCGCCTCGATCACCGGCGAGATCGTCATGGATGGCGTCGAAGTGAAGGAAGACGCCATGCTGCCCGGCGTCTCCGGCCTCAAGGGTCCGTTCGGCTGCCTGAACCGCGCCCGCTACGGCATTTCCTGGGGCGTCATGGGGGCTGCCGAAGACTGCTGGTTCCGCGCCCGCCAGTATGGCCTCGACAGAAAGCAGTTCGGCAAGCCGCTTGCCGGCACCCAGCTCTACCAGAAGAAGCTCGCCGACATGCAGACGGATATCGCGCTTGGCCTTCAGGGTTCGCTGCGCGTCGGCCAGCTGATGGACCAGCATCGCATGGCCCCGGAAATGATCTCCATCGTCAAGCGCAACAATTGCGGCAAGGCGCTCGATATCGCCCGCCAGGCCCGCGACATGCATGGCGGCAACGGCATCCAGATCGAATTCCATGTCATGCGCCACGCCCAGAACCTCGAAACGGTCAACACTTATGAAGGCACGCATGACGTCCATGCCCTGATCCTCGGCCGGGCGCAGACGGGCATACAGGCATTCTTCTGAGCCGCCTTTCCTGAAGGACGAAAAGCGGCAAAGCCGCGCCGCTTTTCGTCATTGGAGAATTTTCCGCGATCGGTGTATCAGTATCGCGCCGCAACCGACGGCCGATTGAAACAGGGATGCCCCGAGCAATGCACGCCATGGAAACGGAAAACGCGGCAGACACCGCGCCTGACCTGAACCCTGGCGAGACCGATAGCGGCTTTGACGTGGGCGAACGCCTGCGGCTCGTGCGCCGCCAGCACGGCCTGTCGCAAAGGGCGCTGGCGATGAAGGCCGGCGTCACGCATTCGCTGGTTTCGCTGATCGAAAAGAACAAGGTCAGCCCCTCCGTCGCCTCGCTGAAGAAGATCCTCGAAGCGATCAGCTACCCCCTCACCGATTTCTTCGCGCTGACGCTGCCGCCGGTCGACCAGATCTTCTACCGCGCCGACGAGCTGACGCCGCTTTCGACCGGCCTCCTGACGCTGATGCAGGTGGGCGACGCCAAGGCCCGCAGCGTTCAGATCATGCACGAATTCTACGAGCCCGGCGCCGATACCGGCGAGACCATGCTCTCCCACGAGGCCGAGGAAGGTGGCGTCGTCGTCGCCGGCGAACTGGAACTGACGGTCGGCGCCCAGACGCGCATCTTGAAGCGCGGCGACGCCTATCTCTTCGACAGCCGCCTGCCGCATCGCTACAGGAATATCGGCACGGAACGCTGCGAAGTGGTGAGCGCCTGCACCCCGCCCTATCTGTGAGAGCCTCGCCCCACACCTGCCCATCGACAAATCCGCAAACCGGGCTTAGAAACGACACTTAATAAGTATGACTATATAAGTGATCATACAACTTTATTGGATCTGCGGCGTTGATTGTCGGCTGCAATTGTCCTACCTCAGCTACCGTATGTTTCACCCTTGTGGTTGGCCCTGCCCCGCACCGTCGCCTGTCGAAACGACCCCGCGTAACGCCCTCGATAACGAAAGTGGACACCATGAACACCTATCCCGACGTCAAGCTTTTCATCAACGGCGAATGGCGAGATGCCCTTGCCGGCGAGACTATTCCGGTATCCGACCCGGCAACCGAGGAAGTCATCGGCAAGATCGCGCATGCCCGCAAGGCCGATCTGGACCTGGCTCTGGAAGCCGCCGACAAGGGTTTCAAGATCTGGCGTGACACCTCGGCCTACGACCGTTCGAAGATCATGCGCAAGGCTGCCGACCTTCTGCGTTCGCGCGCTGATACCATCGCTTATATGATGACCCGCGAGCAGGGCAAGCCGCTTGCCCAGTCCAAGATGGAAGTCATGGGCGCCGCCGATACGATCGACTGGTTTGCCGAAGAAGCCCGCCGTACCTATGGCCAGATCATCCCGGCCCGCTTCGGTGGCGTGCAGCAGATGGCGATCAAGTTCCCGGTCGGCCCGGTTGCCGCCTTCACGCCGTGGAACTTCCCGATCAACCAGGTCGTCCGCAAGCTTTCCGCGGCACTGGCCGTCGGTTGCTCCTTCATCGTCAAGGCACCGGAAGAAACCCCGGCCTCCCCGGCTGAACTCATCCGCGCCTTTGCCGATGCCGGCGTTCCGGCTGGCGTCCTCGGCCTCGTCTATGGCGTACCGGCCGAAATTTCCGAATATCTGACGGCAAGCCCGATCATCCGCAAGATCTCGTTCACCGGCTCGACACCGGTCGCAAGCATCTGGCGGCACTTGCCGGCAAATACATGAAGCGCGCCACGATGGAACTCGGCGGCCATGCGCCGGTGATGATCTTCGATGATGCCGATCTCGACAAGGCGATCGAAATCACGGCCATGTCGAAATTCCGCAATGCAGGCCAGGTCTGCGTCGCGCCGACCCGCTTCCTCATTCAGGATGGCATTGCCGACAAGTTCATGGCGGGCTTCGTCAAGGCGGCGGAAGCCATCAAGGTCGGCAACGGCCTCGAGGATGGCGTCGGCATGGGACCGCTTGCCAACGAGCGCCGCATTCCGGTCATGGAAGACATGATCCACGATGCCGTTTCGAATGGCGCCACCGTCAAGACCGGCGGCAAGCGCATCGGCAACAAGGGCAATTTCTTCGAACCGACGGTGATCGCCGACGTGCCGACGACGGCCAAGATGATGAACGACGAGCCCTTTGGCCCGATCGCCATCGTCAACCGTTTCTCGACCTTCGAGGACGCCATCACCGAAGCCAACCGCCTGCCCTTCGGCCTCGCATCCTACGCCTTCACCGGCTCGGTGAAGACGGCGCATGCGCTCGGCCGCGAAGTGGAAGCCGGCATGCTGACCATCAACCACAACGGCCTCGCCCTGCCGGAAGTCCCCTTCGGCGGCATCAAGGACAGTGGCTACGGCACCGAAGGCGGCTCGGAAGCCGTCGAAGCCTATCTCGAAACCCGCTTCGTCAGCCAGATGAACTGAGGTTTCCGGAAGTGATCAGGAAAAGGCGCGGACTTCGGCTCGCGCCTTTTTTCATGTCGCGATGACTGGTCGAAACTCTCTTCCGTCATCCTCGCCCGTGTGGCGAGGATGACGACACCACGTGACAGTGATAGAGCATGCCTCGTCGAGCCGGTGGCGCAGGCTCTGGCTCGCACCTTTTCATGCCTCGACGATGACCGCCGTGGTACAATCACCGCAATCGACGAAGAACATGAGGCAAGGATCAGATGAGTTTCGATGACGGCATGGGCATTGCAGCCGATTTCGACTGCCAGACCTGCGGCGCCTGCTGTTCCTACTCGTCCGAATGGCCACGCTTCACCATGGAGACGGACGAGGCGCTGGATCTGATCCCGGCCCGCTTCGTTGCAGACGATCAGCGCGGCATGCGCTGCGAAGGCGAGCGCTGTTCGGCATTGTCCGGCCGTGTCGGCGAAAAGACCGCCTGCCTGAATTACGAGTTCCGGCCCGATGTCTGTCGCGAATGTTCGCCGGGCGATGAAGCCTGCCAGATAGCCCGCGCCGCCTTCGGTCTGTCCTGACCCGGAGGCGGGATTTCCGCCAGACCGCTCACAGGAACCGGGATAGCAGCGCCTCGGTCTTTTCCCACAATGCGCGCCGGGCACCCTCGTCATCGGCGGGTGGAAAGGGTGCGATGTCACGGTCGCTGCGGCGCGACACATAGGCGCCGTTTCTCTGGTCGAATGCCGGATCGGTCGCCACCCGTGCAATGATCGCCGCGCCCCGCTCAGGATCACCGATCCCCATAAAATTCAAAACCCCGGCAAGCGGCGTGGAAAAGCTCAGCTCCCGACCAAGCCCCGTAACATTGAAGCCGGGACACAGGCAAAGGGCGCTGACGCCCGTGCCCTCAAGCTGCCGCGCCAGTTCAAGAGAAAACATGATATCCATGAGCTTGCTGCGGCCATAATGCCGCGATGACCCGCGTGCTGTGAATGCGGACATATCGGCAAGAACAGTATCGAGATCCACCGCCCCGCTCTGGCGGGAGGCCTGCGAGGCGACGGTGACGATACGGGGCCCGGGCCGGGCTCGGGATGGGGACAGAGACAGCGACGGGCGCAACAGCGTTTCGCGCATGATCCGCGTCAGAAGCCAGGGCGCGAGATAGTTCACCGACGTCATTTCCGCAAATCCGTCTCCGGTCACGCGCTGGGAGAAGGCATGCAGGCCGGCATTGTTGATCAGCACGTCAATCGCCGGGTGATCCCGGACGATTGCCCTGCCTGCCGCCGCCACGCTCTCCAGATCCGTGAAGTCCGCGGGGTAAACCGTCACCCGTGTGTCCGGTGCAGCTCGTTCGATCAGGGCTCTCGTTCTGTCGGCCTTCTCTTCGTTGCGCGCCGTCAGCACAAGATCGGCACCCTCTCGCGCCAGACGCAGGGCCGCACGCTGGCCAATGCCATCGGTTGCGCCGGTAATAACGATTTTGCGGCGGATCGCCATGGCCATGCCTCACTTTAATTGATATAAATCAACCAATCACTTTGGTGGACATATGTCAACCAAATGCCTTGGATGTGATGGACGGACATGGACGCCACGAAAACGCTTGAAGATATCGGCAGCGAGCTGAGCACCCTGCTCGTTGCATCGCGCGCCTCATGTCGGCGGCCTCCGCCTGTTTCGCGCCGCAGCTGCAACCGGCCGCCTATCAATTGGCCGTCCTGCTTGCGGCACAGGGCACATCGAAAGCGGGCCAGCTGGCCGATAGTCTGGGCATGGACAAGAGCGCCATCAGCCGCCTTGGCAGATCCCTGTGCGAGGCGGGCCTTGCCAGCGCCCGGAGCGATCCGGACGACAAGCGCAGCACGCTTTACAGCCTCACCGAAGAGGGCCGCGCGCGCATGAAGGCATCGGACGCACTGAAGGCGCGGGCCTTCTTCTCACGCTTCGAAGGATGGGATGGGGCCGAGCTTCACCGGTTCCACACGCTGCTGCACAAATTCAACCACGCCAAAGAAATTCCGCAGCCGCATCAGACACATATGAAATAATCGCCACACGCGTCATCCACCCTCCCCAAGCCTGGGTGACAATCACCTCGTCATCGGATGGGAAACCGGGTTCGCGAACCGGCCATCCTCCCGGTTCGCCCTTCGACAAAGGGGCACGGTTTCCGGTGATGGTCGTGGAAGATGGTTGAAAGCGGGAACTGGCACGTCCCGCAGGAAACCGGATGAAACGGCCGGGGCAGGCAGATGAAAATCTACCTTCTACCCCCGCATGCCCTGCCTGCCCCATTCCCACTCATGCCACCTAATGCCCCACCCATGCCGGAACCACCGGCGTGGCTGAAGCCGTTTGCGCTTCACCCTGCCCGCTCGCGCAGCAGATTGATGATGGCGGAAAAATCCTCTCCCCCATGGCCGGCCTTTTCGAGGCGGCATAAAGCTCGCTCGCATGCTTCCCAAGCGGCGTTGCCGCGCCTGACTGGCCGGCGCCTCCTGCGACAGGTTGAGATCCTTCAGCATCAGGCTTGCGGCAAAGCCCGGCCTGTAATCGCGATTGGCAGGCGAGGTCGGCACCGGGCCGGGCACCGGGCAATTGGTGGTGAGCGCCCAGCATTGGCCCGACGAGGTGGAGGCCACATCGAACAGCGCCTGATGGCTGAGCCCGAGCTTTTCCCCGAGCGCAAATGCTTCCGCCACGCCGATCATCGAAATGCCGAGGATCATGTTGTTGCAGATCTTCGCCGCCTGCCCGGCGCCCGCCTCGCCGCAATGGACGATCCGCTTGCCCATAGCCGCAAGGATCGGCTCGCCCTTCTGAAACGCCGCAGACGATCCGCCGGCCATGAAGGTCAGCGTCGCGGCAGACGCTCCGACCGTGCCGCCCGAAACCGGCGCATCGAGCGACAGGCAGCCCATCGCATCCGCCAGCCCATGCGCCTCGCGGGCGCTTCCCACATCGATCGTCGAGCAGTCGATGAGCAGCATGTCCTCCGAAGCGCCTTCGGAAAGAAGCGCTGCCAGCGCATGCCAGACGGAAAGCACATGCTCGCCCTTCGGCAGCATGGTGATGACGCAATCGGCCCTGCCGGCGCCGTGATGACCGCCCTCCCCGCCATTGACCGCGCCGCCATTCACCGCATCAGCAAGCGTGCGCGCCGCAACCACGCCGCCCGCTTCGGCAGCCGCGACCGATCCTGCGGAAAGATCGAAGCCGCAGACATGATGCCCCGCCTTCACCAGATTGGCGGCCATCGGCCCGCCCATATTGCCGAGCCCGATGAAAGCGATGCGTGCCATGATATCCTCCCAGATTGTTCAGTGATTAGAGCCGGTGGTCGGGAAACAGAACCGCTTGCCCGCCGGCAAAATAGCGGTCGAGATCCTGATCCGTCACCTCGGCAAGGGTCGCGCGACCATTGAGGATTGCGATCCTTGTCAACGATCGCCGCCCGCACCCCCTCGTAAAAATCGCCATGGCGCAGGATTTCAGTTCCCACGGTAAACTCCCGCTCCAGGCATTCGACGAGACCCGAACTCACCCGCGCCATGCGCACCATTCTCAAAGCCAGTTTCAGACTGGTCGGCGAACGGCGGCGGATCGTCTCGCGCGTCATCCTCGCGAACTCGCCCGCTTCGCCATCGAGCTCGAAAAGGATATGTTCCACCGTATCGGCATCATCCCCGGCCTCTCCATACCCGGCAGCTACAGGCGTCGCCGGTCGAGCCCCGTTTCCTCCGTGACTGGCCTCTCCAGCTCTGTTCCCGCCGGCCCCGGCATCTCCATGCCCGTCCCCCACATGACCGCTCCCTCCGTGCCTTGCAGCTGCATCCGTGGCGCGTGCATGCGCGGCCCGTGCCTGTGTGGCCCCTGTCTTCCCGGCAAATGCTCGATCGATCAGATCCCGTTCGCCAGCCAACCGACTCTCGCCGGCAGAAACCGAGAGCCCGGCGATCACTCCCTCCACCGCCGCATGCGCCTCATCCCCGGCCAGCCCGCCCGGCAGTCCGGCAAGAGCCGAAACGAGATCGCCAAGGCGGCCGGAAGGAACACAATGGTCCGCAAACCCGGCATGAATGGCATCGGCGCATCGAGTTCGAGCCCGGTCAGCGCCATCCATGTGCCAACCTCGCCCGGCGCACGGCCGAGAAGCCATGTCACGCCGACATCCGGCACGTAACCGATGCCGGTTTCCGGCATGGCAAGCCGCGTCCTCTCGGTCACGACCCGGTGCCGCCCATGCGCCGAGACCCCGACGCCGCCGCCCATGACGATACCATCCATCAGCGCCACATAGGGCTTCGGATAATGCGAGATCGTATAATTGAGCGGAAATTCCTCGCGCCAGAACTGCGCGGCCGCCTCCCCCTCACCCATTTTGCCGAGATCGTGTATGGCCCTGATATCACCGCCGGCGCAGAACGCGCGCTCGCCCTCTCCTTTGATCACCACACAGGTGACGGCAGGATCCTGCACAATTCCGCCATGGCCGGCTTGATCGCCCGCACCATGTCGAGCGTCAGGCTGTTCAGCGCCTTCGGCCGGTTGAGCCGGATGATTGCCGCCGAGCCGACGCGCTCGAAGATGACCTCTTGCCCTCCATTCCCCGTCTCGCTCACGCCTTCAGCCATCACTGCCACTCCGCTCTATCGCCTGTCCGTCACCGATTATCCGCCAAGATCATCTCGGCCGCCTTCTCGGCGATCATGATCGTCGGTGAATTGGTGTTGCCGGAGGTAATATTGGGCATGATCGACGCATCGGCGATGCGCAATTTTGCAATCCCGCGCATTTTCAGCCTGATGTCGACAACGCTCTCAGGATCGCTCCCCATCCGCGCCGTGCCGACCGGGTGGAAGATCGTCGTGCCGATCTCGCCCGCCGCCGCCTCCAGATCCGCATCCGTCTCATAGGCCGGGCCGGGCTTGTATTCCTGCGGCTTGAACCGCGCGAAGGCCGGCTGGCGGACGATCTCGCGCGTCAGCCGGATAGATCTCACCGCCACATCGCGATCCCCCGCCGTCGAGAGATAATTCGGCCGGATCGCCGGTGCGGCCGCAAAATCCGGGCCTTTCAGATGCACCGAACCGCGACTTTCGGGCCGCAGATTGCACACGCTCGCCGTCATCGCCGGAAAGGCATGGACGGGATCGCCAAACTTGTCGAGCGACACCGGCTGGACGTGATATTCGAGATCGGCCGTTTCCTTGCTGGGGCCGGACCGGGTGAAAATCCCAAGCTGGCTCGGCGCCATCGACATCGGCCCGGAGCGTTTCAGCGCATATTCGAGCCCAATCGACGCCTTGCCGATCAGGCTGGACGCCTTCTCGTTCAGGGTCGGTACGCCTGTCACCTTGTAGACCATCCGCAATTGCAGGTGATCCTGCAGGTTTTCGCCGACGCCCCGCACCTCTTTCACGACCGGAACACCCGCCGCCTGCAGGATCTCACCGCGCCCGATGCCGGAAAGCTCCAGCACCTGCGGCGTGCCGATAGCACCGGCCGAAAGAATGGTTTCCCGCCGCGCAAACACCTTCTCCACCACCCCGTCGCGGACGAATTCGACGCCTGAAACCGCCCCCTCCTCGATGATCAGCCGCTTCACCTGCGCTTTGGTCATCACGTCAAGATTGGCCCGCTTCATCGCCGGGCGCAGAAAGGCCTTGGCCGTGTTCCAGCGAATGCCCGACCGCTGGTTGACGTCGAAATAGCCCGATCCCTCATTGTCGCCGCGGTTGAAATCGTCCGTTCTACGAATGCCCGCCTCCTCGGCCGCCGACTGGAACGCATCGAGCACCGCCCAGCGCACGCGCGCCTTTTCCACCCGCCATTCGCCACCCTCGCCATGCTCACGGTCGCCGCCGCGATAATGATCCTCGGATTTGCGGAAGAGCGGCAGGACATCGTCCCAGCCCCAGCCGGTGCAGCCCATCTGCCGCCAGAGATCATAATCGCGCGCCTGGCCGCGCATATAGATCATGCCGTTGATCGACGAGCAGCCGCCGAGGAGCTTGCCGCGCGGATAGGAGAGCGACCGGCCATTCAGCCCCTCTTCCTTTTCCGTCGTAAAGCACCAGTCGGTGCGCGGATTGTTGATGCAGTAGAGATAGCCGACGGGGATATGTACCCAGTGATAATTGTCGTTGCCGCCGGCTTCCAGAAGCAGAACCCGGTTCGCCGGATCGGCGGAAAGCCGGTTGGCAAGAACACATCCGGCGCTGCCGGCCCCGACGATGATATAGTCGTAAGTGGTCATGGATTTCATGTCGCTTTCAATCCAGCCGCCTCCCTTCTCCTACCTGAGAAGGGAGCGAGCCATGAGACTGCAGGTTTTCTGTTGCGCTTACCGCCGATGTTCGAAGCCGAGCTTGCGCCCGATTTTCGACGCGTAGAACTCGCCGACAATGCCGCGCCGGAAGACCAGAACGCAGACCATGAAGACGAGGCCGGTGATGATCGTCACCGGGAATTCCGAGGTCGCCAGATAGTTCTGCAGGGCAACCACCAGACCGGCCCCGAAGATCGGCCCGATCAGCGTGCCGATGCCACCCAGAAGCGTCATCAGGATCACCTCGCCGGACATCTGCCAGGCGACATCGGTCAGCGTCGCGAACTGGAAGACCAGCGCCTTCAACCCGCCCGCCAGCCCCGCCAGCGCCGCCGACATGACGAAGGCACCAAGCTTGTATCGGGCCACCGAATAGCCGAGCGAAATCGCCCGCTGTTCGTTTTCGCGGATGGATTTCAAAATCATCCCGAAGGGCGAGTTGATGAAGCGCCAGATGATGACGAGGCCGATCAGAAACACCGCCAGCACGAAATAATACATGGATGACGTGTCGTTGAGATCGATGAAGCCGAAGAGATGCCCGCGCGGCACCGACTGGATGCCATCCTCGCCATGGGTGAATTTCGCCTGCAGGCAGAAGAAGAAGAACATCTGCGACAGGGCAAGCGTGATCATCGCGAAATAGATGCCCTGCCGGCGGATTGCCACATAGCCCATGACAAGCCCGAGCAGAGCCGCCCCGGCTGCGCCGACAAGCAGCCCGAATTCCGGCGAAAAGCCCCATTCCTTCACCGCATGCGCTGTGAAATAGGCCGCCCCGCCGAAGAAGGCCGCATGTCCGAAGGACAAGAGCCCCGTATAGCCGAGCAGCAGATTGAAGGCGCAGGCAAAGAGCGCGAAGCACAACAGCTTCATCAGGAAGATCGGGTAGAGAAACATCGGCGCGACGACAAGGAAGACGAGGCCGATGGCAAGGAAGATCGCATAGGTGCGACTTGCCCGCACTGAGCGTTCCTGCCGTCCCGCCGATGCTGTCGTTTCGCGCTTGCTGTTCATATGCTTGTTGTTCACGGGAATGACCTCGCTCATCTCACGCATCCTTCCCGAACAGGCCAGCCGGGCGGATCAGAAGCACGATCGCCATGATGACGAAGATGACGATATTGGATGCTTCCGGATAGAAAACCTTGGTCAGCCCCTCGGCTATGCCGAGCATGTAACCGGTGACGATCGCCCCCATGATCGAGCCCATGCCGCCAACGACGACCACGGCAAAGACGACGATGATGATGTTCGAGCCCATCAGCGGCGACACCTGATAGACCG
This sequence comes from Shinella sp. UYSO24, assembly GCA_902167985.1. GTDB lineage: Bacteria > Pseudomonadota > Alphaproteobacteria > Rhizobiales > Rhizobiaceae > Neorhizobium. The sequence continues at coordinate 205,507 of CABHNZ010000004.1, forward strand.
GTGCCGCCAGCACCCCGGCAAAGGCCGCAAGTGCTGCCCCGAGCCCGTAGGTCAGCGTCAGGAGTACGGGCACATTCACGCCAAAAGCCTGAACCAGCGTCGCATTCTCGGTTGCGGCCCGAAGATAAGCCCCGAGCTTGGTCTTCTCGATCAGCAGCCATGTGCCGATACAGGCAACGAGTGACAGCACGACCACCCAGCCGCGATAGATCGGCAGGAACATGAAGCCGAGATTGGTGGCGCCGGTCAGCTGCGGCGGCGGCGCATAGGGCTGGCCGGAAGCACCGTATAGATAACGGAACGTCCCCTCGATCGTCAGCGCCAGCCCGAAGGTGAAGAGCAGGCCATAGAGCGGATCGAGCGAATAGAGCCGCGACAGCATCAGCCGTTCGATGACGACGCCGAAGATGCCGACGATGATCGGCACGAGGATCAGCGCGAACCAGTAGTTGATGCCGAAATTCTGGGCCAGCAGAAGAGCGACGAAGGCGCCGAGCATATACTGCGCCCCATGGGCGAAGTTGATCACCCTGAGCAGGCCGAAGATCACCGCAAGCCCGAGGCTCAGGAGCGCGTAGAAGGACCCGTTGATCAGCCCGATCAGCAGCTGGCCGAGAAACGCCTGAAGCGGAATGCCGAAGATCGTCATCATCCCTAGACCCCCAGAACCTTGTTGAGCATGCCCATCCGCTCCGGCAGTTCGCGGACGGGAAAATCGGCGACCATCTGGCCGTGGTCCATCAGGTAGAAACGGTCGGCGATACGGCTGGCGAAGCGAAAATTCTGTTCGACCAGCAGGATCGTCATCCCCCGCTCCTTCAGCTTTTTCAGAACCTCGCCGATCCGCTGCACGATCACAGGTGCCAGACCCTCCGTTGGCTCGTCGAGAATGAGCAGGCGGATGCCAGTGCGCAGGATGCGGGCGATGGCGAGCATCTGCTGCTCGCCGCCTGAGAGTTTCGTGCCGGGGCTGGCGCGGCGCTCATGGAGGTTCGGAAACAGTTCAAAAATCTCGTCCAGCGACATGCCGCCCTTGGAGACGACCGGCGGCAGCATCAGGTTTCCTCGACCGACAGCGTGGAAAAATGCCGCGCTCCTCCGGCACGAAGCCGATCCCCTGATGCGCCGTCCGATGCAGCGGCACGGTGAGCATGTCGCGATCACCGAAGCGGATCTCGCCCTTGCGCTCGCGGATGATGCCGACGATGGTTCTGAGCGTCGTCGTCTTGCCGACGCCGTTGCGGCCGAGAATGGTAATCATCTCGCCCTCGCCGATCGTCATGTCGACGCCGTGCAGGACATGGCTTTCGCCATACCAGGCATTCAGCTTGGAAACGGAAAGCAGAGCTTTTCCCATCAGGCCTCCTCCGAACCCATATAGGCGAGCCGCACCCGCTCATCCTGCGAAACCGCCTGATAATCGCCTTCGGCCAAAATCTCCCCGCGCTGCAGCACCGTGACATGGTGGCAGATATCGGCGACGACCTTGAGATTATGCTCGACCATCAGTACCGCGCGGGTCTTTGCCACCTCGCGGATGATCGACGACACGGTGCCGATATCCTCCTGCCCCATGCCGGCCATCGGCTCGTCGAGCAGCAGAACCTTCGGATCGAGCGCCAGCGTCGTCGCAATCTCCAGCACCCGCTTGCGGCCATAGGAGAGATCGGCGGCCAGCGCATTGCGCTCGCGCGTCAGCCCGACCGACGAGATCAGCTCGTCGGCCCGCTCGTTCAGCCGGTCGAGCGATGACATCGGCAGCCAGAACTGTGTCGACAGCCGGTTCGGCCGTTGCAGCGCCACCCGCACATTGTCGAGGACCGAGAGATAGGGAAACACGGCCGAGATCTGGAAGGACCGTACCAGCCCCATCCGCGCCACCCGGTCCGGCGGCGTCCTGGTGATATCATTGCCGAGCAGCATGATCTCACCCGCCGAGGGCTGGTGAAACTTGGTGAGCAGATTGAACACGGTCGTCTTGCCCGCGCCATTCGGCCCGATCAGCGCATGAACGCGGGCATGATGGACATCGAGATCGACATTCTTGACGGCGGCAAAGGCGCCGAAATTCTTCGTCAGGCCGCGGGCGGAAAGCACCACCCGCGGCTCTTCGACGATTGTCTGTGCCGCGACAGCCATCGGCGTCACTTCACCAGATCGCAGCCGCTCTTGGCCGGATCGATGTAAGCCTCCTTGCCGGGAATGGTGGCGAGCACGTTATAGTAATCCCACGGTTCCTTGCTCTCCGAAGGCTTCTTCACCTGCAGGAGATACATGTCGTGGATCATCCGGCCGTTCGCCCCGACAGTCCCGCCGCGGGCGAAAAAGTCGTCGACCGGCATGGAATGCAACGCCTTGGAGACCGCCTCCGGATCGTCGGTTCCGGCCTTCTGCACCGCCTTCAGATATTGCGTCACCGCCGAATAGGTGCCGGCATGGATCATGTTCGGCATCTTCTTCGTCCGCGCGAAGAATTTTTCGCAAACTCCCGGCTCTTGTCATCGAGGTTCCAGTAATAGCCCTCGGTGAGCGTCAGCCCCTGTGCCGCTTCAAGGCCGAGACCGTTGACTTCGGCCAGCGTGAAGAGCAGCGCCGCCAGATGCTGGCCGCCCTGGGTAATACCGAATTCGGCGGCCTGCTTGATGGCGTTTGCGGTATCGAGGCCGGCATTCGCAAGCCCGATCACCTTGCGCCGGAAGACTGCGCCTGCAGCAGGAAGGACGAGAAATCCTGCGTCGAAAGCGGATGGCGCACGGAGCCCAGCACCTTGCCGCCATTGGCTTTCACGTAATCGCCGGTCTGCTGCTCCAGCGAATAACCGAAGGCGTAATCGGCCGTCAGGAAGAACCAGCTGTCGCCGCCCTGCTTCACCATCGCGCCGCCGGTGCCGACGGCCAGCGCATGCGTGTCATAGGCCCAGTGAAAACCATAGGGCGTGCAGGCCTTGCCGGTCAGATCGGTGGTCGCCGCGCCAGTATTGATGGTGATCTTCTTCTTGTCCTTCGACAGCGCCTGCACAGCGAGACCGACGGAGGACGTGGTGAGATCCATGATCGCATCCACCTGCTGCGTGTCATACCACTGGCGGGCGATATTGGAGGCGATGTCGGGCTTGTTCTGGTGATCGGCATCGACGATCTCGATCGGCACGCCGAACATCTTGCCGCCAAAATCCTCGATCGCCATCTTGGCCGCCTCGACCGACGACTTGCCGCCGAAATCGGCATAGACGCCGGACTGGTCGTTCAGGATGCCGATCTTGACCTTGCCATCGGAAAGCTTGTCGGCGGATTGAGCCGCAGAAATGCTCGGAATCAACGCCGTCGCGGCCGCCAGCGAAAAGGCCAGCGACGCCAGAATGGTCTTGCGCATAAGTTCTCCTCCCAGAGAATGTGCCCACCGGAATATGCATCGAGGCCCCAAGGCCTCTCGAAATGTCCTGTCACTCTGTTCAAAAATGGCGGCTCGCCCTCCTCAAAGCGATACGCCGTAGCTGCATGGTTGAGGAAAACACCCGTTGACGCAAGCATCAGCGTTTAATTAATTACGGACAGCATCTGTGCATTTTTGAACAGATGCCCGCCCGCGACGGGGAGGTCGGGGGCAGATGGCAAGCGGGCACGAGGGAGGATCGATGACCGATGCGAAGAGCAATACCGAGACCAATGTCATGACCGGTGCCAAGGCCGATCCCAGGGCCGATACCAGGGCCGGCACCAAGGCAGTTGCGACGACTGGTGCGCAGACCGAGGCAACGACCGGGGCAACGCACGATCTGGCCAGCAATGTCCCGGCCGATCCACCGCCAGACGCGACGCCCGATGCGACACCCGATAAGGGGCAGCCGACCGCGGCGGGCTGGAATCCCAATGTCCCCTGGCACCCGAATTTCAGCTGGGACGACCTGCAATATTTTCTGGCGGTGGCCCGCACCGGGCAATTGTCGACGGCCGCACGCCATCTGCGCACCAGCCACGCCACCGTCTCGCGCCGTATCGACCGCTTGGAATTCGCCCTGAAAGTAAAGCTCTTCGAACGCAATCCGCGCGGCTATGTGCTGACCGTGATGGGCCAGCGCTTCATCGAAACGGCCGAGCGGATCGAGCAGGAGGCGGACCGGCTGCAGGCCGATATCGCCGAGGGCGCCACGGCCCATCGCGGCGTCATCCGGCTGAGCGCCCCGGAAGGCTTTGCCAATTTCTTCTTCGCCCACCAGATCGGCGACTTTGCCGAACGCCATCCGAACCTGTCGCTGGAGCTTGTGACCATCCAGCAGATCATGTCGCTGTCGCGCAAGGAGGCGGATATCGCCGTGTCGCTCGACCCGCCCAAGGCGGGGCCCTACCGGATCGAGAAGATCACCGATTACAGGCTGAGCGTCTACGGTTCGAAAGCCTATCTCGCCAATGCCAAGCCCTTGAAGAAACGCGAGGACCTCCTCGATCACCCGTTCATCGGCTATATCGAGGACATGATTTTCGCGCCCGGCCTCGATTATCTGGGAGACGTGCATCCCGGCATCAAGCCGCGCTTCCAGAGTTCGAGCATCTTTGCGCAATTGACGGCCACCAGGAAAGGCCAGGGCCTCTGCATCCTGCCGCATTTCATCGCCGACCGGCAGAGCGATCTCGAACTGGTTCTGGGCGCAGAAGTCCAGCTCACCCGCCACTACTGGCTGATCCGCCATAGGGATACGGCACATGTCCCAAGGTTCCGGGCCGTCGCCGACTATATTTTCGCAGCGGTGGAGAAGGAAAGAGATGCGTTTATGGGACGCGGGTGATGGGAGTGGAAAGGGCCAGGGACATCCCCCCGCCCTTTCCCGCAAAGCCTCACTCCGCAGCCACTTTCAGCCCCTCGTGATGGTCGAACAGGTCGCCCTGATTGGCGGCCTCTTCTCCCTCGCCTGCCTTGGCCTTCGGCTCGCGGCCGAAGAAGAGCGCGTAAGCGGCGGGCAGCACGAGTAGCGTCAGCACGGTCGCAACCAGAATACCGCCCATCATCGCATAGGCCATCGGCCCCCAGAACAGACCCCGTGAGATCGGGATCAGTGCCAGAACGGCGGTAAGCGCGGTCAGCATGATCGGCCGGAAGCGGCGAACGGCAGCGCCGACGATCGCCTCCTGCCGGTGCATGCCGGCTGCGATATCCTGATCGATCTGGTCGACGAGGATGATAGAGTTGCGGATGATGATGCCGAGAAGCGCGATCACACCGAGGATGGCGACGAAGCCGAAGGGCGCACCCGAGATCAGAAGCGCAATCGCAGCGCCGATAATGCCGAGCGGGCCCGTTGCAAGCACCAGCATCGCCTTGCCGAAATGCCGCAGCTGGATCATCAGCAGCACCAGCATGACGAGCAGCATGATCGGCGCCTTGGCGGCAATCGACTGCTGGCTCTCGGCAGAATCCTCCGCCCCGCCCTGGATATCGATGTGATAGCCGGCCGGCAGCTGGGCGCGCAGATCGGCCATGCTGTTATAGAGGTTGATCGAGGCCTGTGTCGGCTCGACGCTGTCGGGCAGCGTCGCCTTCACCGTGATCGTCGGCAGGCGGTCGCGGCGCCATTCGATCCCCTGCTCCATCACCGGCACGATATGCGCCACCTGCGAAGCCGGAACATAGCCGCCGAGATCCGACGGGATATAGACCGAATTGACGGCAGAGAGCAGGTTGCGGGTCGCATCCGGCTCGCGCAGCACCACCGAAACGGTTTCCTCGCCATCGCGGAAATCGCCGAGCGGAGCACCCGAGACGGCCGCCTGCAGCATCTGCCGGACCCGCTGCGAGGTCACGCCGAGCGCACGCGCGCGGTCCTGATCGATCACCAGCTTCATCGCGGTCACAGGCTCCATCCAGTCGTCATGGATCGCGCCATAGCCGGGCTGCTGTTCGAACCGCTCCTTCACCTGATCGGCAATGCGGCGAACCTCTGCCCTGTCGGGACCGGTGACGCGCATCTGCACGGCCCAGCCGACGGGCGGCCCGAGGAAGAGGCGATCCACCTTGCCGCGCACTGTCGGGAAATCGGTGGCAAGGATATGGCGCAGCTTGACGATCAGCCGCTCGCGCTCCTCGAGCCCCTTGGACATCACGAGCAGCTGGGCATAGTTCGGGTTACGCAGCTGCTGGTCGAGCGGCAGGAAGAAGCGTGGCGCACCTTCGCCGATGAAGGTCGCGACGAACTTCTGATCCGGATCGGCCATCACTTCCTTTTCCAGCGCCTTCGCCTGCCGTTCCACCTCGTAGACGCTGGTGCCTTCCGGCAGCCACATGTCGACGAGGATTTCCGGCCGCGAGGATTGCGGGAAGAAGCTCTGCGGAATGAACTTGAAAGCGTAGATACTGCCGCCGAAGGCAAGGAAGGTCATCGCGATCACGATCAGCCGGTGGCGCACGGCCCAGGCAACGGTGGAACGCAGGCGGCGGTAGAAGCCGGTATCATACGTATCCTTGTGGGTTCCCACATGCGCCCGCTGTTTCAGGATCATGTAGCCCAGCCACGGCGTGAAATAGACCGCGACGAACCATGACGTCACCAGCGCGATGCCGACGACGAAAAACAGCGAGCGCACGTATTCGCCGGCGGTGGAAGCGGCGAAACCGACGGGAATGAAGCCCGCCGTGGTAATCAGCGTGCCGGTGAGCATGGGGAATGCGGTGGAGGAATAGGCAAAGCTCGCAGCCTCCAGCCGCGGCAGGCCCTCTTCCAGCTTGCGCTCCATCATCTCGACGACGATCATCGCATCATCGACCAGAAGCCCGAGCGCGATGATCAGCGCGCCAAGCGAGATGCGCTGCAATTCGATGCCCATGTAATACATGATGGCAAGCGTGGCCGACAGGACGAGCGGAATGGCAATCGCGATCACGATGCCAGACCGCCAGCCGATCGAGATCAGGGAGACGATCAGCACGATGACCAGCGCCTCCATCAGCGCCTGGGTGAATTCGCCCACGGCCTCGGTCACGACTTCCGGCTGGTTGGAGATCTGGTGCACCTCGACGCGACGGGCAGCGTCTTTTCGAGGCGGCATAGGTCGCTTCGACCTGCTTGCCGACATCCGTCACCTTGTGGCCGCTGCCCATCACGACGCCGATCTCGACGGCATCCTGACCATTGAAGCGGAACTTGCGCTGGAACGGATCTTCAAGCCCGTCCTTGACGGTCGCGATATCGCCAAGCCGGAAAACCTGATCGCCGGAGCGGATGCGCAATTCGCGGATATCGGCGGAAGACTTGATGCCGCCCTCGACGGAAATGCGTACCGAGCGGTCATGCGTCTCGACGGTACCGGCCGCATCGACGGCATTCTGGCCGGAAAGCGCATTCTGCACGTCGGTGACGGTCAGGCCGCGCTCGGCCAAGGCCTTGGAAGAGACATCGATAAAGATCTTCTGCGCCTGATCGCCGAGGATCGTCGCCTTTTCGACGCCGGGCGTGGCCAGCAGCATGTCCCGGGCCTGAATGGCGAACTGCTTCAGCTCCGGATAGGTATAGCCGTCGCCGACAATGGCGTTGAGCGTGATATAGGTATCGCCGAATTCATCGTTGAAATACGGACCCTGCAGGCCTGTCGGCAGATCCTGCTTTATATCGCCGATCTTCTTGCGCACCTGATAGAAGGCGTCCGACACCTGCTGGCCGCTCGTATCGCCCTTGATCTGGATCGTGGTGATCGACATGCCGGCGCGGGTATAGGACTTCACCCAGTCGAGATGCGGCACTTCCTGCAGCTTGCGCTCGATCTTGTTGACGACCTGGTTTTCCATGTCGGTGATCGAGGCGCCCGGCCATGCGGCCTGCACCACCATGACGCGGAAGGTGAAATCGGGATCTTCCTTCTGGCCCATATTCATCACCCCGAGCACGCCCATGATGATGATCAGGCCGAAGAGGAAGCGGCCGATGCTCGGATGCTGGATGGCCCAGCGCGACAGGTTGAATTTTCCAGGCGATGGCGCGCCGGGAGCGGGCGTATGGGAGCCCCAGTGAGAGCCTGAAGACGGCGGCTGATGGTGAGACGACGACATGGTCTTGATCCTTCGAAAGAAGCGGAAGGGCAAAAGCCCACGCGGTCAGTTGCTGCCGGATGCGCTAATCGACGCGGTGCTCATGCTGTTGACGCTGCCGAAGCGTGCAGAGACCGTTTCCGGCAGCTTCACCTTCAGATCGTCCTTCATGAACTGCGTACCGGCGGAGACGACGATATCGCCGGTGGAAAGCCCCTTGGAAATCCTGACCCCGTCGTCGGAGAAATCGGCAACCGTCACCGGCCGCGAGCTGACGGTGCCCTTGGCCTTGTCGACAACCCAGACGATCGGCTGATCGCCCTTCTTGGCAAGCGCTGCGAGCGGAATGGAATAGGCGGGTGTGGAATTGTCGAGCGAGGCGACGACGGTCGCCGTCATGCCGAGAAGCACGCGCGGATCGTCGGGCAGCGAAACCCGGACCGCGAATGTGCGCGACTGGGCATCGGCGCTGCCGGCCACCTCACGGACCTTGCCGTCGAGCACGACATTATCGGAGGACCAGAAGCGTGCCGTCACCGCCTTGCCCGGCTTGAACTGGGCGACATCGATTTCCGGCACGGCGATCTGCACTTCCTTCGAACCGTCGAGCGCAACGGTCAGAACCGCAGAACCACTTGCCACCACCTGGCCGACATCGGCGCTGACGGCGGTGACGATACCGGGCTTGTCGGCCTTGAGTTCCGTATAGGCCACCTGGTTCTTCGCCTGATCGAGCGAAGCCTCGGCAGACTGGCGCGAGGCAATCGCCTGATCGCGCGAGAGCGTCGCCTGATCGAGATCGGCCTGCGAGGAAACATTCTTGTCACGCAGCGTCTGGGCGCGGGTGAGCGCGATCTCGGTAATCTCGGCCTGCTTCTGGGCAGAGGCGAGATTGGCCTTGGCGCTGTCGAGCGACAGCTGATAGTCCGTATCGTCGATCCTTGCCAGAACCTCCCCGGCCTGGACCCGGTCGCCGACATCCACGAGGCGGTCGGTAATCTTGCCCGAGACGCGGAAGCCGAGGTTCATCTCGGTGCGCGCCTTGACGGAGCCTGAATAGATGAGCTTGCGCCCCGCATCCGGCTGGCCGATCTCGGCCACCTTGACGGGCCGCACCACCTCTGGTGCTTCGGCCTTTTTCTCGTCCGAACAGGAGGCCAGAACCACGGCAAGCGCCGTGACGGCAAGGCTGGAACCGATACGATAGGCAAATCTCGAAACTGGCGAAGACATCGTCCCCACTCCTCGTCATCGTTGATGATAAGGCCTCTGCCCGAGCGCCCCGCTCGCAACCTGAAGCCGTTCTGTCCTGCGTTATTTCAGCGCCCTAAGCGCAAAGTCGATCAGGTCTTCCGGCTGGCCGATGCGGGTTTCCGCAAGGCATTTCGCCACCAGCTGCGGATGACAGAGGATGACGATCGACGACATGAAGTTTTCAGATGCCAATGCAGCATCCTGCTGCCGGAACTCTCCGGTTGCAATGCCCTCGGCAATGATCCCCTGGCAGAGCAGCCGCAGCTGCTCGATATGCTGCTCGATGACGGGCCAGTTCTGCTCCATGGCGACCACCACCATTTCATGCACTTTCTTCTCGTCGAGCATGGTCTCGACGGTGATCCGGTGCTGCGCAAGCGCATAGGCCTTGAGCTTTTCGCAGGCGCTCGCCTCGCCCGAGGTGACGGCCACCGCCATCTGATAGACCGCATCGACCATCCGCCGGCAAAGCGCCTGATGGATATCCGCCTTGGAAGCGAAGAAACGATAGATATTGGCCGTCGACATGCCGAGATCGCGGGCGATGTCGGCGACATTCGTCTTGGTGTAACCGTAATGCTTGAACAGCCGCTCGGCCGCATCGAGGATGCGGTCGATATTTTCCTGCCTCACACTATCCACTGCCGCGCCTGCAATATCCATTGTGTTGACTTTCGAATGACCAGTGACGTTTTTCAATTTTCGTCAGTCGTAATTCGAAATTCGGCATCTGTCAATATCGACGGTTGCATAGGCGACCGGGCGCATCGCAGATGACGCAACAGGCCTGCGGACATGTGGAGGAGAAAAGGGCACAACCCGAATGCCCGGGAGCGGAGCGGACCGGCATGGCGGAGACAGCAAGGCGGCAAGGCGGCACCAAAGCGCCCCCCCCCAGGGCGACATAAGGGCGACATCAGCCCGGCATGCGGCTGGATGCCAGGCGGCATCGGCGATACGCAAAAATGGTTCGGGTGGCATGAGGTCATGCCTGAGGCCACCGCGGCGGTTCGATTGGACAGAATGATCTGGCGGCGTGATCCGGTCCGCTCACCTGGTCAAAGGACTTGGCGGACTTACTTGGCAGGCTTGATGGAGCCGATGATCGTCCTGACCTCGCCATCATGCTTGTCTTCATCGCCCTTGCTGCCCCAATAGGTCACGACAAGCGCATGATCGCCGGAGGTCTGCACGAAGAGAAGGCCGACGCTGACGGGGCCATCCTCGTCCTTGCCGTCCCATTCGAGCGTCGTCATCTTCATGCCGTTCACCTCGGTGATCGGCGTGTCCTTCTGGGTCTTCGGATCGATGGTGACGCCGTTCTTGGTAAGGAAATCGACCGCATCGCCGCTGACCTTTTCGATCGACCGGCTGCTGGCGACATCGGCCGACAGGTAGACGGCACTGTCCGGCGACGTGCCCTGCACGCCGCTTTCGGTCTCTTCCGGCTCCCAGCTGTCGGGAATGGTGATGCTGGCGATCGGCTTTTCACTCGGGAACTTGATGGTTTTGGCCTCGGCAAGCAGCGGAAAGCTGGCTGCAAGCAACGCCAGAGCGATGATGTTTCGCATGGGAGTATCCTGAAGGGTTAAGCTGCCCGATTTTTCATGGCAGCGCCCGAACAATACTCCGGCACATCTTAAGAATGCTGCCCATGCCGATCACCGCGGCCAAAAACTCAGCCGTTGCGCCCTGATGCTCGACGAGGCATGACAGGGACGAAAATTGGCGCGCCTCGATACGCCGCCCGGCATTCCATCCCGACGAGATACGAGCCCTCCATGCCTGAAATCCATGTCGCCCCTGCCCGACCGGCCGATGCCGATGACCTTGTGGCCGCCAATATTGCAAGCCGCGCCTACCACGCCCCCTTCGCCCGGCCCTTCACCGATCGCGATGGTTTCGACGCCTGGTATGGCCGCATGCTGACCGGGCCGAATATCGGCTTTATTGCCCGCGCAGCAGCAGACGGCAGCATCGTCGGCGTCGTCAATATTACCGAAATCGTCTGGGGCGGGTTTCGCAGCGCCTATCTGGGCTATTATGGCATGGCGGCGCATGCGGGCATGGGCTTGATGACGACAGCCGTCGAGACCGTCTGCCGGATAGCCTTCGACGATCTCGGCCTCCACCGGCTGGAAGCCAATATCCAGCCAGATAACAAGGCGTCAACTGGCGCTGATCGAGCGGGTCGGTTTCGAGAAGGAAGGCTTTTCCCGCCAATATCTGAAGATCGCCGGCGAATGGCGCGATCACCAGCGCTGGGCACGCCTTGCCGGTCATCCGGCTGATCGATGAGCGGCGGCTGGAGAGCTCAGCCCTCCCCCTCCTCGCCGAGTTCCTGCAGGATCTGGTGGCGGGCGCGGTTCAGCCGGCTCTTCACGGTGCCGACGGCGCAGCCGCAGATTTCAGCGGTCGCCTCGTAGCTCTCGCCGAGAATGGCCACCAGCGTCAGCACTTCCCGGTAATGCGATGGCAGTTTTGCAGGGCCCGCTGCACTTCATGCGCCCGTGCCGTCATCTCCTGCGAGGCGGCCACGGCCTGATCGCCGGAGACATTTTCCTCCAGCCCGGGAGCCTCCCGTCCCAGCACTTTCGAGCGCGTATAATAGGTGTTGCGCATGATGGTGAAGAGCCAGGATTTCAGCCGCGTACCGCGCTCGAACTTGTCGAGATTGCCGAGCGCCTTCATCAGCGTTTCCTGCACCAGATCATCCGCATCCGCCGGGTTGCGGCAGAACGTGCGGGCAAAGGCACGCAAGGCGGGGATGAGCTTGACGATATCCGTTCTTGCCGGATCATTGGCGGGATCCATCCCCCCTCCCGCCGCGGCCGTTTTTGACCGGATTATCAACGGGATCGTTGTTCAACTGTGATGGTGACACCGTTGCTTACCTCTCCCTGCATATCGTCGCATATGGTTCAGGACGCATGCCCCGGCCGCGCTTCGCGTTCGAAGCGCGTTCTGATCTCTTGCTGTGATCGTCTGGCAAACGCATCTCTCGGCTGTTTGGTTCCGCAGCCGGTGGTGGCATGGGCGTGGGCCTAAGCATGGGCGTGGCCGTGGGCGTTCGAACAAAGGAACAAAGCATCCGGCCATATCGTTCTTGTCTCATATCGCTTCGATACGAAGGAGGACGACATGGCCGCCAATATCCATCCCGGCTCGCCGGGTCTGAAAAATGGGAACGGCACCGAGAGGAATGCCGAACGAAAACCCGCCCAGTCGGCCCGCAGCGCCAAGGACAAGGCCGATCTCGAACAGCAACTCGAGGAAGGGCTGGAAGACACCTTCCCGGCAAGCGATCCCGTCTCGGCCTCGGTGACATCGATCCCGAAAGGCACGCCGAAACCACCGAAGCACTGACCGCTATCCTGGCCGGTTTCACATTGCGGCATTGGAACAAAACGGGCGCTTTCCGGATAGGAGAGCGCCCGCCTGCGTTGCAGGGGCAGCCTGCGCCACGTCTTCCGGACGTTGTTTTTCCGCCAGCGTGACTTTTTCGAGATACCTGAACGCTGCCCGGATGCTGTAAGAAGAAGAGGACGGGCTTGATTGAGAACCGCTCTTTCGCCGTAGCGAAAGGGCTTGGGGCCGGGAAAACCGGACAGAACCCGAGTGATGAACTCAGAGGTCGGAATGCCGAGAAAAATCGCAGCTGATGCGCAAGTCGAGACACGGATGGGACGGCGGGTGAACCGCAAGGTTTCGGTTCTTCTGACCGAAATCGAGAGTGAACATGTCCCCGATCGCCTTTTGAAACTGGCGCGCGACCTGCAACAGGCGCTGGGCGAAAAGCTGGGCTCGGAAAAGGCCGGCGGCTGAAAACCCGCAGTACCGATCGGCGAGGCACTCCTCGCCCCGACGCTCGTCAACCCTCACTCATGGCCCCCGCCTCATCGCCCCTCCCACTCATACCAAGGACGATGATGGCCGCGCGGCTGGCTGGTCGCCTGCACCCGCCAAACTCGGGCACCGTCCACCCCGCCGGTAAAACGACCTCCCGCAACGACCTCCCTGCCCCCATCAACCGAACGGGAGCAGGGTCTTCAAACTGTCCGGCGCTTCAAAGCTGCGTCGGCATGATCGTATCGACCCGCACACGGCCCTCGATGACGCCGCGCGGCCCGTTCGGCACATAGCGGCCGCTATGGTCCTCTATGACGCTGTAGAGTTTCTCGCTGCGGAAGGCGCTCGCCATATCGGTGGAATTGCCTTCGGCAGGTGCCGCATCGATCTCGGTGAAATCCAGTTCCGCGTCGCTTGCCACCACCCGCGCATCGCCGGCGGTCTTGGCTCTCACCACCACTTCGCCATGGGCGGTTGCATTCTGCCAGTTAGGGTCGTCCTCCGGCGCGGTTGGCACCAGGCGATAGATCTTCATCCTGTCCTGCATGGTTCTCTCCCTTTTGTGATGACGGCAGGCTTCAAGAACAAAACCGGGGAGCGACCGCACTGTTCCGGTCATCCCCTCGTTCCGCCTGTCTTTTCTCTTCACCGAATCTTTGTCCGGCTTGATTTCCCGGCAAAACGGCCGGTTGCGCCGGCGTGATTCTCGCAGTACCTTTTGCACTGCAGCGTCGCCACCCGGGCGCTTCCAAACGCGTATCTCCCACAAAGTTCCGCCCGGCTGGATGGAATGGAAATGCCCGCCTCTCATGGGAGGGGCGGTTGGTGATTTTCAGTGGAACTTTTTCGCAGCACCCCCGTTGGGCGGTTGGGCGAATGGAGACGAAGATGGCGGATTCCAACGAAGACTGGATCAAGCGACGTGCCTACGAGCTCTGGGAGGAAGAGGGTTATCCCAGCGGCAAGGATTTCGAACATTGGGAGCGGGCGAAGCTTGAATTCGTCACGCTGAAGCCGGTGGCTGAAGACAAGCCCGCCCGCAAGAAGGCTTCCAAGTCGGCAGCGGCGGCAAAGCCCGCCAAGACAAAGACTGCGAAAGCCCCGGCCAAGAAGCCGGTTACCAGCGCAACCAAGCCCGCGGCAGTTGCCGCCAAGGCAGAAGCGCCCGCACGCAAGAAAAGCAGCAAACTCGCAACGGCATCGTAAGGGTCGCCCGCATCGCGCGGCGGCCCGGACTTATGACACCAGACTTGTGACACCAGATTTGTGACATTGGCCTTTTGGCACGCGAAGGAGCGCGGCGGTTTTCCGCCGCGCCAAAACGATGTTTTAGCTGGGACGGTCAATGGCTTTAGCGTTCAACTCTTCCACAACCCCGTTTTTCCCCGAGGAGGGGGTCAATACAGGCAAGTGGAAGACATGCGTTCTCCATGATGCAACGGCCGAGCGGAGGAGAAAGCCATGATGAATACCCACACGTCACCCCCCGTCTTTCTGGAGAAACTCGTGCCTCCCCGGCTTCGCCGCCGTGAGAAGGCCGCGCCGGTTGTCTGCAGAAACGGGGATGTTCCTGAAATGAGAGTGCTGTCCGTAACCTCGGAGATCTTTCCCCTGGTGAAGACGGGCGGCCTTGCAGACGTGACGGGATCGCTGCCCAAGGCGCTCGAACCCTTCGGCGTCGAGACCACCTCGCTCATCCCCGGCTATCCGCAGGTGATGAAGCGGCTGGCATCCGCGGATCCGGCACCGAAACGGGTGGCAACCATCGAGGATCTTCTCGGCACCCATGCGGTCATCCTCGAGGCGCGTATCGACGGGCTCAATCTCCTTGTCCTTGATGCGCCGGAACTCTTTCACCGCCCCGGCGGCCCTATGTCGATCCGGAAGGCACCGACCATCCGGATAACTGGCGCCGCTTTGCCGCGCTGTCCAAGGCGGCAGCAGAGATCGCCGGCGGGCTTATCCCCGCTGGCGCCCCGATATCATCCATACCCATGACTGGCAGTCGGCCCTCACCTCGGTCTATCTGCGCGAGATGGGCATCGGCGTGCCGAGCGTCATCACCATCCACAATATCGCTTTCCAGGGCCAGTACAGCGCCGATATCCTGCCGATGATCGGCCTGCCGACCACGCTCTATGCCATGGACGGCATGGAATATTTCGGCGATATCAGCTTCCTCAAAGGCGGTCTGCAGACCGCCGATGCCATCACCACCGTCAGCCCCACCTATGCCCGCGAGGTCCTGACCCCGCGCTTCGGCATGGGCATGGACGGCATATTGAACGAGCGCGTCTCGGTTCTGCGCGGCATCGTCAACGGCATCGATCTCGACATCTGGGATCCGGCCACCGACCCGCATCTGCCACGCAATTATGATGTCGCGACGCTGAAGCGCAAACGCGAGAACAAGACGGTGCTTCTGCAGCGCTTCGGCCTCGACATGGATGACGGCCCGGTCTTTTCCGCCGTCAGCCGTCTCACATGGCAGAAGGGTTTCGACATGTTTGCCGATACCGCCGACGAGATCATCTTCAAGGGCGGCAAGGTCATCGTCTTCGGCCAGGGCGACCACGCGATCGAGGCGCAGCTGCTGCGCACCGCCCAGCGCTTCCCCGGCCGCATGTCGGTACATATCGGCTATGACGAACCGACCGCCCACCTGATCCATGGTGGCTCTGACGCAATCGTCCAGCGTCGCGCTTCGAACCCTGCGGCCTCACCCAGCTTTATGCCCTGCGCTATGGCTGCGTGCCGGTCGTCTCGCGCACCGGCGGGCTTTCGGAAACCATCATCGACGCCAATGACGCGGCCATGTCCGCCCGCGTCGCGACCGGCGTTCAGTTCCACCCGGTCACGACCGATGGCCTGCGGCTTGCGCTGCGCCGCGCCATTCATGCCTATGAAGATCCGAAAATGTGGGCGCGTCTGCAGAACCAGGCGATGAAGGCCCGCTTTTCATGGGAGCGCAGCGCCCAGCAATATGCCTCGGTCTATGCCAATCTTCTGCGCCAGAACGGCCAGCTGGCAACCGATATGAGCCGCACCGGCACAGCACCGTAAAGGCCGTGACCACAGGCAGGATGCCGGCAGTTCACCGCCGCACCCGCTCATGCGTCAGCCGATCCGCTGACCGCTATCGGGATCAAAGACCACCGCCTTGTCGAGATTGAAGGCGAAACGAAAGCGCTGGCCGAGTTCCACCGGCACTTCGGCCCGCGCCCGGCCGGTAAAGCTTGCGCCATCGAGCTTGCCGGTGACGAACGTGTCTGATCCGGTCGGTTCGATCATCGTCACCTCGGCATCCACATGGGCGATCGCCCGCGCATTCGGATCGGTCAGCCCGCCATCGGTAATCGCCTCCGGCCGAAGCCCCAGAATGACGGCCTTTCCTTCCGGCAGCGCGACGTGACGGACGACGGCATCGGCACGGTCACGCCGACATTGCCGAACAGCGAAATGCCGCCATGCGTGGTAATGCCCTTCAGCATGTTCATCGCCGGCGAGCCCATGAAATCGGCAACGAAAAGATTGGCCGGCCGGTTATAGATCTCCGCCGGCGTGCCGATCTGCTGCACCGAGCCTTCCTTCAGGACGACGATCTTGGTGGCAAGCGTCATCGCCTCGATCTGGTCATGGGTGACGTAAACGATCGTCGCATGGGTATTCTGGTGCAGCGCCTTGATCTCGGCGCGCACTTCGACGCGCAGCTTCGCATCGAGGTTGGAAAGCGGCTCGTCGAACAGGAAGACGCGCGGCTGGCGCACCAGCGCACGGCCCATGGCGACGCGCTGCCGCTGGCCGCCGGAAAGCTGGCTCGGCCGGCGCTTCAGCAGATGCTCGATCTGCAGCGTCTTCGCCACCTGCGCCACCGCCGCCTCGCGCTTGGCCTTGTCGACGCCGCGCATTTCGAGCGCAAAGGCGATGTTTTCCTCGACCGTCATGTTCGGATAGAGCGCATAGGACTGGAAGACCATGGCGATATCGCGCTTGGAAGGATGCAGGTCCGTGACCACCTCGCCATCGATGACGATATCACCGGATGTCGGCGGCAGAAGGCCGGCAATCGAATTGAGCAGCGTGGACTTGCCGCAGCCGGAAGGGCCGACGAGCACGAGAAACCCGCCCTTTTCCAGCGTGATGTCGATGCCCTTCAGCACCTCGACAGGACCGATCTTCTTCTTCAGGTTCTTGATTTCGAGAAAGCTCATCGGAAATTATCCCTTCACGCGCCGGCCATCAGGCCACGCACGAAATAGCGACCGGCAACGACATAGACGAACAGCGTCGGCAGCGCGGCGAAGATGGCCGCGGACATATCGACATTGTATTCCTTGACGCCGGTGGAAGACGAAACGAGGTTGTTGAGCGCCACGGTCATCGGCGAGGCCTCGCCGGACGAGAAGGACACGCCGAACAGGAAGTCGTTCCAGATATTGGTGAACTGGTAGATGACGGTGACGACGATGATCGGCCCCGATGTCGGCAAGAGGATGCGCCAGAAGATGCGGAAGAAGCCCGCGCCATCCATCATCGCCGCTTGATCAGCTCATCGGGAAACGCCTCGTAATAGTTGCGGAAGAACAGCGTCGTGAAGCCGAGACCGTAGATCACATGCACCATGACGAGGCCGGTCGTGGAATTGGAGAGGCCCATGGCGCCCAAGAGCCGCGCCATCGGAATCAGCACTGCCTGAAACGGAATGAAACAGGCAAACAGCATCATGCCGAAGACGATCTTGTGGCCCGGAAAGCGCCATTTCGTCAGCACATAGCCGTTCAGCGCGCCCAGCAGCGTCGAGATGATGACGGCCGGAACCACCATCTTGATCGAGTTCCAGAAATAGCCCTTGATCCCCACACAGGAGACGCCGATGCAGGCCTCGCCCCAGGCCTTCACCCAGGCGGCGATCGACGGGCTCGAAGGAAGCGCCAGCATGTCGCCGCCGCGGATCTCGTCCAGCGATTTCAAGGAGGTCGAGACCATCACGTAAAGCGGCAGCAGATAGATGAGCGCCAGAACGATCAGCGCGCCATAGATGACATAGCGGGCCGAACGCGCCGAGCCGGCGGAAACGGTGTCTGTTGCGCCGCTCATTGGTTCTTCTCCCGCAGTTCGGAATAGAGATAGGGCACGATGATCGCGGTAATCCCCATCAGCATCATCACCGCACTCGCCGAACCGACATTCATCTGGTTGCGGGTAAACGTGTAGGAATACATGAAGGTGGAGGGCAGCTCGGTGGCATTGCCCGGCCCGCCGCCGGTGAGCGCAATCACCAGGTCATAGGACTTGATCGCCATATGCGCGAGCACGATGAAGGCCGAGAGAAACACCGGCCGCAGCATCGGAATGATGATCCGCCGGTAGATGGAAACCGTCGAGGCACCATCGATCTGCGCGGCTTTCACGATCTCGCCGTCTATGCCGCGAAGGCCGGCCAGGAACATCGCCATGACGAAGCCGGATGCCTGCCACACACCGGCAATCACGACGGTGTAGATCGCCATGTTCGGGTTCACCAGCCAGTCGAACTTGAAGCTTGTCCAGCCGAGATTGTGCATGGTGTTCTCAAGCCCGAGGCCGGGATTGAGGAACCACTTCCATGCCGTGCCGGTGACGACGAAGGACAGCGCCATCGGATAGAGGAAGATCGGCCGAAGCACTCCTTCCGCCCGGATGCGCTGGTCCATCAGAATGGCGATGAAAAGCCCGATGGCGATACAGATGCCGATATAGAGAATGCCGAAAATCGCCAGATTCTGCATCGCCACATACCAGTTCGGCTGCGACCAGAGCCGGTAATAGGCATCGAACCCGCCCCATTTATAGACCGGCAGGATGCGCGATGTGGTGAACGACAGATAGACCGTCCACAGGATGAACCCGTAGACGAAAACGAGGATGATGGCGAAGGACGGTGCGAGAACGAGCTTCGGCAGGCCGTTGCGCAGACCATCTGCAAACGAGCGTCGCGGCCTCTCTGGCACAACCACGGGCACCGGTTCTATTGTTGTCATGAAATGTCTCCGGTCATGGTCGGATCAACAGGCGCAAGGCATTGCGGCAACCCGCTGCCAAAATCGAATGCGAATGGTGCAGCTGGGCGAAACCCCTCCCCATGTCTGGGGCGGGGGGCAATTCAACGACAAACCCTCTGTGCTCAGATGCCGTCATCCTCGGGCCTGACCCGAGGATCTGACCACGTCAATAAAATCAGACGTTTGCAGATGCTCGGGTCAAGCCCGAGCATGACGCACGCGAGACTTGAGGCCTTTGTCAGCGCACAGCCCCTCCCTTGTCGGGAAGGGTCTGGCGCGGATGCGTCGATTACTTCGCCGCAGCGACCGCTTCCGGCAGGCGCTTCAGCGCTGCCTCGGTGGTCAGCTGGCCGTTGAGCTGCTGGGTGATAACGTCCAGCATGGCTTCCTTGACGGCAGCCGGCTGGGCATAACCATGGGCAAGCGAGCCCATCAGCGTGCCCTTGGACGAGGCTTCCGCCAGATCCTTCATGCCCTTCTTGGCGCAATCGTCGAACTGCGTGTCCGGCACGTCGGTGCGGGCCGGAACCGAGCCCTTGACCGTGTTGAAGGCGATCTGGAAGGCCGGATCCTCGACGGCGGATGCCATCTTCAGCTGCGCGTCCTTCTGCTTGTCACCCACGTCGAACATCATGAACTGGTCGGCGTTGAACAGAACCGAGCCTTGAGTACCGGGGAAGCGGATGCAGACGAAATCCTTGCCGGGTACCTTCTTGGCGCGCAGCCATTCGCCCTTCGACCAGTCGCCCATTTCCTGCGCGCCGGCCTTGCCTTCGATGACGAGCGCGGTGGAGAGGTTCCATTCGCGACCGGAGAAGTTCGGGTCGAAATAGGTGCGAAGCTTCGACATGTCATCGAAGACCTTCTTCATCGTATCGCTGGAAAGTGCTGCCGGATCAGCGTCGAGAACGGCCTTCTTGTAGAAGTCCGGGCCACCGACGGAGAGAACCACGGCTTCCCAGAGCGTGCCGTCCTGCCACGGAACGCCGCCATGGGCGAGCGGGATGATGCCGTCGGCCTTGAACTTGTCGAGAAGCGCAAACAGCTCGTCGATATTGGTCGGCACCTTGCCGCCGGCCTTGTCGAGCGCAGCCTTGTTCAGCCACAGCCAGTTGGTCGAGTGGATGTTGACCGGGGCTGCAACCCAGTGGCCGTCATACTTCGAAACGCCTGCAGTGCCGGCGGAATGACCTTGTCCCAGCCTTCCTTGGCGGCGAGATCGTCGAGATTGGCGGCAACGCCCATTTCCGACCAGTCGCGCAGGTCGAAGCCGAGCAGCTGTACCGCGGTCGGCGGATCGCCGGCCGTCACCCGGGCACGAAGCGCGGTCATCGCAGCAGAACCGGCACCGCCGGCAACCGGCATGTCCTTCCACTCGACGCCCTGCTTGTGCAGGTTTTCTTTCAGAACGTTAAGCGCTGCCGCTTCACCGCCGGATGTCCACCAATGCAGGACTTCCACGGTTTCCGCAGCCTTTGCGGCACCAGCCATCATCGCAACGATAGCGACGCCGGCAGCAAACTTGCTGATCGATCGAATAGTCATCAGAATTCCCTCCAAATCCGGGCTCCTCTCCGGATATGAAGATTTATAACGATATAGGTTGGGGATGTGTCAAGTCACACGTTTAGGTTTTTTGCGGAATCTTGTCGCATAAATCAAGCTATTGTATTTGCTTTATATTTTTCAAAAATCGCACTATTATCGCAACCCGTGCAAAAAAATCTGGAAAATTTCCGCGAATTTGCAACGATATAGAGGAGGCCCGTTTCGATCCTTGGAACGGGGGGAGGAACTGACATGCCGCTGGACGACCTGGACAACCGGGGACGGCGATCCACGCCCAAAAACACGACCACGCAATTCACTGCCGCAGGACAGCTGCCGACGGGGCAAAACCCTGCCCAGAACTCCGGCCAGCACCCCGGCCAGAACGCTGCCTTGAAGGCCAAGCCGACGCTGAAGACCGTGGCCGAACTGACCGGTCTCGCCGTGACGACGGTGTCGCGGGCGCTGGCCGATGACCCGCAGATTGCGCTCGAGACCCGCAGCCGAGTGCGCGAGGCGGCGGGCTCAGTGGGCTACTTTCCCGATCGCGCCGCCCAGCGCCTGAGGACGGGGCGCACCAATGTCATCAGCCTCGTTCTCGATCCGCATGAGGAAATTCTAGGCTATGGCGCCTCGATGATCCGCGGGCTTTCGGCAGCCCTTCGCGACACGCCCTATCATCTGGTCATCACGCCGCATTTCTCCGATACGCCGGCCATCGATCCGGTCGCCCATATCGTGAGAAACCGCATGGCGGACGGGCTTCTCTTCAGCCGCACCCAGCCTTCCGACGAGCGGGTCAAGTTTCTGATGGAGAACGATTTTCCCTTCGTCTGTCATGGCCGCACCGAGCTTGCGACGCCGCATCCCTTCGTCGATTACGACAATTACGCCTTCGCCTATAAGGCGGCCCGCAGCCTCATCGCATCGGGCTGTCGCAAGCTCTTCATCATCCTGCCGCCGGACCGTTTCACCTTCGCCCAGCACATGCGCCACGGCTTCATGACCGCCGTGCGGGAAGAGGGCGTCGCCTTCGAGATTGCAACGGGTGTGACGCTCGACAGCAAGTCGGAAGCGGTGCGCGCCACCGTTTTCGAGGCGATGGCGGGCAGCGACCGGCCGGACGGCTTCATCTGCGGCGGCGAGGTTTCCGCCCTTTCCGTCATGTCGGCCGCCTATGACCACGGCCTTGCGATCGGCCGCGACGTGCGGCTCGTGGCCAAGCAGACATCCGGCCTCTTCGACGAGATCCGCCCGAAGATCGAGACGATCTACGAGGATCTCTCGGAGGCCGGCAATATTCTCGGCAAGATACTCCTGAAGCGCATCGCAGGCGGCGCCCCAATGGAGGATCTGCAGGTCCTGCAGACGGTTTGACGGCGGGCGGGCCGGGAAATCCCGGCCTCAACCATCCTCCTCGACGAAGACCTGCTCGCGCTTCTTCTTGACGCTCGGCAAAAACACCACGACCAGCACGGCAACCGCAATGATGAGCAGGCCGGCGCTGATCGGCCGCGTGATGAATGTCGAGGGATCGCCGCGTGACAGGATCATCGCCCGCCGCAGGTTTTCTTCCAGAAGCGGCCCGAGCACGAAGCCGAGCAGAAGCGGTGCCGGCTCGCAGCGCAGTTTTGCCAGCAGGTAGCCGATCAGCCCGAAAAAGGCGACCGCATAGAGATCGTAGACATTGGAATTGACGCTGTAGACCCCGATGGCACAGAAGGCCATGATGATCGGGAAGAGCACGTAATAGGGAATGGTGAGCAGCTTCACCCAGAGCCCGATCAGCGGCAGGTTGAGCACCACCAGCATCAGGTTGCCGATCCACATCGAGGCAATGATGCCCCAGAACAGCGCCGGCTGTTCGGAAGCGACATTCGGCCCCGGCACGATGCCCTGGATGATCATCGCGCCGATCATCAGCGCCATGACCGGATTGGCCGGAATGCCGAGCGTCAGAAGCGGAATGAACGAGGTCTGCGCACCCGCATTATTGGCCGATTCCGGCCCGGCGACGCCCGCCACAGCACCATGACCGAACTCTTCCGGATGTTTCGAAACCCTCTTTTCCACCGTATAGGAGGCAAACGAGGCAAGGATTGCCCCGCCGCCGGGAAGAATGCCGAGGATCGAGCCGATCACCGTGCCGCGCAGGACCGGCGCGATCATCGCGCGAAAATCCTCGCGGCTCGGCATCAGGCCGGAAACCCTGGCCATCAGCACCGTGCGGGTTTTCTCGTTTTCCAGATTGCGCAGGATTTCCGCCACCCCGAAGACACCGACGGCCACCGCAACGAAGTTCAGCCCGTCGGCATATTCGCGAATGCCGAGCGTGAAGCGCGGCGTGCCGGTATAGATATCCGTGCCGACCAAACCGAGAAGCAGGCCGAGCACGACCATGGCCAGTGCCTTGATGACCGAGCCATGCGCCAGCGCGATCGACGACACGAGGCCGACGACCATCAGCGAGAAATATTCCGCAGCCCCGAATTTCAGCGCAATGGCGGTGAGCGGCGGCGCGAAGATGGCGACGAGAAAGGTCGAGACTGTGCCGGCAAAGAACGAACCGATGGCGGCAATCGCAAGCGCTGCCCCCGCCCTTCCGCGCCGCGCCATCTGGTAGCCGTCGATGGCGGTCACGGCGGATGAGGATTCACCCGGCATGTTGATGAGGATCGCCGTGGTCGAGCCGCCATATTGCGCCCCGTAATAGATGCCGGCCAGCATGATCAGCGACGAAACCGGCTCCAGCTGGAAGGTGATCGGCAAAAGCATGGCGATCGTCGCTGTCGCGCCGATGCCGGGCAGCACGCCGATCAGCGTGCCGAGCAGCACCCCGATCAGGCAGAAGAACAGGTTTTCGATCGATGACGCCGTGGCAAATCCGAGCGCCAGATTGGCAAAGAAATCCATCCTCTCGCCCTCCCCCTACATGCCGAGCCACGGCCCGAAGCGCCGGAACGGCAGGCCGAGACCATAGGAGAAGACGAGAACCGAAAAGACGGTGAGCAGCGCCGACAGGATGACCGCCGTCAGCGGCTTCATCTTGTGCGAGGCAAAGGCTGCAATCAGCGCACAGAGAAAGATCGACGGCACGAAGCCGAGCCCGCGCACGGTGAGCCCGAAAATCACAGGCGCCGGCAGGATGAACAGCATCCCCCGCCACGCCAGGGGCCCGATACTCTCGCCTTCCACCCTCACCGACTGGAAGAGGATGATCGCGCCGAATGCCATCAGCGCCAGCGCCAGGATGAAGGGAAAATAACCCGGCCCCATGCGGAAGGCCGTTCCGAGATCGAGTTCGATCGACTGATAGGCGAAGAACAGCCCGGTCGCCACGAAGACGAGACCGCAGACGAGATTTGTCTTGTCGAATGTGAAGGAATGCATGGCGTCTCCGATGGTGGGAGAAATGGATGTGCTGAACGACAAGGCTGGATCCCCCTCCCCTGCCGGGGAGGGTCAGGAAGCCCCTCTTGTCGACCAGGAGCTGCGAGAGCGGCTTGGAACCACTTGGAACCACTCGCGCAAAACCCCGCTCACTCAGTCCGCATATTGCCCGGCACCTTCGATCACCGGCTTCCACCGGGCGATCTCGCCTTCGAGCTTGGCTTTCAGCGCGGCAGGCGTTGCATCCGCCTCCGGCGAGGGCTTGGTGCCGAGTTCGGCGAAGCGCGAGGCAACGTTATTGTCCTTGAGCGCCACCTGCAGCGCGCCGGTCAGCTTCTCGAGCGCTTCCTTCGGCGTGCCCTTCGGCGCATAGACACCATGCCAGATGCGACGGACATGGCCGGGAACCCTGCTTCCGTTACCGTCGGCAGGTCTTTCAACACATCGAGCCTTGCGGGAGACGTCACCGCATAGGCCTTGATCGTACCACCCTGGATCTGCTTCGTCGTATTGGTGGTCTGGTCGCACATGATATCCACCTGCCCGCCGAGAAGATCGGTCATCGCCGGCCCCGTTCCCTTGTAAGGCACGGTGACGAGCGGTGTCTCGATGGCGCTCATGAACAGCATGCCGCAGAGATGAGAAGCTGCCCCGATGCCGGCATTGGCAACCGTCACCTTCTCCTTGTTGGCCTTGGCATAATCGATGAGGCCCTTGAGATCCTTGGCCTCCATGTCCTTGCGCGAGACGATCGTCATCGGCACCTCGGTGACGAGGCCGACATAATCGAAGTCGTTGAGCGTATCATAGGCGAGCTTGCGATAGAGCGTGGCGCTGGTCGCCATGCCGATATGATGCATGAGAACCGTATAGCCATCGGCCTCCGCCTTTGCGACGCGGCCGGCTCCGAGCGTCCCGCCGGCGCCGCCGACATTTTCGACGACGATCTGCTGGCCGAGCGTCTTCGACATGGATTCAGCCACGAGCCGCGCCACCGTATCCGTCGGCCCACCGGCCGAAAAAGGCACGATCATGGTGATCTGACGCTCCGGAAACCCGGCCGCATGGGCGGCACCGGCAAAAGAGAGGCCCGACATCCACGAAGGCATCGCTGCCGGCATGGACATAAGTGAAAACGCAGCAAGGCCTGCCGCAGCAACGACATATTTCATCGGGTCTCCTCCCCTTTCAACAAACCGCCGGAAATCCGGCCGGCCAATGATCTCGATGAAAGGCGGGCTCCTCTTCCCGACACTTCATCTCTACCATCTATGATTGCGCATCATTGCGAATATCCGGCAATATTGCTACCCGATATTGCATTCAAACGACGTTCGGATCGATAATATCTCTGCGACTTTAGATGTAGCACCCAAGGGGCAGGACGAAGGGGCGGCGGCATGACAGCGATACTGGCACTTCTGATGGGCGTGGTAACGGGCCTTCGGGCCATGACGGCGCCGGCGGCGGTCGCATGGGCGGCTATCTGGGCTGGCTGCCGCTTGGCGGCTCCTGGCTCTTCTTCATGGGCTCGGTCTGGGCGGTCCTCATCTTCACGCTGGCGGCAGCGATGGAACTCGTCACCGACCAGCTTCCCTCGACGCCGAGCCGCAAGGTACCGGCGCAATTCGGCACCCGCATCGCCATGGGTGCCCTGACCGGCGCCGCGATCGGCCTTCCTTACGGCATCTGGCTTGCAGGCCTCGTCTCCGGCGTGATCGGCGCGGTCATCGGCACGCTCGGCGGCGCCTCCCTGCGTGGAAAACTCGCCGCCCGCTTCGGCAGTGATCCGCCGGCCGCCTTCATCGAGGATGCCGTGGCGATCGTCGGCGCGATCGTGCTGATCCTGCTCCTGCCGGCAGCACCGACCATTTAGGCTTGAACCGGCAAGATCGCCGCACGCGGCTAAGCTTAAAACCATCCCGTCAACTCGGAGAAGGCTGATGCAGCAATTCGATGCCATCATCATCGGGGCGGGACAGGCTGGCCCCTCGCTTGCCGGACGGCTGAACGATGCCGACCGCAAGGTCGCGATCATCGAGCGCAAGCATGTCGGCGGCACCTGCGTCAACACCGGCTGCAAGCCGACAAAGACGCTGGTCTCAAGCGCCTATGCCGCCCATATCGCCCGCCGCAGTGCCGATTACGGCGTGGTCCTCTCCGGGCCGCCGGAAATCGACATGCCGGCCGTCATGCGCCGCTCGCACAAGGTCACGCTCGACAGCCGCCACGGCAACGAGACATGGCTCGAATCCATGGAAAATGTCACGCTGATCCGCGGCCATGCCCGGTTTGAGAGCGCAAACACGATAAGCGTCGATGGCGAACTTCTGACCGCGCCGCAGATCTTCCTCAATGTCGCGCCCGCGCCACGATCCCGGATTTTCCCGGCGTCGCCGATGTGCCCGCCATGACCAATAGCGATATCGTCATGCTCGACCGCCTGCCGGAGCATCTGGTCGTGATCGGCGGCTCCTATATCGGGCTTGAATTTGCGCAGATCTACCGCCGCTTCGCGCCCGCGTCACGGTCGTCGAGAAGGGCCCGCGCCTCGTCTCGCGCGAAGACGAGGACGTGTCGGCCGCCGTCCGCGATATTCTGGAAAAGGAAGGCATCGCGATACGCACCGGCGCGAGTGCATCCGCTTCCGCAAAGACGGCGATGAGATCGCGGTCGGCGTCGACTGCACGGCGGGCGAACCGGAAATCATCGCCTCCGACGTGCTTCTGGCCGTCGGCCGCACCCCCAATACCGATGATCTCGGGCTAGACAAGGCGGGTGTCAAAACCGATGCCCGCGGTTACATCACGGTCGACGAGGATCTCTCCACCAATGTGCCCGGCATTTTCGCGCTCGGCGATTGCAACGGCCGCGGCGCCTTCACCCACACAGCCTATAATGATTTCGAGATCGTCGCCGCCAATCTTCTCGACGGCGAGAACCGAAGAGTATCAGACCGCCTGCTCGGCTACGCGCTTTATATCGACCCGCCGCTTGGCCGCGTCGGCATGACGGTGACGCAGGCGAGGGCCGCCGGCCATTCCATCCTTGTCGGCACCAGACCGATGACACAGGTCGGCCGCGCGGTGGAAAAGGGCGAGACACAGGGCTTCATGCAGATCATCGGCGATGCAAAGACGAGAAAGATCCTCGGCGCAGCCATTCTCGGCACCGGCGGCGACGAGGCGATCCACGGTGTTCTCGACCTGATGAATGCCGGCGCCGATTACGACACGCTGCGCTGGGCCGTGCCCGTTCACCCGACCGTTTCCGAACTCTGGCCGACGCTCGTCCTGTCGATGAAACCGGCCTGACCGGGCTATCCCCTTATGGAATTGAGCCTATTTCGCACATCGTCGCAATTTTAGCGATCATGGTCAGATCTTGTAAGGCTTTTGCCCCTATCACCGATCCATGGTTCGATCTCCGTAGCGGGAGGGGATGAACGGCATGTCTGCGGTCTCGACGCCTGTCCGATGGTCAAATATCGGCCGTGGCGAGGGGGAGAGCGAGGACGGCCGTCGCGAACCGGTGTCGCCGCCGGTCGAGATCGCCAGGGAGGAAGCCTTCCGGAACACCCATGGGGCAACCCGAGGGACAAACCAGAAGCACCTTTTCTCGGGCAACTTGCCGGTTCCAGCATGAGCGGAAAAACCGACTTTGGTTTTTGCCGTAGACATGCTGAAATCGAGACTGTTGCTGCGCCGTTTTTTCGTCTTTTCTGACGGGCAAGCGATGCAGCAGCGGAAAGCGTCTCATCACGAGATGCTTCCATCCCGAAAGCCCGAGGACCATGACATCCGATAGCAGACCGCCGCTCGCCCGACGCTACCGCTCCCTTCTGCCGCTTGCGCTCTCCTATGCCGCATCCGGCGGCAGCCTGATCGTGAGTTCGGCCGCCCAGCTTTTGACCTTCGCCATTCTGGCCCGCTTCCTCGGCGTCCATGAATTCAGCCTCTTCGTCGCCATCACCGCCGTCTCGGCAATTGCCGTCCATCTCTGCGGCCTCGGCGGCACCGAATGCCTCGTGCGCCGGGTTGCCCGCGATCATTCCATGTATCCGGCCATGCTCGGCCATAACATGATGCTGATCTCCGGCACCGGCGTGGCGCTCGTCATCATCGGCTCGATCGCGCTGCCCTTCTTCTTCGACGTCTCGGAAAACCGGCTGCTCAACGATTTCGAGATCACCATGATGCTGATCACCAACATCATTCTTGTGCGCTGCATCCTGTTTTCCGAACAAGTCTTCATCGCCTTCTCGAATTTTTCATCGGCCAACAAGGTGGTGATGGGCTTTGCGCTGATCAGGACCACGGCCGCAGTCCTCGCCTGCCTCGTCTTCGGCGTCTCGACGCTGGCAGGCTGGGTGATCTGGCAGTTCCTCGCCCATGTGGTCATGCTCGCCTGCTGCTTCTATGCGCTGCGCGGCCTCGGCAAGCCGAAGTTCAGGCTGGTCAGGGAAGAGCTTCGGCTCGGCCTGTTCTTCAGCATCCCCTTCATCCTCAAGGCCGCCCGCCAGAACGCCGACCTTCTGGTCTTGAGCCTCGTCACATCGGCCGAGGTCATGTCGAGCTACAGCGTCGCGCGGCGCATCATCGAGAGCAGCTATCTCTCGGTCGATGCCCTGAACCGCATCGTCTATCCCGGCACGGCCAAGGCGAGCCAGGCCGCCTCCATCATGCCAGCGAGCGGGTGAAACGCATCTTTGCCGCGGCGATGGCGATCAGCATCGCCTCGGCCATCGCCGTCTGGATCCTCTCGCCCGTCCTGCCCTATCTCTTCGGCCATCAATATACGTCGCTCGTCGATTTCGTCCGGGCGCTGTGCTTCGTGCTGATCCCGGTCGGCATATGGGCGGTCGCCGTCGAGGCGCTGGGCGCTGCCGGCCATCAGGCGCGCGCGCCTCCGTGCTCGGCATCGGCAGCCTGATCGGCGCAGCCCTTGCCGCCTGGGCCACATGGTATGCCCCCCCACCGGCACCTTCGTTTCCTATTATGTGATCGAGACCGGGATGGCGGTTGCCGCCTGGGCGGTCTATCTCAAATGGGTTCGCAAGGATCGCGACCGGGCCGAGCGGGCAGAACGTGCCGGAAATGCCTATGCAACAGCCTCTTCCCCGGCCCAGTGAAGGGCCGGGAAACCAAGATGAGACATGCGGTTAACATAATATTCATCGCGACTTCCTAATGATGAACGAGACGATTTTGAGAAAGCGGTCTGTCCAGGTGATGGCAGCATGGCTGGAGGTTTGAATGTACCGGCCGAAAGAGCCCCACGACCGGAAGCCGCAGCCTGCAGCCCCGATGGAAACACAGGCCGGTGCCGAGGATAGACCCATGGCCTCCAGTGCATCCAGACCCGCAGCGCCGCGCTCGCTCCTCGACCACCTCGACGATCGCCCTGCCGAAAACCTGCCCGCCGATGCCTTTGCCCGAAGGTCACGAACGGATGCTGAGCAGACGCATCCGCAGCCCGTGAGCCCGGCGGCCGATCCGGCCGTGGCCGCATCTGTTCGCGCGCATCCCTCTTCCGCCGCCTGGACACCGCCGCCGCCACCGACACCTCCTGCCCGCGAAGAACGCCGGCGCAGCGAACCGGAGCCGAAGGCAGGCCTCGAAGGCGTCATCCAGGCGCAGATCGCCAGCCTGAAGACGATCGGCATTGCCGACATTCTCTATTGGCTGCGGGACGGCCTGAAATGGGTCTTGGCACTCACCATCATCGGTGCGATCGCCGCCTATATCTATTCTGCCACCGCCACGCCGCGCTATACGGTCTATACCGACCTCATCATCGACCCGCAGAACCTCGGCGTCCTGACAGATGATCCGATGGCCGCTGCCCAGCCGCGCGATTCCCAGCTGCTCGAAGTCGAAAGCACCATGCGCGTGCTGACCTCGCGCAACGTGCTGAAGGATGTCATCGACAAGCTGCACCTGACGACCGATCCGGAATTCGTCAAGCCGCCGCGTTTCGCCTTCCTCGCCAACCTGCTCGGCGGCGGCAGCCATCCCTCGGCCGACGATCCGGATGTCGCCGTCATGCGCGAACTTGGCGACCGGATCGGTGCCACCCGCGAGGTCAGCTCCTTCGTCGTTACCCTGTCGGTCTGGAGTTCGGACCCGCAGAAATCGATGGAACTCTCTGAAGCGATCGTCACCGCCTTCCAGAACGAGATCTTCCAGTCTTCTGCCGAAAGCGCCGGACGACTGGCCGCAAGCCTGAAGAGCCGGCTCGGCGACATGCAGACCTCCGTCACGACGGCGGAGGAAAAGGTCGAGCAGTTCAAGCGCGCCAACAACATTCAGGAAAGCAATACCGGGGAACTGACGAGCAGCCGCATTTCGAGCGCGCTCGACACCCAGGTTCTCGATGCACAGCAGCGTCTGATCCAGGCCCAGAGCCGCTACGACCAGATGCGCTCAGCCGTCGCCGGCCGCCGCACCACGACCGATACGGTCTTCGACAGTACCGGCATGCAGACGCTGCGCACCAATTATAACCAGTTGCAGCAGCAGATCAGTTCGCTGGCACGCATCTACGGCGCCCGCTATCCGCGGCTGATCCAGATGCAGTCGGAACAGGCAACCATCGAGCGCGCCATTGCCGACGAGGCGAACCGTATTCTGCAGACGGCCAAGACCGACATGGATCAGGCGAAGTCCTCGCTGGATGCATTGCGCGTCAAGGCCAATGCCGAGCGCTCGACCGTCTATACGAACAACGACGCACAGGTGCGCCTGCGCGAACTGGAGCGGGATGCCCGCGCCAAGGCAACTATCTACGAAAGCTACCTGCAGCGCGCCAACCAGATCACCGAGCGCCAGCGCATCGATACCAGCAATATCCGGGTCATCTCGCCGCCGGTTCCGCCGAAGACGAAGAGCTGGCCGCCGCGCACCGTGCTTCTGCTCGGCGGCGGCGCAGCGGGTGGTTTCATGCTCGGCCTGTTCCTCGCCCTTCTGGTCGGGCTTCTCGCCCATCTCGCCGCAGCGCGCGAACGGCACGCCCGGCTGACCCGCTTTGCGTGAGGCCTGCCATGGCGGGATCGATGGCCACGGGATCGCATCTGGGGGAGAGGCACCAGACGGGATCGGCAGAGGGTGCATCGCCGGTCAATGACCGGCGGCTCCTGGGCTCTCTGGTCTTTCTGGCGCTCTTCCTCTTCTACGCCGTCTCGACCACGCCCTTCTACGATCTGACGCTGCCCTCGTCGGCCAGCATCGACACGAACAATTCCAACATGCTGAACCAGATCCTGTTTCTGGCCCTGCCGTCACTTTCGCTGCTCGGCGCATTGATGACGCAGATGCGCGGCCGGCTTCTGGAACCGCGCTGGCTGCTGTCGATCATCTTCGTCTGGCTCGTGCTGATCGGCCTTCTCTCGCATCACAGCTTCAACAGCCTGAAGGCGCTGTTTTTGACGACGCTCGTCGTCATCAGCGCCAATGCCTGCCTGCTTCTGCCCAGAAACGACGCCCATTTCGCCAAGCTCCTGAGCGTCGGCGCGCTTTTCTGCATCGGGCTCTGCTATTACGGCATCCGCTTCCTGCCGCACCTGTCGATCCACTCGGCACAGGATATCGCCGAGCCCATGCTCGCCGGTGCCTGGCGCGGCTATTTCGCCCACAAGAATGATGCGGCGGCCGCATGGTGCTCTTCTCCTTCTGCGGCCTCTTCATCTTCCGTGTCTGGTCGCGCGCCGTCGGCATCCTCATTCTGGCAACGGCGGTCTTCTTCCTCGCCCATACGGGCGGCAAGACGGCAACGGCCATGCTGCCCGCCGTGGTCCTCGTCGCCTTCGTCTTCGAGCGCTATTCATGGACGCGCATTCCGATCGCCTTCGGCGGCGTCGGGGCACTCAATCTTCTGGCGGTCGGCTCTGCCATGTCGCCGGGCCTTGCCGGCATCGTCCGCTCGCTCGGCATCGACCCGACCTTTACCAACCGCGCCGATATCTGGCGGCTGGCGACCAACGCCATCTCCCACTCGCCGATCTTCGGCTATGGCCAGAAGGCATTCTGGCGCACCGAGGAACTCGTCTATGGCGGCGAAGGGCTGGAAACCTGGGCGGTTCAGGCCTCGCATGCCCACAACTCCTACGTGGAAATGCTGCTGATCGGCGGATTCCCGCTGCTTTTTCTATCGCTGATATGGTTTTTCGTGCTGCCGATGCGCAACATGGCAAGGATAGATCAGCGCGGCGGAATGACGCATACTGGCCGTTTGTTCCTGCGCATCTGGCTTTACATGATCTTCACCACATGTCTCGAAAGTCTTCTTTATGAAAGTTCTGCGGGATATCTTATCGGTTGGTTCATGTTCTGCATGTCACTTTTCGGCCTCAATTACGAAGCGAGCGCCGACCGTATCGAGAGGGAGCCGGCCCGGTAAGGGAAGCGGGACATGCAAGATTTGCCTGAATTTGTCGATGGATTGATAGACCGCGCCAGCAACCGGCTGATCTGGAGCCTGGCGCCGAAGACGAAGCGCGTGGCAACCGCCGCGCCGCTCGTGTCCTTCACCTTCGACGACGTTCCGGACAGCGCCTGGAGAAACGGCGCGGCCATTCTGGAAAAATACGATGCCCGCGGCACGTTCTACATTTCCGGCAGCCTCGAGGGCCGGATCGAACCGCGCCGCAAGCTCATCACCCGCGAAGGCTGTCTTGGCCTGTTCCAGCGCGGCCACGAGATCGGCTGCCATACGTTTGGCCACGGCAAGATCCGCAATTACGGCGGCCCGGCTCTGGCGGCGGATCTCGATCGCAGCGCCGAATACCTGCGCGAGATCGGCATCACCGCCCATCCGAACAATTTCGCCTACCCCTACAACGCCGCCTGGCCGCTTGCCCGGCGTGAATTGTCGAACCGTTTCGTGACCTGCCGCGGCGCCGGTGCCGCCATCAATCGCGGCGCTGTCGATCCGATGATGCTGAAGGCCGTCGAGATCCGTCAGCCGGAGCAGGAAGCGCGTGAGCTGACCCAATGGGTCGACGACGTGGCCGACAATCCCGGCTGGCTGATCTTCTTCACCCATGACGTGAAGGAGGATCCGACCGAATACGGCGTCACGCCCGACACGTTTGATCTTCTCGTCAGACATTGCCTCGCTCGCGGCTGCCGGATCGTCACCGTCGATGATGCCGTGCGCAGCTCGGCTGGAAGGACGATGCGGAATGAAGAATGACGAGGCGACCGCCCGAAAGCGGTTGCTGAACATCAATAACTACTTCTATCGCCGCGGCGGCGCAGAAGCGGTCTTCTTCGATCATACGAAACTGTTCGAGGAAATCGGCTGGGATGTCGTGCCCTTTGCCATGCACCACGAGCAGAACCTGCCCTCCCCCTGGTCGGACTATTTCGTCTCGGAGATCGAGTACGGCAAGGCGCTCGGCAGGCTGGACAAGATCCGGCAGGCAAGCAAGGTCATCTATTCCTTCGAGGCGCAGAAAACCTCAAGGCGCTGATCGACAGGGCACGCCCCGACGTCGCCCATGCCCACAACATCTATCACCACATTTCCCCGGCGATCTTTTCGACGCTGAAAAAGGCCGGCATCCCGACGGTGATGACGGCGCATGACCTGAAGCTTGCCTGTCCTGCCTATAAAATGCTGCGTGACGGAAAAATCTGCGAGGATTGCAAGGGCGGCCATATCTACAACGTCGCCCGCCATCGCTGCATCAAGGGCTCGCTGCCGCTCTCCGGCGTCGTCCTTGCCGAAACCGCACTGCACCGCATGCTCGGCCTTTATCGCGACACGCTCGACCGCATCACGGTGCCGAGCCGCTTCTACCGCGAAAAGCTGATCGAATGGGGCTGGCCGGCCGACAAGCTGGTCCATATCCCGAATGTCGTCGATGTCGCCCGTTTTTCCACCGACTGGCAGGAATACGACTATTCGTCTTTGCCGGGCGGCTTGCGCCGGAAAAGGGCATCACCACCCTCATCCGCGCTGCCGCCAGCGCCGGGAAGCGCCTCATCATCGCCGGCACCGGCCCGGACGAAGCGGACCTGAAGGCTCTCGCCACAAGCCTTGATGCCCCCGTTACTTTCGTCGGCCATCTCTCGGGCGATGCGCTCTTCTCCCTGATCGGCCGCTCGAAGGCACTGGTCCTGCCGTCTGAATGGTATGAGAACGCGCCGATCAGCGTTCTCGAAGCCTATGCGCTCGGCCGCCCCGTCATCGGCGCTGCGATCGGCGGCATTCCCGAACTGATCCGCGAAAACGAGACCGGCATGACCAGCGTGGCAGGCTCGATCGAGAGCCTCGCCGCCACTCTTTCGGCCATGGATCAGCGCTCCCCGGCCGAGCGCCGCGACATGGGCCTGACGGGCCGCGCGTGGATCGCAAACGACTTCTCGCGGGACGTGTACAGGCAGAAAATGGCCGAGCTTTATCGCGCCATCGGCGCATGATCGAAGGCCGATTCAATCACCGCTTGCCGCCCTCATGATTAATAATCTTCTTATCTTCGAACCTTCTTGACGAATGCCCGAAAACCGCACATGTCCGTTAAAATATGAGTGAATAAATTTTCGGGATGGGAAGGTTCCTTGCCTAGAAACGGCCCGAGAAATGATTTCTGGGTCGAGGCAATGAGCAAGAAACCGAATGTTTCAGGCAGGCACGACAATCGAGCCATCCTGAATGCGACGAACGGCACGCTCGAACAGGGCACCGAAGACCACGGCGCGGCCGAAGCCGACCTTTCCGATGGCTCGGATACCGAGACCATGTTGCGCGCCGGCGATGCCCGCGCCTCCTCCCCTCTGCCGACACCGGACGAAGCCGCCATACCGGTTCACCAGACCGATATCATTCCCATGCCCGACCTGATCGTCGGTCGCGATGCGGTGCGCCGGCGTGTCATGATGCTTGGCCTGCGCGGCATTCCGCATGTGCAGGGCGGTATCGAGAAGCATGTGGAAATGCTCGCCCAGGAGCTTTCCGTCCGCGGCTGGGATGTCGAGGTCGTCGCCCGCCGCCGCTATGTCGGCGAAAAGCAGAAACACAGCTGGAAGAGCATCGACGTCACCCCGCTTCCCTCGCCGCGCTCGCATCTTTTCGAGGCCTTTTTCCACACCCTCTACGGCGTGCTTTATGCCGCAAAAAAGCGCCCGGACGTGCTGCATATCCACGCCATCGGCCCCGGCCTCTTCGCACCCTTCGCCCGCCTTCTCGGCCTGCGCGTCGTCGTCACGCATCATGGTTTCGATTATGACCGCGAGAAGTGGAATGCCTTCGGCAAGGCAGTGCTCCGATTGGGCGAGCGGCTCGCCATGCGCTTCTCCAATGCCGCGATCGCCGTTTCGCGCGATGTGACGGGCACGATGAAGCGCCGCTATGCCGCCGACGTCACCCACATTCCGAACGGCGTCGTCGTTCGTCCGAGCCTGCTTGCCCGCGCCGCCCTCGAAACCTTCGATCTGGAGCGCCAGCGCTATATCGTCATGGTTGCCCGTTTCGTGCCGGAAAAGCGCCAGACGGACCTGATCGCCGCCTTCTCGAAACTGCAGCGGCCCGGCTGGAAGCTGGTTCTGGTCGGCGGCGCCGATCATGAAGGTTCCGGCTATGCCCGGCAGGTCGAGAATATGGCAAGCCGCGTCGAAACGTCGTGCTTGCCGGCTTCCAGAGCGGCGACACGCTGGCGGCACTCTTCTCGCAGGCCGGCCTCTTCGTCCTGCCCTCGCTGCATGAAGGCATGCCGATCGCGCTTCTGGAAGCGCTGAGCTACGGCCTGCCGGTTCTTGCAAGCGATATCCCTGCCAATCACGAGGTCGATCTGCCGCCGGAAGACTATTTCCCGGCAGGCGATGTCGAGGCCCTGACGAAAGCCCTTCAGCGCAAGATCGACAACCCGCCCGGCCCGGATCAGGCGCTCGCCCGCATTCGCGACGTCGAGCAGAACTACGCCTGGCCGTCGATCTGCCGCCAGACAACCGCCGTCTACCGCGCCGCCGGTGCCCCGGAGCCGCAAAGGGGCAAATCGTGACCGTTTCGATCATCATCAAGACGCTCAACGAGGAAAAGGGCATTGCCCGCACCATAGACCACGCGCTGGCCGCCCTCTCCGCCCTGCCGGATGCGATTGCCGGCGAGGTGATCCTTGCCGATAGCGGCTCGCGTGACCGCACGGTGGAAATCGCCTCCTGCTATCCCGTCCGCATCGTCCAGATCGAGGCGCCGGCACGGCCGAGCTGCGGCATCGGCCCGCAACTGGGCTTTCAATATGCCCGCAACGCCTTCGTCTGCCTGATCGATGGCGACATGGATCTCGACCCGGAATTCCTGCCCAACGCGCTTGCCTATCTCGACGCGCATCCGAAGGCAGCCGGCGTCACCGGCCATGTCGAGGAAATGATGCTCGGCAATCTCGAATATACCCGCCGCGTACAGCGCAATGCACCGGAAAACCGCACGGGCGCGATCGACCGGATGAATGGCGGCGGGCTTTACCGGAAAAGCGCCATCGAAAAGGTCGGCTACCTGACCGACCGCAACCTGCATGGCTATGAGGAATTCGATCTCGGCATCCGCCTCCGCCATACCGGCTTCGAGCTCTACCGCATGGACCGCCGTTTCGTCCGCCACTACGGCCATAACGTCAATTCCTACAAGCTTCTGGTCCGTCGCTGGAAGACGAAATACCTCTTCGGCATCGGCGAGGTTCTGCGGGCTGCGACCGGCAAACCCTATTTCGGCCAGATGCTGAAGGAACTGCCGGAGCTGAAACTCTGGGCGCTCGTCTGGGCCTGGATACTGGTCTCGCTGGCCCTGATCCTGTTCAGCCCCAGCCATCTCGCCGGGCTTGCCATCGTCATCGTGCTCTTTGCCGCGATCGTCGCGCTGATGTCGCAGCGCAAGGGCTCCTTTTCGCTCGGCCTTTATACGGTCGTCGCCTGGCTCTTTCATGCCGCGGCCCTGCCGGTCGGCTATTGCGCCGGCCGCCGCGATCCGAAAGCATGGGTCGAAAGCCGCCCCGTCGGAGGACAGAATGATCGATCGCAGCAGTCGGGCTCGCAGGACGTGGTTGAAAACGGCGTTTCTGGCCACGCTGGCGCTCGCGCCAACAGCCCCGGCAGCCGTCTCGGCTGAACCCTCGGCAAGCTCATCCGCATCGGCCACATGGCTGCCGGTACGCGAGATCGATCTTCAGTTTGCCCCGCAAAGCCCGCTCGATTTCTCCGGCCTTCTTCCGAATGGGAAGATCGACGCCGCCACCCGCATCGCGCCCGGTCAGAACGGCCATTTCGCCACCGTCGGCAGGCCGGACGAGCCGAAGCGGCTCTACTGCGCCTCGCTCGCCTTCGGCCCGGCAGCCGGCGGCTTTCCCGATCACGCCGATGCCGATCGTTATGCCCGCCAGCTTGCGATGCACGGCTATAACGTCGCCCGCTTCCATTTCACCGATGCCAACCTGATGTTCGGCCGATCGAAGGATTTCGATTTCGATCCCGACGTCCTCGACCGCATCTACTATCTGATGTCCGCGCTGAAGAAGAACGGCATCTACTGGATGGTCGACGGCCTCACTTCGTGGCGCGGTGGCTATGGCGGTTACGACGACCGCTGGGATCCATCGGAAGGCCTGAAGCTGGAGGTCAATTACGACGACAAGGCCTTTGCCCACTGGCAGACCCTCGTCACCGATTTCCTCGGCCGAAAGAACCCCTATACCGGCACGACACCCTTGAAGGACGATGCGCTGGCGCTGGTCGTGCTCGTCAACGAAAACAGCATGGAATTCGAAAACGTCGTCCATGCGAGGCCCGGCAAGGCCTATGCCGACGACCTGCGCCGCCCCTTCAACACCTGGCTTCGCACCCGCTACGGCTCGACGACGGCGCTGCGCGCGGCATGGCCCGATCTTGGCGCCAACGAACGGCTGGAAAACGCCTCGGTCAAACTGCCGACCGACCGCTATGTCGACAGCCCGCGCCTGAAAGACCTGCAGGCCTTCTTCACCGAAACGGAAAAATCGGCCGCGGCCGGATGACCAAGGTCGTGCGCGATCTCGGCTATCGCGGCGCCGTCACCGATTTCAACAACTGGCCGACCGTACAGGCAAGCCTCAGCCGCCAGAACCTCGATGCCGTGGCGATGAACACATATCGCGACGAGGTTTCCGGCTACCAGCCGGGTTCGAAGATCGACGGCAAGAGCTCGATTGCCGATCTCGCCCTTTACATGCGCCGCGCCGCCGCCACCCGCTGGCTCGGCAAACCCTTCATCATCACCGAATACGACCACCTGTTCTGGAACCCGTTCCGCTACGAAAGCGGCCTCCTGATGCCGGCCTATGCCTCGCTGCAGGATTGGGATGCGCTGTGCCGCCACGGCGCAGGCCCGATCGTGCTGCGCTATGGCGAGCCCTATCAGCACAAGCGGGCCATCCTTCCCTATGTCTTCGCCCTTGATCCGGTGGCACGCGCCGGCGAACGCTTGGCGCCCTCCTCTATCGCCGCGGCGATGTGGAGCCGGCCCACAACACCATCCCCTTTGCCGTGCGCGGCGAAGAAGATCTGACCGACCACATGCTGAATGGCGAGCCGGACAATCTGACGCTTGCCGCCCTCGTCTCGAAAATCGGCCTGCGTGCTTCGAATGGCCTGCGGGAACCCTTCTCCTTCCATCAGCCGCGCGACAGCAACGACCCGATGGCACTGCTCGCCTCGCTGAAAAAGGCCGGCCTGATTGCCGCAAGCAATGCGACAGACCCCGGCAACGGCGTGTTCCAGAGCGATACCGGCCAGATCCGTCTCGACCAGCAGAAGACGACGATCACCGTCTCGACGCCCCGCACGGATGCCGCAGCCTTTGCGACGCTTCCCCGCCCGCTCGATCTTGGTGCCATGACCGTCGAGGCCAGTGACGGCAGCGCCCTCGTCTCCGCTTCGGCCATAGATGGCGCCGCCTCGCTTTCCGCAAGCCGGCGCATTCTCCTGATCTTCGCCACCGACGCCCGCAACACCGGCATGCGCTTTCGCGATGCCGACGAGAAGATCATCGAGGATTTCGGCCGCCTGCCGGCACTGATCCGCAAGGGCAGCCTGCGCCTGTCCTTCAAGCCGGCCGCAGACGCTTCCAATAATGCCGACGACTGGACGCTCTCGCCGATCGGTCTCGACGGCCGCGTCCATGCGCCAGCAGCAAGCGGCACCGGCCTGCCGGCCTTCACGCTCTCCAACGATACGCCGGAAGGTCCGACCACCTTTTTCCTGCTTGAGCGGAAATAAGCCGGCGAGGACGGATCCAATTCGCCGCTCGGGAGTTCTCGTCACGGCCCTCATACGCACGCAGACCCTTGCTGTGCAGCGCATTACGTATATTCACTGACCTGCACAAACGCGTCATTACCGGGTTTTAATCGATTCCCGCCTTGCAAAGGGTGATGGAAGGAGTACGGTCTGGCCATCGCCTGAGAATGTTAGGGCACAGGCGACTGGAAGACGAAAACCGCTTTCGCCCCCCGCTTGTGGAGGCTGAAAATGAACCCGATAATTCCGACAACCACATTCGAGCCCATCGAGCTTGCGTTGATGCAACGCGTGTTCAACCACGCCTGCGCCGAACGCGGCCTGACAGGCAAGAGCGGAGCGGCCATTGATCTGGCCGTCCGGATCATCGAACTGTACCAGCAGGGCGCGCGCAACGAACGCGACCTTGCCATCCAGCTGGCAAAATCCACACTTTTGACCAATTGAGATCCGCGCACAGGACCTGTTTCGACGGGTGTCGGGGTTAACCCGGCACTCCGATGAAACAGTTTCAGTCGGCGAGCATCCCTCGCAGCAACCACCGAAAATCGGGCAGGATTTTCGGTCGGTCAGCGTTGCGTCGGCACGAAGAAATCAGGCCGGCTTGGTCGAAGCCGGCCACGTTATCGCTTTGCCAGAAGGTCGCGCTCATCCCGCATCAGAAAGACGCGGGTAAGCCCGTCGAGATGGTCGCCGAACCATTGCGCCATCTTCTCCTCCTCGTCGAGAATACGCTCGAAGACGGCGCGCGCCTCGTCATCGCCGAGTTCGTCAGCCGCTGCGATCAGCACCCTATAAGTGCCGATTTCCAGATGTTCGAACGCATAGCCGGCCGTCAGATCCTTGACCACCTCGTCATGGGTGAGCATGCCGCTGAGCCCCTGCGCCGCCCCGCTCAACCGCGCCGCCACATCGCGGATAGATGATGCACCGCCCGATGTCTTGTCGAGCAGGCCCTTCAGCAATTCCGCCTGAACCCGCGTTTCCTCCAGATGCTGCGTCAGCCGTGCCTTCAGATCCGGATAGCTTTCGATCCGCCGCACCTGGGCGGCAAGAAGCGTCGCGGCCTGCTCTTCCATGGCATGGGCGTTACGCAACCATGCGACGAAATTCTCTCGCGCATGTGTCATCCTCAAGTCCTCCTGCCTTTGCCCCGGCATCGCACCGGAGACCTCTCTTTCAATACTGGAAGACGGCTCGAAGTTCCTTATATTATGGTGACGGGCAGCCAGACCGACCCCGGCGCCGGATCTTATCACGGGCACTCCGCCGGAAACCCCGCCGCAAAGCCCGGTGACACGCAGGAGACGAGCACCTCGCCCTTCGCGGGAGCCATGCATAATTCGCAACCCAGAACACACATCCCCATGGAGTTGACGCGGAGCCCACTGATCGGCTAATTCCGCGCCCACGCTTTGACGGCCATCAATGACGAGGCCAGACGAAAAAGGAATTCATGCCGGTGAGATGACGCCAGAAGGCGCTCCGCAACAGTGTATCGCAACCACCGTGCCGACCGGGGAGCTTGAAGAGGCCCCGGCAGAAGCTTCAGGGAAAGCTTGAGGGCCAGTGCCGCGATTGCCACGACCGGCATACCTGCCAACGAGGTAATGATGAATATCCGCAGTCAATTGCATTCGGTCAGCCGTGCGGCCATGCGCGGCGCAAACTCGACCGGCAGCCATGCAGCAAACCCGGCAGACAACGCGACCTGCGCCCAGGTGAAATCCGGCCTGTGGAAGCTGCTCGTCGCAGCCGCCGCCATTCTTGTTCTCATGCTCGGCGCCATGGAAGTCTTCCACGGCGAGTCCGGCAAGGAATTTACCCGTCTGAACCCGCTTCAGGGCGTCGAGAAGAGCTTGCAGCGCTGAGCTGCGACAGACGCCTGAGACCACGGCAGGCCGCACCGGCCCCTGTTCCATCCTGTGACATCCCGCAAAGCGTATGCGGGAACAAAGCCGCGGCGCTTGACGTTCACCCGACGATTTGATCGTGGGTGGCCGACCCGAGTGGCCGAGGGTGGAATTTTGGACGTAACGACCTTTACTGAGACCGCTGCCGACCGGGAGACCGGGGCAGACCGCCGCGAACAGCCGGTTCTGCAGCCCGGCCGCAATGCCTGGCGATGCGCCGGTGCCGACCGGCTCTCCCTGCTGATCGATGGCGATGGCTATTTCCCGCGCCTTGCCTCCGTGCTCGGACAGGCGAAACGCTCGATCTTCATCATCGGCTGGGATTTCAACCCGGATATCAGGCTTACCCCCCGCGACCCGGATGGCCCGACCATCGGCGCGCTCCTGCGCAGCCTCGTGGACGAAAACGACGCGCTGGAAATCCGCATCCTCGTCTGGGGCATGGGGCCGGTCTATTCCGGCAAGAGCCTGCGCATGTTCGGCAAGATGGACTGGTGCGACCACCCCCGCATCGACCTGCGCTTCGATTTCACCCACCCCTTGCGTGCCAGCCATCACCAGAAGATCGTCGCCATCGATGATCGCACCGCCTTTGTCGGCGGCATTGATCTCACCGCCCGCCGCTGGGACGACCGCGACCATGCGATCGACAATCCGCTGCGCCACTCGCCCGATGGCACGGCCTACGGCCCCGTGCATGACATGCAGGCGGTGGTGACGGGCGAAGTGGCAAAGCTCCTTGGAGACGTCGCCCGCCGCCGCTGGAAAAAGTCGATCGGCGAGGATCTGCAGCCGCTGACCGCCGAAAGCCTCCTCCCCGCCGCAGATGCGCCATGGCCGACCGATCTTGAGCCGCTGCTGCGCAATTGCCCGGCGGGCCTGGCACTGACGGAACCGGTCAAATGGAAAGCCGCCGCGGCCATCGCGAGGCAATCCGCCTGACCCATGATGCGCTGCGCGCCGCCAGACAGCATCTTTATATCGAGACCCAGTATCTCGCTTCCTTCGGCGTTGCCCGCACGCTGGCAAAGCGCCTGAAGGAGAAGGACGGTCCCGAGATCGTCGTGCTCGTCACCCGCGAAAGCCATGGCTTTCTCGAACGGCTGATGATGGGCAACAACCGCAACCGGCTGATCCGCAAGCTGATGCGTGCCGACCGTTACGGCCGTTTGCGGGTCTTCTACGCCGTCGTGCCCGATGGCAAGGGCGGCGAACGCGAGGTGATCGTCCATTCGAAGCTGATCATTGCCGATGATCGCTTCATCCGCATCGGCTCGACCAATCTCAACAACCGCTCCGAGGGACTGGATACGGAATGCGATCTGGCGGCAGAAACCTTTGCCCCCGAGGGCCGCGCCGCAATCACCGCGCTCCGCAATGACCTGATCGCTGAACATCTGGCAAGCAATGCGCAGGAGGTTGCGCGTCTTATTGCCGAAGCCGGCTCCATGGTGGCGACGATTGATCGGCTGAACACCGCACCCCGCGGCCTTCGCCCCTTCGGCATCGATATCGCCAAGGGCGAGGTCGAGGCGCTGCCGGGCACCGCGATCGTCGATCCGAAACGCCCCTTCTGGCCGATCCCGCAGATTGCCGGCGGCCTTCGCCGTCTCTATTGGCGCTTCTCACCGCGCCGGCTGTTCTGAGCCTTCCGATATCCCGCCACGGCGGTGATAATAGGCCTCCGAGATCAAGAGCGCCGGCAGGCCGAACGCCAGCGGCACGAAGAAATAGAGAACCCGAAAGACGATCATCGCCCCGATCGCAGACGGCCCCGGCAGGATGCCGGAAATCGTCGCCTCCAGCACGCCGAGCCCGCCCGGCACATGGCTCAAGAGCACCGCGATATTCGCCGTCACATAGGCGCTTGCCACCTGCAGATAATCGACCGCGGCAAAGGCCGAAAGCAGCGCATGCACGGCACCGGCGACGAAGGCGAAATTGACCGCACCGATGACGATCTGCCCGAGCGCGATGGCCGGTGACGGCATGTCGAACCGCAGCGATCGCAGCCTGACTGGCCGGCGGATGAAAAGGCAGGCGACAAGATAGAGAGCAGGAACCGCAAGGCAGGCAAGCCCGAGCGCCATGCCCGCTCCACCCGAGACCTCCAGCAGATCCGAGCGACCGCGATCGGCAAGCAGCGCCAGCCCGCCAAGCGCTGCAAGCCCGAGACCGACGGTGACGCCGCAGAAGACGATCACCTTGGCCACCTCATGCGGCGCCAGCCCCCAGCGCGTATAGAAGCGGTAGCGCACTGCCCCGCTCGATAGCGCCGCCATCCCGACATTATGGCCGATGGAGAGCGCCGTGAACGAGGCAAGCATCGTCTTTCTGATCGCCAGCGGCTTTCCCGCATAGCGCACGCCGAGCGCATCGAAGAACGACAGCGACAGATAGGAGAGAATGACGAAGACGAAGGCCGTTGCCAGTTGCGCCAGATCGATGGCCGAAATCGAGCCTGCAATATCCTCCAGACTGTACCGCTTCAGGCTGCGATAGACGAGAACGGCAGCGACGAGGATTGCGACCGGGATCAGGATTTTCAGTATCTGTCGCAGGATGCTCATCATCACTCCACCG
Source organism: Shinella sp. UYSO24 (assembly GCA_902167985.1). GTDB lineage: Bacteria > Pseudomonadota > Alphaproteobacteria > Rhizobiales > Rhizobiaceae > Neorhizobium. The sequence continues at coordinate 249,364 of CABHNZ010000004.1, forward strand.
GCATTGCAGAAATTCCCCGCCTGACGGGGATCGGAAAGGGGATCGAAAAGGCGGCCGACAGGCGCCGGGAGGAAATGGCGCATCGGCAGGCTGTCAGAATGGAACGAAACCACGGCTCGGCGTGTTCCCGCCGCATGAGCACTTCTTCTTCAAGCCCTCTTCCGCCATCCGCCTCCAAGGCTATGGCCCCAACCGATTTTCCGCACACTGCGCCAACGGCCCAGCCCGCCCGCCGGATAAAAATCCTCACCTATAACGTCCATAGCTGCATCGGCACCGACCGTAGGCTCGATCCTGCCCGTGTCGCGGATGTGATTGCGGCAGCTGAGCCCGACATCATCGGCCTGCAGGAACTGGATGTCGGCCGCGGCCGCACCGGCGGCATCGATCAGGCGCATGAGATTGCCCGCCATCTCGGCATGGATTTCCATTTCCATCCGGCACTGCACGTCGCGGAAGAGCGCTATGGCGATGCGATCCTGACCGCGCTGCCGATGCGGCTGGTCAAGGCCGATACCATTCCCTCGATCGGCGAACAGCGCGGCGCGCTCTGGGTGGAGGTGGACTGCGGCACAACCCGGTTACAGGTCATCAACACCCATCTCGGCCTGCCCGGCCGCGACCGGCTGACCCAGGCGAAAACCCTGATCGGCAAGGATTGGCTCGGCCACGAGGACTGCCGCGATGAGGCCCATATCCTGATCGGCGATTTCAATTCGACGCCCGCAACAAGACCCTACCGGCTGCTCGCCCGCCACATGAAGGACGCCCGCATAGAAGCTGGCGTGAAGGCCAAGGCGACGTTCCCCTCACGCCTGCCTCTGCTGCGGCTCGACCATGTTTTCGTCTCAAGGCAGATCGCGGTCCTCGATGCCGGCGTCATAAACACGGCCACCGCCCGCCGCGCGTCGGATCATCTGCCATTCTATGCGCAGATTGCCGTGTGAGCGGAGCGCGGGCGGGCCGGGCCGCGCAGCAGCAACTCAATGCAGCATCCGCTCCAGCCGCTTGGCTTCCTTCAACAGCCGCATCACCTCCTGATCCGGCGTGTCGGAGAAATCCGCATAGAAAGCGCCGACGGCACTGAAATCCTCGACCGGAGAAAGGCAGACGACATCGTCCACCTCACCGGCCAGTTTCGTCACCAGCTTTGCCGGCGCCACCGGCACGGCGATGCGGACCGACGCGACACCCATCGCGCGCACCGCCTCGATTGCAGCCCGCATCGATCCGCCATTGGCAATCCCGTCATCGACGATGATCGCATCCCGGCCATGCAGATCATGGGCATCGGGCGCATCCTCGCCAAAATACATCCGGTGCCGGCGTTCCACTTCGGCGATCTGATGATGCCGTTCCGTATCGAGATAGCCCGGCGGCAGGGATAGGCCCCGCACCGCCTCCTCGTTGATGACGACACGCGGCTGCGGCCCGTCGACAACCGCGCCGATGCCGACTTCCGGCTCGCCCGGCGCGCCGATCTTGCGCACGATCAGCACATCCATCGGCAAGCCCAGCCGATGCGCCATTTCGAAGCCACGGGAACCCCGCCGCGCGGCAGGGCGATCAGCACCGGATCGGCGAGATCCTTCAGCCCCGCCTCGCTGACGGCCTCCGTCAGCTTCACCCCTGCCTCTGCCCTGTCCTGAAAGATCGGTACGGCCTGTTGCATCTCGTCCTCCCCGAGCAACCGGGCGCAAATACAAGTCCGCCGAAGGTCCGGCGGCCGACGCCCCGAAACCGGAAACCCGCCGATGCCGCGGAAGTTCCGCCGGCCGCGCGCCTTTTACGATAATTGCACGGAAATAGCGGGACGCTCCGGCGCTACCGCCGCGTCAGCGCCACCACATAGCGCACCGGCTGATCGCCGGGATTGAAGAAAACGCAATCCTGCGGCGCACCGAGAAGCAGGCAGTCCCCCGCCTTCAGCACATGCCGCTGCGGGCCTTCGAAAAATTCGAGTTGCCCGTCGATCACCCAGATCTGCTGGTGCTGGAAGGCAAAGGCCGACGCCGGATAGGGCACTTTCACGCCGGCCGGCAGCACGACCTCGATCAGCTCCACCGGCGCATGTGCGGGCGAGATCGCCCGGCGCGTATAACCGGTTTCCGGATCGCTCCAGACCGGCTGGTCCGCCTCCCGCGCTACCCGCCTTTCCTCCCGCTCCACCTCCCGTTCGGAAAGCGCCAGAAGCACGGAAAGCGGCAGGCCGAATGCGCCGGAAAGCCGCCCGAGCACGGTTGCCGTCGGGCTTGCCTCGGCACGCTCGATCTTGCTGATCATCGCCTTCGACACGCCGGACCGTTCCGCCAGTTCGGCAAGCGACCAGCCGCGTCCCTCGCGCTCGACCTTGACCCGCGCGGCAATGGCCGCCATCGGGTCATCGGCACTCGTCTCGGAACCTGCTGCAGCCATGAGAGCCTCATCCATCGCGATACCCGTCCGCCCCGCACTCGCGATCGGCGAGAGCCGCTTGCCTTCCATCAATCGTCTTATATAGTAGACAAAAATATCTTATAAGAGACAGGCCCACCTTGCAATGGCGGGCGTGGATGACGGGAACGGGAAGTCACGGCGATGACGCGCGAAATACGCCTGAATGCCTTCGACATGAACTGTGTCGGCCATATCCAGCAGGGCTTATGGACCCACCCGCGCGACCAGTCGCACCGCTACCGCGAGCTTCGCTACTGGACGGATTACGCCAGACGGCTGGAGAAAGGCCTGTTCGACGGGATTTTCCTTGCCGATATCGTCGGCGTCAACGATGTCTATGGAAAAAGTCCGGCGGCGGCGCTGAAAGGCGCGGTACAGGTGCCGGTCAACGATCCGGCGCTGCTCGTGCCGGCCATGGCCGCCGTCACCGACCATCTCTCCTTCGGCATTACCGCCAATCTCACCTATGAGCAGCCCTATCTTTTCGCCCGCCGCATGTCGACGCTCGACCATCTGACCGGCGGTCGCATCGGCTGGAACATCGTCACCGGCTATCTGGAAAGCGCTGCCCGCGCCATCGGCATGCAGACGCTTGCCGCTCATGACGACCGTTACGATCTGGCCGAGGAATATATGCAGGCCGTCTACAGGCTCTGGGAAGGCAGCTGGGCCGATGATGCCGTCATCGCCGACAAGGCGGCCGGCATATACGCCGATCCGTCGAAGGTGCGAAAAATCCGCCATGACGGCAAGCAGTACCAGTTCGATGCCATCCATCTCTGCGAGCCCTCGGCGCAGCGCACACCGGTTCTCTATCAGGCAGGCTCCTCCACCCGCGGCCGGCAATTTGCCGCCGACCATGCCGAATGCGTCTTCGTCAACGGCCAGAAGATCGAGGGCGTGCGCGCCATCGTCGACGACATTCGCGCCCGCGCGATCGCCACCGGCCGGCAGGCCGATGAGGTGAAAATCTTCGTCGGCGCCACCATCGTCACCGGCCGCACGGATAGGGAAGCCCGCGAGAAATTCGAGGATTATCGCGCCCATGCCAGTTCCGAAGGCGCCCTCGTCCATGCCGCGGCCTCGCTCGGCATCGACTTCTCCGCCTTCGATCTCGACGAGCCGATCGACACCGGCAAGTCGAGTGCAATCGTCTCCAATGTCGAGGCGATGACGCGTAGCGCCGGCCCGCAATGGACCAAGCGCAAGCTTCTCGAACAGATGGTTCTCGGCAGCCGCCAGCCGCCGATGGTCGGCTCGGCCGAAGAGATTGCCGACCGCCTTTGCGACTGGATGGACAAGGCCGATGTCGATGGTTTCAACCTGTCGCGCACCGTCGTGCCGGAATGTTTCGACGACGTGATCGATCTCGTCATCCCGATCCTGCAGGAGCGCGGCCGCTTCAAGACCGCCTACCGGCCCGGCACGTTGCGCGAAAAGCTCTTCGGCACGCCACGCCTGCCGCAAAGTCATGCCAGTGCCCGTTACCGCCTATAGGCGCAAGCCTGCCCGCCGGAACGACGCAACGCGGCCTATGGGCAGTACCGCGAAAGCTGGTATAAGCGCCCCAAATCCGTCGAACCGACGCCCTCTGCCGATATATGCTGGGCCGATATATGCTGGAAGGACAGACCATGCGCTATGCCTCGATCACCGATCGCCTTGCCCATCTCGGCTCCGGCCGCTGGGCCGTTCATACCACGGCGCGACGGATGAAGGCGGCGGGCGAAGACATTATCGAGCTGACCATCGGCGAGCCGGATGTGGCCCCCGACAAGGCGCTGCTCGATGAGGCGGCGCGTGCCATGTATGCCGGCCGCACCCGCTATTCCAACGGTCGCGGCGAGCCGGGCGTGCTGAAGGCGCTGGTCGACAAATATTCCGCGCGCCGCGCCCATATGCCCGGCAGCGTGACGGAGAAGAACTTCCTCTGCTTCCCCGGCACCCAGACGGCGCTTTCCGTCGTCATGGCGGGCCTCGTCGAGAAGGGCGATGGCGTTCTGGTCGGTGATCCGCTCTATGCGACCTATGAAGGCGTCGTCGCCTCCACCGGCGCCCATATCATTCCGTGCCGCTGCGGCCGGAGAAGAAATTCCATCTTCAGGCAGAGGATCTCGCCCGCGCGATCACGCCGGAAGCCCGCGTGCTTCTGTTGAACACGCCGCACAATCCGACCGGTGCAGTGCTCTCGGCCGAAGAAATTGCCGCGATCGGCGAACTCTGCCGCAAGCACGACCTCTGGATCATCTCCGACGAAGTCTACGAACAGCTGATTTTCGACGGCACGAAATTCGCCTCGCCCTTCGATATGGCCGAGCTTGCCGATCGCACCATCGTGGTCTCGTCGATCTCCAAATCCCATGCCGCACCGGGCTTCCGCTCCGGCTGGGCGGCCGGGCCGGAAGAGTTCTGCGAACGCCTTCTGCCGGTCTCCGAAACCATGCTCTTCGGCGTCCAGCCCTTCATTGCCGACATGACGGCGCTGGCCCTGTCGCAGCATTTCGACACGGCCGATGTGATGCGCGGAAACTATGCCCGCCGCTCGGCAATCGTCGAAAAGGCATTCGCCGGCTCAAACCTCATCAAGCCGATGGCACCGGAAGGCGGCATGTTCATCCTGCTCGACGTTTCGGCAACCGGCCTTGGCGGCGAGGAATTCGCCTGGCAGCTTTTGAACGAGGAAAAGGTCGCCGTCATGCCCGGCTCCTCCTTCGGCGCACAGCCGCCGGCTTCCTGCGGATCTCGCTGACCGTGCCGGAAGACGTGCTGGAAGTGGCCATGGGCCGCATCGCCACGCTTGCCGGCCGGGTGGCCGAAGGCAAGGCTGCGGCAACCGGCAAGTCACCGATTGCCTGAAGCCCCCCGCCTCAGGGCCCCGTAATACTGTTGCCGATACGCGGCCGGGCGATTTCGCTCACCGCGAAATGATAGGCGCCCATGCCAGAAACGCTGGACAGAAGTGAGGTGAAACCCGTCGTCATGTCATATTCGACGGTCGTCACCACCAGTTGCACGCCGCTATCGGCAATCGTCGTCGGAATGGTGACGGGCGAAGCAGCACCGCTCGAAAGCGCCGTCGTCTGGTAGCCATAGGACCATGCGACCGTGGCATTCAGCGACGAGCTGACATTGAGCACGCTGACGCGGATTTTCAAACCCGTCGACGAATAGGGCTCCAGAATGCTGGCCGCACCGGCGGTCAGCGTTGCAAGCGAGGCATTCGTCCAGCTGCTCTCCTGCGCCACGATATCGCTGGTCGTCGCCGCGATCTGCTGCACCCGGCGCTTCACCAAAAGGCCCTCGCCGAGATCGACGGTGCCGGCAAACAGCAGAACCAGGACTGGCAGGAGAAGAGCGAACTCGATGGCCGAGACACCCTCGCGGTTGGCGAGAAGCTTGCGAAGGCCGGATCTGAGATGGGAAAACAGCCGGCGCATCAGAATGGCTCGTTTCTGAAGAGAGCGGTCGCGGAAAGCACATAGGTACCGTCCGCAAGCGTATGGGACTTGATGCCGGCAAAGCCGAGCATGCTCTGCCACGGCAGGAAGGCCTGGATCAGCATATAGTCACTGCTCCCGCCCGGCGAAAAACTCTCCGTCACCGAGATCACGCCATTGGAAACCGGCGAGACATATTTGGCGGTCGAAAAATCCGACATCACGGTCGTGACGATCTTCAGATTGCTGCTGCAGCCGAAGGCAAATACCATCTCGTTGCAGACATCCGCCTTGAACGTGGCAAGCGTCCAGTTGTTGGAGGCGGCCGTACCGGTTCGGACATGACGTGCTGCCCGCTGCAGGGCGGAATCGAGCGTGCTGTCGATGAAGAACATGAAGGCGACTTCCAGCACGACAAAAACCATGGCCAGAAAGGGCACCGCCAGAAGGGCGAACTCGACGGCCGCTGCGCCGCGCGTATCTCGAAGAAACCGTTTCATGGAGCGATCAACCGATCAGCCGCACTTTGGCGAGATATTGCTGGAAGAGGGTCAGCAGCCCGGCCTCGATCTCGTCCGGAGAATTGGCCTGCAGGAAGAGATCCTTGCTGGAGGCGCAGCTCTGCAGGGCCGTCGGGATATAGGCCTGCCGCGTCGTGCCCGAATTGCTGGAAGAGAGTGCCGCACCCCAGACGCTGGAGAAATAGCTGACGCCCATCGTCTTGCCGAGCGTCTCGTTATATCCCCAGTCCGTGGTGATCGGCAGGTATTCGGTATAGAGCACCGCCATGCTGGCGCCGAGGTTCTTCACATAGCCGCACCAGGCCGGATTGAGCGGCGTCACATCTTGCCGCAACGTGCTCGTCGAAGACGGAAAGCGGATGCCGGAACTCGTCTGCAGGACCCAGTTTCGCTCCGACTGCACGCCATCGGTCAGAACCAGAACGAGCTTCAGCGGATTGCTTGCCGTCTTGCCGTCACCCGCCGTCCCGACCAGCGTCTTCAGCGCCGTCATCGAATAGTCGAAATAGCTGGCATTTTCGGATGTGGCGCTGTTCATGCCCGCCGTATCATCCGTCAGCTTCTTGCGCGCGGCACTGGTGGATGTCGTCGGCGCCAGAACCTGCGTTGCCGTCTTGCCGAGCGTATAGAGCCCGACCTTGATCCGGCTATGCGCGCTGTCGGTGCTGTCGATCATGTCCAGCACTTCGGTGACGGCATTCAGCGCCACGTCGGTGCGCAGCTGGATGCCCATTGCCTTGGCGAGATCATAGACCGTCGTGTATTTCTTGCTGTTATACGTATAGGTCGAGCCTTCGCTCGTGTGACAGGCAAAGGCGCAGGAGGCCGAAGACTTGGTCAGTGCCTGCTGCCCCGCACTGGTCGCCGCCAGCAGCATCGACGCCGACTTGTCGAGCGCGATATAGACGTTGAGATAGGCCTCGCCCGGTCCAGCCACCTTCGACGACACACCGACATCGACGGACTTGATATTGGCGATCTGCAGCACCGTGGTCGGAACCGTAAACGTTGCCGAGGCGGTAATCTGCTCGTTGGCACTGTCGACCGATATATTGTCCAGCGTGTAGCTCGCCGCTGTCAGATCCGTCTGCGCGGCAAACCAGTTCTTGACCCGCGTCTTGATCGCCGCATCATCCGCCGTGCCGACGCTCTTCACCGCCGCCAGGAGCGCGATGTCGAGATCCGCCTGCATCTTGGTGCGGACATTATAGGCGCGCGCAAAGTCCAGACTGACCCCGACAGCGGTCAGCATGGGCACAAGGATCAACGCGAAAGTGATTGCGATATTGCCGCCCCGGTCGGCACGGAACCCCGAAAAAACTCTGAACACTAAATCTCTACGCCCCGAAATAGTCCCCCAGTATCGGGCTATCACACGGGCGTTACTTAGAGATTAAAAGGTGACAGAGTGACAACTTTACCTTGAATCTTCAGGGCGAACGCCAAAGTTCACCACTTTCGATTGTACACAACTGTACGACCGTCTTCCGCCGGTGGCTCCCAGCCGAAAACACTGCGGCCATCCCATTCATGCGAGCGGGCATATTCGCCGGCAACGATCTCCTTGAGGTCCGGCCCGGTCGCGTAGCGCTCCATCATCCGCGCCTGATGATCGAGACGGCGCAGCGCATCGAGCTCTTCCTCGCGGCCGAGACGCGCCTTGCCGACGGCCGATTTCATCACCCGGATCGTCTCGTCATAGACCTTGAGCGGCACCGGAAACGGATGCCGGTCCTTCCCGCCATGAGCAAGCGAGAAGCGCGCCGGATCGGAAAAGCGGCAGGGCGCGCCATGCACGACCTCTGCCACCATCGCCAGCGCCCGCACCGTGCGCGCGCCGACGCCCGGCGTCATCAGCAGATGCTCGAAATCCTTCGGTCCCCGCTCGGCGCAGCGGCGATCGCGCATGCAGCCGCCTCATGTTGACGTCTTCCTCCCGCACATCGTGATGCTCGGGCATGATCAGATGCGGCAGCATGGGCTGTGCCGGCAATTTGACCGGTTTCGGCGGCTCGAGCGCGATCACCTCGCGGACGATCCGGTCCGGCCCGAGCGTTTCGAGAAGATCGAGCTGGCCCGTTCGCGAAGCCTCCGCCCGCCGGTCGGCCAGATTGACGATCTCGCCCGTCTCATGCCCCTCGATGGCCGCATGCGGAGAATTGACGAAACTGGTCATGCCTTCGGACAGCCAGTGATAGCGGCGTGCCTGCCGGCGGGCATCGTTCATGCCCTGCTGCACCACCACCCATTTTCCGTCGTTGGTGACGATGAAACCGTGCAGATAGAGGTCGAACCCGTCCTGCACGGCGGCACTATCCACTTTCGCCACCAACCGGCTGGCACCGGCCAGCGCATCGCCATCGAGCCCGGTGCGCTCGCCGATCGCCATCAGCTCGCCCGGTGTCTTGCGCGACTGCTGCCCGCGCCCGCCGCAGACATGAATGCCGAGCTCATGCGACATCGGCGTCAGCCCGCGTTTCAAGGCGCCGATGACGCTGGTGGTAATGCCGGAGGAATGCCAGTCCATGCCCATGACGGAGCCGAAGGACTGGAACCAGAAGGGATGCGCGACGCGACGGAGAAATTCGTCGCGCCCGTAATGAATGACGATCGCCTCGGTAATGACGGCGCCGAGCCGGGTCATGCGTTCGCCGAGCCACCGGGGAACCCGGCCGCCATGAAGCGGAAGATCGGCGCTGCCAGCACGTTGAGCCATGGCCTGTTATAGCCGCGGCGACAGGCTTACGACAGCGAAAAGTTCTTCAAACGTTCCTCAAGCCGGGCAATCGTTTCGATATCCGCATTGGCAAAGGCAAAGCGCAGGTAATTCTGCTGGCCCTCACCGAAATAGCCGCCGGGAATGCAGGTAATCCCCGCCGTCTTGGCGAGTTTCTCCGCCACGACCTCGGAGCGAACACCGGCGAAAGGATGGCGCACGAAGGCGAAATAGGCGCCGATCGCATCGAGCTTCCAGCTATCCAGCCCGCGCATGACGGCCTTCAGCGCATCGGCGCGACGGCCGATCTCCTGGCGGTTTTCCTCCCGCCACGCGGCAAGCAGCGGCAGCGCCTCGGCAACCGCCGCCTGCGGTGCGCGCGGCGCGCAGATCTGCAGGTTGTCCATGATCTTCGCCACCTGCCCGATAACCTCTGCGCCCGCCGTGATGGCGCCGAGCCGGTGGCCGGGAATGCAGAAGGATTTCGAGAAGCTGTAGAGCGAGATCAGCGTGTCTTCCCAGCCGGCAAGCGTAAACAGCGGATGCGGCTGCTGGCCTTCTTGGGGAAGAAAATCGCGGTAGGTCTCGTCAAGGATCAGCCAGATGCCCTTGTCGCGGCAGAGCTTGAAGATCGCCTCCAGCAGCGCCGCCGGATAGATCGCGCCGGTCGGATTGTTGGGCGAAACGATCGCAAGCGCCCGCACCTTGCCCGTCATCGCCGCATCGAGTGCGGCAAGATCCGGCAGAAAGCCGTTTTCGGCCGAACAGGCGACGAATTCGGTGCCGATGCCCATCATCGCAAGCGTCGTCTCGTGATTGAAGTAGAACGGCTCCGTCATCAGGATCGCATCGCCGGGACCGGCCACCGTCATCGCGGCGCAGACGAAGGCCTGGTTGCAGCCCGAGGTGATATGAACGTTGTCGCGCGAAAAACCGGCGCGATAGACCTCGCTGATATGTTTTGCATAGGCGTCCCGCAGCACCGTCTCGCCCTCGATCGGACCATAGCCGGTATAGGCCGTCGACGAGGCGAACTGGCCGAGCAGCTTCAGCATCTCGGGATGCGCCGGATAGCCGGGCACCGCCTGCGACAGGTCGATCAGCAGGCCTTTCGAACCGTCATAGGCACGGCCCCAGGCGGCAACGGCCGGAACCGGCGGCAGGGAAAGATTGGCAACGAGCGGATTGAAGCGGGTGGCGGAATGGGAGGCAGCTGAAGGCATGGCAGTCCAGAAAGGCAAAGGAAGGGCCGGTTTCGGCAAGACTTCGGATTGATTTGTCTTCCTTGTTGATCAGAATGTCGCGTGAGGCAAGGAGAACCGCTCATGGACGATGACGTTGCGCCAGATTCCAAGCTGACGATCACCAAACGCAAATGGGCCGAGGCGGGAAAATTCCTGACCGGCCGCGTCTCGCGCCCGGAGACAGATCGCCTTCCCCCCGGCCAGCATCTGGTCAAGAACTGGCCGGTGCTCGATCTCGGCATCCAGCCGAAGGTGACACCGCTCGACTGGCGGCTGGAAGTGACCGGCCTCGTCAAACACCCGCAGATCTTCGACTGGACGGCCTTCCATGCGCTGCCGCAGAGCGAGGCGCGCTCCGACATCCACTGTGTGACCACATGGTCGCGCTATGACAACGACTGGAAGGGCGTCTCAACCCGCGATCTTCTGGCGGCCGTCGAGCCGACCGAAGAAGCCTATGCGGTAATGCTGACCGGCTATGACGAGTATACGACCAACCTTCTGTTGAGCGATTTCGCCGCCGAAGACGCGATGATCGTGACGGAATGGGAGGGCGGCCCGCTTTCGACCGAGCATGGCGGCCCGGTGCGCCTCGTCGTGCCGCATCTCTATTTCTGGAAAAGCGCCAAGTGGCTGAGGAAGATCGAATTCCTCAACCACGACTTTGCGGGCTTCTGGGAGGAAAACGGTTATCACATGCGCGGCGACCCGTGGCAGGAAGAGCGCTACGACACGGATTGAGCATATTGGCTATCCCTCCGGCCTGCCGGCCGGAGGGATAGCCTGAACTCACATCAGATCAGCTTTTCGAGCGTGATCGGCAGATCCCGCACCCGCTTGCCGGTCGCATGATAGACGGCATTGGCGATTGCCGGCGCGACGCCGACGATACCGACCTCGCCCACACCCTTGCCGCCGAGCGCCGAGGCATTGAGATCCGGCACGCCGACCGAGATCACCGTCAGATCCGGAATATCGGCATTCGTCGGCACCAGATAGTCACCGACATTATTGTTCATCGTCCGGCCGTTGCGCGGATCAACGATGCCTTCTTCCAGAAGCGCCTGCCCGATACCCATGATGATGCCGCCCCGCCACTGGCTTTCCACCAGTTTCGGATTGTAGAGCCGCCCGCAATCGAAGGCGGATACCATGCGCGACACGCGCACCGTGCCGAATTCCTCGTCGACCCGGACTTCGGCGAAATGCGCGCACCAGCTGTGCATCGAATAATCGCCCATGGTCGGCCCCGTCACCTTGGACATCGTTGTCCAGGCGCGGCGCTGTTCGGCCGCTTCCTGCGCGTCATCGGAGAGCGTGTTGCGACGGATTTCCAAATGCTCGCGGCCGATCGCCTTCATTATCTCGGCAATCGTCACCTTCGGCCCGTCGCCGCTGCCGGTCGAGATCTCGCCATCGGAGACGGAGAGCGTATTCGCCCCGCTTCCGGCAAAGGGCGAATTCGGCGCGTTGAGCGCAAGCCCGACAAGCTCGTCACGCGCAGCAAGCGCTGCCTTGTGCACGGCACCGGTGATCGATCCCGCCAGCATCGAACCGCCGGCAATCGAGGAGCCCGGCAAGCGGCTGTCGCCCAGCCGCACGACGACCTGATCGACGGAAACGCCCATAGCCTCGGCCGCCGTCTGCGCCAGGATCGTATAGGTGCCCTGCCCCATGTCGATCGAGCCGCTGACCACCTCGACGCGACCATCGGCAAGCACCCGGATCATCGCTTCCGACGCGCCCGGATGACCGGGAACGTGCCGCAGCCGATACCGTAGCCGACGAGATGATTGCCGTCGCGCATCGAGCGCGGCTGATGGCTGCGCTTGTCCCAGCCGAGCGCGGCGCCTTCCGTCAACGCCTCGCGCAGCCGCCGCGTCGACCACGGCTTGCCCGACTGGTAGTCGTGATCGGCATAGTTCTTCAGCCTGAGTTCCAGCGGATCCATGCCGAGCGCATAAGCCAGCTCCTCCATCGCGCATTCGATACCGTAAGCGCTCGGGTTCTTGCCCGGTCCGCGCAGCGCGCCGGGCGTCACCGTATTGACCGGCACGACCCGGTGTTCGGAGGAGAAATTCTCGACCTTGTAGAGAACCGGCGTCGCAGCCCCGGTCTGTTCCGGATAATCCGCATAGACCGACGTCTCGCTCATGCCGCGATGCCTGATCGCCTGAAGGATCCCGTCCTTGGTCGCACCCAGCGTGATCGTCTGGCGCGTGGCCGCACGACCGCCATAGGAGGTAAAATTCTGCGGCCGGGTGACGGCAAGCTTCACTGGCCGACCGAGCCGTTTTGCAGCCGCAGCCGCCACCGCGCCATAGGCCAGCGGCTGGCCCTTGGAGCCGAAACCGCCGCCGATGAAAGGCGAGACGATGCGGACCTTCTCGTAATCGATGCCGAACCATTCGGCATACATGCGCGCCATGCCATGCGACCACTGGCTCGGCTCCCAGAGGGTCAGCTCACCGCCCTCCCACTTGGCCATCAGCCATGTGGCTCCATCGCGACATGATATTCGCGCGGCGTCTCATAAGTGGCCTCGATCGTCACCTCAGACCCGGCAAGCGCCTTCTCCGCATCGCCCCAGTTGACGACGAGATTTTCCATCAGCTTGCCCTTGCCCGCCTTCGGATCGTGAAGGCTGGCGACCGAAGGCGTTTCCTCATAGGTGACGGCAATCAGCTTTGCGGCTTCGGAAGCCTGTTCGCGGCTTTCGGCAATCACGGCCGCGATCGACTGGCCGTTGAACTGCACGGTCTTCGGCAGCGGATGATAGGGCTCGCCGCTCGGCGGATTGCCATACCAGTCGCCGCACATGGTGAGCCCGAGATCATCCTCGGGCGTCAGTACCAGAAGCACGCCGGGCATGGCGCTCGCCTTCGACACATCGACGGAGATGACCCGTCCCGCCGCAACCGTGCTCTGCACGAGCACCGCATGGGCGACATTTTCCATCGGATATTCGAGCGCATAGGTGGCGGCGCCGGTGATCTTCAGCTCGCCTTCGAAACGCGACATGCGCCCGCCGACCATGCCGTCGGCAGAGCTTCCATGCTTGCGGGGTTCCATCACGGTCATGCCTGACCTCCCGATATCTCTTTGGATTTCGACGCAAGCTCGAGAATGGCACGGGCAACGACACGCGGCGCAAGCTCGATCTTGTAGTGATTGCCGCCATTCGACACGGCACCTTCGACGGCAGCAAGGCTCGCAGCCCTGACGGTCTCGGCATCGATAACCTTGCCGATCAGCGCCTGCTCGACGCCCCTCGCCCGCCACGGCTTGGTGGCCACGCCGCCAAGCGCCACGCGAATGTCGCGCACGGTGCGCCCATCGTCTTCCAGCTCCAGCCCGACAGCAGCGCTTGCAGCCGCAAACTCGTAGGACTGCCGGTCGCGCACCTTCAGATAGACCGAGTTCTTCGCAGCGGCAGAGGCCGGAACACGGATGCCGGTGATGATCTCACCCTTTTCGATCACCGTCTCCCGCTCCGGCGTATCACCCGGAACGAGGAAGAAATCGTCGATCGGAACCGAGTGCTGACCGATCTCCACCACCGCATCGAAGGCGACGAGCGCCACGGCAAGATCGCCGTGATAGGTGGCGATACAGGCGTCGCTCACCCCAAGCACCGCCTGATTGCGGGTGACGCCGCCGATCGCCGAACAGCCGGACCCCGGCGCCCGCTTGTTGCAGGCCGAAAACGTGCCGGGATCGCGAAAATACGGACAGCGGGTGCGCTGCAGGAGATTGCCGCCGATCGTCGCCATGTTGCGCAGCTGCTGCGAAGCGGCAAGCGTCAGCGATTGCGAGATCGCCGGAAAGGCGGCGACAATGGCCGGATCATCCGCCACCGCCGACATCTTGGCGAGCGCCCCGATCTTCGCCTCACCCGCATCGACCTCGATGCCGGAAAGACCGGAAAGATGCGTCACGTCTATCACCGTTTCGGGTGCGGCAACCCCGCATTTGGCAAGGTCGAGCAAGGTCGTGCCGCCGCCGAGCAACATGGCGCCGGCCTGCATCGCACCCTCGCTTGCTTCCACCACCGAAGTGGCGCGGATATAGGAAAATTCGCGCATCAGGCTGCCTCCACCTTTTCTTTCACGGCTTTGGAAGCGGCCTTAGAAACGGAGGCTGCGGCCTCGCGCACCGCCGCAACGATGCTGTTATAGGCGCCGCAACGACAGAGATTGCCGGACATATATTCGCGGATCTCGGCGTCCGATCCCGCATGGCCCTCGCGGATGCAGGCGACGGCCGACATGATCTGGCCCGGCGTGCAATAGCCGCACTGGAAGGCATCCTGTTCGAGAAACGCCTTCTGCACCGCATGCAGCGTGCCGTCTTCACCGGCAATGCCTTCGATCGTTGTTACCTGACGGCCTTCGACCTGGGCCGCCAGGGTGAGACAGGATAACACCCGCTCACCGTCCACATGACAGGTACAGGCGCCGCACTGGCCCTGATCGCAACCCTTCTTCGTGCCGGTCAGCGAAAGATGCTCGCGCAGCGCATCGAGCAGCGTCACGCGCGGCTCGATATCGAGCGTATGTGCTTGCCGTTGATGGCAAGCGACAGTTGGATGGTTCGTGTCATGACAGGCTCCTGCTATCCTCACGAGATGAAAATGAAGGGCGTCCCATACTGCCCCTCATCCGGGCGACCAGGTGGTGTTTGATCTAGGACGCTCTGGCCGGACGTCCATCCGCCCTATATTTTGGCTTGGCTCCGCCTGTTGCGGAAATTCGATGGCCTTCCCTTCCGGCCATGTGGCCAAGTCGAAGGGCGACGATGCGATTTCGACATGACATCGACCCTCCTTCCGGAATAAGAAGTATCAGGCACTCCGGTTAAACGGAGGAGCCTCCGATTAATTTAATCGCTTGGCGGCATTCGTCAAGCCTTGCAGTGACACGCGCACTCGCCGGGAGCATGATTGGCCGTGGCCGACGACAAGACAGCAGGCCCCGCCCCGCCACACCTCGACAAGCCAGACCTCGACAATCCGGCCCTCGACAACCCGGCCCCGCAAAGCGCAAGCGCCGGCACGGTGGCCGAATGCCAGCCGAAACTGCGCGCCGATGCCCGCCGCAACCGCGACCGCCTCGTCGAGATTGCCGCGATCGCCTTTGCCGAGAAAGGCGTCGAAACGTCGCTGGAAGAGATCGCCCGGCAGGCAGGTGTCGGCATCGGCACGCTCTACCGGCATTTTCCGACCCGCGAACATCTGGTCGAGATCGTCTATCGCCGCGAACTGGAAAGCCTTGCCGCCGCGGCAGAAGCCCTGTCCGCCGGCCACCCCTCCGATATTGCCCTCGAAGAATGGATGCGCCGCTTCGTCGATTATATCGCGGCCAAACGCGGCATGGCGAACAGCCTGAAGATCCTGCTTGCCAGCAATTCCTCCCTGTTTGCCGAGGGAACGGGCCTCATCCGCACCACGCTCGAAAGGCTCATCGGCAAGGCCCGCGAGGACGGGCTGATCCGCTCCGACATCGACACGACCGATCTTCTGCACGCGCTGACCAGCATCTATTCCATGCCCGCCTCTCCCGAATGGCGCGAGCGTGCAAACCGGCTCATCGGCCTGTTGATGGACGGGCTGCGCGCCGGCCGATAGGCAAGGCCGGACACGAATAAGCGATCGGAAAGCGCAGCGGCCACGCCTTTGCCATCATCATGCGCTGAACGGCGTGAGACCACTTTACCATTCTGCCATTTCACCATTCCGGTATTTCACGCACCTTCACATTTTCAAGCCGCAACGCCGGCAAAGGACGAGACCATGCCCCAGGCTATAAAATGGCAACGCGCCGAGGCCGCCATCATCTTCGCAGCCGGCCTGCTCCTGTTCTGGCACTGGAACGACAGCCTGTCCTGGTGGGCAGCGCTGCTGATCTTCTTCGTTCCGGATCTGAGCTTCTTCGGCTATCTGTTCGGCCCAAAAGCCGGCGCTGTCGCCTATAACGCCATCCATGTCTATGCTGCAGGTGCCGCTCTGATGGCGCTCGGCCTTTGCCTCTCCGTCCCGACACTGGCCGTCATCGGCGCCCTCTGGCTGGCGCATTCCGGCTTTGACCGCATGCTCGGCTACGGCCTGAAACTGCCGGACGGTTTTTCCTCCACCCATCTCGGGCGGATCGGCAAAAAGGATTGAGACCGATGGCGGGGCAACTATCCCCGCCGCGCCGCCTCGATCGCTGCCACATCGATCTTCTTCATCGTCATCATCGCCTCGAAGGCGCGTTTGGCCTCGGCCCCGCCGGCGGCAAGCGCCTCCATCAGCGCGCGCGGGGTGATCTGCCAGGAGATGCCCCAGCGATCCTTGCACCAGCCGCATTCGCTTTCCTGCCCGCCATTCTGCACGATGGCATTCCAGTAACGGTCGGTCTCCTCCTGATCCTCGGTCGAGATCTGGAAGGAGAAAGCCTCGTTATGCTGGAAAATCGGCCCGCCATTCAGCCCGATACAGGCCACGCCGAAGACGGTGAACCCGACGACAAGAACATCGCCCTGCTTGCCATCGGGATAATCGCCCGGCGCTCGGGTGATCGCGCCGACAGCACTGTCCGGAAAGGTTTCGGCGTAAAACCGTGCGGCCGCTTCCGCCTGCCCGTCATACCAGAGGCAGATCGTGTTCTTGGGTATCGCATGATGGGCCATCGCGTCCTCCTCGCTGGCTTGATGCTCTCACCAGCCCAGGAAGATAAGGGACCGGCCGCTTTTGGCCAGTCCCACTTTCAACACTCGGCCGTCACCAGCCGCGCGTGAGGCGCTTGCGCGCCAAAAAAGATCAGGCCGGTTCGAACAGCGTCTGGATCTGCATTTCCGGCACCAGAACCAAGCCCTTGTCGGTGATGCGTATATCGGGAATGACGGAAAGCGGAATGAGGTTGAAGCCCATATAGGCGATGGTGCAGCCCGCTTTTTCCCATTCCTTCTTGAGCGCCTTCACCTCGTCTGCCACCGCATGCACGCGCTTGTCGGACAGAAGGCCAGCGATCGGCAGCGGCACCATGGCCGTCACCTTGCCATCCATGACGACGCAGACGCCACCCTGATGTGCCTCGATCGCATCGAGCGCCACCTGCATGTCGGCATCATTGGTGCCGGCAACGATGATATTGTGGCTGTCATGCCCGACGGACGATGCGACGGCGCCCTTTTTCAGCCCGAACCCGTTGAGCAGACCATGCGCCACATTGCCATCCGATTTGCCATGCCGCTCGACGACGGTGACGAAGCAGAGGTCATGACGGTCGAAATGCGTCTGCCAGTCATTGGCCGGCTCGAGCGTCACCGTGACATGGCCAAGCGTGATGCCGGGAAGCTCGGTCTTGATAGTATGCGCCACGACCTTTTCCAACGGCAGATCGGGCGAAAGCTTCAAGGCCTTCGGCAGCTTCACCGTATGATAGGCCGCCTCCGGATAGCGATAGGGCTTCGACAGCGCCTCGTCGAGAACCGGCGTGACCTTCTTCTGGTCGACCACCAGCTCCCCGCCATACCATGTGCTGATCGGCTCGAGATCGTCGGAGAGAAGCACCAGATCGGCGCGGCGCCCGCCGCCCATGCCGCCGATCTCGTTTTCCATGCCGAAGCGCGTCGCGCCATGCAGCGAACCCATCGCCCAGGCCTGTTCGCGCGTCATGCCGTGCTTCACCGCCTCGCGCGTCACCCAGTCCAGACCGAAGGCGAGCAGATCATCGGCATCGCGGTCGTCGGTGCAGACGGCGACGCGCTTGTGGCTGGCGCCAAGCTCGGTGATCGTCTTGATCGCCTGCGGCAGCGAATGCCACGGCGTCGTCGGCGGGCCGCCACGCAGGAAAAGCCAGACGCCGGCATCGAGAAGGTCGTCGGCAATATCCCGGTCGATCGCCTCATGCGTATCGGTCACGCCGGCGGCGGCATAGGCGGCAACGAATTCCCGGCCATAGACATGGCCCGAGACCGGCCGCCGCGCGAAAGCGCTGCGGCCAGAATGGCGTGGCTGCGCTCGTCACCCATGGCGACGGGCACGAAATCCATCTTCTCGCCGAGCGCGACCGCTTCCGGCCATTTGTCGAAGAGGGCAGCAATCTTCTCCGGCGTCAGGTCGCCGCCGGCGGTTTCGAGTTCCGGCGAGGTGGCCGGCACGGTGCTCGGCACGGTGAGGAAGATCGATAGCGGCGCCTGCCGCGCGTCTTCGAGCATCGCCTCGACGCCGGCCACATCCATGACATTGCCGATCTCGTGGCTATCGCAGAAAATCGTCGTCGTGCCGTTGAGAAGCGCTGCCTCCGCATAGGCGCAGGCCGTCACCATCGAGGATTCGATATGCAGATGCGGATCGACGAGACCCGGCGCGATAATGCCGCCCTTCGCGTCATAGCGCTTCGCAGCGCTTCCCCGGTAGCTGCCCGCCGGCTTGACCGCCGCGATACGCCCGCCGGAAATCCAGACTTCCCTGTCGGCCAGAATGCGCTCGGAATAGGTGGACATCACCCGCGCGCCGCCGATCACGAGATCCGGCTCGGCCCGTGCAGAAGCAACGTCGGCCAGAAGGCGTGTCATGGTGGAAAGCGGCTTGATGGAAAAGCGGTTGAGCGCGGTCATGGACATCCCATTCTCGATGATTGTCAGGGTGCCACGCATACTATGGAAATGCGACCGTTGGTGGAAGCGCGATCTGGAACCACGAGCGCCTATCACACAGGCCCGGCACATGAAAAAAGGGGCCGCTGACGCGCCCCCTTCCCAGTCTCATATCCCGAAATGCCGTTACTTGGCCGGTTCCGCGTCCGTGACGGCACGGCATTGCCCTTGGCGTCGATCGTATCCTTGTAATAGTTGTGATAGGTGGCGCGCAGGCTTTCCGGTGCACCCGGATCGGCATATTTGCGAAGCTCGCCCATTTCCGTCTTGTTGAGGATGACGCCGATCGTCTTGGCGGCCACCTGCGGCTCGGCGCGCAATACGCTCTGCACCGCCTTGACCGGCGTGACACCCCATTCGGTGACGAAGACGAAGCCATCGACATAGGGCTCGAAGGCCTTGGCATCGATGACCGGGATCATCGGCGCAAGGTCGACGATGATGACGTCGAACGTATCCTTCACGCTCTCGAGGAACTGGTTCATGCCCGTCGAGGCAAGCAGTTCGCTCGTATGCGCCAGCTGCTGGTTACGCATCGTCATCGGCAAAATCGTAAGCCTCGACTTACGGTCACGCGCGCCGCCGCCGTCCACGGAACCTTCTGCAGCACGACGTCCACGAGGCCGACTTCCGGCTCGCTGGCCAGCATCTTGCTGAGGCCGGGATTGCGAAGGTCGCCGTCGATGACGAGGGTCCGCACGCCGCTGGCCGAAATCAGGCCCGCAAGATTGGCCGCCACCATCGACTTGCCCTCGCCGGGCAAGCAGGAGACCACGCCGATAACGCAGCATTTACGGCCCTGAAGCACGATATCGCAGGCAAGCTTGGTATTGCGCAGCGTCTCGGCAAATTGCGAACGCGGTGCTTCGACGGCGATGCGCATGCGACGGCGGAACGAGGTCGGATCGCCGGCCGGCATGGCCACGCCTTCGGCCGGATCGGGATGGTGATGATGCGCCGGTCCCTGATGACCTTGCCCTTGCGCCTGCTGCTCGTCGGCCTGGGCGCTGCCGATCCTCGGCAGATAGCCGAGGAACCGCATGCCGATCTTTTCCTGCACATCGTCGCCGGTGCGGAAGAACCGCTCGCGGAACTCCAGCAATGCGGCAATCGCACAGCCGATCAGGAGGCCAAGCACGATGGAGAGCGCCAGCGTCAGCGTCTTCTTCGGGCTGGATGGCGAAACGGGAAGACCCGCCTCGGAAATCACGCGGGCCTTGGCGATCGGCAGCGACTGAAGCTGTGAAGCCTGCTCGAAACGGCCAAGATAGGACTGATAGAGCGTCTTCAGCGCATCCGCCTTCTGCTGCAACTCGGCAAGCTGCACCATCGAGACATTCGAATCCGCGTTATGGCCGGCCACTTTCTTGATGCTTTCACGCAAGGACTGCTCGCGTGAGGTCGCCACATCGAGATCGTTGCGGAAGCCGCTGGTCAGCTGCTGCAGCTCGCGGAAGATCTGGTTGGCCAGATCGGTCTTTTCCGAACGCAGCGCGACGGCCTGCGGATGATCGGCGCCAAACTGCTGAACAATGCCCTGTTCGCGATCATTGACGGTCGTATAGCGCTTGCGCAGGTCCTGAAGCACCGTGTTGTCCGTGTCGCGGGTGGAGATGACCGCGTTCTGCACGGCCGCATCAGGCCCCTTGTCGATGATCGCCTTATACTGGTTGTAGCGCGCCGAGGCCGTTGCCACATCGGCCTGTGCTGCAATCAGCTGGCTGTTGAGGTCGGAAAGCTGCTGCGAGGACATCAGCTCGCGCGCGGCGAGATGAGACCGTGGTCGCGCTTGAACTGCTCGACCGCCAGAGACGCCTGCTGGGCGCGGTGGTTGAGGTCCGTCATGCGTTCCTGCAGCCAGACGGAAGCCCGTTCGGTTGCATCGAAATTGGCGTTCAGCTGCTCGGTCAGATAGGCATTGGCATAGGCCTTGGCGAGCTGCTGCGAAAGCGCGGCCTCCGGCGAACGGATGGAGAGTGCGATGACCGAGCTGCGGCCCGTGCGCTCGGCCGTGATCGACTGCTGCAGCACGGCCGCGGCCTTTTCACGCTTGCCGGCCCGGATCTGCGCCTCGGTCGGCGGCGGGGTGCCCGGGGAAAGAAGCGACACGATGCTCTTGACGGCACCCTTGACGAGATCGACCGGCGAGCTTGGCGGATCGACGATCGCATCATTCTCATCGAGCTTCGTCGCGGTGACGACGCTCATGGCCAGTTCCTTGGACTTCAGGATTTCGACCGCGCTCGACATCTGGTTGTCGATCAGCTGGGCCGACTGGTTATCCGTCTGGTCTTCGGCGAAACGCGAAAGGTTCTCGTCGACGAGAATATTCGTCATCGACGTGTACATCGGATGAGCGGTGAAGAGATAGATGCCCGCGAGCACTACCGCGGCAATGACGCAGCTGATGATGACGCCAAGCCGGCGCATCGCCGCCGACCACAGCTTGTCGAGGTCGATGAACGTATCATTGTCCTTCGCCTCGCTGGGGAAAATCGTTGCCGGTCGGTAATTAACCTGATCCATGTTTTTTTCCGCGTTGGGGAATATCGGGAGTGAACGGCAGAAAAGCCCTGCCGTTCCTCGGACTGAAGTCCGATCGCTCAGGCAGCCTTGACCCGCGCCTTGTCATGCATGTCGAGCAGATCCTTGACCGAGTTGTAAATGTCCTCGCCCATGTCGGACCGCAGCATCGCGAAAGCCACATTCGCCTCGATGAAGCCGCGCTTGGAACCGCAATCGAAGGTGCGGCCCGTATAGGGATGAGCGTGGAAAGGCTGCACGTTGAGAAGCTTCTGCATGCTGTCCGTCAGCTGGATCTCGTTGCCGGCACCGCGCTCCTGGCTGGCCAGCAATTCGAAGATTTCCGGCTGCAGGATATAGCGGCCATTCAGATAGTAGTTGGACGGCGCGTCTTCCGGCTTCGGCTTTTCCACCATGCCGGTGACTTCAAGACCATGATTGACGCTGCGGCCGATATCGATGACGCCATAGCTCGACGTCTCTTCCGGCGCGCATTGCTCGACTGCAAACACATTGCCGCCGACTTCTTCATAGAGCTCCATCAGGCCGGCCATGCAGCCCTTGCGGCCATAGGAGACCATGTCGGGCAGAAGCAGCGCGAAGGGCTCGTCGCCCACCAGTTCGCGCGCACACCAGACGGCATGGCCAAGCCCGAGCGGCACCTGCTGGCGCGTGTAGCTCACGGTACCGGCCAGCGGCAGCATCTTTTCGAGCTGCGTCACCTGCACGGTCTTGCCGGAGCGGGTCAGCGTCGCGATCAGTTCCGGCGCGCTGTCGAAATAGTCCTCGATCGCCGTCTTGTTGCGGCTGGTGACGAAGATGATGTTCTCGATGCCGGCTTGCATGGCTTCGTCGACGGCATATTGCACCACCGGCCGATCGACGATCGTCAGCATCTCCTTCGGCATGGCCTTGGTCGCGGGCAAAAACCGCGTGCCATTGCCCGCCACGGGGATAACTGCCTTGCGAACTGGTCTCTTCATATTCATCCTTCGTCCTTTCCTAAAGGGCACCCCGGCCCTGATCCGGTCGGATTTCAGTTGCGCCGGCGGGTCCCACCAGCCGCGCATGCGAACGGCGATCGGCATTTTCAGGTGCCTGAGGGCACGCGGATTGCCGATCGCTGTTTTTAGGAAGCCGCCAACGGATTTTCTCTTGATCTCGTCGACAAGCGTCAGAAATGAGCCCGCCTCGATGAGGCTGCGGGTTCGCAGCGCCTGTGCCTGCGCGGCCGCCTCGTCCAGCGTGTAGCGGGCAAGGAATGTCTTATCGCCGAGAAGCATCGCATCGAGATGCTCCTGCTTCAGCACCCGCGAGATCGACCCGTGGCGCAGATGGTAGACATAGCCCGTCGAGGGCTCGATGGCGCAGCGCCCGCCGGCAGCAATGGCCGAGGCAAGCAGGATATAATCCTCGCCGACCCTGAGCGTCTCATCGAAGCTAAGATCCTGGGCGGCAAGAAAGGCGCGTTCGAAGATCGGCTTCATATAGCCGAAATTGAAGGTGGTATCGAAAATCACGTTTGAGCGGATGAAATCGGCAAGCGTCATTTCGCTTCGTCCCGCAAGCACCGCCCAGGGGAACATTGCCGTCGGCTTGCCGCCATCGAGCGGAATGACATCGATATTGTCGACGACGATCTGCGCCTTCTCGTCCTCCGCCCGCTTCAGCATGGCTTTCAGGCGGTTGGGATAGATCGTATCGTCCGCATCAAGCGTTGCAAGCCAGCGCCCGCGGCAGCCGCGAACCCGGCATTGCGGGCCGCAGCCGGGCCGCCATTCCTCTCCTGCGCCACCAGCCGCACGCGCGGATCCGGGTAATTGGCGACAAGCGCGCGCGTCCCGTCCGTCGAGCAATCGTCGATGACGATCACCTCGACCGAGACGCCGACCTGCGCAAGCGCGCTGGCAATCGCACCCTGCAACGTCTCCTGCGCATTATAGGCAGCGACGATGAAGCTCACATCCGGCATATCGCCACCGGTCTCGACGCCGGACGTCGTCATGGCAGATCCGCTCGTCATGCCGCCTCCACAGTGCCGTATTGGCGGATTTCGCGCATGCCAAGCATGCCCATCACTGCACCGGCATGCAGAAGTCCACGCAACACATATCGGTTACGCCTGATCGGGAACGGCGCCGTGGCCAGTGCAGCACCGGCGCAGAAACCCATCTTCAGGCCGGCAATCGCCGTCTGTTTCAGCCTTGCCGCGCCCGCATGCTTGGTCGCGACCAGGCGCCCATGGGTCTGGCCGAACCGGAAGCGGCGCTTGGCAAGCCAGGAAAACTGTGCCCGCTTTTCCGGCACCGGTTCCAGCACCAGCGCATCGGCGGCAAACTCGATCCGACCACCATCGTCGGTAAGCCCGGTGAAGAAATCCGTATCCTCGCCGCCGCTCTGGCCGAGCGGCAGCGCGAAACGCCGGGATGCAACATGCGGCGACCTCATGTCGAGAAGCACGTTGCAGGTATAGCCGGTGATGATCCGCCCGCCGACCCAGACAGGCATGGTCGAATGAAAATCGCCCTTGCGCATCCAGTCAGCCCCGACCCCGTCATAGACGGCGCGCACCGGGCCAAGAACGGCCTCGGCACCGGTATCGCGCGCCTTCGAAAACAGTTCGAGGATCCATCGCCGGTCCGCCGCCTCATCATCATCGATGAAGGCAAGATAATCGGCGCTGGAGGCATTCATGCAGGCATTGCGGGCAATCGAGATGTTCGATTTCGGGCAATGCACGTAGTCGATCGGAAACGGCGAACGGTCCCGGAGACTGTCCACCAGGTCCCGCGCGCTCGGTTCCGCATCATTGTCGGCAACGATCAACCGCAGGACCGCATTGGCAGGCACCTGCTGGCGGAACAGCGAGACGAGCGTCTCGCGCAGGTCCGGCCGGCGATAGGTGCAGATGCCGATGTCGATGCGGATCTTGTCAGTTGATGCCATCAGGCGACGCTCCTTCGACGGATGCCGGCCAGTTCGAGCCAGAAGCCCGCCGACCAGGCGAAGTGCATGATCATGGCCGAGACCGCCGCGAGCGGTCCGTAGGGATTACGATGGCCGACCGCCATCCAGAACCCGTAGCCAAGGCAGGCTGCTGCCCACAGGACGAACGGAACGGCAGCCCACCAGTAGAGCAATGCAAGAACCGCGCCGATTACGACGGGCGCCACCGCCAGCGGAATGGCTTGCCGCACCTTGGGGATGGACCGGTGCTTCAACAGGTTGCGCGCCCTGCCCCGACCATACCCAAGATATTGGCGAAACAATGCCGCCGCACTCGATCGCGGGTAGTAGGTCATGTAGGTTTTCGACGTCATCCAGATGCGAAAGCCCATTTCGCGCAGACGATAGTCGAGTTCCGCGTCTTCATTGTGACTGAAGCTCTCGTCATAGCCGCCGACGGCGAGAAAAGCGGCAATCTGCATCAGCGCATGGTGGCCGTGGTCGATCCACTGCCCGCCGCCGCCGGCCCTGTGCTTGGAGCCTCCATTGCCGAGCCGCGAATTCTGCGCAATCGCCGTCGCCTTCTGGAACGTGCCGAAGCCGACTGTTTCCATGCCGACGACGACGGAATCCGCCTGCAGCGCCTTTGCTTCCTCGATCAGCGCCCGGCAGTAATTGTCGGGATAATCGCCATGCGCGTCGATGCGGATGAGATAATCGCGATCATCGCCGAAACGCCGAACGGCGAGATTGATCGCGGCACTCTGGATCTTCTTCGGATTGTGGAGAAGAACGACGTTCGGGATCTCCTGCGCGACGGCCTTCACGATATCCTGCGTACCGTCACGGCTGCCACCATCGGCCACCACGATGAGCGCATCATAACCCGCGCGCTGCTTGTCGAGCTTGCGGATCAGGGCATCGATCGTCGCGGCCTCATTGAGCGCCGGAATGACGATAAGGGTACGCGGATCATCCGCGACCGGAAAATTATAGGCGGCCCGAAGCGGCCTGAAGGAACTGACCGCCCCCGTCCCCGTTGCCGCAGCGGCCGGGGCCGGCGCGACAACCGTTGCTACTCCCGCGGCAGCATCATCACTGACACTGGCCACATCATTCTCTCTGACAATTTCTGGGGCATGCGAAGGCTCACGCGATACCATAACTACACCTCGCGACTGCTCTGTTGGAAGAACCGGCAGGACTGCCGGCGGCGGAAACTCGGTATTAAGCGCGCCGAGACGGGCAACCAGCGCCCGGCAATCGGCGGCATCCGTCACCCACTGGCCGCGATCGATCGCGGTCAGGCGGGAGAACATCTGGCCATAGGCCTCGCTGTTCATGGTCGAGAACAGCGTCTGAAGTGCATCCGGCGTCACGCTCTCGAGCGTCACGCCCATGTTCCGGCGAGCAACGAAACGGCCGGTCTCGGTCGTGGCAAGCGTGATCGGCACGGCGCCATGCAGGCTGCCTCGTAAAGCCGGTTCGGCAGCAGCCAGTCGGAATTCAGCCCTTCCTCGAAGAAATCGATCGCCCAGGTGAACTGCACGTCGTTGTAGATCTCCGAAAGATCCTCCGGATTGCGGTAGGCCCCGTGGAATTCCACATGCGGTGCGGCCTCGACCAGCGCATCGAAATCGGCAAACTCGCTATAGGCCGGCCGGCCACGTAGCACGATCTCGACCTTGCCCTCCATGCGGGCGGCGAAATCGATGAGGATGCCAAGTGACTTGGCGCAGCGGATCGCCCCGAACCAGCCGATCCGCCAGGGTTTCCCGGTTCCGGCGGCCGCGGCGCGACCGGCATTGCCGCCCGTTCGCCATCAAGTGCCAGAACCTTGTTTTCAAGCAGCAGAACCGGCAGATCGAGCCCGGAAAGCGGCTTGAAGAAGTTTTCGACAAAGGCCGGCGAGCTGGTGATCAAAAGCTTGGCGCGTGCGCCAAGCCGGCGCTGCGCCGCCCGCATCATCTGCCCCTTGATGCCGTCATCGAGCAGCAGGCGATGGATATCGAGGCATTCGTAGACGATCGGCGTCTCTGCCCCGAAAAGATCGGCGGCGGCTCCTGCAAGCGCCAGCGTCTCGAGATTGCGGGCGATGATGACATCGGGCTTTGCCACCCCAGCCAGTTTTCCGCGCAGGCCCATGCGGGCGGAGGCAACCGCGCCGATGCGCTGCAGGAAGCGCCCATCCGCCGTCTCGCCGAGCACGATGGACGTCACCTCCGTCTCGGAGGCAAGCAGGTTCCGGCCGCGCGTAAACCCGGCAACGGTCACTGTCGCGCCGCCGGCTTTGAGTGTCAGCACCCGCCGCCGGATGGCGGCATCGGCAAGATCATGGGCCAGGTAGAGGACCTGCAGTGTCAAATCGTCCATCTCCGTCTTCGAGCCTGGGGTTGTGGGAAAGCCCGAGGCAGCTTGAAAAACTGGGGCCTGCAACAAGAAAGGATCTGCAAAATCGAGGGTGGGCGACGAGCCGCGGGGTGCGGCTCAGTCGAGCGTGCAGAGCACGGACTGGGGGAACTGGCAGTCTTCGCCGAGCGCGGTAAAGGCCACCCGGTCGATCGTCATCGTGGCGGGGCCGTTATAGGAAAACGGTCCCATCCATTGCTTCAGCGTGTCCGTGCCCCAGAGGCTGAGAAAGATCTTCTGGGCATTGGTCGGAATTTTTGCCGGATCGGTGACTTCCTGCACCATCTGGCCATTGACGAAGAACCGCAGGCGGTTCGGCTCCCAGATGAAGGCATAGTCGTTGAAGCCCTTGTCGGCCCCGCCGGAAACGGCGGTCAGCTTCTCGTTCTTGCCCTTGCCGTTGATATACTGGTTGACCTGAACCTCACCGGTATTCTTGCCGAGAACCTCGAAGTCGATCTCGTCCCACGGCTTCTTGTCCGTCGGGCCGATATAGGTGAAGAAGGCGGAGTTCAGCCCCGAGCCGGTCGCAGCCTTCATCCGCACCTCATAGGTGCCGTAGCCGTAGCGCGCCTTGGTCTGGATCTCGCCGCAGACATATTGGCGATCCTTGGTCTGCTGTTGCTGGAAACCGAGCGTCAGTTCGCCGTTTTCGAGCCCCACCTGCCGCTTCGACCAGGTGCAGTTCTGGTGCGCGCCATTGTTCCAGCCATCCGAGACGTACCAGAAGGACGGATCGATCCGGTCGAAGTTCTCGACGAAGGATTTCCCCTTCGCATCGGCCATCTGCGGCACGGCGGGCTTCTGCGCATCCTGCGCGTTGACCGAAGAGACCGACAAGATGGATACGGCTGCGATGACCGCGGCAAGACGAGGACCACAGGTCCGGAAAAGAGAGATCATCGTCACCTCCGCTGTTGGGACAGGGCAGCCTCGCCCTGACGGGCGAGACCGGCGGATGAATAGGAAGCACTCGTGGCAGCGGCGATCCGGGCCTTGCGGCCACGGCTGCCGGTCAAGACGGCATAGAGGCCGGGCAGATAGCGCGACACGAGCGCATTGCTCACCACGAGCAGAAGATAGGCAAGGATCAGCGCCGACACGTAGAACACCGGATAGAGACCGTCGCCCGCCGCACGCTTCCACACCATGAACATCAGGACGAGAAGCGGATAATGGGCGCAGAACATCCAGAAACTGAGGCTTCCCGTCGCCGAGAGGCGCTGCCCGACGCGGCTCTTGATGAGCTTTGCCGAAAAAAGCCAGAACCCGCCGGCGCCGACGATCGACAGCGTGTTGCGCGCCAGATCGAGAAGCAGGGAAAATCCGGACCGGTGGCATAGAGCGCGGTCGCCAGGAGGGCGGCCAGCACCAGCGTCGTAAGCGTGCCGACAACGGCAAACCGGTCGAGCGCCTTCACGTCGATCTTGTTGAGCGCGAGGAAAATGCCGAAGCTGAACGAGAACAGGATCGACTTTTTCAGAACCACGTAGAGAACCAGATCGGGCAGGATCGCCACGAGAAACAGGATCACCAGAGTGGGCGCCGCAAACCGCTTCACGAGGAAGGCAAGCACCGGCGAAAGCAGGATGCAGACGAAGAGATCACGCAGGAAATACAGCGGGATATCGATCGGCAGCTCCTCGGTGGCAAACGCATAGCTCAGCGTCTCGCGCCACGAGGCGTTCCACAGGTCGGGGAAATAGCCGACGCTCATCCCGGCGCGCTGCAAGGCCAGCACACCGACGAAAACCGTCAGGTTCCAGATCAGGAACGGCACCAGGACCGTCTTGGTCTTCGACCAGACGGTGGCGCCGTACTTGAACGCCCCTGCCCCTTTGCGGAACAGAAGATAACCCGAGATCGCACTCAGGCACGGGACGCCAATCCGAAAAAGGCTGTCGCCGAAAAATACGCGTAACCAGTCGAAAAACCGTTCGTTCCAAGGAACGGACTTGTCGACGGATCGATTGGTACGTGAACAAACACGATACCCGAGATCAGCAATATACGCATCAAATTGATACGGGATGATATGTTCTGATCAACAGTCAAACGAATCACCCTTTTTGGGCGGTATCCCCCTTACCGCCGTTTCAATCAGAGCAGACTTGAGCCCGCAGTCGCGAAAAAATGATCACGCTTAGTTTGGAACAAAATGTGGCAATGCAGCAAAAATGGAAGCTGCTAAATTTAGCACTCCCCGTTAAAACCCCGTCTTTCGGCTCCACCTTCGCTTGCATGCGCGGTTGAAACCCACTGAATTCCCGACCGAAAGCGCAGGCTTCATGCTGCAGCGCGCAAGCGCAAAATAATTTGGGAAACGATCACGGAAAGTTTGAAATCCGTGTTGCAATCGGAAAACCGGGCGGCGAAAGCGCCCGGAATATGGCGAAATCTGGGCGCGCGAGTGGCGAAACAACCCATGCAACTCACGCAGACGAGGCTTCCGTCGCCGGCCCGCCGCCACGCTTGCGCACCATGGCGAGAACCTTTTTGACCAGCACCCGCTCGGTCAGGAGGAACAGGATACCGTAGAGAACACCGCCCACCAGCGCCCCGGCGATCACCTGAGCGTAAGCACTTGTTAACTTATCATCAAAGGCCCCGAGGAAGACCCGCACCCCGATCGCCATGATGAAGGAGGTGATCATCGAGCGGCAGCTGGTAAGAAGCCCCGGCAGGAACGGGATGCCATCGACCCGGAACACCGCCCAGGAATAGCCGATCAGCGTGATGG
The DNA here is from genome assembly GCA_902167985.1 of Shinella sp. UYSO24. Lineage (GTDB taxonomy): Bacteria > Pseudomonadota > Alphaproteobacteria > Rhizobiales > Rhizobiaceae > Neorhizobium. The sequence goes on from CABHNZ010000004.1 coordinate 278,976, forward strand.
CATTGACGATGCAGAGCGCCACCATCGCATCGACGAGATCGCCGTAATAGGCCGCGCCGCCAATGCCGATCGTCGTGGCGATGGCGCGCAGCACCGCCGACCAGAAGAGGACCCGGCTATGCCCGGTGCCCTTCAGATAGGGGATGAACGTGCTGCAGGGCGTGACGATCGCCTTCGACAGTGAGAGAAGCCCGAGCACCGGCCAGGCATAGGCCCATTGCGGCCCGAAGAGCACGAGCATGGCCGCTCCGCCACTGCCCAGAGGCCGAACATTGCAGGCGCCAGGATGACCGTCATCACCTGCGTCGAGAACATAAGCGCATCGGCGCGCCGCTTGCGATCATTTCCCATCAGGCTGAAGGCGGGGAAGAGAACGCCCATGACGGCCGACAGCACGACCTGGTTCGGAATGCTGGCAAACCGGTTGGCCGCCGAATAGGCGCCCGCATCGCGAAGACCGAGAACCCGGGCGATCACCACCATCGGCGCCTGAAACGTGACGAAATTGGCCAGTTCCGAGCCCATCAGCCCGGATGAATAGCGCAGGAGCGGCATGATTTTCGCCGGCCGGATCACCGCCTTCGGCATGTAGCCGGTGATCCAGTAGAGCCCGACGAGGCGAATCACTGCCGACGAGAAGAGCTGTACGACGAGCGCCCAGACGCCGAAACCGAGAAAGGCGAGCCCCAGCGCCACCAGCGCGGCGGTGGTTTCCGACACGGTGCTCAGCACCGCATCCTTGGAAAAATTCATCTCGCGGGCAAGCAGCGAATAGGCCACGTCAGCGGTCAATTGCAGCGGCATCAACAGCGCCATGATCCGCACCAGATCGGCACTTTGCGGTGCGCCCATCGCCGTTCCCAGCCAGTCGGCCCCAAAGAAAAGCACCAGCGCCATGCCGCAGGCCATTGCCAGGTTCGACCAGAAGACGGTATGCACCGTATCCATTCCACCCTCTCGATCAACGATCAAAGCGGAGGTGAGACCGGCGCCGCCGATCATGGCCAGGAATTGAACAATCGTCAGTGCAACCGCAACGGAACCGAAATCTTCCGGCGTGAGCAACCTTGCCAATATCGGCACGGTGACAAATTTCAGCCCGAATGTGGCAGTCTTTGAGAGCACACTCCAGCCGACGTTCGTCGTGATCGTCTTCACGCCAGGGTTTGGGGCCATATCGGAAATCCTATCTTTTGGAGGTCAAGCGCATACGGCAGATTTGCCGCTAAACCGGAGCCCGACGGATGTCAGAGGGTTGCAATTCTTCGAAAAAGCAGGGGCAAAAACATGGCGACAGTTACCGTTGTTATCCCATTTTTCCAGAAAGAGGCCGGCATTCTCTGCCGCGCCCTGAAATCGATTTTCGATCAGACCTATCAGGATTTCACTATAGTCATCGTCGATGACGAGTCACCACTGCCTGCCGAAATCGAGCTTAAGGACATCGATCCGGCATGGGAAGAGCGTATCAAAGTGGTCAAGCAGCCGAATGGCGGGCCGGGTGCGGCGCGCAATACCGGCCTCGACAACGTTCCCGCCGACAGCCGTTTCGTCGCCCTTCTCGACAGCGACGATATCTGGCTTCCCGACCACCTGAAGAACGCCGTCGACGGCATGACGCGCTTCAATGCCGAGTGCTACTGGGCCTCGATGCAGGCGAGCGACGAGTTCTACTACCATTTCGGCATGGCCGAACTGGAGCGCCAGGAAGGCGGCGAACGCCTCTCCGACCATCCGCTCATCATCGAGATGCCGGATCTTGCCAGCACCATGCTGAAGAACTGGAGTTTTCTGCACCTCTCCTGCATGGTGATCGGCAGACCCGTGTTCGAAACCGTCCGTTTCGATCCCGCACTCCGGCTTGCGGCGGAAGACGTACTGTTCTTCGTCGATTGCATTTTGAAGGCGAAGCGCACCGTTCTCTGCGATGATCCGGGTGCTGCCCGCGGCATGGGGATCAACATCTTCCATTCGATCGACAACCGCTCGCCGCAGTTCCTGAAGCAGCAGTTCAACACCTGGGTGGCGCTCGATACGCTGGAAGAACGTTTTCGCACGCGGCCCGGCGACGTCGCCTCGATCGCGCAATACAAGAACACGGCCCGACGGCAGGCGCTCTGGAGCCAGGCTGGCCGCATGAAGCGGCGTCAGAGCCCGGATCTCGGCCTTCTCGCCCGCTGGGTCATGCGCGATCCGGCCATTCTTCGCGCGGCCTTCCAGCTCGGCGCGAGCAAGCTCGGCATCAACGCAGGCGCCCGCACCTGACGGTGCGCCTGTTCTCCGTTCGCTCCTCCCAAGCGTCCATCCTCATCGAAGGAGACCCGCATGAAACCGTATCACTGGCCGTCGCATCACGGCAATTTCGGCGATGATCTCAACCTCTGGCTCTGGGATTTTCTGCTTCCCGGCCTCGGTGACGTCCACCCCGACACGCTTCTCGTCGCGTCGGCACCGTGCTCAACCCCGTTCTTCTGCCCAAGGGCCAGAAGAAGCTCGTCGTCGGCAGCGGCTACGGCTATGGGGAGGCGCCCAATATCAGCGATCCCGAATGGGACGTGCGCTGCGTGCGCGGCCCGCTGACGGCAGCCAAGCTCGGCCTGCCCGCCGATAAGGGCATCGTCGACCCGGCGGTGATGATCACCGACATGGCGGAATTCCAGAACCTGCCGAAGATCCATGAGAAAACCTTCGTGCCCCACTGGGAATCGGCGGAATTCGGCATGTGGCCGGCGGTCTGCGAGCCGGCCGGCCTCACCTATCTCGATCCGCGCGGCGAGGCGAAAGCCGTCATCCGCCATATCGCCCAGTCGAAGATGATCGTCGCCGAGAGCATGCACGGCGCGATCCTCGCCGATGCCTTCCGCGTGCCGTGGGTGGCCGTCAGCACCTCCCGGTCGATCAATAATTTCAAGTGGAACGACTGGGCCGCATCGGTCGGGACGACCTATAACCCGCGCTACGTGCCGGTCTCGACCCGTGCGGAAGCGGTGCGCAAGCGCTCCCGCTTCTGGGGCATCCGCTTCGACAAGGATCAGCCGGCACCAGCCCCTCACGCCCCGGCAGAGGCAGGTTCAGGCGATATCATGACCCGCACCGAACCGTCGCAGACGGGGATCCGCGGCATGGCCAAACAGTTCCTCGCCTCGCCCTCGATCCTGGCGCTCTGGCAGGCGGGACGCGCAGAACCGCAGCTCAGCCCCGAGGGCCGGCTGGAAGAGCGCAAGGCGCAGTTCCGCACCGTGCTTGACGGTATCCGCCGCGATTATTTCTGAAAATGATGATGTTTTGGCGCGGTCTTCACGACCGCGCCGGAACGAAACCTATTTGGACGCGACCGGCACGCCCGGCAGCAGATAGCGCATGCCCGGCGGCGGCACCGGCGGCGCTGATTTGGCGCGCGCCGCATCCAGCTTGTCGAAGAAGATGCCCGAAGCGACCGCCGGCACCGCCTGCGGCCTTGCCAGCATATGGGTGATGGCCGCGAGCTTGCCGCCTTCCTTCTTGCGATCGAGAAACGCCCGAAGCTCGTAGCGTCCGCGGATATGATCCCGGTGACGGGTCACGACCGCGCGTGCCTCCGGTGAAAGCGACGCATCGCCGAGCAGCGCGTCATCCGCCTCGTAAAGCGTGCGCAGATCATGGGTACGGTGGCGGCTGCTGAGCGAATCGTGGCGGATCACTGCGCCATAGCCGCAATGCTCGATCACCTTGTAGCGCGCCCCCTTTGCCAGCGCCCGCGCATAGAGATCGTAATCCTCGCCGAGCCTGATCCCCTCGTTATAGCGGATCGCATGCCGGTCGAGAAACGCGCGCCGCATCACCGGCTTCAGGAAGCCCGTCTCGCCGCGCGGCTTGCCGCGCTGGGAAATATTGCCCTCGATGAACTCGACGAACGAGATCGTCTTCGGCCGGCGTTCGAAACGCACCGGATCGGGAATGGACGCCGTGTCGTGGATGAAGGCGATATTATCGGCCAGAAGATCCCACTCGCCTTCCGCCAGCATCGGCTCGAAACGGCCGGGAAAAAAGAAATCATCGGCATCGAGAATGGCGATGAGCGGCGCTTTCGAGGCCTCGATCGCGGCATTGCGGGCCGCCGATGGCCCGCGGTTCTTGTCGAAGGAAATGATATTCAGCCGTGCCGTGCCGTCGTCGCCGCGCCTTGCGGCCCCGGCCGTATCGTCGGTCGATCCATCATCGACCACAACGACTTCGCTGACGAGATTTTCCCGCAATGCGGATCGGACGGCGGTTTCAATCGTATCTGCCGCATTCTTTGCGGCGATGATTACGCAGATCGTCTGAGCAGCTTCTGGTGCCATGGCGCTCTCCATCGTTCATCGGTGCCGTTCGTCGTGCAAGACGACTATGCGCGGAGGAAGATGGCCCTCGTGTGAAGCCACGTCAACAATCGGTATCTTTTTGCGCGGAGAACATTCGCGGCCGACACAGAGAAACGTAGGGGTCCGGTAGGCTGGCCCCAGGATCATTGGTCCCTGTATCACTGGCCCGGTGTCATTGGCCCGGTATCACTGCCGAGTATCGCCAGCCGAGTATCACTGGCCAAGCATCGCCTGCCCCGTCGCCGCTGGCCTCATAGCCGTTGGCCTGATAGCCAATGGCCTTGTCGTCGCTGACTCCAGTCTCGTCAGACCCAGTCTCGTCGGCCCAGTCTCGTCGGCCCAGTCTCGCCGGCCCAGTCTCGCCGGCCTTGTCGTCGCGGGCCCCAATATCGTTGGCCCCAGTCTGGCAGGCCCAGTCGTCGCTGGCCCAGTCGTTGCGGGCACCACGTCATCTGGCCTCCACGCCACCTGGCCTCATGAGCGGCCAGGCTGTCAGCCCTGACGCACGGCTATCACCGGCCGTCAGCTATCGCCGGCCGGCAGGTTTCGGGCGGCGCCGGCATGCAGATCGTCCTGGCCGAGCATATCCCTCTTGCGCCGTTCAGCGCCCGTCTCGACGCCGTTGCCGACGCCCATCGACTGCTTCTCGCGGCGGATCATGTAGAGCACGCCGATAAAATAGCCGACCTGAATGATGATCGCACAAACGATCGTTTGCAGAAATGCCGAAAGTAGCGAGCCTGACATGAAGTAAGCCGCTACCGCGAAAGCGAGAAGCGCTCCCAGCATGCTGGTGAAGACACGCGGCGCATACATGACCTTACCTCCCTGAACGTTATATGGTGTCCAGTTTATTACTTTGTTTTTATCTGCCGCACTTCCGATCATAAGATCCGAGGGGCGACGGCGCAAGTTATGCTCTCTTTATCGGCGGCAAGGGATGAAACTTTCGTAAGATTTCGCCCGTGGGGCGGGCAAATCGTCGATAGCCTAAACCCTTCCTTACCGGCCTACCACAAACTCTGCCTTTATTTTGCCTTAATTTAGCCGCCAGTCGCCACAATCCGGATGGATTTCGCTCACGGCAGCGGCCTCTCGGGAACAATGCAATCAACTTTTGTTACAAAGCTACTCCGCTCGGCGGGCCTTCTGTTGCGCCGCAACATTGTATTGCGTTGCAACAGTCGTGGGGCTTTGGTCCTATCCGGAAGCTACTTTGGTCTGCACCTCTAAGATGCAGGCTCTAGTATTCGGCAAACTCAATCCAATTCTTTACTGGACACGATTAACACAAACGCGAGCCATATTTGGATTAGAAAATCATATTACAGACTTTCCATGTATTCATCGCCAGATTGACTTTAGCATTGCATGGCCGTGATTAGCAAGCCGGGGCGTGATCGGGCGATTGCGCCACCACCGGCGCGCAACGTTCAGAAAAAAACGCTGGCATCAAATTCCGAACACAGAATTATTATCACATTGGTAGGGAATGACGCGCCGCTCAGGCACCGACTATCGCAAAACCTAAATGGAGTCCTCTCTATGAAGTCAGCGACACGCTCGGCAGGTTCGCCGTTTTCAAGCACCGATCAGGCCTCCACCGCACTTCCCATCGGCGGCCTGGTCAAGCGCAGCTTCGACGTAAGCGCCGCAGCATGCGCACTGATCATCTTCAGCCCGATCTTTCTCATGATCATGGCTCTGGTGAAATACACGGACAAAGGCCCTGCCTTCTACGGTCACACCCGTATCGGGCATAACGGGCGTACGTTCAAATGCCTCAAGTTCCGGACGATGGCCGTGAACGGGGATGAACTTCTTCGCAAGCACCTGCGCAACGATCCGCAGGCGGCCGAAGAATGGCGCCAGACGCGCAAGCTCAAGGACGATCCGCGGGTCACTGCGGTCGGTCGTGTGTTGCGCAAGCTGAGCCTTGATGAACTGCCGCAACTCATCAACATCATTCGTGGTGAGATGAGCGTCGTCGGACCACGTCCGGTCGTCGACGAGGAGTTGCAGGTCTACGACCAGTCGGCGATCTTCTATCTCCAGACCCGCCCCGGGCTCACAGGCCTGTGGCAGATCAGCGGCCGCAATGATGTCTCCTACGAGACCCGCATCGCCTTCGATACGCACTATGTCCAGAACTGGTCGATGGTGCGCGATATTGCAATCATCATGAAAACCATTCCGGCCGTATGCTTCGCCAGAGGCAGCTACTGACGGCCAAAGGCATATTATCACGACGTCAGGATTTCGCCGGTCTCCGGCTCATCAGTTGGTCAGGCCTATCACTTGACCAAGCCTATCACTTGAAATGCCGTTGTTGGAGCGCATGTCCGATAAAGGGACGCGCTTTTTACACGATATAAGGACATGTTCATGCGCAACACGATCACCTTTGCCGGGCGTCTGCCCGTGCTCTGCATGATGACCGGCGTGGCACTGGCATCATTTGCAACCCTCTCCCAGGCTGCAAGCGATGACTACCACCTCGGCGTCATGGACAAGCTGCGTATCCGTGTCGCCGAATGGCAGCCGGCTGACGGCTCCATCAAGGATTGGGATGTTGTCGGTGGCGACTACACGGTCGGCCCCGGCGGCACCCTGTCCCTCCCCTTCCTCGGTGATCTTCCGGCAGCCGGAAAGACCACCGGAGAGGTTGCCGCCGAGATTGGCGAACAGTTGCGCAGCAAGTTCGCCCTTCGCAATCTACCCTCGGCATCCGTCGAGATATCGGAATTCCGTCCCGTTTTCCTTTCGGGCGATATCGACAAGCCTGGGCAATATCCCTACGCGCCCAATCTGACCGTGCTGAAAGCCGTCAGCCTTGCCGGCGGCCTCAGGCGCTCCGACTCCGGCCAGCGCTTCGCCCGCGACTTCATCAATGCCAAGGGCGACGAGCAGGTCTATGATAGCCAGCAGAGCCGGCTTTATGCCCGCCGGGCCCGCCTTCTGGCGGAAATCTCCAATGCCAAGACCATCGAGATACCGGTGGAACTGAAAAGCGTGAAGAATGCGCCGAACCTCATCGAAAGCGAGGCGGCGCTGATGAAATCGGAGACCGAGCGCTATCAGCTGCAGCTGAAATCGCTCACCGACCTGAAGACCATGCTCCAGAGCGAGATCGAATCTCTGGCGCAAAAGGCAGATACCCAGCAGAAGCAGCTGGAACTCGTTTCCGACAACCGCGACAAGATGTCGAAGCTGACGGAACAGGGGATCACATCCAGCACACGCATGCTGACGCTCTCGCAAAACAGCACGGATATCCAGTCCACCCTTCTCGACATCGACACCTCGTCGCTGCGCGCCAAGCAGGATTTGAGCAAGGCCGAACAGGACGAGATCAACCTGAAGAACGACTGGATTGCCGACCGCACCCAGGATCTGCAGAACACCAATGCCGAACTGGAAAAGCTTGGCTTCCAGCTCAATACCAGCCGGCAGCTGATGTCCGAGGCGATCGCGCAATCGGCGGAAGCCCTGCAATTCGACCCGAACAGCAAGTCGGCGACCATCAAATACACGGTGGTGCGCGATCAGGGTCAGGGGCCGAAGGAAATCTCGGTGGACGAAAACACCCAGCTTCATCCCGGCGATGTCATCAAGGTCAAATCCGAACTGCTGATGCAGTGAGCGCTCATGAAGATTGCCAAGTCGGCTCTCATCGACCCAGCAAGGAACGAGGTCTACGGCACGATCGCCGTGGCTCTCTCCTTCTTCGTCTTCGCCTATTCGAGCAAATTCGGCCAGATCTCGATCCTTGCCTATTATGCCGTATGGTTCCCGCTCGTTCTCGTCGATTACAAGCGGGTGCTCGGCAGCTACAGCAAATATCTCTGGATCCTCGCCTTCGGCATTCTCTGCTTCGTCTCGTCCTTCTGGTCGCAGGCGCCCTCGGCGTCACTGCGCGCTTCGATCCAGTACCTGACCCATATCGTCTGTGCCCTCATCGCGATGAGGACGGTCAACGTTCTGACGCTGACGCGCGGAGCGATTGCCGGCACCGCCGTGGTCCTGCTTTTCTCGCTGGCAGACGGCACCTATCTCCTGGATGCGCTCGACGGCAGCTACAGTTTCGTCGGCGCCTTTTCCTCCAAGAACCAGCTCGGCCTCTATGCCTCGCTCGGCCTGATCTTCAGCGCCGGCTACATCATGCTCTGGCGCAAATGGGGCCTGTGGATGATGGCGGCAGCCTTCGTCTCGCTCCTCTGCGCCTATTGCCTCATCGCCTCGCAGTCGGCGACATCGGTCATCACGACGGCAGCCATCATCGGTCTCTGCATCGGCTATCTGCCGGTCTCGCGTCTTTCGCCGCGCAATCGCAAGGCCTTCTTCATCGCAGCGATCATCTTCGGCATCATCGTCGTTGTCGGCGGCCTGCAATTCGGCCTCATCGACGCCGTGCTCGGTGCCTTCGGCAAGGATACGACGCTGACGGGCCGCACCTATCTCTGGCAGCAGGGCATCGAAGCTGCCCGCCAGAACCCGGTCTTCGGCATCGGCTATCAGGCTTATTGGGTGATCGGCTTCTCGGAAGCCGAACGGCTCTGGGCTGATTTCGGCATTGCCGGCCGCTCCGGCTTCCACTTCCACGAGACCTTCATCGAAACGGTTGTCGAAACCGGCTTCGTCGGGCTCTTCTGCCTCGTCTCCATTCTTCTGGCCAATCTCTTCGGCCATCTGAACGGCATGCTGAGCCGCAAGAACGATCCGGGCGCGACACTGATGTGCGCCCTCAGCGTACTCCTGCTCTTCCGCGCCTTCGTCGAGATCGATGTCATCTTCCCCTATCAGATCGGCTCGTTCCTGATGTTCTACATGGCCGGCTACCTGACGCTGCCGCAGGCCGCTATCGAAACCTCTCACAATGCCATGCGCCCGACATCCCGCAGCAGGAAGCCGCTGGTCAGACTGGGCTACGGAACATTGGCCGGTGACGCGCAGAAGGCTTTCACGCGGCACCTTGCAGTTCTTCGGTGGCAGCGCGCCGCAGCGTCGCGCCTTGCCGGCGCGGAACTGCATATCGGTTTAAGGCTGTTTACACCTTTCCCGTAGTTGAAAGCCGCCTGCAATCTGCCCTATCTAGGATGATGAAGCCTTGCGCTTCGCCACGATCAGCACCACCAGTCGCCGGCGATCCGGCACGCAGTCTGGTTCTGATCCGAATGAAACGCTGCGCATCGCACTCCTCGGCAACCTGCCCTCATGCCACCGATGATGCCGCAGGCCCGCCGAAAGTATTGGTCGAATGCCGAAATCCGAGCCGAGAAGCCGCAAGAACGATCCTGAGACGACGAAACAGGACATTCTGGCCGTGGCCACAGAAGAATTTGCCGCCCACGGCCTGGCGGGCGCACGCGTCGATGCCATCGCGGAACGCACCAGAACTTCCAAGCGGATGATCTACTATTATTTCGGCAGCAAGGAAGATCTCTATCTGGCCGTGCTCGAACGGGCTTACCGCGGCATTCGCGTGCTGGAGGCGCAGCTGGACCTCTCGAGCCTCGCGCCGGCACAAGCCCTGCGCACGCTGATCGAAACCACCTTCGACTATGACGAAGAAAACCCGGATTTCATTCGGCTTGTCGCGGGAGAAAACATCAACCGCGCCGAACACATGCAGCGCTCCATCGTGCTGCGCGATCTCAACATATCGGTCATCAACACGCTGGACGAGATCATCAAGCGCGGTCTGGAAGACGGGTCCTTCAAGCGCAAGGTCGATCCGATCGATCTGCACATGATGATCAGTTCGCTTTGCCTCTTCCGCGTTTCCAACCGCTATACGTTCGGCACGCTGTTTCGCCGCGACCTGTCCGAACCCACCCTCTACGCCGCCCATCGCAAGATGGCCGGCGATGCCGTCGTCAGCTACATGATGAGTGCCGACGAAGCAGCGCACTGTCGGGACGCGCCGCCTGAGACAGGAGCGGCGCCGGCAAGAGGCAGTCATGGGCGCGCTTATTCGCCCTGCAGGTAACGCTCGGCAAGACGTGCCCAGAGTGCTGCACCCGTCGTCAGTGCGGCATCGGCAAAGTCGTATTTCGGGCTGTGCAGAATGGCCGAGTTCATGCCATTGCCAAGCCGCAGGAAGCTGCCCGGCTTGTGTTCGAGGAAATAGGCAAAATCCTCGCTGCCCGGAATGAGGTGGCAGGTCGAGACATTCTCGGCGCCGATCAGCTCTTCCGCAACCGTGCGGGCAAAGGCGGTTTCCGCTTCCGAATTGACGACGACCGGATAGCCATGCTCGTAGTCGATCTCGACGGTCGCATCGAAGCCCTCGACGATCGAGTTCGTCAACTTGACGATACGCTCCTGCAGCAGCGCCCGGATCTTCGGCTCGAAGCAACGCACAGAAAGTGCGAGCTTGGCAAACGGCGGGATGACATTGACCGCCTCGCCCGCATGGATCGTGCCGACCGTCAGGACCGCCGTCTGCGTCGGATCGACATTGCGCGACACGATGGTCTGCAGCGCTACGACCAGATTGCAGGCGACAACCACCGGATCGATCGTCAGATGCGGACGCGACGCATGGCCGCCCTTGCCGTGAATGGTGATATTGACCGTATCGGACGAGGCCATGATCGGGCCCGAGCGGGTGAGAATGGCACCTTCCGGTGCGCCCGGATGGTTGTGCAGGCCGAAGATCGCATCGAAAGGGAAGCGTTCGAACAGGCCGTCGGCGATCATCGCCTGCGCGCCGCTATTCTTGCCCGCCTCTTCGGCCGGCTGGAAGATCAGCGTCACGGTACCATCGAAACGGCGGGTGCGGGCGAGATATTCGGCTGCACCCAGCAGAACGGTCGTGTGGCCATCATGGCCGCAGGCATGCATCTTGCCGGGAACCGTCGAAGCATAGGCAACGCCCGTCTGCTCGGTGATCGGCAGTGCATCGATATCGGCGCGGATCGCAATGCCGCGCTTCGACGTGCCGGCCGTAAGCCGCGCGACGACACCATGGCCGCCGACATTACGCGTCACCTCATAGCCGAAGCCTTCCAGCTTCTCGGCAATGTATCTGGCGGTTTCCGTCTCCTGGAAGGAGAGTTCCGGGTTGGCATGCAGATACTGGCGGGTCGCCTTCAGATCGGCTTCCATGGCGTCGAAATCGGAACGCGCGCGTAGAGATTGTCTTGCGAGGACATGAGATATTCCATCTGTTTCTGAAAGAAAAAAAGGCCCCGACCGAAGCCGGGGCCAGCGGCTTCCCCGGGAGTTAGAGGAAGCGGGAAAGGAAGGCCTGCGTGCGCGGATGCTGCGGATTGCCGATCACATCCTCGGGCTTGCCCATTTCGACGACATTGCCGCCATCCATGAACACGACGCGGTCGGCCGCTTCCTTGGCAAAGCCGATCTCATGGGTGACGACGATCATCGTCAGGCCCTGCTTGGCGAGATCGCGCATGGTCGCCAGCACTTCGCCGACGAGTTCCGGATCGAGCGCCGAGGTCGGCTCGTCGAACAGCATCAGCTTCGGCTTGATGGCGAGCGCACGGGCAATTGCCACGCGCTGCTGCTGGCCACCCGAAAGCTGGCGCGGATAGGCACCGGCCTTGGCCGAAAGACCGACACGCTCCAGAAGCCGCATGGCGTTTTCGGTCGCATCCTTGCGGCTTTCGCCGTGAATGCCGACCGGTGCCTCGATGATATTCTGCAGCACCGTCATATGCGGGTAGAGATTGAACTGCTGGAACACCATGCCGATCTTGCGGCGCTGTTTGGCAATGCCGTTGGCCGAGAGCTTTTCCAGCCGGTCATGCCGCACCTTGTAGCCGATCTGCTCGCCATCGACCTCGATAAAGCCCTTCTGGATGGACTCCAGATGGTTGATGCAGCGCAGGAAGGTGGATTTGCCGGAGCCGGAAGGCCCAAGGATCACCACCACCTCGCCGGGCATGACATCCATGTCGATGCCTTTCAGGACTTCCAGCTGGTCGAACGACTTGTGGACGTTCCGGGCCCGCACGAGCGGCTTTACGCCTTCGGGAAGAGTTTGCGCGCTCAATGGCTTGCCTCCTCGCTAACAGCAGCGGGTGTCGGCTGGGCGGCAGTCGCACCCCGCCTTTCGCTACGGCTGTAATAGGCTTCGATATAGCTCTGGCCGATGTTGAGCACGGAGGTGATCAGCAGATACCAGAAGACGGCGACCAGCAGCATCGGGATGATCTGGAACGTCGTGTTGTAGATCGACTGGACCGAATAGAGCAGGTCCGCCATGGCGATGACGCTGACGAGCGAGGTCGCCTTGATCATCGAGATCAGCTGGTTGCGGTCGGCGGCACGATGGAGCGCATCGCCTGCGGAATGATGATCCGCCGGAGGGCACGGCCCCGCGTCATTCCGAAGGCTTCCGCCGTCTCCGCCTGGCCGCGATCGACCGAGAGAAGCCCGGCGCGGATGATTTCCGCCATATAGGCCGCTTCATTGAGCGCAAGCCCGACAATCGCCGCCGTCATCGGCGTGATGACGGTATTCGTATCCCAGCTGATCAGCGTCGGACCGAAGGGAATGGTGATGCCGATCTGCGGGAAGAGCGTCGACAGATTGTACCAGAAGATCAGCTGGACGAGCAGCGGCGTGCCGCGGAAGAACCAGATGAACAGCGAGGCAAGCCCGCTTGCCAGCCTGTCCTGCGAAAGCCGGGCAATCGCGATGACAAGCCCGAGCACGATGCCGAGGATCATGCCGACGACGGTGAGACCAAGGCTCACATAAAGGCCGTTGATGACGGTCGGATTGAAGAAATACTGGCCGACGACCGGCCAGTCGAATGCCTCGTTATTCGCACAGATCCAGGCGAAATCCGCAGCAACGAGCAGCACGACGAGCCAGAGAACAAGACGGCCGGTCTTGAACGGCGCGTGCGCGGTGGCGACGTCGCGAAAGTCAGCACCGCCCGAAGGCGGTGCATTGGTCGTGGTGGTGTCGGTGCTCATTTCGGCAGCTGCCCACCGAGGTTGATGCCGGGCTCCTTGATCATGTTGTTCTCAAGGCCCCACTTCTTCATGATCGTGGCATAGGTGCCGTTCTTCATGAGTTCCTTGACGCCATCGACGAGGATCGGGCCAAGCGGCGAGCCCTTCGGCACGACGGCACCCTGGAAGAGATCGTCAAAGCCGTTCTTGTTGCCGACGCCCGTCAGTTCCAGCTGGCCGTTGGCCTGGCTGACGAAATAGGTGAGCGGCGCCTGCGAGGAGAAGAACGCATCGGCGCGCTTCGAACGCACGGCGAGGATCGAGGCCGGCTGGTCCGTATAGGACTGCACTTCGACCGGTGCCTTGCCATCGGCCTTGCACTTCTCGGACTGGACCTGAATGACCTTCTCGGCCGAACCGCCGGCCATGACCGAGATGCGCTGGCCGCAGGCCGTATCGAGCGAGGTAATGCCCTTCGGATTGCCCTTGCTCACGGCGAAGACGACGAATTCCTGAACCCAGTCGACGAAGTCATTGGCTTCTTCGCGGCTCTTGAAGTCGCCGACCGGGCCGAAGGCGAACTGGTAGCGGCCGGAATTGACGCCGGCGAGAAGTGCCGGAAGACCGCCGACGGTCGCATGTTCGATCTTCACGCCGAGCAATTCGCCGAGCGCTTCGGTGAGATCGGCGCTGGCGCCGGTCATCACCGTGCCGGTGACGATTTCATAGGGAGGGAAGGAACCGTTATTGACGGAAATCATCTTGCCGTCCTTGCGGATGGCTCCGGCAGGCGATCGTGAAGAGCCTTGTCGACAGTCTGCTTCGGAATTGCGGCGTCCTGCGCCAGAGCGGGCGTTACAAGCACCGGCGTTGCCAGCATCAGGCCGCCAAAGGCAACCGAGGCGGCGGCGGAAGCGATCAGTTTCTTGTTCATGCGTATTCCCCTTGTTTGGTCCAGTCAGGATATTGGTTGAATGCGTCAATCAGGTAAGACGGCTCACTTGGAGCCGGCATGCCAGGGAAACAGTTCGGCCGGCGACAGCAGGCGCGGCAGGATTTTCTGCTCGTAAAGCTCGGTTGCGAAATCCGAGATCATCGTCTCGTTTTCGGCCAGACCGCTCACCGTCCATGTCGGCGGCAGATCGGCGGCGCAACGGCGCAGTTCGTCGATCATCCACGGCGTCGTGTCGGCGTATTTCTCGCGCTTTTCGAGCCACATCTTCTGCGAAGCGTCGATCAGCTCGCTCACCTCGTCCATGATCCACGGATGCTCCTTGACGATTTCGGCCTTGAAACCGATCAGGTGCATGCCCGGAACATAGCCGACCTCATTGAAATAGGTCACTTCCGACTGACGGAAATCGTCCAGCACCTGACGGAACTTCGAATCCTGGTCAAAGAAGCCTTTCGGCATGAAGGGCGTGAACACGGCATCGAGGCCGCCGTCGAGCAGAAGATCCACCATCGGGCGCTCGCCGGGGCAGGCTTCGATACGGCCCGGACGGCCAAAACCGTCGAGACGATCGGTGATCGGATGCGCTTCCGTCAGGCGGCCTGCATACCACATAGCGTCTTCGACGCCGACGCCCTCGCGGCGGGTGGCGGCGCGCGTCCAGGTATTGCCGCTGTCGCGCCAGCCGGTAACGCCGATCTTCTTGCCGGCGAGATCCGAAAGCTTGCGGATCGGGCTGTCCTTGGTGGTGATGATGCAGCGATGGCGGAAGCCGCGCATGATGAAGTTCGGAATGCCGACGACGCTCTCGTCGCCATCATGGCGCAGCTGCGCGTAACGGCTGAAGGACATTTCGGCGGCGTCATGCGCCTCGTCCTTGGCAATGTTGGAGATCAGTGTGCCCACGCGGTCGACCTTGATATCGAGGCGGGGGGAAGAGACATCTCCGAGAACGAGGGGGGTCATATAGTCCCAATCGCGGAGGGCAAGACGAAGCGTGACGGTCATTCTGAAAAACTCACCAAAAGTGCTCGACTGGCTCGAAATTAAATGTTCAAATATGAATGCACAAATGCTATTACGTTATTGAACATTTAATTTGGCGGAAAAATGAGCGACACACTCGAAGCATCCTGGTTTGCTCAAAAAATCATCGATCGTTCAATTCGCGGAATCGCATTAGAGACCAGTGCCTTGATCCGCGCAGGGGCTCTTCCGGTAGGCACACGCCTCCCCGCCATCCGCGACATTGCCTATGAATTGCGCGTCAGCCCTGCGACCATTTCCGAGGCCTGGAGCGAGCTCAGGAAGCAGAAAATCATCACCGGACGCGGTCGCAATGGCACCTGGGTGAGCGGCGACCGCTTCATCGCCAAGCCGGAGCGGCTGGCAAGTTCCGGCATTTACGCCGCCGGCGCCCTTGATCTCACCATGGCCGTGCCTGACGTGACGCTTCTGCCGGCACTTGGGCAGGCCATGATGCAAGGCGCATCTGTGGAGAGCCTCAACAGCTATGCGCGCAGCCGCATCGTGCCGAGCCTTGAACGCGCAGTCATGAAGCGCTGGCCCTACCAGCCGGAAGCGATGCTGACGACCAATGGCGGCTACAACGCCGTCTATACCACCCTGCGCGCCATGGTCTCGCCCGGCTCGACGGTTGCCATCGAACACCCGACGGCGATGCGCCTTCTGGACATTCTGGAAGATCTGGGTGCCCGCATCATTCCGGTCCTTTGCGACGATCAGGGGCCACTGCCGCAATCGCTCGATGCGGCCTTGCAGGAGCGGGCTTCGGCCTTTCTCTTCCAGCCGCGCCTGCATTCCGTCACCGGCCAGACCGTGACGGCCGAAAGGCTTCAGGCGCTTGGCGATGTGCTCGAAGGACACGACACGCTCATCATCGAGGATGACGGCATCGCCGATATCTCGGATGCCACACCGCAATCGCTGGGCGGCCGCTTTCCCGATCGCACCGTGCATATCCTCTCCTATTCGAAGACGATCAGCCCCGATCTTCGCCTCGGGGTTCTCTCCTCCTCCGCAACGATCGTCGAGCAGATCCAATCCTACCGCGCCTTCAGCGCCGGCTGGACGAGCCGCCTCGTACAGGGTGCCGCCGCATGGCTGCTGGAACGGGAGGAAACCTGGGAAACGATCGCTGCGGCGCGCGCCATCTACCAGCAGCGCCGCGACGCTCTGGCCCTGGCCCTCAAGGAACGCGGCATCGAGACCCGGCCCGGCAGCGGCTTGGCGCTTTGGGTTCCGGTCGCGTCCGAACAATTCGCCATGGTGACGCTCGCCGCACGCAATATCGCCGTTAATCCGGGCAGCAAATTCTCGGTCATGCCGAGCAACCATATCCGCGTCGCCACCTCCACGCTGGCCGACCATGTGGAAGAGATTGCCGACGCCATCGCGCTTGCAAGCGCTCCATGACGCAAGCCCGCTGATACCCCCCTGGTAGGCACAAAAAAGCCGCCGGCATCAGCATGCCGACGGCCCCGTTTTCAGTAAACGCCTGGACGGATCAGAGCGCGGCGCGCTTGTCGTGTTTCGCAAGCCGCGTCAGCAGAAGATCCACCTCGGCGCGTGCCGTTGCGGTCAATGTCTGCGCCGGCTTGCGCTGCGCATCGGAGGAGATCACGCCACGACGCTTCAGCACATGCTTGCGCACGGCAAGCCCGATGCCCGGCTGCTGCTCGTAGCGGATGAGCGGCAGATGCGCGTCGAAGAGGTCATGTGCCGCATCGCGCTTGCCCTCGGCAAACAGGTTGACCAGTTCGGCCAGCATATCGGGGAAGCCATAGCCGGTCATCGCGCCATCGGCACCGCGTCCCGGCTCGAAATCGAGGAACAGCCCGCCATTGCCGCAAAGAATGGAGAAGTCGCGCAACTCGCCCGCCTTCTGCAAGGCCCTGAGTTTGGACACCTTTTCCAGACCCGGCCAGTCCTCATGCTTCAGCATCAGGCAGGACGCATGGCTGGTGATGATCTTTGCAATCACCGACGGCGAGATCACCGTATTCAGCGTCAGCGGGTAATCCTGCAGCACCCAAGGCACGTCGTCGCCGATCGCCTCGACGGCATTGGCGAAATAGCTGATCGTCTGGTCGTCGGTCTTCATGCCCGGCGCCGGCGCAATCATCACGCCGGCAGCGCCCATCTCCATCGCGCCGCGCGCCAAGGAGCGCATCGCGGCAAAGCCCGGCGCCGACACACCGACGATGACCGGCACTTTTGCCCGCGAAACGACGCGGGCGATGATCGCCTTGCTTTCGTCCGGCTCCAGCTTCGGCGCCTCGCCCATCATGCCGAGAATGGTGATGCCCGAGCAGCCGCTTTCCTCGTAGAAATCGGTGAGCCTGTCGACGGAATTGAAGTCGATCGCGCCATCGTCATGAAACGGCGTGGCGGCAATCGCATAGACGCCCTTGGATGAAGTGCTGAATGTCACGTCTTTCTCCTCTCAGCAGCAGTAGAGCTCAACCGGCAGATCGCTGAAGACCTCCGGATACCCGTCTTCCGTGATGGCAAAGGTCTGGCCGACACCGGCCGTCAGCCCCGTCGTCGCATCCGGGATCATGATATGGACGAAGAACACCATGCCCGGTGTCATGATCAGCGGATTGCCGGAATAGATCATCGGCGGCACGTCCATCCATGTCGGCTTGAACGTGCAGCCGAGCGCATAGCCGCAGGCGGAATAACGCGCCTTGGCAAAGCCCGCATCGTCCAGCACCCGGCGATGGATATCGTCGAGCGTGCCGAGCGCCACGCCGGGGCGTGCTGCATCCTTGATCTGGTCGAGCGCGTCCTTCGCCACTTTCAGCATGTCGAGCTGGCGCGGATCGGGCTTGCCGGTCACGAGCGTATGCTCGATCACCACATGATAGCGGCAATGCGAGCCGGCGAGTTCGACGAGGATCTGGTCCTGTTCCTCGATCAGCCGGGGACCACCGATGCCGCGACCATAAAGCGCCCGCGACCCCGAATTGACCAGCGGACCACCGGAGGGAATGTCGCCGCCACCGGCAAGCATCGCCGTCAGCGCCGCACCGCTCAGGACCGTGTCGGGAATGCCCGCACGCGTTGCATCGATTGCCGCCTGCACGGCCGCATCCGCCAGCTTGCCGGCCGCACGCACATGCAAAAGCTCGGCCGCCGACTTCACCAGACGGCCCGTGCGCACGATATCGGACGCATCCTCGGTCACGCAAAAACCTTCGAGCGCCTTGTCGACCATCCGCGCATTGGCGCCGGTCAAGCCGTACGTGGCATATTCGACGCCGACCTTTTTGCCCGACAGCCCCTTCTCGGCCATGATGGCACGCAGGTCATCCGCCGGATTGACGCCTTCCGCATTCAACCACACGCGCACGTCGTCATAGAGCGAGGCGACATTCGCCTGCCGAAGATCCGGCGTGCGGGTCAGAAGCACGGTCGGGCTGTTGTCGTCGGCAAGCACGAGGCCGGCCTGGAAGAACACGTAACCGGCCGTGTCATAGCTCGTCAGCCAGTAATGGCTTTCCTGCGCAAAGACGATCAGCGCATCGAGCCCGCGCTCGCGCATCCTTCTGCGCGTCGCGGAAAGACGGCCGGCAAATTCCTCCGGCTTGAACTTCAGAAGCACTTTTCGCCCGCCGGGCGTCTCGGCGGCAAATTCCTGGGGCACGTACATGATGTCAGTCCAATTGCGGTCTGGGTTCAGGCTTCTGCCGGTGTGACACTGAGTGTCTCTGGCACGGGCACGGCATCGAGCAGCGCCTTGGTATAGGCATCGCGCTCCTCGGAACGGGCATCGTCGCGATCAAAGAGATCGACGAGCTTGCCGTGATACATGACGGCGATCCGGTGGGCGAGCTGACGGATGAGGTTGAGGTCATGCGTGATGAACACGCAGGCCGTTCCCGTATCCTTCTGCAGCTTGACCAGAAGCTCGGCCACGGCCGCCTGCACCGAAACGTCGAGCGCCGCCGTCACCTCGTCGCAGATGACGAGATCCGGCTCGGCCGCAAAGGCGCGGGCGATTGCCACGCGCTGCTTCTGGCCGCCGGACAACTGGTGCGGATAGCGATTGGCGAAATCCGCCGGCAGCCGCACCATTTCGAGCAGTTCGGCAACCCGTGCGGAAATCTTCTCGCGCGGCACGATGCCGTAGAGTTTCAGCGGCCGGGCGATGATCGTGCCGATCTTCTGGCGCGGATTGAGCGAGGCATCCGGGTGCTGGAACACCAGCTGCACGCGGCGGCGATATTCCTTGTCGATCTCCTTGCGGGTGGTGATCGACTTGCCGTCGAATTCCAGCTTGCCGTGGAAATCCTGCAAGCCGGCGAGCACCTTGGCGATGGTGGATTTACCCGAGCCGCTTTCGCCGACGACGCCGAGAAGCTCGCCCTTGCGAACCTCGAAGCTGACATCCTTCGCGCCCCAGTAACCGGCCTTTTCAGCATCGTCCGGCCAGAACATCTTCTGGAATTTCGACGGCGCGCCATACTGCACACCGATGGCATCGAGCTTGACCAGCGTCTTCGGCGGCATCGGCGCATCGACGCCAAGCCAGCGGTCGGGGTTGGGCACGGCGCCGATCAGCTGACGGGTATAATCCGCCTTCGGCCGCCGGAAGACTTCCTTCACAGGCCCGCTCTCGACGATCACGCCATGATGCAGCACCGAGACCTCATCGACCACCCGCGAGACAAGCCCGAGATCGTGGGAAATGTAGAGGGCCGAGACATTCGTCTCCTCGCGCAGCTTGTTGAACAGATCGAGGATCTGCCGCGCGGTCAGAACATCGAGTGCCGTCGTCGGCTCGTCGAAGATGATCAGCTCCGGCTCGCAGGCAAAGGCGGTGGCAATCACCACGCGCTGCTTCTCGCCGCCGGATGCTTCATGCGGATAGCGCGTCAGCATTTCCTTCGGCCGGGTAATGCCGGTGCGGGCAAGCGCTGCCTCGGCATAGGCATAGGCCTCGATCTTGGTAAGCCCACGGTGACGCATCAGCGTCTCGGCAATCTGCTCGCCGATCCGCATCGTCGGATTGAGCGAGGTCGACGGATCCTGAAAGACCATGGCCATCCGCGAGCCGCGAATATCGAGCATCTGCCGCGGCGTATAGTCGAGCAGTTCCTCACCGGCGAGCCGGATGGCACCGCCATCTTCCACCGCATTCGGCGGCAGGTAGCGCATGATCGACCACGCCATGGACGACTTGCCGGAACCGGATTCCCCGACGAGGCCGATCGTCTGGCCCTTTCCGATGGTCAGATCGATGTTCTTCAGCGCTGTGACGAGGCCACTATCGGTCTTGTAGGACAGCGAATAATTGCGGATCGCGAGAGCCGGCTTCTCCGTGGAGGAAGCGGCCTTCGTCGGCGCGGGCGCGAGCGACACGGTCAATGGCTCCTCCGGGGGTCGAGGGCGTCACGCAGGGCGTCGCCGAAAAGGTTGAAACCGAGGGCGGCCATCGCAATCGCCATGCCGGGAATGGCCACGCACCACGGATTGCGGAACATGTACTGCCGGGCTTCGGAAACCATCAGCCCCCATTCGGTGCTCGGCGGCTGGGCACCCAGCCCGAGGAAGCCGAGCGTCGCACCGATCATGATCGCAAACGAGACGCGAATGGTGGATTCCACCACGATCGGCGACAGCGCATTCGGCAGCACTTCGCAGGTAACGATATAGAAGCCGGATTCACCGCGGGCGACAGCCGCGCGAACATAATCGCGGGTCCGCACGGAAAGAACCGCACTTCGGGCGATACGCGCCATGCCGGGCGTGAATGCGACGGCAACGGCGAGCAGCGCATGTTCCATGCCGCCGCCAAGCACGGTGACGATCAGAAGCGTGAAGAGCAGATCCGGCACGGCGAGAAGGCCGTCGAGAATGCGCATGATCGTACTGTCCACCCAGCCGCCCGAGACACCGGCGACGACGCCGATGACCGAGCCGACGCCGACGCCGATCGCAGTTGCAAACAGGCCGAAGGAGACGGTGGCGGGTGCGCCGTTCAGGATGCGCGAAAGAAGATCGCGGCCGAACTGGTCGGTGCCGAGCCAGTAGGTGGCAGACGGTCCCTGCAGGCGTGCGACAGGATGGAATTCCTGCGGATCATAGGGCGCGATCAGCGGCCCGAAGAGCGCCGCGAAAAGCACGATCGTCAGGAGCGCGGTGCCGACGATAGCGGTCGGAGAAGAGAAGAACTTACGCATAGCGGACCCTCGGGTCGAGCAGGGCGATCACGATGTCCGAGACAAGGTTGGACACGGCGTAGACCGTCGCCAGAAGCAGGGTGACAGCCTGGATGACCGGCAGGTCGCGGTTTTCCAGCGCATACATGAGAAGCCGGCCAAGGCCCGGCCAGGCAAAGATTTCCTCGACGACGATGATGCCACCCAGAAGATAGCCGATATCGAGCGAGATGACGGCAACCGCCGGCGCCAGCGAATTGGGCAGCGCATGGCGGCGGATGACGCGGCGCTCGGTGAGCCCCTTGAGGCGTGCGGCGCGAATATAATCCGACGACAGCACTTCCGACATTTCCGAGCGCACCTGACGGGAAACGTGGGCAAGCAGGATCAGGCCGAGCGTGACGGCCGGCAGGACGATATGCGCGACAAAGCCGAAGAAATCATCCCAGGGCGCAACGAAGCCGCCTGCCGGAAACATCCCGGAATTCGGTGCAGCAAGGAAGACGAGGAGCAGCGTCGCCGTGACGAATTCCGGCAGCGCCGTGCCGAGATAGGAGAAGAGGCCGATCGCCAGATCGACGGCCGTGCCCCGCTTCAGCGCCGCAAGGGCGCCGAGCGGGATGGCGATGATGGTGACGGCGACGAGCGCCGTCACGGCAAGCAGAGCCGAATTGAGGAAGGCATCACCGACCACTTCCGTGACCGGCAAGGACAACCTCAGCGACATGCCGAAATCTCCGTGCAGGAGAATGCCCGAGACCCAGCTGTAATATTGCATGTACCAGGCTGATCGAGATGCAGCTGCCTTTGCAAGGCAGCGACCGCATCCGGGGTGGCATATTCACCCAGAATCATGATCGCCGCATTTCCCGGCAGAATGGCCGTGATCGCAAAAACGGCAAAGGTGACGATGACAAGCACAAGCAGAATGGCAAGCAATCGCCGGATCAGATAGCCCCGTGTCATGCCATCAAGCCTTGTTCAGCCAGACGTTTTCGACGTAGAAATAGCGCGACAGCGGCGCAATCGTCCAGTCTTCGGCGCCCTTGCCGCTGGCAGTCAGGATGTCTTCGAAAATCGGCACGATGTAAGGCGTGTCCTTCAGCTGCAGCTCCTGCGCCTTGGCATAGAGGTCGCGGCGCTTGGCATCGTCCGTCGTCGAACGGGCGTCGTCGATCAGCTTGTCGAAGTCCTTGTTCTTCCAGGCCGTGTCTTCATAGGAAGCGTTGGACGTCAGAAGCAGGTTGAAGGTCGCATCTTCCGTCGCCTGCATGCCCCAATAGCCCATGTAGAACTGACCCTTCATCCACACATTGGCGAGATAGGTGTCGTGCGACATGGTCTCGACTTCGATGTCGAAGCCGGCAGCCTTGGCCATTTCCTTGACGGCAACAGCCACCTGCGCGCGGATTGCCGGGCGGTTGGAGGCGACGAGCTTGATCTTGATGCCGTTCGGATAACCTGCTTCTGCAAGCAGCTTCTTGGCGCCGGCCGGATCATAGGCGATCTCGGGCGTCTTGATCGCATACTGGAATTCCGGCGAGATCAGGTTGTCATAAGCCGGGCGGCCGAGGCCTTCGAGCACGATATCGACCAGCGTCGGACGGTCGATCGACATGGCAAGCGCCTTGCGGACGCGCACGTCGTCGAACGGCTTCTGGTCCTGGCGCATGGTGATGTTGACGAAACGGCCGGACGGAATGCGCTGCGCCTTGACGCCGGTCGCCTTCGAGATGCGCTCGAAATCGGCCTGCTGGACGACGAGCATGACGTCGGTCGAGCCGTTGAGGAAGTTGGCGCTTTCGGCAGCCAGATCCGGGTAGAGGCGCATTTCGACGGCGTCGAGATAGGGCTTGCCCTTGATGTAATAATTCTCGTTCTTGACGAGGCGCACCATCTGGGCGCTGTCATAGGTTTCGAGCTTGAACGGGCCGGTGCCGTTTGCCGTCGTATCGAGCTTTTCCTTCGGGCCGGAAAGAGCGGCCTTGGACAGGATGCGGGCATTCGCGTGCGCCGTCGAGATCGGCAGGTCGGCAAACGGCGTCTTCAGCGAGAACTTGACGGTCGTCGCATCAACCGCCTCGATCTTGTCGATCATGTTGAGGACGGAACGGGCAGCAGCCGGCACGTTCTTGTCGAGGATCGCGGTGAACGTGGCAACCACGTCGTCAGCCGTGCAGGGCGTGCCGTCATGGAAGACGATGCCCTTGCGCAGGAAGAAGGTGAAGGTCTTGGCATCGGCGCTGGCTTCCCAGCGCTCTGCGAGATCCGGCACGGCCTTGTTGTCCGGGCTCATGCGGGTCAGGCCCGAATAGAGCATGTCGACGACCGGATATTCGGCCGGACCCGAGCAGTTCAGGACGTTCAGCGTTGCGATACGCGTCGAATGGCTGACCTTCAGCGTGCCGCCCGACTTCGGCGTGCCGGTGGCGGCAAACGCCTCGGTGAAATCGGTGCCCGGAAGCAGTGCCGTCGCCGCAAGGCCCATCACCATGGTGCGACGGGTAATCATGAAATGTGTCATTTCGCCCTCTCAAAGGTTGTTTTGATACGGAACCGGGGACACTGTTCTTATGGTTTTCCGGTCCAAACTTCTGTGCCGCTTCAGCGGATGCCCCTTAACGGATGACCTTCAGGGTCAGCACGCGAAGTTTACGCTCTTTCGGCACGAGGTGGCCTCCCCCGTGCTGATTTACCCGGCCCCACCTTCCCCTTGGTGGATAGCGACGCCGCAATCGCTGGCCGGGACTTGCAGGAGATCGGGTCGCGTGCGAGGTTGCCGCCATGTTGCCAAGCACGCCACCCGATTTCCCGCCTCTTTTCGAAGAGATCCCCGCCGCTCCGGACTTCAGCCTCGAACTTGCCGCGCGAAAGGCCGGGCACTGGCCGGTGGCGGGAACCGACGAGGCAGGAAGAGGTCCACTGGCCGGGCCGGTCGTTGCGGCCGCCGTCATTCTCGATCCCGACAATATTCCGGAAGGCCTCAACGATTCCAAGCAGCTGTCTGCTGCCAAGCGCGACCGGCTGTTCGACATGATCATGGCGACCGCGCATGTCTCCATCGCCTCGTCCGGCCCTCGGCTGATCGATGAGCGCAACATCCTGCGGGCAAGCCTTGATGCGATGCGTCGCTGCGTGCTCGGCCTTGCCGTTTCGCCGCAAATGGTGCTGGCGGATGGGCGTGACATTCCGCCGGGCATTCCCTGTGCCGGGCGTGCGGTCATCAAGGGCGATTCGCGCTCTGTCTCGATCGCTGCCGCATCGATCATCGCCAAGGTCACACGCGACCGGATGATGGAACGCGCCGGCCTCGTCTATCCCGCCTATGGCTTTGCCAAACATGCAGGATATGGCACCAGGCAGCATCGCGACGCGCTCATCGCAGAAGGCCCCTGCCCGCTGCACCGGATGAGCTTTCGGCCGCTGAAGAAAGACGACCCGGCAGACGCCTGACGTCTTCCTCTGCGGCGCTGCCATGTCCCGGCTTGCCATGCCCTGACATCGGCTGTCGTGACGCTGGTACATGCTGGCCTGGGCATATCCTGGCACCGGCCTGCCCTGCACTTGCCTGCACCTGCCATGGCCTATGCTTCCACTGGCCTATACTTGCGGCTGGCGTGTGCTTTCAGCTGGCATGTGCTGGCGCCGCTGTCGCGTCCAGCCATCGCTTCCCCTTATCGCCTTGGCCTTAAAGCCCATTTCCTCCCCCTGCCCGCCAGTCGCGTAGATCGCAGCCCGGCGGTGCAGTGCAGCCTCACGCCCGACCCCATCCTCTTCCAGAAGCCGGATATGCAAAAGGCCGGGCAATGCCCGGCCTTTCAAATTCTTCGATCGTGCGTTTCGACGGCTCAGTTGAGACGCGTCTTGACGTTGCCGATAGCGTCCTTGATCAGCGCATCCTGGGTACCGGCATCGGCCCTCTTGGCGATGACGTTCTGGGCTGCGGCAATCGCCAGATCGACCGCTGCGGAGCGGACGGCGCCGATGGCGTCGTTTTCGGCCTGCTTGATCTTCTGTTCCGAGAGCGCGTTGCGGCGGGCCACGAATTCCTCGGTCTTCTGACGAGCTTCCTCGGTGATCGCTGCGGCTTCGCGTTCGGCAGATGCGATCATTGCTGCTGCATCGGCTTCGGCTTCCTTGCGCTTGCGCTGGTATTCAGCGAGCAGCGCCTGGGCTTCTTCACGCAGCTTCTTGGCTTCGTCCAGCTCGGCGCGAATGTTGGCAGCGCGCTCGTCGAGCGACTTTGCCAGCATGGCCGGAACCTTGATGTAGAGCATCAGGCCGAGGAAGAGGATCAGGCCGACAAGAGCGAAAAATGTTGAATCGAATGCCATCAGATCAGGCCTCCGTCTTGGCAGCGGCAACCGCAGCTTGATGTCTTCGCCGCTCGCCTTGGCGCCGATCAGCTGGTCGACAACGGCAGATGCGGTATCTTCGGCAATCGTGCCGACATCCGCGAATGCCTTGGCCTTCAGCTCGGCGATCTGCGCCTCGGCAGCAGAAACCTTCTGTGCCAGTTCAGCTTCGATAGCCGTGCGGTCGGCAGCAGCCTTCTGCTTTGCGGCTTCGCGAGCCTTGTCGGCAATCCCTTGAGCCTTGGCGCGGGCAGCGGCAAGTTCTTTCTCGTAGGTCTCGACAGCAGCGTCGGCTTCCGCCTTCAGGCGGTTTGCTTCTTCGAGATCCTGCGCGATACGGCCATGGCGACCTTCGATGATACCGGCCAGACGCGGCGCGATAACCTTCTGCATCAGGATGTAGAAGAGACCGAAAGTGATCACCAGCCAGAGCAGCTGCGAGGGATAGTGGTTCGCATCGAACGGCGGGAAATTGCCACCACCAGCGTGCTCGCCGCCATGGGCGACGCCGGTTTCGGTATGCGTTTCGCCCGCGGGCGCGGCATGCGGGTCAGTAGCGGCCGGCGCAGTCTGCGCGTATGCCGAGGTCACGAACATCATCACCTCCAGGTGTATTCCAAATGTGACGGATCACGGCGCGCCGTTTCCGGCTGGCCGTGATCCCGTCCCGAAGCCGGTTATTAGACGGCGAACAGGAGAAGCAGTGCTACGAGCAGCGAGAAGATGCCCAGAGCTTCGGTAACGGCGAAGCCGAAAATCAGACGGCCGAACTGGCTGTCGGCAGCCGACGGGTTGCGCAGGCGCCCGAGAGGTAGTTGCCGAAAATCGTGCCGAGGCCGATGCCCGCACCACCCATACCGAGGCAAGCGATACCCGCGCCGATGTACTTTGCTGCTTCCGCTTCCATATTGAACTCCTTCGAAGGTTTTGTTGCGGCTGAACTGGTGCGTGAAGCACCAACGACTTTATTTCTCAGTGACCGTCCGGATGCAGGGCATCGTTGAGGTACATGCATGTCAGGACTGCGAAGACGTAGGCCTGAAGGAATGCAACGAGAAATTCGAGACCAGTCAGGGCGACGGTCATGATGAGAGGCAGGATCGCACCGCCGACGCCAAGGGCACCGAGCGCGCCAAGGGAGGCAACGAAGCCTGCGAAAACCTTGAGCGTGATGTGACCGGCCAGCATGTTGGCGAAAAGACGAACCGAAAGGCTGATCGGACGTGCGAGGAAAGAGATGACTTCGATCGAAACAACGAGCGGCATCAGGACAGCCGGAACGCCCGAGGGAACGAAGAGCTTCAGGAAGCGAAGGCCGTGCTTGTAGAAGCCGAAGAGAACGACGAGGCCGATGACCAGGATCGACAGCGCGAAGGTGACGATGATCTGGCTGGTGACGGTGAAGAAGTAAGGGAACATGCCGAGCAGGTTCGCCGTCAGGATGAACATGAACAACGAGAAGACCAGCGGGAAGAACTTCATGCCATGGCTGCCTGCCCCCTCTCGCAGCATGTTTGCCACGAATTCATAGGACATTTCGGCAACCGACTGCGCACGGCCCGGGATAAGGGCGCGCTGTCCGGTGGCGAAATAGAGGAAACCTGCAGCGATAGCGACCGTCGCGACCATGAACAGCGAGGCGTTCGTGAACGAGAGGTCCAAACCGCCGATTTCGATCGGAACGATCTTCGAGATCTGAAATTGATGAATCGGATCGTTGGCCACCGGGTCTACCTTCTTTCTGCCTTCTTCACGATGCCCAATGCGTGTTCAATGACGCGCATCCGGCCCCTTGTCCCTGATATTGCCCTGCTCGGACGGGGCAGGCGCTACCATGCCAACACCGCGCAGAACACTCAAGACACCGGCACAGAAACCTAACAGGAGAAAAAACATCATCCCCCAAGGCGCAGTGCCGACGAAACGGTCGAAGATATAGCCCAGCATCGCGCCAACAGCGATCGCAGCAATGAATTCGGAGGAAATTTTCAGACCCTGGGCCATGCCTTTACGGCTCACCCCCGACTTCGCTTCCCTCGCAGCCTCCGCTACGTCCTCCGCCCGCTTGCTGGCCAGTTCAGCCCCCAAGCGCCTGCGGCGCTCTTCCAGACCTTCATCCCGGTCATCCATCTTACGCTTCCTCCCCTGGCCGCTCCCAGCACACGGCATTTGCCGCTCACATGCCGGAAATCATCTGCCAGCAAGGGATTTCGCGCCTTCCGGCCCGTTTTCAAGTCGCGCGCAACATAGTTTTGACTACCCGTATAGTCAAGGCGTTCCGGGGGCTGCACACAGGCGAAGTTAACTCAACAAATTCAGAGATTTGCGTTGCAGTGCGGGATATCGCGCCAAACCTTTGCGCGAAATGGCGCCGATATGCCGCAGGCAAGATGCTCCCGCCACCACCATAGGTCGCCGGAGGCCGAAGAAATCAATTCAGCAGGGGCCGCGACGCCATTCAAACATGGCATTCTCTACCCTGGCCACGCGGTGAAGCGTCGCAGGAGCCGCGTTTTCGGCGGCAGACGGCGACACCTGCCCTTCCCGGCCAGCGACCACGCAGATTGGCGTCGAATCAGATGATGACGTGGGAGCCCAGCTCCACCACCCGGTTTGCCGGCAGGTGGAAATAGTCGGACGGATCGGTCGCGGCGTTGGCGAGCCCGATGAACAGGCGATCCTGCCAGATGGGCATGCCGGATTCCGCGTCCGGCACGAGCTTGCGCCTGCCCAGATAGAAGGATGTCGACATGATATCGAACTTGAAGCCGGTCTTGCGTAGATAGGCGAGCGCCTGCGAGACATTGTGCGACTGCATGAAGCCGAAGCGCAGCTCGATCAGGGTGAAGCGATCCGACAGTTTCTCGACACGGAAACGCTCGTCGATCGGGACGCGGGGCTTGTTGACCGTGGTGATGGTCAGGACCACGTTCTTCTCATGCAGGACGTGGTTGTGCTTTATATTATGCAACAGCGCCGCAGGCGCGTCTCCGGATCGCCGGTCAAGAAGATCGCGACGCCCGGAACCTGAACCGGGGCGTGATCGCTCTTCTTCTCCACCATCGGGATGAAGGTCTTCAGCGGCACGTCGATACGGCGGGTCTTGTCGAAAAGAATGGCAGCGCCACGGCGCCAGGTCCACATCACTATGGTGAAGATGGTCGCCATCATCACCGGCACCCAGCCGCCATCATGGATTTTCAGAAGGTTGGCGCCGAGGAAGACGACTTCAAGCGCGAGCAGCGGCGCAAGCGTTGCGATGGCAAGCGTCTGCGGCCAGTTCCATTTCAGCCGGACGAATTCGAAGGCCATCAGCGTCGTCACCACCATGCGCCGGTGACGGAGATGCCATAGGCGGTGGCTAGTGCATCGGAACTTTCAAAGCCCAGAACAAGCGTGATGACGCCGACGAGAAGCAGCGTGTTGACCGCCGGCAGGAAGATCTGCCCGGTATTGGTTTCCGAGGTGAAGAGGATCTGCATGCGCGGCAGATAGCCGAGATGGATCGCCTGACGCACCAGCGAGAAGGCGCCGGTAATGACGGCCTGGCTGGCGATGATCGTGGCGGCCGTCGCAAGGATGACGACCGGCAGCAGCGCCCATTTGGGAAACATCAGGAAGAAGGGATCCGACATGGCTTCCGGATGCTGGAGAACCAGCGCGCCCTGGCCGAGATAATTAAGAGTGAGCGCCGGGAAGACGAGCGTGAACCATGCCCACTGGATCGGCCGACGGCCGAAATGGCCAAGGTCGGCATAGAGTGCTTCTGCACCCGTGACCGTCAGGAAGACCGCACCCAGAACGACGATGCCGACGAAGCTCTCGTTCAGCATGAATTGCAGCGCATACCAGGGATTAATGGCCGAGAGGATGCTGACATCGTCGAAAATATGGACGATGCCGGCGCCGCCCATGACGATGAACCAGAGCGCCGTAATCGGCCCGAAGAAGCGGGCGACCATGCCGGTGCCCTTCGACTGGATGGCGAAAAGCGC
This sequence comes from Shinella sp. UYSO24, assembly GCA_902167985.1. Lineage (GTDB taxonomy): Bacteria > Pseudomonadota > Alphaproteobacteria > Rhizobiales > Rhizobiaceae > Neorhizobium. The sequence goes on from CABHNZ010000004.1 coordinate 308,738, forward strand.
AATCAGGATGACGACCGAGATCGGCAGGACGGCACTGTGCAGGCTCGGCGCCACGAGCTTCAGCCCTTCGACCGCCGACATAACCGAGAGCGCCGGCGTGATCATCGCATCGCCGAGGAAAAGGGCGGCACCGATCAGGCCGAGCAGCATGAGGAAGGCACGGTGGCCGCTGACCGACTTCGTCAGCAGAGCGAGCAGCGACAGCGTGCCGCCTTCGCCATCGTTATCGGCGCGCAGAAGGAAGAGCACATATTTGAAGGTGACGATGATCGTCAGCGTCCAGACCATCAGCGAGATCAGCCCGATGATCTCCAGCTGGGTCAGGCCATCGCTGGCGACCGGCTTCAGCGCCTCACGAAAGGCATAGAGCGGGCTGGTGCCGATATCGCCATAAACGACGCCGATCGAGCCCAGCGCCAGGGCAAACAGGCTCTGCGTCTTCGTCTTGTCGGCAGCATGATGTTCTGCGGGATGGCCCATGGGGTGCCTGGCGATTAAAGCCAGCCTTTCCAGCGAAAGATGAAAAACGGAATGATGGCGGACATGATCATGCCCATAATCGCCAAGGGATAGCCCAGATGCCATTCGAGTTCCGGCATGAAGTGAAAGTTCATCCCGTAGATCGAGGCGACCAGCGTTGGCGGCAGGAAGACGACGGAGGCAATCGAGAAGATCTTGATGATGGCATTCTGCTCGACATTGATGAGGCCGAGCGAGGCATCAAGAAGGAATGCTATGTTGCCGGCGATGAAGGCGGCATGTTCGGAGAGCGTTTCGACATCATGGGCGACGGTGCGACACAGGCTATCGTCCTTCTTGTCGTCGCGGATCGAAGGAACGTTCTGCAGAAAGGTCAAAAGGCGGGAGAGCGATCCCAGGCTGTCGCGCACCTTGCCCACCAGACGGTGGAATTCGGCGATGTCGGCCAGCTTGTCTTCCAGAAAGCGCGGCGGACGACGGCTGCCGCGATTGCGGAAGATATCGGCCGAGAGCCGGTCGATATGGTCTACCGTATGTTCAAGGATCTCGGCGGTGCGGTCTGCAATTGTCTCGAGGAGCTTGCACAGCATGGTCTCGCCGTCACGCACATCGGCCGAGCTGCGGGCAAGCGCGGCGATGAACAGCTGAAAGCTCTTCGGCTCGGCATAGCGGACCGTCAACAGGCGGCCACCGGTCATGATGAAGGCGACATCGGTCAATTGCGGATCAGGACCGTCGGCCCGATAGACGAGCGAGGCCGTCATGAAGACAGAGCCCTTCTCGATATAGAGGCGGCTCGACGGCTCGATATCCTTCAGGTCGTCGCGCGTCGGCACTTCGATGCCGAGCAATTTCTCCACATAGGCATCTTCTTGCGCAGTCGGGCTCAGAAGATCCAGCCAGACGATATCGTCCGGCAGTCGCTCAAGCTGATCTGAGGGGGAAAGCGGCTTTGGCGCGCCGGAGGCACTGTAGGCGTTGATCAATCTTTGTCTCCGGCCGGACGGTTTCGGCCTCGAATGGAATGCAAACGCAAGATCCTCAAGCCGGACGGCGGCCTGTTCCCGGCCGTCAAACGCGGCGGGACGCGCCTATAAAGACACCGTCCATCAAAATCAAGGCCGGACGACATGGCCCTTCAGCAGCATGGACCGCGCCGCCGCGATGTTCAAGCCTGCCGATGCAGGAGAGACCACCTCCCCGACCTTGTGATTATTCGAAGATGATTGCCGGCGGCTTGCGGACTTCTCGGCTGGAAATCTGCTCCCAGACCCTGGCTGCAATCTCGCGGTAGACGGCGGCCGATGCTCCAGCGGGATCGGAGACGACGACCGGTGTTCCGGCGTCTGAATGCTCGCGGATATCCATCGTCAGCGGCACTTCGCCGAGGAAAGGCACGCCGATCCTCTCGGCCTCGGCGCGCGCGCCGCCATGGCCGAAGATATCGTAACGCTTGCCCGTGTCCGGCGCGAGGAAATAGCTCATGTTCTCGATGATGCCGAGAAGCGGTATCTCGACCTTCCTGAACATGGCGATACCCTTGCGGGCGTCTGCCAGCGCCAGATCCTGCGGGGTGGAGACAATGACGGCACCGGCCAGCGGGACCTGCTGGGCCATGGTCAGCTGCACGTCGCCCGTGCCGGGCGGCATGTCGACGATCAGCACATCGAGATCGCCCCAGGCGACTTCCCGCAACATCTGCAGCAGCGCCGACTGCACCATCGGGCCGCGCCAGATCATGGCGGTTTCCTCATCGACGAGGAAGCCCATGGACATGGCCTTCAGGCCGTAATTTTCCATGGGCTTGATGTAGCGGCCATCGATCTGCTGCGGACGACCGGAAATCTTCAGGAGCTTCGGCACCGAGGGGCCGTAGATATCGGCATCGAGCAGGCCGACGCGAAGACCGTTTGCCAGAAGACCGAGGGCCAGATTGACGGCGGTCGTCGACTTGCCGACGCCGCCCTTGCCGGAAGCGACGGCAACGATGGCGCCAACGCCGGGCACGCCGATCTTTTCGCGCGGGCCATGGGAAGCCCCCTGCTGCCCCGGTTGTCCGGGGGCAACTTTGCCAGAACCGGGCTGCCCTGCACCGGACTGGCCAGAACCGGGCTGGCCAGAACCGGGATTGGTGGGGGCCGGTCTTGCGGCACCTGCCGGAGCGGCCGTGCGGGCTGCGGCCGGCCGGGCCGGCGGCGCGTTGTCGGAAGAGCCGGCCTTGCGATCGGCCGTCAGCGTCACCAGCGCGCCACGCACGCCATCGATCGCCTTCACCGCATCTTCGGCCGCGCGGCGAAGACCTTCCATCGCATTTGCCTGTGCGGCGGGCACCGTGATCGAGAAATAGACTTTGGCATCGGAAATGAAGACTTCCGACAGCATGCCTCTGGACACCAGATTGCCCGCTTCACCGGGAACGCCGACGCCTGCCAGCACTGCCAGAACCTGATCCTTGGTAACGTCTGCCATTAAAGAACTCCCGGCTGCGCCGTCATTTTGAAGCCGGCCCCTGACGGCGATGGCCATACGCCATCGCAGCGCCCGTGCCGGACCGGCGCATTATTGGCGGCGTTTATACAAGCTGGCGTTTGCGGGGTGCAATAAAAGATTAAAGCCGCCGCCCGATCCGCTGCCATGACGGCGCTTGATCGGACGACGGCTTGTTTTGATACGTCTCTTGGGACGCTTTCTTCAGTCCCCTCTGGACCTGGCCCAAGAGAAGCATGAATTGTGCCAGACGAAAAGAGGGAAGATTCCGATAGTTTTTCAACTGCTTGCTGCAGCGACAGCAAGCAAGCCACGCTGTAGCGCACAATAAGTGGCCAAATGTTCAGTCACAATATCATGCAATGGCGATTTAAGAGGCAGCGTTGGCCGGTTTGTTACTTGATTAACCCTATGCGCAGAGCCTTGGCCACCGCCTGGGTGCGGTTGACCGTATCGAGCTTCTTGGCTGCACGATTGAGATAATGGTTAACGGTATGCTCGGAAAGGCCGAGGATTTCGGCGATCTCGGCGCTGGTCTTGCCGGCAGCCGTCCAGTTGAGGCAATCCACTTCGCGCTCGGTCAGAAGATCGCTCGGCTTCACATCCAGAATGCGGATCTGGGCGAGACGCTCGAAAACGTGCGCCGCAATATAGCTCAGCTCCATCATCTGCTGCTGGCTGAAGGTCGGACCGAGGCCAGCGATCATCACGCACCGCGGCCGCCTGAAATGTCGTGGCAGGGGAAGCAGGCGCCGCGCGCCATGCCGACGCGCATCAGAACTTCGCGGGCTTCGGTGCGGAACTGGTCCTGCAGCCACATGTCATTGTCGAAGGTGAAGGCAAGCGTGGAGCCCCGCAGGCGCTGGAGGGCCGTGCTCTTCTGGAACCAGCCTTCCTTTTCCATCAGGCCAACAAGATCTGCCGGCCAATTGGAAACGATCAGGTCGCCGGCAAAGCTGCGCGAAGTCGTCGACGGGATATTGAGCACCATGAAGGTCCGGGCGCCGTAGAACTCCGTGACACGGCGCATGAAGCGCACGACGTCAAACTGGGTCTTCAGATCTGCAATCCGTTCCACGATGCCGTCGAAGAACGAAAGGTCGGCGGCTGGCAGGGTGTTCGACATCGACAACTTCTTTGCTTGCGTCCCACATTCGTCAACGACAGGTCGTCTCCGGATACAGATCGGCATTGGATCCTCATGAATCGGTCACAAGCCAGCCTCAAAGGCAGACCACCGCAGCGGCTCACCCCGGAAACTGCTGCCGCCAACCACCGGATGACGACATGCCCTCCGTTATCCGGTGGGACACTGCAAGCTCTCAATCCGGATTATGATGATGATATTCGATCGGTTTTGCAAATGCCGGGCGGTGTTTTTCTTTATAGAAAGACGAAAATTCGGATCAAAGAGCGTAACCGTCGGTCTGAGCTTCGACTTTCGTCGGCGGTTGCTCTAGATATGGACGCGTTTTGACGGAGGTGGGAAGAACACGATGGCGGAAACGCATCAATTTGAAGGACTGATTCTCTCGCCATCACTGTGCGAACTCGGCGAGGGGCCGAGCTTCGAGGCCGAGACCGGCACATTGTGGTGGTTCGATATTCTCGGCAAGGCATTGCACGAACTACAGCTGGCCACGGGTCGGGAAATCATCCACCGGCTGCCGGTGATGGGCAGCGTCGTCGCGCGCATCGATGCATCGCGGCAGCTGATTGCCTCCGACCAGGGCCTGTTCATTCGCGAGCGCGCCACCAATGTGCTCACACCCTATGCGCCGCTCGAAGCAGACAAGCCGGGCAACCGCTCGAATGACGGGCGCGTTCACCCATCCGGCAGTCTCTGGATCGGCACGATGGGGCTTTCGGCGGAAGACGGCGCGGGCGCCATCTATCATGTCAGCGGCACGACCGTGACCAGGCTCTTCGACGGCATCAGCATTCCCAACTCGATCTGCTTTTCGCCAGATGGCGAGACCGGGTATTATGTCGATACGAGGAAGAACCTGATGATGCGGGTGCCGCTCGATCGTGACACGGGCCTGCCGCGCGGCGAAGGCTCAGTGTTCATCGACGGCTCGTCGGAGCCCGGCGGCATCGATGGTTCGATCTGCGATGGCGCCGGCACCATCTGGAACGCACGCTGGGGCGAAGGCGCCGTCGATCATTATGATCGCAACGGCAAGCGGCTGGCACGCTATCTGCTGCCGGCGAAGCGGACCACATGCCCGGTCTTTCTCGGCAATGGCAGGCTCGGGATCACGTCATCCTGGGAAGGGCTGGACGAGAAAGGACGCGCGGACGACACGCTTGCGGGCTCGACCTCGAGATCAGTGTGCCGATCAAGTCTGACGCGGAGCCGGCCTTCCTGCTCTAGCAGCCTTGGGTTTTGGCACTGCTTTTTTTCGGATGGGCGGCCTTCAAACGCCGCCCTTTTCGATTGGGCCCGCTCAGGGCTCTCGCAATGCGGTTCCGGTTATCCGACGCGGGAGGTGCGCGAGCGCTCGATGGCGGGCGCTTCGCGATACTGCTCCTGCAGATAGCGCAGCGTGGCAGCGCTATCGACGGGCTTACCGTAGTAATAACCCTGCCCCATGCCGCAGCCGAGCATTTTCAGCGTTTCGGCTTCCGCACGTTCCTCGATCCCTTCCGCGACGACATCGAGATCAAGGCCCTGGCACATGGCGATGATCGCCCGGATAATGTGTTCGGAGGCGCGATCGGAAGTGATGCGGGAGACGAAGGCGCGGTCGATCTTGACCTTGTCGAAGGTGAAATCACGCAGGCGGCCAAGGCTCGACTGGCCGGTGCCGAAATCATCGAGCGAGATCCGCACACCGGCGCCGCGCAGATCGGTGATGATCCGCTGGGCGGTATCGGCCGAGGTCATGACCGCGGTTTCGGTGATCTCCAGTTCCAGCCGGTGCGGGTCCAAACCGACGCGGGCAAGGTTGGAGAGGATCGTATCGGTGGTGCCGGGATCCATCAGCTGCGCAGATGACAGGTTGAAGGACAAAAACAGTTCACGCGGCCATGAGAGTGCGGCTTCGGCGGCCTTGCGCAGAAGCGTTTCCGACAGCGCGTCAATGAAGCCGCGTTCTTCCGCGACGGGGACGAAGGCTGCCGGCGAGACGAAGCCGAGATCCGGATCGCGCCAGCGTGCCAGCGCCTCGAAGCCGACGGGCATGCCGTCGCGCAGACGGACGATCGGCTGGAAATGGGTTTCGACGGCATCATTGATGATGGCGTTGCGCAGGGCCTGTTCGAGCTGCGTTGCCCGCTTCATCTCCTGCGCGATCTCGCGGGAATAGACGGTGATCTGGCCACGGCCGCGGCGCTTGGAACGATAGAGCGCCGTTTCCGCGCTTTTCAGAAGCTCCTCGAACTCTTCGCCGGCAAAGGGATAGACGGCAAAGCCGAAGGATGCCGAAAGGCGGACATTGCGATCGCCGAGATCGTAAGGGGCGGAGAGAACATCCTTCATCATCTGGCCGATGCGCTCGCGCCGGTGCGCTCGAAGACGAGCGGCAGGATGAAGGCGAATTCGTCACCGCCATGGCGCGTCACGGTCGCGCGTCCGGAATACAGGCCTTCAGGCGGTGCGCGACCTGGCAGAGGATCTCGTCGCCCGCTTCGGTCCCGAAGAGGTCGTTGATCGGCTTGAAGCCGTCGAGGTTAGCGATACAGATGGTGAAGGGGGCCGGGTCGGCCGCGCGTTCGCTGGCGAGAAGCCTCACCTTGTCGCGCAGGCGATACCTGTTGCCGAGGCCAGTCAGCGGATCGCTGTAGGCCATGACCTGCAGCTCCGTCTGGCTGACATTCGGCCATGCATTTCCTGCAGACGTCATGGGGGATCCCGCTTACACCGCTCAATAGGCGGGCAGAATGCGGAAGAAAGATTAAGATTTCTACCAAAGCCGCGGGCTTGCGGCGTTACATGGCCGCCAGGGATTGCGTGCGATTGCAAAGAGCGGGCACTTCGCTGAAGACCGCATCGAGCGCTTCCGGGCTGATCGGCTTCAGGATCACGTCATCCATGCCGGCGGCAAAGCAGTTTTCCCGGTCGCGATCGAAGGCCTGCGCGAGAACGCCGACAATCGGGGTGCGGGTATCCCCGCCCTCTTCCAGGGCCCGGATGGCACGGGTTGCCTCAAAGCCGTTCAGCCGCGGCAGGGAGATATCCATGAGGACAAGCTTCGGACGCTTGTCACGCCACAGACGCACGGCCTCTTCGCCATCGGCGGCAATGACGTAGCTATGGCCGAAGCCTTCGAGGATCTGCGAGAAGACGATCTGGTTGACCTCGTTATCTTCCGCGACAAGCACGTCGATCGTTTCAACTTCGACATCACCGGGAACGATCTGCCAATCTTCCTGCAACCGTCCCTCGTCCCGCATCAGCGGAGCGGCGATCTCGGAGAGAAGATCGGATACCGGCCAGTCGTGCTGGAACAGGACCGTGGCAATGCCACGGTTTTCCACCATGGCCGCGCAATCGGGGGACATGCGACGGTCGATGGCAACCAGATCGATTTCCAAGCCCGCATCGCCGGCAAGCGAGAGGAAGAGCATGAGTTCGGCTTCCTCGCGCACGGCCGTGACGTCGGCATCGGCTGCAAACAGGGCTTCCAGCAGCGAGCTCTCGATGGCCGGATCGCGCGTCACGACAAGGATCTTGCGGCGGGCGAGATCCGGCGAGGCGCTGACGTCACTGTTCTGCAGGCCCGGGCAGAGGAGACCGCGGCCGACGACGGTCAGCCCGCCCTCCGCAGTGCCATCGACCAAGGACTTGTCGGTGGGCAGGATATCGGTGGCGGTGACTATGAAATAGCGGCCGGGCTTGCCGATGCGGCGCTTCTGGCCGGTGATGACGAATTCAGCACCATCGGCGGCCATCAGTTTCTGGCTGACGCGCGAGGGATCTCCCGTCTCGAGCACGAGCCGATCAACAACTTCGAACTTGTCGCGGAGATCAGGGCGGATAATGTCGGCGATCTGCTTACCGAGGATCTCTTCAGCGGAGAGACCGAGAAAGGCACAGGCGGCCTTGTTGACGGCGACGAAGGTGAGCGAGCGATCCTTGACCGCAACCGGGAAAGGCAGGTTGTCGAGGATTTCCTCGGTGATCTGGACGCGTTCCATATCGGCACGCCACTGTTCTTCGCGCTTCTTGTGTTCGGAAACGTCGCGCACGACGCAGATACCGTAACCGGAGGCGAGGCGCCGCTTGGAATAGCTCAGCCAGCGGTCGGAGCCACGGCGTTCGGTGGTTTCGGCACGTTCCTTCCAGAGCGTGGCAATCTGTTCGGCGATCCAGTCTTCCCGGCTCAGGAGGCGGCGCGGACCGGTGTTATCAGTGGCAAAACGGCCGCCGCCATCATAGATCGCACCGAGAAAATCACGCAGGCGGGTGCCCGGCGCGAGAAAGCTCTTCGGCACCGGTAACAGGTTGAGCAATTGCTGACTTGCGAACACGATCAAGTCATGACGGTCGCAGATGAAAACTGCGCCCGAAATACCCTCGGATATCACTTCCAACATCGCTGTCTGAATGTTTGCGTCCGCCGACGCGAAATCATTCATTGGATGAAACTCCCCGTATCTTCCTGCTGCGCGCCTGTTCACCACAGCCCTTCGGCACGCTTCGGCGATTATCTTTTCAAGTCGGGTCGGTACATGCTGGCTGCAATCTTGACGGGCGACCGATCCTCGCGTGAAAGCATCCAGCCTGCCATCACATCGTCCACTCGCGGGGAAAAAATCTTCCCCAGGTTCATCCATTAATGCCACTGAACATTATCGGTGTTCTCTTAAGGCAGGATTAATATAGACGAATACGCGGGGCTAATCGCTGGCCATCTTGTACAACACTGTCCCGAGGCTTTTCTTCTTCCCGCGAATCCGCGAAAATGGCGCGATGCACGTCAAGCAATTACCAGAAACGCTCATCAACCAGATCGCAGCCGGCGAGGTCATCGAACGGCCGGCGAGCGCTGCCAAGGAGCTGATCGAAAACGCCATCGATGCCGGGGCAACCCGGATCGAGATCGCGACGGCCGGTGGCGGCAAAAGCCTCATCCGCATTACCGACAACGGCTCGGGGATGCAGGCGGCCGATCTCGATCTGGCGGTCAGGCGGCATTGCACGTCGAAGATTTCCGAGACGCTCGACGATATCCGCACCCTCGGCTTTCGCGGCGAGGCGCTGCCCTCGATCGGCTCTGTCGCAAAACTGACGATCACCAGCCGCCGGCAGGGCGATGCCGAGGGTTATCAGGTGGCCGTGCATGGCGGCAATTCGACGGGCGTGAAGCCGGCACCGGCCAATCCGGGCACGGTGGTCGAGGTTCGCGATATCTTCTACGCCACCCCTGCCCGGCTGAAATTCCTGAAGACGGAGAAGGCGGAGGCCGGCGCGATCACCGAAATCGTCAAGCGGATGGCGATCGCCTTTCCGCGGGTGCGCTTCGTGCTTTCCGGTTCCGACCGCTCGACGCTTGAGTTTCCCGCAGCACCGGATGATCCGCTGACGCGTATCTCGCAGGTTCTCGGCGCCGATTTCCGCGACAATGCGATCGAGATCGATGCGCTGCGCGAGGATGTGGGCCTGCGCGGCTTTGTCGGCGTGCCGACCTTCAATCGCGGCAACTCGGCGCATCAATATGCCTTCGTCAACGGCCGGCCGGTGCAGGACAAGCTGATCCTGTCGGCCATCCGCGGCGCCTATGCCGAGAGCATTCCGTCGGGACGCTACCCGGTCGCGGTTCTGTCGATCACCATCGATCCGGCGCTTGTCGACGTCAACGTGCATCCGGCAAAGGCCGATGTGCGGTTTCGCGATCCGGGCCTTGTGCGCGGACTGATCGTCGGCGCATTCGCCAGGCCCTGCTGAGGGACGGCGACCGGGCGGCGACGACCGGCGCCTCAGACATGCTGCGCGCCTTCCGCCCCGGTTTCGATGCCGGGCCTGCGGCAGGTGCGGCGTCATTGCAGGATGCGTCATCCGCGCAACAGCCGGCGCGTTCTTTCGGTTATGGATCGGGCGGTTATGGATCGGGTGGTTACGGATCAGGGTACCGGCCGGATCGTCCGAGCCAGGGCTTTGCCTATAACAGTTCGCCGTCAAGACCGCTTGAGACGACCGGCCAAGGGGCTCAGACGATCAGCGGTTTCGCGCCGGGTTTCCGTGAACGGGCGCAGCAGGCGGGTTTCGATGCACTGACCATGCCGACTGCACGGGCCGAGGCGATCCCGGAGGCGACAACGCTTCCACCGGTCGATGACAGCGGCCGCTATCGGCTGGGGGCTGCGCGCGCGCAGGTGCATGAGAATTACATCGTCGCGCAGACGCCGGACGGGCTCGTCATCGTCGATCAGCATGCCGCCCATGAGCGGCTGGTCTTCGAGGCGATGCGCAAGGCGCTGGACGACAAGAGGCTGCCGAGCCAGGTTCTCCTGATCCCCGATATTATCGACCTGCCCGAAGAAGACTGCGACCGGCTGATGGCGCATTCGGCCGATCTCGACCGGCTGGGGCTGGCGGTCGAGCGGTTCGGGCCGGGCGCCGTTGCCGTGCGCGAGACGCCCGCCATGCTCGGCGAGGTGGATGCGTCGGCGCTGGTGCGCGATCTCGCCGACGAGATTGCCGAGTGGAACACGGCCGGCGGGCTGCGCGGCAAGCTCGAATATGTCGCGGCCACCATGGCCTGCCACGGTTCGGTGCGTTCCGGCCGGCGTCTTCGGCCCGAAGAGATGAATGCGCTGCTCCGCGAGATGGAAGCGACGCCGGGTTCCGGCACCCTGCAACCACGGCCGCCGACCTATATCGAACTGAAGCTTGCCGATATCGAGCGGCTTTTCGGCAGAAGCTGAGGCCTTCCCTTCGTCGGCCAATCGGGTTAGACGGAATGATGGTTTTTCGCAGGAGACGAAAGATGAACCGGTTTGAGGGCAGCGGCTTCCGCGAAGCGAAGATCCGTTATCTCGACGGTGACTATCAGATCGTCAGCGCAGGGTCCTATGTGGTCTGCGCCATGACGGGCGTGCATATTCCTGTCGATGAACTGAAATACTGGAGCGTCGCGCGCCAGGAACCCTATGCGGATTGCGGTTCGGCCACCGAGGCCGACAAGCGCGCCGGCATCCTGCCCAACCAGCGCCGGGCATAAGGCGCTTCACTTTCGACTGATCTGATTGTTCTCAGGCGTGGGCGGCGTGTCCGGCCTTCAGTCGGCGTGCGCGAAAATTCTCGATGGCCGCATCGATGATCGCACCCGGCGCATGGCCGTCGTCGAAGACCATTTCCACCTCGATCACCTCGATGCGCTTTAAAAGCTCGGCCGCCACGCCGCGGTGGCCGGTAAGCCGGGCGGCATCCTTGGTGGTGGTGACGATCGCAAGCGACTGCCGGTCGGCCTCGGCGATCAGGCCGGTCATTCGTCCTCGGTGAAGAATGATGGTCGGGGAATGATTTTCGAACCGCGATCAGCCCGCCGACGGCATTGACCGTGCGGTAGAATTTTCCGGATCGCCAATGCCGGTGAAGGCCAAGACATTGCGGCCGGTCAGCGACTGGCCGGCCTTCGGCTCCAGTTTTGCGACATGGATCTGCCGGCCGGCGCGGGCGGCCTTGCGGATCAGCGCATCGGCTGCGTGGCCGTCGCCCACTTTCAGGATGGCCGAGAGATGGCGCATCTGTTCTGCCACCGGGGCACGCAGCGGCCCGCCGGGGATGAGATGACCATTGCCGATACCGCGGGCGGCATCCAGCACGATCAGGCCATAATCGATGCCGAGCCGGGCGCTCTGGAAACCGTCATCCATGATGATGATATCGGCTCCCTCGCTTGCCAGCCGGCGCGCACCTTCGACGCGCTTGCGGCAGACGACGGTCAGGCCCTCGCGGGCCAGAAGCAGTGCCTCGTCGCCGACGGCATCGGCGCGGTGATGCGCCGGATCGACGACCGTCGTGACATCGAGCGAGCCGCCATAACCGCGGCTGAGGAAGCCCGGCTTCAGGCCCTTCCGGTGTGCCGCACGGGCGATGGCGAGCGCGGTCGGCGTCTTGCCGGCGCCGCCGACGGTGAAATTGCCGACACAGATGACGGGTACGGGCGCAAATGGCGGCCTTGCCTTTGCCATGCGCCGCCCGGCGATCCGGCCATAGAGGAAAGAGATCGGCCAAAGGCCAAAGGCACGCCAGTCCGCCTTCGACCACCAGAAGGACGGCGCTTCAGACACCATGCAATGCTCTCCCCGATCCCGGCACCTTTGCCGGGCCGCAACCAAGAGACCGGTCGTGAGAGGAAAAGGCAAGCATCTGCGCCATCAGGCCGATTGTCTGTCCGAGGGGATCGGCAGCAGGGCCTCAAGCGCTGCGATATCGTCGAGGATGATATCCGCACATTCCGATAGCGTCTCGCGCGTGCCGGTGCCGCTCAACACGGCGACCTTGAGGCCGGCGCCGGCATTGATGCCCATATGCATGTCGTGCTTGTTATCGCCGACCATCGCCACCTGGGCGGGGTCGAGGCCGGTTGCGGCGCAGAAGCCCAAGAGCATGCCGGGGCCCGGCTTGACGCCATGGCCACTGTCGTAGCCGGCGACGAAATCGAGGAAAGCGGCAAAGCCCAGCCGTTCCGCGGTGCGGCGGATCGACAGTTCGTTATCGCTGGAGGCGACGCCGAGCTTCAGGCCGCGCGCTTGAGGCTGGCAAAGAGGACGGCAAGATCCGTCACCGGAACGGCGAAATCGGCACCGCGGACAAAAGCGCATCGAGCGCCACGGTCAGTTCAGCGACATCAACGGCTGAGCCTGCGGCCACGAGGCCGGCCGCGATTTCCGCCGCATTGCCGGCTGCAAACAGGCTGTCGGCGCGGGTCTTCCCCGAGACAGGGTCCATGCCGCCGGCAATAAGCAGTTCAGGTTCCAGCGTCTCGTTGCCGGCCGCGGCAAGGCGTGCGGCCTCGCGGTTGATCGGCGCCCAGCTCTCGTCATAGAGGAGAAGCGTGCCGTCCTTGTCGAACAGAAGACCGGCGATTTCGGATGCTGATATCGTCATCGGGAAGCCACCGCGACAGGCGGTTTCGGCTGCAGGCGGGCGCTCACCGTCAGCGGGTTGATATAGGGTTCGAGCGTCTTGACGGTCTTTGCGAGCGCACCGCGCATGTCTTCCATGGCGGCATCACCGGCCTCGATCATCTTGCGGCGGGCGTGTTCTGTTATCAGCAGGTAGTGGACGGCCTTGGCGAGCATTTCCATATCACGCACGACGCGGGCGCCGCCATGCTTAACGAGCGTCTGGTAGGCCTCGCGGAAATTCTCGATATTCGGGCCGGTCAGCACCGCGCAACCGAGCATGGCCGGTTCCAGCGGGTTGGAGCCGCCCTTGCCCGTCATCGAGCGGCCGACAAAGGCGATCTCGGTGAGGCGCAGGTAGAGACCCATTTCGCCGATGGAATCGCCGAGGAAAATATCGGTCGTCTCGGTGAGCGGATCGTTGCGCGAACGGCGGGCGACGTTGAGCCCGCTTTCCTTCAACATCGCCTCGATCTCGTCGGCGCGGTTGGGGTGGCGCGGCACGATGATGGTCAGCTGGCCGTTTTTCGGCTTCAGCGCCCGGTGGATCATGCCGGCGATCTTTTCCTCGCCGTCAGCCGTCGAAATCGCGGCCCAGGTCGGGCGGCTGCCGATCTCGCTGCGGTAACGCTCCAGCAGCGCCTCGTCGCAGGGCGGCGGGTCGGTATCGCTCTTCAGGTTGCCGGAGACGATGACCGGCCATGCGCCGAGATCGCGAAACCGTTCGGCATCGAGATCCGACTGGGCAATGACCAGCGCCAGCTTTTCGAACAGGGTTTCGGCGACCGCATGATGATTGCGCCAGCGATCGAAAGAGCGATCCGAGAGGCGGGCATTGATGCGGATCTGCGGAATGTGGCGGCGGGCGAGTTCGCCGACCGTCGTCGGCCAGATCTCGGATTCGGCCGTGATGCAGGCATCCGGCTTCCAGTAGGAGATGAAGCGCTTGACCGGCACTTTCACATCGAGCGGCGCATATTGATGGATGACTTCATCGCCGAGGCGGGCTTCGACGAGAGCAGCCGAGGTCATCGTGCCGGTGGTCAGGAGAACGTGGATTTCGCGGCGGTTAAGCTCGCGGATCATCGGCAGGATGGCCAGCGTCTCACCGACGCTTGCGGCATGCACCCAGACGAGCGGCCCGCGCGGGCGCGGCTGGCTGGCATAGCCGAGTTTTTCCAGACGGCGGGCGCGGTCTTCCTTGCCCTTCAAAGTGCGGTAGGTGAGATAGGGACCTGCCAAGGGATACAGGACGATACCGGCGACGCGGTATCCCGCAAGAGCCATGCGAGCCAGTGCGCTGCTCATTGCATTCTTCCCCACCTCATGATCGAGACCGCCAAAGCGACAATCTCTCCGATTTCTACTTAAATAGCCGATTTTCTCTGTTTTAAAAATGCGTCAAAAAAGGGTCCCCGGCGATTTTCCACCGGGGACCTCTTCAACCATGCATAATAGACAGTGAAACTTGCGCCAGCTTTACTTGGTTTCCGGGTCGAGCAGGCGGTGCATGTGAACGATGAAGTAGCGCATCTGGGCGTTGTCGACCGTCAGCTGCGCCTTGGCGCGCCAAGCGATCAGGGCACTTGCGTAGTCCGGATAGATACCGACGATATCGAGCGCGGCGAGGTCCTTGAACTGGACGCCTTCCAGGCTCGCCAGTTCGCCGCCGAATACGAGATGAAGAAGTTGTTTCTTTTCGCTTGTGTCTGCCATTTTCGATCACCGTGTAAGCCAGTCAACGGGCCTCATCTGCGGCATTCTGTAGCAAAGGTCAACCCGCGGGATGTTGCGCAAGATGGGCCAGAAGGCTTGTCAGCGCAAGCTTTGATCCCGCCACCATGACACCGTGGGAAACCTCGGAGCGGTTGTAGCGAATGGGCTTTCCCTCAAGATCGGCAAGACGCCCGCCGGCGCATTCGACGATCAGGTCTGCGGCAGCGAGATCCCAGTCATGCGAGTTACGCTTGACGATCGTGCCATCAAGGCGCCCGTCGGCGACCATTGCGAGACGATAGGCGAGAGAGGGCACATGCCGATGGCGGTGCAGGCGACCGCGATATCCCGCATCGAAACGGCGCATCGTGCTTTCGTCGGCGGCGATCACGAGTTCGGGGTCGCCGGTCTCATCCGCGCCGGCGGGCAAGGACAGAACCTCGCCGTTCTTCATCGCCGGGCCACCCTCGAGCGCATAGAATTCCTCGCCGAGCGCCGGCGCTGCAAGAACGCCTGCCACCGGCCGGCCGCAATGGACGACGGCGACCGAGACGCACCAGGTTTTCTCGCCATTGATGAAGGCGCGGGTGCCATCGATCGGATCGACGACGAAAACCGTGTCATTCTGCAAGCGCGCGGTGTCGTCGTCGGTTTCCTCCGACAGCCAGCCGTAGGACGGGCGCGCGGCCATCAGCAGCGACTGGAGCCGGTCATTGGCGGCAAAATCCGCGGCACTGACCGGCGACGAGCCCTCGTTCTTCCACCAGACTTCCGGCGACTGGCCGAAAAAGCCACGGGCGATTTCGGCAGCCTGACGCGCAGCCTCACGGATGAGGTCGAGATCGCCTTGCCAGTTGCCGATGCCATCCGTCATGCGATCAACGCCCCGCCAGTGTCATGCCCTCGATCGCGATGGTCGGCGAGGCGATGCCGAACTTGCGGTCGATATCGTTTGCCGGCGTCAGGCGCATGAACATGTCCTTGAGGTTGGACGCGATCGTGACTTCCGAAACGGGATAGCAAGTTCGCCATTCTCGATCCAGAAGCCGGTGGCACCGCGCGAATATTCGCCGGTAATCATGTTGACGCCCTGGCCGATCAGTTCGGTCACGTAGAAACCGTTGCCGATCTGGCGGATCAGGTCTTCCGGCGCGATATCGCCGGGTTCCAGCGCGAGATTGGTGGAGGCCGGCGAGACGGAGGTGCCGCCGCGCACGCCGCGGCCATTGGTGGAAAGGCCAAGCTCGCGGGCGGTCGACGTAGAGAGGAACCAGTGCTTCAGCACGCCATCCTCGATCATCGTCAGCTTCTCGCCGCTCACCCCTTCCCCGTCGAAAGGACGCGAGGAGGAGCCGCGCACGATCAGCGGATCATCGGTGATGTTGAGGCCGGCCTTCAGGACCTGCTGGCCCATTTTGTCGCGCAGGAAGCTCGTCTTTCTCGCAACCGATGCGCCATTGATGGCGCCGGCAATATGGCCGACGAAACCGCGGGCAATGCGTGGATCGAAGACGACGGTGAGGTTGCTGCCGGTATCGACCTGGCGCGGATCGAGGCGCTTGACGACGCGTTCGCCTGCACGGCGGCCGATCAGGGCGGCGTCATCCAGTTCGTTTGCGAAGATGCGGCTGTCGAAATCGTAGTCGCGTTCCATCTTGGTGCCCTCGCCGGCGATGACGCTGACGGAGCGGCCGAAGCGGGTGGCCATGTAGCTGCCGGAAAAGCCGTGCGAGGTGGCAAGAACCAGACCGCCCATGCCGGCCGAAGCGCCGGCACCGGAGGAATTGGTGACGCCCGAGACGGCGAGGGCTGCCTCTTCCATCTCCAGCGCGCTTTTCCGCAAACTATCCGTATCGACTTCAGTTGGATCGAAAAGATCGAGATCCGGATAGCTGCGGGCGAGATCCTGGTCGTCGGCGAGGCAGGCATAGGGATCTTCCGGCGAGACCTTGGCCATGGCGACGGCGCGCTCGGCGAGCGTCTTCATGTCGAAGCCCGGATTGGCCGAGACGCTTGCCACCCGCTTGCCGACGAAGACGCGCAGCGAAAAATCATCGCTTTCCGAGGATTCCGTGCCCTCGACCTTGCCGAGACGGACACTGACGGAACGGGAACGGGAGCGAACCACGACGGCATCCGCCTGATCGGCGCCCGCGGCCTTGGCCAGATCGATAAGTTCGCCGGCACGGGCGAGCAGGGAAGCGGAATCGATTTCGGAGTTCATATTTGCAAGCCTTTCGTTCCTATCCCATTTATTGTGCCACGGCATAAGCATCAAGGGCGACGCGTCGATTCGCGGTTGACCTCGTCCAGCCTACATTTGAAAGTATTTATATGACTGCACACGAATCCCTTTTTGCCGAAATGCTGGTGCTTCTTGCAGGTGCGGTGATAGCCGCTCCACTGTTCAAGAAACTCGGGCTCGGCACCGTCCTCGGTTATCTGGCTGCCGGCGTGATCATCGGCCCGATCATGCAGACGATTACCGAGTCGGAGGAAGTGCTGCAGGTTGCCGGATGCGTGGTCTTCCTTCTGTTCATCATCGGGCTGGAATGAAGCCGTCGCGCCTGTGGCAGATGCGCGGCGATGTGTTCGGGCTCGGGCCGGCGCAGGTTATCGCAACGGGTGCCGTCATCAGCGCGCTTGCCTATCTGGCCGAAGTCGCGAGCTGGCGCGGCAGTCTCATCATCGGCTTCGGCCTTGCCCTGTCATCGACGGCGTTTGCGCTGCAGATCCTCAACGATGCCGGTGATACAAACAGCAAATACGGGCAGCGGTCTTTCTCGGTCCTGCTGTTTCAGGATCTGGCGATCGTGCCGCTTCTGGCGCTGATCACCATTCTGCGCCCGGTACGCAGGAGGCAGCCGCCTCGCCGCTTCGGGATTTCGCAGTTGCCGTCGGCGCGATCGGGGCGATGGTGCTCGCAGGCCGCTACCTGCTCACCCCGATGTTCCAGATCATCGCCATGACCGGCGCGCGCGAAGTGATGATCGCGGCCGCGCTACTCGTGGTGCTCGGTTCGGCCGCCGCGATGCAGGCCGCCGGTCTCTCGATGGCGATGGGCGCGTTTCTCTCCGGCGTGATGCTGGCCGAATCCTCCTACCGGCACGAGCTGGAGGCGGATATCGAGCCGTTTCGTGGGTTGCTTCTGGCGCTGTTCTTCATGGCTGTCGGCCTGTCGCTCGACATCCATGTCATCCTCGACAATGTACTGTTCATCATTCCGGCCGTTCTGGTCTTCATGATCGTCAAGACGGGGGTGATCTATGCGCTCTGCCGCATCTGGGGTTCTTCCCACAATGATGCGGTGCAGATCGCGTTTCTTCTGCCGCAGGGCGGTGAATTCGCCTTCGTTCTCTTCACGACGGCGGCTGCGGCGGGCCTGTTCGAAGCCTCGACGGCATCGGTCCTGATTGCCTGCGTGACGCTTTCGATGGCCTTGACCCCGCTCGGCTCGACGCTTTCCCGCCGGCTTCTGCATGGCGAGAAGCGCGAGGAGCTTGCCGAGGATTTCGAAGGTGCGGGCGCCGACGTGCTGATGATCGGCTTTTCGCGTTTTGGCCAGATCGCCTCGCAGATCCTGCTTGCCGGCGGCACGAGCGTGACCGTGATCGACGATTCACCCGAACGCATCCGTCAGGCGGCCAATTTCGGCTTCCGCATCTATTTCGGCGACGGGACGCGTCGCGACGTGCTCGTGTCCTCCGGCATCGAGCGGGCGAAGATCGTCGCGATCTGTACGCAAAAGCGCGACACGACGGACCGGATCGTCGATCTGGTGCGTTCCGAGTTTCCGTCGGCCAAGCTCTATGTCCGCTCCTATGACCGCATCCATTCTCTGGCGCTGCGTGACAAGGAAGTGGCTTACGAGCTGCGCGAGACGCTGGAATCCGGTCTTCTCTTCGGCCAGCGTACACTTGAGGCGCTCGGCATGAGCGAGAACGATGCGCATGAGATCAGCAAGGATATCCGCCGCCGGGATGAAGAGCGGTTGCAGATCCAGGCAGTCGAAGGCATTCGCGCCGGTCGTGAAATGCTGTTCAACAGCCCCGTCCAGCCGGTTCATCCCGAACCGCTCATCAAGCCCAAGCGCGCGCCGGTGCAGGAAGAACCTGCGGGTGCCACCGTTTCCGTGGGCAAGTGGTAATCAGGCGACCGTCTCGATCGCCTCGATCGCCCGTTTCAGCTCGTCCTTGACGGCTTCCGATTCCTGCAAGATTTCCCGAGCCTTCGGGAAATCGAGCACGCGGAAGCGGTTGACCGAGGGGCGCAGAAAAATCTGCGGCGGATTGAGCTTCAGCTTCAGCGCGATACTGGCCTGCATGGTCAGCTGGCTTGCGCCGAAAATGCTGTCGATGCGGTTGGGCGGATGCAGGCCATCGCCTTCCGGCGCGCCGACCACATCGACGCCGATCACCACGTCGGCTAGATCGAGAAGCTGCTCATAGGGAACCGGATTGAATATGCCGCCATCGACCATGATGCGGCCATTGACCCTGACCGGCATGAAAGGCCCGGAATGGCGGCCGAGGCGGCAATCGCCACACGCAGATCGCCCTGTTCGAGAATGGCTTCGGCCTGACCGTAATAATCGGTGGCGGAGATCTTTAACGGGATGCGCAGGTGCGAAAAATCCTGCGGGATTTCTGCCGGCAGGAAAGCCCCGAGGATCATTTCCAGATTGAAATGGCCGAAGCGAAAGCCGCCGAGCCTGTCGCGCATCGTTGCCGGGCCGAGGCTCCACAGGCGATTGAGAAGCGCGCCGCGATTGCCGACGGTCTCGATCGTGTAATCGCGGATCTCGCGGCCGCTCATACCCGATGCCATGCCGGCGCCATGATGGCGCCGATGGAAGAGCCGGAGATCGCCACAGGGCGGATGCCGAGTTCGTCGAGCGCCTCGATCACCTGAATATGGGAAATGCCGCGGGCGCCGCCGCCGCCGAAGGCGACCGCATAGCGCAGGCCACCGCGCTTTCGCAAAGCGTCGGTATCGGGAAGAGCAAGCCTGGTGTTCATCTCACTCTTCCCTCTCAATCCCGATCAGGCCGGCTGATAGCGGAAGAATTCCACCCGCGTATCGCCGAAGAGGCGGCTTTCGAGCGGCTTGAACACCGGATCGACCATGACGGTCACATCGGCGCGCTCTTCGAGGATGGCAAGCGCACCCGGCGAAAGCCAGCCGCCGGAATGGGCCGCCAGAAAGGCCTTCTCGCCGAGGCCCTGACCATAGGGCGGATCGGCGAAGAGGAAGTTGAAGGGCTCGATATTGCCGATCGAACCGAGATCGGTCGCATCGCGCCGCAGGATGCGGGCGCGGCCGTGCAGACCGAAACTATCGATGTTTTCCCAGAGAAGCCCCCTGCCCTCGACGCTGTTTTCGACAAACAGCGCCTGCTTGCAGCCGCGCGACAGGGCTTCGAGCCCGACCGCGCCGGTGCCGGCAAAGAGATCGATCACCCGGCCGCCATCGATCGCGTCGGCATAGACGTGACCGATGATATTGAACAGGCTCTCGCGCGTCCGGTCGATGGTCGGCCGGATCGCGTTCGACTTGGGAGTGGCCAGCGAGCGGCCGCGGAATTCACCACCGACGATGCGCAAGACCGCTTAACCTCTCGGCGTGCGGGGTTTGCCACCGGAAGGCTTGCCACCGGGCCTGCCGCCGCTCGGGCGGCCACCAGGCTTGCCGCCACCGGCACCGCGACCACCACCGAAGCTCTTGCCGCCGCCCGGCTTGCCGCCGAAGCTCTTGCCGGCCGGGCGACCACCCGGCTTGCCGGAGGGCTTGCCGCCGAACGGACGATCACCGGCCGGACGCTCTGAGCGACCTTCCCCGGAGAAACGCTCGCCACGGGGACGATCGGAGAACGAACGTTCGCCACGCGGCTTGTCACCGAAGGAGCGTTCGCCACGCGGGGCACGGTCGCCATCTCGCGCGGACGACGGTCGCCATATGGGCGATCACCACGCGGCTTGTCGGAGAACGGGCGGTCGCCGCGAGGCGGACGATCACCGAAGGAACGGCGGCCACCGAAATCCCCGCGATCGTCATCACGCGAGCGGCCGACCGGGGCCTCGTCGGCGCGAATCCAGTCGCCATCCTCGTCGGACGTGCGGTTGACGACGACGCGGCGGTCGCTCTCTACCGGCTTCTTGAACAGCTGCTCGGCTTCTGCGCGGGCGGAAGACTTGCGTTCCTTGCCATCGGCGGTCGGGCGGGCGCCCGGTGCCATCCAGACATTGGCGGTGCGGCTCGTGCCCATCGGCGGACGCTTCTTCGGCTTCTCGTCGCCGAAATCGCGATCGTCGCGCTTGAAATCACCCTTGAAGTCGCTCTTGCCGCGCGGCTTCGAACCGAAGCTTCCACGGTCATCGCGCCGACCTTCCGGGCGGCCTTCGCCGCGGGCCGGAGCGCGTTCGCGCGCGTCGGAACGATCGTTGCGTTCACCGCGGGCAGGCTTCTCGGCAGCTTCTTCGCCGGCAGCACCTTCGTTATAGAGCGGCGCCTCGAAATTGGCCTTTGCCTCCTGGATGAGACGGGGGCCGAGCTGGTCGCGCAGGGTGCGGCCACGCACTTCGAGAGCCTCGCCTTCCGGCAGGTCGCCGAGCTGGAACGGACCGTAGGAAATGCGGATCAGGCGGTTGACCTCGAGGCCGAGCGCGCCGAGCACGTTCTTGATCTCGCGGTTCTTGCCTTCGCGAAGACCCATGGTGATCCAGACGTTGCGGCCCTGGCTGCGGTCGAGCGTCGCTTCGATCGAGCCATAGAGCACGCCATCGACGGCAATGCCTTCCTTCAGCTTGTCCAGCGCTTCCTGATCGATCTCGCCATGGGCGCGGACGCGGTAGCGGCGCAGCCAGCCGGTGGACGGCAGTTCGAGAACGCGCGACAGGCCACCATCGTTGGTGAGCAGCAGCAGGCCTTCGGTGTTGATGTCGAGGCGGCCGATGGAGAGAACGCGCGGCAGGCCTTCCGGCAGATTGTCGAAGACGTCGGCCGGCCTTCCGGATCGGCATTGGTGGTCACGAGGCCACCCGGCTTGTGGTAGAGCCAGAGGCGCGTGCGCTCGATGCCACGGATCGGCACGCCATCGACTTCGACCTTGTCGTCGAGCGTGACGTTAATGACCGGCGTATCGAGGAGCTTGCCATTGAGCGTGACGCGGCCGTCGAGGATCATGCGCTCGATATCGCGGCGCGATGCGACGCCGGCACGGGCGAGGATCTTGGAGATGCGCTCCGGCTTCTGGTCGCCACCGGTTGCCGCAGCGGCAGACGGGGTGGACTGCTTGCGGAACAGCTTTTCATCGGCGGCGCGCGCGAGATCGCGCTTGCCCGCAGCCTTTGCAGGAGCCTTGCTGTCGCGCTTCGGTGCACCCTTGGCCGCATCCTTGCGGAAGGACTTTGCGCCGGTCTCGGACTTGGCGGCAGCGGCCTTCGGTTTCGTCTCGCGCACGAAGGTTCTTCCTTCGCCGCGCTTCGGCTTGTCTTTGGACGTCATTTGTTGTTTGCCTGAAGCGTGATGTCTGACGGACGTGTCCGGACATTCTTGTTCGTGTTGACGGAGGCGGATCGCGCCAGCGGAGCCGGCATCCAGTTGGATGCTTCCTACCAGTTCGCGCGATCCGGGTTAAGAGGAAATCGCCGGGAATGAGCAATCGCGAGACTTTCATGGAAGCCGCGCTGATCGAAGCAGCCAATGCAGCGGCCCGCGGAGAGGTTCCGATCGGTGCCGTTCTCGTCGTTGACGGCACAATCATCGCCCGCTCGGGCAACCGCACGCGGGCCGAAAACGATGTGACCGCCCATGCGGAAATCGCAGTCATCCGCGAGGCGGCAGCGACACTCGGACAGGAAAGGCTCGGCGGCGCGGACCTTTACGTGACGCTGGAGCCCTGCACCATGTGCGCGGCGGCCATCTCGTTTGCCCGTATCCGGCGGCTCTATTATGGCGCGGAGGATCCGAAGGGCGGCGCGGTGGATAGCGGCGTGCGCTTTTATGCGCAACCGACCTGCCATCATGTGCCGGAGGTCTATTCGGGGCTTTGCGAGGGCGAGGCCGCCCAGATCCTGACCGACTTCTTCAGGTCGAAACGCGAGGATTGAGGCGCGGAAGCAAAAAAGGCGCCGGCACGTTACGCGCCGTCGCCTTGCATTTTTTTATCCGGTTGCTTGTCCGGCTTATTGGAAAGGCTTCCACCAGGCAGAAGAGTTCGAGGTTTCCTCGGCCTTCTTCTTGCGCTCCTTTTCCTTCTGCAGTTCCGGCTCGCCGAGATCGCTCAGGGCGGCGGCATCTGCCGAACGGTAGGCAGCCGGCGGATCGGTGAGCGAGCTGCGGCGCGCCGTCATATCCACCGTCTCGGCCTTTTTCTTGGCGTCACGGAAAGCCTGCCACTTCTCGGTCTCGGTCATCTGACCGGCCTGGCCCTTGCCGGCCAGGAGCGGCGACTGGTAATTCGGGTTGCCGTCGTTGCGATCGGCCTCGGCGCGCAGGCGCTGACGCGTCTCTTCCGGCGATTCCACCCAGTCCGGGTTGTTCGCGCGGTCTGCAAGCGAGGCCTGGGGCGGCGGAAGCTTGTCATTGTTCGGATTGGCGACAACCAGCGACGGGCGCGGATTGTAGCGGATCTTCGACTTCGCCTTCTGATCTTCGCTGCTGCCGATCGCGACAGACGCGCCAAGATCGTCACCGAGCTGCGCCATGGCAGGCTTGTCGGTGCCGTAAGTCGGGCCCATGCAGCCCGAGAGGGTCAAGGTTGCGGCTAGGAGGCCGGCAGCGCCCATGCCGACACGCAACACATTCGTCGTTTTCATCAAACCCCTTCCACCGGCGCCCGTCCTCGACGCCTAGAGACTATTGAAGCCGAGGTGGCAGAAAATTCCGGCCAATTTCAGGCAGAGATACCGGATGACGCGCGCGAGCGCAATTCATCCGGTAACTTTTGATGTTCATGAAAGGCGACCGAGGGCCGCCAGTTCGGTGAGAGCCACCGCATCGCGGGCCGAAACGTCCGGCCAGGCCGGATCCGAGCCGACATCCTTGGTGACGCGCCAGGAGCGCGCGCACTTGACGCCTTCGGCAAGCTTCGGCTCGACGGCGACGCCTGCGACATCCGAGAGACGGAAAGCCGCTTCCGGCCCCTCGCCTGCGACGATCTCGATGGCCGAGGTGATGCAGGTCTCTTCGAAATCCTGGCCTTCCAGCGCCTTCAGAAGCTCGGCATCCGCAACGTAGACGACCGGAGCCGCCTCAAGCGACGAGCCGATGCGCTTGTCCTTGCGCTCGATTTCGAGTGCGCCGGTGACGACCGAGCGCACCTTGCGGATCTTCGCCCATTTTTCGGCAACCGCCTCGTTCTTCCAGTCCGCCGGGATTTCCGGGAACTGTTCGAGATGCACCGAGACGGCATCGGGCTTCAGCGAGAGCCATGCTTCTTCCGTCGTGAACGGCAGCATCGGCGCAAGCCATGTGACCGTGCATTCGAAGATCTTGCGGATGACCGCGAGGCTTGCCCGACGGCGCAGCGACGACGGAGCGTCGCAATAGAGCGCATCCTTGCGGATATCGAAGTAGAAGGCCGACAGCTCGATATTGGAGAAATCGATCAGAGCGCGCGCGATCTTCTTGAATTCGAACGCGTCATAGCCGTCGCGCACGAGCTTATCGAGCTCGGACAGACGATGCAGCATGAGCTTTTCGAGTTCAGGCAGATCGGCGTAGGCGATCTCTTCGCCATCGTCATGGGCCAGCGTGCCGAGCATCCAGCGGATGGTGTTGCGCAGCTTGCGATAGGCATCGACATTGGTCTGGATGATCGTCTTGCCGAGGCGCTGGTCTTCCCAATAGTCCGTGGTCATGACCCAGAGACGCAGGATATCGGCGCCGGCATCCTTCATCACGTCCTGCGGGGACACGACGTTGCCGAGCGACTTCGACATCTTCTGGCCCTTCTCATCCATGGTGAAACCATGGGTGACGACCGTGTCATAGGGCGCGCGACCGCGGGTGGCAGCCGATTCCAGAAGCGAGGAATGGAACCAGCCGCGATGCTGGTCGGAACCTTCGAGATAGACGTCGGCCGGCCATTTCAGATCCGGGCGGTCTTCCAGCGTGAACGTGTGGGTCGAGCCACTGTCGAACCAGACGTCGAGAATGTCCATGACCTGCGTCCACTTGCCGTGGTCGTGGCCATTGCCGAGGAAGCGTTCCTTGGCGCCTTCGGCAAACCAGGCATCAGCGCCTTCGGCATCGAAGGCTTCGAGGATGCGCTTGTTGACCTCTTCGTCCTGCAGGACATTGCCTTCCTCATCGGCAAAGACGCAGATCGGGACGCCCCAGGCGCGCTGACGCGAAAGCACCCAGTCCGGGCGCTGTTCGATCATGGCGCGCAGGCGGTTCTGGCCGCCGGCGGGGACGAAACGGGTGTCGTCGATTGCCGAGAGCGCGCGGGTGCGCAGCGTCGTGCCGTCATCTAAGTCCTTGTCCATATAGACGAACCATTGCGGCGTGTTGCGGAAGATGATCGGCTTCTTGGAGCGCCAGGAATGCGGATAGGAATGCTTCAGGCGGCCACGGGCAAACAGGTTGCTGCGCTCGATCAGCGCCTTGATGACGCGATCGTTGGCATCGCCCTTCTTGCCGTTGTCGTCCATGACGCGACCACCCTCGAAACCGGGGGCGTCAGCGGTGTAGGTGCCGCTATCATCGACCGGGAACGGGATGCGCGGATTGATGCCGCGGGCTTCGAGCTCCTTGACCGAGGACATCCAGGCCTCGAAGTCTTCGCGGCCGTGCGACGGGGCGGTGTGGACGAAACCGGTACCGGCATCATCGGTGACGTGGTCGCCGGGCAGAAGCGGCACGGCGAAATCGTAGCCGAGATCCTTGAGTGGATGAGCGGCGGTGATGGCTGCGAGCTCATCGGCAGAGACATCGCGCAAGCGGCTGAAGGTGAGCTTTGCCTTGGTGGCGGATTCTTCCGCCAGCTTGTCGGCAAAGATCAGCTTTTCGCCCGGACGCGGACCGAAATCGTTTTCGGCTGCCGTGACTTCGTAGAGGCCATAGTTGACCTTCGGCGAAAATGCGATGGCGCGGTTGCCAGGGATGGTCCAGGGCGTGGTGGTCCAGATGACGACGTGGGCGCCGAGCAAATCAGACTTGCCCGTATCGCGCTCAGCTTCCACCATAAGAACCGGGAACTTCACCCAGATCGTGTCGCTTTCGTAGTCGTGGTATTCGACTTCCGCTTCGGCCAGCGCGGTGCGCTCGACGACCGACCACATGATCGGCTTCGAACCGCGATAGAGCTGGCCGCTCATGGCGATCTTCAACAGTTCGCCGGCGATGCGGCTCTCGGCGTGGAAGTTCATCGTCAGGTAGGGATTGTCGAAATCACCGACGATGCCGAGGCGCTTGAACTCGTCGCCCTGGATCTTGATCCACTTTTCGGCATAGGCGCGGCATTCCTTGCGGAATTCGATCATCGCGTCCGGCTGCTTCAGGTCAGGCTTGGCCTTGCCCTTAGCGCGGTAATTCTCTTCCTCGATCTTCCACTCGATCGGCAGCCGTGGCAATCCCAGCCGGGAACGTAATTCGAGTCATAACCGCGCATCTGGAACGAGCGGGTGATGACGTCCTTCAGGATCTTGTTCAGCGCGTGGCCGATATGGATGTTGCCGTTGGCATAGGGAGGGCCGTCATGCAGGACGAATTTTTCGCGGCCGGCGGCGGAGGCGCGCAGCTTCTTGTAGAGGTCCATCTGCTGCCAGCGGGCAACGGTTTCCGGCTCCTTCTGCGGCAGGCCGGCGCGCATCGGGAATTCGGTTTCGGGCAGATAGAGGGTCTTCGAGTAATCGAGCTTTTCGCTCGTTTCAGTCACTGTATCGGTCATCTGATGGATCAATCGTCTCTGGCGCCCGTCTCTTACGGGGCGTGTCACACAGGATAAGCGGTGGCGGAAAGGCGCCTGTTCAAAGGCACCAGAAACCCGGACCTTCCGGCTGCGTTAGCGCGCGCGGAAGGCCGGGCCGATAATTCGAATGATCATCTGCGCGATGATCTGAGCCGACCGGATGTTTTCCATGACGGCGGTTCTTACGGTGTTTTTCGCGTGAAAGGAAGTGTGTTTGACGGGCGCAAACGAAAAGGCCGCGAAGCAGAGCTCCGCGGCCTTTTGCCATTCGTCTTCGATCAGGCTCTTGCGGCAACCGTCTTCGGTGTGAGCGCATTGACCACCACCGCCACGACGATATTGGCGGCCAGCGCCAGAAGGCCGATATAGACGGTGAAAGGTGCGCCGCCGAGGCTGATCGCCTGAAGCGGCTTCAGGCCGTTGATCCACACAAGATAGGTGCCGCCGAAGAAGCCGACGAACCAGCCTGCCAGAAGCCCCGGTGCGCGGAACCACTTGACGAAGAGGCCGAAGACCAGCGCCGGAAGCGTCTGCAGGATCCAGATGCCGCCGAGAAGCTGCAGATCGAGCGCGAACTGCGTCGGCAGAAAGAGGATGACGAGCAGCGCGCCGATCTTGACCACCAGCGATGTGATCTTGGCCACCTTCGCCTCACCTGCCGGATCGACCGTCGGATTGACATAGGCCTTCCAGAAATTGCGGGTGAAGAGATTGGCGGCACCGATCGACATGACAGCTGCCGGCACCAGAGCGCCGATCGCAATGGCTGCAAAGGCAAACCCGGCAAACCAGCTGGGGAAAAGGGTCTGGAACAGCGCCGGCACCACGTCGTTGGGGCTCGATATCGTCAGATGCGCGGCATGGCCCATATAGCCGAGGAGCGCCAGAAGGCCGAGCAGCAGCGTATAGGCCGGCAGGAGAACCGCATTCTTGCGGATCGTATTGCCGCTGTTGGAGGCGAAAATGCCGGTCAGCGTGTGCGGATACATGAAGGCGGCCAGCGCCGAGCCGAGGGCGAGCGTCGCATAGGCGACATATTGATTGCCGCCGAGGAGCAGACTGCCTGCGCCCTTCGCCTGGAAATCCGCCGCTGCCGCATTGAAGACGCTCTCATAGCCGCCGAGCTTGATCGGGATGACCGCGACCGCCGCGATGACCGCGATATAGATCATGATATCCTTGACGAAGGCGATCAGCGCCGGTGCGCGCAGGCCGGCGGAATAGGTGTAGACCGCCAGAACGATGAAGGCGATGGCAAGCGGCAATTCTCCATGCAGGCCAAGCGCCTTCAGCACCGCCGTCATACCGACGAGCTGCAGGGCGATATAGGGCATGGTGGCGATGACGCCGGTGAGTGCGACCGCGAGTTCGAGACCGCGCGAGCCATACTGGCCGAAGACCACATCGCCGGCCGTGACATAGCCGAAATCCTTGGCCTTCTGCCAGAGAACCGGCATGACCATGAAGACGAAGGGATAGACGACGATCGTATAGGGTAGCGCGAAAAAGCCATAGGCGCCGACCGTATAGACGAGTGCGGGCACAGCTATGACGGTATAGGCCGTGTAGAAATCGCCGCCGACGAGGAACCAGGTGATCCAGGTACCGAAATTGCGGCCACCGAGACCCCATTCGTCGATATGCGCCATTGTTTTCGGCGCACGCCATTTGGCGGCGACAAAGCCCATGATCGTGACGAGCACGAAGAAGAAGATGAAGACGGACAGCGAGGTGACGTTTATCTCAGTCGTCATGGCGCATGCTCCGATAGGCGATCCAGGTCAGGATTGCGGTGATCGGCACCCATGCGAGCTGGTACCAGTAAAAGAAGGGAAAGCCGAATAAGACGGGATCGTGAAAATTGTAGAACGGCACCCACAAAAGGCCGACATAGGGGATCAACAGCAGCCAACAGGCCGCTGTAGCGTAGCGATTTTTCATGACAAGTTTTTCCTCACCGGGCGCGACTCCCGAGCCCGCTGACACTAAATCACCACAAACTGACGAAGGACAAGCAACGCTAAGGCGAAGTTAAATTGCCGAAAAGGCACTCGCCGCCAAAGTTCGCGCTATAGGTGAAACCGGCGAAAAATTCGTCAGAAGGCTATGGCGGCATCGAGTTCGCCAAGCGGGCGGACGCCGGAGAGAAGCGCGCGAGCCTCCTCCTCGTCGCGGCGGATCTGCGCCACGAGCGGATCAAGACCATCGAATTTCAGCTCGTCGCGCAGGTGCCCGAAGAAGGACACCGAACAGACCTCGCCGTAGAGCGAGCCGGAGAAATCGAAGAGATAGGTTTCCAGCAGCGGTGCGCCGTTTTCCGTCACCGTCGGGCGGCGGCCGTAGCTTGCAACGCCATCGTGAAGCGTGCCGTCCGGACGGCGGAAGCGCACGGCATAAATGCCCGGATGCAGCTCGTTCTCATCGGCCAGACGCATGTTGGCGGTCGGAAAGCCGAGCTGCCGGCCCAGTTTTTCGCCGCCGATCACTTCGGCCTCGACCGTGTAACGGTAGCCGAGCAGGCCGGCCGCTTCCGCAACATCACCTGAGGCGACCAGCGTGCGGATGCGGCTCGACGAGACGACTTCCGCATTTTCATCGCGATAGGCATCGACCAGAGACACGGCAAAACCATGCCGCTCGCCGGAGGCCATCAGGAAGGCCGGTCCGCCCTGCCGTCCCTTGCCGAAATGGAAATCGAAGCCGGTGACGACAGCGGAGGCGCCGAGCCAGTCGACCAGAATGCTTTCGATGAATTCTTCAGCCGAGCGACCGGCGAAATCGCGATCGAAGGGATATTCGAGAACCGCGTTGAAGCCCATGGCTTCCAGAAGCCTGGCCTTCAGCGGCGCCGGCGTCAGGCGAAAGACCGGCTCGTCCGGCTTGAAGACGCTGCGGGGATGCGGTTCGAAAGTGAGCACAAGCGCCGGCACGCCGCGTTCGGCGGCAAGCTCAAGCGCCCGATCGAGAACACTGCGATGGCCGCGATGAACGCCGTCGAAATTGCCGATGGCAATCACGCCACCCTTTAGGTTTTCGGGCAGCGGTTCCTTCTTTTCATTGCGGTGAAAGACGGTCATGCGGCATTTCCGATCGGCTGTTCTTCGGCAGGGTCTTTATCTATCAGGCGAGACGCGGCATCCAGAATTTTGGCGCGGCGTTTTCGCTCTTCAGCCAGGCCTGGAGAATGGCCTCGTCGGTCTCGCCATTGACGGTGTATTCCGCGACATGGATGCCGGCCGCCACGTAAAGAAGGTCGAGCCCTTGCGCCAGCGCACCGCGCACGTCCGTCGGCATGCCGTCACCGATTGCCAGAACCTTCGCCCTGTCGAAATCACCACGCTCCTCGCGGGCTGCCTCAAGTGCTGCGACATAGATCGGCGTATGCGGCTTGCCGGCAATGCGGCTCTTTCCGCCAAGCTGTTCGTAATAGGCGGCAACGGCACCGGCGCAGGGGATCATGCGATGGCCGCGCTCGACGATCAGGTCCGGGTTGGCGCAGATGAAGGGCACGTCGCGCTTGGCAAAGGCCGTCAGCATATCGGTGTAATCTTCCGGCACTTCCTTCTCGTCATCGAAGAAGCCTGTGCAGACGATTGCATCTGCGTCAGCGGCGGCGACGACATCGACGTCGAGACCATCGAAGAGCGGCATGTCGCGCTCGGGGCCAAGAAGGAAGACCTTCCGCGGGCCTTCGGCGATCAGATGACGGGTGACATCGCCGGAGGTGACGATGCGGTCATAAGTGCCATCCGGCACGCCAAGAGCCCTCATCTGTTCGATGACGCCGGGCGCGGGCGGGGAGAATTGGTGATGAGGACGACCGTGGCACCGGCTTCGCGTGCGCCTTTCAGCGCCGCGCAGGACTGCTGGAATACTTCAACGCCGTTATGCACTACGCCCCAGACATCAGACAGGACCACGTCGTAGCCTTCAATGACCTCGTTCAGTCCTGCGATGCGTCTTGCCATGTCCGATCCTCATCAAGATTGCCGGGGTGACATGACAAACCCGGGCAAAGAATACAAGGGTGTTTGATCACGGAGGCCCGTGACAGATTGGATGCCGTCACCACGCAGCCGTCAAAAATATGTCGCCTTGACTGGGTAGAAGCAAAGACGGGCCATGGTTCTGCCACGGCTGCGCCGGAAGTGCGAAAGCATCGCCCTGCCCGTTAACGATAGCGCGCTACCCGCCGAGGAATTTTTGGGGCTCAACCTTGACTCGTTATCGAGCCACCCTTATCTCGGCGATCGTTAGCACTCTCCGCAGATGAGTGCTAACCCCGATACGGGTCCGCGACCCGTCAATGTCATTTGATCGAGGGATTAGACAATGGCAAGCACCAATTTCCGCCCCCTGCACGACCGCGTCGTTGTCAAGCGCGTCGAGTCTGAAGAAAAGACCAAGGGCGGCATCATCATTCCCGACACTGCCAAGGAAAAGCCGGCTGAAGGCGAAATCATCGCTGTCGGTTCTGGCGTACGCGACGACAAGGGCGCTCTCGTTGCTCTCGACGTCAAGGTCGGCGACCGCGTTCTGTTCGGCAAGTGGTCGGGCACCGAAGTCAAGCTCGATGGCGTTGACCTTCTGATCATGAAGGAATCCGACATCATGGGCGTTATCGGCTGATTGCCGGTTCCCCCTTCATCATAATTGCTGACACCCCTTTCCAGGAGTTCTCAAAATGGCAGCTAAAGAAGTAAAGTTCGGCCGCTCTGCGCGCGAAAAGATGCTGCGCGGCGTCGACATCCTCGCTGACGCAGTGCAGGTAACGCTCGGCCCGAAGGGTCGTAACGTCGTCATCGACAAGTCCTTCGGCGCTCCGCGCATCACCAAGGACGGTGTATCGGTCGCCAAGGAAATCGAACTCGAAGACAAGTTCGAAAACATGGGCGCCCAGATGGTCCGCGAAGTTGCTTCGAAGACCAACGACATCGCCGGCGACGGCACCACGACTGCAACCGTTCTGGCCCGCGCGATCGTTCGCGAAGGTGCAAAGGCCGTTGCTGCCGGCATGAACCCGATGGACCTGAAGCGCGGTATCGACCTCGCTGTTGCAGAAGTCGTCAAGGACCTGCAGGCCAAGGCAAAGAAGATCTCCACCTCGGCTGAAGTTGCCCAGGTCGGCACGATCTCTGCAAACGGCGACAAGCAGGTCGGTGACGACATTGCAGAAGCCATGCAGAAGGTTGGCAACGAAGGCGTCATCACCGTCGAAGAAGCCAAGACCGCTGAAACCGAACTCGAAGTCGTCGAAGGCATGCAGTTCGACCGCGGCTACCTGTCGCCCTACTTCGTGACCAACCCGGAAAAGATGGTTGCGGACCTCGACGACGCATTCATCCTTCTCCACGAGAAGAAGCTTTCGAACCTCCAGGCCATGCTGCCGGTTCTCGAAGCTGTCGTTCAGACCGGCAAGCCGCTCCTGATCATCGCTGAAGACGTCGAAGGCGAAGCTCTTGCTACGCTCGTCGTCAACAAGCTGCGCGGTGGCCTCAAGATCGCTGCCGTCAAGGCTCCGGGCTTCGGCGATCGCCGCAAGGCCATGCTCGAAGACATCGCCATCCTGACGGGCGGCACTGTCATTTCCGAAGACCTCGGCATCAAGCTCGAAACCGTTACGCTCGACATGCTCGGCCGTTCGAAGAAGGTTTCGATCTCCAAGGAAAACACGACGATCGTCGACGGCGCTGGCGCCAAGTCCGACATCGAAGGTCGCGTTGCCCAGATCAAGGCCCAGATCGAAGAAACCACCTCTGACTACGACCGCGAAAAGCTGCAGGAACGTCTTGCCAAGCTCGCTGGCGGCGTTGCCGTTATCCGCGTTGGCGGCTCGACGGAAATCGAAGTCAAGGAACGCAAGGACCGCATCGACGACGCTCTGAACGCAA
Organism: Shinella sp. UYSO24; assembly: GCA_902167985.1. Classification (GTDB taxonomy): domain Bacteria; phylum Pseudomonadota; class Alphaproteobacteria; order Rhizobiales; family Rhizobiaceae; genus Neorhizobium. Next base: position 341,303 of record CABHNZ010000004.1, read on the forward strand.
CCCGCGCGGCCGTTCAGGAGGGCATCGTACCGGGCGGCGGCGTAGCCCTGCTCCGTTCGGCTTCCAAGATCACCGCAAAGGGTGCAAACGACGACCAGGAAGCTGGCATCAACATCATCCGTCGCGCTCTCCAGGCTCTGGTTCGCCAGATCTCCGAGAACGCCGGTGACGAAGCATCGATCGTGGTCGGCAAGATCCTCGAGAAGAACGAAGACAACTACGGCTACAACGCCCAGACGTCTGAATATGGCGACATGATCGCCATGGGCATCGTCGATCCGGTCAAGGTTGTCCGTACGGCTCTGCAGAACGCAGCTTCGGTTGCTTCGCTGCTGATCACCACGGAAGCCATGATCGCCGAACTGCCGAAGAAGGATGCTCCGGCTGGCATGCCTGGCGGCATGGGCGGCATGGGCGGCATGGACATGATGTGAGACTAAAGTCTCGCATCTGAGCCATCCGGTTCAGTTTGGAAAGGGCGGCCTTCGGGTCGCCCTTTTTCATTTTCTCTGCCGCTAAGCCATTCGCATCAAAAACATGTTAGACGTCACTTAATAAAGCGGCGACATTACCGCCGGTTGAAATTTAGCAATTTAAGATGAAATGTCTTTTATTTCAGATATTTACAGTTGCTTAGAAAGTTATGTGAAAGATAGCGGATCAACTTTCTCTGACGCTCCGGTCCCCATGACATCCTCCGCACCCGATGCCCACAACCCGTCCGCGGAACTGCGGGCCCTCAACCAGATGTTTGCGACCGCCAAGCACGATCCGAGCGGCAAGATCGTCGAAGCCAACATGAATTTCGTGCGCCTGGTCGGATATGGACGCGAGGACCTGATCGGGCAGGACACGTCCATGCTCGTCTCCAGCAGCTACCAGCGCAACCGCGACACCCGTCTCTGGCAGGACCTGCGCGACGCTCAGCTGCAAGAGCGCACCGCGATGTGGATTACCAAGAGCGGCCGGGAGATCTGGGTCCATTCCCGCTATATTCCCGTCACCGACGAAGAGGGCACCGTTACCGACATCATCCAGATCGTCACCGATGTGACGGGGCAGAAGGCGCAGGAAGCGGACGAACGCGGGCAGATCGTCGCGATCAACAATACCCAGGCAGTCGTGCATTTCTCGCTCGATGGCGTGGTTCTCGATGCCAATGCGCTTTTCCTTCAGGCTGTCGGCTATGGGCGCGACGACGTTATCGGCAAGCATCACTCGATCTTCGTTGAAGACGGCGAGCGCGGCAGTGCGGGCTACAAGGCATTCTGGAAAGCGCTTGCATCGGGCGAGCACAAATCGGGTCAATATCGACGGCGCCACAAGAATGGCAGCGATGTCTGGCTGCAGGCTGTCTACAGCCCGATCATCGATCTCGCCGGACGCACGGTAAAGGTCGTCAAATACGCCACCGACATCACTGCCGAAAAGCTGCGCCGCGCCGATTACGAATGGCAGATCAACGCCATCCAGAAATCGAGCAGCGTCATCACCTTCGACATGTTCGGCACGATCCTCGACGCCAACGAGAATTTTCTGGAGGCGACCGGATACACGCTGGACGAGATCCGCGGGCGGCATCACCGGATCTTCGTTGACGCCAATTTTGCCCATAGCACGCAATATGCAAGCTTCTGGCACGATCTCGGCCAGGGCAAGCACCGCTCGGGGCTCTACAAGCGTTTCGACAAGCATGGCAATGAGATCTGGCTGCAGGCAAGCTACAACCCGATCTTTGACGCTTCGGGCCGCGCCATCAAGGTGATGAAATTCGCCTCCGTCGTGACGGAGGAGCGGCTGCTTCAGGCCGAGCATCAGGGGCAGATCGCAGCGATCCACAATTCGCAATGCGTCATCTCGTTCGAACTCGACGGTACGGTCATCGACGCCAACGAGAATTTCCTGACCGCAACCGGCTATCGCTTCGGCGAGGTAAGAGGCCAGCATCACCGGATGTTCGTCGAACCGGACCATGCGGAGAGCGCCGAATACAAGACCTTCTGGGCCGAACTCTCCCGCGGGCAGCACAAGGCCGGCGAATACAAGCGGCTGCGCAAGGATGGCCAGGAAATCTGGCTGCAGGCCACCTATAACCCGATCCTCGACATGGACGGGCGGTCTTTCAAGATCGTCAAATATGCGACCGATATCACGCGCGACAAGCTCGCGCAGTCGGATTACCGCGGCCAGATCAATGCGATCAACAAGTCGCAGGGCGTGATCGTCTTTGAACTCGACGGCACGATCATCGACGTCAACGACAATTTCCTCGACACGTTCGGCTATTCGGATGACGAGATCCGCGGGCAGCATCATTCCATGCTGGTCGAGCGCGACTTTGCCGAAAGCGAAGCCTATGAGGATTTCTGGGCGACCCTGCGTTCCGGCGATTATCACAGCGGCATGTACAAGCGCATCGGCAAGGATGGCCGGGAAATCTGGATACAGGCTTCCTACAATCCGATCCTCGATCTGAACGGCAAGCCGCGCCGGGTCATCAAATATGCGACCGATGTCAGCTCGAATGTCGCGATTGCAGAGGCCTTCGAGGATGCCAAGCGGCAGGCTCATCATGACTCCGCCACCTCGCTGCCGAACCGGGTGAAGCTTTCGGCCTTCATGGACACGCATCTCGGCGGCGAGGCGGCAAACATGGCCGTCTTCTATATCGATCTCGATCGCTTCAAGCCGATCAACGATACGCTCGGCCACCATATGGGCGACAAGGTGCTGGGCGAAGTGGCCGACAGGCTGCGCCGGGCGCTGCGCGAGGACCAGATGGTGGCGCGCGTCGGCGGCGACGAGTTCGTCATCGCCGCACCGGGCATGCCGGTGGAGAGCATCGAACGCTTCTGCCGCAAGCTCTATGAGGCCGTAACCGCCCCCATTCGCCACGAGCGCGGCGAAATGTCGGTTGGCATGTCGATCGGCATCGCGATTGCGCCGACCGACGGGTCGACGCCGGACGAACTGCTGCGGGCAGCTGACGCAGCCCTTTATCGCTCGAAGCAGAATGGCCGCGGCCACTTCTCCTTCTTCGCCACCGAAATGAACGACAAGATCACGGCGCAGCGCAAGCTCGCCGAGGAAATGCGCCACAGCCTTTCGGCAGGACATTTCTATCTCGAATACCAGCCCCGTTTCGACACGCGCGCCCGGCGCATCCGCAGCGTCGAGGCCCTGGTGCGCTGGGCGCATCCCGAACGGGGCCGGATCAGCCCGGCCGACTTCATCCCGCTTGCCGAGCAGAATGGCCTGATCGTGCCGCTCGGCGAATGGATCCTCAGGACCGCCTGCGAAACAGCAGTGGGCTGGACCGGTGTCGGCGTCTCGGTCAACGTCTCGCCGGTACAGTTCCGCGATACCAATCTCGTCAACAAGGTTCGCGACTGCCTGAAGGAAACCGGCCTGCCCGGCGAATTGCTGGAACTGGAAATCACCGAAGGCGTGCTCCTGGAAGATGCCGACCGCGCCATCGAGGTGCTTGCCGCGCTGAAGGAACTCGGCGTCAAACTGGCGATGGACGATTTCGGCACCGGCTATTCGTCCCTCTCCTACCTGCGCAACTTCCCCTTCGACGTCATCAAGATCGACCGCAGCTTCATCAGCGATCTCGACACGCGGGAAAGTGCACGGCCGATCGTGCAGGCCGTGCTCGGGCTCGGCAAGGCGCTCGGCCTTTCCGTTACCGCCGAGGGTGTGGAGACCAACGAGCAGCTGGCGCTGCTGACTGCCGACCAGTGCACCGAGGTTCAGGGCTTCCTGCTGGCCAAACCGCTGGTGGCCGACCAGATCAGCGAATTGCTGACGGAAATTCCCGAACTCAACACGAAGGCACCGCGGGCCGCATCGGCCGCGCGCTGATCTTCCCACGCACCGATATCCCGCAGCCTGGCGGGATATCGTCGTTCACCAATAGAGAACAATCCGTCTATCATCGTTCATCTTTCGTGCTGCAACGAAAAATGGCATTCCTCTCTCCAGACGAATTTACCGCCGCTGCCAAGGCAGGGCGCCAAACCGGAGAGTTCCAATGTCCAATACCCAAAGCACCGTCATTCTGATCGCACGTATTCTTCTGTCGTTCATGTTCATCATGTCCGGCTTCGGCAAGCTGACCGACCCGGCAACGACCGCCGGCATGATCACCGGCGCCGGCCTTCCTGCCGCAACGCTGCTTGCCTATCTCGCAGGCCTCTTCGAACTCGGCACCGGCCTTGCCGTTCTTCTCGGCTTCCAGGTCAAGATCATCGGCTGGGCGCTTGCTCTCTTCTGTGCCTTTACCGGCGCTGTCTTCCACTCGGGCACCGTTGCGTCCCGGGCTGGCCTGATGCCGCTCTCGGCTGGATCAACGCTCTCAACGGCATCATGCTGATGAAGAACTTCACGCTGGCAGGCGCTATATCCTGCTCGCCACCTTCGGCGCCGGCGCCTATTCGCTGGATGCCCGCCGCTCTTCGGTCGCAATTGCCGCCTAAGCCTTAAATCGTTCCCTGCCAGATAGGCCCGCCGGTTCGCTGCCGGCGGGTTTCCTATTTCTACGGATCAAGAAAAAGATCAGGCGTCAGCGCCTGATATTGCGGGCAAGCCAGATGGTTGCGCCGCCGCAGCCGGGATCCTGCGAGGCCTGCGCCACCACTTCGAAGCCGTTCTTGACGAGAAGGCTCTCGTACTCATCTTTTGACAGGCTGGCATGATAGAGCGGCTCTCCGCCAAACTCTCCCATGGCCTCGCCCTCGAAATGGCCGCTGGTGAACATCAGCGCCGCGCCGGAGCCTGCCATGGCGGCAAAGCGCGGAAACATCGCCCGCTGATCGGCGGCATTCAGGTGGAAGAGACTGTGCCAGGAAAGAATGCCGTCGAACTTGGTCGGAATATAGAATTTCCGCATGTCGGCGACATACCAGGCAAATTGCGGCGCGCGCTTGCGGGCAAGGCCGATCATTGTCTCGGAGGTATCGACCCCCGTCACGTGATGACCGCGCTGCAGGAGATAGGCGGCGATCGGCTCGCCCACGCCGCAGCCGAGATCGAGGACCTGGCCACGCGACTTCATGGTCGAAATGAACCGATCAAGCCAGGCGCGCTCGAACAGGTTGCGGCCACGCAGCTGGTCGAAAAGCAGGGCGTGGCGCTCGTAAAGCGCAATGATATTGGCGTCTTCGCCGGCCATCAGAATACCTTGCGAACCGCCTCGATGATCTCTGCAACACGCGGGTTCGCGTCATGCTCGGGCTTGCGCGCCCGCACGAGGCAGGCCTCGGACTTGAGGATCACGCCATCGGAGAGGATCTTCAGGTGGTTGGCCTTCAGCGTCGAGCCGGTGGAGGTGATATCGACGATGATATCCGCCTGCCCTGCCGCCGGTGCGCCTTCGGTGGCGCCCAGGCTTTCGACGATGCGATAGAGCTGGATGCCGTGGCTGCCGGAGAAATGCTGTTGCGTCAGGCGCCAGTATTTCGTGGCGATCTGCAGGCGGCGGCCATGGCGCGAGCGGAAGTCGGCTGCGACATCGCCGAGATCCGCCATGGTCTCGACATCGAGCCAGATTTCCGGCACGGCGACGACGACATCCGCATGGCCGAAGCCAAGGCGGGCGACGATCTCGACCTGACGGTCGGCATCGACGAGGCCTTCGCGGACGAGATCCTCACCCGTCACGCCGAAATCGACGGTGCCGTGGCCGAGTTCGCGGGCGATCTCGGAGGCGGACAGGAAGGCGATCTCGATATCGTCATGGCCTTCGACGCGGCCGCGATAGGAGCGGTCATTGCCGACCGCGACGATCGGCAGGCCGGCGCGTTCGAAGATTGCGGATGCATCATCCTTCATGCGGCCCTTGGAGGGCAGAGCGATGGTGATCGTCGACATCAGCGCGACCTCGCCTTTTCGATACGGTCCAGCCACAGCGAGAAGCCGACGGCCGGAATGTCTTCCTGGGCACCGAGCAGCGTCAGCAGCCGGTCGAAACGACCGCCGCCGACGAGAACCGCGTCATCGCCCTTCTGCGTGACCTCGAAGACGAGGCCTGTGTAATAGTCCAGCGGACGGCCGAAGGCCGCGCGGTAGGTGATGCGCGACAGATCGATACCGAGTTCGGCCAGCGCTGCGACGCGCTTTTCGAAGTCCGCGAGCGCAGGCCCGAGTGCCAGACCCGCCGCATCGGCAAAGCCGGCAAGTGCTGCGGCGGCCTCGGTCAATGGCAATTCCAGCGACAGGAACTCGCTCAAGAGCAGAAGTGCCGCGCCATCGAGCCTTGTTTCGGCAAGAGCCAGCTTTTCCTTCATCCGCGCAGCAATCTCGCGCGGCGAGCGGCTGGCATTGGTGGAATAGCCGGTTTCCTGCATCGTCTGATCGATATGGGCGATCAGCGCCGCCTCATCCTGTTTCAGAAGTGCCAACAGATCCGGCGAGAGGCCGGAGACGGGCTGCGGGCTTGCGAGCGTCAGGAGAAGCTGTTTCAGGAGCGCGGTATTGCCGAAACCCTGGATCAGGCGCTTCTGCCAGCCGAGCGGCAGGCCGAGCGAGCGGACGACCGCTTCGAACACCGTCTGGTCGCCGAGCGTGACGGAAAGAGCGCGGCCGGGGAGCAGTGCCGCAATGATCTCGACCGCATCATTGATGGCGCGGGCATCGGCATTGGCGACATTGCGCTCGCCGAGATCTTCGATACCGGCCTGATAGAACTCGTTTTCGCCATCGCGGCGCTGGCGGAAGACTTCGCCCAGATAAGCGTAACGTCGCGGCGTGCCGGTGGCGCTTTCGATATGGCGCAGGCAGACGGGAATGGTGAATTCCGGCCTGAGGCAGAGGCTTTCGCCGCGCTCGCTCTCGGTCAGGAAGATACGGCGGCGCAGGTCCTCGCCCGCCATATCGAGAAAGGGTGCGGCCGGCTGGATGACCGGCGTGTCGATGCGCACAGCACCACGGCCGGAAAACTCATCGAGAAGTCGGCCGGAAAATTCCGGCATGTTGATCAGAGGCATCGTAATGCTCCCGACCGGTTTGCAAGACGGCTTGAAAGCGAGGATTTAAGCATCCTTCGCCCGCCTGCGGTCTTCGGCCTGAGCGGCCAGAATATCCTTCACCTTGGCGACGAGATCGGCTTCGGCAACGGTTTCCTGCGCGACGCGGGCTTCGCGCCACGAGGCATTGTCCTCGATCTCACCCGAGAGGCGCTTGCCTTCGATCAGATCCTTCAACTGCACGACGCCTTCGGCGCGCTCGTCACCACCCTGAATGATGGCGATCGGGCAGCCGCGGCGATCGGCATATTTCAGCTGGTTGCCGAACTTCTTCCAGTTGCCCTGGTACATTTCGGCGCGAATGCCTTCGTTGCGCAGCGCCTGGGTGAAGCGCTGGTAACGGCCCATGCTCTCGACATCGCCATCCATGACGGTGACGAGAACCGGCGCAATCACCTCGTCCTGACCGAGCTTGCCGAGGTTTTTCAGCGCCGTCATCAGGCGCGAGACGCCGATGGAGAAGCCGGTCGCCGGAACCGGCTGCCCCATGAAGCGCGAGACGAGACCATCATAACGACCGCCGCCGCCGACCGAGCCGAAGACGACCTTTTCGCCCTTCTCGTTGGTGACGTCGAAGGTGAGTTCGGCTTCGAAGACCGGGCCGGTGTAATATTCAAGGCCACGGACGACGGATGGGTCGATCTTGATGCGGTCGGGACCATAGCCGGCAGCCTCTACAAGCTGCCAGATAGATTTCAACTCAAAGACCCCTTCAACGCCTGTCGGCGAATCCTTGAAATTATTATGAAGCACATCAAAGATCGCACCGCGAACAGCCTTATCACCGTCAATCTTGACGCCAGGGATATCCGCGTTCGCTAAGGGGTTCTCTTTGAGAGCTACTTCTGCCATTTGCAGCAAGCTCATAAAATCCAAAATTTTGTTGATTTGCTCGTCTGCAAGCCCAACACCCTTGGTGAAGTCGCCGCTTTCATCCTTGCGGCCGGCGCCGAGCAGGAGCTTGACGCCTTCAGGGCCGAACTTGTCGAGCTTGTCGATGGCGCGCAGCACGTTCAGACGCTGGCCGGCCTTGTCGTCACCGCCGAGGCCGATCGCTTCCATGACGCCATCCAAGACCTTGCGGTTGTTGACGCGGATGACGTAATCGCCGCGCTTGATGCCAAGCGCTTCCATCGTATCGGCCATCATCATGCACATTTCGGCATCGGCCTGGACGCCGGGCGCACCGACCGTATCGGCATCGAACTGCATGAACTGGCGGAAACGGCCCGGGCCCGGCTTCTCGTTGCGGAAGACATAGCCGGCGCGGTAGGTGCGGAAGGGCAGCTGGATCTCGTTGAAGTTTTCCGCGACATGGCGGGCAAGCGGCGCGGTCAGGTCGTAGCGCAGCGACATCCACTGATCGTCGTCATCCTGCAGCGAGAAGACGCCTTCGTTCGGACGATCGCTATCGGGCAGGAATTTTCCGAGCGCATCCGTGTATTCGAAGAGCGGCGTTTCGACCGGGTCGAAACCGTAGCGCTCGTAGACTTCGCGGATCTTCGCGGTCATCTCGTTGGTGGCATGGATATCGGCAGCCGAACGATCGACGAAGCCGCGCGGAAGGCGGGCCTTGAGTTTCTGCGGTTTCTTCTGCTTGTCGCTCATGATCGAAAATCCATAGAAAGCGCCCCCGGGAACACGAAAAGAGAGGGCAAAATGTGAGCGGTTTCTTAGAGGATGACAGCCGAAGCGGCAAGGGCGACCGCTGGTGAAGACCATTGCCGCATGGTATTAATCTACGCCAAAATGGATGAGAGCCATGAACAAGCGCGTCACGATCGAAATGCCGGAGGAAATGGCAAGGCTCGTCGAGGCCTATGCGGCAGAGGCCGGCGCCAAGCCGGATGCCTATCTTCTCGACCTGATCGAACAGCATCTCGAAGACCTTCACGATATTGCAGCCGCCGACGCGCGATGGAACGGCTGCAGCGCGGCGAAACGCGCACCTATAGCCTCGACGAAGTGGTGCGCGAACTTGGCCTGGACGATTGAATTCGAAGACTGGCCAAAAAACAGCTCGCGAAGCTCGACAGACAAGCGGCCAAGCGCATTGTCGACTACGTTACCCATCGTCTCGCCGGACACACAAATCCCAGACAGTTGGGTGCGGCGATGAAGGGAAATGTTCACGGCACATACTGGCGATACAAGGTCGGCGATTACCGGATCATCTGCGACATTCAGGATCAGCGGCTTGTCGTGCTGGTCGTCGAGGTGGGCCATCGGCGGGAGATCTATCGCTGAACGCGGGCTTGTGATGGCGTCTGACGATGGCGGCGGTTGATTTTGCCGGCGCATTCCGTAGATTCCCACGCATGTCGCGCTTCGCCGCCCTTTTGATGTTCATCGCCTGGCTGCTCTATGGAGCAATGCCGGCTACAGCCATGCCGATGGGGGACAGCCCGATGGCAGGCATGGTGATGGGCGCGGGTGGTGCGGGCACGGACACCAACGCGCCGGCGACCCATGACATGGCGGAGATGGCCGGTGGGGCGGCGGCGCATGCGATGACCTCCCATCCGATGCCTGCCAATGGCACATCCTCCAACACCATGGCCGGCATGGCGCATGACCATGGCTCACCAATCGGTGGACCGGCTGGCAAGATGCCCGCAGCCAACAAGGCCATGGCGTTCAAGGACGTGTCGCACTGTCCGCATGGCGGCAAGATCTGCGTTGCGCCCTTCTGCGCCGCCTGCCTGACGCTACTTCCCGATCTTACCTTTATCGATGGCCGTTCGGTGGCCTACCGTTATCCCGCGCCCGGCATTGCGGCGGATCTTACATCTGCCGGCCCTTCGCCTGCGACGCCGCCTCCGCGCGTCTGACCAGCCCCTCGCCGTTTCAATACCATTTCAGTTTCAACGGACACGGAAAGGATATCCCATGTCTGGATATATCGCGCCTCGCGCATTCACCATTGCGGCCGCTGCCGCATTCACCGTCATTTCCTCCACGCAGGGCATGGCTCAGGACATGAAGGCCGGCGACCATTCCTCCATGCAGATGGGGACCATGAAGATGGACAGCATGGCGCCAGCCAAGGATGACAGCGCCTCCACCAAGGCCTTCAAACAGTCGATGGAGACCATGCACCAGAACATGATGATCACCTATTCGGGTGATGCCGATGCGGATTTCGTGCGCGGCATGATCCCGCATCATCAGGGTGCCGTCGCCATGGCCAAGGTGGAGCTCCAGTACGGCAAGGATCCCGAAATGCGCAAACTCGCGCAGGATGTCGTCGCGGCACAGGAGAAGGAAATCGCCGAGATGCAGGCCTGGCTGAAGGCGCATGGCCAGAAGGAAGGCAAGTAGCAGCCTTAACCTGCAACAAGTCGTGACGGCCTGACGGCCGCCATATTCCTGTCCGGTTGATCCCGGTTTATAAAGGCGGAAAAGCCGGACAGGATCTCAACCATGCGTCCCATCACCGCGATCGGCTTCGACGCCGACGATACGCTCTGGCAGAACGAGCAATATTACCGCCTGACCGAAGAGCATTTCGTGGCCCTGCTCGGCGATTTTGCCGAGGGCGCCCATGTCTCGGAGCGGCTGCTTGAGGCCGAGCGCCGCAATCTTTCGCAATACGGGTTCGGCATAAAGGGTTTTACGCTGTCGATGATCGAGACGGCGATCGAGATCACCGAGGGCAATGTGCCGGCAAAGACGATCGCCAAGATCCTCGATATCGGCCGCGATCTGCTGAGCCACCCGGTCGAGACGCTGCCCCAGGTGGAAGACACGCTGAAGGCCCTCAACGGCCATTATCTTCTGGTGCTGATCACCAAGGGCGACCTCTTCGATCAGGAGCGCAAGCTGGCGCAATCCGGTCTCGGCGATCTTTTCGATGCGGTCGAGATCGTCAGCGACAAGAATGCCACCACCTATCGCCGGATCTTTTCCAAGCTGGCGGATGGGCCGGAGCGGGCGATGATGGTGGGCAATTCGCTGAAATCGGACATCGTGCCGGCGATTGCCGCCGGCGCGTGGGGCGTGTTCGTGCCGCATGCGCTGACCTGGGTTCTCGAACATGTGGATGCACCGGCCGATGCGCCGCGTTTCCGCCAGATCGAGCATCTGGGCCATCTTCAAGGCGTGCTGGACGAGATCAGGAGCGCATAGATCAGAGACCCAGAGATCAGGGGCGTTTGAACGTCAGCCGCATGCCATCCACTTCCGACTGGCAGAAACAGCCTTCCAGATGGTCGTTGACCATGCCCATGGCCTGCATGAAGGCATAGACCGTGGTCGGGCCGACAAAGGTCCAGCCGCGTTTCTTCAGAACCTTGGAGAGCCTTGTCGAGACTTCCGTCGTCGGGTTGGCGCGCAGTGTGGCAAGGTCCATCACCGCCGGGCGCTCGTGGGCGCGGGCTCGAAACTCCAGAAGAATTTGGCGAGCGAGCCGAATTCATCGCGCATTTCCACCGCCCGGCGGGCATTGTTGATGGTCGAGACGATCTTGCCGCGATGGCGGATGATACCGGCATCGGCCACCAGCCTCTCGATGTCATCCTCGCCGAACATGGCCACGTTGTCGAAGTCGAAGCCGGCAAAGGCTGCACGAAAATTCTCGCGCTTGCGCAGGATGGTGAGCCAGGAGAGGCCCGACTGAAAGCCTTCGAGGCAGATCTTTTCGAAGAGGCGACGGTCATCGGTGACAGGCCGTCCCCATTCCTCATCGTGATAGCGGCGGTAATCCTCCAGACCACCGTGCCATGCACAGCGGAAACGCCCGTCCTCACCTGCGATGATGCCCTGTCTTTCCCCCTGTCCGTCCGCTTGTCCGTCCATCTCACGCCTCTCGTTAATGCCCTCTGCGACGGGTTTAGCATCGGTCAACCATGTTTCCAAACCCGTCACTAACCGTCTGAAAAGCTTTATCGCACCGGACCGCGACAGGAAGCCACCCGTTTACCATTCGCTTTCACCTGATCCTCACCATGCAGACAACAAAGAGCGTGACAGCCGGCCCCGGCGTGCGCCTTCCAATGACCTGAACGGGTGGATCCGATGATGAAAAAGCCTCTTGTTGCAGCCCTTCTGACGCCCCTTGCGGCCCTCGGCCTTGCCGCCTCCGTCGCGCATGGTGCCTTTGCCGATGATCGCTACCGTGAGCGCCCGCCGATCGTGCTCAGCCCGGATCTGACCGCGCCGTGGGTGATGCAGCTGACCGGCCGGGATGCCGTCCAGCCTGACGCCCGGGCCGCCCAAGCCGCGAAAACGGCCGCTCGGTGCGCCCGCAGCCGACGCGGACCGCCGCCAATTATGCGACCGGCTATCCGCCCCGCCCGGCCGCGCCGGATGTCGCTTACCGCCAGATCCAGCCTGCACAGCAGCAGCAGGGCCCACGGCAGGTGATCCTGCGCCGCGGCTTCCTCGATCAGGACAGCGCGCCGACCGTGGTGCAGACCGCTTCCCGCTGGCCGGCGCCGATCCGCAGCCATCTCGATCCGCAGTTCCTGCCGCAAGTCGTTTCCTACCAGACCAAGGAAGCACCCGGCACGATCGTCATCGATACGGAAAACCGCTTCCTCTACCTCGTGATGGCCGGCGGTCAGGCGCGGCGCTACGGCGTCGGCGTCGGCAAACCGGGATTCGAATGGGCCGGCGAACACCATGTCACCCGCAAGGCCGAGTGGCCGGACTGGACGCCGCCGAAGGAAATGGTGGAGCGCGAGGCTGCCAAGGGCCATTACCTGCCGGCCCATATGGAAGGCGGACCGGAAAACCCGCTCGGCGCACGGGCCATGTATCTCGGCTCGACGCTCTACCGCATCCATGGCACCAATGCGCCCTGGACAATCGGCAATGCCGTCTCTTCCGGCTGCATCCGCCTGCGCAATGAGGATGTCACCGACCTCTACAACCGGGTGAAGGTCGGTACGAAAGTCATCGTCATCTAACCGGGACGTGTGACCCGATGGCCACGATACCGCCCGGTTGTCGCCTTCCGGGCGAGTATATTCGCCTCCGCTGATCTTGTTCATGCGGCCAAGGCAGGACATCCTGCATTGGCAGATATCAGAGGTTCAACGGGGGTTTTGATGAAATCGATCCGCATGCTGGCCGTCAGTTCGGCCATGGCTCTTGCCGTGATGGCGACGACGGCCGCCGCCCAGACGCAGAGTGCCGCACGCCCACAGACGACTGCAAGCGATGCCGTTCCGAAGTCGCTTTCCAAGGAAGTGCCGGGCAAGTTCAAGCGCCGGGTGGTCCGCTTTACCACCAACGAGGCGCCGGGCACGATCATCGTCGATACGGACAACAAGTTTCTCTATTACGTCGAAGGCCCGAACCGCGCGACCCGCTACGGGATCGGCGTGGGACGTGACGGCTATGGCTGGTCGGGTGTCGTGAAGATCGGCCGCAAGGCGGAATGGCCGACATGGACGCCGCCGGCCGAGATGCGCGCCCGCGAGGCCAAGCGCGGCCATGTCCTGCCCGCCGTCCAGCAGGGTGGCCCGGACAACCCGCTCGCGCGCGCGCCATGTATCTCTACAAGGACGGCCGCGACACGATCTTCCGCATCCATGGCACGAACCAGCCGTGGTCGATCGGCCTCAACCTGTCTTCCGGCTGCATCCGGATGATGAACAAGGATGTCGAGGATCTCTATGCCCGCGCAGGCGTCGGCACCAAGGTGATCGTCATCGGCCCCGGCAGCAAGCAGGGCGAAGTCTCCTTCGAGGATCGCGGCCTCGACATTTTCCGCACGATCTTCGGCGGCTGAGGCTCTTTCTGATCCTTCGCAGGGCGCTCCGGCTGCCTGCCCTCTTGCGGCCGGCACCCAGAAATCCGCGCTCGGGCCGACAGGCATGGCAATAACGCCTCTTCTGTGGGAAAAGCGGCAGCTTCGCCACAAAATGAACAGCTGTGCAATTTACTGATTGACCGCTGTCAGGCCTCGGCAATGATGACATTGCCTGAAGGCGATCTCTCCCACGCTGATTCTTTTCAAGACGGTTGTGCTCGGCTCGATCAAGCTTACGGCAAGCCATATATTATACTATACTGAAACTCAGCAGGAGGTTTCGCAGACATTGGGACTGATCGATCGGCTCTCGGGTAATCTCAAACTGATGCTGCAGCGTCCGCCGCGGCAGCAATATGCTGCGCTGTGCTACCGTTTCAAGAAGAAGCACGGGCCGGTGGAGGTCCTGGTTGCGACCAGCCGCGATACCGGGCGCTGGGTCATTCCCAAGGGCTGGCCGATGGAGGGCAAGAAGGCTCACCAGGTTGCCGAACGCGAAGCTTACGAAGAGGTCGGCGTCAAGGGCAAGGTTTGCAAGGAGCCGCTCGGTTTCTTCCATTACCAGAAGGTTCTCGATAACGGGCTGAAAGTGCCGGTGCGCGTTCAGGTGCACGCTCTTGAGGTTCACGACAATCTGAAAGCCTTTCCGGAAAAGGGATCGCGCAAGATCGAATGGGTCTCCTGCGAGGAAGCGGCTGACCGGGTGAGAGAACCGGAATTGAAGATCCTGCTTCTCGAATTTGCCGCACGCATGGCGGCGAACCCGACTGAGGCTGCTTCGCGCGCCACCGGCTGACACTCATCAGCCATACCATCATCAGCAATCACGATCGTCATGTTGATTTCGCGGAAAGCTGCGATATAGCGACAGTCTGATCGGGCAGGACCGACGACCTGACGTCGCCGAGCCCCAAAACACGTTTCCCGAAGGATCTAGAGGATCATGGCGCAGAGACCGCCGCGCCTGGCAAAGCCGACGCTCGACAAGGATCTGGAGAAGTTCTCATCCGTAGAGGATGCAGCGCGCCAGATGTCGCGTCGGCTCGTGGCGCCGGGGGCGGCATTGCTGTTCATCATCCTCGTCGCCATGCTGGCCGCCGCCTATGTGACCGGCACGCCCGGCGCCTTCATCGTCATCGCCGCCTCCGTCGTCGCGGCCTATATGGCGATGAATATCGGTGCCAATGACGTCACCAACAATATCGGCGCCGCCGTCGGGGCGCGTGCCATGACGATGGCCTTCGGGCTTGGGCTGGCCGCTATTTTCGAAATCGCAGGCGCCGTGCTTGCGGGCGGCAGTGTGGCGAACACGATCGCCAACGGCATCGTGCGGGAAGGCGTCGTGACCGATGCCAACCTGTTCATCTGGGCGATGATGGCGGCGCTGCTTTCGGCGGCCCTTCTCATCAATATCGCCACATGGCTCAGCATGCCGATCTCCACCACCCACTCGATCGTCGGCAGCGTGATGGGCGCCGGCATCGCCGCCGCAGGGCTCTCTGCGGTCGACTGGGGAACGGTTGCCAGCATTACCGCGAGCTGGGTGTTATCGCCGATCCTCGGTGCGATCATCGCCGCCGCCTTCCTCTTCGTCATCAAGGAGACGATGATCTACCGGGAAGACAAGATCGGTGCGGCGAAGATATGGGTGCCCGCACTGATCGGCGTGATGGCCGGTACGTTCGCCGGATATCTCTGCCTGATCGGCTTCAGCCAGATGCTGGACGTGAATGTGACGAGCGCGACGATCGTTGCGCTTTTGATCGGCATCGCGACATGGCGCCTGATGATCCCGGTGATCGCGCGACAGGCGCGCGGCATGGAAAACCGCAATCAGTCGCTGCGCAAGCTCTTCCGCCTGCCGCTGGTGATGGCAGCCGCCCTCCTCTCCTTTGCGCATGGCGCCAATGACGTATCGAATGCTATCGGGCCGCTCGCCGCCATCGTCTCGGCGGCGCAGCACGGGACGCTGAAGAGCGCTGGCATCTCGCTATGGGAACTCGTCATCGGCGGTCTCGGCATCTCGATCGGCCTTCTGCTTTACGGGCCGAAACTGGTGCGGCTGGTCGGCAGCGAAATCACCAAGCTCAATCCGATGCGGGCCTTCTGCGTGTCGCTGTCGACGGCGCTCACCGTGCTTGTCGCCTCGTGGATCGGCATGCCGGTGTCGTCCACGCATATCGCCGTCGGCTCGGTCTTCGGCGTCGGGCTGTTTCGCGAATGGTATACCCGCCATTCGCGCCGGCGTTACGAGTATATGCAGGTGCGCGCCGGCAAGAAGCTCGAGACCAGTGAACCGCCGGAGCGCAATGAAGACGAGTGGCAGCACCGGCGCTGGTGCGGCGCTCGCATCTTCTCAGCATTCTTGCGGCGTGGATGGTGACATTGCCGGCATCCGCCGCGCTTGCAGCATTGATCGCGACGATTATGTTCGCGCTATTCGTCTAAAGCCGTTCGTTCAAAGCCGTCCGTTCAAGGAAATCCAATCGATGCGTGCCAATTTCCGTCTGCAACGCCTGTTCGTCGATATGCCGCTTGCCGAAGGCGCAGCGCAGGAAGCGACAGCCGAGCAGTTCAACTATCTCGCCAATGTGCTGAGGCTGGAAGACGGGGCAGAGATCCTTACCTTCAACGGCCGCGACGGCGAATGGCGCACCCGCCTCGCCTTTCCAAGCCGCAAGAAGATCAATCTCGTGCCTGCAGAGCAGACGCGCCCGCAGCCGGCCCCCTCCGATCTCCATTATCTCTTTGCGCCCCTGAAGGTCGGCCGGCTCGACTATCTGGTGCAGAAGGCCGTGGAGATGGGCGCCGGCTTCCTGCAGCCGGTGATGACGCAGCATGTACAGGGCAAGATCACCAATCTCGACAAGGTGAAGGCGAATGTCATCGAGGCCGCCGAGCAATGCGGCATTCTGGCGGTGCCGGAGGTTGCGGCACCGGTGAAGCTCTCGGATCTTCTCGATACATGGCCTGCGGATCGTCGTATCATCTTCTGCGACGAGGGTGACGAGGGACAGAACCCGCTGCCGATCCTCGCCGGCGTGACGGAGAAGAAACTTGCCCTCCTCGTTGGCCCGGAAGGCGGGTTTTCGGAGGAGGAACGGCAGAAACTCCGCTCGCTTTCCTTCGTGACCGCCATTCCGCTTGGGCCACGTATCCTGAGAGCAGATACGGCAGCGGTCGCAGCGCTCGCCGTCATTCAGGCCGCGATCGGCGATTGGCGTTGAGCCCGGCGGATAGAGGTATTTTTCGACGGGCTTGCGCTCAGCGGCAGATTTGACACAGTGGCGTTGGTTTTTCTGACAGTGCGTTGAAAGAAATTCACTTGCACCGCACATGAATCCGGTCCAATCAGCCGGACGTTTGTCCCGATCAGGCATTCCGAACAAGGTATATTTCATGGCCCGCGATACGACCGACCAGACACCGCTTACCTCGGTGTCCGAGCTTTCCGACTATCTGGCGAAGGGGCCACGCCCGGCAGAGCAATTCCGCATCGGGACAGAGCATGAGAAGTTCGGCTTTTTCCGGGCCGACCACAGCCCCGTGCCCTATGGCGGCGAGGCGGGGATCGGCGCCATCCTGACGGCCATGCAGGCCCGGCTCGGCTGGGAGCCGATCATGGACGGCGACAATATCATCGGGCTTGGCGAACAGTCCGGCATGGGCGCGATCTCGATCGAGCCGGGTGGCCAGTTCGAGCTTTCCGGTGCGCCGCTCGAGACGCTGCACGAGACGTCCGATGAGACGGAAGCCCATATGGCGCTCGTCAAGGAAATCACCGAGCCGATGGGGATCTCCTTCCTCGGCATGGGCGGCAGCCCGAAATGGACGCGGGAAGAGACACCGCGGATGCCAAAATCCCGTTACAACATCATGACGAACTACATGCCGAAGGTCGGCACGAAGGGTCTCGACATGATGTACCGGACCTCGACGATCCAGGTGAACCTCGATTTCTCCTCCGAAGAGGACATGGCGCAGAAGATGCGCGTGTCGATGAAGTTGCAATCGGTGGCGACGGCACTGTTTGCCGCCTCGCCCTTCACCGACGGCAAGCCGAACGGGTTGCAATCCTGGCGCGGCGAGATCTGGCGCGACACGGATAACCGGCGCGCCGGCACGCTGCCCTTCGTCTTCAAGCCTGATTTCGGCTACCGGGACTATGTGGAATGGGCGCTCGATGTGCCGATGTATTTCATCGTCCGCGACGGCAAGTATCACGATTGCACGCATGTGACCTTCCGCCAGTTCATGAACGGCGCGCTGAAGGGCGAGGTTGCCGATTGGGCGCCGAATATGGGCGACTGGACGAACCATCTCTCGACGCTCTTCCCGGACGTGCGCCTGAAGCGCTTCCTTGAAATGCGCGGCGCCGATTGCGGCCCGATCGAGATGATTTCGGCGCTTCCGGCCTTCTGGGTCGGCCTGCTTTACGACCAGACGGCGCTCAACGATGCCGATGCACTGACGGCCGACTGGACGTTCGAGGACGTGATCGCCATGCGCGACACCGTGCCGGTCCAGGGCTTCGATGCGAAGATTGCCGGCCGAAGCGTGCTCGAGGTGACGCGCGAAGCGCTGGCGCTGTCGCGCGCCGGGCTCAAGGCGCGTGCACGCCTCAATGCCAATGGCGAAGACGAAACGAAATTCCTCGCTCCGCTCGATGCCATTGCCGCAAGCGGCACGACGATCGCCTCCGAGATGCTTTCCCGCTACCACGGCGAATGGAACGGCTCGGTCGAACCGGTCTTCTCCGCCTACCAATACTGACGGGTTAGAAGCGGCAGGTCTTTTACCTGCATTGCCCGTTTTTATTCGTTGATTTTGCGGCTACACTGCAACCCTTGCGAGATCGGGAGGGTTGCGATGCTGCCATTGTTCGACGTCATGCTGAAGGCACAGAACGGCGAGAGCATGCTCGCCATGGCCCGACAGTTCGGTCTTGCGCAGGAACAGGCGTCAAAGGCGATCGCCGCGCTCATCCCGGCCTTTTCCACCGGTTTCACCCGCAGCAGCCATGATCCATATGGGCTCGCCTCGCTCGTCTCGGGCATGACCTCCGGCAGCTACGCCAAATATTTCGAGGATATCGGACGGGCCTTTACCCCGCAGCGTGCGCGACGGCAATGTCGTGCTCGAACATCTCTTCGGCTCGAAGGAGATGTCGCGGGCGATTGCGCAACAGGCCGAACTCTATTCCGGCATAGGGCAGGACATTCTCAAGCGGATGATGCCCGTCATGGCCGATACGCTGATGGGCGGGTTCACCAAGGAAATGACCGGCCAGATCCCCTCTGCCAATGCCGCCATGGTTTCCGCCATGAACGAGATGACCCGGCAATGGATGGAGATGGCCGGCTGGCAACCGAAGGCGGGCGCGCGCGCCGGGGAGAAGACCGCCGCTGCGGCCTTCGACAATCCGTTTGCCGCGGCCATGCGTTCGATCTGGGGGCTCGACCAGCCGAACCAGACGCCGCCACCGCCCGCCAATCCGTTTCTCGACAATCCCGCCGCCAAGGCTTCAACGAGATGCTGGCGAATACGTTTGCCGCCTTCACGCCGCCGAAGCCGACGGCCCAGCCGGAACCCAAGGCCTCGGCAAAGACAGCCACCGAAGACGGACCGGCATCGCTCCACGCCTATGGCGATCTCGTACGGCAGATGTTCGATGGCGGCATAGAAGTGCAGAAGACCTATCAGCGGAATGTCGAGGCAATCTTCGACAGCTATCTCGGCAAGTCTGCTGCTGCACATTGATCGGAGTGTGCGGTAGAGATCCGCCTCTCTCACCTCACGAATAAAAAGCCCGGCGCGGATCGACCGGCCGGGCAAAGAGCAGGGTTATTGGCTATCACCTGCGGGGAAACTGTTGAAGGCTTCAAGCCCGTTTCAGGCGCGCGAAGCGCGTGCGGGCGCGTTCGCGGGCGGCGCGGGAGAGAAGCAGCGATGGATCATCCAGAACACCGGAACGATCGAGCGCGACCGTCACGTCGTGACGGGTGAGGCCGATATCATCCAGCTGGTAATCGTCGAGTTCGTGGATGGCGTTTGCCTTGATGCGATTGGAGAGCGTACGCCATACGGATTTTACGCCCTGCGTGAGTGTGCGGACGAGACGGCGGTTGCCCGCGCCTGCCGGCATCTCAATTGCATTGCTCTTCATTCCGCATTCGGTCGTGCTCATCGAACTATCCTTTCATCAGGCACGAAGGGAGGCGTTCCCTGAAACGATATTTCGCCGCAGGGTTGAGGCCGGGTGGAGAAGGCGGCGCCTGGAACGCGCTCGCTTATTCGTGATTGCAGCGCTGTTATCGTGAAACTCTATTGATCAGTCCAACGAATGTTTCTAATGATTATCATCAAACACCCTGATGTATGGATGACCCCATGTCCGCGCCACTCGACATTGACCAGTTGCATACATTCGTTGCCATCGTCGACACCGGCAGCTTTACCAAGGCTGCAGACCGGGTGTTCAAGACGCAGTCCGCCGTCTCCATGCAGATGCGGCGGCTGGAAGAGCGGGTCGGAAAGCAGCTCTTCACCAAGGATGGTCGCGGCAACCGGCTGACGGCCGAGGGCGAGAAGCTGCTGAACTATGCGCGGCGGATCATCCGGCTGAACAACGAGGCAATCGCCGCCTTCGACGACAACCGTCTGGAAGGCACGATCCGTATCGGCACGCCTGACGATTATGCCGATCGTTACATGCCGGAGATCATCGGGCGCTTTGCCAAGACGCATCCGAATGTCGAACTCTACATCGTCTGCGAGCCCTCGGTCAGCCTCGGGGAGAAGATGGCGCGTGGCGAACTGGATATCGCGCTCGTCACCCACAATCCGCGCCAGCGCGTGTCGGACGTGGTGCGGACCGAGCCGCTCTGCTGGGTGGCATCGGCCAACTATCCGCTGAAGGACGATGCGCCGGTTCCGCTTGCGGTCGGGCGGCGGGATTGTCCCTGGCGTCAGCTTGCCTCGTCGGCGCTCGATGCGGACGGGCGGGAATATCAGGTTCTCTTCACCAGCTGGTCGTCCACCGTCATTGCGGCGGCGGTCCTGGCCGGCATGGCGGTATCGGTTCTGCCGGAATCGGCGCTTCGGCCGGGCATGAAGGTCCTGTCGGCTGCTGACGGTTTCCCTCCCCTGCCGCCGGTGCAGATCGGCCTGATGAAGCGGCCGGGGCTTTCCACCTCGCTGATGACGGCAATCACCGATCATATCAGCGCCTGCCTCGACAATATCTCGCCGGCAGCCCTGCCCGATGATCTGGATGGCGACGTCAAATCCTTTGCGCGTGGCCAACGCGGGCGCGCCAGCCATGCCGTGACCGGCTGGTAGACCTCACGCGTTTGCGCTTGCCATCATCTGCCGCAAGGCGTTACACCCTTTTCGTTCTCAGGGCGGGGTGCAATTCCCCACCGGCGGTATGCGGGTTTCTCCGCGAGCCGCGAGCGCCTTCCACATGAAGGGTCAGCAGATCAGGTGCGATGCCTGAGCCGACGGTATAGTCCGGATGGAAGAGAACGGACGGAGATCCGCGTTTTGCCGATGGGTATGTCGCGGTGGAAACGTGCGTGATCGCCTTGGGTGACGTGTCGACCACAAGGAGATTGCATGACACACACCCGCTTCGCATTCATCAGAGCCAACTGGCATTCCGATATCGTCGACAAGGCGCTTGAAGGCTTTCTCGAGCTTATTCCAAGCGAGAATGTCGACGTGTTCGACGTTCCGGGCGCTTTCGAACTTCCGCTGATGGCCCGCGATCTGGCGGCAACCGGCCGTTATGCTGCCGTGGCTGCCGCCGCCCTCGTCGTCGATGGCGGCATATACCGGCATGATTTCGTCGCCGCCGCAGTCGTCGACGGGCTGATGCGCGCCGGGCTCGATACGGGCGTTCCGGTTCTTTCCGTATCGCTGACGCCGCATCATTTTCAGGAGACGGCGCATCATAAGGCAATCTATGCGGCGCATTTCATCGAAAAGGGCCGCGAGGCGGCGCGTGCCGCTCAGATGATCGTCGAGACGCGCCGGCGGATTTCGGCCGGCTGATCCAGACCACGAACATCGGCCAACAAAAAAGCCGGGGCTCTCACCCCGGCTTTCGTTCGATCAGCTACCGAAGCTTATTCGGCGGCGGTGGCTTTAGCGCTGATCGTATCGGCTTCATAACCATGCGCGGTCTTCAGCGCGGCGCGGACGCCTGCCTCGTAATCCGGATGAACGAGCTTGAAATGGGCAAGCTGGCGCTCGACGATATGGCCGGGCACGCCACCCATAGCAGCTGCGATATTGGAGAAGAGACGCGACTTCTGGCCTGCATCGAAGAGGTTGAAGAGCGCCGTCACCTGACCGTAATCGTCATTGCCTTCGCGGTGGTTGAAGCGGCCCATCTCGCCGTCGATCTTCAGCGGCGGTTCCTTGGCCGAGGGCTGCTCGACCGGGCCGTTCACCGAATTGGGCTCGTAATAGGCATCCGGATTGCCCGAGAGAATGCCGCCATAGGTATTCATCTGGCCGTCGCGGTTATAGTGATGAACCGGGCATTTAGGCTTGTTGACCGGGATCTGCTCGTAATGGGTGCCAAGGCGATAGCGATGGGCATCCGCATAGGAGAAGATACGGGCCTGCAGCATCTTGTCCGGCGAATGGCTGATGCCGGGCACGATGTTGGACGGCGAGAAGGCGGCCTGCTCGATTTCGGCGAAATAATTGTCGGCATTGCGGTTCAGTTCCATCACGCCGATATCGATCGGCGGGAATTCCGAATGCGGCCAGACCTTCGTCAGGTCGAACGGATTGTAGGAGGTCTTCTCGGCCTCGGCTTCGGTCATGACCTGAACCTGGACCTTCCACTTCGGGAACTGGCCGTTGTCGATCGTGCCGAACAGGGCTTCCTGATAGCCTTCGCGCGTCTTGCCGATGATCGTTTCGGCTTCGGCGTTCACATAGTGCTTGTGGCCCTGTTCCGTCTTGAAGTGGAACTTGACCCAGAAGCGTTCGCCCTGATCATTCCACAGCGAGTAGGTGTGCGAGCCGTAGCCATTCATGTGCATCGGGTCGACCGGCAGGCCGCGGTCGGACATCAGGATCGTCACCTGATGCAGGCTTTCCGGCGAGAGCGACCAGAAATCCCACATGGCCGTCGGGGAGCGCATGTTGGTCTTCGGGTGGCGCTTCTGTGTGTGGATGAAATCCGGGAACTTGTAGGGATCGCGGACGAAGAAGACCGGCGTGTTGTTGCCGACCAGATCCCAGTTGCCGTCTTCGGTATAGAATTTCAGGGCAAAGCCACGAACGTCGCGCTCATGGTCGGCAGCGCCCATTTCGCCGGCAACGGTGGAGAAGCGGGCCAGCATCGGGGTCGATGCGCCCGGCTGAAGACACTTGGCCTTGGTGTATTTCGAGATATCACCGGTGATGGTGAGCGTGCCGAAGCGCCCCAGCCCTTGGCATGCACGACGCGCTCCGGAATACGCTCGCGGTTCTGGTGGGCCAGCTTCTCGATGAGCTGGTAATCCTGCAGCATGACACCGCCGCGCGGGCCGGCGGTGATCGAATTCTGGTTGTCCGGCACGGGCGCGCCGCAGTCGTCGTCAGGGTCGGGCGGTCGGTCATGGTCTTCTCCACACGGTTTGAATTGCTGCTGCCCGGAACTTGCGTCCCACCGGGCTCGTCACTGAAATCTGGCACTTGCGCTCGATAATCTCCAATCGTATTTTGTAAAAACTTTGATTGGAAAAACTTATCGTGCTTACTCTTCGTCAGATGCGTTACTTCGAGGCGCTGGCCTCCACCCGGCATTTCGGCAGGGCAGCCCAGATGGTGAATGTCAGTCAGCCGGCGCTCTCCGCCCAGATCATGGAAATGGAGGAGCATCTCGGCACACGGCTCGTCGAGCGTAACCGGTCCGGCGTCATTCTCACCGCCAAGGGCAGCCAGGTGCTCCAGCGTATCCGCACTATTCTGGCCGAGGTGGAGGGTCTTGTACAAACCGCGCGTGATACGCAGGGTGTGCTCACCGGCCTCATCCGCATCGGCATCATTCCGACGGTTGCTCCCTATCTCGTCCCTTTGCTCGTGCCTCACCTGCGGGCCAGTTATCCCGATATCGAGATCGAGCTGAAGGAGGCCGTCACCGACAGACTTATTGCGGATCTTTCCGATGGCAAGCTCGACGCCGTGATTGCGGCGCTGCCGATCGAGGCGGATCAGCTGGAGACGCGGCTTCTGTTCTCCGACCGGTTTTTCATGGCGATGGCGCAGAACGAGACCGATGTCCTGTCATCGCCGCTGATGGAAAACCAGCTGGATACGGAGCGGCTGCTGCTGCTCGAAGAGGGCCATTGCTTGCGCGACCAGGCGCTTGCCGTCTGCGGTGCCGCGCCGAAGCGCAATCTCGTCAATGTGGGGGCAACCTCGATGACGACGCTTCTGCAGATGGTGTCGCATGACATGGGAATGACGCTGATCCCCGAGATTGCGGTGGAGACCGAAATTGCCCGCAACAACCTGCGGATCGTACCTTTCGGCCATCCGGCGCCGGCGCGCGAGATCGGCCTCATCTGGCGCCGTTCGGGCGGGCGCGAGGCGGATATGACGGCGCTTTCCGATGCCATCGTCGAGTGCCGTCCGACTGCCCACTCGGGCAGAGCAGGTGCCTGTCCGGCCATGGGGCCTTTCCTGCCGCCTAGAGGCATCCGACTTACATTGCCGGGGCTTGATTGCAGGGACTTGATTGCCGGAACAGGGGAGCTGCGCGTCAAAGCCCGCTGTCAAGGCCAGCGGACCCGATGGACGGGCTTGGCGGGCGAACAAGGGAGGGGTAAGGCTGAAGGTGGCGCATCGGCCGCCTTCCATCCGCACCCGCCGATGCTCTCGCCTTCATTTTCCTGCCGATCACGAGATACCGATGACAGATGCCGCAGCAAGCCCGGCGATAAGCCTTCCTGAAAGCGACGAACACTGGAAGCGCAATCTGTTCGTCTGCCTCTTCGGCTCGTTTACCACGATCATTGCCATGACGCTGCTTCTGCCCTTCCTGCCGCTCTATGTGGAGGAGCTCGGCGTGAAGGATCACGCTGCCATCGTGCAATGGTCCGGCATTGCCTATGGCGCCACTTTCTTTGCCGCGGCTTTCGTGGCGCCGATCTGGGGCCGCCTCGGGGATCTCTATGGCCGCAAGCTGATGCTGGTCAGGGCCGCCATCGGCATGACGATCGCCATCTCGCTGATGGGCATGGCGCAGACGGTGTGGCAGCTTGTGGCGCTGCGCCTCTTCGTCGGCCTTGCGGGCGGCTATGCGTCGGGCTCCATGGTGCTGGTTGCCGCGCAGACGCCGAAGGAGCGCTCCGCCTGGGCGCTCGGCACGCTCTCGGCCGGGATCATGGCGGGCAATCTCGTCGGGCCGCTGATCGGTGGGCTGCTGCCGCAGCTGATCGGCATCCGCATGACCTTCATGCTGGCTGGCGGGCTGATCTTCATCGCCTTCCTTGCCACGCTCTTCCTGATCCGCGAAACGAAACGCCCCGGCAAACGCAAGCAGGCGGCCGGCAAAGGCGGTATCGGGGGGCTGACGAACAAGGGGCCGGTCGTCGCCATGCTCGTGACCGGCATGCTCCTGATGTTCGCCAATATGTCGATCGAGCCGATCATCACGGTTTATGTGGCGCAGCTTGTCAGCGATCAGAGCAATGTCACCTTCGTTGCCGGCCTCGTCATGTCGGCGGCGGCGCTCGGCAGCGTGCTTTCCGCATCGAGGTTGGGCAAGCTTGCCGACAGGATCGGCTACTGGCCGGTCATCATCGGCACGCTTGCGATTGCTGCGGTTCTGCTCATCCCGCAGGCTTTCGTCACGGAAAGCTGGCAGCTGATCGCCCTTCGCTTCCTGATGGGGCTGGCGCTCGGTGGGCTTCTGCCCTGCATCACGGCCGTCATTCGCCACAACGTGCCGGATAGTGCACGGGAAGCATTCTCGGGCTTGCGATCTCGTCGCAATATGTCGGGCAGGTCGCCGGGCCGGTGGCCGGCGGCTTCGTCGGCGGGCATATCGGCATGCCGGCCGTGTTTATCGGCACCTGCGTGCTGATGGCCGCAGGTGCCCTGTTCTGCCTCGTGGTTCGCCCCAAGGACGAGACCAGCAAGGCCTGAGCCCGGATCAGGCGGTCAGATTGAGCACGATGCGCCCGTCGATCCTGCCCTCTTCCATGCGGTGGAAAATGTCGTTGATGTTTTCCAGCCTGTCCCACGAATAATGCGTGGCAACCTTGCCTTCGCCGGCGAAGACGAGCGCCTCCTCCAGATCCTGCCGGGTACCGACGATCGAGCCGCGCACGGTGATGCGCTTCAGGACGGTGTCGAAGACCGGCAGCGAGATGAAGCCCGGCGGCAGGCCGACCAGCGCCATCGTGCCCTTGGAGCGAAGGAAGCCATAGGCCTGTTCCATGGCCTTGGGCGAGACGGCCGTGACCAGCGCGCCATGCACGCCGCCCGTCGCCTTCTGCACCTGCGCGACGGCATCGGCAGCGCGGCCATTGACCGTAACATCGGCCCCGAGCGTCTTTGCCAGGGCCAGCTTTTCATCAAAGATATCGGCGGCGACCACATTCATGCCCATGGCCTTGGCATATTGAACCGCCAGATGGCCAAGGCGCCTATGCCGGAAATGACGACCCATTCACCGGGCCGCACCTCGGTTTCCTTCAGGCCCTTGTAGACTGTCACACCGGCGCACAGGACCGGCGCTGCCGGGCCGAAGTCGAGATTATCCGGCAGGCGACCGCAGAAATCCGGATCGGCAAGCCCATATTCCGCAAAGGTGCCGTTGACCGAGTAGCCGGTATTCTCCTGCGTGGCGCACAGGGTTTCCCAGCCGGTCCGGCAGGGTGTGCAGCAGCCGCAGGCCGTGTGCAGCCACGGCACGCCGACCCTGTCGCCTTCCTTGATGCGAGTGACACCTGCACCAAGCTTCGCCACATAGCCGACGCCTTCATGGCCGGGAATGAAAGGCGGACTGGGCTTGACCGGCCAGTCGCCATTGGCGGCGTGAAGATCCGTATGGCATACGCCTGTCGCTGCATATTTGACGAGGATCTGGCCCGGACCCGGATCGGGTATCGGCACTTCCTCGATAACAAGCGGCTTTCCAAATTCCCGCACGACGGCGGCCTTCATCGTCGACACCATGATGATGCACTCCACACCCGTTTCTGACGTGGCGGACCTTTTCGTCCGTCATCGCCATCCTCGGCCCGTGGGAGAAATCATCCTTGACGCATGTCAACGCGCAGAAGAAAGGCGAGTTGTCAGTTGAAGATCATCCAGACGGCGAGCCAGAGCCACATGCCGAGCAGGACGAGAAGGCCGAGAATGAAGGACCAGCGGCGATAGCGCAGGCGCGTTCCGGACAGGTGAAAGAATGTGTGGGCGTAGCGCGTGACGACGAAGATCCAGCCGAGGATGACCGTGCCGACATTGTCGGCGGTCGTCGCATAGAGCGCGAGGCTTGCGGCATGGAAAAGCATCGGCAGTTCGAACTGGTTCTTCAGGTTGTTGTGAACCAGAAGGCTTTCCTTGGGCTCACTCAGGTTTTCGCGAAAGCTCTCCCCGCTATAGCCACCGGCAAGTGCCTGGGCGCGCTTGCGGCCAAGCTGGATGTAAAGAAAGAAGACGAGCACGACATGCGCGATCATCGGCCAAATCGTTGCGCTGGTGGAAAGCATGGGACCCCCTGATTGATGGCGTCCCTTCCTTACGGCGCACAAACAGGCGGCACAATGGCAGCAACGGAGCGATCCGGCCCTCCTGAGAGCATCCCCGGCGCGTTGTGGATTTCCGGACACGGCGAGTGATCTCGGGATCGCAACCATGGCGTCACTCAACGAAAAAGGGCCGCGATACGGATCGCGGCCCTCTTCGGAAATCGGCTCTATGGATGCAAGCAGATCAGCTGCTGACGCCCGGATAGTTCGGGCTTTCGCGGGTGATCGTCACGCCATGCGGATGGCTTTCGCGCAGGCCGGCGCCGGAGATGCGAACGAAGGTCGCCTTTTCCTGGAAATCCTTGATGTCCTTGCCGCCGACATAGCCCATGGCAGCCTTGAGGCCGCCGGCGAGCTGGTGCAGCACGGCCGAGACCGGGCCCTTGTAGGGAACCTGGCCTTCGATGCCTTCCGGAACGAGCTTCAGCGTGTCGCGGACTTCCGCCTGGAAGTAGCGGTCTGCCGAGCCGCGCGCCATGGCGCCGACGGAACCCATGCCGCGGTAAGCCTTGAAGGAACGGCCCTGGTACAGGTAGACCTCACCCGGGCTTTCATCGGTGCCGGCGAGAAGCGAGCCGACCATGACGGCCGATGCGCCGGCTGCGATTGCTTGGCAAGGTCGCCGGAGAACTTGATGCCGCCATCGGCAATGACCGGGATGCCGTGCTTGTTGGCTTCGGCAACCGAGGCCATGACGGCTGCGAGCTGCGGAACGCCGACGCCGGCCACGACGCGAGTGGTGCAGATCGAACCCGGGCCGATACCGACCTTGATGCAGTCTGCGCCGGCATCGATCAGCGCCTTGGTGCCTTCCGCGGTCGCGACATTGCCGGCGATGATGCGGATCGCGTTCGACATGCGCTTGGTGGCGGCAACCGCATCGAGAACCTTCTGCGAATGGCCGTGCGCGGTATCGACGACGATGACGTCAACGCCGCATCGATCAGGCGCTCGGCGCGCTCGACGCCATCGGGACCGGTGGAGATGGCAGCAGCAACGCGCAGGCGGCCATGGGCATCCTTGGCAGCGTTCGGGTTAAGCTGCGACTTCTCGATATCCTTGACGGTGATGAGGCCGATGCAGCGACCGTCATTATCGACGACGAGCAGCTTTTCGATGCGGTGCGAATGCAGCAGGCGCTTGGCTTCGGCCTGTTCGACGCCATCCTTGACCGTGATGAGGTTTTCCTTCGTCATCAGTTCGTAGATCTTCTGCGACGGATCGGAAGCGAAGCGGACATCGCGGTTCGTCAGAATGCCGACGAGACGGCCCGGACGGCCACCGTTTTCAACGACCGGAATGCCGGAAATGCCATGCGCCTTCATCAGCGACAGTGCTTCGGCCAGCGTCGCGTCGGGGCCGATCGTCACCGGGTTGACGACCATGCCGCTTTCGAACTTCTTGACCTGACGGACCTCTTCGGCCTGTTCGATCGGGGTCAGGTTGCGGTGGATGACACCCATGCCGCCGGACTGTGCCATGGCAATGGCAAGGCGGCTCTCGGTGACGGTGTCCATCGCCGAGGACATGATCGGCAGGGACAGGTCGATGTCGCGGGCCACGCGGGTCGAGATGTTGGTCTGTCCCGGCATGATTTCGGAATGGCCTGGCTGCAGCAGGACATCGTCAAATGTCAGCGCCTCTAAGCCTGTTGCAGTTTCGATGATGCGTGCCATGGCCAATTCCTTCAGTTGAATAGGCAGAGTCCCGCGGAAAATGGAGAAAATCCCTATCCGGCGGCTTCTGCATGAAATGCTTGGAAGTTGGCGAGGGCTGGTAACACGTTCATGACAGGAAGGGAACATAAAAAACCCGGAGGGCTGCCCCTCCGGGTTTGCATGGCTTGGAAAAGCTGTGGTGAAAGGCTTCAGATATCGAACTGATAGCTCTTCGGCACGAAGCGGTAGCCGGTCTCCTGCTTTTCCGCAAAACCGACCGCCGGGAATGGCATGTGATAGCCGAGGAAGGCCACACGGTCGGTTGCGATCATGTCGAAAACCTTCTTGCGGCTGGCCGCCGCCTGGGCCTTGTCCATGTCGAACCGGACTTCCCAATCCGGGCGCTGCAGCGACAGGACGTAGTGGTTGGCCGTATCAGCAGTCAGGACGAGGCGCTTGCCCTCGGACTCGACGTTGAAGACCAGATGGCCCGGCGTATGGCCGGCGGCCGAAATGGCGGTGATGCCGGTTACGACGTCGTTGCCATCTTTCAGGAAGGTCATCTTTTCGACGACGGGCTTCACATTGGCCATGACGGCCTTGTGGTTGCCTTCTGCCGGCGTTCCGGCGCGTGCCGTGTCGGTCCAGAAATTGTATTCGGTCTCGCCGGTCACATAACGGGCATTGGCAAAGGCCGGCTTGCCGCCAGCCATGACGCCGCCGATATGGTCGCCATGAAGATGGGTGAGGACGACGATCGAGATGTCTTCCGGCTTGTAGCCGGCAACGGCCAGACCATCCTTCAGTCGGCCGGCACCCATGGCGGCACCCGCCTCGCCGAAACCGGTATCGAACAGGATGACATCCTTGCCGGTATCGATCAGCGCCGGGGTGAAGCTGTTGACGAACTGGTCGCCGGGCAGGAAGTTCTGCTTCAGGAGGGCCGCCACCGTTTCGGGCGACTGGTTGGTGCCGAAGGTCTCGCCCGGCGCGCCCGATGCGCGCGCGCCATCCTTGACGACGACGACCTTGAACGTGCCGAGCTTGAATTCGTGAAGGTCGGGCGGATTAACGCTGTCGTTGCTCACTGTCTTCGTCTCCTGTGCCAATGCCTGGCCCTTGATGATCGCCGGGGCGGCCAGCACCGCGACACCCGCGGTTCCCAGCAACGCCCTGCGCCTGATATTGATAATCGTCATGCTTACCCTCCTGTCCCTGGCATAGCCATGTCCCTGCGGTTGCGCGATTGCAGCACCGCCGTGCAAGATAACGGCAGGACAACCAATCGGAACGGGCATTCACGCAGACGTGACGCCAAAATTCCAAAGTTGAGAATCATCAGTTGGCAGGGCCTGCCAACAGGTCTACAGGATCGGCCACGGCCGACTTGCCGAGCCGATACAGGCCCTCCTCATGAACCGCATCATACCGATGATCCTTGCCGTGGCGCTCTTCATGGAGCAGATGGATTCCACCGTCATCGCCACTGCCCTGCCCACCATCGCCACCGACCTTTCCGTCAGTCCGATCACGCTGAAACTGGCACTGACCGCCTATATGGTGGCGCTTGCGATGTTCATTCCGATCAGCGGGTGGATGGCCGACAAGTTCGGCGCCAAGAAGATCTTTCGCGTTGCCATCCTGATCTTCGTCATCGGCTCGATCTGCTGCGCCATCTCCTCGACGCTGCTGGAATTCGTGGTGTCGCGCTTCCTGCAGGGGATAGGCGGATCGATGATGACGCCGGTCGGGCGGCTCGTGCTGTTGCGCACCAGCAAGCGCAGCGAGCTCGTTTCGGCCATGGCGCTGTTCACCATTCCGGCACTTGTCGGCCCGCTCACCGGCCCGCCGATCGGCGGCTTCATCACAACCTATTTCAGCTGGCACTGGATCTTCATCATCAATGTGCCGATCGGCGTTCTCGGCATCGTTCTGACGACCATCTTCCTGCCCGAGATTGCGCCGACACAGCCGCCGAAGCTCGACTGGAAGGGCTTTGTGCTGACCTCGATCTCGGCGGCGGGCATCGTCTTCGGGCTTTCCGTGATCGGTCTGCCGGCCTTGCCACCGGTGATCGGCATAGCGGCAACGGCGGCCGGCGTGATCGCCACCGTCCTTTATATTCGCCACGCCCGCCAGCATCCGGCACCAATCCTCAATCTGCGGATTTTTCAGGATCAGGCATTCGCGCGGCAGTCGGCGGCGGCACGATGTTCCGCATCTCGACCGGTGCCATTCCCTTCCTGATGCCGCTGATGCTGCAGCTCGGCTTCGGGCTTAACGCATTCCAGTCGGGCCTCATCACCTTTTCGGGCGCAATCGGCGCGCTGACGGTGAAATTCATCGCAAGGCGGACATTCGCGCTGACCGGCTTCCGCACGACGCTGATCTGGGCGGCCTCGCTCGGTGCCGTGATGACGGCGGTCAACGGCTTCTTCACGCCGGACACGCCGCATATCCTGATCATCCTGTCGCTGCTTGTCGGCGGGCTTTGCCGGTCGTTCTTTTTCACCGGCACGAATGCGCTTGCCTATTCGGAGGTCAGCGACCAGCAGGCCAGCCAGGCGACCTCGATGTCATCGGTGTTCCAGCAGGTCAGCCTTGCCCTCGGCGTCGCGTTTGCCGCCTTCATTCTGGAAATCTCGTCCTTCGTCTCCGGCACGGAACTGACGCTTTCGGATTTCATCTGGCCTTCTTCCTTGTGGCCGCGATTTCGGTCCTCTCCATCTGGCCGCTGGTCAAGCTGCCGGCCAGCGCCGGTTCAGCCGTATCGGGCCACAGAAGGCCACGCGAAGCGCAGCCGCAGGCCGGCGAATAAGTCTAAAGAAAACAAAAAAGGCGGATGGTGCTCCATCCGCCTTCTTTTGTTTGTGGACCGCTTGTCAGTCCTGATCGGCATCACGTTCGTGATCATGGTCCGGGTGATCGTCATAGCGCTCATCCCGGTCATCGTAATCGTCGTCATTCTCGCTATCGTCAGCCAGCGCCGAGGCTGCGCCGCGGCCCTTGAAGTGCTTGGCGAGCAGGAACATCTCGACCGATTCCTGACGCGACGAGCCCGGCTTGATGTGGATGACCTGCTTGAAGTTCTGCTTCAGCATGTTGAGCAGATCTTTTTCCGTGCCGCCCTGGAAGGTCTTGGCAAGGAAATGCCCGCCCGGCCCCAGAACCTCGACGGCGAAGTGGGCTGCCACTTCGCAGAGATGCATGGTGCGCAGGTGGTCGGTCTTCTGGTGGCCGGTCGTCGGGGCCGCCATGTCGGAGATGACGAGATCCGGCGTGCCGCCGATCGCTTCCATCAGAAGACGCGGCGCTTCCGGATCAAGGAAGTCGAGCTGCAGGATTTTTACGCCCGGCAGCGGTGCCATTTCGAGAAAATCGATGGCGGCGACGCGGATGTCCTCGTCCGTCACTTCGTCACGTTCGCCGCGATCTGCGACCAGCTGCCGGGGGCAGCGCCCAGATCGATGATGCGGCGCGCGCCTTCATGATCTGATGCTTCTCGTCGATTTCCAGAAGCTTGAAGGCCGCGCGGGCGCGATAGCCTTCCAGCTTGGCGCGCTGCACGTAGGGGTCATTGATATGGCGCTCGAGCCAACGGCGCGACGAGGCCTTCAGCTTGCCCTTCTTGACCTTCTGACCGAGCTTGCGGCCGGTGCGGTTGCTTCCTACCGGTGGTTTGGTCATCCCTTTGCCCCTCTGTGCGCCGGCGGGTGGCCGGCCATTTCGGCATGGCCTTCATCTCGATTGGAGCCGGAGCCGCGGCGAGCGCGGATGCGCCGCCAGACGCCGTCATCCGCCATCATGTCTGTCAACAGGCCTTCTCTCAAGCCGCGATCGGCAACCCGCATGCGCGGGCTTGGCCAACGGCGACGGATCGCCTCCAGAATGGCGCAGCCGGCAAGCACAAGATCGGCGCGATCCGCCCCGATGCACGGGTTTGCGGCGCGGCCGGCAAAATCCCAAGAGAGAAGCTTTTCCTGCATGGCGCCGACTTCGGCATCGGTCAGCCAGACGCCATCGACCTTGCGGCGATCGTATTTCGACAGGCCGAGATGCAGGCCGGCCAGCGTCGTGACCGTGCCCGAGGTGCCAATCAGATAAAAATCCTCGGCACCGGCGCGACGGGAGGGACCAACCGGCGGGCAGTCGAAGCCGGCAAGCATGCCCTCTACCTCTGCCACCATCGCGGCAAATACGTCATTGGTCACATCACGCCCGCCATGGCGCTCGGAGAGCGTGACGACGCCGACGGGCAGCGAGGTCCAGTGGGTGATGTGATTGGCAAGTCGGCTGGAACGGTTGTCGTCGATGCGGATGACGGCGATTTCCGACGAGCCGCCGCCGATATCGAAGAGCACGACGGAACGCGCCTCGCGCCCGACAAGCGACGAGCAGCCGGAAACGGCGAGACGTGCTTCCGTCTCGCGGTCGATGATTTCAAGGCTCAGGCCCGTTTCGCGTTCGACACGCGCGAGAAACTCCTCGCCATTGGTCGCGGCACGGCAGGCTTCCGTTGCGATGAGGCGCATGCGGCGGATCGGCTTGTTGGCCAGTTTGCCGGCGCAGATGCGCAGCGCCTCCACGGCGCGATCCATGGCATCCTGCGACAGCTTGCCGGTGGCGGCGAGCCCCTCTCCAAGCCTGACGATGCGCGAAAAGGCATCGACGACGCGGAACTGGCCGGGCCGCGTCGGTTGGGCGATCAGCAGGCGGCAGTTGTTGGTGCCGAGATCAAGCGCCGCATATAGCTCTTCGCGGACCGGCGCCAGCTTGTGCGCCAGAGCGGCGTGCGGATGCGCACCGGATTGCCCGCCTCGCCCGCTGCCGGCATCCTTGCCGTGACCGGTGCCATGACCGTTGCGCCCACCGCCATCCGGAGACTTTGCAGTCGCGGACTTGGCGGAGACCGAGGCGGATGCCTTGGATTGGGTGAGCGGGCGGCCCTGAAGCCCGCGCCCGCCACGGTTCTTCTTGCGGCGGCGGCCACGCGGCTGCTCAGCACCCGGTTCGGTGCTGACGGCATCCTGCCGCGGGGACGGCTGTTCCGACACAGCTGCCTGCACTTCGCCTGCGGGATTGTTCTGCGGGGGGCGGGATTTCGAGCGCCGACGCTTGCGCTTGCGCGCATGGGCATCTGGCTCGGCATTCTCCGGGCGTCCCGTGCCGGCAGCCACAGCGGCCACATCAGCACGCGGGGCCTGCGCCGCGTTCCGGTTCTTGCCGTGCCGCTTCGCCTTGCGCCGCCGAGAGGATTTGCCCGAGGCTTTCCTTCTGCGCGCATGCCCGCCGACGCCCCGCCTTCTGGCGGCTTTGCGCCGCTATCGGGGTCCATCACGTATGTTCCATCTCGCCGCGCAAGGCCCTTGAGGCATGCCGCTGGCGTCCAATCGTTTCGTTGTCCTTAGGATAACAGCGCAAGCGCGCTTCGCCAACGGCTTTTTCAGGCGCCATACATGGCCAGAAAAAAACATGAAATTTTTTTCAAAAAGGGTATTTGCAAGTGCGAAACGTTTGGTTATAAGCCGCCCCACACCGTTACCGCGTCGAGTTAGACGCGTCCTTGCTGGGGAATAGTTCAACGGTAGAACGACGGACTCTGACTCCGTTAATCTTGGTTCGAATCCAGGTTCCCCAGCCAATCTCTCTTTCTTCATATATTTCAAACACTTATCTGGCCGACGCAAATGGCAACCGGAACAGTTTTCCGAACCATTTTTCCGGATCATGACGGCTCGACGCTAGCCTTCGCACTCGTTCCATATGCGCCTCTCGCTTTACTGTAGCCAGGAGTCCCGTTCAGGATGATTTGAGTTCCTGAATGGCGATTCTCGCAGCAATCGTCCCGAAGGGGATGATTCCAACGAACATGCTCTCATGCAGCGTCGTGCCCAGCAATTGACCCGCGCCGAGCGGAAGCCACAACAGCCTATAGGGTAGTAGCCAGCCGGGCAGCTAGCGTGGGCGTTCGGTTCGTGCGCGAGCTAGGACTATTGTGCCTCCTGGGGCTACCAGCGGCCCCGAACCGGGGAATGGCAGCGTTCCTAGGGATCGACCGGCGGCTTCGGACCAACAACTTAACGAAGTCACGGGCTGGCACATGGTTGATCCGCGCCGAGCGGAACGCGATCCATCCCCACTTAGCAGCATTTGATCTCGCTTACAGAGCCCCTGCCCCACGTGTTGGACATGCGATTGGACTTGAGATGTCCAATACGTTTGGACATTGTCCGTCCAACGAAAGGAGGCCGACATGCGAAAGAGTTGGGCCGAATATAAAAGAGCAGCACGGAAGCGGGAACGAGACAGGCAATCCGCGCAGGAGCGATCGCTGAATACCTCGGTTTTCAGAAAAGCGTTTTCCGACTTTTGCCGGGACGACAAGCGCACCGGTTTTGGTAGCCACTTTCTTATCCTCGGCCACAAATGGTGGGACTTTAACCAGGACGACGGCATCGAGCCGCTCGATCCATCTGAGATCGATGAAGACGACCAGGCCGCAGCCTTCAACTCCCTTGGCAAAGCCGAGCTAGTGCTCAGCCTGCTGGAGGACGTGGCCGAGACGCTGGCGCGCGACATCTCTGATTTCAAACGAAGCGAGATCGAAGCCCGGATCGAGGAGGTCAAGAAGTCCGGCCTCACTGGTCCAAACTCAAAGCAGGCACTGGATGAGTTGGAGCGTCTAAAAAAAATGCGCCACAACCTCAACAAGCGCGTCAGACGAACCCGCCCGCAGACAAGGGCAACAGACTAGATCGCCGATCTAGGACACCCAACCAAGAGCCAAACCCGCAACTGTTGCGGTTTTGTGTCGAACAAATATTCAAGGAGTTATTCGATGGCTTACGTTTCGAAGTTTAACGATGAAGAGCTGACTGATCTCGACCTATCTAAAACGATTATGGAGGCTCCTGCTGAGCAATCGTCCGTGGCTGTCACCAACGTCGTGGCATTACCTGTGCCGAAGACTAAAACCGCCCAGGTCCGTTCCTTCGATTATGCTGGTCTCTCTGCCGCGGTTGCCAAGGACGCTGAAGCGGCTGCCAAGCGGATCCGGGCTCGTCTTAAGGCGCATACGCTCGAGACTGGCAAGGAGCTACTAGCTATCAAGAAAGTGCTCGGGCACGGGAAGTTCGGCAAGTGGTTGGAATTCCATTTCGGCTGGCAGGAGCGGACCGCGCAGAACTACATGAACTCTGCGACCGCGTTCGGCTCGACCCCGCAGGTAATTGACGCTCTTCCTCCTACAACGGTCTATAAACTAGCAGCCAAAAGCACGCCGGACTCGTTAAGGCAGTCGGTGATTGACGAGGTCCAACGGGGCGAGAAACCCGATCCTAAACTGATCGAGAAAAAGATTGCGGCTACCAAAAGCGAAGCTCGAAAGAATGGCCCCCGTGAAGAGAGCACTTCCGCCAACGCCTCTCATGAGCCGTCTGAGTCCTCCGTCACGGAAAACGCGACAGCTTCCCCAGGTCAAGCTTTAGCAACCGAAACGTCGCTTGCTGTGACGCTGGGAAAGGATTCTGCACAGTCGGCGCCAACCGAGCATGTGCAGGAGCTTCTGGCGCAGAAGATCGTCGGACATCTCAAAAAGCGGTTCGGCGATAAGTTCTCGCACCTGCGCGACGCGATCCTCAAGACCGACCCTGTCGCATTGAGGAAAGCTCTCTCCGACGCGTGAGTAACGCAAGCCGCTCGCGCCGGTCTGCGCTGACGGACCGCAGCGAAGAAGCTTCCTAGCCTGACCGACCCCCGCATCAAGTAGCATGGTGCGGGTCGGGGAACGGCAGCAATCCTAGGGATTGGCCGCCTACA
This sequence comes from Shinella sp. UYSO24, assembly GCA_902167985.1. Taxonomy (GTDB): domain Bacteria; phylum Pseudomonadota; class Alphaproteobacteria; order Rhizobiales; family Rhizobiaceae; genus Neorhizobium. The sequence continues at coordinate 378,324 of CABHNZ010000004.1, forward strand.
GCTCGGCTGAGGGCTGCCGATACCCGTCGGAAGTCCAGCTTCAGACTTAGAGTTGCTCACACACCTCAAGACCTGACCACTTCTAAAGGGGGTCATATAGTCTTGGTCACATTCATCACATCACGAGTATGACGACACATGGTCACTTACCGCATGTCCAAGCAGGCAATAGCATACATCCGCGTATCAACCGACAGCCAGAGAGATGAAGGTATTGGGCTCGAAGCTCAGCGTGCGTCCATCCGCGCCTATGCTGATGCGTCCGGCGTCGAGATCATTGAATGGTTCCAGGACGTAGCAAGCGGTCGAGGCGAGAAGAACCTTGCGCTACGGGAGGACCTGAAAAAGGCGTTGGATTTCGCAGAAGAGAATAAAGTTGATCTACTTGTGGACGGCCTCGATCGTCTGTCGCGGCACAAAAAGACCGTGGAGCACATCATGCGGGAGAGGAAGGTCGCAATCGTTTCTGTCTCTGACGAGCGCACAAAGGATCCGTTGGTGCTTGCTATGGCAGAGGCAATCTTGGAATCAGACAGATCGCGCAACACGCTCATCAGGATCGTGAGCGTTGTAAGGCGTTGCTGGCCATCGACCACATCAGCTTCAGGCTTCTGTGGATCTTTGATGAGAACGATACTGCCCAAAAAATAAGGGCTCGCATCTGCAACATCCCCCGCACTACTGCACGCGGTAACAATGTCGTTGAGCAACTCGCTCGCCTGCTCCAGTGTCCATGCATAAGGCCGCTGATAGGAGGGGATGCGGAAAAGGTATTTGTCACAAAAGATGTCGAGGATCGGTTTCTCGCTAGCTTCTATCGTGTGACGGGTCATTAGCTCTCTCAATTGCTTTAACTGTCTGATTGTCGAGGTGACGTTCGTTTCCGGCGAGGAATCAGTTGCGTCAAAATATTTAAAGAGTTGCACTTGCGACGCGAGGTATTCAACTCGCAATATAGATAAAAGAATCAATTTCTAGGGACGATATGACGACCTCCGTTGCTGCCGCCCATTACACCCCGGTTCAGGGCCACTTCTTCGCTCACAGCTTGATGCTCGAAAGCATCGACGACGACTCATTCACTCGCTCTCTAAGCGCGGCTCGCGTCGATATGAATCCTCACCAGGTCGAGGCGTCACTCTTCGTCGATGCCGTCATGCGTTGGTTCAAGCGTAACCCCGCCTACCTCGAGCGAAAGCCGAGCGTGTCTGCAGCATATCAATTCCGCGAGACAGAGCCTTTGTGGATTGGGCCTCCTCCCACTCTTTCAAACGAACCGCAGCCACAAGAGCTCGAGCAGATGCTGCGGATTGCCGCAAAATTCGATGTGGCAGGCAGAGATGAGCGGAACCGCGCACTTGGAAGAGCAGGAGAAGAGCTCGTCCTTGCACATGAACGCGCCACGCTCAGCGCGGCCGGTCGCGGCGACCTGGCTCGAAAAGTGCGGTGGATTTCAGACGAAGAGGGCGATGGCGCCGGCTACGATATCGAGAGCTTTACCCCTAACGGAAAGCCGCGATTGCTTGAGATAAAAACGACAAATGGATGGGAGCGAACACCATTCTACATCAGCCGCAATGAGCTTGCGGTAGCCGAGGAGCGTCGCGAAACCTGGCGCCTTCTTCGTCTCTGGAATTTTTCCAGGGTGCCAAAAGCGTTCGAGCTCGCCCCACCGCTGAGCTCCCATGTGACGTTGACTGCGACCACCTTTCAGGCGAGTTTCCAGTAATTGCCGACATACAGATACGCGCGGACACGGCGCACCTTTACATTTTAGGCTTCCCGACCTTGCATATGTAAAGGTATGCGGTCCAAAACGCGCCAAAATACCAATCCAAGGTTGCCGTCGACCTTGTCATAAAATCCGAAATCATTGCGGAAATGGGCTAAAACCTTGACAGAGGTTTACGAAAAGTTGACAGAAATCCCGAAATCAGGTGTTTTTGGCTCAAATGTAAAGGTCTTTAGACACCTTCTAGGTGTATTCACCTCGTGCCAAATCGACTATTCATCCACTAACAATGGTGCTGATGGAAACGTCGTCCGCGATGCGTGGGATCGACGGCTCGATCGGCTTGGAAAGCTTCTGGGCCAGCGCCGAAAACATATTTTTCATACCAGTGACGCTCGCAGTAAGCAGCCTTGAGTAACAGCCGCTACTGCTTCGAGAAACGTCATCGAGCGCCATCGAACAGCAATCCCCTAACAGTGTTAGCAAACTCTGTGTCGCTACCGGACGATCAGTGAAAGCGAACACCGGTTTTGTTTGCCATGAACCGGTAGCCGCCGACCTCCTCTTGCCGTTGGTCAAGCCGTGACGACCAGGCGCGAAGTCTTAGAATGAAGGTGTAGTCGCCACGGGGATGCCTTGTGCGCCCGGAACGTGTCCGAGACTGGAACCTCCCATGCCTGGCATAGCGAGTTGTGCGGATGAGGCTCGAGCAATAATTAGCTCGGCATGCTCACCAATAACCGAAGCCGGCGCCGCAGCTGAGGGGTCAACTCAGGAACGTTTCCGGAATAGAATTCCCGCAAAAAGTCGATCCAGCTTTTCTCTACTGACGAGGCAGAGCCATTTGCAAATGCTTCTTCGAGCATCTTAATGAAATCCGTATCGAACCAACTGCTGAGAACGAGCAGGAAAAGCTGCCGCCTGTCGCAATCCAAAGCCTCGGCCAACGCATTCACCTTGTCGAGCGGAACCTTCCGATCTCCGCTACAAAATCCTTCGACCATGCCAGTGCTTTGAAATCCAAGGAGGAGGGTGATTTCATCCAAGGTATAGGCACTCTTTTCGATATGCACCTGGATGAAATTCGCCACTGCGGAATTGCGTTCTGAACTCATTTTATGCCTCTCGTATCTTGCTTCTTTCAAAGCAAATATAGCGAAATTCAATTGGAGAACTTCATTTCCCGAGAGAGGACATTTCGGCAAATTGTAAGTAAATAATTACTTACAATTTGCCTATAATTAGAAAAAATTTGCATCAAAACGACAAACACTATACAACTTCGAAAACAATTGCTCGGGCAATGCGATGACCCCGTATCGAAATCCCCATGCCGCGTTGCGCGTCGGTCAAATCATAGAGGCACATCTCGCCAAATCGGAGGTGTCGTATCGAGATCTTGCTGATCGACTGGGAGTGACAGACACCAAGATCACCTACTTTGTGACCGGCAGACACTACTTCCCGGTTGAGTTAGCGAAACAAACGGCAAAAGCACTCGGCATTGACCACGGTGAATTCATCTACTTCATTCTGTTCCAGTATTGTAAACGCGATTTTTGGGTCACCTATGAATCGGGGGAGCGCTTAGGCAGGTTGTGTCCACAAGCAACGTAA
>CABHNZ010000005.1 GCA_902167985.1 Shinella sp. UYSO24
ACACGAACGATACCTAAAGGCGGGTCACTTCTCGGCGCAAATCCCGGGTCAGCTCTCAGTGCAAATCAACATGTATCAATCATAGAATTCCTAAACGAATGAATTGCTCATGAATGAGTTGATATTTTAGTTATATATTTAAATTATTTCAATATTAAATTGAATATAATGTTGGAATAAATGAAGCGCTTTCGGATGACCTAAAAAGAAAGCCCCTTGCTTCAGTGTCGCGCAAGGGGCTTGAACGAAGAGGTCTTAGGGAACCTCTTCGACACTACATAATATTAGCGAGTCTTAAATCACCCGTATGGGTGAGGGCGATGGTTCCCGGCTTCAGTTCGGTACGGCGACCGATTTTCACCCTTCGGCACATGCCCCAGCAGATTGACCAGTGTCGAAACCACCGCTGCATGACCGTGGCACGCCATCGTCACCGATAGATATTCCGTGTCTGTCGCGAGGTCGTGGGGTCGGCTTTCGCGTCATGCAGGGCATCAGCTTCGGCGCGCGCCGCCTGAAAATCTGCAACTGCTCCAACGCCAGCGCTTCGATGACCTCAATGGGCGTCTCGGAGAATACAATTGCCAACGGGTCAAATCGATCGATCAGCATTTAAACCTCCGGGTTTTATGACCTCCCGAATAGGCGTCTGCGAGGGCGATGCTGCAAGGTGCAGATTGGCACCCGGCAGGAGGCGGAGAATTCCATGGGCCGTCCGTTTGGGCCGCTTTTTTCATTGCAATTGGGAGAAGGGCGACAGGACGGATGGCATCTGAAATTCACTGCAGGGCGGAACAAGGGGAATGAATGCGATGATCCCGAACCCGGAAGTTCCCCAAAGACTGCCCGATTTGCCGGAGGAGACGAGGAAGTTTCTCGCGAGCGTCCGTCCGGAAGAGCTGCCCAGCCGCGCACCATGCTGCGGCTCATCGCGCCTTCTGCCAAGGCAAGCTCACCCCGAAGGTGCCGGCAGTCGTCCAAGAGTGTCTGCCCCGCGGCAAGCGCATCTCCTCCATGATACGATAGCACCTCGTCGAGTTCGCTCCGGGCGGCGTCCTTTTCTTCCTTCTGTAGCGCAGACATGAGTTCTCCTTCACGCCGAAGCGCGTTGATGCGTGATGACGATGTTGTTGGTCAGTTAGGCGGCGAGGTCCGCGATTTCGCCGTGCTTCGAAAGCAGGCGAGGGGTTCCCATCTCCCCGGATTCTTCATCCACCATGACAGCATAGGCGGCGACGCCGACGAAACGATCAGCCATCGCAGCGGCGATCTTCTCAGCGGAAGCCGCATTCGAGGCCTGCCGCATTTCTCCCTGAACGATATTCCCACGGTTCTTCTTGAACGGCAGGATGATGAATTTCTCTGCGGTGGCCATGGCGCTATTCCCTTTGATTGTTCTCTTTATGTTCTCGCTGCTGAGCAGAGTCAACCGCGCGATAGTGGGTGGGTATTCGGGGTGGGGCTGAGCCGTTGGCGCAGGCACCACGAGATCCACAGTTTTCAGGAGCGGGTACTTTGGTGGGTACCTCTGCAAAACCACCGAATGAGAACGCCATTTACCCAATTTGCGCCACTTAAGTCATGGTTAACCAACTTCTTCCTATGGTCTTACTGTCGTCAATCGGGCTTAGGGAATCATCATGCGTCGCACAGGTATCTTGTCGGTACTCGCCGTAGTCTTGGCAGGTCAGTCGCAGGCTGCGGATCTTCTTGGGCCCCTTCGCGGTCCAGCGCAGGATGATGGTGCCTATGAGGCTGCTCCGCAGGCATCCCGCATCACGGGATTTGTCGAGGGCGATTACTCGTCGCTGGTCAAGGCGCCGGCTTCCACGGATGGTCATGCCTGGTCGCTTCGCGGTAGCGTGAACATAAACACCGGCACGCCTTTCAATGTGCAGGTGGACGGTCGCTACTCGCGAAACGACGTCAATTCAGACGACAGCAATACCGGCCTCGGCGCACTGCACGCTTACTATCGTGACAACCAGTTCGCCGTCGGTGCCTTCGGGCAGGCCTCGCGCTTCAGCGTCAGCTCCCTCAATATTATCGGCGAGGGAAGCGCCAACGACTATATCGGCGGCGGCGAGGTGGCAGGCTTCACCGACTGGGCGACATTCTATGCCCAGCTCGGCTATGGTCGCACGAAACTCTACGGCTTCGATGCCGATCACTATGTCGGAACGCTCGGCGCAAGGTTCTACGCCGCAGACAATCTGCGCCTTGATGTCGATGGCGCACTGCATCGCTTCTCCTATTCCGACACGGATCTCGACGTGGATCTGCGCACGGTCAAGCTGACGGCCAATTACCGGCCCGATCAGTTCCCTGTGACATTCTATGGCGGCTACCGCTACGATTACGGCAAGCTCTCGGTTCCCGGTGTTTCCACGGACGAAAATATCGGAACCCTCTTCGCTGGCATGCGCGTGTCGCTCGGCACGAACAGCCTCAAGGACGAAGAGCGCAATGGCGCCATGTGGAACCCGGTTTCTCTGACGCCGTAACGATCCATCTGCTTTAAGTGTGAGGAGGGGCGGATGACTTCGGTCTTCGCGCCTCCCGAGACAAAACGCTGTCAGCCAGCAATAAAAAGAAATGCGCGGGACATCTGCCTGCAATCCGGCTCGGTCATTTTGCGGCCAGCAAGCGGCCTCGCTTATGGCCTCGGAGTGCAAGGACCAAGAATATGCAGATCATTGACGTGCTTTACACGCATGCGGAACAGTTGACCGCGCTCGGCATGGGCGTCCTTCTCATCATCATAGCTGCTTTCTATCTCAGCCTCACGCTCGAAGTGATCCGCTCGCACACGTCGGGTGAATAGCGCGACTGTGATCGAAGCTGGCGCCGAGACACAATTCGATACAGGCAGGACATATTGCAGAAGTGTTTGCACTTCAGGTTCGGGGCCAACGAGTCAGTAAACGGACATGATGATGAATGCCTCGATCAATCCGCCGTCGCCCCTTTCCTCGCAGGAGAGTTATCAGGCCGAATGCCTTTTTGCTCTTGAGCCATCCATCGAGACGCTGGTCGGGGAGGCCGTAAAGGCGGGCTGGAAGCGTGATGCCATCACGCTTGCCATTCTCATGATCGTGGCCGGTCTTGCGGGTAGCGAGGGCTTCGTGTCGCAGCTTTCCTGATGCTTTCCCGGCTTTGCCAACGAGGTCGCTCGCGGCGCTGCAGCCTATGGCTCTGACCGAACTGTTGCTGTCCGGCAACGGTGCTTGCAATGAGTCGGAATTGCGGCAGCGATTCGTCTGCAGGAGGAGTGGTGCCGCTTGACGAATGGGCCGGCAAGGTTCAGGTTCCGTTCATCTGAAGACGGGCGCAGGCTCGCGCCTATGGTTGAAACCGTTCATTAACCATAAGTTTTGAAAGTCGGCCAGGTCCACAGTTTTTGGTCGCATTTTTCCCGCAAACATCGCAAAACTCGAGACACGTTGTTTCGCAGCGGCACATGCCGTTTTGAGACATTTGGTCACGCCGCGGTGAGGCTGTCTCGGTTTCGAGGTCCGTTTCCGCACCATCCGGCGAATGCGGCACGGGACGGGTTTGTGTTGAGTTTGAGTGGGAACAGGCTTTCGCTGAGCGCGAAATGGTTGGGAATTGCAGCAGTCTGCATGTCGGTCGCATCCTGTGCGTCAACCCAGGCGACCAAGGTCGCCGGAGCCAAGCCGCGCAGCAAGGAATACTTCTCTGAAAAAGAATATGGCGTGAAGGCAAGCCCGCGCGTCGTCCAGGAGGGGCAGGCTGTTCCCAAGGGTGGCGGCCGCTACATGGTCGGCAATCCCTACGAGGTAAAAGGCAAGACCTACTTCCCCAAGGAAGATCCGAGCTACAACAAGAACGGCCTTGCTTCGTGGTATGGTTCGGCCTTCCACGGCCGCGTCACCGCCAATGGCGAAGTCTATGACAGCGCCCATCTTTCCGCCGCAAGCCCGACCTTCCCGCTGCCGAGCTATGCGCGCGTACCAATCTCGATACAGGCTCTTCCATCATCGTCCGCGTCAATGACCGCGGACCTTATCATCCGGGCCGAATCATCGATCTCTCCGGCAAGGCCGCAGAGCTTCTCGACGTCAAGCGTACCGGCACTGCCAACGTCAACGTCAAATATGTCGGTCGTGCCCGCATGGATGGTAACGACATGCCATACCTGATGGCCTCCTACGTCCGTAAGGGCGATCGCCTGCCGTCCTTTGCGCCTGAAGGCCAGATTGCGTCCGGCGTGATGGTCGCTTCCAACCAGCCGCTGGGCGAGCAGCTGCAGAGCTATGGTTCCGGCCTGCCGTCGCCCGTGAGCTATTCCGGCCGCACGCCGAGCGGTTCGGGCCACACGTCGAGCGCCGCACGCACGCTGCAGACTTTCGACGAGAGGGCTCCTCTGCCTCAGGCAGCGCCCCGTCCTGAAGGTCGTCCGGCAGATCGTTCGTCCGGCTTTGCAACGGCTGCCCGCCAGCCGCAGCGCATGCCTGCCCCGGTCGCAGCCGCGCCGACCTATGTTGCGGAAGCCGAGCCTGCCCGCCAGACCACCCGTCAGCAGGTCCGCCAGCCTGTACAGGCACCTGCACTGGCCGAAGCGCGGCCGGCAAGCCGCCCGCAGTTCGCACCGGCAGAAATGCAGCGTCCGGCCGCTCGTGGCAACGAGCGCACGGTTCGCACCGCCGAAGCCCGTCCGGTCGCCCAGCCGCAGCGTGCCCCGGCGCATGTCAGCGAGACGGCCTACGCCAATACGCCGCGCAGCCCCGAGCCGATCGTCATGTTCGGCAACATGGTTCTGCGTAACCCGTCGCGCTGAGGCGGCGGGACGCATCGCATGCCGCGGATGTCCGCAAGGGCAGGGCGGTCGAAGGCCAGATAAATTGAAGCGCCGTGTGCGACCCTTACAAAGGTCGTCCGGCGCTTCAGTCGTCATTGCAGCGGCAAACGCCCGCTGCTACCCATGGACCGTTCAGTCGCCGGGGGCTGCATGAAGCGTATTTGGTCATTCCTCTGCATCGTCGCGCTGGCCGCGGGCCAGATGCCGGCGGTAGCGTCGGCTCAATCGGCAGCCGCCACCCAATCGGCCGGCTTCACCACCAAGGCGAAACAGGCCTATATGGTGGAGGCGAAGACCGGCACGGTGCTCTTGTCTGTCAACGAAAACCAGTCCTTTCCGGCCGCCTCGCTCACCAAGCTGATGACGATGGAGACCGTCTTCAGCGCCATGAAGCGCGGCGAGCTGTCGCCCGATACGGTCTATCCGGTCAGCGAAAATGCCTGGCGCACCGGCGGCGCGCCGTCCGGTACGACAACGATGTTTGCGGCGTTGAAATCGCAGATCCGCGTCGATGATCTCGTCAAGGGCGTCATCATCGACAATGCCAACGATGCCTGCATCGTGCTGGCGGAAGGCATGGCAGGCGGTGAGGCGCAGTTTGCCGCCCGCATGACCGCCCGTGCAAAGGATCTCGGGCTTGACCGCTCCGTCTTCGCCAATGCGACCGGTCTTCCCGCAATCAATCCCACCGGCGTACCCGAGGCCGAAAGCCGCACGACGGCGCGTGACATGGTGGAGCTCGCCCGCCATATCTATGCGACCTATCCGGACTTCTATCCGCTTTACGCCCAGCCGGATTTCACCTGGAACAAGATCTTTCAGCGCAACAAGAACCCGCTGCTCGGGCTGGGCATGGGGATCGACGGCCTCGGCGCGGGCTTTGCGGAAGGTTCGGGCTTCGCCTTCGTCGCCTCCGTCGAGCGCAATGGTACGCGGCTTTTCCTGGCCATGGGCGGACTTGCGAGCGACAAGGACCGGATGGACGAGGCCAAGCGCGCATTCGATTGGGCATTGTCGAGCTTCGAGACGCGGGTCGTCTTCAAGCCGGGTGAGGTGATCGGGCAGGCAGCCGTCTATGGCGGCAATGCCAGCCATGTCGATCTGGTGGCAACCGAGCCCGTCGACCTCTACCTGCCGACCAACAACCCCGAACGGCTTTCCGGCAATATCGTCTATCACTGGCCGCTGCGCGCGCCGGTAAGGGAAGGCCAGACGGTCGGCACGCTGAAAATCGCCCAGGGCGGTCGTGTCCTGCGCCAAGTGCCGCTCGTCACCGCCTCTGCCGTGGGCGAGGGGACGCTGACCAACAAGGCCACCGATGCACTGATGGAACTGATGTTCTTCTGGCTCTAGTGTCGCGTCGCCAACTGGTGACAGGCGCCTGCGGCCGCTGCCCGTGGACGATTGCCGCAGCCATGTTTCGCATCTGCCGGTGATAGGCTATAAGCCGCAGATCAGATGAATGCGGGAAGCGCTGTGGCCGATCATACGGGATTGTTCGTGACATTCGAGGGCGGAGAAGGGGCGGGCAAATCGACCCAGATCCGCCGGCTTGCCGACCGGCTGCGCCGCGCCGGCCACGATGTGCTGCTCACCCGCGAGCCCGGCGGTTCGCCGGGCGCAGAAGCCGTCCGTCATGTACTTCTCTCGGGCGCTGCCGAGGCCTATGGCACGCGCATGGAAGCAATCCTGTTTGCCGCCGCCCGCAACGACCATGTGGAAGAGGTGATCCGCCCGGCCCTCAAGACGGGCGCGATCGTGCTCTGCGACCGTTTCATCGATTCATCGCGGGTCTATCAGGGTGCGACCGGCAATCTCGATCCCGACCTGATCGAGGCGCTGCAGCGCATCGCCATCGACGGCGTCCTGCCCGATTGCACCATCATCCTCGACCTTCCCGCGGAAAAGGGACTGGAGCGCGCCCGCCGTCGCGGCGGCGATGCCGCTCCCGACCGTTTCGAGCGCGAGGAAGTCGAAACCCACGAGACGCGTCGTGAGGCCTATCTTGCGATTGCGGAAAACGATCCGTCGCGCTGCCGCGTGATCGATGCGGAGCGCAGCGAGGACGAGATCGCCGAAGAGATCGCCGCCATCATCGAACCCATGGCAAAGATATCGGCGGCAACGACGGTGGATGCTGCGCGATGAGCGACCAGAGCCCGCATGTTCTCGATGGCGCGATTGCGCCTGCCAGCAATCCGCATCTCTTCGGCCATGCCGCCGCGGAAGCCTTTCTGGCGCGCAGCTATAAATCCGGCAAGGCGCATCACGCTGTCCTGATCGAAGGTCCGGAAGGCATAGGCAAGGCGACGCTCGCCTTTCGTTTCGCCAATCACGTCCTGACCTATCCGAACCCGACAGACGCGCCTGAGCATATTGCCGACCCGGATCTTGGCTCGTCGGTCAGCCGCCAGATCGCCTCGGGCGCCTCGCATAATCTGCTGCATCTGGCCCGCCCGGTCGATGACAAGACCGGCAAGGTAAAGAGCGCCATCACGGTCGACGAGGTGCGCCGCGCTGGCCATTTCTTTTCGCAGACGTCAGGCACCGGCAACTGGCGCATCGTCATCATCGACCCGGCCGATGATCTCAATCGCAATGCCGCAAACGCCATCCTGAAGATCCTCGAGGAGCCGCCGAAGAACGCCATGTTCCTCGTCCTCTCCCATGCGCCGGGAAAGCTTCTGCCGACGATCCGCTCGCGCTGCCAGCCGCTGCGTCTGTCTCCGCTCGGTGATGAGGATCTCGGCCGGGCGCTCGCGGCGCTCGGCACGCCACTCGATGGCGGCAAGACGGCCGAGACTGTGCTCTCCGGCGCCAAGGGCAGCGTTTCGCAGGCACTGAAGCTGATGAACTACGGCGGCATGGATATCATCGCCGCCTTCGACGATGTGCTTGCCGCCAACGGCCCTGCAGCCCGCAAGGCGATGCACCGGCTGGCCGATGTGCTCTCGGGCAAGGAGAGCGATGTCGTCTTCTCCTTCTTCCTCGATCATCTTGCCGATCATCTCGTGGATCGCGCCCGCAATGCCGCACTTTCGGGCGACCTTGTCTCCGCCGAGAGACATGCAAACTTGTGAGCGAGATCGGCGAGAAGATCACGGTCTCGCAGGCCTATAACCTCGATCGCAAGCAGACATTGCTCTCCATCCTCGAAGCCGCGCGAGCGTAAGCGATTTTAGCGCTCCCGTTTGCGAGACCATCTCAAACCGGCAGGCAGATGGCAGGAGGAGAGGGGGGCCGCGCGCCCTCGCCGCCCGTATACCCCGCTTGCACGGCCCACCTGGCTCGGCCGGCACGGCTCGCATTGGCCGTTTACCGCCTTGCGCGGGAACTTTCGGTTTCGCATCCGCGTAACATGCGCTAAGAGCGGCAGAACGTTTTTCGACGCGCTCGAAAAGCGGCCCGAGTTCATTCTCCGAGTATATCCATGGCTGACAAGACACCCTTTTACATCACCACCGCGATCTCCTATCCGAACGGCAAGCCGCATATCGGTCACGCCTACGAACTGATTGCGACCGATGCCATGGCGCGCTTCCAGCGCCTCGACGGCAAGGATGTCTTCTTCCTGACCGGCACCGACGAGCATGGCCAGAAGATGCAGCAGACGGCGCGCAACGAAGGCATCACGCCGGAAGCGCTTGCCGAGCGCAATTCCAACGAATTCCGCGAGATGGGCAAGCTGCTGAACTCGTCCAACGACGATTTCATCCGCACCACCGAGAAGCGCCATCACGAAACCAGCCAGGCGCTGTGGAACCGCATGGCGGATGCCGGCGACATCTACAAGGATGCCTATGCCGGCTGGTATTCGGTACGCGACGAGGCCTATTATGCCGAGGACGAGACCGAAGTGCGCGCCGATGGCGTCCGCTACGGCCCGCAGGGCACGCCGGTCGAATGGGTGGAAGAATCGAGCTACTTCTTCAAGCTGTCGGAATATGGCGACAAGCTTCTGAAGCATTACGAGGAAAACCCGGACTTCATCGGTCCGGCCGAGCGCCGCAACGAAGTGATCTCCTTCGTCAAGTCGGGCCTCAAGGACCTGTCGATCTCGCGCACCACGTTTGATTGGGGCATCAAGGTTCCCAACGATCCGGCACATGTCATGTATGTCTGGGTCGATGCGCTTACCAACTACCTGACGGCAACCGGCTATATCGACGAGCCGCAGGGCGAGCGGGCGAAATACTGGCCGGCTGACGTCCATATCATCGGCAAGGACATCATCCGCTTCCACGCCGTCTACTGGCCGGCCTTCCTCATGTCCGCCGGCCTGCCGCTGCCCAAGCGCGTCTACGCCCACGGCTTCGTTCTGGCCAAGGGCGGCGAGAAAATGTCGAAGTCGCTCGGCAACGTCCTCGATCCGTTCGAGCTGATCGGCCATTTCGGCCTCGATGCGATCCGCTTCTACCTCCTGCGCGAAATCTCCTTCGGCCAGGATGGCAGCTGCAGCGAAGAGGCGATCGGCACGCGCATCAATGCCGACCTCGCAAACGGTATCGGCAACCTTGCCAGCCGCTCGCTGTCGATGATCGTCAAGAACTGCGATGGCCAGATCCCGACGCCGGGCGCCTTCAACGAGGCGGATCAGGCGATGCTTGCCTCCGCCGATGCGCTGATTGCCATCTGCCGCGAGGAAATGGGCAAGCAGACCATCCACCGCGCGCTTGCCGCGATCATCGCCGTCGTCTCCGAGACCGACCGCTATTTCGCCGGTCAGGAGCCCTGGGCGCTGAAGAAAACCGATCCGGAACGCATGGGCACTGTGCTTTACGTGACCGCCGAAGTCGTGCGCCAGATCGCCATCCTGCTTCAGCCCTTCATGCCCGGTTCGTCGGAAAAGCTGCTCGATCTCGTGGCCGCCGGCCCTGACACCCGCGATTTCGCAAGCCTCGGCGAGGCGGGTCGCTTGACGCCCGGCACACCGCTCGAAGCGCCGAAGCCGGTCTTCCCGCGCTACGTCGCGCCGGAAGCGACGGCCTGATTTTTTAGTGCATGCCTGAGCGGCCCGCCTTCATCGTCGGGCCGTCTCCATTCTGTTTAAAGGTTTTGACGACGTGTCCATGCTGATCGATAGCCATTGCCATCTCGATTTTGCCGAGTTCGATGCCGAGCGCGACGAACTGATTGCCCGCGCCCATGAAGCCGGCGTCAGGCAGATGGTGACGATTTCGACCCGCGTGAAGAAACTCGACACGCTGATTGCCATTGCGGAAAAATATCCCTCCGTCTTCTGCTCCGTCGGCACGCACCCGAACAATGCCGGGGAAGAACTGGACGTGACGGCGCAGGACCTCATCCGCCTTGCCAACAGCCACGAGAAGATCGTCGCGATCGGCGAAGCCGGCCTCGACTATTTCTACGACACCCAGACGCCCGCCGACCAGAAGACCGGCCTCAAGCGCCATATTGAAGCCGCGCGCGAGACAAAACTGCCGCTCGTCATCCATTCGCGCAGCGCCGATGAGGACATGATCGAGATCCTGACGGAGGAAAGCGGGAAGGGGGCCTTCCCTTTCATCCTGCACTGCTTCTCGGCCGGACCGGATCTTGCGCGTGCCGGTGTGGAACTCGGCGGCTACGTCTCCTTCTCCGGCATCCTGACATTTCCGAAATCGGAAGATATCCGGGCGATTGCCAAGACGATCCCGCTCGATCGCCTGCTGGTCGAAACCGATGCTCCTTACCTTGCGCCAAAACGCTGGCGCGGCAAGCGCAACGAGCCGTCCTACGTCGTCAACACCGCCGAGGTTCTCGCGGATGTGCATGGTCTTTCCTATGACGAGATGGCGACGATCACCACGGACAACGCATTCCGCTGCTTCTCGAAAATGCCGAGGCTCTGATCGTGGCGGAAGGATACCGTCGCCGCTTCACCATTCTAGGCTGCGCGTCCTCGCCGGGCGTTCCGCGGCTGAATGGTGACTGGGGCGCCTGTGATCCGACCAACCCGAAGAACCGCCGCACCCGCACGGCGCTTCTCGTCGAACAGATCGCGCCGGATGGCGGCCGCACCGTCGTTGCAATCGATACCGGTCCTGACTTCCGCGAACAGATGATTGCCGCCAACGTCCAGCATCTGGATGCGGTTCTCTACACCCACGCCCATGCCGACCATCTGCACGGCATCGACGATATCAGGGGCTATTTCCACACCCAGAGAAAGCGCATTCCGATCTATGCCGATCCGGTGACGATGGAACGCATCCGCCAGGGTTTCGGCTACTGCCTCGAAACGCCACCCGGCGGCAACTATCCGCCGATCGCCGAGCCGCATCTGATCGAAGATCTAGATGAAGGCGTCGTGATCGAAGGCGCCGGCGGGCCGATGCGCTTCACCGCCCATATGCAGGCGCATGGCGATGTCCATTCGCTCGGCTTCCGTATTGGCGACGTAGCCTATTGCACCGATGTCAGCGATTTTCCTGCCGGCAGCGTCGCGCGGCTCGCGGGGCTTGAACTCCTCATCATCGACGCCCTGCAGTATACGCGGCACCCGAGCCATCTGTCGCTGGAACAGGCGCTGGACTGGATCGAGCGCCTCGGCGCAAGGCGGGCCGTTCTGACCCATATGCATATTCCGCTCGACTATGCGACCGTGATCGCCGAGACACCGGCGCATGTGGAACCGGCCTATGACGGGCTCTGCATCGAGATCGAGGTTTCTGCCGACAATCTGTGACGGCGGCCGGACCAGATCGATATGGCGAGAGAGTTCAAATCTACCGGGAAGCCGCTTCTGTTGTGCAGCTACAGTCCTCGAGGCGCTGTTTCAGTGCGACGACCTACACGAGATATCGAGAACAGTTCCATAAGATTGATTATCTGATATTTGTGCGTGACTGGGTACATTCTATTTCCAACCGCAACACCCTTTCCCCATGGGCGCCTCGCATCTTCTACCAGTGACGCTTCAATGTGCGGCCTAGCTGGCAGCAAAAGCCTTGAGCGCTTCGCCGCTCATACGGTAGCGCACCCATTCGTTCTGGGCTTCCGCGCCGATCGCCTCATAGACCTTGATGGCCGGTTCGTTCCAGTCGAGCACGCTCCACTCGAAACGGCCGCAGCCTTCCTCGACGGCGATCTGTGCCAGCCGCTTCAGCAGCGCTTTACCGGCACCTGCGCCGCGGGCATTTGGCGTCACATAGAGATCTTCGAGGTAGAGCCCGTTGCGCGCCTGCCATGTGGAATAGTTGAAGAAGAAGATCGCCATGCCGATCGGCCGGCCATCCTGTTCGCAGATGATGGCGCGCGTCACCGATCCGTCACCGAAGATCGAGGTCTCGATCGTCTCGACGGTCGCAAGAACCTCATGCTCGGCCTTTTCGTAGATCGCGAGCTCGAGGATGAAACCGAGAAGCGTGGCCGCATCTGCGCGGGTGGCGGGACGGATAGTGATGCTCATGGAGATAAGGCTCGGATATGGAAAGGGTCAATCACAGTCCGAATGGCTGACGGCCGCGACGAGGTCAAGAGCCCGGACGGTGGGCGTACCGGGAACGGGAAGGGCGAGCGCCCTACTCTGCCGCCGCCTTGATGCCTTCCGGCTCGATCTCGTAGGTATAGCCATCCAGCATGCCATAGGCCTGTTCGATCGTGATGATCTCGGCCTCCGACTTGCTGATCGCCTCATTGATCGTCTCGCAGCGCGCCTTCAGCATGCGGCTCAGCACGTCCGTCTCCGGCTTGCGGCCAAGACGGTCGATATGATTGCGGATCCGCGCCCTGTGACGCTCCATTTCCAGAATATGGATGCGGGCGTTGACGATACGGTCGGTCAGCTTGCGACGCATCGAGGATACCGGATCGAAGGAGCCGGGCTCGCGCTCGTCGAGGATCATCTCGTTGACCAGTGTTTCAAGAATGACGAGCCCCTGCAGATCCTTGGGGTCGGCGAGATCCGGATCATAGCCCGTATCGTCAAAGACCTTGCGGCGCACCGGGTCGCTGAGCAGTTCGTAGGACGTCGTCAGCCGCGCGAACGCATCGACATCGCCGCCAGCATCGGGATGTGCCGCCTTGGCGTGCTTGCGATAGGCCGCCTTGATCGCGGCGCTGTCGGCCTCGCGGGAAACGCCAAGAATGTCGTATGGGTCGATCACAGAGTCACCTGTTTTCGGCTGTTGGTATTCGTCGGATGAGAGCCGAAGCCCCTCGGCATCAAACATCTCGGGCACTGGTCAGGCGGCATCGAAGCGCCAAACATCTTCTACCCAAGCTTATGGCCAATTAGGGGCAAGGGGAAGGCATCCGCCGCCCCTGCCCGATTTTCCCACAGCCTGTTGCGTTTTGGCCCTGTACTGCCGCCGCGGTTTAATATTCTGATTTCAAAAGAAATTATTGCTCTGGACCGCGCCGTTTCGATTTGCCCGCAGACCAAAAACGGACCCGCCGGCCATCCGCCACCGGCGCCATCAGGAAGCTGACGGCAACGAAGGGCAAGAGAACCACGAAAGCGGCCGACAGGCTGATATGCTGGGCGATGAAGCGAGGAGCGGCGGCACGCCGATCGTGGAGATCATCAGCGTCAGGGCGAGAGCGGAAAGGTTTTCCGACGCCTGTCCCTTGCCGAGCGCGATCGTCGTCGAGACGGCGATCGGGAAGGCCAGAGCAATGCCGCAGCCGAGCGTGAAGAGCGCAAGCGCGGCAAGCCCCATGCCGATTGTCGCAAAGCCTGGAGAGGCGACCAGAAGTGCGATACCGGCCGCCACCAGCAGCGCCGAAAACCGCACCAGAATGACCGGGCCGAACATGTCACGCAGCTTGTCGCCGGCCATGCGGGTTGCGCCCATGCCGATGGTGAACGTCGCGTAGAGCATCCCCGTTGTCGCCGGGTCGGCCTTCACCACTTCGCGCAGGAAGAACGTGCCCCAGTCGTAGATGGCGCCTTCCACGATACAAAGCCCGAACACCATCACGCAGATCATCAGGATCGTCCGGTCCGGCAGAACATAGGCGGGCCGGCGTTCGGCAGGCTTTGCCGCCCGCGCCTCCTTCGGCATGACCCGGAAGGCCGCTGCACAGGCAACGAGAACGAGAATGGCCGCCATGCTCTGCTGGATGACCGGCGTCACCCCCCTGCCCGCCAGAAACCCGAGGCGAGCGACCCGAAGAGCAGGCCGATGGACCAGAAGCCGTGGCTGCGCGCAAGCACCTTGGTACCGCTGCGCTGCTCTATGCCGGCGGAAATCATGTTGGCCGAAACGTCGAATATCGTCCGGAAGAAGCCATAGAGGAAAAAGCAGAAGGCAAAGCCCGCCAGCGGCAGGATGGTAATCAGCGGCGAAAGCAGCGCGCAGATCGGCAGCATGACGACGGCCGTGACGCGCGGGGTCAGCCGATCGGTGATGCGGCCCGAGAGCGGCAGCGCCAGAAATGTGCCGATCGGTGCGCTCAGAAGCGCAAGCCCGAGCATGCTCTTGTCGATTGCCATCGCCTCCTGAATGGCCGGTAGCCGGGTAAACAGCGAAATGAACAGGATGGCATTGCTGAAATAGAGAAGGGCGGGAGCAAGGAGAATGGTCATCGAAAGGCATTCCACGCGTGTTGTCGGTCCACGCCTGTTGTCGACACGGCAAGGGTTTTCGCCCTTCCTGCCAGCCGTCGCTGTCATGTACAAGCGGCGATTGTGCATAACGGCTCCGCGGTGGCGCGCATCCCGCCTTCGGCTCGGACGTCACTGATCGGTGATAGGTGTGCGCCAGGCGGGAAATGCCAAGCGCACGCCCAAATGTGATCGTGCTGCCTGATTTATTTGCGCTGCTCATCTTTTCCGCGGTTGCAAATGCGCTACCATCCTTGCGTCACCAAGGAGATTTTCGATGCGCTTTCGATCTCTGCCTGCCGTGCTTTCCCTCCTCCTGTCGCTCGTCTTCCTCCCTGCCTCCTTGCGCGCAGAGGATCCAGTCACGAGCGCCCAGGCGGTGATTTCCGCCCAGATCCAGGCCCTCATGCATGATGATGCGGCCGGCGCCTATTCCTTCGCGTCACCATCGATCAGGAGCCTGTTCTCAGATGAGGAACAGTTTCTCGACATGGTGCGCAAGAATTACGGCCCGGTCTACCACGCCGGCACCTACGCCTTCGGACGCTCACGCCTCGTCGGCGGTGGAGAAATGGTCTTGCAGGAGGTGATGATAGCGCCCGCGAGGGCAAGGACTGGACCGCCATCTACCAGATGCGCCTGATGGATGATGGCAGCTACAAGGTCGATGGCGTGCGGATGATCCCGAATACCGGCAGCATGGGGATATAGGCGCCGACTGTCGGGCAAATGACGGAGATCCGCGACCGGATCTCCGCAAGATCGCAGGTTGGGACAGGGATCATGTGTTGCCCCTGCCCCGACGCGCTTTGCGGTGAGATTACACCGGGTCGATATCGCCCTTGGCCCATGCCGCCTGTGTTTCGGCATAGAAATCGGCGAAACGGCCTTCCTCGATCGACTTGCGGATGCCCTTCATCAGGTCCTGATAGTAGTTCAGGTTGTTCCACGAGAGCAGCATGCCGCCCAGCGCCTCGTCGGCGCGCACGAGGTGATGCAGGTAGGCACGCGAATAATCGCGCGCTGCCGGGCAATCGCTTTCCTCGTCAAGCGGGCGCATGTCTTCCGCATGGCGGGCATTGCGGATGTTGACCTTGCCGCGACGGGTGAATGCCAGGCCGTGGCGGCCCGAGCGGGTCGGCATCACG
The DNA here is from genome assembly GCA_902167985.1 of Shinella sp. UYSO24. Lineage (GTDB taxonomy): Bacteria > Pseudomonadota > Alphaproteobacteria > Rhizobiales > Rhizobiaceae > Neorhizobium. The sequence goes on from CABHNZ010000005.1 coordinate 15,521, forward strand.
CAATCGAACATGTCGATGCCGCGGGCGACCGATTTCAGCAGGTCGTCCGGCGTGCCGACGCCCATCAGGTAGCGCGGCTTTTCTGTCGGAAGCACGGGAAGCGTCTCTTCCAGCATCTTCAGCATCACGTCCTGCGGTTCGCCGACGGCAAGGCCGCCGACCGCATAGCCCTTCAGGTCCAACTGCTTCAAGCCTTCCGCGGAGCGAATGCGCAGCGCCGGAACATCACCGCCCTGTACGATGCCGAACATCGCCTTGCCCGGCTGTTCGCCAAAGGCCACGCGGCAGCGTTCCGCCCAGCGCAGCGACAGTTCCATAGCCCGCTCGATTTCTTTCGGTTCGGCGGGAAGTGCCACGCATTCGTCGAGCTGCATCTGGATATCAGAGCCGAGCAGGCCCTGGATCTCGATCGAGCGCTCCGGCGACATGTGATGCGACGAGCCGTCCACATGGCTCTTGAAGGTCACGCCCTTCTCGTCGAGCTTCCTGAGGCCGGAAAGCGACATGACTTGGAAGCCGCCAGAATCGGTGAGGATCGGATGTTCCCAGCGGATCAGCTTGTGCAGGCCGCCGAGCCTTGCGACGCGTTCTGCGCCCGGCCGCAGCATCAGGTGATAGGTATTGCCGAGAATGATATCGGCGCCGGTATCGCGCACCTGATCGAGATACATGGCCTTCACCGTGCCGACCGTGCCGACAGGCATGAAGGCCGGCGTGCGGATCGTGCCGCGCGGCATGGAAATCTCGCCGAGGCGGGCGCGCCATCGGTCTTCTTCAAATTGAAATGGAAGGTTTCGGTCGTCATCGGTCTTTCCGGAAAAGCAGGCTGGAATCGCCGTAGGAATAAAACGGTAGCCGGTTTCGATCGCATGGGCATAGGCGCCCTGCATCGTCTCCAGGCCACAGAAGGCGGAGACGAGCATGAACAGCGTCGATTTCGGCAGGTGGAAGTTTGTCATCAGCATGTCGACTGCCTTGAACCGGTAGCCGGGCGTGATGAAGATGCCGGTCGGCCCGCTCCACGGCAGGATCTTGCCATCATCGGCCGCCGCACTTTCGATCAGGCGCAGCGAGGTCGTGCCGACGCAGATGATGCGCCCGCCCCTCGCCTTCACGGCATTCAGCCGTTCAGCCGTCTCGGCGCTCACATAGCCGATTTCCTGATGCATCTTGTGATCGACGGTATCGTCGACCTTCATCGGAAGAAACGTGCCGGCGCCGACATGCAGCGTCACGAAATGCCGTTCGATCCCGGCAGCATCAAGGGCGGCAAAAGATCCGGCGTGAAATGCAGGCCGGCGGTCGGCGCAGCGACGGCGCCCTCTTCGCGGGCATAAATCGTCTGGTAGTCCTGCCGGTCCTTGGCATCTTCGGCGCGCTTGGCGGCGATATAGGGCGCAGCGGGATATGGCCGACAGCCATGATCGCTTCGTCGAGTGCCGGGCCGGAGAGATCGAAACGCAGCGAAACCTCGCCGCCCTCGCCTTTCTCCTCGACCGTCGCGATAACGTCACCCTCGGCGCCGAAAGAGATGCGGTCGCCGATCTTGATCCGCTTGCCGGGCTTGGCAAAGGCCTTCCAGAGATCCGGCTCGCTGCGCATATGCAGCGTCGCCGAAACCTGCTGGCCGCCGGCACCTTCGCGATGCCGGATGCCTTCGAGCTGGGCGGGAATGACCTTCGTGTCGTTGAAAACAAGCGCATCGCCCGGCTTCAGGAAGGACGGCAGATCGAAAACCTGCCTGTCGGTCAGCTCGGGCGCTCTCCGGGTGTCACGACGAGCAGCCTTGCGCTGTCGCGCGGATTGGCGGGCCGCAACGCGATATTCTCCTCGGGGAGATCGAAATCGAACAGGTCTACGCGCATGATAAGGTCGGCAATCGAGTGTCTTGGGTCGGCGTTTTCAGAAAATGCGAAACCCGCCCCGCAGGTCGTGCGGAGCGGGCTTCACGTAACGTGAATGGATCAGACGTCGGCAGCGACGCGGATCGAGGTGATCGAGTCCGGATCCTTGACCGGCTCGCCCTTCTTGATCTGGTCGATGGCGTCCATGCCTTCGATGACCTGGCCCCAGACGGTGTACTGCTTGTTCAGCCACGGCGCGTCGGTGAAGCAGACGAAGAACTGCGAGTTGGCCGAGTTCGGGCTCTGCGAACGGGCCATCGAGCAGGTGCCGCGAACGTGCGGAACTGCGGAGAATTCAGCCTTCAGGTCCGGCTTGTCCGAACCGCCCATGCCGGCGCGGCCCGGGTTGAAGCTTTCGCCGCCCTGCTTGCCGAACTTCACGTCGCCGGTCTGCGCCATGAAATCTGCAATGACGCGGTGGAAGACGACGCCGTCATAGGCCTTCTCGCGAGCGAGTTCCTTGATGCGGGCAACGTGTTCCGGTGCGACTTCCGGCATCATTGCGATGACGACCTTACCCTTGGTCGTTTCCATGATGAGGGTGTTTTCCGGATCCTTGATTTCGGCCATGGTATTCTCCTTGGTTGCTTCTGGTTTTGCGCCCCGACGGATCGGGGCCCTTGAAGCGAAGGCTGCCATTGCGGGCCGCCCTCGCCTGCCGCTTGCGCGGGCTTGATCCGTTAGTTCTTGGTGATCGTGACCTTGATCATCTTGTCGGGATTGCTGACTTCGCCATTGGCGCCCTGGCCGCGCTTGATCTTGTCAACGAATTCCATGCCCGACGTGACCTTGCCGATCACTGTGTACTGGCCGTTCAGGAACGGGCCGTCGGCGAACATGATGAAGAACTGCGAATTGGCGGAATTCGGGCTCTGCGCGCGCGCCATGCCGACCGTGCCGCGCACGAAAGGTGCCTTGGAGAATTCGCCCGGCAGATCCGGCAGGTCGGAACCGCCCATGCCGGCCTGCGCCGCATTATAGGTCGGGCTGCCGATCTTGCCGAACTTCACGTCGCCGGTCTGCGCCATGAAGCCTTCGATCACGCGGTGGAAAGCGACGTTATCATAGGCGCCCTTGGCAGCGAGTGCCTCGACCTGCGCGACATTCTTCGGTGCGAGCTTCGGGTCGAGCTGGATGACGACAGGGCCATCCTTCAGCTGGATGGTCATCGTGTCGGCAAAGGCCGGCGCGGTGAAGGCGGCGAGAGCGACGGTGCCTGCAAAGGCGAGACGAAGCATGTTCATGCAAAACTCCGGTTTCGGATCTTAAATCAGCGTTTGAACCTGGTATTCAGGGCATCGAGTACGGCCTCGGGCACGAAGGCGCTGACATCGCCGCCCATCGCCGCGATCTGCCGGACCAATGTGGCCGTTATGGGCCGCGAGGCAGTTGCCGCCGGCAGGAAGACGGTCTGGATATCAGGTGCCATCTGCCGGTTCATCCCCGCCATCTGCATCTCGTAATCGAGATCGGTTCCGTCCCGCAAGCCGCGGATCAAAAGCGATGCGCCATTTTCGCGCGCGGCATCGACCACAAGCCGATCGAAGGAGACGACCGAGACCGCATCGGCACGCGCCGGAAGAGCCTGACGCAGAGAAGCCGAAATCAGCCCTGCCCGTTCATCGAAGGAAAACAGCGGCACCTTGCCCGGATGAACGCCGATCGCAACGATGACCTTCTCGGCCACCGTCAGCGCCTGCACGAGCACATCGAGATGACCGTTGGTCATCGGATCGAACGAACCGGGATAGAAGGCTGTCGTCATAAGATATCCAACCAGGCAATTGCCCGCCTTCCGAGAAAAACATTAACGCGCGGCCCGGCCTGTCGTCGATCAGATAGTCGATCAGGCGAAAACGACGCAACAATTCACGCGCCTTTTGTCACGGAAGGCCTTCTTTCGCAAGGCTTGGCCGCCTGTGAACAAGTGTTTCCGAAAAATGAACGAAAGATGAATGCGCCGTTCAAGGGGGTTTCAGGGGCGGCATGTTTATATCGACACTGTGACGGGGAGAAATACCCGTCCGTATCGAGGGAGAATACTGGAAATGCTGGCTTTGCTGGTTGCGGTTTGTGTCTTTGCGTCGCTCGCTCTGGAAGGTCTGATTTCCTTTTTTCGTCCCGAGGAATTCTGAAACGGCTCCTTTTCTGAACGCCAGATGAACGAGCCATTCAAGGATGCTTCAGAGGCGAGAGGTTAAGTTTCTCTCAAAATGCGGTGGAACCTGTCAGCGCAAGGCGCATTCAGGGCAACAGAAGGAATAGCGGATATGATGATCGCCAAGAAAAAGGCTGGCATGCCGGACAAGATCACGATGATCAACCTGGTCTGGACTGCAATGATCGCAGTCATGCTGACGGCGACTGTAAGCCTCTACCAGGGCAAGTCCGATCCGACGAACATGAACCACTACCAGCAGATGTCCGGCCGTTACGCCGAACTCTCCACCTACTAAGGCGACCTTTACGGCGCCGGGAAGGAACGCCATGTCCATGATGTTGACCGTGCTTGCCGCTTCTATCAGCACCATGTTCGTCGTTTCTGTGGCATCCACCATCTCTTCCCTGCGCCGCGACAAGCGCGATATCGAAGATTTCGCCCGCCGTCACAGTGCATTCTGACAGATTGCAGCCGTCATTACGGTAGTGGATCGCGTAACGCTGACCGCCATCGCGACCGATCCAAAGAAGGCCGGGGGATTTGTCCTCCGGCTTTTCTTTTGCGCTGATGGTTCTGCAGGTTCTGTAGCTTCCTGCCCGCCCGTTCAGGCAGCAGCCAGTCATCCACGACCTGAACAAATGCCGCCCGCACAATGGCCGCAAGTCGAGCAAGTTCAGGCACTCCAAACAAAAAAAGCCACCGGATCTCTCCGGTGGCTTTTTTGTTGTCTGGTCTCGGAGAGCCGAGGATTACTCCTCGGTGCCCTCGCCCGCAGCGCCATCATCCGGCGCCTCGGTATTCGTGCCATCCGCGTCGTCTGCGCCGGCACCATTCTCGTCATCACCTTCCGGCTCGCTGATGCGCTCGACCGAGACGACCTTTTCGTCCTTCGCGGTCGAGAAGATCGTCACGCCCTTGGTGGCGCGCGATGCGATGCGGATGCCGTTGACCGGCACACGGATCAGCACACCGCCATCGGAGACGAGCATGATCTGGTCTGCATCCTCGATCGGGAATGCGGCAACCAGTTCGCCGATTTCCGCCGTCTTCGACGTGTCGGTGGCGCGGATACCCTTGCCGCCGCGACCCGATGTGCGGAAATCGTAGGAAGACGAACGCTTGCCGTAACCCTTTTCCGAGACCGTCAGCACGAACTGTTCGCGTGCCTTCAGATCCTCGTAGCGCTCGTCGGAAAGCTGTCCCTCTTCGGCCACTTCCTCGCCGACCAGCGCGATATCTTCCTCATCGACGCCGGCTGCACGACGTTCCGCTGCGGAGCGCTTCAGATAGGCCGCGCGCTCCCACGGTTCGGCATCCACATGGGCGACGATCGTCATCGAAATCAGACGGTCGCCGTCCGCCATGGAGATACCGCGCACGCCGATCGAGTTACGGCCCGCAAAGACGCGGACATCATCGACCGGGAAGCGGATGCACTGGCCAAGCGCCGTGGTCAGAAGCACGTCGTCACCCGGCAGGCCAAGCTCGGCAAGCGGCCCGGTGCAGGTCTCGACGGAGAGGATTTCGTCACCCTCTTCCTCGAGCTTCATGGCGATCTTGCCGTTGCGGTTGACCTGCACGAAGTCCGAGAGCTTGTTACGGCGAACCGTACCACGCGTCGTCGAGAACATGACGTCGAGATTATCCCACGTCGTCTCGTCTTCGGGCAGCGGCATGATCGTGGTGATGCGTTCGCCGGCTTCCAGCGGCAACATGTTGATCAGAGCCTTGCCGCGCGACTGCGGCGTGCCGATCGGCAGGCGCCAGACCTTTTCCTTGTAGACGATGCCACGCGAGGAGAAGAACAGCACCGGCGTATGGGTGTTGACCACGAAGAGGCGCGAAACGAAATCCTCGTCGCGCGTCGACATGCCCGAACGGCCCTTGCCGCCGCGACGCTGCGCCCGGTAAGTGGCGAGCGGCACGCGCTTGATGTAGCCCAGATGCGACACGGTCACGACCATGTCCTCACGGGCGATCAGGTCCTCGTCGTCCATTTCGAGACCGCCGTCGAGGATCTCGGTGCGGCGCGGTGTGCCGAATTCGTCGCGCACGGCGGCGAGTTCGTCCTTGACGATCTGCTGGATGCGCAGACGCGACGACAGGATATCGAGGTAATCGGCAATTTCCTCGCCGATCTTGTTCAGTTCGTCGCCGATTTCGTCACGGCCGAGAGCCGTCAGACGGGCAAGACGCAGTTCGAGGATCGCACGGGCCTGCTCTTCCGAGAGGTTGTAGGTGCCGTCCTCGTTGATCTTGTGGCGCGGATCGTCGATCAGCCGGATCAGCGGCTCGACATCATGGGCCGGCCAGCGGCGGGTCATCAGCTGTTCACGGGCGGTCGCCGGATCGGGCGCACGACGGATGAGGTTGATGACCTCGTCGATATTGGCAACCGCAATGGCAAGACCGACCAGCACATGGGCGCGTTCGCGTGCCTTGCGCAGAAGGTATTTGGTACGACGGCTGACGACATCTTCGCGGAAGGACACGAAGGCCTTCAGCATGTCGATCAGTGCCAGCTGCTCCGGCTTGCCGCCATTCAGCGCCACCATGTTGCAGCCGAACGAGGTCTGCAGCGGCGTGTAGCGATAGAGCTGGTTCAGGATGACATCCGCATTGGCATCGCGCTTCAGCTCGATGACGACGCGGTAGCCCTGACGGTCGCTTTCGTCGCGCAGGTCGGAAATGCCTTCGATGCGCTTTTCACGCACGAGTTCACCGATCTTCTCGACCATCGCCGCCTTGTTCACCTGATAGGGAACTTCGGTGATGATGATCTGCTCGCGATCGCCGCGCATCGGTTCGATATGGGCGCGACCGCGCATCATCACGGAACCGCGGCCGGTCTCATAGGCCGAGCGGATGCCGGCGCGACCGAGGATAAGCGCGCCTGTCGGGAAGTCCGGGCCCGGGATGATCTGCATGAGATCCGGCAGCTCAATCGCCGGGTTCTCGATCATCGCGATACAGCCGTCGATCACTTCCGAAAGGTTGTGCGGCGGGATGTTGGTGGCCATGCCGACGGCAATGCCGCCTGCGCCATTGACGAGCAGGTTTGGGAACTTCGCCGGAATGACGACAGGTTCCGACATCGTGCCGTCGTAGTTATCGCGGAAATCGACGGTTTCCTTGTCGAGATCGTCCAGCAGCGCATGCGCCACCTTTTCCAGACGCACTCGGTATAACGCTGGGCCGCCGGCGGATCGCCATCGATCGAGCCGAAATTGCCCTGACCGTCGATCAGCGGCATGCGCAGCGACCAGTCCTGCGCCATACGCGCCAGCGCGTCATAGATCGCCGAGTCGCCATGCGGGTGATATTTACCCATCACGTCCCCGGTGACGCGGGCGCTCTTGACGTATTTCTTGTTCCAGTCGAGGCCCAGCTCGTTCATCCCGTACAGAATGCGCCGGTGAACCGGCTTCAATCCGTCGCGGACGTCAGGAAGCGCGCGGCTCACGATAACGCTCATCGCGTAATCGAGGTAGGACCGCTGCATCTCCTCCATGATGGAAATGGGCTCGATGCCTGGAGGCAGCTTTCCGCCGCCGGGTGTGCTTTGCTCAGTCAAATCGGATCACGATCTTTGGTCGAGTTCACGTTACGGGTGGCCCTTGCATGAAATACAAGGAATCAGCCGCATAGGTATATCGGAAAGAGGCCGCCGCTGCCAATTTCCCAGGCGGTTTTGAACAGGTTTTGCGGCATCCACGAGGCAGATTATCCTGCCGCAAAGCCGGTGTGAAGCAAAAGTCACCGTTCGGTTACATGAAAGCGGTGATCTGCGCGCCAGCCGATCTGTCGCTTGCCCGCCCAGGCTCTATCTGCCGCCACCCCTTGCCTCTTCCCTCGCCCCTGCCAGGCAGCGCCACCTCGGCCGGTACGATCACCTCATCTCTTTGCCGGTTGCGTCGGATTGGTCGATTCAGTCATATGAGAAAGACATAAGGCATCCGCTCAGGGAGACGACATGGCAACGACCGACATGCTGGTGAATGCGATGACCACGATGCTGGTGACGCTTGATCCGCCGGGCCTTGCCCCCGTTTTTCTTGGCCTCACGGCCGGCATGACGGCGGTGCAGCGCGCCCAGGTGGCGTGGCGCGGCTCGCTGATCGCCTTCGGCATCCTCGCAGTCTTTGCGCTGTTTGGCGCAAGCGTGCTCGGCATACTCGGCATTTCGATCGGCGCCTTTCGCATTGCCGGCGGCCTTCTGCTCTTCTGGATCTCTTTCGAAATGGTCTTTGAGAAGCGTCAGGAGCGCAAGACGAAGACCTCGCAGGCGGCCATCACCATCGACCATATCCGCGACATCGCCGTCTTTCCGCTGGCCCTGCCGCTGATCGCCGGGCCGGGCGCGATCTCGGCAACGGTGCTGCTGGCCGGCACCTTCACCGGCGCGCTGGAGCGGGCGCTGCTGATCGGCATCATCGCGCTGATCATGCTGGTCGTCTACGCTGTCCTGCGGCTTGCAGAACGGCTCGATCATTTTCTCGGTGTCACCGGCCGGGCGATCCTGACCCGGCTGCTCGGCGTCATCCTCGCCGCTCTCTCCGTCCAGTTCGTGGTGGATGGGGTGCGTGCCGCCTTCGCTCTCTGATCAACCGACTTTGAGCCGGAAACGAAAAAGCGCCCCGGATGCCCGGAGCGCTTTTTCTTTGAGTATCGTTCCCTGGGGATATTCTCAGAACGGAATATCGTCATCCAGGTCGCGCGAAAAATTGCCGCCGCCAGAGGACTGGCCACCACCCTGGCCGCCGCCCTGATTGCCGCCACGCGACGAACCGCCGCCACCACCGCGCGGACGATCGTAATCGTTGCCGCCGCCGTAACCGCCGCCGAAATCGTCACCGCCGCCAAAATCATTGCCGCCGCCCGAACCGCCGCGACCACCGCCGAAGCCGCCACCACCGCCGCCGCCGCCTTCGCCGCGACCGTCAAGCATGGTCAGCGTCGAGTTGAAGCCCTGCAGAACGATTTCCGTCGAATAACGGTCGTTGCCGTTCTGGTCCTGCCACTTGCGGGTCTGCAGCGCGCCTCGATATAGAGCTTGGCGCCCTTCTTCACATACTGTTCGACAACCTTGGTCAGGCCCTCGTTGAACACGACGACGCTGTGCCATTCGGTCTTCTCGCGGCGCTCGCCGGAATTGCGGTCGCGCCACTGTTCCGAGGTTGCGATACGCAGGTTGGCGATCGCCTTGCCGTCCTGGGTGCGACGGATTTCGGGATCTGCACCCACGTTGCCGATCAGGATGACCTTGTTGACGCTACCTGCCATAGTTCTTTCACCTTCTCTTGCCGCAGAACGCTGCCGGCTGAACACTGTCGTCCGGGCTCTGCCCGCCAGCCCTGCCACCGGAGCCAACCTCACTGCGATTGGCTCAATTCAATCGGCGCATCTTAAACGATCAGCCGCAGCCGTCGCCGTCTTGCACCTGTAATCCACATCTTAATCCGCGCGCCCGCCGGTCCAGATCATGGATTGCGCCGCTTCGCGTGAATTTTGTTCTTTATTTGTTCTAATTAATCCCTATAGTCCTGTCAAGCGAGTCAGGTCGCCGTAGCGGAACCCGTTTGCGCTGCGGCAGTTTCGTCTCGACAGGCGGGTTTCAATCACTACATAAGGGCCGTCGGCTTTTGCCGGAAAACGGCCCTCCCCGAAGAGTATAGCGATGAGCGAACTGAAGACCATCTCCATCCGTGGCGCGCGCGAGCATAATCTCAAAGGCGTCGACCTCGATCTGCCGCGCAATTCGCTGATCGTCATGACCGGCCTTTCCGGTTCGGGCAAATCCTCGCTCGCCTTCGACACGATCTATGCGGAAGGCCAGCGCCGCTATGTCGAGAGCCTGTCGGCCTATGCCCGCCAGTTCCTCGAAATGATGCAGAAGCCCGATGTCGACCAGATCGAGGGCCTGTCTCCGGCGATCTCGATCGAGCAGAAGACGACCTCGCGCAACCCGCGCTCGACGGTCGGCACGGTCACTGAAATCTACGACTACATGCGTCTTCTCTCGCCCGCGTCGGTGTGCCCTATTCGCCGGCGACGGGCCTGCCGATCGAGAGCCAGACGGTCAGCCAGATGGTCGATCGCGTTCTCGACTTCGAGGAAGGCACGCGCCTTTATATCCTTGCGCCGATGATCCGCGGCCGCAAGGGCGAGTACAAGAAGGAACTCGCCGAGCTGATGAAGAAGGGCTTTCAGCGCGTCAAGGTGGATGGCCAGTTCTACGAGATTGCCGACGTGCCGGCCCTCGACAAGAAATACAAGCACGATATCGACGTCGTGGTGGATCGCCTTGTCGTGCGTTCCGATATCGGCGCGCGTCTGGCGGACAGTCTTGAAACCTCGCTGAAGCTCGCAGACGGTCTGGCCGTTGCCGAATTCGCCGACAAGCCGCTGCCGGCAAACGAGACGGCGGCCGGCGGTGCGGCCAACAAGTCGCTGAACGAGACCCATGAACGGGTTCTCTTCTCGGAAAAATTCGCCTGCCCGGTTTCCGGCTTCACCATTCCGGAAATCGAGCCGCGGCTCTTCTCCTTCAACAACCCTTTCGGCGCCTGCCCGACCTGTGATGGCCTCGGCTCGCAGCAGAAGGTCGATGAAAACCTGATCGTGCCGGAAACGGCCCGCACGCTGAAGGATGGCGCCATCGCGCCCTGGGCAAAATCCTCCTCGCCCTATTACAACCAGACGCTTGAGGGGCTCGGAAAGGTCTTCGGCTTCAAGCTGTCGAACCGCTGGGACCAGCTGTCGAAGGAGGCGCAGAACGCCATCCTCATGGGCACCGAGGAAAAGATCGAGTTCAACTATATCGACGGCGCCCGCTCCTACAAGACGACGAAGAATTTCGAAGGCATCGTGCCGAACCTCGAGCGCCGCTGGAAGGAAACCGACAGCGCCTGGGCGCGTGAGGAAATCGAGCGCTACATGTCGGCTGCCCCCTGCCCGGCCTGCGCAGGCTATCGCCTGAAGCCGGAAGCGCTGGCGGTGAAGATCAACAAGCTGCATATCGGCCAGACGACGGAAATGTCGATCAAGGTGGCGCGCGACTGGTTTTCCGACCTGCCGCAGCATCTCAATGCCAAGCAGAACGAGATTGCCGTCCGCATCCTGAAGGAAATCCGCGAGCGCCTGCAATTCCTCAACGATGTCGGCCTCGATTATCTCAGCCTGTCGCGCAATTCGGGAACGCTCTCGGGTGGCGAAAGCCAGCGCATCCGGCTTGCCTCGCAGATCGGCTCGGGCATTACCGGCGTTCTCTACGTGCTGGACGAGCCATCGATCGGCCTGCACCAGCGCGACAATGCCCGCCTGCTCGAAACGCTGAAACACCTGCGTGATATCGGCAATACAGTGATCGTTGTCGAGCACGACGAGGATGCCATTCTGACAGCCGATTACGTCGTCGATATCGGCCCTGCAGCCGGCATCCACGGCGGCACCGTTGTTGCCGAAGGCACGCCGCAACAGGTCATGGCAAACCCCAAGTCACTGACCGGTAAATACCTTTCCGGCGCGCTTGGCGTCGCGGTTCCGGCCGAGCGCCGCAAGCCGAAAAAGGGCAAGGAGATCAAGGTTGTTGGCGCGCGCGGCAATAACCTGAAGAATGTCACGGCATCGGTGCCGCTTGGCCTCTTCACTGCCGTGACCGGCGTGTCGGGCGGCGGCAAGTCGACCTTCCTGATCGAGACGCTCTACAAGGCGGCGGCCCGCCGCGTCATGGCGCGCGCGAAATCCCCGCGGATCACGACCGGATCGACGGTTTCGAATTCATCGACAAGGTCATCGATATCGACCAGTCGCCGATCGGTCGCACCCCGCGCTCAAACCCGGCCACCTATACCGGCGCCTTCACGCCGATCCGCGACTGGTTCGCGGGTCTGCCGGAGGCCAAGGCGCGCGGCTATGCGCCGGGCCGTTTCTCGTTCAACGTCAAGGGCGGCCGCTGCGAGGCCTGCCAGGGCGATGGCGTCATCAAGATCGAGATGCACTTCCTGCCGGATGTCTACGTCACCTGCGACGTCTGCCATGGCAAGCGCTACAATCGCGAGACGCTTGACGTGCAGTTCAAGGGCAAGTCGATCGCCGATGTGCTCGACATGACGGTGGAAGAAGGCGTCGACTTCTTCGCCGCGGTTCCGGCCGTGCGCGACAAGCTGCAATCGCTCTTCGATGTCGGCCTCGGCTATATCAAGGTCGGCCAGCAGGCAAATACGCTGTCGGGTGGCGAGGCGCAGCGCGTAAAACTTGCCAAGGAATTGTCGAAGCGCTCGACCGGCCGCACGCTCTATATCCTCGACGAACCGACCACCGGCCTGCATTTCCATGATGTGGCCAAGCTTCTGGAAATGCTGCACGAACTCGTCAATCAGGGCAACTCGGTCGTCGTCATCGAGCATAATCTCGAAGTCATCAAGACGGCCGACTGGGTCATCGATATCGGCCCCGAGGGTGGCACCGGCGGCGGAGAAATCGTTGCCTCCGGGACACCGGAACAGGTGGTCAAAGAGAAGCGCTCCTATACGGGCCAGTTCCTCAAGGAGCTCCTGGAGCGCCGGCCGCAAAAGAAGGTGGAAGCGGCGGAGTGATCCGCCGTGACACGCCACGAACGAGGAGAACGTCATGACCACACCCGGCACGATCCGCACCGGTATCGGCGGTTGGACCTTTGATGCCTGGGAAGGCACGTTCTATCCGGAGAAGCTGCCGAAAAAGCGGCAGCTTGAATATGCCGCCTCGAAGCTGACGGCGATCGAGGTGAACGGCACCTATTACAGCTCGCAGAAGCCCGAGACCTTTGCCAAATGGGCGGCCGACGTTCCCGATGGCTTCGTCTTCTCGCTGAAGGCCAGCCGCTATTCCACCAACCGTAAGGTTCTGGCAGAGGCGGGTGAATCGATCGATCGCTTCCTCAATCAGGGGATTGCTGAACTCGGCGATCACCTGGGTCCGATCCTCTGGCAATTCGCCCCGACCAAGAAATTCGAGCCCGATGATTTCGAGGCCTTTCTGAAACTCCTGCCGGGAAAGCTGGAAGGGCTTGCGCTCTCGCATGTCGTCGAGGTGCGGCATGACAGTTTCAAAGTGCCGGAATTCGTGGCGCTGCTGCAGAAATACAAGGTGGCGCCGGTCTGCGCCGAACATTTCGATTATCCGATGATCGCCGATGTCACGGCCGATTTCGTCTATGCGCGACTGCAGAAGGGCTCGGACGACATTCCCACCTGCTACGGCGATGCCGATATGAAGGCCTGGCGGGAGAGGCTGACGACATGGGCCAAGGGCGGCGTGCCCGCCGATTTGCCGCTTGTCGATGATGGTCGCAAGGTGGAGACGGCGCCGCGTGATGTCTTCGCCTTCTTCATCCACGAGGGCAAGGTCAATGCACCGCAAGGCGCCATGGCCATGCAGGATTTGCTCGCACAGTCATGATGGCACTTGATGACGGCAAGTGAGGCGAGCGGCACGGAATTTCTGCTCTTCGTCACCGGGCGGTGATCGTCGCCATCGCCCTTCCGGCCTCGTCGGCCAGATCTTCCGCCGTCAGGCCGGGGCCGGCGAGATGGGCCGCCTCTCCATGCAGGAAAACGCCCGCGGCGGCTGCCTCGAAGGCCGGCATGCCCTGCGCCAGAAGTGCGCCGATCATCCCGGCAAGCACGTCGCCGGATCCGGCCGTCGCCAGCCATGGCGGACCGTTTGCGTTGATCGCAGCCCGACCGTCAGGCGCGGCAATCACGGTATCGGCCCCTTTGTAGACGACAGCAGCATGGGCACGTCTCGCTGCAGCGCGTGCCTTCTCCACCTTGCTCAGGCTCGGCTCTGCAGCGATATCGGCAAACAGGCGGGCAAATTCCCCCTCATGCGGCGTCAGCACCAGATGCGTTTCGCCCTCGGCGTAAGCGTCGAAAAGCGGTTGCGGATCGTCCTTGAAGGACGTGATTCCGTCCGCATCGAGCACCAGTGATCGTTCCCGAAGCCGGAGGGCAAAATCTCGCGCCTTCTCACCGATCCCGAAACCGGGTCCGAGGACGAAGGTCGACAGACGGCTATCCGTCAACCAATCCTCAGGTCCGGCATGCGTCGATCCTGTGCAGCATCACGGCGGTCAGCTGGCCGGCATTGTCGGCAAGCGCACTACCGGGCGATGCGATCGTCACCAGCCCCGCCCCGGTTTTCAGGCCGGCTTTGGCGGAAAGCCGCGCCGCCCCGGTCTTTGCCATGCCTCCCGAAAAGACGCCGAGATGGCCGCGGCGATATTTGTGGCTGCCAGCACCCGGTCTTGGCAGAAGATGCCCCCACAGATTCGGCCCGTTTTCCACGAGCGAACCGGCCTGTGAGCGAAGAATACGCCTCGGAATGCCGATGTCGAAAATACTGATGTCACCACAAAGAGACCGGCCGGGTATTAGCAGGTGCCCGGGCTTGGCGGTCATGAAGGTGATCGTCCGTCGGGCAGTGAAGGCGTGGCCGAGCACGGTGCCGCGCCGTCCGCAAAGACCGGAGGGCAGATCGACGGCAAGAACCGGCGTCGCGGTGGCATTCGCCGCGTCGATCACCCGTGCGACACCGTCCGGCACATCACGGGAAAGCCCCGCGCCGAAGAGCGCGTCGATGATGAGATCGCCCTCCTCAGGATGAAAGTCGTCAAGCGGCGCGGACGGCAATCGGCAGTCTCGTCGTGCCGCAAGCGCATCGCCCGCAAGCCTGTCCGGATCACCCAGATGGAAGACGCGGACCACAGCACCGCTTTCGCTGAGCGCCTGCGCCGCCACATAGCCATCACCGCCATTATTGCCCGGACCGCAGAGCACGGCAAAGCGCCGGCAGCCGGGGAAGTATCGCAGGGCCTCGGCCGCCACTGCCATGCCGGCGCGCCGCATCAGGCCATAGGAGGACAGGCCGGACGCGGCTGCGGCTTTGTCGACGCGCCCCATCTCGTCGGGCGTCAGCAGAAGGTGTGTGATCGCTTCATCCATGCGACTATTGAACGGAAACGTCGCGCGCGTGCAAGCGCTTAGATACGGCCTTGCAATGGGTTATTTTTATGCAAATGAATAAAATATCACCACACCCAGCCATTGTATTCGGTGCTGCTGATTTGCGCAAAATCATCCGGGAATCAAAGATTTCGTGCTATCGTGAGATGAAACTGCACAAATTCCAGCCGTGGAACTGCGGTTTGGCAGAAATTACGCGGGAATTTGCGAAAAACATCACATTCCCTTTGAAACGGCATTGCTAGTTTGGCACGATACGTGCATCGGCATGGCCGGGCGGGCAGAGGCCCGTGAATGGGAGAAGCGGAGAGTAAGTTTCTCATGAAAAAGATTGAAGCGATCATCAAGCCTTTCAAGCTCGACGAAGTGAAGGAAGCGCTTCAGGAAGTCGGCCTTCAGGGCATCACGGTAACGGAAGCCAAGGGCTTCGGTCGCCAGAAGGGCCACACGGAACTGTATCGTGGCGCCGAATACGTCGTCGATTTCCTTCCCAAGGTGAAGGTGGAAGTCGTTCTGGCAGACGAGAATGCCGAAGCCGTCATCGAGGCGATCCGTAACGCGGCGCAGACTGGACGGATCGGAGACGGCAAGATATTCGTCTCGAACGTGGAGGAAGTGATCCGTATCCGTACGGGAGAGACGGGTATCGACGCTATCTAATGCGTCCCCCGGCCAAAGAGCCGCGGGGTCAAAATCTAACAAAGCAATAGGCGAGGAAAAGGTCAAATGACGAGCGCAAGCGAAATCATGAAACAAATCAAGGAAAACGACGTCAAGTTCGTGGACCTTCGCTTTACCGACCCGCGCGGCAAGCTGCAGCACGTCACGATGGACGTGGCGGCGGTCGACGAGGACATGTTTGCCGATGGTGTCATGTTCGACGGCTCCTCGATCGGCGGCTGGAAGGCCATCAACGAGTCCGACATGGTGCTGATGCCCGACGCGGCGACGGTTCACATGGACCCCTTCTTCGCCCAGTCGACCATGGTCATCGTCTGCGACATCCTCGATCCGATCTCGGGTGAAGCCTATAACCGCGATCCGCGCGGCACGGCCAAGAAGGCGGAAGCCTACCTCAAGGCATCCGGTATCGGCGACACGGTATTCGTTGGCCCCGAGCCGGAATTCTTCGTCTTCGACGACGTCAAGTACAAGGCTGATCCGTATAACACCGGCTTCAAGCTGGATAGTTCGGAACTGCCGTCCAACGACGACACCGACTACGAGACCGGCAACCTCGGCCATCGCCCGCGCGTCAAGGGCGGCTATTTCCCGGTTCCGCCGGTCGACAGCCTGCAGGACATGCGCTCCGAAATGCTGACCGTCCTTGGCGAAATGGGCGTCGTCGTTGAAAAGCACCACCATGAAGTGGCGGCCGCCCAGCACGAGCTCGGCGTGAAGTTCGACACGCTGGTGCGCAATGCCGACAAGATGCAGATCTACAAATATGTCGTGCATCAGGTCGCCAATGCCTATGGCAAGACGGCAACCTTCATGCCGAAGCCGGTCTTCGGCGACAATGGCTCGGGCATGCACGTCCACCAGTCGATCTGGAAGGATGGCAAGCCGACCTTCGCCGGCGACGAATATGCCGGCCTGTCGGAAAGCTGCCTCTATTATATCGGCGGCATCATCAAGCATGCCAAGGCGATCAACGCCTTCACCAACCCGACGACCAACTCCTACAAGCGTCTGGTTCCGGGCTATGAAGCGCCGGTTCTGCTCGCCTATTCGGCCCGCAACCGCTCGGCTTCGTGCCGCATTCCGTTCGGCTCCAGCCCGAAGGCAAAGCGCGTCGAAGTCCGCTTCCCGGACCCGGCGCAGAACCCCTATCTCGGCTTCGCCGCCATGCTGATGGCCGGCCTCGACGGCATCAAGAACAAGATCCATCCGGGCAAGGCCATGGACAAGGATCTCTACGACCTGCCGCCGAAGGAACTGAAGAAAATCCCGACCGTCTGCGGCTCGCTGCGCGAGGCACTGGACGCTCTCGACAAGGATCGCAAGTTCCTTACCGCCGGTGGCGTCTTCGACGACGATCAGATCGATGCCTATATCGAACTGAAGATGACGGAAGTCATGCGTTTCGAAATGACCCCGCATCCGGTCGAATTCGACATGTACTACTCGGCCTGATCTCTCAGTCGACGAGCAACATATTCAGAACGGCGGGCCCTCGGGTCCGCCGTTTTGCGTTTTACCGACCTGTCCGTGAAGAGATGGAAGAACTGGACGAAGGGAGAAGGACGGGCAACTCACGAAGCGTAAGCCTCTCAGCAGCGAGTTGTTCGATACCGGCGTCGGATTCGATCGTTTCGCCGCGCAGGGTCAGGTAGACGCCGAGGCCCGTGGTCAGCGCTGCGATGAACAGCAGGTACCAGGCATGCGCCATCGGGTTGAGCGGCAGGAGCGACGTCACCGCGATCGGCGTCAGGCCGCCGAAGATGGCGTAGGAGATGTTGTAGGAGAAGGAGAGGCCGGAGAAACGGACACGGGCCGGGAAGGCGCGGACCATCACGTAAGGCACTGCTCCGACCATGCCGACGGCAAGGCCCATCACCGCGTAGAGCGCGAAGACGACGGTGATCGATACCGAGGCGTAGCTGTAGAAGGCCCAGGTGGCGGCGCCGAAGACGATGCCGGCTGCGGTGAAGAAACGGCCCGAGCCGACGCGATCGACGATCGCACCGGCGGCAGCCGTGCCGACGATCAGGAAGAGCGTCCCGAAGCTCGTGGCCGCAAGCGACTGCTGGGCGGTGTAGTGGTAGAGCTTCTGCAGGAAGGTCGCCGTCATCAGCGTCGTGACGACGATGCCGGCCGAGAGGATCCAGGTGAGGAGCACGGAGATGATGACGCCGCGCGGGTAGTCGCGCAGCACCGTCTTCAGCGGCAGTTCCGGCGCAAGCTGACGGCTTTCCTTCATCTCGGTGAAGATCGGGGTTTCCTGCAGGAACGGCGCAGCCAGACGGCAGCAAGACCGAAGACGCCGCCGATCAGGAAGGGCAGGCGCCATGCCCAGGCGGCGATCTGGTCGGGCGAAACGCCGTGTTGATGATCGTCGCGATGAACGAGCCGAGCAGGATGCCGAGGGTCAGCCCTGAGCAGAGGAAGCCGCAGGCAAAGCCGACGCGGCGGAAGGGAACGTGCTCGGCCACAAAGGTCCAGCGCCCGGTACTTCACCACCGATCGCCGCACCCTGAAGGATGCGCATGGCGATGAGCAGGATCGGGGCTGCGACGCCGATCGTCTGATAGGTCGGCATGGCGGCCATGCCGAGCGTCGACAGAGCCATCAGCAGGATGGAGAAGGCAAAGACGCGCTTGCGGCCGAACATGTCGCCGAAATGGGCAAGCACGATGCCGCCGAGAGGGCGCACCAGATAGCCGGCGGCGAAAATGCCAAACGTCTGGATCAGCACCAGCCAGTCAGGCATGTCTGCCGGAAAGAACAGCTTGCCGATGACGGAGGCGAAGAAGACGAAAATGATGAAATCGTAGAATTCCAGGCGCGCCGAGGGCGGCCAGGCCGAGTGTCTTGAAATCCTGCGAGGTGAGGCGGCGAGGGGCCGTCTTGTTGGTCATGGTCGGAGACATGTTTTTGAAAACCGCTGGTCGTAAAAGCCCTCCTCCCGCGGGAGAGCAGCACTATCCGCAATGCGGCATCAGGCCCCGGATTTCAAGGCTTTCGTGCGTTATGCGTACAATCTCGACGGGTTTGCGATGCGGTTCGGCAACAGAATTGCGCCGAACCGCCGATATTTTGCCGGATCAGTCGCGAACGACCAGAAGATCGCCGGCCATGAAACGCAGCGTCACATGCTCGCCGGGCTCCGGCAGCTTGACGTCGGGGGCGTTGAACATGTCGAACGAGACCTGATTGCCGCCGACCGAAATGCGGGTGCGGATGACCGAGCCGAGGAAGTGCGAGGAAACGACCTCGCCGGAAAGTGCCGTGTCGCCCTTGGCGCTCTCGGCAATCGAGCCTGCTTCCGGGCGCAGCGCCAGCGTGATCGCGTCGCCGCCCTTGCGATCGGCGATCGGCTCGCGCAGCGTCACCGTCTGGTTGCCGATCTTGACGGTATTGGCTGCAGGATCTGCGACAGTCGCGTCGATCATGTTCAGCGTGCCGACGAAGGAGGCGACGAAGCGGGTGGCCGGGCGGTTGTAGATTTCCGAGGGCGTGCCGATCTGGTCGGCGCGGCCGGCATTCATCACCACGATGCGGTCGGAAATGGACAGGGCCTCTTCCTGATCGTGGGTGACGAAAATGGTGGTGATGCCGAGCTGGCGCTGGATCTGGCGGATTTCTTCGCGCAGCGACACGCGGATCTTGGCATCGAGCGCAGATAGCGGTTCGTCGAGCAGAAGAACCTGCGGCATCGGGGCAAGCGCGCGGGCGAGTGCCACACGCTGCTGCTGGCCGCCGGACATCTGGTAGGGGTAACGGTCGGCCAGATGTTCGAGATGGATGAGCTTCAGCATCTCGGTGACACGCGGGCCGATCTCGGCTTTCGACTTGCCGGCGACCTTGAGGCCGAAGGCGACGTTGTCGAAGACGTTCATGTTGGGGAAGAGCGCGTAGGCCTGGAAGACCATGCCGATATTGCGCTGGTTGGTCTTCAACCGGCTCTGGTCGCGGCCGTTGATGACGATCGTGCCGTCACTTGGCGTCTCGAAGCCGGCGACCATGCGCAGGATCGTCGTCTTGCCGCAGCCGGACGGGCCGAGGAAGGAGATGAATTCTCCCTTCTCGATCGACATGTTGAAGTCCTTGACGACCTGGACCTGTCCGAAGCTCTTCTTGATATTCTGGAGGACGAGAAACGACATTAACGATCCTTAAAAAAGCTTGGGCCTTAAGCCTTGGAGGGCGCCATTTTGCTGAAGCGGCTGACAAGCTGCAGGAGGCCCATCGACAGCCAGGTGATCGCGAATGCGATGATGGCAAGTGCGGAGGGCTCATAGGCCTTGTTGGCGCCGACGAGCTGGAGATAGGGGCCGAAGGCGGCCGGTTCAGAAGGGCCGCCATGGTGAATTCGCCCATGACGATCGCAAAGGTGATGAAGGCGCCCGACAGCACGCCCGACATGACATTCGGGAAGATGCAGCGGAACATGATCGTCGTCCATTTGGCGCCGAGAATTTCGGCTGCCTCCGTCAGTGTCCGCACGTCGATGGCGCGCATCGCGGTGTCGACGGAACGGTACATGTAGGGCAGTGACAGCGTCATGTAGGAGAGGACGAGCAGCGCATTGGTGCCCTGGATGGAGCCGGTGAACGGCAACCAGGACGAGGAATTGTAGAGGCGCAGATAGCCGAAGACGATGACGATGGCCGGGATGACGAGCGGCATCAGGGTGATGAACTCGATCAGCGGGCGAACCTGCGGCACGCGCAGCCTCACCCAATAGGCGGTCGGCACGACCAGCAGCATGCCGAAGACGATCGTCAGCAGCGCCATCAGCATCGAGAAACCGAAGGTTTCGCGGAACTGGATGTCGGAGAAAACCGACTGATAGGCATCGAAGGAATAGACGCCGCGGCGCATGCGCAGCGAGAATTCGAAGACTGCAATCAGCGGCACGAAGAAGTAGATGAGGCCGATTGCGAGCGCCAGCCAGGCGAAGAACTTGTGGATCTTCATTTCTGCCACCGTTCGGCGCGCATGCGCAACAGGATGTAAATGACGTTGGAAATGCCGGTAATGACGATCATGCCGAGCGCCAGCGCATAGCCGAGATTGGCGTTATGCAGAACGTCGCCGCGGATCTGGGCATAGAGCAGGATCGGCACGATGTTGAGCGAGGAGCCGGTCAGCGCGTAAGCCGTGGCGATGGCGCCGAAGGCATTGGCGAAGAGCAGCAGCGTCGTGCCCATCAGGCTCGGCCAGAGGATCGGCAGGGCCACCATGCGCCAGTATTGCCAGGTGGAAGCGCCGAGGATTTCGGAGGCCTCGCGCCATTCCTTCTTCATGCCGTCGAGCGCCGGCGTCAGGATCAGCACCATCAGCGGGATCTGGAAGAACATGTAGGTGATGGTGAGACCGAAGAAGGACAGGATGTTGAAGCCGGTCGAATAGAGATTGAAGCCGAACCAGTCGCGCATCAGGATGGTGACGAGGCCGGTACGGCCAAGCGTTGCCAGAAAGGCGAAGGCAAGCGGCACGCCGGCAAAGTTGGATGCGACGCCCGAAAAGGTCAAAAGACCGGAGCGGATCCACGAGGGCAGGCCGCCGAGCACGATCGCCCAGGCCAGAAAGAAACCGATCAGCGCGCCACCAATGGCAGATGCCACCGAAACGCGGATGGAAATCCAGTAGGCGCTGAGGATGGACGGCTGGAAGAGGTCGCTGATGTTCTTGAAGGTGAAGGCACCATCAGGCGTGAAAAACGCACCAGAGACGAGATAGAGCGTCGGCAGGATCAGGAACATCAGTGCGAAGATCATGAACGGCGCTATGCCGAGCCAATCGACGACGGTCTTGCGATCGATGAGAGACGGGGAGGCGGTGCTCATGAAGATCCTGGGCTTCCCTTGATGTTGGGCCGGGCCGGGGCCGGGCCTGATAAGTCGCCCGGAAATCGGGCCTGACGAGACGGCGGCCATGTCAGCCGGAAGGGCGGGCAAACCTCCCCGCAAAAGCGGGGAGGTGGAGAAGATGAAGGGGTAGCGTCGCTTACTTGACGTTGGCGCCGACGACCGCATCCCACTTGGTGGTGATGGCGGCTTTGCCCTTGTCCTGCTCGTCAAGCGTCGGGAAGACGGCCTTGGCGTAGCCTTCAGCCGGCGGCAGCGCGTCGAGCAGGTCCTTCGGGATCTTGTTGTTCTTGGCAAGATCGTTGAAGCGGATCGGGTGGCAATAGCCCTTCAGCCATGCGAGCTGGCCTTCGTCGGAATAGAGGTATTCCATCCAGAGCTTGGCAGCGTTCGGGTGCGGGGCGAAAGCGAGATTGCCTGAACGTATACGCCGGCGACGACGCCCTTCTGCGGAACGACGACTTCAACCGGCGGGTTGCCCTTCAGGCTGTCGCGCCATGCAAGGCCGTTATAGTCCCAGGCGACGATGATCGGGGTGGAGCCTGAGCCAGCGAAGCGGACTTGCCGATGACGGGGACGAAATTGCCGGCCTTGTTGACGTCTGCAAAGAACTTCAGACCGGCTTCGCCAGCCTTGGTCGCGTCCTTTCGCCGGTGGCGATACCGGCTGCGTAGACTGCCTGAACGGCCTGGTTGGAACGCGCGGATCGCCGGCGAAGGCAACCGAGTTGGCGTATTCCGGCTTCTTCAGGTCGTCCCAATCCTTCGGAACGTTCTTGACGATGTCGGTGTTCACGACGAAGGAGAGAACGCCGTAATAGTCACCGTACCAGGCGCCGTCTGCGTCCTTTGCGGTATCTGGGATCGAATCCCAGGTCGATACCTTGTAGGGCATCAGCAGGCCGTCAGCCTTGGCGGTCGGGCCGAAGGAGAGGCCGACGTCGATCACGTCGGGAGCCTGCGGGCCCTTGTTGCCCTTGTTGGCCTTGATCGCTTCGATTTCGTCACCGGAGCCGGCGTCGGGGTTCAGTTCGTTGACGTCGAGGCCGTACTTTGCCTTGAAGCCGGCGATTACGTCGCCATAACCGCACCAGTTGTGCGGGAGGGCGATCGTCGTCAGCGTGCCTTCCTTCTTGGCGGCAGCGATGAGGTCAGCGCTCGGCTCGGCGAATGCCAGCGTCGAGGAAGCCATGACGAATGCAGTGGTAACAGAAAGAAGGCGGTGGGTCTTGGTGAGCACGGTATCCTCCTAGTTTTGAAATCGTGTCGGCGCGACAAGTAGAGTGAGTATGTGTATCGTATATGACAATGTTCCGACGCGGCCTTATACACTGTAAGCGTCTGGAATATCGCCATATTTCTGTGTCATTCACAGGTTCGCTGGTCAGCCCGCGGCATCAATTGTCTGATGCGCGTCGCGCGACGTCTTGCCGGGGTGAAACTTTGCACGGCTGTGCGACGAAAATAGAGATGCGGTCGTGACAGACGGCAAGGCTACCATGTCTTCTCCTGATACTCGTGCGCCGACCTGACACTCGAAGTGCCCTTGTCGCAAGGTCGGCCGAAACCTGCCGCTCGAAAGCGGTTCGGTAGCACGAAAGCTGTTCCCTCCGGTCTTTGCCGGTTTCAAGCGGTGGATTAACATTGGTTTACCCTCCGGTGTCAACGGTGCGCTGCGGGAGAAACTTTTTGCCCCCACGTTGACGAACGCGCGAAACTGAAGAATGCTCGCGTTAAGGTGTTGTTTATCATCCTTGGGGTGCGTCTGCGTGTTGCTGCAATCGTGTCTTCGTCCGGTCGGTCGCCTCAGAGCTACGGCGCCCGGTTGTATGGTTGGTGGCGAGCGCATCGGATCCATCATTCATTTTCAGGCGCGGCACTCGCCGCGTCAGACAGCAGGCATTTCAGAGAAGTCAGGATTGACCTGATCAGGATGATACCGGCCCGGGGCGGGGCCGGTCTTTCGTCTGTCGCCGATGACGCGGCATTCCATCCAGGCCCTTGGGGAGCAGTTGAAACAGTCGTGGACTGGACCGCCGGAGGCGCGATCGTGCGCCGCCGGGGCGTGACATGTCGTGCGCGGCGCTTGCCTATCTCAAGGCTGCCCGCTCTATGGATCAGGAGAGTAGGGGCATGGAAAGTTCGACTGCAGGCGTCAGCTACAAGAAGGCCGACGCATCCTATTTCGAAAAGCGCGGGCTCTCGCGATATGCGGGGGTCTGGTCGCTCTGGGCGCTCGGGGTGGGCGCCGTGATCTCGGGGCATTTTTCCGGGTGGAATTTCGGCTTTGCCACGGGCGGCTGGGGCGGCATGCTGGTGGCGGGCATGGTGATTGCCGTCATGTATCTCGGGCTCACCTTCTCGATCGCCGAGATGAGCCCGGCGCTGCCGCATACGGGGGCAGCCTATTCGTTTGCCCGCACCGCGATGGGCCCGTGGGGCGGGTTCATTACCGGTCTTTGCGAGAATGTCGAATATGTGCTGACGCCGGCGGTCGTCGTCACCTTCATCACCGCTTACGTGAACTCGATCCTCGGCATACCGGCCGCCTATTCGCCGCTGGTGTGGATCGCCTTCTATGCGATCTTCCTGGCGCTCAACGTCTTCGGGCTTGAGCTCTCCTTCAAGGTGACGTTCGTCATTACCGTGATTTCTCTGGCGGTTCTGGTGTTCTTCTGGATCAGCGCCATTCCGCATATGGATTTCTCCCGCTGGGCGCTCAATATCGGCGTCGGGCCGGATGGTGCGGCGATCGAACTGCCGGAGGGCGGCGGATCGTGGTTCCCCTTCGGGTTCTCCGGCGTGCTGGCAACGCTTCCCTTCGCCGTCTGGCTGTTCCTTGCCATCGAGCAATTGCCGCTTGCGGCGGAAGAATCGGTCGATCCGAAGCGCGACATGCCGAAGGGGATCATTCTCGGCATGCTGACGCTGATGCTGTCGGCCTTCATGATCGTGCTTCTCAACCCGTCTCTGCCGGGTGTCGGCGCCTTCCACCTGAGCACGGCGCTCGAGCCGCTGCTCGACGGTTTCAAGTCGATCTACGGCGATGGCGGCGTGGTCGTTCTCGGTCTGGTGGCGCTTACCGGCCTGATCGCCAGCTTCCACACGATCCTTTATGCGCAGGGAAGGCAGATCTATTCGCTGTCGCGCGCCGGCTATTTCCCGACCGTGCTTTCCGTCACCCATGCCAGCTACAAGACACCCTATGTGGCAATGGCGGCCGGTGCGGTGATCGGGCTTGCGGTCATGCTGGTCATCTGGTTCTCGCTCGGCGCGGAAGAGGGCGGCAGCATTATCGGCAGCGTGCTTTTGAACATGGCGGTCTTCGGCGCGATGTTCTCCTACATCATGCAGGCGATCTCGTTCATCATCCTGCGCAAGAAACTGCCGAATATCGAACGGCCATTCCGCTCGCCGCTCGGCGTGCCGGGTGCCTGCCTCACGGTTCTGATTGCGCTCGTGACGCTGTTCTATCAGGTGCAGGACCCGAATTTCACCAAGGGTGTTCTCTGGGTGGTCATCTGGTTTGCGATTGCCATCGTCTATTTCGCGCTTGTCGGCCGTCACCGGCTGATCCTGTCGCCGGAAGAAGAGTTCGCGATGGAGCATAAGAAGGCGGCATCGCTCGCCTGACCTTCAAACCTCCACCAACATTGAGAAGGCCCGCGGTTCGATGTGAGCCGCGGGCCTTTCGTCATCTATCCTTGTTCCGGCGTGCCGGATGTCAGTCGACGAATTCGACGACCGTGCCGGGCTTGACCATCTTCGCCAGTTCCGTCGCGTCCCAATTGGTCAGGCGCACGCAGCCATGGCTGTTGGTCTTGCCGATCTTGGAGGGTTCCGGCGTACCGTGAATGCCGTAGGTCGGCTTCGAGAGAGCGATCCAGACGCTGCCGACGGGGCCGTTCGGGCCCGGCGGGATCTGCAGGATCTGGTCGTTGGCGCCCTGCTTGAAGTTGATCTTCGGATTGTAGGTATAGCCCGGATTGAGCGCGATGCGCTGGACCGTATGCGTGCCGCTCGGGGAGGGCGTGTCCGAGGAGCCGATCGTTGCCGGATAGGCGGAGATCAGCTTGCCATCGGCGCCATAGGCGAAGACCTGCTTGCGGGCCTTGTCGGCAACGATGCGCGTCACCTGTCCGGTCTTGGGCGGGCCGGGATTGACGACCTTGATCGTCGTGCCGGGAATGGTGAAGTCGACGCCGGGGTTGAGCGCCTTCAGGTAGCCCTCATCCATGTGAAACTGCTCGGCGAGCTTTTCCGTGACCGACGTATAGGACATGGCGGGAAGGGCTGCCTTGTGGGCGTAGTCTTCCGGGATTTCGGCCACGTAGGGGCCGGCCGCATCCGCTGCGGTGATCGTGTAATCGACGATCGGCATGCCGCCGGAATAGGCGAGCCGCTGCATGATGGCTTCCGAATCATTCGGGTCGAGCGTCTCGCCGGTCATTTCCTGCCATGCGGCGATCGCCTTGTTGACGTTGTCGCCGAGATGGCCGTCGATCACGCCGGGCGAAATGCCTTCGCGGTCGAGGAAGACCTGAAGTGCGGTGATCTCGGCCTGCGGCTTCTTGGTGACGGTGATGATCGTGCGGTTGCCATGCGAGGGGGCTACCGGCTGCGCCGGCGCCTGGTTCGGGTCGATCGAGGCTTCCTGCTGCTGCGGATAGCCGGAATTCTGCGGGTAGCCGTTGTTGATGTCCGGCAGGGCCTGCTGCTCGACCGGCAGGTTGGTGATCGAACCGCCGCGCTGGTTGATCGAGCCGGTGACTGCGCCCGGTTCATTGTTCATCTGGTCGCCGGGGCGATACTGGCGATAGTCGCGGTAGCCGGCCTGATTCTGATAGGTGTCGCCATAGGTGCGACGCTGGGCGGGTGCCTGCGGATAGCCGTATTGCTGGCTGCCATACTGCTGGTCGCCATATTGCCGGTTATCGTATTGTTGGCCGCGGGGACGATAGGTGTCGCGCCGGACTTCCGTCGCAATCACGTTGCCATAGGTGTCGAGATAGACGCGGCGCCCCATCCCGTCACGGCTGATGATGACATCGCGCCCATCGGGCGTATAGTCGAGGATGGCGCCGTCCGGCGAGACCAGAAGGGCGTCTGACTGGCGGAAGCGCGACTGGGCGTCGGCCGTTGAAACCCCTTGGGTCGCGGCCAGAATCAGAAGGCTGAGGCTTGCTACAAGGATGCGCTTCACGAGATCACCGGTTCCAATAGTATCTCCCACAATCGGGAAGGGGTGGGAGTGGTTCCCGAGCCGCCGAGGTTCTTCTCTGACAAGGGGATTCTGACCGTAATGTGGAAAAAGTGAAAACGTCATGAATGAGCCGTTAAAAATCGTTCACGTTGCAGTAAAACCGTCGTCAGACGGTCTTGGGAGGCAGGGCAGATGAAGAGTTTCTCGGTTCGCGGCGGGCCGAAATTCATGCTGGATGAAGCATCGGTGCTGGATATCGGCCGCTGTTTCGTCAATGGAACGGATATTTCGCCCGGTCGGGCGATCCCCGACGATGGCGATCCGAGGATCGACCATTCGCTCGAAGGCTTTCTCTTCACCTGCGGGCCCGATCACATTCGTCATCCGGTGCCGATTTCGGCGCGATCGGAGGAGAAGAAATATCCGCTGCACGGATCTTTTTCGTCGCATCCGGCGGAACTGATGTTCTGGGATAGCGCTTCGGACGAGAGCGGCGATGACGATGACGACACCGACAGCGAATGCCGGGCCGGGTCAAGGTGACGATGGCGACCGGTGAGCCGGCGCTTCTCGAACGGCATTACCGCATCGATCACCAGAGCGGCGAGGTGAGCCTGACGGACCGGGTGACGAATATCGGGGCGAAGCCGTTTGCCGCCGTGCAGATGTATCACATGAATATCGGCGCATGGCTGTTCGACGATCACGTCAAGCTTGCCGGTCCCATGTTCGACAATGGCCGTCTGCCGTGGAATTTCGGCGAGGATCCGGGCAGCGTCTTCTGCGTGCCGGCGACGGGTGCCGCGGACGGCTGGGCCGAGATGCGGCTCGGGCCGATTGCAGCCATCGGCGGGCTGACGCTTCGGGTGAGGTTCCGAACCGACACGCTGCCCTACCTGCAGATGTGGCGCAACCAGAAGAGCCCGGCGCATGTGCTCGGCATCGAGCCGGTCTCGCATCGTCTGGCAAGCCGGGCGGAACTGGAAAAGGCGGGCGAACTCAAGCTTTTGACGCCGGGCGCAAGCATCGATTATGCCTTGCGTTTCGCTTTCGTGTGAGAAGACGGGGCAGAGCTGCGGCAGATCGGCCTTGCCCGCTTCATCTCGCTGTAGAAAGCGGTTCTTTGATTGACGCCCTTGTCGTCAGACCGTAATGCTTTGCGCACTTCAAAGCAGGAGTTGTTTGCCATGGATATCCGCCAGATCAACGACGAGTATTCCGTTTCCGGCCAGATCACGGTCGAGGATCTCGATCAGGTGAAGGCGCTCGGTTTCCAGTCGATCGTCTGCCATCGTCCGGACGAGGAAGAGCCGGGCCAGCCGCATTTTTCCGAAATCGCAGCGCGCGCGCAGGAACTCGGCATCGAGATCCGCCATATTCCGGTCGGCCGTATGGGGCTTGATGCGGAAGGCGTGAATGCCATGGTCGATGCGCTCGAAGAATTTCCGCGCCCGATGCTCGGCTTCTGCCGTTCCGGTGCCCGCTCGACGGCAATCTACGAGCGCAGCCTCGCGCAGCGTGGCTGATCGGCTTTCCGCCGCTCGTTAAAGTTTCGCGCAGGGCGGTCTGGCCGTCCTGCATTCCCAAAGCTCATTCATTCAGGAGCATTCCCATGAGCATCAAGCGCATCGAACCCGGCGCCCGCATGAGCGGCGCTGTCGTCCATGGCAACACCGTCTATCTCGCCGGCCAGGTTGGCGAAGGCGAAACCGTTACGGACCAGTGCAAGGACGCGCTTGGCGAAGTCGACCGTCTGCTCGCCGCTGCCGGTTCCGACAAGTCGAAGATCCTCCAGACGATCATCTACATCTCCGACATGGCTTATTTCGGCGAAATGAACGCTGTCTGGGAAGGCTGGATCGACCCGGCAAACCCGCCGGCACGCGCCACCAGCGAAGCCAAGCTCGCTGCGCCGAAGTACAAGGTCGAGTTCATCGTCACGGCTGCCATCTAAGCGCCAGCGATTTTCTCAATGAAAAGCCACCGGAGCGGTTGCGTTCCGGTGGCTTTTTTCGTTTTGGGGTGGGGCCGGATTTACGGCTGGGCTGGGTGATAGCCGAAGAATAGTATGCCGCGAGCGCGAGACCGATCACAAGGATCGCGATCACGAATGTCGACATGCCGCCAATAGCGCGGCGTTCGCTTGTTTTGTAGATTGTGCCATGCAGACCAAACGGCGGGCCCTCAGATCGGTTCCCGCCGTCCGTCGATCTTTTGACGATCGGTGATCAGCTGCGTTCGCGGATCTGCGTGAGCGTGCGGGCAGGTGTGATCGCTTCCGGATCAAGCCTGACCTCGATGATCGCCGGCTTGCCGCTTTGGCGCGCACGCAGATAGGCGGGGCCGAAATCCTCGGTTCTTTCCACCAGCTCGCCATGGCCGCCGAAGGCTTTCGCATATTCGACGAAATCCGGATTGACGAGATCGGTGCCGCTGACGCGGCCGGGATATTCGCGTTCCTGATGCATGCGGATCGTGCCATAGATGCCGTTATTGACCAGAACCGTGATGATCGGCAGGTCGTAGCGCACGGCGGTGATGAATTCCTGTCCGTGCATCATGAAGCAGCCATCGCCGGCAAAGCAGACGACTTCGCGCTCGGGGTAAAGCTTCTTCGCGGCAACCGCTGCCGGCAGGCCGTAGCCCATTGAGCCGGAGGTCGGGGCCGACTGGGTGTTGTACTTTCTGAAGCGGTGGAAGCGGTGCAGCCATGTCGCATAATTGCCGGCACCATTGGTGAAGATCGCGTCGTCGGGGACGTTTCCTCGATCCATTCCATGATCGGCCCCATATGCACATTGCCCGGACCCGTTTCCGGCGGGGTCGACCATTTCAGATAGGCGTCGTGCATGGCGGATTTGCGCTCGGCCCAGATCGGGACGGCCGGTGGCTGAAGATCCGCCAAGGCCTCGACGAATTCCGCCGGGGCGGCGCAGATGGCGAGGTCCGGCCGGTAGAGGCGGCCGAGTTCTTCCGGGTCGGGGAAGACGTGGACGATCTTCTGCTTCGGATAGGGGATGTCGAGGAGCGTGTAGCCGGAAGAGGGCATTTCCGACATGCGGGCGCCGATGAGGATGAGGAGGTCTGCCTCCTTGACCTCTTTCGCCAGCGCCGGATTGATGCCTATGCCGACATCGCCGGCATAGGACGGATGAAGGTGATCGAAGAGCATCTGGCGGCGGAAAGAGCAGCCGACCGGCAGCTTGAAGCGGCTGGCGAAATCCTGAAAATCCTCGACTGCCTTTTCCGTCCAGCGGGTGCCGCCGACGATCACCATCGGGCTCTGGGCCTCGCGCAGCATGGCATCGAAGGCCTTGATCTGGCTCGGGCCGGGATGGCTTTCGACCGGCATGTAGGGAAGGGCGGCGGGAGCCTCAACCGCCTCCACCAGCATGTCTTCCGGCAGGGTCAGCACGACCGGGCCGGGGCGGCCGGAGGTTGCGACCGCAAAGGCGCGGGTGACGAATTCGGGAATGCGGCGGGCATCATCGATCTCGCCGACCCATTTGGCGAATTCGGTGAAGGCGCGGCGGTATTCGACTTCCTGAAATGCCTCGCGTTCCTTCATGTCGCGGCCGATCTGGCCGACGAAGAGGATCATCGGGATGGAATCCTGCTTGGCCACATGCAGGCCGGCCGAGGCATTGGTGGCGCCGGGGCCGCGCGTGACCATGCAGATGCCGGGCTTGCCGGAAAGGCGGCCCCAGCTGTCTGCCATCATCGCGGCGCCGCCTTCCTGACGGCAGACGACGACATCGATGCCGCTCTCATAGAGCGCGTCGAGCACTGCAAGATAGCTTTCGCCGGGAACGCAGGAGACCTGAGAGACGCCATTGGCCTTCAGCGCCTCGACGATCAGCTCGCCGCCGGTCTTCGTTGCTCGGGTGGTTGCCGGGTTCATTGCTCTCTACTCCTCCTGTCGAGTGCATCCAGTTCAGCCAGAATTTCCGCCGTATGCTCGCCCACCTTTGGGCTCGGGCGGTGATAGGAAAGCGGCGTCTTCGACAGGACGATCGGCGTGCGGACGCCGGGGATCGAGGTGCCGTCGGCCGTTTCCAGATCGATGCGCAGGCCACGCGCCTTAACCTGCGGGTCTTCGAACATTTCGCCGATCGAATTGATCGGGCCGACCGGAACGGCATTCTCGCCGCAGGCGGCCAGCAGATCGGCCTTCGCCCATTTCGTCGTCTCGTTGACGAGCAGGCTGCGTAGCTCGATCCGGTGGGCGACGCGGGCCTTGTTGGTGGCGTAGCGCTCGTCGTCGGCGACCATCTCGATGCCGAGGATGCGGCAGAAGCGGCGGAACTGGCCGTCATTGCCGACCGCCAGAATGATATGGCCATCCTGAACCGGGATGACCTCATAGGGCGAGATATTCGGATGGGCATTGCCGAGCCGCTGCGGGGCGATGCCGGAAACGAGGTAGTTCATGTTCTGGTTGGCAAGCACGGCCGACATGACGTCGAGCAGCGCCATGTCCACCTCTTGGCCTTCGCCCGTCTTCATCGCATGGATCAGCGCGGCCTGAATGGCGGTGACGGCATAGATGCCGGTGAAGATATCGGCGATGGCCACGCCCGCCTTCATCGGCTGACCATCCGGCTCGCCGGTGATCGACATGAAGCCGGACATGCCCTGCACGATGTAATCGTAACCGGCGAGATGGGCATAGGGACCATCCTGACCAAAACCGGTGATCGAGCAGTAGACGAGTTTCGGATTGAGCTTCTTCAGGCTCTCGTAGTCGAGCCCGTATTTCTTCAGGCCGCCGAGCTTGAAATTCTCGATCACCACGTCTGCGCCGGCTGCAAGCGCCGCACCGTTTCCTGACCCTCTTCCGTGCGGAAATCCACGGCGATCGAGCGCTTGCCGCGATTGGTGGAGTGGTAATAGGCGGCCGAGAGGTTTTCGCCATCGACACCCTCGACGAAGGGCGGTCCCCAGGCACGGGTATCATCGCCGCCTCGGGGTTTTCCACCTTGATGACGTCGGCGCCCATATCGGCCAGCATCTGGCCCGCCCAGGGGCCGGCAAGCACGCGGGCAAGCTCTATGACGCGGACGCTGAGAGAGGCGGTTTCTGGTTCATTGAGGTTTCGTCTGGCTGGGGCATCTCGACCGATCACGCAATAGGATTGCCGGGCGGATGGGGGCGGTTGGCTCCCCCCACCAACTGGCTTCTCTATAGCGGTTTGCGAGGAAGGACGCACTTGACGAAATGTCATGAGATCATTCCGCCGGTGTTGCCCTTAGAGGCGCGCTGCTGCGACCCGGCTTGCCCAGGCCGCGAATTCCTCGGTCGCCTGATCGCGGATGGTGTCGTTCAGTGTCTCGTGGCGGATGCCGGGCCAGATCCTCGTCGTGACATTCGTCAAACCTGCGCTGCGGGCACGCTCGGCAAGCCAGGTGATGGCCCGGCCCTTGTCTGTCGCCGGGTCTTCCGCGCCGCCGACGAGGTGGAGGGGAAGGTCGGCCGGCAGGCGCGAGAGCAGAGACGGCGCTCGGAATGTCAGTTCGAAAATATCGAGCCAGAGCGAGACGCTGGCATCGAAGCCGCAGAGCGGATCGGCGATGTAGCGATCGACTTCGGCGGCGTCATTGCTCAGCCAGTCGAAGAGCGTGCGGTGGCCGGGGATGGAGCGGCCCCAGGCCTCGAAAGTGAGGCGCGGCAGAAGCTGGCTCGGCACGTCCGACCCTTTCAAGGCGCGTTCCGCCAGAAGCAGGGCCTGTGCGGCGCGGCCGGCCAAGCCGGGATGAAAGTTGGAGTTCCAGATGGCGACGCCGGCAAAGGCTTGTCGGTGCGAGACGGCTGCATTCAGCGCGATCAATCCACCCATGGAATGACCAAGCAGAATGACGGGCAGGCCGGGGTGGCGCGACAGGGTTTCCGCATGCACGGCCATCAGGTCATGGACGACGATGCGGGCGCCGCCACGCCTCGCGAAACGGCCGAGCGGTGCGTCGGGCGCCGTCGTCTCGCCATGGCCGCGGTGATCGAAGGCATAGACCTCGAAGCCATGCCCGGCCATTGCCACGGCGAAGCGTTCGTAGCGGCGAGAATGTTCCGCAAGGCCGTGGGAGATGAGGAGAATGGCGCGTGCCGGCGATGTCGCCGATTGGTGATGAAGGGCAATCGTCGCGCCGGACGGTGTGGCGATGTGGTCTGTTTCTTGAAACATGTCTTCTCCCCGAATGGCTCCCGAACGGCCTCCAACAGCCTCTTATGGCGCGCCCGCCGTTCACCGGGGCTTTTGCCCCCTTGTTCTTTCGGCCGATCTTTCGCAGACTGGGGCGGCTGGTGCAATGACCATGCGGATCGGCGACCATGCGGATCGGCAGCAGGCCGGTTTTCGGCCGGGGCAGGCCGGTTGGCGGTTCGTGCTTTCACAATTGGAGATTATCTTGGAAACGTCGGTCGGTCGGTGTGAAAGCTGCGGCTTTCGGCGCGCGATCCGTTGCCCCGGAGCCTCTCTTCGCCTACATAGCGCCCAAACACTCTTTCCCGGAGCTCATTAATCCATGGCACGTCAGTTCATCTATCATATGTCGGGGCTCAACAAGTCCTACGGCGCCAAGAAGATCCTCGAAAACGTCAACCTGTCCTTCTATCCTGACGCCAAGATCGGTATTCTCGGTCCGAACGGTGCCGGTAAGTCGACCGTGCTGCGTATCATTGCCGGCCAGGACAAGGAATATACCGGTGAAGCCTGGCTCGCCGAAGGTGCGACCGTCGGCTATCTCGAGCAGGAGCCGCATCTCGATCCCAACAAGAACGCGTTCGAAAACGTCATGGAAGGCGTGGCCGACAAGCAGGCCGTGCTCGACCGTTACAACGAACTGATGATGAACTATTCCGACGAGACCGCCGACGAAGGCGCCAAGCTCCAGGATATCATCGACAGCCAGAACCTCTGGGATCTCGAGCAGCAGGTCGAAATGGCGATGGAAGCCCTGCGCTGCCCGCCGAAGGATGCAGACGTCACCGTGCTTTCCGGTGGTGAGCGTCGCCGTATCGCGCTTTGCCGCCTGCTTCTGTCGCAGCCGGACCTGCTTCTCCTCGACGAACCGACCAACCATCTCGACGCCGAGACGATCGCATGGCTTGAAAAGCACCTGCGCGACTATCCGGGCGCCGTGATGATGATCACCCACGATCGCTACTTCCTCGACAACGTCACCGGCTGGATCCTCGAACTCGACCGCGGCCGTGGCATTCCGTACGAAGGCAACTATTCGGCCTATCTGCAGGCGAAGGCCAAGCGCATGCAGCAGGAAAGCCGCGAAGAGGCCGGTCGCCAGAAGGCGCTGTCGCGCGAACAGGAATGGATCGCATCCAGCCCGAAGGCTCGTCAGGCCAAGTCGAAGGCCCGTATCAAGGCCTATGAACAGCTGGTCGATGCGGCCGAGGGCATTCGTCCCGGCGACGCGCAGATCATCATCCCGGTTTCCGAGCGTCTCGGTAACGTCGTCATCGAGATGGAAGGCATCACCAAGGGCTTTGAAGGGCGCACGCTCATCAACGACCTGTCGATCAAGCTGCCGCCGGGCGGTATCGTCGGCATTATCGGCCCGAACGGCGCCGGCAAGACGACGCTGTTCAAGATGATCACGGGCCAGGAAAAGCCGGATGCCGGTTCGATCCGTATCGGCGACACGGTACATCTCGGTTATGTCGACCAGAGCCGTGATGCGCTGGATGGCAACAAGACCGTCTGGGAAGAAATTTCCGGTGGTGCCGAAGTCATCAAGCTCGGCAAGTTCGACATGAACTCCCGCGCCTATTGCGGCGCGTTCAACTTCAAGGGCGGCGATCAGCAGCAGAAGGTCGGCAATCTCTCGGGTGGTCAGCGCAACCGCGTTCACCTTGCCAAGATGCTGAAGGCCGGCGGCAACGTTCTCCTCCTCGACGAACCGACCAACGACCTTGATACGGAAACGCTCGGTGCGCTCGAAAGCGCGCTCGAAGCCTTCGCCGGCTGCGCCATCATCATCAGCCACGATCGCATGTTCCTCGACCGTCTGGCCACGCATATCCTCGCCTTCGAAGGTGACGGCCATGTGGAATGGTTCGAAGGCAACTTCGAAGACTACGAACAGGACAAGATCCGCCGCCTCGGCCCGGATGCTCTCAATGCCGGAAGCCAGGCCTACAAGCGCCTGACCCGCTAAGCGGATCGGGCCCGGCTTGCCGGGCTCATGCCGCCCTTACGGTGCGGCAGAAAGATATGACCAAATGAAAACGGCGCCGATGCTTTCGGCGCCGTTTTCATTTCTGGTGAAAGCAGGTTTCATTCTAATTTACTAAGTTTTTAATTACTTACGGTAATTGTACCGACCAGTTAAAATCTGGGGGTCCAATGTTCTCCATCCGCAATATCCTCGTCGCGGCCTTTCTCGTCTTCAGCCTTGCTCTGGCTGGTGTCGTCGGGCAGTCGACGATTTCCGCTTATTCGCGCTACCAGTCCTACCAGGATGTCGCCAGACTGGCGCAGGTGGACAAGGCGCTGTTCAACGCGCTTCTCAATTTCCGCAGCGAGCGCGGCGACAGCGCGACGGCGCTGACCCTCAGCAAGTCGGCCGGCGCGTCTTCCTATTCCAGCGTCAAGGCTTCGCGAGCCAAGGTCGATGCCGCCATGGCCGCAGGCCTGACGGTTGCGGGCGATCTCTCCGGTGCCAAGGTGCAGGCCGCGATTGCTTCGATCAAATCGACCTATGAGCGCCTGTTGGCGCAGCGCCAGATCATCGACCAGCAGATGGCGCTTGAGCTGGAAGCCCGCGAAAAGGGGCAGGACAAGGCGATCCTCGATCTCGGCAGCGAGTTCATCAATGTGCTGGAAGGCGGATCGATCGCCGTCGAGGGTGAGATCCGCACGCTGGATCCGACCATGGTCGCGCTCATCCAGATCCGTTCCTATGCCTGGGCTGCCCGTTCGCTGGGCGGCACGGCGACGATCTCGCTCAATGCGGCCATCGCTGCAGGTCGTCCGCTGAGCGGCGCCGAAGCGGCGGCTGTTGCCAGCAATGACAGCGCATCGGGCTTTGCCTGGAATGCGGTCAAGGTTCTGGTCGATCATCCGGCGACGCCGGATGTGCTGCGCAGCGGTTTCGACACGGCCAACCAGAGCTATTTTTCCGGTGATTTCGCCCAGTGGCGCAAGGATATCGTCGGTCAGCTGAAGGACGGCCAGCCGGCCAAGGTCGGTATCGACGAATGGCGCACCAAGGTAACGGCCGCTCTCGGTTCGCTGGCAGCGGTTGCCTCCTCGGCCATGGACCAGCTGGAAGCGGCCTCGCTTGCTGCGGTCTCCGGCGCGGCCTACACGCTGATGATCGATGTCATCGCCTTCCTCGCTGTCGCCCTGCTTGCGATCGGCGGCATGGCTGTCGTCATCCGTCGCGTCGTGCGGCCGCTCTCGCGGATTACTGAATGCATGGGCGCGCTTGCTGCCGGCGACCTGACGGTCACGGTGCCGGCGCCCGCCGCAAGGACGAGATCGGTGCGATTGCGCAGTCGGTCGAGGTGTTCCGTGAGGCGGCGATCCGCAATCGCGAACTTGAAGCGAATGCCGAGAGCAACCGCATTGCGGCCGAGCGTGATCGTGTCGAGCTGCAGCGCCGCGCCGAGGAAGAGGCTGAAGCCCGTCTCAACCAGGCGACGGGTTCGCTTGCGGCAGGTCTTCGCCGTCTTTCTGCCGGCGACATGCTTTGCGAGATCCACCAGCCCTTCGCGACGCAGTTCGAGCCGCTGCGTCACGACTTCAACACGTCCGTTGCGCAGCTGCGCGATGCACTGGTCGGCGTCGGTCATTCGGTGACGACCGTATCCTCCGGCTCGAAGGAGATCTCGGACGCTTCGGACAATCTGGCCAAGCGCACCGAACAGCAGGCGGCTTCTCTGGAAGAGACCGCCGCAGCGCTAGAAGAGATCACCGCCAATGTCACCGCCACCTCGCGGCGCACGTCCGAAGCGCGTGATGTGGTGCGCGATGCCAGTGCCCGTGCCGATCACTCCGGTCAGGTCGTGCGCAATGCCGTGACCGCGATGCAGAAGATCGAGGATTCGTCCCGCCAGATCAGCCAGATCATCGGCGTGATCGACGAGATCGCCTTCCAGACCAACCTGCTTGCGCTGAATGCCGGTGTCGAAGCCGCGCGTGCCGGCGAGGCGGGCAAGGGCTTTGCGGTCGTCGCTCAGGAAGTGCGTGAGCTTGCGCAGCGTTCGGCCAATGCTGCCAAGGAGATCAAGGGTCTGATCACCAATCGGCCGCGCGCGTCGGCGAAGGCGTGCGCCTCGTCAGCGACACGGGCGAGGGGCTCGGCCAGATCCAGCAGCTGGTTCTGACCGTCAATGCGCATATGGATGCAATCGCGACTGCCGCACAGGAACAGTCGGTCGGGCTTGGCGAGGTCAATACCGCCGTCAACCACATGGACCAGGCGACCCAGCAGAATGCCGCGATGGTGGAAGAGATGAGTGCGGCCGGTGCCGGTCTTGCTCAGGAAAGCCAGAAGCTTTCCGATCTTCTGGCGCATTTCCAGCTGGGCCAGCAGGGTGGCCATCAGAGTGCACAAGGTGCCGGCGAGCTGCGGGGCATGGGCGTGCGGATGCGCGCCCCGTCGCGTGCGCCCGAGCAGGCCTGGCAGCGTCAGGCTTCCGCTCCTGCCCAGCAGGCAAGGGTAGCTGCGCCGCGGCGCGCTGCGAGCGGTGGAACTGCCGCCAGCGGCGGGCAGGACTGGGAAGAGTGCTGAGCATCCCGCCGCGAAACCGGTGCATGACTGAAATAAAAAGGGAGGCAGCGCCGCGCT
This sequence comes from Shinella sp. UYSO24, assembly GCA_902167985.1. Classification (GTDB taxonomy): domain Bacteria; phylum Pseudomonadota; class Alphaproteobacteria; order Rhizobiales; family Rhizobiaceae; genus Neorhizobium. Next base: position 53,135 of record CABHNZ010000005.1, read on the forward strand.
GTCTCCCTTTTTCTGTTGGAGAGCATGCGGAAGGCGGCCGGGCCACTTGCATCCGTGGCCTGGATCACATAAAGATATCTTTATATGTTGATCGATGAAGGATGACTCGGTGGGATTGGCTCTGGATACGTTGGTGGATGTGTTGAAGACGGCGGGAGAGCCTACCCGTTTCCGTCTTCTGGCGCTTCTGGCTGCCGGCGATCTGACCGTCACCGATCTTACAGACATTCTCGGCCAATCGCAGCCCCGTATTTCGCGGCACCTGAAGCTCTTGGCCGAAGAGAACCTGATCGAGCGCTATCAGGAAGGCGCATGGGCCTATTTCCGGCTGCGGCAGGAAGGGCTGGCGCCGACCGTCGTCAGGACGCTTCTCGCATCGGTCTCGGGCGAGGATCCGGTTCTCCTGCGTGACGGAGAGCGGCTTGCTGCCGTCAAGCGGCAGAGGGCGGAGCGGGCGCAATCCTATTTCAGCCGCAACGCTTCCGGTTGGGATGAGCTTCGCCGCCTGCATGCCAGCGACGATACGGTGGAAGCGGCGCTGTTGAAGCTTGTCGGCACCACACCGATCGATTCCATGCTGGATCTCGGCACGGGCACCGGCTGGATGCTGCAATTGCTGTCGCCGCTCTATCGCCGGGCGACCGGCGTCGACCAGAGCCGCGACATGCTGACGGTGGCGCGTGCCAATCTCGACAAGGCCGGGATCACCAAGGCATCGGTGCGCCATGCCGACATTCTCAACCTGCCGCTCGAGGGCCAGGATTTCGATTTCGTCACCGTGCATCAGGTTCTGCACTTCCTCGATCAGCCGGATCTGGCGATTGCGGAGGCGGCGCGGGTGCTGCGGCCGGGCGGGCGTCTTGTGATCGTCGATTTCGCGCCGCACAGTCTTGAACATCTGCGGGACGACCATGCGCATGTGCGCCTCGGCTTCTCGCACCAGCTGATGGCCGAATGGCTGACCAAGGCCGGGCTTGACGTGGAGCAGGCAATCGATCTTGCGCCGGGCAAGGAGGGCGCGCTGACCGTCACCGTCTGGCTTGCCCGCGACCGCCGCATGCTGATGGCGGGTAACGCAGCCTAATTCACAGACGCCGACCCACGCGCAATACCCATCGCGTAATACTCATAACGCCTCGATGTCATGACCCAGAATAATCAGGCACAGAATAGACAGGTCCAGGAGCATATAATGGAAACCACACCAGCCGCCGGGAAAGAATTCGGCCTGTCCTACGAATTCTTCCCGCCGAAGTCCGAGGAGATGGATGCGCAGCTCTGGCAGACGGTCGAGCAGCTCTCGGTCTTCCAGCCGGACTTCGTCTCCGTGACCTATGGTGCCGGCGGCTCGACCAAGGCGCCGACGCTGGCAACCGTCGGCCGGATGATCTCCGACGCGCGCCTTTCTACCGCCTCGCATCTGACCTGCGTCGATGCTTCGCGCGAAGAGGTGAAGGCCGTTGTGGAAGAGCTGCGGGCGGCCGGCGTGCGCCGCATCGTGGCGCTGCGCGGTGATCCGGCAGCCGGGATCGGTGCCGAATACACGCCGCATCCGGACGGGTTTTCCGATACGGCACAGCTGGTCGAGATGCTGCTTGCCTATGGCGACTTCGATGTTTCGGTTTCCGCCTATCCGGAAAAGCACCCGGAAAGCCGGGATATCTTCGCCGATATCGATACGCTGAAGCGCAAGGCGGATGCCGGCGCGACGCGCGCGCTCACCCAGTTCTTCTTCGATAACGACGTGTTCGAGACCTATCTCGAAAAGGTGCGTGCGGCCGGCATCACCATCCCGGTCGTGCCGGGCATCATGCCGATCCAGAACCTGACGCAGTTGAAGCGCTTCGCAGGCCGTTGCGGCTCGACTGTGCCGTCCTTCCTCGATGCCCGTTTTGAAGGCTATGACGACAAGCCGGAAGAGCGCGCCGAGGTGGCGGCGGATGTGGCTGCCGAACAGATCGAGGATCTGATGCGCCGTGGCCTCGACGACTTCCATCTCTACACGATGAACCGCGCGCCGCTTGTCACGGCGGTGCTGGAGCGGCTCGGCCGCAAGCCGGTGCGCAAGGTCGGGGCTGCTGCCTGAGGGCAGTCCTGATTGCGCAAGGCCCTAGAACTGGAAAAGCCCATGTTCCGTCTGGAACATGGGCTTTATAGTTTGGAGCGAAATTCGCTCCGCTTTGGCAAGTGACTGTATCAAACGGTCATGGATGCAAGATCAGACCTCTTGAAGGTTGGTGCATTTCGCAACTCAGATGAAGAGCATCGAAGCGACGAAAACGAATGCTGCACCGACGACGAGGACATTGAGATTGTAGGTACGTCCCATGTTTGCCTCCTTGCGTTGACCGTTAGAGTTTATGTCTGATTTGTGGCCTTTGGAAAGCGAATTCGTTGCTGCGCTGCGGTTCCAACTGCTGTCAAATTGTCGCGGAAGTTCTCTATCCTGTTGAAAACAGGTGAATTTTAGCGTCGTAACGACGCGTTTCAGATTGTTAAATTCTCGTGATCCGGCGTTAAACTCGATGAATCGAGAGGGTAAACGAGGCCTTTCCGGCCGTGGTCAGGCGGCATTTTCGCGCCTGCGAAACAGCCTTCCGTCCAGCACGACGAGGCCAAAACCGATGACCAGCATGCCGGCGAAATCCGTCGCACCGAGCCTTTTGCCGAGGAAGAGTGCGCCAAGCAGGATCGCGAAAGGCGGGATCAGCAGGGTCACAAGAGAGGTGTTGGTGCGCCGGCGAGGCCGAGGATGCGGAAGAACAGGAGATAGGCATAGGCCGTGGAAATCAGCGCCAGAGCGAGGATTGCGGCAATGGCCGGAAGCGACGGCACGGGCAGGGTCCAGGGGTGGTCGGCCAGGAGCGAGACAGGCAGGACCATCAGGCTCGATGCCGTCAGCTGGCCGCAGGCAATGACGATTGCCGGGATGGCGCGGAAGCGCTTTCCATAGGTTCCCGCAAAGCCGTAGGAGATTGCGGCGCAGAGCGGCAGGATGAGCGCCCAGAGCGGAATCGAGGTCGTGCCCGCAAGGCTCGGGCCGATCAGGATTGCGGTGCCGAGAAGGCCAAGCAGGCAGCCGCCGATCTTGGCGGCGCTGAGCTTCTCGTCCGGGGTCCAGTAATTGGCGATCAGCACGGTCCAGACCGGTGTCGTCGCATTGAGGATGGAGGCAAGGCCCGCGCCGATCTGCGTCTGGCCGAAGAAGATCAGCGCATGGGGCAGGGCGTGTTGAGGAAGCCCAGGACTGCGAAAGACTTCCAGTGTGCCTTCAGCGTCGGATAAAGATCGAAACGGCCGCCGATATAGATATGGAGCGCAAGCGCTGCGAGCCCGAGTCTCAGGAAGACGAGCGTCAGCGGCGGGACTTCATGGATGGCAATGCGGGCGAGAAGAAGGAACCACCCCAGATCAGGCCGAGGAGTGCGATCAGCAACCAGGCAAGCGTGCTCGGTCTTGTGGCCGTCGTCGATGGCGTGCTCATGGCGAATCCCCTCCTCCTTGAACGAAGGGTGAACAGATAGCGCGCGGCAAGCCGCCGCGCCACCCGATTTCCACTCTCCGGCGAAAATACACGGCAGTCGTCGCATGAAAAGAAAATGGCAGCGGCCCGGAGGGCGCTGCCATTCTGCAAGTCATTGCTGCGTGTCGAAGGCTCAGAGCGCGTCGAGCAGCGCCTGGGTCGCCAGCCATCGGCCGGCTGGCCAAGGCGGGCCTGTTCCTTCTGCACGGCGACGCGGGTGCCGGAGCCGAGAATGCCGTCGACCTTGCCGATGTCATAGCCCTTGGCTTCCAGCTTGGTCTGCAGCGCGCGCATGCCGGCATCGTCGAGACCGGATCCGGATTGCCCTTGTTATAGGTCGGGGCGCCGAGAGGCGGGTGGGCGAATAGGCGGCGGACGTCGTGTAGATGAACGACTTGTTCCATTCGAGATAGATATTGAAGTTCGGGTAGGTCAGGAAGGCCGGGCCCTTGCGGCCCTGCGGCAGGATGAGGGCTGCCGGAAGGGTGCCGAAGGAGGTGTCGCCGTCGCGCGGCTTCACACCATAGGCGAACCACTGGCTTGCCGGGATCTCGTTGCCGAGGCCGCTCTTTTCCCAGGGCAGGTTTTCCGGAACGCTGACTTCCTGCAGCCATGGCTGGCCGGCCTTGAAGCGAGATGCTGGATGAATTTCGCGGCCGTCAGCACGGCATCGGCGCTGCTCTGCTTGACGTTGACATGACCGTCGCCATCGCCATCGACGCCATAGGCGATGATGTCTTCCGGCAGCATCTGCACCTGACCGATTTCACCGGCCCAGGCACCGGTATTGGTGGCCGGGTTGAGGTCGCCATGCTGGACCATCTCGATGGCCGCGATCAGCTGCGGGCGAAACAGTTCCGGGCGGCGGCAATCATGCGCCATGGTGACGAGCGCGTTGCGGGTGTTGAAATCGCCCTGGAAGGTGCCGAAATCGGTTTCCATCGCCCAGAAGGCGGTGATGACACCGGCGGGCACGCCGAACTCGTTCTTAGCGCGGGAGAAGACGTCGGCCATGGTCTTCATCTTCTGGCGGCCGATATCGAGGCGGCCCTGGCTGACGGTGCGCTGCGAGAATTCGAGGAAGGTCTGGCGGAAGACGCCCTGGGCGCGGTCGCGGGCGAGAACCTTGGGGTCGATCACGGCGCGGCCAGTGCCTCATCGGCAACATTGGCCGGAACACCCTTGGAGACGGCCTCTGCCTTGACGCCGGCGAGGAATGTCGAAAGATCGCCGCCGCAGGGAACGGAGCCGGCGGGCGCTGCCGTGGCCGCCGCGGATGGCGCCTGCGCCATGGCGCTGGTGGAGATGGCGGTGGTTGAGAGGGCCGTCAGGAAAAGGCAGCCCGTAGCAAGACGGCGGAAGGGTGTGGCAGACATCGTCGTTCCCAAAAATGATCGAAAGCCACCCTCGTGCTGATCCTTGTCTTCGATCGATCGGCAGCGCCGGCTGGCTGGTCGCGGTGGTTTTATCGCAAGCGCTAACGTAAAGCCAGCCAGCTATTCTTGAGCAACGGCGAATTGAAGCGCCGTCATGGTACGGGTTTATTCCGGCATCGCAAAGGGCTGGAGTGCCGGCTGCATGACAGGATTGGCATCGGCATAGGCGACCGGAGCAACGGGTGCTGCCGTCGCAGCGGAGCGGCTGCCGCCACCGCCGTGCCGCTATCCTGGATCGGGTGCTCAAGCTGGGCGATCCATGTGCGCCACTGTTTGGCATTGCCGGCAAAGACGTTGATATCCGTCTGGCCCTTGACGCCGGGAACGATGCCGGTGCCGGTATATTGCCAGAAGGACCAGCGGCGATCCGGGTATATCTTGCTCGGATGGGCGGCGGTCGAGCGGACCCAGAACGGATAGTTGTCGAAATAGCCGACGAGGTTGTCGCGGTGGAAATCGACCGACGTGTAGATGATCGGGCGCTTGCCGTAATAGGCCTCCAGCCGGTCCATGAAACGCTTCATGACGGCGCGTACCGTTGCCGGGTCGGGCCTCAGCTTGCAGGTCTTGGAGGAGTGGTTCCATTCGACGTCGATCACGGGCGGCATCTGGACGGATGCCTTCGGCACGTTCTGGATGAACCAGTCGGCCTGCTCGTCGGGTGTCGAACAGAAATAGTAGAAATGATAGGGCGCATAGGGAATGCCGACGGCGGCAGCCGCGCGCCAGTTCTTCTCAAAGGTCGGATCGACGCGATCCTTGCCCTCGGTCGCCTTGAAGAAGACGAAGGAAATGCCGGATTTCTTGACTGTCGGCCAGTCTACGCCGTCGCCGTTCCACTTGGACAGGTCGATGCCGTGGATGTCGTGCTTGCCCGGATGGTCGGAGCCGAAATCGGCCGGCTTGGCATCCTTGAACTTCCCCTTGCCGATAGACGAGGTGGAGATCAGATCGTAACGCGTCGACGTGCAGGACGTCGCGGAAAGGCCAATGGCGAAAAGGGCTGCGGCAAGCAAAGCAGTCGGGAGCCGAGGCATTGATGTCCTCAAATCAGAGACGAAACGGAAGCCTCTCGCCCCGCGAACGCAATACACAGGGAGGCATGAACGTCATGTTCACCATAACGTCGTAAAAATTCCGTTAGGGCAAGCTGAAAAACGCGCGCCCCTCGCTTACGACCTCAGCCCCGACGGCGGATCACGGCGTGCCACGCATAGCCCCAGCCGATCGTCTCGAAGGCCATGTCGGCATCTGCCGCGTGAAGCCGGGCTTCCAGCGCTTCATGCAGATCCGGCCGTGGTGTGACGTGGAAGCGGGTGAGCCAGGCCTTGAGCATCTGGCCGAACCAGCGCGGCAGGTCTTCCTGCTGGCCGAAATCGACGATGTGCAGCGAACCGTTCGGGGCAAGGGCGGCGAGTGCGGCGTCCACCGCCTTTTCCCAGCCGGGTATCATCGACAATGCGTATGAGATGAGGATGCGGTCAAAACCGTCGACACCGAAATCGCGGGGCGAGAAATCGGTGGCGTCGGCGACGCGCAGTTCGGGCGAGGTTTTCAGACCGCGGAAATTGGCGCGGGCGCTCTGCAGCATCTCGGCGGAGATATCGAGACCGTAGAGATTGGCGTCGAGATAGCGGCGATGGGCGAGAAGCAGGTTGCGGCCCGTGCCGCAGCCGACTTCGAGCAGCGAGCCCTGCGGCGGGATTTTCAGCCCCTCGATCGCGCGGTCGCGACCGAAGAGATAGTATTTGCGAGTGAGGTCGTAGATGTGGCGCTGATAGCGGTACATCCGGTCCATGCTTTTGGCATGATCGGAGGAGGCCGAAGGCTTGGCCAGATCGATCGCCATCAGCCCTTCCTCACATAGATGTGGAAGCCGCCATAGATGGCGGAGCGATCCTGAAGGTTCAGGTCGAGCGAGCGGTCGGCAAGGTAATCCCACTGGTCGGCCAGCGCCTCGGACAAGCGGCCGTCGAGCACGCTCTTTTCGGCGGCGGTGCGGAAGATGACGCGGGCGCGGGGGCGGCGGTGCGGGTGATCTCGGTCCAGAGGTCGTTCAGCTGCTCGTCGGTCATCCAGTCCTGCGCGTCAAGGAGGATGTAGCGATCGACCGTGCCGGCCGCTTGCGCTTCAGAAGCTCGGTATAGCTTTCGTGGTGAACCGCGGCGCGATCGACATTGGCGCGGATCGTCCGGTAATATTCGGCCTGAAGATAGGTGGGGAGCGATCCCTCGTGAGCGGCCGGATAGCGGCGCATGAAGGCCTGCCAGGCGAAATAATTGTCACGCAGCGGAAAATGGCAGGCGAGCTTTTCGAGGCGCTGGCGCAGGACCGGCGCAATCGAGCCGCCATCGGCCATGCCGGCCAGTTCGTCATATTGCTGGGGCGGGATGCCGAGGCCGAAGAGTGAGCTCTTGCGGGCGGTGATCCAGCGGATCAGCGGCTTGTCGAACAAAGGCGAGATGCGATCGTCGAAGAACTGGCGCTGTTCGCGCAGGGATTTGGTCTTCGCCATCTCGGTCAGATCGATGCCGTGCAGGCGGGCGATCAGGTGGCCGGCACCGATGAAGCGGCCGAGAAGGCCGGTGCGGTAGATATTGCGGTCGAAGACTTCGACGCGGCGACGGCCGGACAGGGTGCGCTTCTGCCAATAGGCGCGTGTCGCCTCATCGAGGTTCGGGGCGATGTCGGCGTCAAACAGGCGGCTGTTGGCCTTGGTCTCGGTCATGCCGAAATAGCGCACCACATCGGCGTGGCTTGCGAGGTGGCGGAAGGCTGAAAGCTTCAGGCGGTTGAGGGCGATGTGATGCGGGTTGAGATCGACGACGTCGATCGATTTCGGCGAACGCGACAGATAGGCCAGCATGTTGCAGCCGCCGGAACCGATGGTGACGACCGAATGGCCCTCGGCAAGCTCCATCGCCCGCATGTCGATTTCAGGATCTTCCCAGATCTGCGGATAGACGAGGCCGGAAAAGAGCAGGCCGAAAAGCCGTTCCGACAAACCCTGGCTTGAGAGCATACGATGCTGAAGAAGGGCGTCCTTGAGTTTCTGATTTTTCCGGAAACCGGCTTCCTGTGCAATGTCGGCCATCGGCTTGTCCCATCCCGATTGAGGTTCCGGTGCGTTTAAGCCTGTCGTGCAACAGGGTGATGACGCCGATTGTGAATGACGGATATGCAGCAATGCCTGCCGCTTTCGGGGCGGGGGCAGTCAGACGCCGACTGATCGCTTCGTGTCTTTCGGCTTCGTGTCTTTCGCCCGACGCATAAACCTGCTTCGATCGCAGTCCGATCGGAACCCGGAGCCCTTCATGCGATTTGTCGTTGCCGCCGCGAAAATCCTCTGCCTGCTCATCGTTCTCCTGATTGCTGCCACCGGGTTGTGGCTGACGCTGATGCCGCCGGAACTGTTGCGGGTGGGAAGCGGCTATGCGGCGAAAATTGTCTGCTCCAACGTGTTCATCGCCGGGCGCGATCCGGATGAGGTTCTGGCCGTCGATGTGCAGGCGCCGGGCAACAGGCTTCTGGAGCTGATGCGCGTCTCCGTCGATCGGGAAGCGCGGGAGGTTCATGCGGGGTTCCTCTGGATATTCGGCACAAGCGAGGCCGTCTATCGCGATGGGCTGGGCTGCACGGTGCGGCCCGATGGCAAGGCGCCGCCGGCGATCGGGGTGACGCCTGTTGTTGCTGCAGCAGCTGCTGCTGGGGCAGATCGCCTCTGGCCGGAAGGGCAGAAGGTCGAATCGAATGAATCGGTTACGAACATTCTCTCAGATCCTGCTTTGACCGGGCCGGGCATGCGTGCCGTCGTGGTGGTGAAGAATGGCCGGATCGTCGGCGAGACCTATGGGGCGGGCTTTTCCGCCTCCACGCCGCTGATCGGCTGGTCGATGACCAAGACCGTCAATGCGGCGATCATCGGCACGCTGATCGGTGATGGCAGGATGGCGCTGACGGATCATGATCTCGTCGCCGCATGGCGCGGCAGCGAGCGGGAGAAGATCACGCTTGCCAATCTCTTGTCGATGGAAAGCGGTCTCGAATTCAACGAGGATTACGGCACGGTTGCCGATGTGACGCGGATGCTGTTTCTCGAAAGCGACATGGCGCGGTTCGTGGCGGGCAAGCCGCTCGTCGCAGCACCGGGCACGGCCTTCAGCTATTCCTCCGGCACCTCGACGCTTCTTTCTCGTTTGTGGATGGAGAAGATCGGCGACAGGACTGCGGCGCTCAATTATCCCCGGCGGGCGCTGTTCGAGCCGATCGGGATGGAAAGTGCCGTGATGGAGACTGATGCCGAGGGGACATTCGTCGGCAGTTCCTATCTCTATGCGACGGCGCGGGACTGGGCGCGATTCGGTCTGCTTCTTTCCCGTGACGGGGTGTGGAACGGCCGGCGCATCCTGCCGGAAGGGTTCGTCTCGCTGATGCAGGTGCCGAACGGACATTCCGGCGGGCGCTTCACGCAGATGCAGACATGGCTGCCTTCACGCGAGGGGGCGGTGAAGGGACGGATGCCGCCGGATACATTCTATCTCAGCGGCCATGACGGGCAGACGGTTGCCGTCATGCCGTCACTGGATCTGGTGGTGGTGCGGCTGGGGCTGACACCCGGACAGGGGAATTACGATCCGGGTTACTTGGCCGGTACGCTCGCCGCGATGCCGGCAGGCGTGCTGACCGGCATGCTGAAGGCAACTGCCGTCGGGCGCTGATCGCTGTCGATCTCGTCCAGCATGTCCTTGCGCTTGGCATCGTAATAGTAGCCGCGGGCATAGAGCTGGATGGCGTTGTCGTTCTTGTTGTCGGCAACGAGCCAGGCGCCGCGCAGATACTTGATCGCGTATTTGAGGTTCGTCTCGGCGTCGAGAAGACCCTTCGGCGGACCCTGGTAGCCCATGGCCTTGGCGGTCGCATAGCGGATCTGCATCAGGCCCCAATAGCCGTTCTTGTGATAGGCCTTGGGATCGTACTTGCTCTCACGATGAACGACACGGTGGACGAGCGATTCCGGTACGCCATAGAGGCCGGCGTAACGGTGAATGAGCTTCTTCAGTTCCGGCGGGGCGTCTGCCGCAGTTTCCGGCAGCGGATCGCCGGGAGCCGGCGGGAAGTCCATGCCGCGGTTGATTGCCGAGATGGCGGAGACGGCCTTGGGCTGGCCGGCATAGGCAAGTGTCGTGACGCCAGCTGCCGGAAGCGTCGGGCCGGTATCGGGGCGCGGCAGCGGAATGACGTGCTGGAGCGCCACCATGTCCGGTGTGAGTTCCGGCTCGTCGAGGGCGATCGCCTGTGCGGCGGCCGGCTGGATCTGGCCATTAGCGACGGCCTGTGCGACCGGCGGGGAAATCAGGCGGCTCGACTTCTGCGAGGCGGTGCCGGCTGCTGTCGGCTGCTGGGCATATTGTGCCGCGACCTGAGCCTGCTGCGGCTGGAACTGACCCGGCGCTGCGGCCTGACCCTGGGTGAGGGGCTGAGCGAGAGGCTGGGCCTGCGCCAGAACCGGCGGCTGCACGGCTGCGGAAATGGTTTGCGGCTTGAAGGCAAGGATCGGCGCCATGACCGGCGATGCCATGGCTGCGGACTGGACGGAGGCGGTTTCGGCTTCTGCCGGAACCGGAACGGCGATGCGACCGGTCTTGGTCAGAGCGATCGTCGGCTGTGCGGCCATCGAAGCGTCAGCGGCCGTTGCACCGCCCTGCTGCGCCACCATCATCGGCTGATCACCGACCGGAAGAGGGCCGTTGAATTGGGTGGTTGCTCCTTCGGCAGAAGCGATCTTGGCAGACCCGGCGTGTTCCGCCGAAGCCATTTTCTGGTCGCGTTCGACGCTCGAACATCCGGCAAGTGCCGACGACATCAACAATGCCGCAGCCGTTCCACGGCCGATGAACCGAATTACCGCCATTGGGTCGCTTTCATAATAATTGGTTACCCCGGCCCGCCCAAAAGTTACCAAATGTGGATTTTCATTAACGTATAAGGCGGGCGTGGGCAAGATGGCCCGGAGGGCTCATATCGTTTGCCCTGGCTTCGGCGTGTCTGGCGACCCGTCTGAAACCGTTCAGGCTGCAATCCGCCGGTAGCCGGCAGTGACCGCGCGTCTGGCGATGAATACCTGACGGGCCTTGCCCGGACCTGTCGTGGAAGGCCTGCGAATGCGGCGCCGGCTGAGTGCAAGGGAGGGGAGAAGTGCGACGAAGAGCGAGGCGGCAAGAGCCGCTGCGAGGAAGGTGACGAACAGGCCGGCTGCGGTCAGCAAAGTTGCTGTGGATTGCGTCAGGAACTGCGTCTGGAGCGCCGCCAGGGCAAAGATGTAGCGGCTGCCGGAGAGGGGGGCGTTGAGGACATGCGAGAAGATCCGGACCGCGCGACGCTCCGGCAGATTGTCATTGTCGGCGACCGGTCCCTTGGCGCGCGGATCCTGAAAGCACCAGAGAATGTAGAGCATCAGATAGGCGACGCCGACCCAGGCGATGGTCTCCATGGCGGCCGGCAGATAGAAGGCAACGAGGAAGACCGGCACGAGCGCAATCGCGAAGGTTGCCGACAGGCCGAGCACGAGGGCCGGAACGGTCAGCAGCGCGACGACGCGGCCGCGCTGGAGCGAGAAGGTGGCAACAAGCCGCTTGGCCGGGCTTGGCAAAAGGACGAAGAAGATTGTGGCCGCAGCAAAAGCGAACCATAGATCAAGCGTCATCCCCGTTTCCTTCCCGGCGCCTGCGAGCGTCCGTTACAACTTTTCCAAGGCCGGCATCCGGTACCGGCCTACCTGTGTCACGATCCCAGGTCACGATCCCAGTTCACGATCCCAGGTCACGATCCCGGCGACGCGCCGAAACGCAGTCATGCTGGCCATTGTGGCGACCCTTGCAAATGACCTCATGCCTGCTCGTAGCGCTGACCGATCGTGTCCATCACTTCCGCGAACCATTTTGCCGTCAGATCGAAATGTTTTCCACCCTTGATTCGCGGGAATTCGATGGTTCTCAACTGTCCGTTCCGATCCTCGTCATGGCCGGTGACGCCAGAGACGCCGGCAAGCGCGTTTTCTACCGCAAGATCGACCATGCCCTTGATCAGCATCAGGTCGGCGCCATTGGCCGGTGCCGAGCGGGCGTAGTAGCCGGATTTCTGCACCATCGAGCGATCCGCGCCGAGAAGCGCTGCGAATCGGCTCTGGAACCAGTTGCCGACATTGATCGTGTCGAGCTTCACATGGCCGAAGGCGTCACGCTTGACCACCTCGCCAGCCGCCTCGCGCTCGGCGATGATCGCATCCATGCAGGCGCCTTCGGAGACGAAAAGCGTGACGCAGCCGCGTTTGTCCATCACCGATTTCAGCCGGTCGGCCTCGCCTTCGAGATCGAATTTCATCTCCGGCAGGTAGAGGCGTCGATGGCCTTCAGCTCGGCATTCATCATCAGGCCGTCGACATAGTCGTTGCCCTTGATCTTCTGCATATAGGCGCGGGCCGTTGCGGCAGTCAGCCAGCCGCAATGGCGGCCCATGACCTCGTGGATAACAAGGGTGCGCGGGGCGGCGGTCTGTTCGTTGGAGACATTGTCGAAGAAGTCTGCGCCTGCCTCCGCCGCCGTCCATGCGCCAAGCGACTGGCGGATCGGCACGACGTCATTGTCTACCGTCTTCGGCAGGCCGACGACGGTCAGGTCATAGCCGTTGCTGGCAAGATAGGCGGCAAGATCGGCCGCGGTCGTGTTGGTATCGTCACCGCCGATCGTATGGAGAATGGTGACGCCATCGGCGGCCAGCCGTTCGGCCGCGACTTTCAACGGGTTCTCGCCTTCCTTGACGAGGCCGCGCTTGACGCAATCGGCGGCATTGGTGAGCTTGACGCGGCTATTGCCGATCGGCGAGCCGCCATAGCGGTGAAGACGAGGGGCCTTTTGGCGCATTGCCGGCGTGATTTCGATACTGTCGCCGAGGAGAACGCCCTGATAACCCGAGCGATAGGCGATGATCTCCGCGTCCGGGGCGATCTCGCTGTAACGTTCGATCAGTCCGCCAACGGCGGACGAGAGGCAGGGCGCAAGCCCGCCTGCGGTAAGAAGCGCAACCTTGGTCTTGTCGGTGTTTCTGGCCATCGATCCTCCTTCGCGCCCATATTCGCCTCAGACGAATTGAGCATCGGCTAAAACGATGAAAGGGATGGGGCAGGAGGGGGCATCTGTAAAGTGAAGTGCTGATGAAAATTTTCGGCATCGGGGCAGTGCCGATGGAATCGGTGGCGCTCAACCGCCAGGCGTGGCCTCATGGTTTCGGAGCAGTCTGGCTGCGTGACACGCGAATGTGAGGGCACGGCCCGGACGTTCAGACGTTGCTGGATGGTCAATCCGCCGCGAAAAGGCCGGGATTGTTCGAAATAGATGAACATAGTTTAATCCGTCGCCGTCCGTCCGGCCCGTTGCAAATCCCGGGCCAATCTGGTCAATTGCGCACATGATTTTCGATTTCGATTGCCTGCATATTTCCTCCTTCTGGGAACGCCTTGTCGGCGCCATTGGCGACGCGGCCGGAAACGCGCTCGGCCGCGTGGTCGAGGCGATCCGTACCCTGTTCGAGGGTGACCCGGAAACGCGCCGTCAGGTGTCGTTCTCGGTGGCGATCATCGCGCTTTCCGCCAAGATGGCCAAGGCGGACGGCGTCGTGACCGAGGCCGAAGTGAAGGCATTCCAGCAGATCTTCGATTTTCCCGATGAAGAAGCCCGCAACGTCGCGCGTCTCTACAATCTCGCGCGTCAGGACATTGCCGGCTATGAGGCCTATGCCTCGAACCTTGCCAATCTCTGCTCGACGGGTGCCTCGCAGAATTGCCCGATGCTGGAAAACGTCATCGACGGCCTGTTCCACATCGCGAAAGCCGATGGGCTGATCCACGAGAAGGAAATGGCCTTTTTGGCGCGGATCGCCGAGATTTTCCGTATCGACGAGGAACGCTTCCGCCGCATCATGGCACGGCATGTGCATCTTGAAGGGCGCGACCCGTATCTGATCCTCGGCGTGTCGCGCGACGACGATTTCGCGACGATCCGCAAGCATTACCGGCTGCTCGTTTCCGAGCATCATCCGGACCGGCTGATCGCGCGCGGCGTGCCGGCGGCGCTGCATGCCGCCGCCAACGAGCGCATGGCGGCCCTCAACGAGGCCTATGCCGAAATCGAGAAAGAGCGTCGCGCCGCATGAGCGAGCTGATCGCCGATCATCCGGGTGCGCGCGTGATGCCGTCGCCCAATCATGGACCGCGCGTATGGGGCGAGGGGGCTGAAAACCCCGATGCCGAGCGCCGCCCGGACATGATCCTTCTCCACTATACCGGCATGCCTTCCGATGCGGGGGCGCTTGCATGGCTGCGCAATCCGGTCAGTCAGGTCTCCAGCCACTATTCGTCGAGCAGGACGGCACGATCATCCAGATGGTGCCGGAGACGCGTCGCGCATGGCATGCGGGCAAGAGCTTCTGGGCCGGCGATACGGACATCAATTCCTGTTCCATCGGTATCGAGATTGCCAATGCCGGCCATCCCGGCGGGCTGCCCGATTACCCGGAAAAGCAGATCGCAGCCGTCGTCGAATTGTGTCTTGATTGTGGCGAACGCTGGGGTATCAGCCCCGAACGGGTGCTCGGACACTCGGATGTCGCCCCTGTTCGCAAGGTCGATCCGGGTGAAAATTTCCCGTGGGGATATCTGCATTCGAAGGGCGTCGGACACTTCGTCGAGCCGTGTCCGATCGCCGGTGGCCGGTTCTTCCATCAGGGTGAAAGCGGCCAGCCGATCGAGGCACTTCAGTCGATGCTGTCGCTCTATGGTTACGGCGTTGAGATCACAGGCAATTTCTGCGAGCGCACGAAAGGCGCCGTCGAGGCGTTCCAGCGGCATTTTCGCCCTGCACGCGTTGATGGTATCGCCGATTATTCGACCATCGATACGCTTCATCGCCTGCTGGCTTCCCTGCCGCGCTACAGCTGAACAATCATGCTCTGAAACCCCTTAAAACGAAGGGGTGAGGCTGCGTTTTGTGCGCTGCCACATACTTACCGTATTAGGCGGCTCTAAAGGACGGGCGACGCAGCCATAGCATGTAGGGCGGGCTGCCACCTAAAACGAACAGGGTCGTGTGATCCGTCGTGCCGTCATCCGGCGACGCGGCGAGAGGGCGTGCGTATTCGCCCGCACACCTGCTGGTCCGGAGACGAACTAAACTCGATGAACAAACTGGCTATTACAGCCGCGGCGGGCCTTGTCATGCTTGCCGCGACGACAGAACTCGTGCGTGCACAGGATGGCGGAGAGATGACCGTCTATACCAAGCCGCTGATAACCGAAACGAAGCAGGCATCCGATGCCGGTTCCAAGCCCCAGGATGGGACCGAAAAGGACGGGGCGATCAAGCCTGGGAACGCGCGAGACAGGCTTTGCCGCGCCTGACGATGTGACCAAGCGAATGGTCCGGCATTTGCATTATGCGGCACTCATCGAGAAATATGCGGCGATGAACGGTGTGCCGGTGGAGCTTGCCACGGCCGTCATCCAGATCGAAAGCAATTTCCGCCCGACCGTTCGCGGCAGTGCCGGCGAGATCGGGCTGATGCAGGTGAAGCCGGCAACCGCGCGGCTGATGGGCTATCGCGGTTCGGATTACGGGCTCTTCGATCCGGAAACCAATATCCGCTACGGGATGAAATATCTGGCCGGTGCGCAGGCGCGCGGCAATGGCAAGATCTGCGGCACGATCCTCAAATACAATGCCGGCCATGGTGCCACGCGGATGAACCCGGTGTCGCAGCGCTACTGCAACCGGGTGAAGACGGTGATTGCCGCAGCCGAGAAGGACGGTACGAGCGTCATCGCCGATGCCTCCGGTCCCGCCGTTGCCTATGGGCGCGCCGCGCAGCTCTCGTCTGCACATATGCCTCTGGTATTTTGATTCCGGAAACGGCTAGAACTGTCTCTGTCAAAAAGACATTCAGCCGTTCGGATCGAAAAGGGCATGGTAATGGCGCAGGCAGCAGGAACCCACCGGTTCATCATCGTGGGTGCGGGCATGATGGGGGCCGCGGCAGCGCGGCACCTGTCGCAATGGACGGACGGCGTGGCGCTGATCGGCCCTTACGAACCTCTCGATGTTGCGCATCATGACGGGGTCTTTGCCAGCCATTACGACGAAGCGCGGATTACCCGGACGATCGACGCCAATCCCGTCTGGGCGCGCCTCGCCAATCGTTCGATCGCCCGTTACGCGGAGATCGCGGCCGAAAGCGGCGTGGATTTCTATCATGAGGTCGGTTGCCTGATCGTCGGGCCGGAGCGCGTCGGTCAGCCGAAATCCTATGTTGCCAACGTGCTCGATGCGGCCGGCAGGCTCGATGTCGCCGTCGAGGCTCTTGGTGCGCGAGCACTGGCGGAGCGCTTTCCGTCCTTCTCGTTCGGAGAGGCGAGCGAAGGGGTGTGGGAGGCGCGCAATGCCGGGCATATCAATCCGCGCAGGCTGGTCGCCGCGCAGGGCCTGCTCGCGGAACGACAGGGCGTTACCCGCATTGCCGAGACGGTCACGTCCATTCGCCAGAGCGGCGATATCGTCGAAGTGACGACGGCCGAGGGTGCCGTCCATCGGGCGGAAAAGGTTCTGCTCGCCGCCGGCGGTTTTTCCATCAATGAGAATCTCTTGCCGCGACGTCTTAATCTTGAGGTTTATGCGCGCACGGTCGCCTTTTTCGAGATTGCCCCGGAGGATCAGCCGGTCTGGCAGAGCTTCCGTCGCTGATTTGGAAGTGGACGGACCAGGATGACGGCATCTACCTGCTGCCGCCGGTGCGCTATCCCGACGGCCGGACCTATCTGAAGATCGGCGGCGACCCGGATGACATGCTGCTGAAAAGCGAGCCGGATGTGCGGGCCTGGTTTCGTTCCGGCGGGCGCGAGACGACGAAAGCGCATCTGACGAAGGTGATGGAGCGGCTGATGCCGGCGCTCGACCTGTCGCGCGCTTCAATGTCGGCCTGCGTCACCTCGTTCACACCGACCGATTATCCGGCGATCGCCATGAGCGATGCGGACCGTATCGGCATTCTCACCGGCGGCTGCGGTTCTGCGGCCAAGAGTTCCGACGAAATCGGCCGGCTGGGCGCGGAACTGATCTTCCATGGGCGTATCATCGACGATGCCTATGACGTGGATTTTCGCGCGGATTATCTCTGAACGGCAAAAGGGTGGCGAATATCTGTCGCAGATGGCGCCGTGGCTCTGGCATTCCGTTCGCATCTCGTCTATGCACCGGCTCGCCAGTTGGCCGGGCAGCCGCGCTTTACAATGCCGAAAGGTGGTAGGGTGAGGAAAGTCCGGGCTCCACGGAAACACGGTGCCGGATAACGTCCGGCGGGGGCGACCCCAGGGATAGTGCCACAGAAAGGAAACCGCCCCGCTTTCCGATCCGCCCTTTTGGGGACGGATGGGATAGCGGGGTAAGGGTGAAAGGGTGGGGTAAGAGCCCACCGCGCCGCTGGTAACAGGGGCGGCAAGGTAAACCCCACCGGGAGCAAAACCGAATAGGGATGACGCGGGGAGGCCTCTGGGCCGACTACAGCCTGTTTCCGGGCCAGTCATCCGGGTGGGTTGCGCGAGGCGGCATGCAAATGCCGTCCCAGATGAATGGCTGCCGCGTCCCGATCCTCGGATCGGGGCCTTACAGAACCCGGCTTACAGGCCAACTGGCGATTTTCTCTTGTTTGCGATCGGCTTGACGATCGCTCCTGCGATTCTGGCGCGATCGGGCGGCGAACCCGGCGCAATCGCAGCGTGTCGCGGGCCGGCTGCGCGCGGGCCGGTGATTTGCCGATTATTGAAAATTTATCGCCATATTTCAGTGGCTTGAGGTTTTTCGCGGGCCTGTGGATAGGGGTGTCCGGCTGTTGCGTCAGATGGCAAAAGTAACCCTTTGTTAAACTTAACGGCCTATAAACAATTCATTGTAGAGAGGGCGCTGAAGGCTCTCTCGTGAATGCTCCGATTGCCCGATGTTGCCGTGAATTTGCGCGAAGGCGCGTCCGGCGGGCGTTGTGGGCTAAAGATTTGGGCGCGGCATGCGTCTTGCGTGAGAAGGGAATGGCCGGATGGCGGCGAATGCAGGTGGCGATCAGGTTCAGTCCGATGGCGGACCGGTTCGGCACATTCCGGTTCTGCTGAAGGAGGTCGTTGCGGCGCTTGAGCCGCGCGCCGGCGGCGTCATTCTCGATGGTACGTTCGGTGCGGGCGGCTATACGTCTGCGCTTCTTGCTGCCGGTTCGGATGTGATTGCGCTTGATCGCGACCCGACGGCGATTGCTGCCGGTCAGGAGCTGGTCGAGAAGAGTGGTGGTCATCTGCGGCTCATTCATTCGCAGTTTTCCCAGTTGGCTGATCATGCGCCGGCCGAAGGGCTGGATGGCGTCGTGCTCGATATCGGCGTCTCCTCGATGCAGATCGATGAGGCGGATCGTGGCTTTTCGTTTCAGCGCAATGGTCCGCTCGACATGCGGATGTCGGTCTCCGGCGTCACTGCCGCCGATGTGGTCAATCGCGCCAAGGTTGGCGATCTCATCCGTATCTTCGGTTTTCTCGGTGAAGAAAATCACCCCGGTCGTATTGCGCGCGCCATCGAAAAGCGCCGGTTGACGGAGCCTTTCGTTACGACCCGCGATCTCGCCAATCTCATCGAAAGCGTCAATCCGCGCAAAGCCAAGGACAAGATCCATCCGGCGACGCGGGTGTTTCAGGCGCTGCGCATTTTCGTCAATGACGAGCTGGGCGAGTTGGCTCAGGCGCTGTTTGCCGCCGAGCGGGCGCTGAAGCCTGGCGGGCGGCTTGTCGTCGTCACCTTCCATTCGCTGGAAGACCGTATCGTCAAGCAGTATTTCGCCGATCGTTCCGGCAAGGCTTCCGGCTCCCGGCACCTGCCGATGGTGGAGGTGAAGGCTTCGATCTTCGATCCGATCGGCAAGGCGATGATTGCTGCGAGCGAGGAAGAGGCGTCGATCAATCCGCGCGCCCGTTCCGCCAAGCTGCGTGCCGGCATTCGTTCCGAGGCGCCGTCGCGCCCGGCCGATTATTCGATCTTCGGTCTGCCCGATCTTGCAAGCCTCGCCACGATGGGAGCCTAACGGAATGCTCAGGACATTCGACATCGTTCTGGTTCTGGTCATGACGGCAACCGCGGTCGTGACCTATACGATCAAGCATCGTGCCGACGAGAAGCTGGCGCAGGTGCGCAAGATCGACAGCGAGATCAAGCTTGAGAAGGACACGATCGACCTTCTGCGGGCCGACTGGGCGCTGCTCACGCAGCCGAACCGTCTCGATCACCTGATCGGCGTCTATGGTTCCGAGCTGGCTCTGCAGCCGACCCAGCCGACCCAGCTTGCGATGCCGAAGGAGCTGCCGATGCTGCGCTCGCAGCTGCCGCAGCCTTCGACGACGATCGAGGACATTATTGCCGGCAACAATCCGGAAGTCGCCGCTGCGCTGAAGGGCGTTGCCGCCGCCAAGGCCAAGCCTGCCTCGAAAGTACCGGTGCCCGTTGCCCGTAACGGCGCGCTCGACCCCAAGACAACCGGATCGGTGAAGCACTGATGTCCTTTCTTTCGCGTATCATGGTCCTGAAAAGCAGAGCGCATTTCTCCGCTGGAGACCGTATGCGCGATCCGGCCAAGCTTGCGACCTTCGAAGGGGTGCGTAAGCGCAAGGCCAAGCAGGCGAAGAACCGCGTCGGTCTGATGATCGCCGGCTTTGCCGTGTTTTACGTCGTCGTCGGCGGGCGTCTGATGCAATATGGCGTGGCGGAAGCCGAGACGACGTCGAGTATCATGCCGGCCGACAGGCTGCTTGCCTCGCGGCCCGATCTCGTCGATCGCAACGGCGCGCTTCTGGCGACCGACGTTCGCACCGTCTCGTTGTTTGCCGAGCCGCACAAGATCGTCGATGCGGATGAGGTGATCGAGAAACTCTCGACCGTGCTGCACGATATCGACGTTCGGCAGACCTATACGAAGCTCACCTCCAAATCGCATTTCCAGTGGCTGCGCCGCCAGCTGACGCCGAAGCAGCAGGGGCAGATCCTGGCGCTCGGCATTCCCGGCATCGGTTTTCGGCCGGAAAAGCGCCGCTTCTATCCGGGCGGGCCGACGGCTTCGCATATCGTCGGTTACGTCAATATCGACAATCACGGCGTTGCCGGCATGGAACGCTATATGGATCAGCAGGGGCTGGCGGATCTCGCAGCTCTGGGCATGACCTCCGACCGGCCGCTCGAGCCGGTGAAACTTTCGATCGACCTGCGGGCGCAGGCGATCGTGCGCGATGTCGTTTCCGAGGCGATCACCAAATATCAGGCCATCGGTGCTGGAGCCGTCGTTCTCGACGTGCATACGGGCGAGGTTCTCGCCATGGCATCCGCGCCGGATTTCGATCCGAACGATCCGGCAGCCGGCGGCGAGCAGGGCTGGTTCAACCGCATGTCGAACGGCACGTTCGAAATGGGCTCGACCTTCAAGTCTTTCACCATCGCCATGGGGCTCGATGCCCGCAAGATCCGGCTTAATGACCAGATCGATGCGCGTTTCCCGATCCGCATCGGCGGCTTCACGATCAAGGATTTCCACGGCAAGGGACGTTTCCTGTCGGTGCCGGAAGTCTTCCAGTATTCCTCCAATATCGGCACGGCGCGGATTGCCGATGCGGTCGGCCTCAACGAGCACAAGCAGTTCATCACCAGCCTCGGGCTTCTCAGCCGGATGAAGACGGAACTCCCGGAAGTGGCGATGCCGAGCCAACCGCGCGAATGGAAGAAGATCAACTCGATCACCATTTCCTTCGGTCACGGCGTCTCGACCACGCCGCTACAGACGGCGGTTGCCGGTGCGGCCCTCGTCAATGGCGGCAAGCTGATCCAGCCGACATTCCTGCCGCGTTCCCGCGAGGCGGCCGATCAGGTGGCAAGCCAGGTGATCCAGCCGACGACCAGCAAGGACATGCGCTTCCTCTTCGAGTGGAACGGCGCCAATGGTTCCGGTCGCAATGCGCGTGTCGACGGTTTCGATGTCGGCGGCAAGACGGGCACGGCCGACAAGGTCGTCAACGGCCGCTATGCGCATGACAAGAACTTCAACGCCTTCCTTGCGGCCTTCCCGATGAACGATCCGCAATATGTCGTGCTGAGCTTTGCGACGAGCCGAAGACGGACAAGGGCAATGGCGCGGCACTGGCCGCCACCTCGGCTGCGCCGATGGTGAAGGAGATCATCAGCCGGGCGGCACCCATTCTCGGTGTAAAGCCGAAATTCGGCAATGACGGCTCTGCCCTGCTTGTGTCTTATTGAGCGATGACAACGTGCGGGTGATTCTTTTCGTCACCCACTCGTCAATGACCCTTTGGTCAATGGAAACACTGCTATGAAACTGCGCGATCTCGTCGGGCATGACTTCCCTGAATTGGCTGATCTCGTTGCGGGTGAGGCCGGCGATATCGATGTGACCGGCCTGTCCTCCGACAGCCGCAAGATCAAGCCGGGCATGCTGTTTGCCGCCCTTTCCGGCAGCAAGGCCGATGGCTCGGCCTTCATCACGGACGCAGTTGCCAAAGGGGCCGTCGCTGCGATTGCCGCTCATCCGGCAGACCTCGGTATCCCTGTTCTCGTCACTGAAAATCCGCGCAGACTTCTGGCAATTGCCGCAGCCCGCTTCTTCGGTGCGCAGCCTGAGACGATGGTGGCCGTCACCGGCACTGCCGGCAAGACGTCGGTTGCCTCCTTCGTGCGGCAGATCTGGGCGCATGCCGGTCATGCGGCAGCGCAGATCGGCACGACGGGCGTCGTATCCCCGACGCGCAACGATTACGGCTCGCTGACGACGCCGGATCCGGTGGAGCTTCAGCGGCTGCTTGCCGAGCTTGCCGCCGAAGGCGTCACGCATGCGGCGATGGAAGCCTCCAGCCACGGGCTCGACCAGAGCCGTCTCGATGGTGTCAGGCTTGCTGCGGCCGGTTTTACCAATCTCGGCCGCGACCATATGGATTATCATCCGACGGTCGAAAGCTACATGGCCGCAAAAATGCGGCTCTTCGATACGCTGATGCCGAAGGGCGCGCCGGCCGTCATCTTTTCCGATGACGCATGGTCGGACGAGGCGATCCGGGTGGCGAAGGCTTCCGGCCTCGATGTCCGCACCGTCGGCCGCAAGGGCGATTTCCTGACGCTGAAGCGCGTCGAGCATTTCCGCCACAAGCAGATGGCGGAGATCCATTCGGGCTCGGAGATTTTCGAGGTCGATATTCCGCTCGCCGGTGATTTCCAGATCGCCAATGCGCTGGTTGCCGCCGGTCTTGCGATCTCGACGGGCGTTTCCGCGCCGGTCGCGATGCGGGCGCTTGAAAAGCTGATCGGCGCTGCCGGACGGCTCGAACTCGTCGGCCATACGAAGAGCGGCGCACTTGCCTATGTCGATTATGCCCACAAGCCGGATGCGCTGGAAAATGTGCTGACCTCGGTGCGTCCGTTTACCACCGGCCGCGTCGTCGTGGTCTTCGGTTGCGGCGGTGATCGCGACAAGGGCAAGCGGCCGATCATGGGCGAAATCGCCACGCGGCTCGCAGACGTCGTGATCGTAACCGACGACAATCCCCGTTCGGAAGTGCCGGAAGTCATCCGGTCGGAAATCATGGCAGCGGCGCCGGGCGCGATCGAGATCGGCGACCGCGCGAGGCGATCCGCCATGCGGTGACGCTGCTCAATACGGGCGATACGCTGATTGTCGCCGGCAAGGGACATGAGGAGGGGCAGACGATCGGGACCACGGTCCTGCCGTTCTCCGATCATGTCGAACTGCGCAAGGCAATGGAGGAACTGGCGTCGTGACCTTACTTTGGACTTCAAAGGACATGGTCTCTGCCATGGGCGGGCGTCCGATCGGGATGCTGCCCGAGGGGATCACCGGCCTCTCGATCGATAGCCGTTCCGTATCGGCAGGCGAAGCATTCTTCGCCATCAAGGGCGACCGGGTCGATGGCCATGACTATGCGGGCCTCGCGGTTGCCAATGGTGCATCGCTGATCGTCGTCAGCGAGGCGAAGCTGCCGGCGCTCGGCCGCCTCAGCGTGCCGATGATCGTCGTCGAGGATGTGCTTGCGGCGCTCGTCAAGCTCGGGATTGCGGCGCGCCGGCGCAGCCGCGCCAAGATCGTCGCCGTCACCGGCTCGGTCGGCAAGACGACGACAAAGGAAATGCTGCGGCACGCACTTGAGCGGTCCGGCAAGGTGCATGCGGCCGTCGCCTCCTTCAACAATCACTGGGGCGTGCCGCTGACGCTTGCCCGCATGCCCGACGATGTGGATTTCGGCGTGTTCGAGATCGGCATGAACCATGCGACGAGATCCGGCCGCTGGTGAAGATGGTCGAGCCGCATGTCGCGGTCATCACCACGATCGCGGCTGCTCATCTCGGTCATTTCAACAGTCTCGAAGAGATCGCTGCCGCCAAGGCCGAAATCTTCGAGGGCGTGCTGCCCGGCGGGGCTGCCATTCTCAACCGCGATATTCCGCAATTCGGCTTTCTGGACGAGAAGGCGCAGGAAGCGGGGATCGAGAAGATCTATACATTCGGCCAGCATGCGAAGGCCGATTTCCGTCTGGCCGATTTTGACGGTGGCGCCGAAGGCTCGACTATCTGGGCGGTGCTGAACGGCGAGACGGTGGAGGTGCATATCGGTGCGCCGGGTCGTCATATTGCCGAAAATGCCATGGCCGTTCTCGGCGCGTCGATCCTGCTCGGCGCGGATCTTGCCGGCGCCATCGAGGCGCTCGGTGCTCTGAAGCCGGTCAAGGGACGCGGGCAGCGGCATCGTCTGCTGATGGCGTCTGCGACGGGCGAGGGCGTGCTGACGCTGATCGACGAGAGCTATAATGCGAACCCGGCCTCGATGCGGGCGGCGATTGCGCTTCTGGCCGCCTGTACGCCCGAAGGTGCGGGCCGTCGGGTTGCGGTGCTTGGCGACATGCTGGAAATGGGTACGTTCTCGCAGAGCGTTCACGAGGATCTCGCCGGCCCGCTTCTGGCGGCCGGCATCGAGCATGTCTGGCTGGCGGGCGCGGAAATGGCGGCGCTTCGCGACGCGCTTCCCGAAAGCGTGCATGTGACCTATCGCGAAACGACAGAGGAGCTTGCCAAGCATGTGCTTTCCTCCGTGGTTTCAGGCGATGTGCTGATGGTGAAATCCTCGCTCGGGCTCGGCTTCGGCAAGATTGTCGCGGCGCTGCTTGACAAATATCCGGCATTTCCCGACACGGAACGCCAATAACGACGCCGCGGATGACCATCTGCGCGGCGAATACCTATGCGGCTTGAGAAAGGGCCTTCATGCTGATCTGGCTTGTGGAACTGTCGGACAAGTTCCAATTCTTCAATCTCTTCCGCTACATCACCTTTCGGGCAGGGGCCTCGCTGTTCACGTCCGCCTTCATCGTCTTCCTGTTCGGGCCGTCGATCATCAACTCGCTGCGCGTGCGGCAGGGCAAGGGCCAGCCGATTCGCGCGGATGGCCCGCAGACGCATTTCAAGAAGGCCGGCACGCCGACCATGGGCGGCTTGATGATTCTCGCCGGCATTGTCGGCAGTTCGCTTCTCTGGGCGGATCTTTCCAACGTCTATGTCGTGGCGACGCTGCTGGTGACGCTCGGCTTCGGCGCAATCGGCTTCTATGACGACTATCTGAAAGTCACCAAGCAGACCGACAAGGGGTTTTCGGGCAAGGCGCGCC
This sequence comes from Shinella sp. UYSO24, assembly GCA_902167985.1. Classification (GTDB taxonomy): domain Bacteria; phylum Pseudomonadota; class Alphaproteobacteria; order Rhizobiales; family Rhizobiaceae; genus Neorhizobium. The sequence goes on from CABHNZ010000005.1 coordinate 77,894, forward strand.
TCGCGCTCGAATTCGTCATCGCCGGCATTGCCGTCTTCTTCATGATGCGGCTTGCGATGGCGACGGAGCTTGGCAATCCGCGCCTTGCGACCTCGATCGCCTTCCCATTCTTCAAGGACCTGTTCCTCAATCTCGGCATCTTCTTCGTGCTGTTCGGCGGCTTCGTCATCGTGGCTGCCGGTAATGCCGTGAACCTGACCGATGGTCTCGACGGTCTTGCCATCGTGCCGGTGATGATCGCCTCCGCCTCGTTCGGCGTGATCGCCTATCTCGCCGGCAATGCGGTCTTCGCCGGCTATCTGCAGATCAATTTCGTACCGGGCACGGGCGAGCTTGCCGTCATCGTCGGCGCGGTCATCGGCGCCGGTCTCGGCTTTCTCTGGTTCAACGCCCCGCCGGCCGCCATTTTCATGGGCGATACCGGTTCGCTGGCGCTCGGCGGCCTGATCGGCTCGATCGCCGTTGCCACCAAGCATGAGATCGTCATGGCGATCATCGGCGGCCTGTTCGTCATGGAAACGCTGTCGGTCATCATCCAGGTCGGTTTCTTCAAGATGACCGGACGGCGCGTCTTCCTGATGGCGCCGATCCACCACCATTTCGAAAAGCTCGGCTGGACGGAAAGCCAGGTCGTGATCCGCTTCTGGATCATCGCCGTCGGGCTTGCTCTGCTCGGCCTCTCCACGCTCAAGCTACGGTAAGACGATGATCCCGGTCACGACGTTCAAGGACAAGGCCGTTGCCCTTTTCGGGCTCGGCGGCTCGGGGCTGGCGACGGCGCAGGCGCTGGTTGCCGGCGGCGCGCGCGTGACCGCATGGGACGACAATCCCGACAGCGTGCGCAAGGCTGCAGAGGCCGGCATTGCGACGCAGGATCTGCGATCGATCGACTGGCCGGCGCAGGCCGCTTTCGTGCTGTCGCCCGGCGTGCCGCTGACCCATCCGAAGCCGCACTGGACGGTCGATCTGGCCAAGAGTGCGGGCGTCGAGGTGATCGGTGACGTCGAGCTTTTCGTGCGCGAACGCCGTGCGCATGCTCCGGATTGCCCGCTGATCGCGATCACCGGCACCAATGGCAAGTCGACGACGACGGCGCTGATTGCCCATATCCTGAAAGCAAGCGGCCGCGACACCCAGATGGGCGGCAATATCGGCACGGCGATCCTGACGCTCGATCCGCCGAAGGATGGGCGTTTCTACGTGGTCGAATGCTCGTCCTACCAGATCGATCTGCCGCCGACGCTTGATCCGACGGCGGGCATTCTCCTCAACCTGACGCCCGACCATCTCGACCGGCACGGCACGATGCAGCATTATGCCGATATCAAGGAACGGCTGGTCGCCGGTTCGAAGACGGCGATCGTCGGCGTCGACGACAGTTTCTCGGCGCTGATCGCAGATCGCATCGAGCGGGCGGGCGTTGCCGTCAAGCGCATTTCCAAGCGACAGGTCGTGGCGAACGGTCTCTATGCCGAGGGGACGCGGATCATGGCGGCCGAAGGCGGCACGGGTGCCGTGCTTGCCGATCTCGACGGGATCGCGACGCTCAAGGGCAGCCATAATGCCCAGAACGCGGCAGCGGCGATCGCAGCCTGCCTTGCGGTCGGTGTGTCTGTTGATGAGATCCTGAGCGGTCTGAAATCCTTCCCCGGTCTGAAACACCGGATGCAGCCGGTCGGCCGTCTCGGTCATGTCGTCTTCGTCAATGATTCCAAGGCGACCAATGCGGATGCGGCAGCGCCGGCGCTTTCATCCTACGAGCGGATCTACTGGATTGCCGGTGGTCTGCCGAAGGAAGGTGGCATCGCAAGCCTCGCACCACTTTTTACGCGTATCGTGAAGGCCTATCTGATCGGAGAGGCGGCGCCGGCTTTTTCCGCGCAGCTTGGCGAGGCGGTGCCCTACGAGATCTCGGGCACGCTCCAACAGGCCGTCGCCCACGCAGCCGCCGATGCGGCAGCCGATAGCGAGGCATCCGCCGTGATGCTGTCACCGGCCTGCGCGAGCTTCGATCAGTTCAAGAATTTCGAGGTTCGCGGCGATGCCTTCGTGTCGCTCGTTGCGGGGCTCGACGGGGTGACGATGTTGATCGAGACCGGAAAAGGAAACTGATGTCATGGTAAGCCGCGCCGACCGCGGAGCGATTGCAGACTGGTTCTGGACGATCGACCGCTTTTTCCTTGCTGCCTTCATTCTTCTGATGGGCATCGGTTTCATGCTTTCCTTTGCGGCTTCGCCTTCGGTGGCCGAGCGCATCGGGCTGCCGGATTTCCACTTTGTCGAACGTCACGCCATCTTCCTCATTCCGTCGCTGGCAACGATGATCGGCCTCTCGTTCCTCACCCCGCGTCAGGTGCGGCGGACCGCGATCGTCATGCTCGGCGTGGCTTTGGCGCTGATGGTGCTGGCACTGTTCTTCGGCGTCGAGGTCAAGGGTGCGCGGCGCTGGATCGGCGTCGGTGCGCTCTCCATCCAGCCGTCCGAGTTCATGAAGCCGGCCTTCGTCGTCGTCTGCGCCTGGCTGTTTTCCGAGCATGCCCGCCAGCCGGAAATTCCGGGCAATCTCTTCGCCATCATCCTTTTCGGCATCGTTGCGGCACTTCTGATTGCCCAGCCCGACCTTGGCCAGACGGTTCTGACCAGCGTCGTCTGGGGCGGCATGTTCTTCATGGCCGGCGTGCCGTGGCTCTGGATCATCCTGCTCGGCGGTCTCGGCGCCGGCGGTCTGGTTGCCGCCTATTACATGCTGCCGCACGTCACGGCGCGTTTCGACAAGTTCCTGACCGGCGAAGGCGACACATTCCAGGTGGATACTGCGCATGAGGCGATCGTGCGCGGCGGCTGGTTCGGCCAGGGGCCGGGCGAGGGCATCGTCAAGCGCATCCTGCCGGACAGCCATACCGACTTCGTGTTTTCCGTGGCCGCTGAAGAATTCGGTATCGTCTTCTGCATGGCGCTTGTCGCGATCTTTGCCTTCATCGTTCTGCGCGGCCTCAACCACGCCTTCAAGGAGCGCAACGACTTCAATCGCTTCGCGATTGCCGGCCTCGTCTTGCAGATCGGCATGCAGTCGATGATCAATGTCGGCGTCAATCTCAAGCTGATGCCGGCCAAGGGCATGACATTGCCATTGATATCCTATGGCGGTTCGTCAATGATCGCCATTTGCGTCACCGCCGGCTTCCTTCTCGCGCTGACCCGCCACCGGCCGGAACGACGCGCACAGGAAAGAAGCCTCTTCCGCACCGCCTCCGGCGTGCCTGCTGAATAGGCCGGTGGAATAGGAGTGACATGAGTAAAGGCATTATCCTGCTTGCCGCCGGGGGGACCGGCGGCCATCTGTTTCCAGCCGAGGCGCTTGCGCACGAGCTGAAGAGCAGGGGGTATTCCGTCCATCTGGTGACGGACAGCCGCGCCGAGCGGTTCGCGGGGAAATTCCCGGCCGATGAGGTGCATGTGGTGCCGTCGGCGACCTTCGGGTCGAAGAACCCGGTTGCCATGCTGAAGACCGGCTGGAAATTGTGGACCGGGCTTCGCGCCGCACGCCGGCTGATCTCGCGGCTGAAGCCGCTCGCCGTCGTCGGCTTCGGCGGCTATCCGACCGTGCCGCCGCTGATGGCGTCGACCGGCATGGGCGTGCCGTCGATGATCCACGAACAGAATGCGTGATGGGTCGTGCCAACAAGGCGCTGGCCTCACGCGTGCAGGCGATTGCCGGCGGCTTCCTGCCGGAGACCGATGGTCCCTATGCATCCAAGACCGTGACGACCGGTAATCCGGTGCGTCCCGCCGTGCTTGCGGCCGCCACCATTCCCTACACGCCGTCGCGGGGCGATCAACCGTTCAATCTGGTCGTGTTCGGCGGCAGCCAGGGCGCGCAGTTCTTCTCGTCGGCCGTGCCGACGGCGCTCAGCCTTCTCGATCCTGCCGACCGCCAGCGTCTTTCCATCACGCAGCAGGCGCGGCCGGAAGACGAGAGCCGGGTCAATTCCTGCTTTGCCAAGCTGAAGGCGCCGGTCTCGGTCTCGCCCTTCTTCTCCGACATGGCGGAGCGGATTGCGGCGGCGCATCTCGTCATCTGCCGCTCCGGCGCCTCGACCGTCTCGGAAATCTCGGTGATCGGCCGGCCGTCGATCCTCGTTCCCTATCCTTACGCGCTCGATCACGATCAGGCGGCGAATGCCGCGGCGCTGGTTGCCGCAGGTGGCGCAGAAGTTGTGCCGCAGGCGCAGCTCTCGCCGGAAAGGTTGTCCTCGATGATCGCGCAGGCTATGAGAGAACCGGACAGGCTGGAAGCGGTCGCGGCTGCCGCCAAGCGGGCAGGCAAGCCTGACGCTGCCGTGGCGCTGGCCGACATGGTGGTGGCGCTTGCAGAGCGCATGCCGATTTCAGAATTCAAGACGACCTACAGGGGAGCAAGGGCATGAAGATGCCGAAGGCCATCGGCCTCGTACATTTCATCGGCATCGGCGGGATCGGCATGAGCGGCATTGCCGAAGTGCTGCACAATCTCGGTCACAAGGTTCAGGGATCGGACCAGGCGGATGGCGCCAATGTCCAGCGCCTGCGCGACAAGGGCATTCCGGTTTCGTCGGCCAGCAGGCCGATAATCTTGGCGATGCGGAAGTGGTGGTCGTTTCGACCGCGATCAAGAAGAACAATCCGGAACTCGTCGCTGCCCGCGAGAAGAAGCTGCCGATCGTGCGCCGCGCTGAAATGCTGGCCGAGCTGATGCGCTTCCGCAATGCGATCGCCATCGGCGGCACGCATGGCAAGACGACGACGACCTCGATGGTTGCTACGCTGCTCGAAGCCGGCGGGCTCGACCCGACAGTGATCAATGGCGGCATCATCAATGCCTATGGCACGAATGCGCGCATGGGCGAGGGCGAGTGGATGGTGGTGGAGGCCGACGAGTCGGACGGCACCTTCCTGAAACTGCCGGCCGATGTGGCCGTCGTCACCAATATCGATCCCGAGCATCTCGATCACTATGGCAATTTCGACGCCGTGCGCGCCGCCTTCCGCCAGTTCGTCGAGAATGTGCCCTTCTACGGTTTCGGCGTTCTGTGCCTGGATCATCCGGAAGTGCAGGCGCTTGTCGGCCGTATCGAGGACCGCAAGATCGTCACCTATGGCGAAAACCCGCAGGCCGATGCGCGCTTCTCCAACATCCGCATGGACGGTACACGGGCGATCTTCGACGTCGAGATCCGCCGTCGCCGTACCGGCCGGGTGTTTACCTTCAAGGATCTGGCGCTGCCGATGCCCGGCCGTCACAATATCTCGAATGCCACGGCCGCTATCGCGGTCGCCAACCGGCTGGGGATCTCGGAAGAGAATATCCGCAAGGGGCTCGCCAGCTTCAGCGGTGTGAAGCGCCGCTTCACGCTGACCGGTACCTGGAACGGCGTTTCCGTCTTCGACGATTACGGGCACCATCCGGTGGAGATCAAGGCGGTGCTTCGGGCAGCACGGGAATCCTGCCAGGGCCGGGTGATTGCGGTGCATCAGCCGCATCGCTATTCGCGCCTGTCGAGCCTGTTCGATGATTTCGCCAATTGCTTCAACGATGCCGACAGCATTATTCTGGCACCGGTCTATGCGGCCGGCGAGGAGCCGATCGAGGGCGTCAATTCCGAGGCGCTTGTATCGAGCATCCGCCAGAGCGGCCATCGTGACGCACGCTATATTACCTCGCCTGCCGAGCTTGCCCCCATAATTGCGGGCATTGCGAAGCCGGGCGATTTCGTGGTTCTTCTGGGGGCAGGCAATATTACGCAGTGGGCTGCGGCTTTGCCGAAGGAACTTGAGAATATTTCGGGGCAGTGAGAATGAAACAGGTTAACGGAGAAAAGCTGCTGGCATCGCTCGGGGAGGGCGTGAAGGATGTGCGCGGGCGTCTGACGCCGGATGCGCCGATGGATCGCGTCACCTGGTTCCAGGCCGGCGGTCTGGCGGAACTGATGTTCCAGCCGCATGACATCGACGATCTTGCCACGTTCCTCAAGCTTCTGCCGGAAGAGGTTCCGCTGACGGTCGTCGGCGTCGGGTCGAACCTTTTGGTGCGCGACGGGGGCATTCCCGGCGTTGTGCTGCGCCTTTCGGCCAAGGGTTTCGGCGGGCTGGAGCTTGTCGGCGAGAACCGTATCCAGGCGGGCGCCATCTGCCCGGACAAGTATATCGCCGCGATGGCGATGGATAACGGTATCGGCGGCTTTGCCTTCTATTACGGCATTCCGGGCTCGCTCGGTGGCGCGCTGCGCATGAATGCCGGGGCCAATGGCGGCGAGACCAAGGACCGCGTCGTCGAGATCCATGCGATCGACCGCAAGGGCGAGAAGCATGTGCTGTCGACTGCGCAGATGGGCTACAGCTACCGTCACTCGGACGTGCCGGCCGACCTGATCTTCACCCACGCCATTTTCGAAGGCTATCCGGAAGACAAGGCGAAGATCCGCGCCGACATGGATGCGGTGCGCAATCACCGCGAGACGGTGCAGCCGGTCAAGGAAAAGACCGGCGGATCGACCTTCAAGAACCCCGAGGGCCATTCGGCCTGGAAGCTGATCGACGACGCGGGTTGCCGCGGTCTCGTCAATGGCGGGGCGCAGATGTCGTCGCTGCATTGCAATTTCATGATCAATACCGGTTATGCGACAGGCTATGATCTGGAATATCTCGGCGAGACCGTGCGCCAGCGGGTGTTCGAAGACACTGGCATCAAGCTCGAATGGGAAATCAAGCGTCTCGGCAACTTCATGCCCGGCCGCGAGGTGAAGCCCTTCCAGGGCGTCACGACCGCATGATCGAGGAGGACGCCGGTTTTCTTGAAAGGGAAGAGCGGCGTCGCATCCTTGTTGGCAATGAGAAGCGAAAGCTGCTGGCCGGGGCGCTGGATCGCCTGTCTACGGCCTTTATTGTTGTGGGCGTCATTGGCCCAATTTTGTCGCTTGACCCGTCTGCAGCCGACATGAATGCGCTGGTTACGATAGCCGGTTGGATTTCCGGTGCGACTATATTACATTTAATGGCGCAGCGTACGATCGGAGGGCTCAAGATATGACCTCGCAGATATTCTTCTGGTACGTGTTTCCCTGGTTGGTGTCGATTTTCGGCGGTGGCTGGTTGATCTACGACTATTTCAAAAATCCGCAGCACAGGCTGTGGGAGCCGAAGAGCAAGAAAAAGAAAACCCGCGAAACCTGAGTTTCGCGGGTTTTTGTTGGGTCCGACCGTTCAGGATCGGACCCTTATGCCAGGTGGCGATCAGACTTCGTCCTTGCCCGAGAGCAGGATGCAGATCAGCGTGATCAGGCTGCAAGGCCGAGATAGTAGCCGACATAGGTCATGCCGTAGCTCGCCTGCAGGTAGGTGGCGATATAGGGCGCGAGCGAGGCGCCGAAGATGCCGGCGAGGTTGAAGGTGATCGACGAGCCGGTGTAGCGGACCGAGGTCGGGAACGGAGCTGCAAGCGCCGTGCCGATCAGGCCGTAGGTCATGCCCATCAGGATCATCGCACCGATGATGAAGACGATGATCATGCCTTCGCCATTGGTCATCAGAGACGGCAGGGCGAAGGAGAAGAGGCCGATCAGGACCGTCGTCAGCGTCAGCATCTGGCGGCGGCCGTAGCGGTCGCCGAGCTTGCCGATAACCGGGATGGCGATACCGAAGACGATCGAGCCGAGGATCTGGATTTCCAGAGCGTCGAGGAACGGCATCTTCAGGATCTTGATGTTGTAGGACAGAAGATAGGCCGTGCCGATGTAGAAGAGCACGAAGGTCGCAAGCGCCACGAAAGTGCCCAGAACGATGCTGCGCTTGTGGCTCTTGAACAGCGTGGCAACCGGAACGGCAACGCGCTCATGGCTGTCGATCGCCTTCTGGAAGGCCGGCGTCTCGGTGATCGAGAGGCGAACCCACAGGCCGATCGCGATCAGGATGATCGAGGCGAGGAACGGAACGCGCCAGCCCCAGCTCAGGAGTGCTTCCTGCGAGATGAAGTGCAGGAGGATCCAGAATACTCCGGACGACAGGAAGAGGCCGACCGGAGCGCCGAGCTGCGGGAACATGCCGTACCACGTACGCTTGCCGGGCGGGGCGTTTTCAGTGGCGAGCAGAACCGCGCCACCCCATTCGCCGCCGAGGCCGAAGCCCTGGCCGAAACGGCACAGTGCAAGCAGAAGCGGTGCCAGAACGCCGATCGACGAGTAGGACGGCAGGAGGCCGATCACGACCGTCGAGATGCCCATGGTCAGAAGAGCGGCCACGAGCGTCGCCTTGCGGCCGATACGGTCACCGAAATGGCCGAAGACCACCGCGCCGAGCGGGCGGGCGAAGAAGGCGATCGAGAAGGTCGCGAAGGAGGCAAGCAGAGCCGTGGTCGGATCGTTGTTCGGGAAGAACAGCGTCGGGAAAACCAGAACGGCGGCCGTTGCATAGACATAGAAGTCGAAGAATTCGATCGTCGTGCCGACCAGGCTGGCCGTCAGGACGCGTGCAGGCGAATTCGTTGCAACAGGCGCTAACGGCTCAGCGGACGGCGACGCGGCAGGCATCGCGTTTGTCATGCTGATTCCAATCTCAAATTGTTAAAGTGCCTCTTTGGGAGGGTCGGTGAGCGGCAATACAGTAATTTTGTGCCGGAGAAAACCGTCTTTGCGCAACAAACTGCAAGAATTCGCGATTGCCCGCTTATTAAATAATGCGCGCGTTTGGGCGGTTGTATCGCTGCGCAGTTTCCGGTCGCCTGTCAGGTGCTTGGCGTTAACCATTTGCGTCCGAAAAAAGGCATTGTTTACCAGCGGCTTAGGTCTCGTCACCAGTCGATGTAAACGATTTGTTAACCATTTTAGTCCATCACTGGGAGCATGGATCGGCGAGAAAAGGGAATCGCCGGAAACAAGTTTGACGCAAGGGTCGGCCGATAGTCTGGCGCCCTTTTCGCGGGAGATGTTGGATGAACGGCAAGCATGTGGCGGTTTTGCTGGGAGGGTTTTCCTCCGAACGGCCCGTCAGCCTGTCGTCGGGCAATGCCTGCGCGAATGCGCTGGAAGGTGAGGGTTATCGCGTCACGCGTGTCGATGTCGGCCGTGATGTTGCTGCCGTGCTTTCCGAGCTTCGCCCGGATGTTGCTTTCAACGCGCTTCATGGCCCTTTCGGTGAAGATGGTACCATTCAGGGTATTCTTGAGTATCTTGAGATCCCTTATACCCATTCCGGCGTTCTGGCCTCGGCTCTCGCCATGGACAAGCAGCAGGCCAAGCATGTCGCCAAGGCTGCGGGCGTGCCTGTCGCTGAAGCCAAGGTTCTCAATCGTTTCGATTTTGCCAACAAGCATCCGATGGTGCCGCCCTATGTGGTGAAGCCGGTTCGCGAGGGTTCCTCGTTCGGTGTCGTTATCGTCAAGGAAAATCAGTCGCATCCGCCGCAGGTCATCGGTTCGTCCGAGTGGCGTTATGGCGATGAGGTCATGGTCGAGCGTTATGTCTATGGTCGCGAGCTGACCTGTGGTGTCATGGGTGGTGTCGCGCTCGGTGTTACCGAGGTTATCCCGACCTCGCACGAGTCTACGACTATGATGCCAAGTATGCGGCCGGCGGCTCCCGGCATGTCATTCCGGCACAAATTTCACCGAATATTTACCAAAAGATTCAAACATTGGCGCTCAAGGCGCATCAGGCAATCGGCTGCCGTGGCGTGAGTCGTTCGGACTTCCGCTATGACGACCGGTTTTCGGAAAACGGCGAACTCATCTGGCTCGAAGTGAATACCCAGCCGGGCATGACGCCGACCTCCCTGGTGCCCGAAATGGCCGCTCATGCCGGTCATTCCTTTGGTGAACTGGTCCGCTGGATGGTGGAGGACGCGTCGTGCTTGCGTTGAATGGAAAGCGGTCTGACAGGTCGGGCGGGCAGGGTGCCGTGCTCGGTCATGCCGACGATCGGTGGGTTCTGCCCCGGCCGATGCGTCGGGCTGTCCGTTTCTGCGTCAGCCTCGCGACCGGCCGCATCCATATTCCGGCGCATGTCGGCACGTTCGCTACCTTCGGTTTTCTCGCCATCGTCGGCGTCTACGGGATGTTGCTCGGCGGTCACACGCAGGATGTCGCGCAGTCGACCACGGCTGCTGCCGGCTTTGCCATCGAGAATGTTCGCGTTTCCGGCAATAACGAGACGTCCGAAATCGATATCCTTCAGCTGCTCGGTCTCGATGGCGCGACCTCGCTGGTGGCGCTGAATGTCGATGAGGCCCGCCGCAAGCTGGAACAGCTTCCCTGGGTCGAAAGCGCCGAAGTCCGCAAGGTCTATCCGAAGACGATCGACGTGGTTCTTAAAGAGCGCCAGGCCTATGGCATCTGGCAGCATGGCACGGACCTGTCCCTGATCGAGCGTGATGGCAGCGTGATTGCGCCGCTGCGTGACAACAAGTTTGCGTCGCTGCCGCTTTTCGTCGGTCGCGATGCCGAGACGGCTGCTGCGCCGTTCCTCGACCAGATGGCGAAGTTCCCCGAGATCCGTTCGCGGGTGAAGGCCTATGTGCGGATCGCCGAGCGTCGCTGGGATCTGCATCTCGATAACGGCGTCGTGCTGCGGCTGCCGAGTGGCGACATTTCCAACGCGCTTGGCGTGCTGGCGCGGCTGGAAAAATCACAGAGCGTACTCGAACGGGATATCGCCGCGGTCGATCTGCGCCTTTCGGATCGCACGACGATCGAACTGACGGCTGACGCCGAGAAGCGTCGCCAGGATGCGCTGGACGCAAGGACGAAGGCATTGAAGAAGGCAAAGGATCAGACGTGAGCGTATTCGGTTCGTCCAATTTCGGTCTGCCCCGCATGAAGCCCCTGTCTTCGAAGCGTAGCCATATCGTGTCGGTGCTTGATATCGGCTCGACCAAGGTCGTCTGCATCATCGCGCGGCTGACGCCGCGTCAGGAAAGCCAGATCCTTCCGGGTCGCACCCACCATGTCGAAATCATCGGCATCGGTCATCAGCGGTCGCGCGGCGTCAAGTCGGGCGTCGTCGGCGATCTCGATGCGGCGGAAAGCGTCGTTCGCCTCGCGGTCGATGCTGCCGAGCGCATGGCTGGCCTCACCGTCGACAGCCTGATCGTCAACGTGTCTGCCGGTCGCGTTGCCAGCGACATCTATACCGCTTCGATCGATCTCGGCGGCCAGGAAGTCGAAGTGTCCGATCTGCGCAAGGTTCTCGGCGCTGCCGGCAACCAGTCGCTGCGTCAGGATCGCGCCATTCTCCACTCGCTGCCGACCGGCTATTCGCTGGATGGCGAGCGCGGCATCCGCGATCCCTTGTCAATGTATGGTGACATGCTCGGCGTCGACATGCATGTCGTGTCTGCGGAACGCGCCACGCTGCGCAATCTGGAACTCTGCATCAACCGCGCGCATCTCTCCGTCGAGGGCATGGTGGCAACGCCTTATGCCAGCGGTCTTGCGGCACTCGTCGACGACGAAGTCGAACTGGGCTGCGCTGCGATCGACATGGGCGGCGGCACGACGACGATTTCGGTCTTTGCCGAAGGCAAGCTCGTTCATACCGATGCGATCAGCCTTGGCGGCCACCACATCACCACCGACCTTGCACGCGGTCTTTCGACCCGCATCGAGGACGCGGAGCGGATGAAGGTCGTGCATGGTTCTGCCATGTCTGCGGGCGGTGAAGAGCGCGACATGATCACCGTTCCGCCGATCGGCGAGGACGATCGGGATCTGGCGACCCAGGTGCCGCGCTCGCTCGTCACCCGCATCGTCAAGGCGCGCGTCGAGGAGACGCTCGAACTCATTCGCGACCGTATCCAGAAGTCGGGTTTCAGCCCGATCGTCGGCAAGCGCGTCGTTCTGACCGGCGGTGCCAGCCAGTTGCAGGGCATGTCGGATGCGGCGCGCCGCATTCTCGCCCGCAATGTGCGGATCGGCCGTCCGATGGGCGTGTCGGGTCTGCCGGCTGCGGCCAAGGGCCCGGCCTTTTCGACGGCTGTCGGCCTTTTGATCTATCCGCAGGTCGCGGACATGGAAACACATGCCAGCCAGGGCGGACTGATGTCCTCCTTCGGTCACGGCAATGGACGGCTCGCCCGCATGGGGCAGTGGCTGAAAGAGAGTTTTTGATCCGGGTGCGGGGGCGTTTCGGATCAAAGGAATAGCAATGAATTGGCCAGCTCGGCGATGCGGCCATGGAGAGAAGGAACAGGTACAATGACGATCAAGCTGCACAAGCCTGACATTACCGAGCTGAAGCCTCGGATTACCGTTTTCGGCGTCGGCGGCGGCGGCGGCAACGCCGTCAACAACATGATCACCGCAGGGCTTGAAGGCGTCGACTTCGTCGTTGCCAATACCGATGCCCAGGCGCTGACCATGACCAAGGCCGAGCGGATCATCCAGATGGGCGTTCAGGTGACTGAAGGTCTCGGCGCAGGCTCGCAGCCGGAAGTCGGCCGTGCAGCTGCCGAAGAGTGCCTCGACGAGATCGTCGACCACCTGCAGGGCACCCACATGTGCTTCGTCACCGCCGGCATGGGCGGCGGCACCGGCACCGGTGCTGCTCCGGTCGTCGCACAGGCCGCCCGCAACAAGGGCATCCTGACCGTCGGCGTCGTCACCAAGCCGTTCCACTTCGAGGCCAGCGCCGCATGCGCCTTGCCGAACAGGGCATTTCGGAACTGCAGAAGTCCGTCGATACCCTGATCGTCATCCCGAACCAGAACCTCTTCCGCATTGCCAACGACAAGACGACGTTTGCCGACGCATTCGCGATGGCGACCAGGTTCTCTACTCGGGCGTTGCCTGCATCACCGACCTGATGGTCAAGGAAGGCCTGATTAACCTCGACTTCGCCGACGTCCGTTCGGTGATGCGCGAGATGGGCCGCGCGATGATGGGCACGGGCGAAGCTTCCGGTTCTGGCCGTGCAATGCAGGCTGCCGAAGCCGCTATTGCCAACCCGCTGCTCGACGAGACCTCGATGAAGGGCGCACAGGGCCTGCTGATCTCCATCACCGGTGGTCGCGACCTTACCCTTTTCGAAGTCGACGAAGCTGCAACGCGTATCCGCGAAGAAGTCGATCCGGATGCCAACATCATCCTCGGCGCGACCTTCGACGAAGCGCTTGAAGGCATCATCCGTGTTTCCGTCGTTGCCACCGGCATCGACCGCGCGCATGGCCATGGCGATATCGATCTGCGTGCCGCTGAAATGCGCGCAGCCCAGAAGCCGATTATCCGTCCTTCGGCGGCCGTTGCTCCGGCTCCGGCCGCACAGCAGCCTGTCATGATGCAGGCCCCCCAGCCGGTCGCAGCACCGGCTTACCAGGCGCCTGTCGCCATGGACCCGATCGCCGACACGATCCGTCAGGCTGAAGCCGAAATGGAACGCGAACTGTCGATCCAGCAGCAGCCGGTCGCTCCGGCCCCGCAGCCGGTCATGCAGCAGCCGCAGGAAGAAGCCTTCCGTCCGCAGAGCCGTCTGTTCGCACAGTCCGCTCCGGTCGAAGCTGCACCGCAGCCGGTCAGCCGTCCTGCCCCGCAGGCAGCTGCTCCCCAGCCGGTCCAGCATGCGCCGCGCATCAGCCAGCCGATGCAGCCGCGCGAGCCTGTGATGGAAGCACCCCGGATGGAAGCTCCGCGTATGGAGCAGCCGCGTATGGAACAGCCCCGTATGGAGCCGGTTCGCATGCCGCGCGTCGAAGACTTCCCGCCGGTCGTCAAGGCCGAGATGGAACATCGCGGCCAGCCGGTCAGCCATGTCCAGGAAGAGCGCGGCCCGATGGGTCTCCTGAAGCGGATCACCAACTCGCTCGGCCGTCGCGACGACGACGAGATGCAGGCAGAGCCGGCGGCCCCGGCACAGGCTCCGCAGCAGCAGCGTCGTCCGCTGTCTGCCGAAGCCAGCCTCTACGCTCCGCGTCGCGGCAACCTCGACGACCACGGCCGCGGTGTTCCGCAGGCTGCCCGCCACGAGGACGACCAGCTGGAAATTCCGGCATTCCTGCGCCGCCAGTCCAACTGATCTGGTCGCATTAACAGCGTTCACGAAACGTGAAAGGGGCCCGGACGAACAGTCCGGGCCCCTTTTGCATTCGGGCGTTGTCGAAACCACTTGTTAACTATGGGCAAAGCCCATTGCAATCAATGGGTTGGAAAGCTGCGCGCGGATAGCCTAAGCGGGTGCCGGCGGATTGTTACGACGCAGTGGAAAGCCGTAACAATCCGAAACGAACAGTGATTTGGATTGTCCCATATCGCTGCGTATGTAGATGCTCAACGACACGCGTGACCTCCCGATTCCGGCCTTTCGAGGCGGAAGGCCGGGCAAGACGAAAAGGCCAGCGCGTAAAGACGATTATCGGATCATTCCAAAGACGCGATCCGACGAAATGAAGGCAGTAGATAATGACCATCGGATTGCTCGGCTTCCAGACGACCATCGCGGCCCCCGTGACGCTTACGGGTATCGGCGTGCATTCCGGGGCACCTGCGAGCATCACCTTCCAGCCGGCAGAGGCCAATACGGGCATCGTGTTCAGCCGTATCCTGAAGGACGGTTCGAGCGTCGAATATCGCGCGATTTCCTCGCAGGTCGGCAATACCGATCTCTGCACCGTTCTCGGTACCCATCCTGACCGCTGGGTCGCGACGATCGAGCATGTCATGGCGGCGCTTTATGCACTCGGCCTCGACAACGTGATTGTCGAAACCGATGGTGCGGAAATGCCGATCATGGACGGCAGCTCGATTGCCTTCATCGAAGCGATCGAACAGGTCGGCATGGTCAGCCTCGGCATAAAGCGTCGCTATATCCGCGTCGTGAAGCCGGTGCGAATCGAATCGGGTGCATCCTGGTCGGAATTCCGCCCCTATGACGGCACGCGGTTCGAAGTCGAAATCGACTTTGCCTCGCCGCTGATCGGCCGCCAGTCCTGGAAGGGCGACCTGACGGCGCAGACGTTCAAGGACGAGCTGTCGCGTGCCCGCACCTTCGGTTTCATGCGTGACGTCGAGCGCCTCTGGGCTGCCGGTTTCGCACTCGGCTCGTCGCTCGAAAATTCCGTCGTCATTTCCGATGACGATACGGTCGTCAATGTCGAAGGCCTGCGTTACGCCAAGGACGAGTTCGTCCGCCACAAGACGCTCGACGCCGTCGGCGATCTCGCGATTGCCGGTGCGCAGTTCATTGGCTGCTACCGCTCCTATCGCGGCGGCCACAAGATGAATGCCAATGCACTGAAGGCGCTTCTGAGCGATCCGACGGCCTATGAGATCGTCGAGGCGCCGACCGTGCGTTCGGCGCGCGTGCGCGCCGGCGAGTTCGTGCCGGTCAAGCTTGCCGAGAATTCGCTCTGGTTCGCCTGAGCTACCGCATCAATCAATCGGGCCGTCTCGCAAGGGGCGGCCTTTTGTTTGCGGCAGGAAAGGGCCGGTTGCCACAAAAATGCGTTAATGCGCCATCATTGCGTTGCCCTGCCTGAGCCTTTAAGGCTAGAACGCCCACGGTGGGATGCGGGCAGAATACGCGGGACGGATCGGGAACTGTCGAATGACTCATGGAAAGTCGGTGGAAATGCGTAAGACGGCCAGGATGGCGCTCGTCTCGTTGGTCTTGGTCGGCGCCGGTCTCGGCGTAACGGCCTGCCAGTCGGACAAGGATATCGACATTACCAAGCTCGGCATGGACGTCGAAAACCCGCAGACCCTTTATGATCAGGGCCTTGCCAACATGAAGGCCGGCAATTTCAACGAAGCCGCCCGCAAGTTCGAGGCCGTCGACAAGCAGAACCCGTTCACCGAATGGGGCCGCAAGGCGCTCGTCATGAGCACGTTCGTCAAGTACCGCCAGAACCGGAACGACGAGGCGATCGCCAATGGCAACCGCTATCTGAAGCAGTATCCGAACTCCGATGATTCGGCCTATGTTCAGTATCTCGTCGGCATGAGCTATTCCAAGCAGATCGCCGACGTGACGCAGGACCAGAAGGCCGCCGGCATGACGATCGCTGCGATGACCAATCTGGTGAAGACCTATCCGAACTCGCCTTACGTCGATGACGCGCAGGCGAAGATCCGCTTTGCCCGCGACCAGCTGGCCGGCAAGGAAATGCAGATCGGCCGCTACTATCTGGAGCGCAAGGAATATCTCGCCGCGATCCAGCGTTTCCGCAACGTTGTCGAGACCTATCCGAACACCAACCAGATCGAGGAAGCGCTGGCGCGCCTCACCGAGGCCTATTACGCGATGGGCATCGTCGAAGAGGCGCAGACGGCTGCTGCCATCCTCGGCCGCAACTATCCGGACAGCCAGTGGTATGCTGATTCCTACAAGCTTCTGCATTCGGGCGGCGTCGAGCCGCGCGAGAACAAGAGCTCGTGGATTTCAAAGGCTGCCGGCAAGCTGATCGGTACCTGATTGTGAGATTGACGGGTGCCGCCGGGCCAGTGTGGCGCGGCGGTTTCCGCTACCCTAACCGAGACATTACGGGACTTTGATCGAGGGGCCATGCTGATCCAGTTGTCGATCCGCGATATCGTTCTGATCGAGCGGCTGGATCTTTCCTTTGAGAAAGGTCTTTCGGTTCTGACCGGTGAGACCGGTGCGGGTAAGTCCATCCTGCTCGACAGCCTGTCGCTGGCGCTCGGCGGGCGCGGCGATGGCGGCCTCGTGCGCCATGGCGAGGACAAGGGGCAGGTGACTGCCGTGTTCGACGTGCCGGGCAACCACCGGGCCAGAAAGCTCCTTCGCGAAAACAGCATCGATGATGACGGCGACCTGATCTTCCGGCGCATCCAGTCGGCGGACGGACGCACGCGCGCCTCGATCAACGACCAGCCGGTCAGCGTGCAGATGATGCGCCAGGTCGGCCAGATGCTGGTCGAGATCCATGGCCAGCATGACGACCGCGCGCTGATCGATACCGATGCCCACCGGACGCTGCTCGATGCCTTTGCCGGGCTCTCCGACGAGGTTGCCGATGTCTCGGGCCTCTATCGCAGTTTTCGCGATGCCGAGCGCGCCTTCAAGACGCATCGCGCCAAGGTGGAGGCTGCCGCCCGCGAGGCCGATTATATCCGCGCCTCGGTCGAAGAGCTTGAAACCCTTGCGCCGCGCGACGGCGAGGAGGACGAGCTTGCCGAACAGCGCTCAAAGATGCAGAAATCCGAGCGGATCGCCGGTGATATTTCGGAAGCTTCCGAATTCCTGAACGGCAATGCCTCGCCCGTGCCGCTGATCGCCTCGATGGTGCGCAGGCTTGAGCGCAAGAGCCATGAGGCGCCGGGGCTTCTGGAAGAGACCGTCGAACTGCTCGATCAGGCGCTCAATCATCTTTCCAGCGCGCAGATGGAAGTGGAAGCGGCGCTGCGCCGCACCGAATTCGACCCGCGCGAACTGGAACGCGTCGAGGAGCGGCTGTTTGGCCTGCGCGCCGCCGCCCGCAAATATTCCGTTCCGGTGACGGACCTTCCGGCACTAGCCGAGAAGATGGCGGCAGACCTCGCCGATCTCGATGCCGGCGAAGAAAAGCTCGGCATTCTGGAAAAAGCTGCCACCGAAGCGAAGGCCGCTTTCGATGCGGCGGCCAAAGCGCTGTCGGCCAAGCGGCAGGCCGGGGCGAGCGTGCTTGCCGACGCGGTGATGGCCGAGCTTCCGGCGCTGAAGCTGGAGCGGGCGCGCTTCATGGTCGAAGTCAGTGCCGATCCCGAAGGCGCTACTGCCGAGGGTATCGATACGGTCGAGTTCCATGTGCAGACCAATCCGGGCACGCGCCCGGGACCGATCATGAAAGTCGCCTCCGGCGGCGAACTCTCGCGTTTCCTTCTGGCGCTGAAAGTGGCGCTGGCGGATCGCGGTTCGGCACCGACGCTCGTCTTCGACGAAATCGATACCGGCGTCGGCGGTGCTGTCGCGGATGCGATCGGCCAGCGGCTGAAGCGGCTTTCGTCGACCGTGCAGGTTCTCTCCGTCACCCATGCGCCGCAGGTTGCTGCACGGGCTGCGACGCATCTTCTCATCTCCAAGGGACCGGCGGGCGAGGGATCCGACAAGATCGCTACGCGCGTCGCCACGATGGAGCCGGAACATCGGATGGAAGAGATCGCCCGCATGCTGGCCGGTGCTTCCGTGACCGACGAGGCGAGGGCTGCGGCCAAGAGCCTGCTGGCCGGTAAGGGTTAAAGCCACTGGGGCAGAGGACCGTGCAGTCCTCTGCTTTTGTCCTCTGCTTTCGGCGTTCGCCCACCCTTCCCATACGGCGAAAAAGCTCTAAAAAACGACTCGCAAGTTTCAGGAGCCGCCCGCTATGTCTGCCGATCAGTCCCCTCTTGGCCAAATACCCGTCGAAGACCTGAACGAGGCGCAGGCCGTCGATGAACTGGCCAGGCTTGCAGCGGCGATTGCCGAAAATGATGCGGCCTATCACCAGAACGATGCGCCAAAAATTTCCGATGCGGATTACGATGCGCTGAAGAAGCGCAACGATGCGCTTGAAAAGCGCTATCCGCAGCTGATCCGGGCCGACAGCCCGTCGATCCGCGTCGGCGCGGCACCGCTTGCCACCTTTGCGCCGATCACCCATGCGCGGCCGATGCTGTCGCTTGACAACACGTTTTCGGACGAGGACGTGCGCGATTTCGTCGGCTCCGTCTATCGCTTCCTCGGCCAGCTGCCGGACAATTCGATCGCGTTTACCGCCGAGCCGAAGATCGATGGTCTTTCCATGTCGATCCGTTACGAGCATGGCCGGCTCGTCAATGCCGCCACGCGCGGCGACGGTACGACGGGCGAAAACGTCACGGAGAATATCAAGACGATCAAGGATATCCCGCAGCGGCTTCCGGCGGGCGTGCCGGACATCGTCGAGGTGCGCGGCGAGGTCTATATGGCCAAGAGCGACTTTCTGGCGCTGAATGCCGAGATGGAGGCGCAGGGCAAGCAGCTCTATGTCAATCCGCGCAATACGGCCGCCGGTTCGCTGCGCCAGCTCGACGCCAGGGTGACGGCCAGCCGCAACCTGAAATTCTTCGCCTATGCCTGGGGCGAGATTTCCGAGCCCAACGACCTGCCGAAGACGCAGTTCGAAATGGTGCAGGTGTTCAAGTCCTGGGGCTTTCCGGTCAATCCGCTGATGAAGCGGCTTTCCTCGGTGGAAGAGATCATCGCCCATTACACCGAGATTGGCCTCGAGCGCCCGGATCTCGACTACGATATCGATGGTGTCGTCTACAAGGTGGACCGGCTCGATCTGCAGGCCCGGCTTGGTTTCCGTTCCCGTTCGCCGCGCTGGGCGACCGCGCATAAATTCCCGGCCGAACAGGCCTTCACCACCGTCGAGAATATCGACATCCAGGTGGGCCGCACCGGCGCACTGACACCGGTCGCACGGCTGACGCCGATCACCGTCGGCGGTGTGGTCGTGACCAATGCGACGCTGCACAATGCCGATTATATCGAGGGCATCGGCAATTCGGGCGAGCGCATCCGCGAAGAGGGCCATGATATCCGTATCGGTGATACGGTCATCGTGCAGCGGGCCGGCGACGTCATTCCGCAGGTGCTGGATGTCGTGATGGAGAAGCGTTCTCCAGAGGCGAAGCCATACGAGTTCCCGACGAAATGCCCGGTCTGCGGCAGTCATGCCGTCAGGGAAAAGAACGAGAAAACCGGCAAGCTCGATTCGGTGACACGCTGCACCGGCGGCTTCGTCTGCCGGGCGCAGGCCATCGAGCACCTGAAGCATTTCGTCTCGCGCAACGCCTTCGATATCGAAGGTCTCGGATCGAAGCAGATCGATTTCTTCTTCGAGGCTGAGGAGGCGTCTCTGCAGATCCGCACTGCGCCGGATATCTTCACATTGAAGAAGCGCCAGGAAGCCTCACCGCTCGTCAAGCTTGAAAACATTGACGGGTTCGGCAGGGTGAGCGTCAGGAAACTGTTCGACGCGATCGACGGGCGCCGCTCGATTGCGCTCAACCGTTTCATCTATGCGCTCGGCATCCGCCATGTGGGCGAGACCACGGCAAAGCTTCTGGCACGCGCCTATGGCAGCTATCAGGCCTTCGAAACGGCGATGAAGGAGGCTTCGTCACTTTCCGGTGACGCCTGGGCCGATCTCAACAATATCGAGGGGATCGGCGAGATCGTTGCGCGCGCCATCGTCGAATTCTTCAAGGAGCCGCGCAATATCGAGGTGATCGACCGGCTGATCGCGGAAGTGACGCCGGAAGCGGCCGAGCAGGTGGCAGCCTCCGACAGCCCGATCGCCGGCAAGACGGTGGTGTTTACCGGCTCGCTCGAAAAATTCACCCGCGACGAGGCGAAGGCACGGGCCGAAGGGCTTGGCGCCAAGGTGGCGGGTTCGGTGTCGAAGAAGACGGATTATGTCGTGGCAGGGCCGGGTGCCGGTTCCAAGCTCGACAAGGCGCGCGAACTCGGCGTGACCGTGATGGACGAGGATGAGTGGCTGGTGTTCATCGGTGGCTGAGCGACGAGGCGAGGCGGCTGTCTGCCTGACGGGCGCCTGCTGCCTGCTTGTCCGCCGTGGCGGAGACGGGCCGTGGCGGCCTTGTTGCGCGGTAAAGCGATTTTTATTTCCCATCGCAGCGGGAATTTGGTGGTCGTGAGGGGCGCTCTCAATGAGGGCAGCCTATGTGATTTCGACAACCGACAGGATAATTGCCATGAGGACTTTGCTTTCGCTTGCCACCGTTGCGGTGGCGCTCTCGTTTGCCGCACCGGGGTTTGCACAGGATGCCAAGGGAGAGACGGTTCAGAGCCGCAACAAGCAGATCGTTCTCGACTTTTACGAGAAAGCGCTGAACCAGAAGGATTTTGCTGCCGCTTCCGTCTATCTCGGCACCTATACGCAGCATAACCCGAATGCCGCCGACGGGCCGGAAGGGCTCAAGGGCTTTCTTGCCTTCCTCAAGGAGAAATATCCGCAGTCGCATAGCGAGATCAAACAGGTCTTCACCGATGGCGATTACGTGATCCTGCATGTGCATGCGGTGCGCGAACCGGGCACGCGCGGCAATGCGATCGTCGATATCTTCCGGCTGAAGGACGGCAAGATCGAGGAACATTGGGATGCGGTTCAGCCGATCCCGGAAAAATCCGCCAATACCAATACGATGTTCTGATCCGGCTTGCCGTTGCAGGCATTGGCGCCGGCGCGTTCCCTCGAAGGGGCGGCCGGCGCTTTCGTTGGGGATCAGGTTTTCGTCTTCAGGCGGGCCATCGAATAGGCATCGACATAGCGGCCGTCGCGGAAGGCGAAATCACGGAACAGGCCTTCGCGGACAAAGCCCTTGCTCTCGTAAAGGCGAAGGGCGCTGTCATTGTCGGCAAAGACGGTGAGTTCGATGCGCGAGAGGTCGAGCCAGTTATCGGCGATATCCAGCGCTGCCGTCATCAGGGCCGAGCCGACGCCGCGACCGGCAAAATCGTCATGCACGCCCATGCCGATCGAGGCTGCGTGGCGGCGGCGCGGGTTGGCGGCGGGCGTGAGGCCGATATCACCGATCACCAGCCCGTCGAGATCGGCAAGCAGCCGGTGGCCGCCGGCTGACGGGCTTTCGAGATAGCGGCGGATTTCTTCCGTGGCGTGATAGGGCGTGCGCAGCGTGCCGTAACGGTAGCCGGGGAGATTGTGGAGGTTGGCGATCGCTTCGGCATCGCCGGGACTTGCCGCGCGGATGCGAAAGCCGTCGAGTTTCGGCGGCCTCGGTTTTTCAGCGCCGGAGCGCCCGGTTTCCGGCGATGCAGGCGGTTGTTCAGGTGGACTGTCTTCCTGTCTCATCATGCTCTCCAGGGTTTTGCCTTGGCAGAGCGGGAGAAGGACCCGGACCCTGCCATTTTTCGGCAGGGTGGTGACGGATGACCCGGCTAACTGCGCCTCAACGCACCAGGCCCGCCACGCGCCCTGCAGGGCGAATGGTCGTGGTAAGGTGCATAAGGGTGGTCACGCTGGTCATTTGTATAGAAGGCCGCAAATGTTGGCGGCGGTCAAGCGCTCATCTCTGGCGATTGTTCCCGTCTTGAATTGTTCCCGTATTGGGAATATTGTTTGCGGCATGCAGATCATTGCCAAGTCCACCCTGCGGGCTTTCTGGGATCGCCACCCGCAGGCGAAGGGACCGCTTGGTCTCT
The DNA here is from genome assembly GCA_902167985.1 of Shinella sp. UYSO24. Lineage (GTDB taxonomy): Bacteria > Pseudomonadota > Alphaproteobacteria > Rhizobiales > Rhizobiaceae > Neorhizobium. Next base: position 100,054 of record CABHNZ010000005.1, read on the forward strand.
GGCACGCGACGGTCAGCAGGGCGGATTGGGTCGGGCCGGCAGATGTGAAACGGATGTTCGGCGCCAAGGTGGATTTCGTTGCCGACAACCGACTTATCTTCGCTATCGCAGGCAACAAATATCGCCTTATCGTGCATGTGGCCTACGAGTACCGGCGGGTGCTGATCAAATTCGTCGGTACGCGTGCAGATTACGACAGGATCGATCCGGAGACAGTATGATGGAGAATATCAGGCCGATCAGGAGCGACGAGGATCTGCAATGGGCGCTGGCCGAGGTCGCTCCCTATTTCGATCAGCCGCCCGCGAAAGGCAGTGCCGAGGCTGATCGCTTCGACGTGCTTTCGGATCTGATCGAGGCCTATGAAAGCAGAAGCTTTCCCGCCGATGACCGGGATCCGGTAAGTTTTCTCATCGGCTTCATGGAGATGACCGGACGCAGCCAAAGTGATCTTGCCGGCCTTTTCGGCTCCCGCTCCCGCGCCTCGGAGGTTCTGGGACGCAAGCGTGCCTTGACCGTGGCGATGATCTTCAAGTTGCAGGAAGAGTGGGGCCTGCCAGCGGAATGCCTCGTGCGACCCTATCCGCTTGCCGTGGCCTGAGCGCTGCGGTTTTGCCGAATCACGGTCGAGCCGGTAGAGAAGGGCGAGAACATCAGGACCGCTTCCCTTGAAAACCATCGCCATCGACTTCGAGACCGCCAATGAGCAACGGGGCAGCGCCTGTTCCGTCGGTCTGGCATGGATCGAGGATAACAGGGTGGTGCGGGTGGAGGAGCGGCTGATCCGGCCGCGCGACATGCGGTTTTCGTCCTTCAACATTGCCGTCCACGGCATAAGGCCCGAAATGGTCGAGGATGCCGGCGAGTTTCCCGAAGTGATGGACGAGTTCGCCGATGATTTTGCCGGGGCGACGATGATCGCCCATAATGCCGCCTTCGATTTTTCCGTCTGGCGCGCCTCGCTCGATGCCTATCGCCAGTCCTATCCGTCGCTCACCTATATGTGCAGCGTGAAGATGGCGCAGAAGGTCTGGCCGCAGTTGATGAACCACAAGCTCAAAATGCTTGCCCAGCATCTGGGGCTGTCGTTTTCGCATCACAATGCCGCCGAAGATGCGGTCGTCTGCGCCGAGGCGGCGATTGCCATCGGCCGATCGCTCGGCGCTTCGCATGTGGCAGATATCCCCGATCTCATCGGCATGACGGCCGGGCGGCTCTATGCGACGGATATCAGGCCTGCACGATGCGGCGCGTGGCTGCTGCCGGTGACAAGCCTGCCGCCAAGGCGGGACGTGAAACCCTGTCACGGATGACAGGCCGGGCGCGGGGCTGAGCTTTCGGCCCATTCGCTCGACTCTTACCGTCGCCGGTGTTGTGCCGGTCGGGGGCGGCGTGCTGCGTTGTGCTGGTCCGTCGCATAATGTTTGTCGGGCGCGGCGTCTCGTCGCTTGCAAGACTGCGTCCGTCGCTTATCTCTCCTTGCGACATCATCACCGGAGAGTTCCATCATGACATCCAGAATTGCCCGTCCCGTTGCCGATCACGAAGCCGGAAGGCCCCGTGCCGTGGCGATGTCCCTGGCCGGTCTGGCGGGTATCGCCGGGCTTCTCTTTGCCGGATCTCTCGTCGCAACGCCCGCCATGGCCGATATCGTCGGCAAGGTGGGGGTGGACTGGACGGGTAATGATATCGTCGTCGAGGCCGTGCCCGATCCGCAGGTGAAGGGCGTCACATGCCATGTCACCTATTTCGATCGCGGCGTGATCGACAGGCTGCGCAAGGGCAACTGGTTCGAGGATCCGTCCAACAGTTCGATCGCCTGCCGTCAGACCGGGCCGATCGAGATCGGCGACATCGATCTTGGCAAGAGCGGCGACGAGGTATTCAAGGCCGGTCGCTCGCTGATCTGGAAGACGATGGTGGTCAACCGGATCTATGACAAGGCGAATGACACGCTGATCTATCTCATCCATACACGCGAGCTGACCAACGGGTCGGCGAAAATGTCGATCTCGACAGTGCCGCTCTATGGCCAGCAGGTGACATGGACGAAGGGCAAGCCACAGCCGTAACCCTGGCTTGACCGGCATGTGCTGCGGCGTGTCTTCCGTCAGGCGGCGATACTGTAGCCGGAGTCGACATAGATCGTCTGGCCGGTGACGTATTTCGCTTCCGGCGACATGAGGAAGGCGGCCATGTTGCCGACCTGCTCGTTCGTCACCAGTTCCTTGATCGGCGAGACGGTGAGGGCGTCATCGATCAGCCGGTCGAGGCCGGCGAGACCTGAGGCGGCGCGGGTGCGGACCGGGCCGGCCGAGAGCGCGTTGACGCGGATGCCCTTCTCGCCGAGTTCGGCCGCCAGATAACGCACACTGCTCTCCAGCGCTGCCTTGACCGGGCCCATGATGCCGTAGCAGGGAACCACCTTTTCAGAGCCGTAGAAGGTCAGCGTCACGATCGAGCCGCTGCCTTCCATCAGGGGTTCGGCCTCGCGCACCATGCGGATCAGCGAATGACAGGAAATGTCCATCGCCATGGCAAAGCCTTCGGGCGAGCTATCGACGACGCGGCCGTGCAGGTCGCCGCGCGGGGCAAAGGCCACCGCATGCAGCATGAAATCGAGCTTGCCCCATTTCTGCTTGATGCAGCCGAACAGGGCCGACATTTCTTCCGGCTTGCTGACGTCGAGCGGCATGATGATATCGGCACCGATCTCCTCGGCGAGCGGACGGACATGCGGTTCTGCCTTGGCATTCTGGTAGGTGATGGCAAGATCGACACCACGGGCCTTCAAGGCCTTGGCGACACCCCAGGCCAGCGACTGATCGTTTGCAACTCCGACTATAAGACCCTTCACGTCCGAACCTCCGGCGATATCTAATTTAGATACATCTTATGTGCGTAGACGTCGGCGTCGAGCGGAAGTTGGGTCTATGGTTACTCGTCAGGGTTACTGGCCGCTTATGCCGCGCCGCTGGCCGTTGCCGAGGGTGGGCGCGAGGGCATAAGAACAGGCATCGATGCGAGTGAAACGGGAGGCAGACATGCCGGAGAATGCGGATAATCTCAAGTGCGAGGCGCTGGTCATCATCGACATGCAGGCGGATATGCAGGCGCGGATGGACCGCGGGCAGGACCATGTGAATGGCGGCGCGGGAGAGGTGATCGCAGCGCTTGCGGCGCGTTTTCGCCAGGCCGGCAAGCCGGTCATCCATGTGCGCCATCGGGAGGATCAGCCGGGTTCGGATTTTCACCCCGACAGCGCGGGATATCAGCCTCTGCCCTGCGCCGCAGCGCTGCCGGGCGAGGCGGTCTTCGAAAAGACCACGTCTTCCGCCTTTGCCTCGACCGGGATCGAAGCGCATCTGCGCGATCAGGGTATCGGCCATCTTTACGTGACCGGCGCCGTTGCCGGTTTCTGCGTGACCTCGACGGTGCGTTCGGCAGCCGATAGCGGCTTTGCCGTCACGGTCGTGCCCGATGCGGTGCTCGGTTTCGATCTGGCGATGGCGGGCCTTTCGGCGCGGCAGATCTTCGATGTCAGCATGGGGTTGCTGGCTGCGGATTTTGCCCGGATGGAGACTGCCGAGGAAGTCAGCGCGCGGCTCGTTTCCGCCTGAGAGGCAGAGCGTTCGAGCCTTCCATCAGCCAAAAGAAAAGCCCATGTCTCCGGCGGGAGACATGGGCTTTTGCATGGGCGTTTGAATGGGCAGGATCCTGGTCGATCAGGCGGCTTCGCGGCTCAGTTCGTCGGCAATGACGGTGTCGAGGTTGAGGAAGCAGACCATGGTCTTTTCGAGCGCCACGATGCCGCGGCAGAAGGCGCGCTGGCCTTCCGGAATGATTTCCGGCGCCGGCTGCAGGTCTTCGGCGCGGATGCTCATCATGTCGGAAACCTGCTCGACCAGAAGGCCGACGAGCTTGCCGGCGATGTCGGTGACGATGATGGCCGAACGCTCAGACGGTTCGGTCATCTTCATGCCGAGGCGGCAGGCCATGTCGATGACCGGGATGACGGCGCCGCGCAGGTTGATGAGGCCGAGAACGTAGGGCGGCGTATGCGGCATCGGCGTGACCGGAGCCCAGCCGCGGATTTCGCGGATCGCCATGATATCGATGCAGAACTCCTGATCCGCGAGGTGGAAGGAGACGATTTCGAGATAGGCACCGGACTGCTTGATCGTGTTGTTGGTCATGTCAGAATTCTTCCCATTGGTCTGGATTGCTGTGTCTGGTCGGGGCGGCTTGTGCCTTTGCGGCGCCGCCGGTGGTGAAGGCGCCCGAAAGCCTGTTCATCAGGTTGCGGGCAGGAGAGGGTTGGGCCGAGCGCGTATCGGACGATGGTCTATCGCGCGTGGGCCTGATGTGTGGGGGCCTGATGCGTGGGAGCCGGCTGCGCGCGGCGCCTGGGGCCGGTTGCCGGCGGGTGCCATGCGTGCGGCGGGCGGCAGGCCGGCGATCTGGCCGGAAAGCGTGCGGCCATGGGCGCTGAGCGCCTCGCCCGTTGCTGCGGCATCGATGGTGAACTGCGCCATCAGGCGATTGAGGTTTTCGGCATCCTGCGCCAGCGTATGGCTCGTGGCCGTCGACTGTTCCACCATGGCGGCATTCTGCTGCACGGCATGGTCCATATGGCCGACGGCGGTGTTGATCTCGGCAAGGCCGGACGATTGTTCACGCGCGAGGTGAAGATCGCCTGGACGTGGTCGTTGATCTTCACGACATCTTCGCCGATGCGGGTCAGCGCGTCGCCGGCAGCGCGCACCAGGTCGACACCGGTCTTGACTTCGCTCGACGAGCGGCCGACCAGTGCCTTGACGTCCTTTGCCGCATTGGCGGTGCGGCCGGCAAGCTCGCGGACTTCCTGGGCGACGACGGCAAAGCCCTTGCCTGCCTCACCGGCGCGGGCCGCCTCGACACCGGCATTCAGCGCCAGAAGATTGGTCTGGAAGGCGATTTCGTCGATGACGTTGATGATCTTGCCGATCTCGGCCGTCGCATCCTCGATACGGCCCATAGCGGCGGTCGCATCGCGCACGACGGGCGCGGATTTCTCCGTATAGTCCTTGGCGTGGCTCACCATCTCGCTTGCTTCCTGCGCACGCTCGGTTGCGCCGCGCACTGTGGTGGTGATCTCGTCCATGGCGGCCGAGGTTTCCTCCAGCGAGGCGGCCTGCTGTTCGGTGCGCTTGGCAAGATCATCTGCGGCAGCGCGCATCTCGGCGGCACTGGCGCCGATCGAGCCGGCATTGGCACGCACTTCGAGCATGAGCGCATTCAACTGGCTGACGACGCCGTTGAAATCGAGGCGCAGACGATCAATGTCCTTGCGGAAGGGGCGATCGAGACTGGTGGAGAGATCGCCGGAAGACAGGCGGTTGAGGCCGGTTGCGAGTGCTTCCACGGCAAAATGCAGCGCCTCGGTATCCGCTTTCTGCAGATCCTCGCGCTCGCGACGCTGGCGTTCGTTGTCCTTTCGCGCGTCTTCGATGTGGCCTTCCAGCACCAGGCGTTCGGCGCCGGATGTGCGGAAGATATCGGTCGCGCGCGCATGTCACCGATCTCGTCGCTGCGGTCGATGCCGGTGACGGCGGTCTGATAATCGCCGTTGACGATGCGCTGCATGCTGGCGCGCACGGCCGCGATGCCGCGGCGAATGGCGCCGCCGTGATAGACCTGCAGCACGGCCAGAACCAGAAGGGCGATGAGGCCGCAGACGAGCTGGATATAGAGCGAGGTGGCGGAAAGCGTCTTTGCCTCGGTAACGCGGGCCTTCACCAGTTTCTGGCCGCCTCGGCAAGTTTGGTCAGGGTTGCGGTTGTGCGGCCGCCTTCGGTGTCGATGACGTCGTCGAGTGCGCTATAGGCGGTTTCCGGGGCGCGGCTGACGACGAGATTGACGAGGTCGACGGAAATCGACTGGCCAAGGCGGGCGAGATCCTGATCGATGCTGGCTATGCCGCTCGTATCGCCGGTCTCTGTGGCGAGGAGGCGGATATCGGCCGTGCCGGCGGACAGAGTTGCGACCGAATCGGCGACGATCTTTGCGCGTGCGGGGTCGATTGCGCCGGCATCGCGATCGACGATCGTGTCCATGGCGGCGAGAATGAGCTGGAGATTGGCGATGCGCAGCGCATTGGCCTGATCGACCTGGCGCTGCGTCTCTGTCGCCCGTTCAAGGCCGGCTTCCACCTGAACGCCTTCGTACCAGCCGACTGCGAGGATGATGCCGATGCCTGCAAATGCGGTCGCAGCCAGCGTCGAGAGGCGCTTGCTGACGGAAAATGTCCTGCGGATCGATGGCGTGGCCATGACGCGACTGTCCTTGGCACCGGCGGGCCGGCGTGGGTGAAAACCGTGCAGAGCGAGGACGGGTATCCCGACGTCATGTCAAATCGGCTCGCGGGGTTTGCGTCGCATGCCGGGCATGCGCCTGCGATCGTTGCTTTCCCCAGCTTTCCGCGAGCCACCTTCGCAAGAATGGACGGTCGCAGAGAGGTCTTAAACTTTCGCTAAGAGATGCCCGAAGACGCGCCATGATGGGCCTGCAAACCACGCGGAAACCGGGAAGTGAGTTGCAATGTGCCCCCAGCGGGCCTACTGGTCTGGCTCTTAAAGCCTGTGCGGCCCCGGCTGCAGCAAAGAGATAGCCGATGAAGACCTTTCGCGTGATTCTGTGGTCAGCCATCGTGGTGCTGGCCGGCCTGCTCGTCATGCTCACCCTCAACATGACCCGGCCACGGCAGGTGGCAAGCGAAGCGCCTTTCGGCGTGCCGTTTGAGCTCGTGGCGCAGGATGGCAAGCCGATTACCGAACAGGCGTTTCGCGACAAGCCGACGGCGTTGTTCTTCGGCTTTACCAATTGCCCGGAAGTCTGTCCGACGACGCTGTTCGAGCTGAATGGCTGGCTGCACAAGGTAGATCCGGACGGCACGAAGATGAATGCCTTCTTCGTCAGCATCGATCCCGACCGGGATACGCCGGAGGTGATCAACCAGTATGTCTCCAATGTCAGCGACCGGATCAAGGGCATTTCCGGCCCGCCGGACAAGGTTCGCGAGATGGCCAAGGGCTTCAAGGTCTATTTCAAGAAAGTGCCGGTCGACGAGAAAGACCCGAATGGCGACTATACGATGGACCACACGGCTTCCGTGTTTCTCCTGAAGGATGGCGGCAAGTTTGCCGGCACGATTGCCTATGGCGAGCCGGAGGATGCGGCGGTGAAGAAGCTGGAAAATCTCATCAAGGGGTGAGGTGAGGGTGCTTTCACCGGCGTGCAAGGCCGTTATCCTGCAGTTTCCGGCGGTGTTTTAGGCCCCGGCGCGCTTGAAGCGACAAGGCTTTCTGTGGCAAAGCAGCCGCAACGGCATCAGAAGGGCGACTGCCTTGAGTGAAATTCGACTTTACGTCACCTCCACCGAAAAGGGTGCGGGCGAGATCCTCGACATCCTGTCGGAGGTTTTCGGCGAGGAAGACTTCGCGATCGCGACCACCGAAGTGGACGAGAAGCGCGATATCTGGGAAGCCTCCGTCTACATGATGGCGGATCAGGAAGACGAGGTGCGCGAGCGCATCGCGCTCGGCCTGTCGCATGCCTATCCCGACCTCGAGATCACGATGGAGGTCATTCCCGACGTCGACTGGATCGCCAAGTCTCTCGAAGGGTTGAAGCCGGTCCGTGCCGGGCGCTTCATCGTGCATGGCTCGCATGACCGCGACAAGGTGAAGATCAACGATATCGCCATCGAGATCGATGCGGGGCAGGCTTTCGGGACCGGCCATCACGGCACGACGGCGGGCTGCCTCGAAGTGATCGAAACGGTGGTGCGCGCCGAAGAGCCGCGCAATGCACTCGATCTTGGTACCGGCAGCGGCGTTCTGGCGATTGCAGTGCGCAAGCTGCGCAATATTCCGGTTCTGGCCACCGATATCGATCCGATCGCCGTCAGGGTCGCCAAGGAAAATGTCCGCCGCAACGAGATCGCATCGAACATGCGGCTTGAGACGGCGCCGGGTTTCCATTCTGTTTCGTTCAAGCAGGAAGGGCCGTTCGACCTCATCATCGCCAATATTCTGGCGCGGCCGCTGATGAAGATGGCGCCTCAGCTTGCCGCGCATCTGACGCCGGGCGGCTCGGTCATCCTGTCGGGTATTCTGGCCGAACAGCGCTGGAAGGTGCTTGCCGCCTATTCCGGCGTGCGCCTGCACCATGTCCGCACCATCTGGCGTAATGGCTGGGTGACGATGCACCTCAAGGCAGGTATCTGAAGGCTGGCATCTGGATTCAGGCACTTGAAGTCGGGCACCTGAGGTCAGGTGTCTGATATCTGGGTGTCACGCTTTTGCGGCGTAGGAATTGCGGCGTCTATCGCGAAGCCTCAAGCCTGACCTTCGGCATTCTCGGGCTTGTTCCGACAATCTGTCCAGCCGCAACATGACTGTGATCAGATCCTCGCCACAAAGGCGAGGATGATGGCGTCGGATATGCGGGGGAGTAAAATCTCAGAAGGTGAAGCGGCTGTTGTGGCGCACTTCCTGACGGGTGGTGCCGAGGGCTTCCAGCGTGCGGTCGTCCAGCTTCACCATCGCATCCTGAAGGTAATGCGCGGCCTCGCGCTTGCGGGCTTCGATCATGCGGTTATAGGCATTTCTGAACAGACGGGCGGGCATCTCTTTGCACCTTGGTTTGCCGGGGTTGATCTGGGGTTTGCCGGGAGGGTCATCTTCAAGAGCAGCCATTCCTGCTGCCCTTCGATGACCTTCATATAGGCCGATCCGGCCCCTTGCGGCAGGTGGAGCGCCTCAGAGGTGTCATGCGATTAGTGCATGGCTTATGGACGATATGTCGCATGGATGCGGGTCCGTGCACAGAAAATGGTCATTCACCGTTCAGGTCGATCATCCTCACCATTCTGTTCGTGGCATGTCGAAGGGGGTGGCAGTCATCTTTGGAAATCGGCTAACATGACGGTTCATCCGCATTCCCTGCCACACATCAGACCAGCCGGAAAATCCGATCATGTTCCAGTCGTTCGAAACGAAATCCGCGCCGCAATTCGGTGCCGAGCGTGTCAAAGCCCTGCGTGCCTCCTTCGAAGCGCTCGGGATCGACGGGTTTCTGGTGCCGCGTGCCGATGAATATCTCGGCGAATATGTGCCGGAAGCCTCTGAGCGGCTGGCATGGCTCACCGGCTTTACCGGTTCGGCCGGCATCGCGCTCATCACGCAGCGTGAGGCGGTCGTCTTCGTCGATGGCCGTTACGTGACGCAGCTGGCCGAACAGGTGGACGGTTCGGTATTTTCCGGCGGCGATCTCGTCAACGAGCCGCCGCATCTGTGGCTTGCCAGCCATGCGCCGAAAGGTTTTCGGCTCGGCATCGATCCGTGGCTGCATGGCGGGGCGGAAGCCCGTCGCCTCGGCACCGCGCTCGCCGAGATCGGCGGCACTCTCGTTCCGCTCAATGCTAATCCGCTCGATGCGATCTGGGCCGACCGGCCGGCCGAGCCGCTCGGCGCCGTCAGCCTTCAGGCTCAGGATCTCACCGGCAAATCCGCCGCCGTGAAATTGCAGGAGATGGCCGCCGAAGTGGAAAAGGCCGGCGGCAAGGCCGTGGTGATTGCCGATCCGTCTTCGGTCGCATGGATCTTCAATATTCGCGGCGATGACGTGCCGCATACGCCGCATCCTCTCGCACGCACCATCATCCCGGCGACAGGCAAGCCGGAACTGTTCATCGATCCGCGCAAGCTTGGCGAGGAGCAGGCCGCCTATCTCGATCAGCTGGCCGTCCGTTACGAACCTCTGGAACTGGATGCGCGGATAGCGGCCCATGCGAAGGATGGCGGGCGCATTCTCGTCGATCCGGATCTCGCGTCGCTGGCGCTTGCCTTTGCCATCAAGGCCGGTGGCGGCGAGGCGGTCGAGGCGCAGGATCCGGCAAAGCTGCCGCGGGCTGTAAAAACTTCGGCGGAACTCGAAGGCTCGTCCAAGGCGCATCTTCAGGATGGCGCGGCAATGGTCGAGTTTCTTCATTGGCTCGACAGCCAGGCGCCGGGCTCGATCACCGAGATCGCAACGGTCGAGGCGCTGGAAAAGGCGCGCGCACGGGTCGGGCAAAGCCTTCAGAACCCGCTCAAGGATATTTCCTTCGATACGATTTCCGGTGCCGGCGAACATGGCGCCGTCATCCATTACCGGGTGACGCGCGAGAGCGACAAGGTGCTTGCCGATGGTGAGCTCTTCCTGATCGATTCGGGCGCGCAATATGTGAACGGCACGACGGATATTACTCGCACGGTTGCGATCGGTTCGGTGCCGGAGGAGCAGAAGAAGTTCTTCACGCTCGTGCTGAAGGGCATGATCGCAATCAGCACGGCGCGCTTCCCGAAGGGGACGCGCGGCTGCGATCTCGATCCCCTGGCGCGTATCGCGCTCTGGAAGGCCGGCGGCGATTACGCCCATGGCACGGGGCACGGGGTCGGCTCCTATCTCTCCGTGCATGAGGGGCCGCAGCGCATCTCGCGGCTTGCGGTGCAGGAGCTGCTGCCCGGCATGATCCTGTCGAACGAGCCTGGGTATTATCGTCCCGGCGTCTTCGGCATCCGTATCGAGAACCTCATCTATGTGGAGGAGGGGCAGGAGATTGCCGGTGGCGATCAGAAGATGCGGTCGTTTGCGACGCTCACATGGTGCCCGATCGACCGCCGCCTCGTCGTGCCGTCACTGATGACGGAAGAGGAATTGCAGTGGCTCAATGATTACCACGCGCAGGTTCGTGAAAAGCTGATGCCGCTGATCGAGCGCCCGGAAGTTGCCGACTGGCTTGTCGCCGCGACCGAGGTCATCGGCTGAGATTAGTGTGAGATAAGGGCAGGGCGCTTCGGCGCCCTCCTCATTCAAAATCCAAGAAGATGCCGGCAGGCCATGATCGCCAGCCATCCGGCGCCGAGCATGACGAGGCCCGGCTGGCGCAGTGCGACGGCAAGCGCCACGACGAGTGCGATCTTCACATCCCAGCCGGAATAGAAGGCGGTCGGCGCAACGAGCGTCGTCAGGACGGCGGCCGGCACGGCATTCAGCGCCGCTTCCAGCCGTGGCGGGACGCTCGACATGCGGGTGATCAGCACATAGCCGCCGATACGGGTGAGATAGGTCGCGACGCTGCCGCGAGGATCAGGAGAACGGTGTGAAGGTCGGTTACGCCATTCATGGTCACGCCTCCTGTCCGGCCGAGGCCGGGCCTGTATTCGTCTTGGCGTTTTCACGCTTTCCGCTTTCGCTCTCACCATTCTTGCGCGGGCCGGCGGGTGCCATGATGGCCGCAACCAGAACGCCGGCTGCGGCGCCTGCACTGACATGCCAGGGCGAGCCGATCGTGTGATAGGCGGCGATCGAGACGACGGCGCTGGCAATGACGATCGGGTAGAAATTCGGCCGCTTGTGGAAGCCGGTCAGCATGCCGAGGAAATAGATCGCCGGCAGGACATCGAAGCCGAGCGCATGGGTGTCGCCGATCAGGCCGCCGAAGACGGCGCCGACCGCCGTCGAGCCGATCCATGAGGGATAGACGACAGCTGCCATGGCCAGCCACCAGCCGATCGTCACCGGCTGCTGATTATCGACGCGCTTCGTCGCCTCGGCAAATTGCGGATCGACGAGCAGGAAGAAGGCGAGCGCCCGCTGGAGGCCGGTGAAATGCGCGATCGCCGGCGTCAGTGCTGCCGAATAGAGGATATGGCGGAAGTTGACGGCGAAGATCGACAGGATGACCAGCCATGCCGGCACGCTCTGGCCGAAGAGTTCGATGCCGACGATCTGGCTTGCGCCCGCATAGATGCTGGCGCTCATCAGCACGGCCTCGAACGGGCTCAACCCCTGATCGATGGCAAGCGCGCCGAACAGAACGCCGAAGGGGGCCGATGACAGCGCCGCAACGGCGCCGGATCGTATGCCGGCCTGAAAATCTCTGGTGGTCATGTCGCTGAAAACTCCTCGCGCGATGCGTTTAAGACGCGCGGCAAGGAACAGCAATCCAATATTGCTGATGCAGCGATGGATTCTTTTGATCTACAGGGCTTCTGGTGGAAAGTCCGTGCGCGGTCGATCGACCGTCAGCGGTGCAGGATCTGGCGGCTGGTGACGATGTCGACGCCGTTCGCCTTCATCTCGGCAATCGCTGCCTTGACGCCTTCCGGGTCGATGCCGCGGCTGGCATCCTCGATGAAGCGTATTTTCAGGCCCGGCAGCATGTCGGCGGCATCGAGGGCGGAAAATTTCACGCAGTAATCGGTTGCAAGGCCGCAAAGATCGATTTCCGTCACCTGCTGGGCCGTCAGATAGGCGGCAAGGCCGGTGAGTGCGCCCTGATCATTGTCACGGAAGGCCGAATAGCTGTCGACGGCGGGGTTTTCACCCTTCTGCTGGATATGGTCGATCGCATCGAGAGCGAGATCCGGGTGAAACTCGGCATCGTGCGTGCCCTGCACGCAATGATCCGGCCACATGACCTGCGGCTTGCCGGAAAGTTCGCCCATGTCGAAGGGTTTTGCGCCCTGATGCTGGGAGGCGAAGCTGCCGTGGTTTTCCGGATGCCAGTCCTGCGAGGCGACGATCACGTCATAGCCGCCATCGCGAATCAGCCGGTTGGCGACGGGCACGATCTCGTCTCCATGCGGCACCGGCAGGTTGCCGCCGGGGCAGAAGCCGTTCTGGATATCGATCAGGAGCAGGGCCTTCATCTCAAACCTCCATACCGACCATCCGTAGCGCGGCGGCCGGTTGTCTTTCACTGGAGGCCAAGATGGCAAGGACAGGACGGCGGATCAAGCGCCCTCGTTTCGCTCTTCACGCCGTCCTGCCTTGCCGCCCCGCCTCTTAGCCCCGCCGCAACAGCCGTGCGTGTCGCAGTTCCGGAAGGGCCACCCCTCATGATCCGCGGATATCTCCAGGGATCATTACCGGCGGGGCATTCAGATTTCCGTCTCGCGGCAGTACATCATAAATCACTTATTAAGAATATTAGAAAATATTGAAATAACCGAAAACGAATTTGAGGCTGGGGATAACACCGATGGCAGATGGCGTTGCACAGGGTAACAGTCATGGCATCAGGCATGGCGTCAGGCACGGGAAAAGGCGCGTGAAAGGGCATGGCAGCGTGCCCGGTCCGGCCTCCGGTTTCGGCGGCAATGTCGCTCCCGATATGGCATCGACTGCCGGGCGTCGGATAGGGGCGATCCTGCCCGGCTGGAAGGCGGGGCTTCTCGCCCTGCCGGTGGCGCTCTATCCGATGCTGCATTCCTCGACGGCACTGGCGCAGTCGGCGCCGCTCGTCGATGTCTGCTCCGGTCTGAGCGTCGATCTTCCGGTTCTCCAGCCGGTGACATCCGGTCTTCTGTCGATCCTTGACCCGCTGACCAGCCTTCTCAATACCAATATCGTCGATCCTCTGAGCGGCCAGAATATCGGCGTCTCGGTTCTCGATACGAACGGGCAGGTGGTCAATACCGGCAATGGCTGCAACCTTGCGACGGATGGTGTCGCCATCGATGCGCAGACGGGTCTGTCTGCCGGCGGTGGCCAGCTGAGTGGTCTTGGCGGTTCCGGCAATGGCGTTGCGACTGCGGGCGAAGTCAATTCGATCGCGCTCGGCAATAGTGCGACGACGGCTGCAAGTGCCGCCAATTCGGTGGCGCTTGGCCTTCGCGGTACGGTCACTGCCACCGATGGCGTGGCGCTTGGCCGCGACGCCAATGTCAGCTCCACGGGTGGCGTGGCACTCGGTTCGGACTCGGTTGCAGACCGGGCCGGCATGAATGGCGCGACGGAAGCCTTTTCCGGCACGGCGGTCGCCTCCACGGCCGGCGCCATCTCGGTCGGCAGTACCGGCAATGAGCGGCAGATCACCAATGTCGCCGGTGGTACTGCCGATACGGATGCGGTCAATGTCCGCCAGCTGCGCGCCGTCAATGACGGGCTGCAGGGGCAGGTCGATACGGTCAACAACAATGTCAGCGTGCTGCAGCAGGATGTGACCACGATCTCCACCAGAGTGGACGGCATTTCGACACGGGTGGATGGCATGTCGGACAGTCTCGGCGGCGTTGCCACCGCGCTTGGCGGCGGCGCTTCCTTCGACAGCACGACGAACACGTTTACCGGGCCGACCTACACATTGCGCGGCAACAGCTATACGGATGTCGGCACCGCTCTCCAGGCGCTGAATGGCGCAATCGGCGGGGCAGGCACAAATGGTGCGGTGGCCGGCAACAATACGACCGGCCTTGCCGATGCGGAAGCGACGGGTTCTGATGCGACGGCCGTCGGTTATGGTGCCAGCGCCAGCCACGCCAACAGCACGGCGGTCGGTACCGGCGCGCAGACGACGCGCGACAACCAGGTCGTCGTCGGTACCGCGTCGAACACCTATACATTGCCCGGCGTCACCTCGACGGCGAGCCGTGCGGCGCAATCGGGCGCGACACAGGTTCTGACCACCGATGCGGCCGGCAATATCGCCACTGCCGATGTCGATCTCAACCAGATGAATTCCGACATTTCGAGCCTCAAGCGCTCGACCTCGGATCTGCGCAAGGAAAGCCGTCAGGGCATTGCCGCGGCCATGGCGATGAGTGCGGCACCGACGCCATCGGCCCCCGGCAAGACGGCATGGGGCACCAATCTGGCGGCCTACAAGGGTGAGGTCGCCACCAGTTTCTCCGTCGCCCACATGTTCGACGCCGAATATCCGGTCGTAGTCAATGCCTCGGTCGGCTATGCGCCGGGCGGTCCGGCCGGCGTGCGGGTCGGCCTCAGCGGCGAGTTCTGAGAGGGCTCGCGCATCCATTCAGCTTGCCCGGCAGACTTCCCCCGGCCTGCCGCGCATAGAAGCCACCCCGCGTTCCCCCCGCGGGGTGGTTCTTTTTTCAGGCCACCTTCCGTGGCTCTCCCGCCGATCCTGTTTCCTCTTTCGTTTCAAGGCGAAACCGGCATGCCGTCCGGATTGACCCGCCGTGGGGCGGATGATCGGCCGGTGGCTGCCCGGTCCAGAGGAGCGAGGCATTTTGCTAAAATATGAATCGAATCGCTGCCGCGGGTGGCCCGAGCGAGGGCGATCGGCGGGCCGAATTTACCATGTTGCACTGGCCTCGAAGCGATCGCCGGGGGCGGTCGGAATGCGATTTCATCGCCATGCCCCGATCAGGAATTGTGTCGGCGCATCGTGCTTCGCGAGCGTCGCGGCGGTGCAAAAACTCGCGGGACGCCTTGAATTGTGGGGTTTTTGTCGCTAAACAGCAACAGTCGGAGGGTTGACGTGACCAAATTGAGGCGTGCGGCTGACATGCCATCGCCGCATTTTGGTTAAAGTTCTGACGGCATGCGCTTTTATGTGCACCACCGAAACCAAATCGGGGCGGCGTAAAGACATTGGTTACCATAATCGTTCATTCTCATAGCCAGTCATACGACGGCAATGAGCAGCAGATCGCTGCGTTTGAATTCCGTCTTGGTCTGGCAGACGGCGTCGTTTCGATGGCGTTCGCCTCTGCGAATAACGGTTCGGGTAACGAGTAATGGCGCGTACGGTAGCAGCATATCCCAGCATGCAGGTCGCAAGACCGGCAGTCCGACGCAAGAAGTCGGGATCCCTTCTCCTCAATGTCACCATTGGTGTCGGGCTTGTCTCGGCGCTGCTCGTCGGTGCCTCGATGGTCACGATGGCCACCGCGGTGAAATCCGCTTCCAATGTCAGGTTCCAGACGGCGATCATCACGCAGCCGGTCGGTTTCGCTCACGCGAAACTGGCGAGCGATGCCAGCCGCGACCTCGACGTCTCGAAATTCTCGCGCCTTCCGGGCAGCGAAGACGCCCGTTCCAAGGGTGGACGCCTTGCCGGCGCCAATGTTTCGGCAATCGAGGCTGCCCGGCCGGATGCCGCAAGCGTCAGCGAGGCGCTGCATGCCGCGATGGCCGGTGCCGCCACCAAGGAACGCTCTTCGGAACAGTTCGCATCGCTGGCCAAGATCCGTCCCGATGAGGCTGCGATTCGCGCGGCTCTCGGTCCGGCCATGTCCAATCTCGTTGTCGTGGCGCCGAAGGCCGATGGCGCAGCCCTGCCGGATATCGCCCAGGAGGCCGTTGCCACCACCAAGGTTGCCGACCTCAAGGATATGAAGCCCGTCGAGATGGCGGCCATCGACCAGTCTTCCGACGATGAAGACGACAGCGATGCGCTGGCCGAAATCGCCGATGCGCCGATCCCGACGCCGGCTCCGGCACAGCTTGCAGAAGCTGCACCGACCTATGATCTTCCGAAGGCCGGTCCGCTTCCGACCTTCCGTCCGGGTGCCGTGGCGATGGCTGATGCAGCCCCGACCAAGCCCGGCCGCGGCAACGGTCTTGCCGCTATCGCCGCCGTCGCGCCGCAGAAGGCCGATAGCGACGACGACAAGCCGACGGCGCTTGCCTTTGCCCGTCCGGACAATCCGATGCGTGACGACGCGCCGCGTGCGGCTGCTCCGTCTGCGCCGAACTGGCCGGGTATCGGCACCAAGGTTGCCGTCTTCGACATTTCCAACGGCGTCGTCTGGATGCCGGATGGCACGAAGCTCGAGGCGCATTCCGGCATCGGCAAGATGCGCGACGATCCGGACTATACGCATGTGAAAATGCGCGGCCCGACGCCTCCCGGCACCTACCGTCTGACAATGCGCGAATCTCTCTTCCACGGCGTTGCGGCCATCCGCCTCAACCCGATCGACGGCAAGGCGCCGCAGGGCCGCACCGGCCTGCTCGCCCATAGCTATCTCGTGCGCAGCCGGCTTGGCGATTCCCACGGCTGCGTGGCATTCGCCAATTACGACAAGTTCCTCGCCGCCTTCCGCCGCGGTGAAGTCACGCACATGGTCATCGTTCCGAAATATGATGGCCGTCGCCCGGTCCAGAAGAACAACAACTTCCTGGCCAAGCTTTTCGGCGGCAAGGACGCCTGATTGGAGCGCCGATCAGGCTCATCGGAACAGTCTCTTGAAAGGGCCCTCGTGGCCCTTTCGTCGTTTCAACGGGGATGGTGGCCGAGAAGTTCCGTGGCCGCTGCGAGAAAAATGCCGGCGCCGATGCCGATCAGCGCGTCGGGGAAATCATAGCGCGGGTCATGCAGCGCCGGATGGTCCTTTCCGGCGCCGAGAAACAGCATGGCGGATTTCGAGACGGTGGCGAAACGGCCAAAATCCTCCGATGCCCGAAACGGCTGGCCGGGGGCATGCGGGATGCCCTCAGTCTCGAGTGCCCGGCGCAGGATCGCTGCCGCCTGCGGGTCGTTGATGCAATGGCCGAAGATGTCCGAATAGTCGATGGTAACGGCAAGCCCGTCAGCGGCTGCAGCCGTGCCGACCAGCGCTTCTGCGGTTTCGACGAGTGCTGCCATGTCGTCATCGGTCGAGGTGCGCAGCGTCGCCCAGATTTCCGCCGCGCCGGGCGCTATGCCGAAGGCTGCTTCGCCGATCCGCACATGGGTGATCGTGACACGGCGCAGATCGCCGTCTTCAAGAGTGCCGGCTGCAAGCCCGCCAAGGGCCGGCAGAAGTGCTGCGACGGCATTGACCGGCGACAGGCCTGTTTCGGGAGAGGCTGCATGCGCGGTGCAGCCCGACAGGGTGATCCGCATGCCGCGCGAGGCGCAATTGGCCGGGCCGTCCTTCAGCCAGACATGGCCGAGCGGCAGGCCGGGCATGTTGTGGAGCGAAAGGCTGTAATCGGGTCGCAGGGCGGCAAAGGCCGGGTCGGCCAGCACGGCCTTTGCGCCGGCGCCGGTTTCTTCCGCCGGCTGGAAGAGCAGGATCGCCCGGCCGCGTTGCGGCCTCTTTGCCCCGAAGCTGCGTCCCGTGGCGGCAAGGATCGCCATATGCCCGTCATGGCCGCACATGTGGCCCTTGCCGGCGACCTTCGAGCGGTAGGATGGTTCACCACGCTCCTCGATCGGCAGGGCATCGAGTTCGGCGCGGAACATGACGGTCGGGCCGGGCTTGCCGCTGTCATAGACGACCGCGAGGCCGGTGCCGCCGAGGCCGGTGACGATCTCATCCGGCCCGGTCTCGCGCATGAAACGCGCGACTTCGGCAGCCGTTGCCACTTCCTCGCCGGAGACTTCCGGCATGCCGTGCAGATGGTGTCGCCAGGCGGTGATCTCGGCAATGTCTTCCGGGGCAAGGGCGTGACGGGCTACAAGTGGTGAGCGGCTGGACATGGATATGAAACTCCGGGCGGATGGCGCCAGAAGAGGTAGACGTGCGGCCTGCCGCTGGCAATGCCTGTCGTCGGATGCAGGGTCGGCAGGAGGCAGGCTCTCGCCCCCCATTTCCACGCTCCCTATTCTCCCTTGCCCTTATTCCGTCATGTCCTGCGGCAAGGTTCGCAAGGTCCGCGACAGTATGGGCGGCCAAACTATGTCGATGAGTGAAATGGAGGGGATGCCGATGCGGCTGTTCCGGTTTTTCTCAGTGCGTTTGCTGCCGAGCGTCTGCCTGTCGCTTCTGATTGCGACCGCGGGACTTGGCCTGACTGTGCAGCCAGCCCTGTCTCAAGGGGAGGCAGAAGCCGCCAACACTGCCGCTGCTGCGGCTACGGCTACTGCTACTGGGCTGGCGCAGGTTTGCGGCGAGGAGAGAGGCGGGCCGTGCGACATGCTTCGGACCGGCACCATATCCGGGGGCTCTGCTGCTCCTGTGGCATCCCGACCGAAACTTTCTGCCTGTCTGCGCGGCAATGGCGATTTTCTCTCCGACAGCTGCCGCGAGGCCGTCGCCGCCTCGACGGGCGCGCAAGGGCGGCCGGGGCAGGCCTTGGCGCAGGCCCTTCCCAAGGGCACGAAGATCATCCGCGATATTGCCTATGGCAGTGATCCGGCCCAGACCTTTGACGTCTACCGTCCCGCCGATGCGCAGAAGGCGCCGGTGATCGTCATGCTGCATGGCGGCGGCTGGGCCTTCGGCTCGAAGGAGGCGGCAGGCGTGGTCAACAACAAGGTGCGGCATTTCCTGCCCAAGGGCTATCTGTTCATCTCCGTCGAGACACGGCTTCTGCCGCAGGCCGATCCGCTTCAGCAGGCCGCCGATCTGGCGCAGGCATTGGCAAAGATCGAGGAGAAGGCCGCTTCCTTCGGCGCAGACCCCGGCCGGCTGGTACTGATCGGCCATTCCGCCGGGGCGCATCTGGCAGCGCTCGTCTCGGCCGATCCAGCCTATGCGAAAGCGGCCGGGACCAAGCCCTGGCTTGCGACGATCGCGCTCGACAGTGCTGCCTATGATATTGCGCCGCTGATGCGCGGCATGGTCGTGCCGCAGATCTATCGCGACGCCTTCGGCAGCGATCCGGATTTTGGGAAAGGGCGTCGCGACCCGGATGATTTCCGGCCGGGTGCCGAAAATGCTGCTGGTCTGCTCCAGCTTCCGGCGCTGGTCCTGCCGGCAGGCGGAGACGTTTTCACGCAGGACGCGCGGGCAGAGCGAGGTTCTGCCCGTCGATCTCAGGCACCGGCAGATCAATATCCAGCTCGGCGCCGACAATGATTATACCCAGAGCGTGGACGGGTTCCTGCAGTCGCTCGGCCTGCCGTGAGGTCAGGCGTGACGTCTGCTGACGCCGTTGATGAGGCGCGGCGTCAGCCCCTCTTTGAACGGCGCGCTCCAGCGCATCGATCAGGATGTGCATGTCTTCCTCCGTCGTGCGGTGGTTGACGAGCGCGCAGCGGACGACGAGCTCGCCATCGATCGTCGTCCAGGACGGGGCGGCCGAGCCTTCTTCCTGTAGGTCGAGCACGATTTCGCGGACATAGGCGGAGGATTTTCCGCGAATGCCGAAGCAGACGATGTTGAGCGCCACCGGCGCTTTCAGCTCGAGGAGCGGATGGGCTGCGACAAGGCTTTCCAGATAGCGGGCGACGGTGCAGCTATTGGCGATGGCAGCACCGATCTTTTCCGTGCCATGGGTGGACAGCGTCATCCATGTCTTCAAGGCGCGAAAGCCGCGAGACAGATCCGGGCCGAGATCGCAGGGCCATGTCTCGCCGGCGGCAAGGCCGCGATCGGAGCGCTGGAGATAGGCGGCGGGCTGGGCGAAGGTCTGTTCCTGGGCAGCCTGATCGCGGACCAGAAGGAAGCCGGCATCATAGGGAACCTGACCCCATTTGTGGAAGTCGAGCGCAATCGACTGCGAGCGCTCGATGCCGGCAAAGCGCGGGCGCAGATCGGCCGAGAGCACGGCGAGCGCGCCGATTGCACCATCGACATGGAACCAGAGCCCTTCTGCGGCGGCGATATCGGCGATTGCCGGCAGCGGATCGATGGCGCCGGTATTGACCGTGCCGGCGGTGCCGACGACGAGGAAGGGAAGAAGGCCGGCCCGACGATCCTCATCGATCAGCCGCTGCAACTGCGAGGGCAGCATACGGCCATCCGCATCAACGGCGACCAGCCTCAGATTGGCCGAGCCGATGCCGGAGAGCTGCATGGCCTGGGCGATGCAGCCATGCGCCTCGGCCGAGGTATAGGCGACAAGCTGGCGATCTGCGGCGCGCAGGCCGTCCGCGCGGCTCTCGACGCCGATCGCTTTCGTCTTGGCAATCGTGACGGCGAGGAAATTCGCCATGGAAGAGCCGGTGACGAAGAGGCCGCCTGCCTGATCTGCCTCATAGCCGAGCGCCTCTGCCATCCAGCGGGCGATCTGCTTTTCGACATCGATGCCGACGTGATCGCGGCCGCCGCAATTCATGTTGAGCCCGGCGGCCACCATTTCCGCCACCATGCCGACCGGCGTGCCGCCGCCATGCACCCAGCCCATGAAGCGCGGATGCAGATTGCCGGTCGCATAGGGCATGATCGTGTCGCGGACGTCGGTGAGGACCGCACCGAGATCACGCGGGCCGGTGGGCTGCGGTTTATCGAAATTCCGACGGTTCTCCTCCGGCTGCGGCCGCCAGACGGGCCCTTCACGCACCGACGCGACATGGGAGATCACGTCATCGAGCATCCGGTGCGCCTCTTCCCGGAAGGCCGCCCAATCGGTGGGGTCGAGATGGGCGGGCGTGTCAGAGGCGGGTTGCCGGGACGGCATGGGCGAAGCGGGCAGGGCCATGGGATCTTCCGATGAACGAAGGTTTGCCCATGGTTCTGGAAGCGGTCGCTTGTGCGGGGCTGGAGATGCGATGTGTCTGAATGTGTCCGGTTGAGGGTGTTACCCCACCCGCTCCACAAACCCGTCCAGAACCCGTTTCGATCCGGCCTTGTCGAACTCGATCGTCAGCTTGTTGCCTTCGATCGCGGTGATGTTGCCGTTGCCGAACTTGATGTGGAACACCCGGTCGCCGACGAAATATTTCGAGGGCGTGTCGGCCACCGATTTCGCCACCAGCTCGCCGTCGATCGTGCGGCCGCGCGGGCCGCTTTCGCCATAGCCGATGCGTTCCACCGCATGGCCGGAGCGGCTGCCCCAGTTGTCGCGGGTGGCATCGGTCTTGTTCTGTTGAGCGCGCTTCCAGCCGGGGGTGGAATAATTGTTGGCGAAGGGCTCGGCCTTGTCGAAACGCGACTGGCCGTAGCCACCGCGTCCGCCATATTGGCCGCCACCGCCGCCATAGCCGCCATAGCTCGTGTCGGAGGCCGCGACATCCACATGCACGGCCGGCAGTTCGTCAAGGAAGCGCGACGGCATGGTGGATTGCCAGAGCCCGTGGATGCGGCGGTTGGAGACGAACCAGATGTGGCAGCGGTGCTTGGCGCGGGTGATGCCGACATAGGCCAGACGGCGTTCCTCCTCCAGCCCCGAACGGCCGCCTTCGTCCAGCGCGCGCTGGTGCGGGAAAAGACCTTCCTCCCAGCCGGGCAGGAAGACCGTATCGAATTCCAGACCCTTGGCCGAATGCAGCGTCATGATCGAGACGGCATCCATGTTCTCGTTCTGCTCGGTATCCATGACCAGCGAGACATGTTCGAGGAAGCCGCGCATGCTCTCGAAGGCTTCCATCGAGCGGATGAGTTCCTTCAGGTTTTCAAGCCTGCCGGGCGCTTCGGCCGTCTTGTCGTTCTTCCACATGTCGGTATAGCCCGACTCTTCGAGGATCTGCTCGGCAAGTTCCGTATGCGGCACGGTCTCGAGCCGCGTCTGCCAGTTGCGGAAACTCTGCACGACATCGAACAGCGCCTTGCGCGCCTTCGGCTTCAACTCGTCGGTCTCGATGATCTCGGCTGCCGCCTGCAGCATGGGGATGTCGCGGGCGCGGGCATAGTCGTGCAGGTAGCGCACCGTCGTGTCGCCCAGGCCGCGCTTCGGCGTGTTGATGATCCGCTCGAAGGCAAGATCGTCGGCCGGCTGGCAGACGAGCCGGTAATAGGCCATGGCATCGCGGATTTCGAGGCGCTCATAGAAGCGCGGGCCGCCGATGACGCGGTAGTTCAGGCCGAGCGTGACGAAACGGTCTTCGAATTCGCGCATCTGGAAGGAGGCGCGCACGAGGATCGCCATGTCGTTCAGCGCGTGCGGCTTGCCGCCCGCCGTGCCATTGCCGTCGCCGCGCTGCAGCCGTTCGATCTCCTCGCCGATGGCGCGGGCTTCTTCCTCGCTGTCCCAGGCGGCGTGGACGATGACCTTCTCGTCATCCGGGTTGGTGCGGTCGGTGAACAGTGTCTTGCCGAGGCGGCCTTCGTTATGGGCGATCAGATGGCCGGCAGCGCCGAGAATATGCTCGGTGGAACGGTAGTTGCGCTCCAGCTTGATGACTTTCGCGCCGGGGAAATCCTTGTCGAAGCGGAGAATATTGTCCACTTCGGCGCCGCGCCAGCCATAGATGGACTGGTCGTCGTCACCGACGCAGCAGACATTCTGCGGCACGCTTCGGGCGCTGGGCCAGCAGCCTCAGCCACATATATTGCGCGACGTTGGTATCCTGATACTCGTCCACCAGCATGTAGCGGAATTTTCCTGATATTCGCGCAGGATATCCGGGTTCTGGCGGAAGACGGCGATCGGGTGCAACAGGAGGTCGCCGAAGTCGCAGGCATTCAGGGTTCTCAGGCGCGCCTGATAGGCGGCGTAAAGCTCGCGGCCTTTTCCGTTGGCAAGCGCGGGCATCGCCTTCCGGAATATCGGCGGGCAGAAGCGCCTTGTTCTTCCAGCCATCTATCATGTTGGCGAACTGGCGCGCCGGCCAGCGCTTGTCATCCAGACCTTCGGCCTGGATCAGCTGCTTGATCAGCCGGATCACGTCATCGGTATCGAGAATGGTGAAATCGGAGCGCAGGCCGGCCAGTTCCGCATGCCGGCGCAGGATCTTCACGCCGATCGAGTGGAAGGTGCCGAGCATGGCATGCCCTCGACGGCACCGCCGACGAGAACGCCGATGCGCTCCTTCATCTCGCGCGCCGCCTTGTTGGTGAAGGTGACGGCGAGGATCTGGCTCGGCCACGCCTTGCCGCTTTCCAGAATATGGGCGATGCGGGTGGTCAGGACCCGTGTCTTGCCGGTGCCGCGCGGCGAGAACCAGAACAGGCCCGTCAATGGTTTCGACTGCTTCGCGCTGTTCCGGATTAAGGCCGGAGAGGTAGTCGGGTGCGGCCGGCCGGTTTCCGTCCCGCGCGGCCATGGCGCGCGCAGCAATGCCGAGCCCGGCTGTTGCCTGCTGGGCGGGGCGTGCTGGGCTGCTCCTGCGGGCGTTGCGGGAGCGCCGCGCGACGGGCGGCGGGGTTCCGGCTCTTCATCGAAGAACGGTATATCGTCGAAACTGTTCGTCATGCGGCTCAATGTAGTGATTCTGGTCGGAAAGACCAGAACGTGTTCCCTTTTCATTCCGCTATCCGCGCAGTTTCCCCTTGAGTTTTGCAGGGTTTGCGTCGGCAGGTGCCGTCATTCGGCCGCCATTCTGCCGGTGAGGGCGCAGTTTGCCGCTGATCTTCGATGCAACCTGCCACGTTTATCGGCAGTTGCCGGCATCCTGACATGTTCGTGAAATTCCGTGAGGTTAGAAGTCCATATCCGCCTTCTCAATGCCATTGCCAGTTGCTTATGAAGCGCGGATACTTGTGAAAATGGATACCGGAAGTGGAGAGGCGAATGCGGATCTGGAGCCAGCTGATGATTTCGGGAGCGGTGCTTCTGGCCGGGCTTGGCGGCTGGGTCTATGTCTCCGCTGATGCCGGGCGCACGCTGGTGTCGATGGGCGCGCCTGAAACGCTGGTCGGCGCGATCAATCCACAGGCGCTGGCACCCGCTTCGGACATCGCCGGTGCGCAGCCTTCCGTAACGTCAGGTGCCGGGCAGGGTGGCAACAGGCAGGGGCAAAATCAGGGTCGTGGTCAGGGACAGCCGACGTTGGTCGCCGCCCGTGCGGTCTCGACCGGCACGGTCAACGATCGCCTCTCGGCGATCGGCAGCGGCGAGGCGATCCAGTCCGTCATCGTCATGCCGCAGGCAACGGGGACGGTCGACGAGATCCTCGTGTCTTCCGGCGAGCGGGTCTCCAAGGGGCAGGTTCTGGTGCGGCTCGATGATGACGAGCAGGTCATCCTGCGCGATCAGGCGGCCGTTCTGTTGCGCAGCGCGCGGGAAAAATCGGAAAGCTACCGTAACCTGAAGAGCTTCTCGCGACTGGAGGTTCTCGATGCGCAGATCGCCGCCGAAACGGCGCAGCTGGCGCTGACCAATGCCGAGCTGGCGTTGAAGCGCCGCGCTGTCGTGGCGCCGATCGATGGCATTGTCGGGATTGTCGCCGTCAATATCGGCGATAATGTCACGACCACCAGCAATATCGTGCAGCTCGACAACCGCTCGGAACTGCTGGTCGATTTCTGGGCGCCGGAACGGTTTGCCGTGCAGGTGAAGCGCGGCATGGCCGTCGATGCGGTGTCCGTCTCGCGGCCGGGGCAGACCTTTTCCGGCACTGTCGAGGCGGTCGATAACCGGGTCGATCCGGCCAGCCGTACGCTGCGCATCCGCGCCCGCATCCCGAATGGCGATGATACGTTGAGGGCCGGCATGTCCTTCGATGTCGCCATGCGCTTTGCCGGCGAGACCTATCCGTCGGTCGATCCGCTCTCGGTGCAATGGGATGCGAAGGGCTCGTTCGTCTGGCAGATCATCGACAACAAATCGGTCAAGACGCGGGTGCGGGTGGTGCAGCGCAATGCCGATGCCATTCTGGTCGCTGCCGAGCTGAAGGCGGGCGACAAGGTGGCGACCGAAGGTCTTCAGCGGGTGCGGGAGGGCGGTAGCGTCCGCGTCGCCGGCGAAAACCTGCCGGAGGTCGCCAGCCGATGAGCGAACGCGACGATATTTTCGGGCCGGAGCGGCCATCCGGTTCCTTCGCGGCCGGTCCGGCTGCAAGGGGGCAGGAGAGCGCGCCGGAGAGCGGACAGGAGAATGCGCGGTCGAAACACGGGTTCACGGCGCTTTTCGTGCGACGGCCCGTTCTCGCCGCGGTTCTCAATACCCTGATGGTGGTGGCCGGTCTTGCGGCGCTCGTCGGCATCGAGGTGCGCGAGCTGCCCGATGTCGACCAGCCGGTCATCACGGTGCGGACCGAATATGACGGCGCCTCGGCGCAGACGATGGACCAGGAGGTGACGGATGTCATCGAGGGGGCCGTTGCGCGGGTGAGCGGGCTCAAGTCGATCTCGTCGGAATCGCAATTCGGTTCGAGCCGCGTGACGCTCGAATTTTCCGACAGCGTCGATCTGGCCGTTGCCGCAAACGACGTGCGCGATGCGCTTGGCCGCGTCACCAACCAGCTGCCCGACGATGCCGACGAGCCGCGCATCATCAAGGCGGATTCCGACAGCCAGCCGATCATGCGGCTCGCCGTGACGTCCTCGACGCTCTCGATGGAAGATCTGACGCTGCTGGTCGACAATGAAGTGTCGGACCGGCTGGCGGCCGTCGATGGCGTGGCGGATGTCGAACTCTATGGCGCCCAGGACAAGGTGTTCCGCATCGATGTCGACCAGACGGCGCTGGCAAGCCGTGGCCTGACGATCGCCGATCTTGCCGGGGCGCTCTCGACTGCGGCGATGGACGTGCCGGCCGGCTCGCTCGAAAGCTCGACGCAGGACATCGTCGTGCGTGCCACCGCCAATCTCACGACGCCCGAGGATTTCGAGAATGTGCTGATCGGCAACAATGTCCGCATCCGCGACGTGGCCAATGTCATGCTCGGCCCGGATGACGGCACGACGGTGATGCGCTCGAACGGGGTGCAGGGCGTCGGGCTCGGGGTGCTGCGGCAGGCGCAGTCGAACACGCTCAGCATTTCGGAAGGCGTGCGGGCGGCGGTGGAGGATTTGTCCCGCACATTGCCCAAGGGAACGCGGATCACGATCACCAGCGACGATGCCGTCTTCATCGAAGGGGCGCTGCATGAGGTGGAACTGGCGCTCGGGCTTTCCGGCCTCATCGTCGTCGTGGTGATCTATCTCTTCCTGCGCGACGTCAAGGCGACGCTCATCCCGGCGCTCACCATGCCGGTGGCGCTGATCGGCACGCTGGTTGCGATCTATATGGTCGGCTTCTCGATCAATATCCTGACGCTGCTGGCGATCGTGCTCGCCACCGGGCTTGTCGTCGATGACGCGATCGTGGTGCTGGAAAACATCGTGCGGCGGCGCGCCGAGGGCATGGGGCCGCGGGCGGCGGCCGTGATCGGCACGCAGGAAGTGTTTTTCGCGGTTCTGGCGACGACTGCGACGCTTGCCGCCGTCTTCATTCCGCTCTCCTTCCTGCCGGGGCAGATGGGCGGGCTGTTCCGCGAATTCGGCTTCGTGCTGGCCTTCTCCGTCGGCCTTTCCTCGATCACGGCGCTGACCCTCTGTCCGATGCTTGCCTCGCGGATGCTGACAAAACCGCTGAAAGAGGAGCATGGCGGGGTGCTCGGCCGGTTCGGCGGGCTGTTTGCGACAACCTACCGGGTGTGCCTGCGCGCCTGCCTCAATGCGCCGGCGGTGGTGATCGTCGTCTCCCTGATCTTCGGCGCGGCGGCCTTCGTTGCCTTCAAGTCGGTCAAGAATGAACTGACGCCGCAGGAAGATCGCGCCATGGTGATGCTGCGGGCCAATGCGCCGGAAGGCGTGAGCCTGCAATATACCCGCGACAAGCTGCAACTGATCGAGGAGGGGCTGCAGCCGCTTCTCGAGAATGGCGAAATCCGCAACATCTATTCGATTTCTGGCTTCGGCTCCGTCACCAATAGCGGCTTCATGGTGCTGACGCTGGCGCCCTGGGCGGAGCGTGAGCGCAGTCAGGCGGAGATCGTCAAGGATATCGACAGGGTGCTTTCGACGGTGCCGGCGCTGCGCGCCTTTACGATGCAGCAGAACAGTCTGCGCATTCGCGGCGCGGGCAACGGATTGCAGATGGCGCTGGTCGGCACCAGTCATGAGGTGCTGACGGATGCGGCGCTGAAAATGGTCGAGGAATTGCGGACGACCGGCCTTTTCGACACGCCGCGTCTCAACAACGAGCCGAGCCAGGCGCAGATTTCCGTGACGGTGAACCGCGAGCGCGCCTCCGATCTCGGCATCGACATCACCACGCTCGGAACGGCGCTGCAATCGCTGCTCGAAGGCAAGTCCGTGACCGATGTCTTCGTCAATGGCGAGGCGATCCCGGTGAAACTGACCTCCGCCACCCGGCCGATCGACGATCCGACGGATCTCGAAAACATCTTCCTGAAAGCCAAGGACGGGCGGATGGTGCCGCTCTCGACCGTCGCGACGCTCGAGGAAAAGGCGGTGTCGCCGCGGCTCAACCGCGAGCAGCAGCTGGCTTCGGTGTCGTTTTCCGCCGGGCTTCGCGACGGGCTGACGCTCGGTCAGGCGGTGGATGTGGCCAATGGCATTGGCGCGAGCATCCTGCCGCCGGGCGCGCGGCTGATCCCGCTTGCCGAGGCTGCAACGCTGAAGGAGAATTCCAACGGCATGGCGCTCACTTTCGGCTTTGCCATCGCCATCATCTTCCTCGTGCTGGCCGCCCAGTTCGAGAGCGTCTTGTCGTCGCTGATCATCATGTCGACAGTGCCGCTGGGGCTTGCCTGCGCCGCCTTTGCGCTGGTCGTCACCGGATCTAGCCTCAATGTCTACAGCCAGATCGGCCTCGTGCTGCTCGTCGGCGTGATGGCGAAGAACGGCATTCTCATCGTCGAATTCGCCAACCAGCTGCGTGACAAGGGGGCCTCGGTACGCGAGGCGATCGAAAGCGCCTGCCTTGTCCGTCTGAGGCCCGTGATGATGACGATGATCGCGACCGTGATCGGCGGCCTGCCGCTGGTTCTTGCCAAGGGGGCCGGTGCGGAGGCGCGCGTTGCGCTCGGCTGGGTGATCGTCGGCGGTCTCGGTTTTGCGACGCTGGTGACGCTGTTCATCACGCCGGTCGCTATCTTCTGATCGCCCGCTTTGCCAAGCCGCATGCGCATGAGGAGGAGCGTCTGCACCGCGAGCTGGAGCATGCCTCGAACCGCAATCGCAAGCCGCAGGAGCGGCCGCTGATTGCGGCCGAATGAGCGCCCTGAAGCTTTTTCATCGCGCTGGCGTTTCGTTTCGCTCTTCGTGCGCCACTTGCTTTAAGCGTGGCGTGATCCATCTTACGGTGGCATTCGTATGATGGATGATCGAGTTTGATATTACCGGGCGGAAGGCGAAAGTGGCGAGCGAGCGGGATGATCTAAGACGGCTTGAGGCGCTTGCTCTCTACGACATTCTGGACACCGATCCCGAGCCGGAGTTCGACGATATCGTGCTTCTGGCCTCCGAGATCTGCGATACGCCGGTCTCGCTGGTCAGCCTTGTGGCCAAGGACCGGCAATGGTTCAAGGCGCGGATCGGTTTCGAGCCCTGCCAGACGCCGATCGACCAGTCGGTCTGCGCCCATTCACTGACATCCAACGAACTTCTCATCATCCCGGATCTGACGCTGGATGCGCGCACGCGCGACAACCGGCTCGTGACCGAAGAGCCGCATATCCGCTTTTATGCCGGTGCGCCGCTCGTCATGGGCGATGGGGTGGCCGTCGGCACGCTCTGCGTCATCGACACTGTGCCGCGGCCGGAGGGGCTGACGGCAAAGCAGGAGAAATCGCTGACCGCGCTTGCGCGTCAGGTCGTCGTGCTTCTGGAAATGCGGCGCATCTCCAACCGCAAGGATGATCTGTTCCGCCGGCAGAAGCGGATTTCGTCCGAAGTGCGGGCGATTGCCGCAAGCTCGATCGCGGCGCAGGAGGCCGGCGGCATCGGCACGTTCGACATCGATATTTCAAGCGGCATCATCAAACTTTCCGCAGAAGCCTGCCGCATCTTCCGCCTGCCGGTGAAGGACGAATATCCGGCCGACATGATCTATGACATCGTCATTTCCGAAGACCGGGACCTGCCGTCCAGCATGTCGAACCGGACGAGCGGACGGGCGCCGCAGGAGGTGGAATACCGCATCCGCACACCGCGCGAGGGGGTGAGGCGGATCGCAAGGCGCGCCTCCTTCATCTTCGATCAGGGCGGCAAGGCGGTCAGGATGGTCGGTACCATTCAGGATGTCACCGAGCAGAGACGGGCGGAAGCGCGGATGGCGGCGCTGGTGCAGCTGGGCGACAGCCTGCGCGACGTGGACGACGTGCCGCAGACGGCGTTTCGGGCGGCCGAGATCCTCGCCGCGGCACTCGGCGCGACGCGGGCGGGCTTCGGCATCGTCAACATGATGAACGAGACGGTGATGATGCAGCCCGACTGGCGGGCGCCGGGTGTCTCGACGCTCGAAGGCCTGCACCGGTTTCGCGACTACGGCTCCTTCATCGACGATCTGACGCGCGGCGAGACCGTGCTGATCGGCGACGTGACGCAGGATCCGCGGACCCGCGACTATGCCGATCGGCTGCTCGATATCGGCATTCGGGTTCTCGTCAACGTGCCGATTTTCGACAAGGGGCGTTTCACCCTCGTCGTCTTTGCCCATTATGACGAGCCGCATGAATGGACGGTGGCGGAAGTGGATTTCGTCCGCACCGTCGGTGACCGGCTGCAGGCGGCGATTGCGCGGCTGGCGGCCGAAATGGAACAGGACATCCTGAACCGCGAACTCAGCCACCGGCTGAAGAACACGCTTTCCGTGGTGCAGGCGATCGCCTCGCAGACGCTGAAGACCGTGCCGGAGCGCGGGCCGGTGGAGGCCTTCGAGAAGCGGCTGCAGACGCTGAGCTCGGCCCATGATATCCTCATCCACCAGAACTGGACCGGCGCGACGATGGAAGACATCGTGCGCGAGACGCTCGACCGGATCGGCATGCCGGACCGGGTGGATATTTCCGGACGCGGCGTGCTGCTTGGCCCGAAGGCGACCCAGAATGCCATGCTGCTGATGCATGAACTGGCGACCAATGCGTTGAAATATGGCGCGCTTTCCAACGAGACGGGGCGGGTCTGCGTGGAGTGGCATATGGTGGAAGCGGGCGGGGCATCCGATGACGACAGTGCGGATGGCGAGAAGAATGACGGTCCGGTGGAGCTGGACCTGATCTGGCGCGAGAGCGGCGGACCGGAGGTGGCGGCACCGGCGCGGCGCGGTTTCGGCTCGCGGCTGATCCGTATGGGACTGATGGGAACCGGAGGCGTTGAAATCAGTTATCCCGCTTCGGGTGTTGTCGTGACGATGCGGGCGTCGCTCCCCGACTTGCAGCAGGCGGGATGACCATGGTGACGACGGCGCAGGCGGCAGATTTCGACAAACTGGTGGTTCTCGTCGTTGAGGACGAACCGCTCTTGCGCATGATGGCGGTGGATCTCGTCGAGGATGCAGGGTTTGAGGCGCTGGAGGCGGCCAATGCCGACCAGGCGGTGAAGCTGCTGGAAGCGCGCCGCGACATCCGCATCGTCTTTACCGATATCGACATGCCCGGCAGCATGGACGGCCTGCTTCTGGCCGCCGCCATCCGCGACCGCTGGCCGCCGATCGAGGTGATCCTGACCTCCGGCCATGTGCATGTCAGCGAAGTCATGCTGCCGGAACGCTGCGTCTTCTTCAGCAAGCCCTACGACCATATGCGGCTGGCGGCCACCATGCGGGGCATGGCCGGGCAGGGTTGAACAGGCCATGCGCGTTGAACCGGCCGAACTGCAGGATATCGAGCCCTGGATGGAGTTGAGCCGGGAGGTGATTTCGCTTTTCGGGCCGATGCCGGATTTCGAAACGGTGCTTCGCCGAAAAATTCTCCAAGGCCGGGCCCATTGCGTTCGCTTGGGTGACCGGGGGCGGTCAGAAGTTCTGGATCAGGTGGAGGGCTGTTCCCAGACAGTGGAGACGTGGAGGTGTCGTCCGGTGTCTGGTCAATGATGACATGACGGCTTTCGGCCCGAACCGGTCATTGAGATTGCATCTGCATCCGAATTTGGCAATGTTGAAATAATTGAGCGGGCGCTGTTAGGAGTGGCCAGTGGATATTTCAAAGCGGCCTTTCTCCCAAAAGGCAATCGTCATCATTTTGCTGGTCGGACTTCCTTTCGCATACCTTCTTTATCTCGTCGCCACCGACTACCGGAAAAATCCGGCAAGGGTAGCCTTCATTATGAATATCTCGGAATTGCCGTCGTCGGTTCGAGATATCGAATGTTCGGCTAATGCTATCACCGACTTAATCGTCACCTGCGCATTTCGAATTGCCTCAAAGGATTTTCAGAGCCTTCTAAGTGGATGGCCTTTCAAGAGCGACCAAGCGTTTGGTGATGGAAGAAATTATGGGATGGATGCGAAAGTCGGTCCATCTTTCGATGCTGCGCTTCGGTACTTCGTCCACCCGGTAAGCTTTAAGAGAGGTGGCCGTGTGGAGCTCATCACCAACAAAGATCAGACTGTCGTCGTGGCGAACCGATATGAGGAATGAAACCTCTAACGACCGCCATTGGCGCCAAAGCCTCATCACGCCCCATCGCTCCGATTTTTCTCGCCGCTTCATCCCCGTCCCCAAAACCGCGCGCACAATCATCTCCGTCCCGCTTCGGCTACACCGGTCAGGCATCGCCGGCGAGGCGGGATCGGTGATCCGGAACGGCGTCGAGATGCAGGCGCCGATCCGGGGGCTGCGCAGAAAATGGTCCCCCTCCGGCCTGCAATGATGGCTGGGCGTGCGTGTGCCGCACATAACTCGCCGGGCCGTTCCCTCTTATGGGAACCGAAGAGCCACAAGCAGACGCGGCGATGCAGAGGGACCGGAGTTGCGTGGAAAAACACACCGAACGGGGCACGTCGCGTGTCACTTATAATTTACTCAATCGAGGCACCCGACGTGTCCGGCCGAAGTTCGAAAAAATCAGGATCGCCAAGGGCGCAATCCGTCCATGCCGGAGCCGCTGCGGCTCTTTCCCGGCAGAGGCACACGGCAGAAACTCCTTCTGGACAAAGGCCTGATGGTCGCCTAACCAAACTTCAGTGATAGTGCAGGAGATATGGTCATGGCAGTGCGCGACGTCAAAGCGGGCCTTCGCAACGAGGAAGGCATCGCGGCGGTTCTCGGGATCCTCAAGCAGGAATTCGGCGAGCGTTTCCAGACGGGCCAGTCGTTCCGCGAGCAGCACGCCCATACCACGACCTATCTTCCCGCCCAGCTGCCGGATGGCGTTGTCTTCGTCGAGACATCCGCCGATGTGCAGGCCGTCGTGAAGGCCTGCGCCGCCCACAAAGTGCCTGTCATTCCCTTCGGTGTCGGCTCGTCGCTCGAAGGCCAGGTGAATGCGCCGAATGGCGGCATTTCGATCGATTTCAGCCGGATGAACAAGGTTCTTCGGGTCAGCCCCGCCGATCTTGACGTTACGGTAGAGCCCGGCATTACCCGCGAGGAGCTGAACCGCGAATTGCGCGATACGGGCCTGTTCTTCCCCATCGATCCGGGCGCCAATGCGACGATCGGCGGCATGGCCTCGACGCGCGCCTCCGGCACCAATGCCGTGCGCTACGGCACGATGAAGGACAATGTGCTTGCGCTCACCGTCGTCACCGCCCATGGCGAAGAGATCCATACCGCCCAGCGCGCCAAGAAATCATCCGCCGGCTATGACCTGACGCGGCTTTTCGTCGGTGCCGAAGGCACGCTCGGCGTCATCACTTCGGTGACGCTGAAGCTGCAGGGCATTCCGGAAAAGATCGGCGGCGGCGTCTGTGCCTTCCCGAGCGTCGAAGATGCCTGCAATGCGGTGATCATGACCATCCAGATGGGCATTCCGGTGGCGCGTATCGAGTTGCTCGACGATGTGCAGATCCGTGCCTGCAATGCCTATTCGCAGCTGTCCTACCCGGAAAAGCCGACGCTGTTTCTCGAATTTCACGGCACGGAAGAGACGGTCAGGCTGCAGTCGGAGCAGTTCGCCGAGATCGCGGCCGAATGCGGCGGCGACGAATTCCAGTGGACGGCGAATGCCGAAGAGCGCACCAAGCTGTGGAATGCCCGCCACAATGCCTATTGGGCCGGAAGGGCGCTCGATCCGTCGCTGAACGGGCTTTCCACCGATGTCTGCGTGCCGATCTCGCGGCTGGCAGAATGCGTGGCCGAGACGCAGAAGGATATCGCCGAATGCGGTCTTCTGGCGCCGATCGTCGGCCATGCGGGCGATGGCAATTTCCACGTTCTCGTGCTCTTCGACGACAAGGATCCGGCCTCGGTTGCCAATGTGGAAGCCTTTACCGGCCGGCTCAGTCGCCGGGCGCTTGCGATGGACGGCACCTGCACCGGCGAGCACGGTATCGGGCAGGGCAAGATGAGCTATCTGCGCGAGGAACTGGGCGGGGCCGTCGACCTGATGAAACTGGTCAAGACCGGCTTTGATCCGGACAATATCTTCAATCCGGGCAAGATCTTCCGCATCGAGGACTGACGAGCGGCATGATCTGCGCAGTAAAGCGCCGAGATCGCTCGCTGATGATTGACTTGCGCAAGAGCCCCGTGAAACTAGTATTTTACGAAAAAGTTCAGGCGAACAACAGGCTAGGAGGCTGACACGGTGCTCGGACGCATCATGCTGGGTGTAGGCGGATTGATCGTCGCAGCGCTGTTTGCAGCGCTGCTGGTTCCGTTCTTCGTCGACTGGTCTAGCTTTCGTGTCAGTTTCGAGGAGCAGGCAAGCCGGCTCATCGGCAAGAAGGTTTCCGTGCATGGCAGCGTCGATGCGCGGCTTCTGCCGTTTCCTTCGGTAACGCTGCATGATGTGCAGATCGGCCAGGATATCGACGGCCAGCCGCTGATGCAGGTGGCGCGGTTCTCCATGGATATGGAGCTTGCGCCGTTTCTCTCCGGTCAGGCGCATATTTTCGACATGCGGATCGAGGAGCCGAAGGGCCGTATCCGCATCCTGAAGGATGGCACGCTTGCCTGGATGCGCGGCAGCCCGGCCTCGATCAGCGGCGCCAGCGTCACCATCGAGGATGTGCATGTCTCGGGCGGCAATATCGACCTCATCGACGACCAGACGGGCCAGACCCGGCATGTGACCGGGCTTTCGGCCAGTCTTTCGGCCGGCTCGCTGCTCGGGCCATGGCGCGGTGAGGGGCGGGCGGTGCTCGATGGTCATGGCGGCGCTTTCAGCCTGACGAGCGGTGCCGTGAACGGCACGCTGCATTCCATGCCGCTTCGGCTGCGCATCCGGCCCGATGCCCAGCCGATCGAGGTGAATTTCGACGGTGATCTGGCAAGCGCCGACAATAAGCTCGGCTACAAGGGCACGTTCGACCTTGCGGTGCTCGATCCGCCGGCCGAAGGACTTCGCGGCGCGCAGGGCATCGAGCCTGCCTCAAACACCACTGCCGCGACCAGCCCTGCTTCGGTTTCGGGGGAGCCATCGGCGCCCAAAGTGCCGGGGCCGCGGGTCAAGGGCCGGTTCGAACTGACCAATGAGCGCATCCGCGTGCCGGATTACCGGCTTGAAGCGGGGCCAACGAACGATCCTTACGTCGTGACCGGCGAGGCGACGCTCGATACCGGCACGAAGCCGGAATTTCTTCTGACCGCCGATGGCCAGCAGATCGATGTCAACCGGCTCGATGCGCTTGCGGGCCAGCAGGGCAAGACCGGGCGCAATCCGGCCGCATCCGCCCAGCGCCGTATCGATGCCTTCATCCGCATGGCGGCCTCGATCCCCATTCCGCAGGTGCCGGGCCGGGCCAGCCTGAAACTACCGGCGATCGTCATCAACGACACGACGATCCGTGATATCCGTCTCGACCTTCGCCCTTCCGGCAATGGCTGGACGGTGGATAACGGCGTGGCGACGCTTCCCGGCCGCACCCAGCTTGAGGCCAAGGGCGCCATGGTGCTGAAGGACAAGGTGTCCTTCGTCGGCACGATGCTGGTTGCGTCCAACCAGCCGTCGGGGCTTGCCGACTGGCTTTCCGGCCATGTCGATCCGGCCATCCGGCAGCTGCGCACCGCGGGGCTTTCGGCCAATGTGGACCTGACGCCGCAATTGCAGCGGTTTGACAATCTCGAACTGTCGATCGGCGGCGCGACGCTTAAAGGCAGGCTTGAGCGCCAGTCGGGCAATGGCCAGCTGCCTGCGCTCGATATCGATCTTGCCGGCAATACGATCGACATCGATGCGATGCGGGCGCTCGCCTCGCTGGTGACGGGCGGCGATGCCGGGCAGGAGGCGCTCGATCACCGGGTGACGGCCATGCTGAAGGCCGATCGCTTTTCCGCCTTCGGCGTGACGGCGACCAAGGTCGATACGGCCTTTACCATTGCAGAAGGCGCGCTCTCGCTCGATCACCTGAGTGTCGGCAATGTCGAGGGCGCGACGCTTTCCGCCAAGGGGCGGATGGAAGGCTCGCTTCTCTCCTATAGTGGCTCGGGGCAGGTCAAGTTCAACGCGAAGGACCCGGGTCCTTTCCTTGCCATGCTGAAGGAGAGGCTGCCGCATCACCCCGCACTCGACCGGCTGGTGCGTAATGCCGACTGGTATGCGAATGCGGATCTGACGGCGGATCTTAATGCGGACGGGGCTTCCAACGGTCTTACGGTGAAGCTCAAGGGCAAGGCGAATGGCAGTGCCATCGATGCGGATATCGGCCTGCCCGGCCTGTTCGACCTGACGGCGCCGACCGAACTTTCGCTCGCTGCCTCGCTTGCCAATCCCGATGGCGGCGTGATCCTCGGTCAGGCCGGCCTCGACCCCTTGCCCTTCGATGCGGATGGCGCGGGCAAACTTACCCTGTCGGTCACTCCCGCCGAGGCCAAGGGCGGGAACGTTCCGGCGAAAACCTCGCTCTCCTTCTCGACGCCGAAGACCAGTTTCGACCTGACGGGTGCGCTTGCGATGAGCGGCGACGGGTTCGGCGAGGGTACGGCCCATCTGGCGCTGAAGAGCGCCGATATCGAGCCCTATCTCGTGCTCTTCGGTATCGGCCTGCCGCAATTCGGCGGCGGGTTGCCGACCGAGGTCGGTGCGGATCTGGCGCTGACGGGGCAGACCCTGACGCTCAGCAATATTCGCGGCGACGTGGCCGAGAACGCATTTTCCGGCATGGTGACGCTGCCGCGGCAAGGGAGCGCGGCCGGAGGGGCCCCGGGAGCTGGCGCAACGGGCACGCTTGCGATCGACGATCTCGATCTCGCATGGCTCTCGGAAGCGGTGTTCGGTCCGGTCAGCGATCCGGCAACGGGCACCTATTCGAAGAAGCCGCTCGGCCTGCCGCTCTTTGGCGATGCCGATCTGGCGCTCGACGTGAAGGCCGGTACATTGACTGCCGGGCAGCTCGGCGCAATCGGTGATTTCTCCGGCAAGGTCAGTTATCGCAGCGGCGGCATCACGGTCGATAATGCTGCCGGCCTGTGGCACGGGGGGTAAGATTTCCGGCCGGCTGATGATGTCGAACGGCGAGGGCACCGGCATCATGCAGGCGAAGCTTGCGGCCGATCAGGTCGATGTCGGTGATCTCGTCTGGAAGCGCGGCGGCCAGCCGGTCGCAACGGGCAAGGCCTCGTTTACCGCCGCCCTTGAGACGACCGGCCGCTCGATGGACGAGATTGCGCATTCGGCCACCGGATCCGGCGAACTCAGGCTTTCCGTGCTGTCTGTCGAGGGCGTCAATACGGCCATGTTCGCGCCGCTTCTCGGCAGTGCCGACAAGCTGCAGGGCGATATCACGGCAGACAAGGTGCGGCCGCTCGTGTCCGGCCTCGTGCGCAATGGTGCAGCGACCATCGGTTCGGTGACGATCCCCTTCAATATCGGCGGTGGCGAGATCCGCGTGCAGAATGTGCAGGCGAAGGCCGGCGCAGTGAAGCTTGCGGGCGAGGGCCGGTTCGATCCGGTCGATGATATCATCGACGCGGATCTGGCGATGACCTTCGACCCCGGCGAGGATACGGTGGCCGGTGGCGATCCGACCGTCTCGCTTACCTATGGCGGGCGGCTTTCGGCGCCCAGCGAAAGGATCGACGTGGGCGCGATCAGCAATTTCCTCTCCCTGCGGCATTTCGAGCAGGAGCGCCGCCGGGTCGAGACCCTGCAGGCAAGCGTGCTGGAAAAGCAGAGGCTCCGTCGCGAGGTCGCCTATTACAATGCGCTTGCCGTCGACCGTCAGGCCGCCCGGCTGAAGGCGGAAGCCGACGAGAAGGCCCGACAGGCGGCAGCCGCCGCTGCCGAGCGTCAGAGGCTTGATGCGGAAGCCGCCGCCGCGAAGGCTCAGCAGCAGCAGCAGCAGCAGCAGCAGCAGCAGCCGGCAGAGGGTGCGGGGCAGGGCAATGCGGGACAGGGAAATGCGACGGGTCAGGGCAGCAGCGGGCAGCCGGCTGCGCCTTCGAACTGCCGCCGCTGGACAAGCAGTTCATTGCGCCCCTGCCGGGTGTGGGCTCCGGTGGCGGAAACCTGCCCGGCGTGCAGCACTGAGGCCCTGGTGCTTGGCGTGCCGGAGCGGACGGGGTCTGACTTTGGTGAGGCTGATCGGGTGAGGCTGATCGGCAGCCGCTGGCCTTGTCCTTGTCCTTGTCCTTGTCCGTGTCCGGGACAGGCGGAGCATCGTGAGCCGTGATGCAATTCGTACACCGAGGCGCGGAAGTCGGCGACGTGTCGTCCGTCGATTGTGGCCGCGAACGGCAGCAGACGTGGCTGTGGTGTATCGCCCCCGTGGCATGAGCATTTTCCGGCAGGGTCGGTGACTGCCGAACGGGTCGGTGGCGACCGGGTTGGCATGATCTGTTATGCGGCGGCTGAGGCGTGCCGGGAAATCGGCAAAGAGGTGCCCGGTGGACTGGCCGATGAAGGTCACAGAGGCGTCTGCGGCGTGTCTTCATCCATCGAGCACCCCGGGCCTTGCGGGGTGTCGTTATCTGCGGGGCGAATGCCGGCGGTCGCGCGAGGCAATCGCCGGCAGACGGATTTCTTACTCAGACATAGGCTTCGCGTTCGCCAAAGGGCGTGTTCTCGTCGAAATTGGTCGTGCCGATGCGATCGCTTTCGCCGGAGAACTGGCTGTTACCCTGCGGCGGAGCACCCTGCGGGCCACCTGCCGGCGGCTTCTGGCCGGTGGCGGAGGCTCCCTGCGTCTGCTGCGACTGCTGGGCTTCCTGGGCCTTGGCGGTCTGCAGCTGTTTCTGCAGGGCGGTGATTTCCTTCTGCAGTTCGGTCTTCTTGTCGTCATCGGTCGCCTGTGCGAGTTCGGCCTGCTTGGCGCTGATCTCGGCCTGGATTGCCGCGCTGCTCTGCGAGGAGCTGCTGGACGAGGATGAGGAGGTGGACGAGGAACTGCTGCTCGACGAGGAGAGAAGCGAAACGGAAGAGGTTGCGGATGAAATGGCGCTGGTCATGAAAAGCCCCCAAGCTGAGTGATGAACAGCATTGGTCTAGGCCCGGGATCTTTCCGCTAAATTAAGGTACTGCTGACGCGACTAGGTATTTTTACCTTCAAGTCTCTGTCGGAGACAGGAAAGCACATGCAGGCGCAGCGCGGATGACAGATTGCTGTCGGGCGTGCGCAGATCATCCACCTCGGCAATCAGGGATGCAAGGCTGATGCCGCGATCCGCCGAGATCGTCTTCAGCTCCGACCAGAACTCGTCCTCGAGGGAAAAGCTCGTACGATGCCCGTGAAGCGTGGCGGAATGTTTGCGGATCAAGCTCTAGCCCCCCAAGTCGCATCGAACCGGAACCCCGCGTTCCGGATCTCATGATGCGCCATTTCCAGATAGGGTTGGAGGTCGTGCAGCCCATCATGCGGCGCCTTGCTCCACCCGTGTCATCGACGATGACGGCGCAATTCATGATGACGGCCTCTCGGGGTCAAGCGGCCAGGTTTTTCTGGTTTATGAAGGGTTAATCGTCAGTCCGGCAGCAGGGTTTCGGCCCTTTGCTGTGCGGGAACGGATCAGTCCCGAGCCCTTGGCCTGTCTCGTCAGGTCTATTTGCCGGCTTCATCTGTGCCGTGGCCGGCGTCAGATGCGGGTGATTCGAGACGACCCTGATCGAGCGTCTTTTCGGCTTTTTCGTTCAATGCTCTGGTCAGGTTCTTCTCGGCCTTGGTGCGGCCGTGCTGAAGACGGTTCGCCTCCGCCTGCCGCTCCTTGTCGGAGCGGGCCTTGTCCTTGCGGAACTGGCGGAGGTTGACGATCTCGGCGCACATTCGGGGAAGCCCCTGATGAAGTTTGCGGAAGATTGCAGCCGGCTTGGTGCGCCGGCTGAGGCAGATTACTGCTTCTTGCGGAAGCTATCGAGCGAGACGACGGAGCCCGCCTTCTTCTCTTCGCCTTCGACAGCCGGCTTTTCGGCCTCGTCGGGCTTTGCGGCAACGGCCTCGACCGGGATCGCGGTGATCTCGGCGCCGCCTTCTTCCTCATCGGCCAGCGGCACTTCGAATTCGAGTTCGAAATTCACCGACGGATCATAGAAGCCGCGAATGGTGTTGAAGGGGATGACGAGCCGTTCCGGCGTATCGGAGAAGGAAAGACCGATCTCGAACTGGGTGTCCGTGACCTTGAGATCCCAGAACTGGTGCTGGACGACGATGGTCATCTGTTCCGGATATTTCGCCTTGAGGTGCTGCGAAATGCGCACGCCGGGGGCGCCGGTCAGGAAGGTGATGAAGAAATGATGATCACCGGGCAGGCGGCCGGTGGCCGCAACTTCCGTCAGAACCTTGCGGATGACGCCTCGCAGTGCATCCTGCGCCAGAATATCGTAACGGATGTGATCCTGCCCCATTCGGTCCTGTCTTTCCATCGTTCGTCTTTTAAGGGTCCGCCCGGTCTCGCTCATCAGGGATGAAACAAACCTTACGGGTATCGATTCGAACCCACAATGTTCGGGCCCATAATATTCGAGGCAAGGGCGAAGGTGAAGGCTTCTGTTGCCAGGTGCCTTCGGACCCCGCCTTACGGGGCTAACCGTAAGGACTTAGAGCGGAATTCCCGCACCGCCATTAGGCAGCGAGAGCGTATTCCTTAGCGTTGTTGTCGTTTGCAACTACACTTGTGACCCGATAACGGCGGTATCATGCCGAGCAAAAGTTCGATCTTTACACCCTTGTCGATCCTATTTCGCCCCCATCAGAAGCCGGTCTTCCCTCAATCGAGAAGACGACCGGTTTCTGGTGGAGCGCCGGGTACCGCCCCCGGGTCCAATAGGTTTATTACACCGACCGTTTATCGCCATATCCGGATCAAGTCCGGCAGGGGTGATATAGGTGTTTCTTGTCATTGTGAAAAGAGGGTG
Source organism: Shinella sp. UYSO24 (assembly GCA_902167985.1). GTDB lineage: Bacteria > Pseudomonadota > Alphaproteobacteria > Rhizobiales > Rhizobiaceae > Neorhizobium. The sequence continues at coordinate 140,760 of CABHNZ010000005.1, forward strand.
ACAGGCCGGATGGATGAGAAATACCGCTGAAATTTGCAGGCTTTGCCGCAAGAATGAGGCGCTGATCTTCCGTCAGGCCGGTGGAGGGGCGAGGATTGGGGATAACCGGCGGGCAAAACGCCATCAATGGTTGGTCGGCGGGCAAGGAGATACTAAATAGGCTGATCTGATGTAGACTGGCGGCAAGCCAGACAGATTCGCGCAATTGACAGTTCGGACCGGTGCCCCATGCAGCAATATCTCGATCTCCTGAGCCATGTGATGGAACACGGCACAGACCGCGGCGACCGCACCGGCAAGGGCACGCGCTCGGTCTTCGGCTATCAGATGCGGTTCGATCTCTCCAAGGGCTTTCCGGTTCTGACGACCAAGAAGCTGCATCTGAAATCGATCATCCACGAGCTTCTCTGGTTCCTGAAGGGCGATACGAATATCGCCTATCTGAAGGAAAACGGCGTTTCGATCTGGGATGAATGGGCCGATGAGAACGGCGATCTCGGCCCGGTCTACGGCTATCAGTGGCGCTCCTGGCCGGCGCCGGACGGCCGCCATATCGACCAGATCGCGCAGCTGATCGAGAGCCTCAAGGTCAACCCGAATTCGCGCCGGCATATCGTCTCGGCCTGGAACCCGGCACTCGTCGACGAGATGGCGCTGCCGCCCTGCCACTGCCTGTTCCAGTTCTACGTGGCGGATGGCAAGCTCTCCTGCCAGCTCTACCAGCGCTCCGCAGATGTGTTTCTCGGGGTGCCGTTCAATATTGCCTCCTATGCGCTGCTGACGATGATGCTGGCGCAGGTGACAGGGCTTAAGCCCGGCGATTTCGTTCATACGCTCGGCGATACGCATATCTATTCGGATCATTTCGAGCAGGCGAAGCTGCAGCTCAGCCGCACGCCGAAGGAATTGCCGACACTGAAGATCAATCCTGAGGTTCGGGATCTCTTCGCCTTCACGTTCGATGATTTTTCGCTCGAGAACTATGTCGCCGATCCGCATATCAAGGCGGCGGTTGCGGTTTGACGGACGATATCACGATGAAGACGGTTCCGGTCTCGATCTTCGTTGCCGTATCGCGAAACGGCGTGATCGGCCGCGACGGCCACATGCCGTGGCGGCTTTCGACGGATCTCAGGCGCTTCAAGGCGATGACGCTCGGCAAGCCGATGGTCGTCGGGCGCAAGACGCTGGACAGCTTTGGTGGCAAGCCCTTGCCGGGACGCCCGCATGTGGTCGTGACGCGGCAGGCGGATCTTGCCGTCGAAGGCGTCGAGGTGGCTGGTTCGCTGGATGAAGCGATTGCGCGGGCGAAGGAGATCGCGGCCGAGACAGGTGCTGACGAAATCGGCATTCTCGGCGGCGGGCAGATCTATGCCCAGGCGATGGCGCTTGTCGACCGGCTCTATGTGACGCATGTCGAGGCGGATATCGAAGACGGCGATACGGTGTTTCCGGCGATCGATCCGGCCGTGTTCGAGCGGGTGGACGAGATCCTCGTGCCTGCCGGCGAGAAGGACAGCTATCCCACCCGTTTCGCCACTTACCATCGCCGGCACACTGGCTGACACTGGCTGACACTGGCGCCAACACACGGCAAACTGAAACATTTCGTTACCAAACAACGGGAAGTTATTGAGACCGCGTTGAAAGCGTGCCTTCCGATACCTATAACGGCATAGCCAGACTTGTGAGTGACGATCCGGTGACGGGGGCGTGACGGGGCGGGCTGGATTGGGAGAGATGCTAACAAAGAGGTTTTGATGCCCTGGAGCAATCAGAATGGCGGCGGCGGCCCTTGGGGCGGCGGCGGCGGTGGCGGTAATAATCAAGGTCCCTGGGGGCAGGGTCCGAACCGCCCACGAGGCGGCGGAGGCGGCGGCAATGGTGGGCCACCCGATCTCGAAGACATTATCCGCCGCAGCCAAGACCGCCTGAAGGGTTTCATGCCCGGCGGCTTTAACGGTGGCGCGGTCGCGATCGTCGTTCTCGTCGTGCTTGCCTTCGTTGCGTTCCAGTCGGTCTATACCGTCCAGCCGGATGAGCGCGGCGTTGAACTGCGCTTCGGCAAGCCGAAGGACGAGATTTCGATGCCCGGCCTGCATTACCATTTCTGGCCGTTCGAGAGCGTCGAGATCGTCAAGGTGACGGAACAGCAGCAGAATATCGGCGCATCGCGCGGATCGAGCTCGAATGCCGGCTGGATGCTGACCGGCGACCAGAACATCGTCAATGTCGAGTTCTCGGTCCTCTATACCGTGACGGACCCGAAGTCCTATCTGTTCAATCTGGAAACGCCGGCAGCGACGTTGCAGCAGGTCGCCGAAAGCGCCATGCGCGAAGTCGTCGGCCGCCGTCCGGCACAGGACATTTTCCGCGACAACCGCGAGGACATGTCGACGGAAGTGCGTAATATCATTCAGGGCACGATGGATACCTACGGTTCCGGCATCACCATCAATGCGGTGCCGATCGAGGATGCAGCGCCGCCGCGCGAAGTGGCAGACGCGTTCGAAGAAGTGCAGCGCGCCGAGCAGGACGAAGACCGTTTCGTCGAGGAAGCCAACCAGTATTCCAACCAGAAGCTCGGTCAGGCCCGCGGTCAGGCCGCACAGGTTCGCGAAGAGGCATCGGCCTACAAGGACAAGGTCGTCAACGAGGCACAGGGTGAGGCGCAGCGTTTCGTTTCGATCTACGATTCCTATCGCACTGCACCGGAAGTGACGCGTGACCGTATCTTCCTCGAAACCATGGAAGCGGTTCTGAAGAACTCCAACAAGATCATCCTCGACGACAAGCAGGGCGTTGTTCCCTACCTGCCGCTCAACGAGATCAACAAGATGCAGTCTGGTCAGACGGGTGCCGCCAATGCCGGTGCCTCGACGGGCTCGTCGCTCAGCCAGGGAGGCAAGTGATGAACTCCAACAAGCTTCCCGCAGCAATCATCGGCATCGCCATCCTGCTGTTCCTTGCCTATTCGTCGGTGTTCATCGTGAATGCCCGCGAGCAGGCGATCGTGCTGCGCTTCGGTCATATCCAGGACGTCAAGCGCGAGCCGGGCATCTATTTCAAGCTGCCCTTCGCCTTCCTCGATGCCGACCGGGTGCAATATGTCGAAGACCGGGCGCTCCGGTTTGATCTCGACAATATCCGCGTTCAGGTTCGTGGCGGCGCCTTCTATGAAGTCGATGCCTTCGTCGTCTATGCGATCACCGATCCGCGGCGTTTCCGCGAGACGGTTTCGGCCGACCGGGATTCGGCGGAAGCCCGCCTGCGCACCCGCCTCGATGCCGCTCTTCGCCGGGTCTATGGTCTGCGCAATTTCAGCGCCGCCCTTTCCGACGAACGCGCCTCGATGATGCAGGAGGTCCATACCGACCTCAACAACGCGGCTGAAAGCCTCGGCATCACCATTCGCGACGTGCGTATCCGCCGGACTGACCTGACGCAGGAAGTCTCGCAGCAGACCTTCCAGCGCATGCGCGCCGAGCGTCTGGCCGAGGCCGAACTGATCCGCGCCCGCGGTAACGAAGAGGGCCAGCGCCGCCGCGCCGTCGCCGATCGCCAGGTCGTCGAAATCGTCTCGGAAGCGCAGAAGGATTCGGAAATCATGCGCGGTGAAGGCGATGCGGAACGCAACCGCATCTTCGCCGATGCCTTCCAGCGCGATCCGGCCTTCTTCGAGTTCTATCGTTCGATGCGCGCCTATGTGTCCGCACTCGGCGATCGCTCGACGACGATGGTGCTTTCGCCCGACTCGCAGTTCTTCAAGTTCTTCAATACGGCCAGCGGCGCGCCGGCTGCGCCTGCCGTCGGGCAGGGCTCACAGCCCGCAGCACCGGCACGGAACTGATGCGATCATGATTATGAAAAAGGGCAGCCACGAGCTGCCCTTTTTTGTCTGACGGGAGGTGGCTATCTCGACGTTCCATCTCGCCGCCATCTCGAACGCCGCTTCTCTCCCTTCCAAGCGACCTTCCAATCCTGCCTTCAATCCACAGGTGAAGCGGCCGAGACCAAGCGCTTTCACGAAAAGATAATTTCCCCCCGCTTTAAACGGCCCTATGCTTATGGTTGCCGAAACTTAGCCGGATTTGCCGGCTCTCATTGTCAATGACCGGCATATCCTGCCGCGGGTGCCGCCAGGGGGCGCGCCGGAACACCAATAACGAGGATCCACATGGCCCACCACACGGCTCAATCGAGACGATCGTCCTGGAAGCATTCCATCATGGTCGGTGCGAGCCTTGCGGTCCTTGCCGCGCCTTTCCATGCGCTGGCGCAGCAGCCTGTCGCGCCGACGGCTCCGCAGGGCCAAGGTCAACCTCAGGGCCAGGCTCAACCACCGGCGCCGGGACAGGGTGGCGCAACGCAGGGCGGTCAGGGCAATACCGCGCAATCGACCACGCCGCCGCCGGCCGGCAATGGCGCGATGCTGCCGGCGCCGCCGCCGGCAAAGCCGGTGATCCATTCGTCGGCGCCGCTTCTGGCAACACCTGCCGGCCCGGCGTCGATCGCCGATCTCGCCGAGGGCCTGCTCGATGCGGTCGTCAATATCTCCACCTCGCAGGCGGTGAAGGGTGACGAGGGCAATGGCCCGCAGCCGCAGATCCAGCAGGGCTCGCCCTTCCAGGAATTCTTCGACGACTTCTTCAACGACAAGAAGAACCAGCAGAGCAACCAGAAGGTCTCGTCGCTCGGCTCCGGCTTCGTCATAGACCCGTCCGGCTATGTGGTGACGAACAATCACGTCATCGAAGGCGCCGACGATATCGAGGTGATTTTTCCGAGCGGCCGCAAGCTGAAGGCCAAGCTCGTCGGCACCGATACCAAGACCGACCTTTCGGTGCTGAAGGTGGAATCGAAGACGCCGCTCAAGGCGGTGCCCTTCGGCGATTCCAGAAAGATGCGGATCGGCGACTGGGTGATGGCGATCGGCAATCCCTTCGGTCTCGGCGGCTCGGTGACGCTCGGCATCATCTCGGCGCGCGGGCGCAATATCAATGCCGGTCCCTATGACAATTTCATCCAGACCGATGCGGCGATCAACAAGGGCAATTCCGGCGGCCCGCTGTTCAACATGCGCGGCGAAGTGATCGGCATCAATACGGCGATCATCTCGCCGTCGGGCGGCTCGATCGGTATCGGCTTTGCGGTGCCGACGGAGCTTGCCGAAAATGTCGTGCATCAGCTGATCGAATATGGCGAGACGCGCCGCGGCTGGCTCGGTGTCCGCATCCAGCCCGTCACCGACGATATCGCCGCAAGCCTCGGTCTCGACAAGGCGCGCGGCGCTCTGGTCTCCGGCGTCGTCGCCGATGGTCCGATCAAGAACGGCGAGATCAAGGCGGGCGACGTGGTGCTCTCCTTCGACGGCCAGCCGATCAACGAGATGCGCGACCTGCCGCGGATCGTGGCGGAAAGCCCGGTCGGCAAGGAGGTGAATGTCGAGGTGCTGCGCGATGGCAAGCAGCAGACCGTCAAGGTGACGCTCGGCCGCCTGGAAGACAGCGCCGATACGGAAGACGACGGCGACGACAATGACGACGGCCAGCAGACGCCGGACACGAACGGACAGGGCAATTCGGCGCCCGGCAAGCAGGGTCAGAACGACCAGCAGCAGCAGGATGACGACCAGAAGGCGGCGCGTCAGCCCGTCACCCTGTTCGGCATGACGGTTGCGCCGCTCGACGACGACCAGCGCAAGACATTCTCGATTGCCGACAGCGTCGATGGCGTGATCATCACGGCGGTGGCGCAGGGTTCGGCTGCGGCCGACAAGGGGCTGAAGCCCGGCGATGTCGTCGTCGAGGTGGCGCAGGATTTCGTCGAGACGCCGGGCGACGTGACCGAGCGGTTCGACGCGCTGAAGGCCGATGGCCGGCGCAATGCGCAGCTGATGATCGCCGACAAGGTGGGCAATCTGCGCTTCGTGGCGATTTCGCTGGAATAGTTCGCCGAGCGAGGTGGCGGGTTTTCAGCCTGCCTGAACAAGATGACAGCGGGTGGCCGAAAGGTCATCCGCTGTTTATCGTTCAGGGGCGTGCGCGCCTTGCCTTCCATTCATCGCTGGTAATGGCATAGACGACATGGCGCTGCAGGTGGGGATGGGTATCGGGCACGCGCGGGTGGCTGAAATCGAGATGCGGCAGGCGGTGCATGCCAAGCCGTTCCATGACCGAGGTTGAGCGGGTGTTTTTCTCAACGGCGAAGGAGACGACGGCCTCCATGCCCTTTGCCGTGAAGGCGAAATCGAGAAGGGCGCGGGAGGCTTCCGTTACGTAACCCTTGCCCCAGAAGCGGGTTGCGAGCCGCCAGCCGATCTCCACCGTGCCATCGGGAAAAATGCCCGGCAGATTGGTGCGGGAGAGGCCGCAGAAGCCGAGGGGTTCGCCCGATGCCTTCAGTTCGAGGCAATAGAAGCCGATGCCGCTTTCGAGAATGCTTTCGTTGAGCCGCAGCAGAAAGGCATCCGCTTCCGCGTGGCTGCGCCTGACGGCAAAGAATTCCATCACCTTCGGATCGCAGTTGATCTCGCGAAACAGATCGCGGTCCGTTTCGAGCCAGTTGCGAATGACGAGGCGCGGGGTTTCGAGAATGACGAGGCGGGTGCTGGGGGCAGGCATCAGTGCGTCTCATCAGGGCGTCTTGGAGAGCGGTTTCCGGGGTTCCTGCTGATGCTGCTCGCCCACGGATTTCGGCTTTTCGAAATGGATGCGCAGCTTCGTTCCGGTGGCATCGGCAAAGCGCTGGAGGGTGCGGGTGGAGGGCATGGAACGACCGCTTTCCAGCCGGGCAATGGCTGCCTGCGTCGTGCCCATGGCCTTCGCCACGGCTTCCTGCGTCATCTCGGCGCCGGCCCTCGCACGGATCAGCGCCTCGGCAAGGGCAAATTCTTCTTCCAGTGCATCATAGGCGGCGACAAATTCAGGGTTCTTGAACCAGTCCTTTGCCGCCTCACTGACGAGGAGCTTGTTGTCTGTCATCGCACATCCTTCGCTCGCCTCAATGCGATCTCGATCTCCCGCCTCGGGGTCTTCTGTGTCTTCTTGCGAAAGACATGGACGACCACGACCGCGTTCCTCCGGCTGACGGTCACGTAGGCCGCACGCGCAATTCCATCCCGGCCGCGCATGCGCATTTCCCAGACGGAGCCTTGGAGATGCTTCACATAGGGTTCGTGAACGCCGGCCGGGCCGTTGATTTCGATCAGCTTCGCGATCCGCAGAAATGACGCCACTATGTCCTGCGGAAAATCCTCAAGCTCTCGTCTTATGCGATCGTTCAGAAATTCGATTGTCCACATCGAATATACCATTTTTGCAATGATCTGCAATCATTGCATCATGGCTCCGAGGGATAAATCCGTCAATCTGTCAGATTTTCGGCGTCGCAAAGTCAGTCTTGCGGTAGCCCTGCAGGTAGAGAAGCGCGGTCAGGTCGCCGTGGTCGATGCGGATGCGGGCCTGTGCGGCGACCGAGGGCTTGGCGTGGAGGGCAACGCCTGCGCCGGCAAGCTCGATCATGCCGAGGTCATTGGCGCCGTCGCCGACGGCCATCACATCGTCCGGAGTGATCGCGAGCTTTCCGGCGATATCGATCAGCGCATCGACCTTGGCCTGCTTGCCGAGGATCGGTTCGCTCACTTCACCCGTCAGGATGCCGTCCTTCTCGATCAGGATATTGGCGCGGTTCTCGTCGAAGCCGAGCATGTCGGCGATACGGCTGGTAAAGACGGTAAAGCCGCCGGAGACCAGCGCGCTGTAAAAGCCCTTGGCCTTCATAGTGGCGATCAGTTCGGCGCCGCCGGAAGTGAGCGTGATGCGCTTTTCGATGACTTCATCGACGACAGAGATCGGCAGGCCTTTCAGGAGCGCCACGCGCTCGCGCAGGGCCGGTTCGAAGGCGATCTCGCCGTTCATCGCCCGCGCGGTGATCTCCGACACCTTGTCCTTCAGCCCGACGACGTCTGCCAGTTCGTCGATGCATTCCTGAGCGATCATCGTCGAATCCATGTCGGCGATGAGGAATTTCTTGCGGCGGCTGTCCTGATCCTGGATGGCGACGTCGATCGGCAATGCGCCGATCAGGGCGCGCAGGGTGGCTTCCGCTTCGGCCGCATCGCTGGCATCCTTGAGGACGAGATCGCAGGCAATGCCATCCGCCAGCCAGTAGAGGCCGCTGGCATTGACGGCTTCGGCGGCGCGCTCGCCGAAAGCTTTCTCCAGAACCGGATTTGACGGATGGGCAATGAGCGTGGCAACGAGAGCCATATGAAGAACCCTATCGATATTCCTGATGCGATCCTGATAACCGGGCCGACGGCGGGCGGCAAGTCGGCGCTTGCCTTAAAGCTTGCCCGCGAGGCCGGCGGCGTCGTCATCAATGCCGACAGCATGCAGGTCTATGACACGCTGCGGGTGATTACCGCCCGGCCGTCCGAGGACGAGATGGAAGGCGTGCCGCACCATCTCTACGGCCATGTGCCGGCGATCAGGTCCTATTCGACCGGCGAGTGGTTGCGGGACGTCACCGCGCTTCTTGCCGATCTTCGTCGCAATGGCCGGCTGCCGGTCTTTGTCGGCGGCACGGGGCTCTATTTCAAGGCGCTGACCGGCGGGCTTTCCGATATGCCGGAGATCTCGCAGGATGTGCGCTGTCGGGTGCGGTTGCGGCTGAAGGAAGAGGGTGCGGAAGTTCTGCATGCCGAGCTTGCCCGCCGTGACCAGCCGATGGCCGAGGCGCTGGAGCGGCAGGACGGGCAGAGGATCGTGCGGGCGCTGGAAGTGCTGGAAGAGACCGGACGGTCGATCCGGGAGTTTCAGGACAGGCCGGGGCCGATGGTGATCGATCCGTCGCGGGCGAAAAAGATCGTCGTGCTGCCGGAGCGGCCGGTTCTCGCCAAGCGGATCGACCGGCGGTTCGAAATCATGCTGGACACGGGGGCGATCGATGAGGTGCGGGCGCTCAATAGCTTGTCTCCGCCGGCCGATGCGCCGGTGATGAAGGCGATCGGGGTGGCGCAGATCACCGAGATGCTGGCCGGCCGGATGGAGCGGGGCCAAGTGATCGAACGCGGCTCGGCACTGACCCGGCAATATGCCAAGCGGCAGATGACATGGTTCCGCAACCAGATGGACGAGAGCTGGGAGAGGATCGATCCGGCAACGCTCTGAGCGGGACCGCGCGGTCGCTCGCGAGGCCGGGATCAAGACGCGGAGGTTTCTGGGCCTGCCTCGGGACGTGGGGCTTTCCTCAGTCCTTGTCGTAAAGGCTGCTGAGTGGCTTTTTCAGAAGTGTGTCGCGCAGCGAGCCTTCGCGCCGGACATAGGGCGACGGGCGGGTGTCGTCGTGGGGGCTTGGCGGTGATTGTCTTGGAGGCTCGCCCGGCGATGCGTTGCGATCACGGCGAAGGTCGGCGAAACGGTTGGCGAGTGATGAACCGGCTGCACCTGCCGAGGGCGAGGTGGCCGGGATTGGTCGCTGGTCGCTCCGCGATCCGGTCGCGGTGGGGCCAACGAGTGGCGGTGCCTGTGCCGGGGTGCGGGGCAGCATGTCCGGCCGGTAGGGTTCGAAATTCGCATTGTCCCTGCCCGATGCCGCGTAGGGAGAGGATGCGGAAGGCATGCGGCCCCCGAATGCCGGTGTCATCGATGCCGGGGACGCCGGGGACGACATGGACGCGGGCGCAGGGGGTGCCATGGACGGGCCTGCTGCCGGCTGGGCGGGGCGGGCCGCGGCCGATGTGGTGGCGGACGTGGCGGGCGTCGTCGTGGCAGTTGTCGCAGTCATGGTGCGGGGGGCGGCCTTTGTTGCCGCGGCGTTCAGGTCGACATGGCCGTTCGCCAGGATTTCGCGCTGCCAGCGCTCCAGTTCCGCATCGCTTGCGGGCGGATAATCGCTATCCTCGTAACGGCTCGTGTCCTCGGGCAGGGTCGGGAAGGGATTGGCGCTGGAATAGCTCTGCTGGAAGGTGGAGATATCCGGGCCAGTCACCGAGCGCATGCGGGCAACGATCGAGCGCAGGTCCACCGTGTCGGGCGTTTCTTCCGAGCCCTTGTCGACCACGCCATGTGCCTTGGGCAGATAGTTCTGCGGCACGCGGGCGAATTTCATCCGCATCGGCACGGTGACGGCCTCGCCGAAGGCGATCGCCTCGCCATTGCCGATCGAGGAGAGGAAGCTTGTCGAGGAGATCGACGAATTGGGAATGGCCGAGCGGATGATCTCCTGGTCGCGGTCATTGGCAAGCCGCATGGCAAAGATCGTCGAGCATTGCGAGAGGATCGTCTGGTCGAGCTCGTTCGGCCGCTGGGTGATGACGCCGAGCGAGACGCCGTATTTGCGGCCTTCCTTGGCGATGCGCGAGATGGCCTGCACCGTCGGGAAGAAGCCGAGCGAACGGTCGGCAGGAACGTATCGATGGGCTTCCTCGCAGACGACCAGCATGTGAATGGCGCCATTGCTCCACAGCGCCAGCTCGAAGGCCATGCGGCAGAGGATGGAGGCAACGGAATTCACCACTTCAGAGGGGATGCCGGCAAGCTGGAAGGTGGAGATCGGCCGGTCATCGCCCGGAATGCGGAAGATATGGGCGATCGTCTCCATGATCGTGTCATGGATCGTGTTGTTGGAGAACATGAAGTGATAACGGGGATCGTTGATCGCCGAGATCACCCGCATCTTCAAGGTGCGCAGCGCCGGTTTTTCGCTGCGGCCTTCAAGGCGGCCGATGCGCTCGTCGATCAGCGCCAGAAGATCGGCCATGCGATAGGGGACCGGCGTATCGGCGGTGATCGAGCTCTTTTCCGTCGTGCGCCGCATCAGGCTCGAATCGGAGCCGCGAAAGGCGCGCTTGGCTTCCGGAATGAGGTCGCGGAGGATATCGAGTTCCTCGAGGATCGCCGGGCGGCCGCGGAAGACGACTTCGGAAAACTCTTCGAGCCGCATCAGCCAGAAGGGCAGGTCGAGGGTTTCCGTATCGATGACGACGGCATCATTGGGGAAGGCGGCGGCGAATTCGTTATGCGGATCGAGAATGAGGACGCGTAGCTTCGGATCCGCCTCGATCGCCTTGTGCAGGAGAAGCGAGACGGCTGTCGACTTGCCGACGCCGGTCGAGCCGACGATGGCGAAATGTTTCGACAGCATGGACGGCACATGGATGGCGGCGTCGAGGCTTTCGTCCTGGCTGAGCTTGCCGATGACGCAGGTCGCGTCGCGGCCGGCATCATAAATGCGCAGAAGGTCTGCGGCGCGGATTCGGTGAGCGATGGCGCCGAGATAGGGATAGCGCGTGATGCCGCTCGAAAACTCCTCGCGGCCGTCTTCGCCGACATGGACTTCGCCAAGAAGCTCGACCTCGATCTGGAAACGGTATCGGTGCCTTCCGTCCAGTCCTTCTCGCCGGTCGTCATCGAATAGGCGAGTGCGACGACGCGGTTCTTGCCGACGGTGATCGAGATCAGGCGGCCAACGGACCAGAGTTCGGTCAGATCGGTGCCGCCTTCCACCGCCGTTGCGGCGATCGTCGCATGCGAGCCGTTGCAGGCGACGACACGGCCGAGCAGCCGGTTTCCCGGTGCCATCGTGTTGCGGCGGTCCTGTTCGCCAGCCGTGGCGGATGTGTGCAGGTCGTCGTTCAACACCAGGTCCTACCCTTCGCAGGCCGGCGAACGGAGATTTCATCCTCGAACCTGATCTGACAATCTGCATGCTGCTTCGGCGAATGTCGTTTGTTTTCAACCATGGCCCAACCTAGGTTGTCGCCCCGCACAAGGTTGCGACTATAGGGTTGGCGACTTAACAAGTGGTGTAGGGTGGCGCCCGCTCTCAGGGCAGCCTTTGCCGATAAATCGGGCGGGTGGCGCTTTTTGACGCAGGCTGGCGTTGACGAATTGATCTCTTGTCGCTAACACTCTTGCCTATGAAAATTTCGATGGCACTTATTGTGGTGGGAACGCGCATGGGCAGGACGGTGTAACCGTCCGGCGATAGCCTCCCATGCGCGAAACGACAGGCTCCTCAAGGGGCCTTTTTTTATGCCTTCGACCGACTTTCCCAAAAGCCAAACCAGCCAGATCATCAGCAGACGGAACAGTGAGATGACGGATAGCAGCGACAAGAACAATTCAGCCAATAACCGGATGACCGGCGCCGAGATCGTGCTCAAGGCGCTGAAGGACAATGGTGTCGAGCATCTCTTCGGCTATCCGGGCGGCGCTGTGCTTCCGATCTATGACGAGATCTTCCAGCAGGACGACATCCAGCACATTCTGGTTCGCCACGAGCAGGGCGCCGGCCATGCGGCCGAAGGCTATGCCCGCTCCACCGGCAAGGTCGGCGTCATGCTGGTCACGTCCGGTCCGGGTGCCACCAATGCGGTGACGCCGCTGCAGGATGCGCTGATGGATTCGATCCCGCTCGTCTGCCTTACGGGGCAGGTTCCGACGACGCTGATCGGTTCCGACGCTTCCAGGAGCCGACACGGTCGGCATTACCCGGCCCTGCACAAAGCACAACTGGCTGGTGAAGGATGTCAACGAACTGGCCGGCATCATCCATGAAGCCTTTCGCATCGCGCAGTCGGGCCGTCCGGGTCCGGTCGTCGTCGATATTCCGAAGGACATCCAGTTTGCGACCGGCACCTATGTGCCGCCATCGGAAACGCCTGCTTCCAAGAGCTACAAGCCGAAGCTCGACGGCGACCTGAAATCAGTTCAGGCGGCGATCGAAATGATGGCTTCGGCGCGCCGGCCGGTCTTCTACACGGGTGGCGGCATCATCAATTCCGGGCCGGAAGCTTCCAAGCTGTTGCGCGAACTGGTGGAACTCACCGGCTTCCCGATCACCTCGACGCTGATGGGGCTCGGCGCCTATCCGGCGTCTGGCGACAAGTGGCTCGGCATGCTCGGCATGCACGGCTCCTACGAAGCAATATGACGATGCATGACTGCGACCTGATGGTCTGCCTCGGGGCGCGTTTCGACGACCGCATTACCGGCCGCCTCAACGGGTTCTCGCCGAACTCGCGTAAGATCCATGTGGATATCGACCCGTCGTCGATCAACAAGAATGTCCGCGTCGACCTGCCGATCATCGGTGATGTCGGCCGGATTCTGGAAGACATGGTTCGCCTGTGGCGGGCGCTGCCGAACAAGCCGGAAAAATCCGAGACGGCCGACTGGTGGGCGCAGATCAACCGCTGGCGGGCACGCAAGTCGTTCTCCTACAAGAATTCGAACGACGTGATCATGCCCCAGTACGCGCTGGAACGGATCTATGCGGCGACGAAGGATCGCAAGACCTTCATCACCACGGAGGTCGGCCAGCACCAGATGTGGGCGGCGCAGTTCCTGGGGTTCGAGGAACCGAACCGCTGGATGACGTCCGGTGGTCTCGGCACGATGGGCTATGGCCTGCCGGCGGCACTCGGCGTGCAGGTGGCGCATCCGGATGCGCTGGTCATCGACATTGCCGGCGATGCCTCGATCCAGATGTGCATCCAGGAAATGTCCTGCGCCATCCAGTACGGGTTGCCGGTGAAGATCTTCATCCTCAACAACCAGTATATGGGCATGGTGCGCCAGTGGCAGCAGCTGTTGCATGGCAACCGCCTGTCCAACTCCTATACCGAGGCCATGCCCGATTTCGTCAAGCTGGCGGAAGCCTATGGCGCTGTGGGCATGTATTGCGACGACCCGAAGGAACTGGACGACAAGATTGCCGAAATGATCGAGGTCAAGCGCCCGGTCATCTTCGACTGCCGCGTGGCAAATCTTGCCAACTGCTTCCCGATGATCCCGTCGGGCAAGGCGCATAACGAGATGCTGCTCCCCGACGAGGCGACCGACGAGGCTGTTGCCAACGCCATCGACGCCAAGGGCCGCCAGCTCGTTTGACGCTCGTTTGATCGGGAAGAAGGGACGCGGTAGAGTGGCCGCGTTCCCTTTTTCTCGGAAGGAGCAGGCGATGGCAAGAGTGAGGATGTCGAAAGACGGCGCAGTGGTTCTGCCGCAATCCGTCCGCGACGCGCATGGTCTGACCGATGGCGCCGAATTCGAGGTGATCGATGGCGGCCGGGAGATCAGGCTGGAAGTGGTGAGGGAGGAGGAGGCGGACGACAGGCACAAGCGGTCTGCGGAAAAGCTCCTCTCTTGGCTCGATACGCTGCCGAGATACGACGGACCGTCTTATTCCGACGCTGAGATGCACGAGGCGATCGATCAGGCCGCGATCGCGGATTGGGAGAGGCTTGAACGGCAGTGGAGTGGCGAGACGGATGACCGCGACAAGGACGATTGATACCAATATCCTTGTCCGTCTCTTTGCCCGGGACGACGAGGCGCAGCTGGCAGTCGCTTCCGGTATCGTTTCCCGATATCGGCTGATCGTTTTGTCGACGGTGCTTCTGGAAACGGAATGGGTCCTGCGCAGTCGCTATCGCTTCGACCGAGGTCGGATCGTAGATGTGTTCGGTGCCATGCTTGCGTCAGAGGTCTTCGTGTTCATCGAGCGGGAAAGGGTTATCCGCACACTCGAAGCGTTCGAACGTGGGTTGGAATTTGCTGACGCTTTCCACCTCGCGGCGGTTTCGCCGGGAGAAACCTTCCTCACCTTCGACAAGGATCTTGCCCGCCTTGCACCAAAGCATATGAATTCCGTCAGCGTCGAGCTGGCCCTTTAGACAGACAAAGCGAACAGAGAAAATCGAGGAACACCTGCATCATGAACGCACATCAGCAGCCCACCGGTTCGGCCTATTTCATCCAGCCGCAGACGGAAAAGGCCGAGAGCCATACGCTATCGGTTCTCGTCAACAACGAGCCGGGCGTGCTTGCCCGCGTCATCGGCCTCTTCTCCGGCCGCGGCTATAATATCGAGAGCCTGACCGTTTCGGAAACGGAGCATGAGGCGCATCTGTCGCGAATTACCATCGTCACCAATGGTACGCCGGTGGTTCTGGAACAGATCAAGGCGCAGCTGGAGCGGATCGTTCCGGTTCACCGGGTTCTGGATCTGACCGTGCGTGCCCGCGATCTCGGACAGGATCGCCCGATCGAGCGCGAAGTGGCGCTGCTCAAGGTCGTCGGCCATGGCGAGCATCGCGCCGAGGCGCTGAGGCTGGCCGATGCGTTCCAGGCCAAGGTGGTCGATGCCACCGTCGAGCATTTCATCTTCGAGATCACCGGCAAGTCGTCGAAGATCGACCAGTTCGTTTCCGTCATCAAGCCGCTCGGCCTGATCGAGATCTGCCGCACCGGCATTGCCGCGATGAACCGCGCGCGCAGGGCATGTGATGTGCCGGGTATGATCGACGTGCCCGCCGCCGCCGACAGGACGCAGGGTGCCGCCATTGGAGCCGCTGACGCGGCGCCTCGTGGTGGTGCTGGCGGTGTCGTCAACGAGATGGCGGGCGCCTCGAAATTCTGGCTGCCGCGGCCGGGAACGGCGGTGGGCGCGACATTTTACGTGCGCCGTTCGCAGCCGTGGCTCAGCCGCTATTTCGGTGTCGACAGGCTCGATCCGACATGGTCGCCTGATATCGGCGCTATCGTCTCCTGGGGCGGGCGGGTGCCGGCGAAATTTGCGCGCGCTATGGCGGCGATCCGGCGGGTGCCGCATTTCTATCTGGAGGACGGGTTTCTCCGTTCGGTCGGGCTCGGCAAGGAAAACGCATTGCCGATCTCGATCCAGATCGACGATCTCGGCATGCCGGTTCGCGCGACCGGCCATCGCGGCTGGAGCGGCTGATTGCCGATGCGGCCGGCAGTGATGCCATCGCATCACTCGGCGGTGATATCCGCTCAGCACTCGTTCGTCATCGTCTCTCCAAATATAACAGCCTGCCGCATCGGGCGCCGAAGATCGATCAGACGACACGGCGGCGCATTCTTCTCGTCGATCAGGTCTATGGCGATGTCTCCGTGCCGATGGCGGGCGGGTCGCCCGAGAGTTTCAAGCGGATGCTGGCCGATGCCGTTGCAAGCGGCGCGCAATGCGTCGTCCGCACCCATCCGGATGTCATGGCCGGTTTTCGCAAGGGCTATATGACGGAAGAGGCGGCGAGGCTGCCCGGCGTCATCCTGTCCAGCGAGCCGGTGTCCGCGGCATCGCTGATCGCGGTGGTGGACGAGGTCTGGACCATGTCCAGCCAGTTCGGGCTCGATGCGCTGTTGCGCGGGGTTCCCGTGCGCTGCTATGCGGCGCCTTTCTATGCCGGCTGGGGGCTGACGGAGGATCGGTTTGAGGTCGCGCCGTCCGGTATCACCGTGCGGAGACAGGCGCGTCCCTCCATCGATCATCTGGCGGCTACCGCCTTCAGCCTCTATCCCGTCTATCGCGACACCAAGACCTTTGGGGAGATCGACGTGTTTGCGGCGATAGAGTGGCTGGTTGCCGAGCGGCAGGCGCTCGATCTCGACTGATTACAGCATTTCAAGCGGCTGTTTTTTCGATGGTGGCGGGAAGGCGCGGTCGAGGGCGTCGAGATCCTCGTCGGTCAATTCGATCTCGGCCGATCCGGCATTTTCCTCGACACGGGAGATATCCGCCGATTTCGGGATGGCGATGACGCCGTCGCGCTCCAGAAGGAAGGCGAGTGCCACTTGCGCCGGGGTTGCCTGCTGCGCCTTGGCGATGCGGATGAGATCCGGGTTGCGCAGGATGCGGCCCTGTTCGATCGGGGAATAGGCCATGACGGGTATGCCTCTCTCCTGGCACCAGGGCAGGAGATCGTATTCGATGCCACGGCGCGACAGATTGTAGAGAACCTGATTGGCGGCGCAGTTATGGCCGTCCTGCACGGAGAACAGGTCTTCCATGTCGTCGGTGTCGAAATTGGAGACGCCCCAGGCGCCGATCTTGCCTTCGTGCCTCAATGTTTCGAAGCCGGCGACGGTTTCTGCGAGCGGATGACTGCCGCGCCAGTGGAGGAGATAGAGGTCGATCCTGTCGGTCGAAAGGCGACGAAGGCTGCGCTCGCAGGCCTCGATCACGCCTTTCTTCGAGGCATTGTGCGGATAGACCTTGCTGACGACGAACACTTCGTCGCGGCGGCCGGCAATGGCCTCGCCGGTGATTTCCTCTGCGCCGCCATCGCCATACATTTCGGCTGTGTCGATCAGTGTCAGGCCGAGATCGAGGCCGCGTTTCAAGGCCGCCACCTCCGCCTTTGCCCTGGCGGCGTTCTCGCCCATGTTCCAGGTGCCGAGGCCAAGGGCGGGGATGGCGAGACCCGATGGGAGCGTGACTGTGGGCAGGATGACGGTCGGCAGGTCGGGGGAGCGATCGGACATGGCGGAACCTCTTTGATTTGGCTTGCGATAACATAAGCCGATCGGGTGGGTGCCAAGAGGGCCACCGAGAGGCGCCCAGGGGATGCCAAGAGGGATGCCGAGAGGGCGGCAAGGGGCTGGGGGGCGAGGGGTGTCGTGCGGCATCGAGGGGGTAGGTTCAGGTCGGCCTACGCGATGCACATACTTGCCGAGGCCTGCGGCTCGGCCTAAAGCTGACACACTGTTCGGCTGCTTCGCCGGCCGTTCGACAGGAGGTTCCGATGCACGAAGATCACGACCACCATCATGACCACGGGCACCATCACCATGATGGGCACGATCATCACCACGACAACCACTATTCCGACATGCAGGCCCGTGTGCGGGCGCTGGAAACGGTGCTGACGGAAAAGGGGCTGATCGATCCGAAGGCGATCGATGCGATCGTCGAGACCTATCAGAACAAGGTCGGTCCGCGAAACGGCGCGCATGTGGTGGCGAAAGCTTGGAGTGATCTCGAGTTCCGTGACTGGCTGAAGCGCGATGCGACGGCGGCGATTGCCAGCCTCGGCTATACCGGCCGGCAGGGCGAGCATATGCGGGCGGTGTTCAACACCGAAGACACTCATAATCTCGTCGTCTGCACGCTCTGCTCCTGTTACCCCTGGGCGGTGCTGGGTCTTCCGCCGACATGGTACAAGGCGCCGGCCTATCGGTCGCGGGCGGTGATCGATCCGCGCGGCGTGCTTGCCGAATTCGGCCTGACGCTGTCCGAGACGAAGAAGATCCGCGTGTGGGATTCGACCGCCGAGCTGCGCTATCTGGTGATCCCCGAGCGGCCCGAAGGCACGGACGGGATGAGTGAGGAAGAGCTGTCGGCGCTGGTCAGCCGCGATGCGATGATCGGCACGGCGATTGCCGGCCATGGTTCGACCGGCGACGGCCATTGAGGGGAGCACTTCGATGAACGGACCCCATGATCTCGGCGGCCAGATGGGTTTCGGCCCCGTCGCGCCGGAAGTGAACGAGCCCTATTTCCACGGCGAATGGGAAAAGCGGGCGCTCGGCATCACTCTTGCCTGCGGTGCCTTCGGCGCCTGGAATATCGACGAGAGCCGCCATGCGCGGGAAAACATTCCGCCTGCGGCCTATCTCTCGGTCAGCTATTACGAGATCTGGATGAGGGCGCTTGAAGTGCTGCTCGAACGGCATGGTTTCGTCGAAGGCGCCGAGATCGATGCGGGCAAGGCAACGATTGCGCCCGCCACGCCGAAACGGGTGCTTTCCGCCGATATGGTGGCGCCGATGCTGGCAAAGGGCGGCCCCTGCGACCGGCCGGTCGAGACGGCACCGGTTTTCGTCGTCGGCGAGATGGTACGGACGCGCAATTTCAATCCGGAAACCCATACAAGGCTGCCTCGCTATGCGCGCGCCAAGACCGGGGTGATCGAGGCGGTGCAGGGCTCCTTCGTGTTTGCCGACGACAATGCCCATGGCAAGGGCGAGAACCCCGAATGGGTCTATACGGTCGTGTTCGACGGTGGGGAAATCTGGGGCGAGGGCGCCGATCCGACGCTGACCGTCTCCATCGATGCCTGGGAGAGCTATCTTGAGCGCGTGTGAAATCTCGTCGCCTCTGACGGTATCGCTTCTGGCGCAATCGCCGGGGCTGAAGAAGTCACCGGATGGTGAGCCGGTCTTTCCCGAGCCCTGGGCGGCAGAAGCGTTTGCGATGACCGTGCATCTGCATGAGAAGGGGCTTTTCACCTGGGGGGAATGGGCGCTGGCGCTCTCTTCCGAATTGCGCCAGCCGGGCAAGGCCGAGGATGGCAGCGATTATTTCGACAGCTGGGTGAAGGCGCTTTCGACGCTGCTCGGCGAGAAGGGGATCGCCGACGAAGCCGTCATCGCCGATCTGCAAGAAAGCTGGCAGCGGGCCGCGGAAGCAACGCCGCATGGTCAGCCGATCGAGCTTGCCAACGATCCGCGGCGCTAGAGCAAATCCCGGCAAAGGTAGCGGTCGGTCCAGCGTCGGGAATTGCCGTCAGGCGGCGGCACCTGACAGCGTTGCAGTTTGCGCAGGCGTCGGCGCGGATGGAAGTGTTGCCGTGGTCAATGCGCGGCCCACAAGCACCAGATAGAACCAGAGAAAGCCGAGCGGCACATCGAGATAATTGCCCTGCCAGAGGCTCGATAAGGTCATGTCGAGCACGATCAGGGCGACGAGCGCCCAGAGGAGTTCGCCGGCGAGGATCGTGATCGTCGGTCCGAACCGGATTGGCCTTGTCCGCAGCGCCCTCTTGAGGCGTTCGGTATTGGCAAGGCTGACCGGCAGTCTTGCCTTGCGGGTGAACCACCAGCCGGCGATCAGCATGACGGGCAGGATGATGGTGGCGATCGTGGCCGCAAAGGTTTCGGCGATGGCGCTGTCTGCCCAGGACGGATCGAGCGCACGCTCGTGCCATTCGCTCCAGCGCGCGAACATGGCGATGATGCCGAGGACAAGCGTTGCCGGGCCGGGGAGAACAAGCAGGAGGCGGCTTTTTGGCGTTCTGAAATCGGCAGCTGTCTCGACCTTCGTCAGTCGCAGGAGGACAAGGGCTGCAACGAGTGTCAGGCCGAGCGCGATCAGCGCGATGCCGCGGTCATACAGCGGGTATTTGTTCGTCAGCAGCGCGTCACGGTCGGCAAACCATTCTGCTGGAAGGTCTTGTAGGCGCCGGGATCGCTGGTCAGGGCTGGCGGGGTCTGTGCCTTGAGGGTGGCGAAGGCTCCTGCATCGGTAACGGCTGGCATCTCTGCCGAATGCCGGATGAGGAGGCCGCCGGCAAGGCACAGGCAGAGGGCAACGGCGAGAGTGACGGCAATCACGGCGCGGGACGTGAGTGGCAAGGAAAATGGTTTCACGGGCAAATTCCTGAAGCGACGACTATATGCGGCAATATTAAAACAAGGCCAGTTGTGATCGCTTTTGCCGTGGGGCGCAAGAAAACATGCGTCAATTTCTCATGTTTCATGACGGCAGGGCTGGGGAGGCGCTTAAGCATTGTCCCCGGCCTTTTTGCCCGGCATTCCTCTTTCGTTCTTTTTCGGTTGCGAAACCGGCTCGAATCCTGCCAAGTCCACCCATGCAATTCGCACCGCAACAGGACGAGGCCCTGAAGGCCGTTTCGCGCTGGCTGAAAGATGGCCGCAGCCAGGTTTTCCGGCTGTTCGGCTATGCGGGCACCGGCAAGACGACGCTTGCCAAGCATTTTGCCGAGCATGTCGATGGCGAGGTTCTGTTCGCGGCCTTTACCGGCAAGGCGGCGCAGGTTCTGCGCTCGCGCGGCGCACGCAATGCCAAGACGATCCATTCGCTGATCTATCGCCCGCGCGGCGAGGAGCAGGTGGAGGATGAGGAAACCGGCAAGACGTCGATCTCGCCGATGTTTTCCATCAACCGCCAGAGCCCGCTTGCGAAAGCGGCCCTGATCGTCATCGACGAATGCTCGATGGTGGACGAACAGCTCGGCCGCGACCTGATGAGCTTTGGTACGCCCATTCTGGTTCTCGGTGATCCCGGCCAGTTGCCGCCGGTCTCCGGCGGCGGATATTTCACCGAGCAGGAACCGGATTACCTGCTGACCGAAATTCATCGCCAAGCACAGGATAATCCGATCATCCAGCTCGCCATGACTGTGCGCGAGGGCAAGGAAATCCCTTACGGTGATTACGGTCAGGCGCGGGTCATTTCCCGCAACGAGGTCAATCAGGATCTGGTGCTGGAAGCCGATCAGGTTCTCGTCGGCACCAACCGCACCCGCAAGCGCTACAATCAGCGGCTTCGCGAGCTGAAAGGTTTTTCCGCCGATTACCCGCAATCGGGCGACAAGCTGGTCTGCCTCAGGAACGATCAGGTCAAGGGCCTGCTCAATGGTTCGCTCTGGCAGGTGATGAGCTCGTCGCGCGAGACGGTGAAGCCGGGGATCAACCTGATGATCAAGCCGGAAGACGACGACATGGATCGTGGTGCCGCCAAGATCAAGCTGTTGAAGGCTGCGTTCGAGAGCGAGGAGGAAATCCCGTGGTCGACGCGCAAGCGCTATGACGAGTTCGATTACGGCTATGCGCTGACCGTTCACAAGGCGCAGGGCTCGCAGTGGCAGAATGTCGTGCTTTTCGACGAGAGCTTTGCGTTTCGCGATACCCGCGAGCGCTGGCTCTATACGGCGATCACCCGCGCTGCCGAAAGGCTGACCATCGTCCGCTAAGTTGGATCGTGCCCGGCGGGTCGGTCCGATCGCAGCGGCCCGTGTGGGAGGCGCGCCGGATCATGCTTGGTGGTCATGGTCCTATGATCTGCCGGTCGTATGTCGTCCGGGTCTTTCAGTTGTGCAGGATGCCGAGGATGATTGCCTTGGCGACGGCCTGAAAGCGGTTTGACGCCTGCAGTTTTTCCAGAATGCCCGCCTCGATCACCTCGAACTCCGTCTGGTCGATATGCAGTGCGCGTGCGGTGCGCGAGACGGAATTGCCCTCGGCGATGAGGATCAGGTATTGCCGCTCCCGTTCGGAGAGAAGTGGCGGGGTTGGCTGCGTGCCTGTGGCCTGTCCGGTTTGTGCCCCTGCTCGTTGTCCGGTTTGTGGTCCCGCCGGTGGTGCCGCTTGTATCCCCGCGGGCGGTGTCATTCGTGGCCCTGCCGGCGGCGGCGCTTGCCCATCGGCTCCCGCAGGCGGGACGCCGGACATATGGGCCCCGGAGGCATTTACCCCCGGAACAGATGCTCCTGCTTCCGGCGCGCCGGATAGGGCGGCCGAAGGGGGCCCGCGCCGATGGCGGGGCCCCTTCCGCTGCGTCCACGACCGGCTCCTTGCGCATCAGGCCCTGAAGCCTGTGCATTTGCCGGGTCAGATCGGACATGTCGGCGGTCATTTCCCGCCGTCGCCTTTCGAGGGCTGCCTGGAAGATCGCGTCGGCATCGGCCTCCGTCGCGGTCTTCTCAAGGTCCGCCAGCAGCTCCTCGATCGTGGCGATTGTCATGCCCGTCTCCCGGCAGGCGCTGATCAACGCCATGAGCCGGATGTGGTCGGGACGGTAGATACGCATGGTTCCGGCGCGATCCGCGACGATCAGACCCTTTTCCTCGTAGAAATGCAGGGTGCGATGCGTCACGCCGAAGAGATCCGCCATTTCCGCAATGGTGATCGGATCGTCCGGTAGCCGGAAGGGCAGCGTCAGTCTGGGAAGGATAATCGAGGGCAGATTGCGTGACGGGTTTCCGGCGCGAGCCAATCGTGCCGGGGAGGAGACTGCCCCGATTTCTGTCGGTTCGGCATTTTCGCCGTCATGAGGCATGCGATGCGTTTTCAATGTTCAACCATCGGTGGTATTTACATACCCCGCCTCGAAGGTTATTCATCGGTAAAGAGAACGCGGACCCGATAAGATTCCCGTGGCAGGATGGGCCTGTGGTCCCTGATTTTTGCCGCATCGGGGATATATGGCTCATCCTATCCTTTAAAGATTACGTAAATTTAACGAAATTGGTAGCCCCGGCCTTGGGCAAATTCTAGCGGGTGAAAACTCTTTATAGGTGTATTGACGCGAAGCCTGTGGCCTTTGCCGTTTCAATCGCATAAAAGCGGGCAATATCATCGATTTGGGTGCCGCGATGCCGACCACGCTTTCCGTCAATCTCAATGCCGTCGCCATGCTGCGCAATCGCCGCGACCTGCCGTGGCCAAGCGTCGAGGCGCTCGGCCGGATCGCGCTTCAGGCGGGTGCTTCGGGCCTCACCGTGCATCCCCGTCCGGACCAGCGGCATATCCGCTTCAGCGACCTTCCGATTCTGCGCGCGCTGATCGACGACGAATTTCCGGAAGCCGAATTCAATATCGAGGGCTATCCGAGCGAGGATTTTCTGGCGCTCTGCGAAAAGATCCAGCCCGAGCAGGTGACGCTGGTGCCGGATGATCCGGCACAGGCGACCTCCGACCACGGTTTCGATTTCCGCGCCACCGGCGACATGCTGAAGCCGATCGTCGCCCGTCTGAAAAAGGGCGGCATGCGGGTCTCGCTGTTTGCCGATGGCGATGGCGACGTGGAAGCGGTGAAGCTTGCGAAGGAAACCGGTGCCGACCGGATCGAGCTCTATACCGGCCCCTACGGCGGCTGTTTCGATCATCCGGAAAAGGCAGAGGAGATCGTCGAACTTCTCGGGCGCACGGCGGACGCGGCCTTTGCGGAAGGGATGGGCGTCAATGCCGGACATGATCTTACCGTTGCCAATCTGCCGATGCTGGTGAAGCGCATTCCGAGGCTTGCGGAAGTCTCGATCGGTCATGGCCTGACGGCCGACGCACTCGAATATGGCATGGCCGAAACGGTCCGCCGCTTCAGGAGAGCCTGTGGTCAGTCACTGTGACGCAGTTTCAAAGCTGACGTTTGTCATTACATCCCGATGTCGAGGCGCCCACCGGCGCCGCAAAACGCGCATCCCGGGAATGACTATCGTGTCGGAAAATATTCAGGAACATAGGGTCGTGGTGGTCGGTGGCGGTTTCGCCGGCCTGCAATTCGTCCATTCGATCAAGGGAGCACCGGTCAAGATCACGCTGATCGACCGGCGCAACCACCATCTTTTTCAGCCGCTGCTTTATCAGGTCGCGACGACGGTGCTTGCCACCTCGGATATCGCATGGCCTATCCGCCATCTCTACCGCGACCGCAAGGACGTGACGACGCTGCTCGACGAAGTCGTCGCCGTCGACCGTGCGGCAAAGACCGTGACGCTCAAATCCGGCGCGACGGTTCCCTATGACACGCTGATCCTCGCCACCGGCGCGCGGCATGCCTATTTCGGCCGCGATGAGTGGGAGGATGTGGCACCGGGCCTGAAGACGCTCGAAGATGCGACGACCATCCGCCGCCGCGTGCTTCTCGCCTTCGAGCGTGCCGAACTCACCGACAACGCGGCCGAGCGCGATCAGCAGCTGACCTTCGTCATCATCGGCGCAGGCCCGACGGGCGTGGAAATGGCCGGCATGATTGCCGAGCTTGCCAAGAACACGCTGCCGCCGGAATTCCGCAAGGTCGATACGAGACGCACCCGCGTGCTGCTCGTCGAGGCGGGGCCGCGGGTTCTTCCTGCTTTTACAGAGGATCTTTCCGCCTATGCCAAGGGCGCGCTCGAAAAGCTCGGCGTCGAGGTGCAGACCGGCAAGCCGGTGACGGCGATCACCGAAGAGGGCGTGACGATCGGCGACCAGTTCGTGCCGTCGCGCACGGTCGTCTGGGCGGCCGGCGTACAGGCGTCGCCGGCGGCGAAATGGCTCGGCATCGGTTCCGACCGCGCGGGCCGCGCCGTCGTCGGGCCCGATCTGTCGATCGAGGGCGATGCCAATATCTTCGTCGTCGGCGATACGGCGCTCGTGATGCAGGGTGATGGAAAGCCGGTGCCGGGGATTGCGCCGGCTGCCAAGCAGCAGGGCGATTATGTGGCCAAGCTCGTGAAGGCACGGCTTGCCGGTTCCGCCGTGCCGGGGCCGTTCCGCTACAAGCATCAGGGCAGCCTTGCGACGATCGGCAAGCGGGCGGCGGTGATCGATTTCGGCAAGTTCAAGCTGAAAGGCTGGCTTGCCTGGTGGATCTGGGGGCTTGCTCATATCTACTTCCTGATCGGCACCCGCTCGCGCTTCGCCGTCGCCTGGAGCTGGCTCTGGATCCATATTTCGGGCCAGCACAGCGCAAGGCTGATCACCCAGCGCGAGACGCTGAAGGAAGACAAGTAAGAGGCTGGACGGCAGGCTCCGGTCTCTGGCCGGAGCGGCTTTTCTGCCCGGGATGCGTTCCGCGCGTCGGCACCGTGGTCAGATCCTCGCCACAAGGGCGAGGATGACGGCGTTCCGTGTGTGCGGTCGATGCCAGGCCGAAAGCAAGCCGAATCCGCGCCGGCACCACGGTTCTTGCCAAATCCTCGCCGCGAAGGCCTCAGTTGCAGCTATCTCATCACGCAAAAAGCCCGGCATTGCTGCCGGGCTTTTCGTATCGGGTCTCGGCATATCAGCCGGCGAGGGCGGCCTTGTGGGCTTCGAAGAAGTCGCCGAGCGTCTGCGGCTTCTGGCCGGTCAGCGTCTCGAAGTCGCTGGTGACGACGTCGAAATTGCCGGCGCGGATATTGGCGTCGGCGGAGACCAGCATCTTGACGATGAAATCCGGAAGGCCGGCGGCGGCGATGCCCTGGCCGAGTTCGTCATCCGTCACCTGAACCACGGCGAGCGGCTTGCCGGCGCCTTGGAGACGAGGGCGGCGATCTTGTCGGCGGTCAGTGCCTCGGGGCCGGTCAGCGTCAGGGTCTGGTTGCCGGCGGGCGGGTTGGCCAGAGCTGCGGCCGCGCCACGGGCGCAATCGTCGCGGCTGATATTGGCGACCTTGCCGGTGCCGATCGAGGTGAACCATTTGCCGCCGGCCAGATTGTGCGGCATGCCCATCAGGTAGTTGTCGTCATACCAGGCATTGCGCAGGATCGTGTAGGGCAGGCCGCTTGCCTTGATGGCGTTTTCCGTGCCGAGATGGTCGGGCGCGAACGTGACCAGCGACTTGTCCGGGTTCGGCATCGAGGTGTAGAGGATATGGCCGACGCCGGCTGCCTTGGCGGCGTTGACGGCTGCCGTGTGCTGCTTCAGGCGGCCGCCCGGCGTGGCAAGCTCGTCGGTGGAAATGAGGAGAAGGCGGTCGATGCCGGTGAAGGCGGCAACGAGGCCGGCCTCATCGTTGAAATCGGCCTTGCGGGTCTCGATGCCCTTGTCTGCGAGGTCGGCAAGCTTTGCCGTATCGCGGGAGGCGGCGATAATATCGCCTGCGGCAACCTTCGATGTCTCCAGAAGGTGACGGATGATGGCGCGGCCGAGTTTGCCGTTGGCGCCGGTGACGAGAAGCTTGCCCATGGATGGTCCTTCCTAAAAATCCTTGCCCGCATGCGGGTGCTGCCGAATGATGGTCTCAAAAAGAGACTAGGGCTAGAATAGGAATTGACGCAGCGCTGTAAAGAAGGCAGTTTTTCGGGAGATGGTTACTTCGAGGGAACCACCTATCGGGCCCCAAGCGAACCAGTGCATGAACATTCAAGGAACCAAGATGGCACAAGCCTCCTCCGCGCGCGCCACTGTCGTCGCTCCAGCCACGACTACTGCCACAACCTCGGGCGCCACAACCTCGGACGCCACGTTGGCGGGTGCTCCGTGCGATATGTCCACATGGGATGCCGGCAACTGTCCGGTGCGCGACGTGATGAACCAGATCGCGGGAAAATGGTCGACGCTGCTGTTGCAGGCGCTGGCAGGGCGACCCTACCGGTTCGGCGAATTGCGCCGGCTGGTGCCGGATATTTCGCAGCGCATGCTGACCCAGACCCTGCGCGACCTGCAGCGCGACGGCTATATCGAGCGGGAAGTGTTTCCCACCAAGCCGCCGAGCGTCGAATACCGGATGACCGATCTCGGCCGGTCGCTGTTTGAACCGCTGTCCAAGGTCCTCTCCTGGGCGTCGGACAATCATGCCTCGGTGAAAGCGGCGCGGGTTAAGTTCGACGAGAGCGAGCTGGCGTGAGGGTGACGGAGGTGATGGGCCTCTCTCATGCTCTCGGACACGAAAAAAGGGCGGTCCTTGCGGGCCGCCCTTCGTGTTTTTGCCGTTTGATCGACGCGGATCAGGCGGCGAGCGAGGCGATGTCGATGACGAAGCGGTAGCGCACGTCGCTCTTCAGCACGCGCTCATAGGCTTCGTTGACCTGTTGAATGTTGATCTTCTCGATTTCCGAGACGATGTTGTGCTTGCCGCAGAAATCCAGCATTTCCTGGGTTTCCTTGATCGAGCCGATCATCGAGCCGGCGAGCGAACGGCGGGCCGGGATGACCGAGAAGGCATGAACCGGGATCGCATGTTCCGGCACGCCGAGCAGGACCATCGTGCCATTGACCTTCAGGAGGTTCAGGTAGGCGTTCCAGTCGATTTCGGCCGATACGGTGCAGAGGATCAGGTCGAAGGTGCCGGCGAGCTTTTCGAAGGTCGAGGCATCCGAAGTGGCGTAATATTCCTTGGCGCCGAGCTTCAGGCCGTCTTCCTTCTTCGACAGGGTCTGGGAGAGGACGGTGATATCCGCACCCATGGCCGAGCCGATCTTGACGCCCATATGGCCGAGGCCACCCATGCCGACGATCGCAACCTTCTTGCCGGGGCCGGCATTCCAGTGGGCGAGCGGCGAATAGAGCGTGATGCCGGCGCAAAGCAGCGGCGCGGAGGCATCGAGCGGCAGGTTGTCCGGGATGGACAGGACATAGCCTTCCTTGACGACGATCGAGTCGGAATAACCGCCCTGGGTCGCCGTCTTGCCGTCGGCTTCGACGCTGTTATAGGTCTGGACGAGGCCCGGCATATACTGCTCGTTATCGACATCGCGGGCAGCGCAGCCGACGCAGCTATCGACGAAGCAGCCAACGCCGACGCGGTCGCCGACCTTGAACTTCGTGACATTGGCGCCGACCGCCGTAACGATGCCGGCGATCTCGTGGCCCGGAACGATCGGGTAGACGGCGTTCTTCCACTCGTTGCGCACGGTGTGGATGTCGGAATGGCAGATGCCGGCAAACTTGATGTCGATCACCACGTCGTCGTCATTCGGTTCGCGCCGTTCGAAGGTGAAGGGCTTGAGCGGGCTCGACGCGTCAGTTGCGGCATAACCTTTTGCAATAGGCATGGAAAACTCCATTCATTTGTCTTGGCGGAATTGAACGCTGCGGACTATGCCGCAAGCCGGATCATGGCGTTAGACCAATCCTCCGATCTTCTTGCATAATCCTGCAAAAACCCTCTTCGGGATCTGTCCGCAGGCCAGGCCCTGTGGAAGAGGCCCAAGGCCGGACAAGGCGGATCTGCAGTCGAAATGGGGAGGGTGAGGGATAATTCTCCATGCCAATGTTTCTAAAACCGTGCGAAGTGCCTATTTATCCCCGACACCGAACCAATCCCGACACCGAACCAACAGGTCGCGACCGCATGACTGCCGCCTTCTTGCCCTATCAGGAACTGACCTCGCTTTGCTCGCGCTTCGTCATCGACAGGCAGGGGCAGAGTGCGGATTTCATTCCCTGGCTGCACCTGCATCGCTGCTCGGCGCCGACGGCGCCGCTGCACAGCCCGATGACGCCGACGCTTGCCTTCATCATCCAGGGGGCAAAGAGCCTGACGCTCGGGCAGAACACCTATCGGTATGGCGCAGGCCAATACCTCCTCACCTCTCTCGATCTGCCGGTCAGCTCGTGGGTGATGGAGGCAAGCGGCGACATTCCCTATCTCTGCGCCTGTATCGATATCCGGCTCGACCGGCTGCATGACCTGCTCGGGCGTCTAGATCTCCTGAAGACGCCGGCGGTCGACGAGGATCTGCTCGGCCTTTCGGTTAATCATGCCTCGCCGGAACTCGTCGATGCCTTGACCCGGCTGGTGCGGCTTCTCGAACAGCCGGGCGATATCGCGGCGATGGCGCCGATCATCGAGCAGGAAATTCTCTACCGGCTTCTGATGGGCCCCGAAGGGCCGAAGCTTATCCACATGGCCATGGCCGAAAGCCAGAGCCACCGGGTGGCGCGCGCCGTCGACTGGCTGCGCAGCAATTTCCATCGGCCGCTGAAGGTGGAGGAACTCTGCGAGCGCGTCGGCATGAGCCAGTCTTCCTTCCATCACCATTTCAAGGCGGTGACGGCGCTGACGCCGGTTCAGTACCAGAAGCGGCTGAGGCTGCATGAGGCAAGGCGGCTGATGCTGGTCGAGGGGCTCGATGCGGGCAATGCCGGGCATCGGGTGGGCTATCAGAGCCCGTCGCAGTTCAGCCGCGAATATGGCCGGCTCTACGGCCTGTCTCCGGCGCGTGACATGGAAAGTGTTCGGGAGAATGCCCGTGAGGCAGGACGAGGTGGTATCCTGCCGGGGGCAGTCGCTGCCGAGTGAGGCATCTCTGCCGGGCCTGCCGGGTGAGGCTTTTCCGGTGAGGTTTTTGGGGGGGGGCTTTGGCGGGGAGGCGTATCGGTCGATCGCTGCAGATCGCGGCTTTTGATCAATGCTGCCCTCCGATGGCCACCGAGCGAGGGTGGCCGTCTTCGTTTCGGTAGCAGGCGCACGGCGGCAGGCTTTATCTGCAGGGCCGGGCGCGGCCATTTATCGTTACGGATTGAACTTGCCCTTGTGATGGGCCGGGACCGGGGCATGCCAATGCCAATTGCCGCTCGTCCAGCTCTGATCGTCCTTGGTTTGCTGGCTCTGTTGCGGCGCGGCTTTCGCCGGGCTCGCCGGGGCGGCATTGGCTGCATTGAACGAAATGGTTGCAAGCATCGCGAGGATAGCTGTGCTGACGAGGATTTTCATCGGGGTTTCCAATCTTTTTTCTCTGACTATTATTTAATCGAACTAATCGGTTCGATGTCTATCAGGTGGGTGTTTCGAGGAGGCTTCACAAGGGGGAGGGCTGTCCTTTTGTGCGCCGCATTTCAGTGGAATTCTGAAGAAATACCGGTGCTTCCCGAAATTGTGGCAATAAAACAGGTGGTTACGGAAGGTGTTTTGTTGCGCTGCGGCATCGCATCGATGTGTCAATATCCCTGACGCAGTTCCATCCGTCTTGGCTGAACCGATCGCGATCTGCCTGAAATTTTGCCTCTTGACGATGTTTCGGGACGTCTGTAGAGGGTGAACCGTACCGTACGGTACTTAATTCGAGGGGTTGTATCCGTGTCCACTGATCCGAATGTTTCGGGAGAATTTTCGCCGCGCCAGAGTGCCGTTCTGGCCGAGGCTCTGCGTCTTCTCGTGGAAGGCGGAGACAAGGCGCTGACGACGGCCGGGCTGGCGCGCGCTGCCAATTGCTCGAAGGAAAGCCTTTATAAATGGTTCGGCGATCGCGACGGGCTTCTGGCCGCGATGATCTCGTTCCAGCAGAGCAAGGTGCGCACGGCCGAGCGCCCCGGCGAGCGGCTGACGGCCGAGGCGCTGCACGACCATCTGGAAACCTTTGCCTGCGATCTGCTCGAAGTTCTCTCGGGCGATGTTTCTCTGGCGCTCAACCGGCTGGCGATCGGCCAGTCGAGCCGCGACGGTTCCAAACTCGGCCGGCTGCTCGTCGAACATGGCCGCCGGCAGATCGATCGCCGCGCCCGCTCGCTGATCGATGCGGGCAAGCGTGCCGGTCTGCTGCGCTTCGACGATGCGGACGGGGCCTATCATACGCTTTACGGCCTGATCGTCTCGGACCTGCATGTGCGGATGCTGCTCGGCGAACCGGCGCTCAAGGACAACAGGGTGCAGGCCCGCCGCGCTGTCGACGCATTCATGACGCTGCATGGCACGGCCTGAAAACCGCTTAATCGAATTCCTGCCGGGCTTTTGAGAGAAAATCCCGGCAGGTCCAGAACACTCAACCAGTCAAGTCATCATACATAGGGAAGGAACCTACGATGCGCGTTTATTACGATCGCGATGCCGATCTCAACCTCATCAAGTCGAAGAACGTCGCCATCATCGGCTACGGTAGCCAGGGTCGCGCACACGCGCTGAACCTCAAGGATTCCGGCGCCAAGACCGTCGCGATCGCGCTCAAGGCCGGTCGCCGACCGCCAAGAAGGCAGAAGCCGACGGCTTCAAGGTCATGACCGTTGCGGAGGCCGCCAAGTGGGCCGACCTGATGATGATGGCGACCCCGGACGAACTGCAGGCCGACATCTACAAGGCCGAGATCGCCGACAATATCCGTGACGGCGCGACGATCGCTTTTGCCCACGGCCTCAACGTTCATTTCGGCCTGATCGAGCCGAAGGCTTCGGTCGACGTCGTCATGATCGCACCGAAGGGCCCGGGCCACACGGTTCGCGGCGAATACCAGAAGGGCGGCGGCGTTCCCTGCCTCGTCGCCATCCACCAGAACGCTTCGGGCAATGCGCTTGAACTGGCACTCTCCTACGCCTGCGGCGTTGGCGGCGGTCGTTCGGGCATTATCGAAACCTCGTTCAAGGAAGAGTGCGAAACCGACCTCTTCGGCGAACAGGTCGTTCTGTGCGGCGGTCTCGTCGAGCTCATCCGCGCCGGCTTCGAGACGCTGGTCGAAGGCGGCTATGCGCCG
Source organism: Shinella sp. UYSO24 (assembly GCA_902167985.1). Classification (GTDB taxonomy): domain Bacteria; phylum Pseudomonadota; class Alphaproteobacteria; order Rhizobiales; family Rhizobiaceae; genus Neorhizobium. Next base: position 172,180 of record CABHNZ010000005.1, read on the forward strand.
GAAATGGCTTACTTCGAGTGCCTGCACGAAGTGAAGCTGATCGTCGACCTGATCTATGAAGGCGGTATCGCCAACATGAACTACTCGATCTCCAACACCGCAGAATGGGGCGAATACGTCACCGGCCCGCGCATCATCACCGCCGAGACCAAGGCTGAAATGAAGCGCGTTCTCACCGACATCCAGACCGGCAAGTTCACCTCGGACTGGATGCAGGAATACCGCGCCGGCGGCGCCCGCTTCAAGGGCATCCGTCGCCTGAACGACTCGCACCAGATCGAAGAAGTCGGCACCAAGCTGCGCGCCATGATGCCGTGGATCGGCAAGAACAAGCTCGTCGACAAGGCCGTCAACTAATCGGCTTTCCGGTCTTCTGCCTGCCGGCTGCTTGCATCCTGTGATGCGTGGCGGCCGACAAAACCTCGGCCGTCATCCTCGCCCTTGTGGCGAGGATCTGACCACGGTCACGATGGACGTGGGCAGATCCTCTGGAGAAGCCGGAGGATGATGCATGAGGGGTGAGTTTTCACCGGGCGGTGACTGTCGATCGATAGGACGCGTCGTCGAAAATCTCGAAAAGGCCGGGGTATTCGCTCCGGCCTTTTTTGCATCGTGACGGTTTACGTCAAGCTGCTTGCGTCACTGCGGAGCCGCCATTGCGGTCGTCGAAGGCGGCGCGGGCCTTGTCGACTTCGGCCATATTCTCAAGCGTCCATTTATAGAGCGCCTTGAACGGATGCTGCAGCGAGCGGCCGAGGGGGGTGATCTCGTATTCCACGCCGACCGGCGAGGTGGGAATGACCCGGCGCAGGATGAGCCCGTTGCGCTCCAGCCGCCGCAGGCACTGGGTGAGCGCCTTCTGCGTGACGCCTTCCAGCCGCCGCTTGATCTCGTTGAAGCGGGCCGGGCCGGGGTCGAGCACCGTCAGGACCATCATCGACCACTTGTCGGCGATCTGGTCGAACAGAAGGCGGCTCGGACATTCGACCGAGAAGCAAAGGTGTTTGTCTTGCGGCTTCAATGGTTTCCTCCAGTATACCTAGTGGAGACAAGGTGCGTTCTTGACGCTAGGTTTACATTGTATACCTAAGGCCGGCAAGCAATTGGTGCCGGGCAACCGGCGCCTGGCCATTGGAGTATTGTGCATGAGCGATTATTCGACCGACATCCTGTTTCAGCCTTTTCAGATCGGCAAGCTTTCGCTGCCCAACCGTATCGTCATGGCGCCGATGACGCGCACCTTCACGGATCAGGGTGTGCCGGGCAAGGCCAATGCCGATTATTACCGCCGGCGGGCGGAAGGTCAGGTCGGCCTCATTCTTTCCGAGGGCACGGTGATCGACCGTCCGGCATCGCGCAATCATCCGGGCATTCCATTCATCCATGGGCAGGCGGCGCTAGAAGGCTGGCGCGGCGTCGTCGAGGCCGTGCATGCGGCGGGCGGTCGTATCGGCCCGCAGATCTGGCACACCGGCGCAACCAAGGGGCCGATGCCGGGCTGGGAGCCGGATGCGCCGGTGGAAAGCCCGTCTGGTCTCAATGCGCCGGGTGAAGAACGGGGCGTTGCCATGAGTGAAAGCGATATTGCCGATACGATCGCCGCCTTTGCCAAGGCGGCCGGCGATGCCAAGGCCCTCGGCTTCGACGTCGTGGAACTGCATGGCGCGCATGGCTATCTGATCGACCAGTTCTTCTGGTCGGGCAGCAACAAGCGCAGCGATCGCTATGGCGGTCCGACGATTGCCGAGCGCAGCCGCTTTGCCGCCGAGATCATTGCCGCTGTGCGCGCCGCAGTCGGGCCGGACTTCCCCGTTATCATCCGGCTTTCCCAGTGGAAGCAGCAGGATTACAAGGCGCGGCTTGCCGAGACGCCGAAGGAGATGGAAGCCTGGCTGCAGCCGCTCGTCGATGCCGGCGCCGATGTGCTGCATTGCTCGCAGCGCCGCTTCTGGCTGCCGGAATTTCCCGAGATCGACGGCGACGACGGCCTCAACTTCGCCGGCTGGGCGAAGAAGATCACCGGTGCGACGACGATCAGCGTCGGCTCTGTCGGCCTGTCTGGCGATTTCATGGCGGCCTTCGGCGGCGAAAGCTCGACGGCACAGGGGCTGGACAAGCTGACGGCCCGGATGGAACGCAACGAGTTCGATCTGATTGCCGTCGGCCGGGCGCTGATCAGCGATGCGGGCTGGGTCAAGAAGGTGAAGAGCGGCGGCGAGGGGCTTTCCGGCTTCGACGCTTCGGCGCTGCGTGAACTGGTCTGAGGCAGTCACCGCCAGCACCGTCGAACATCATCGCGTTTGATGCTAGAATCGGCCGTCCGGAGCAATCCGGGCGGCCTTTTGCCATCAGGAAGACATCGTCCGGTTGCCACAGCGATGGAGCCTCCGGCCGGGAGGCCAGAAAAAGCGCTGCCGAACACAATTCGTGATCGAAAATATGTCGCACCCCAATAGGTCAACCTTGTTGACCTTGCGAAACTTATGTAAAGCAGCAGCCACAAAATTGAAATTTGAGGAAACATTCCATGCTCGATTGGGAACATATCTTCGCCACGCGCTCCAGCCGGATGAAGGCGTCGGAGATCCGTGAACTGCTGAAACTGCTCGAACAGCCGGACATCATCTCGTTTGCCGGCGGCATTCCGGACCCGGCGCTGTTTCCGGCGGAAGAGTTCCAGAAGGCCTATTCGGATATTTTTGCCGGCCCGCAGGTGAATGCTGCCCTGCAGTATTCGGTCAGCGAAGGCTACAAGCCGCTGCGTGACTGGATCGTTCAGGACGTCGCCAAGATCGGCATCGACTGTCAGCCGGAAAACGTCTTCATCACGTCGGGTTCGCAGCAGGCGCTGGATTATCTCGGCAAGCTTTTCCTGTCGCCGAAGGATACGGCGCTCGTCACCTGGCCGACCTATCTCGGCGCGCTCTCGGCCTTCAATGCCTATGAGCCGACCTATGACCAGCTGTCGCTGAATGGCAACCGCACGCCGGAAGCCTATCGCGAGGCTGCCGCAAAATCCGGTGGCGCCGTCAAGTTCGCCTATCTGTCGGCCGACTTCTCCAACCCGACCGGCGAGACGATCGGCCTCGAAGGCCGCGAAAAGCTGCTCGATCTGGCCGACGAGATGGATATCGCCATTCTCGAAGATGCCGCCTATCAGCATCTGCGTTTCGACGGCCAGCCGATCCCGCCGATCATGGCGCTCGATATCGAACGCAAGGGCGGTATCGAGAATACCCGCACGATCTATAGCGGCAGCTTCTCCAAGACGCTGGCGCCGGGCCTGCGCGTCGGCTTCGTCATCGCTTCCATGCCGGTCATCCGCAAGCTCGTGCTGATGAAGCAGGCGGCCGACCTGCATTCCTCGACGATCAACCAGATCGCCATCGAGCAGGTCGCCGCGCGCGGCTTTGACGCCCAGGTTGCCAAGATCAAGGCTGCCTATAGCGAACGCCGCGACTTCATGCTGAAGGCGCTCGAGAAATACATGCCGAAGGGCACGTCCTGGACGAAGCCGGAAGGCGGCATGTTCGTCTGGGTGACGCTGCCGGAAGGCATGGACGGCGCCGAACTGCTGGCCAAGTCGATCGCCACCGAAAAGGTCGCCTTCGTGCCCGGCCGCGCCTTCTACGCGGATGGCAGCAATGCCAATACGCTGCGCATGAGCTATTCCTGCGCCAATGGCGAGATGATCGAGGAAGGCATCAAGCGCCTCGGCCGCCTGATCGCCAGCGCCTCCGTCGAGGAAAAGGAAGCCCTGCCGATCATCTGAGGATGATGGCTGGTTTCTAAGAGATGAGGGGCGGTCCATGGGTCCGCCCTTTTTCGTGTCGGGGTGCCAGAGGTTAAGGCGGGCAATAGCCCATGTCGCGCGTGTCTGCTGTTTTTATGGAGGACGTCATCCTCGGCCCCCGTGCCGAGGATCTGACGACGGTCCCATTGGAGGTGGATAGATACTCGGGACAAGCCCGAGAATGACGGAGGGGATGGGGTGGGGGCTGGTGCCGCATCGCGTCACATTTTTCCACAGCCTGCTGCCTATTTGATGCAATTATGACAGCTTCCACCCCTATATTTCGAGGGTGTCATATTCATGTTACGCCCCTGTGCTTTTAGGCTCCCATCTCGACAACAGGGGCTGTCCTTCATGCACAAACTTCTCTCCGCCTTCACGGCACTCGTCGTCATCGGCATGGCTGCCGGTACCGCATCGGCGGCCGACCTCGTTCTCTACACGAGCCAGCCGAACGAGGATGCACAGGCGACGGTGGATGGCTTCAAGGCAGCCAATCCGGGCATCGACGTGCAGTGGGTGCGCGACGGAACCCCGCAGATCATGGCGAAGCTGAATGCCGAGATCCAGGCCGGCAATCCGGTCGCCGACGTTCTCCTGATCGCCGATACCGTGACGCTGGAGCGGATGAAGGAAGCCAAGCAGCTCCTCGCCTACACGTCGCCGGAAGCCGCCAATTATGACAAGTCGCTCTATGATGCCGATGGCTATTACTATTCGACCAAGCTGATCACCACCGGCATCATGTATACACGCAGGCCTCGATGAAGCCGGAAAGCTGGGCGGATCTCGCCAAGCCGGAAGCCAAGGGCCTCGTCACCATGCCGAGCCCGGTCGCCTCGGGTGCCGCTCTCATCCACGCCCAGACGCTTGCCGCCGTGCCGGGCCTCGGCTGGGATTACTACAAGCAGCTGAAGGCCAATGGCGCGATTGCAGCCGGCGGCAATGGCGGCGTGCTGAAGGCCGTCGCTTCCGGAGAGAAGGCTTACGGCGTCGTCGTCGATTACATGCCGATCCGCGAAAAGGCCAAGGGCGCACCGGTGGAGTTCGTCTTCCCGAAGGAAGGCGTATCGGCCGTCACCGAGCCGGTCGCTATCCTCGCCGGCACCAAGCATGCGGATGCGGCCAAGAAGTTCATCGACTACACGCTGTCGGTGAAGGGTCAGGAAGGTTTCCTGAAGCTCGGTTATATCCCGGCGCGCAACGGCATGCCTGTGCCGGCCGGCTTCCCGGCGCGCGAGACGATCAAGGTCCTGCCGCTCAACCCGGCCGAAGCGCTGAAGAATTCCGAGGCCGACGTCAAAACCTTCTCGTCGATCTTTGGCGGCAAGGGCTGATATAAGCCTCATCATGTCGCGCACTTCGCATCGTGGAAACAGCCAGCCGCGCTGGCTGTTTCCTTTTGTCATCATTGTCGTGTTTCTCCTTAGCGTGCTGCCGCTCGGCCGGCTGGCGGCGACCGGTATCGCGTCTGCGTTCAAGGGCGGGGCGGCCGGGCTCCTGACCGACCCGGCGCTCTGGGATTCGGTCTATTACACGCTGACGACATCGTTTTTCGGCATGCTCGTCTCGGTCCTGCTCGGTGGCGGTTTCGCGCTGCTTCTGACGCTGTTTGATCTTCGCGCCAAAACGCTTCTCGGCTTTCTCTTCATGCTGCCGACGATGATCCCGCCGCAGGTGACGGCGCTGTCCTGGATCGGCATGACCGGCCCATCAAGCGCGCTTTTGAGGCCGTCGGCCTTGCGCCGCCGCTCGGCTCGCCGCAGCCGCTTTATTCGGTCGGCGGTATCGCGCTTCTCTATGGGGTGCAGCATGCGCCGCTCGTCTATCTGTCGCTGCGTGCCGGGCTGCTGGCCTTGCCGCGTGATGCGGTGGAGGCGGCGCGGCTTTCCGGCGCCTCGTCCTGGCAGGTGTTGAAGGATATCATCCTGCCCCTGTCGCTGCCGGGCTTTGCCGCCGGTGCGGCCATTGCCTTCGTTTCCGGCGTGGGCAATTTCGGCATTCCGGCGATCCTCGGCATTCCGGCCTCGATCTACACGCTGCCGACGCTCATCTATTCGAAATTCGCCGCCTTCGGTCCCGGCACGTTTGCCGATGTCTCGCTTCTCTCGGGCCTGATCGCGATCATGGCTGTCGTTGGTCTTGCGATCGAGGAGCGGGTGCTGCGCGGCCGCGATTACCGCGTCATCGGTCTTTCGGGGCAAGTGGCCGTCTTTACCCTCGGCGGCTGGCGGGGCCTGGCCGAACTCGTGCTCTGGGTCACGCTCATCATCATTCTGGCCCTGCCGCTTCTGGCGCTGATCGCAAGTTCGCTGGCACCCGCCTATGGCGTGCCGCTCTCGATGAAGACCGTGACGCTGCACGCCTATGAAGAAATCCTCTTCCGGCAGGCGATCACCCGCACGGCCTTCCTCAATTCGATCGGCCTGTCGCTCGTGACCGCGTTCGGGCTGCTCGTCCTCTCGGTACTCGTCGGCTATTTCATCGTCAGGGCGAAAAGCGGCTTGCGCCGCTGATCTCGGCGATTGCCGAAATCCCCTATGCGCTGCCGGGCGTGGTGACGGCGGTCGCCTTCATCTTGGTGTTTGCAGCGCCGATCCCGGTTCTCGGCATCAGCATATACGGGACGATCTGGATCATCCTGATCGCCTATTTCTCGCATTTCTTCGCCGTCAGTCTCAAACCGGTGGTCAGCGCGTTCAAGCAGATGGACCCGTCGCTCGAAGAGGCGGCACGGCTTGCCGGCGCCGGTTTCATGCGGCGATTGAAGGATATCACCGTGCCGCTGGTCGGGCCGGCGGCGGGGGCATCCGTCATTCTCGTTTTCCTCATCGCCTGCAATGAGCTCACCGTCTCGGCCCTTCTCTGGTCGGCCGGGACACAGACGCTCGGCGTGGTGATCTATAATCTCGATGACAGTGGCAGCTTCAATCTGGCGTCTGCGCTTTCGGTTCTCGTCGTCCTCATGGTTCTCCTGATGATGCTTGTGCTGGAACTTTTCGCCAATCGGCTGCCGAAAGGTGTGGTGCCGTGGCGCAGCTGATTTTGAACGCGATCTCCAAGAGCTTCGAGGGGACTGCTCGTGCGGCCGTCAGCGATGTGTCGATCACCGTGCGCGAGGGCGGGTTTCTGGCGCTGCTTGGCCCTTCCGGCTGCGGCAAGACGACGGTGCTGCGCATGATCGCCGGCTTCGAACAGCCGACGGACGGGCGCATCACGCTTGGCGATACGATCCTTGCCGGCGATGGCCGTATGGTGGCGCCCGAGCATCGCAACATGGCGATGGTGTTCCAGTCCTATGCGCTCTGGCCGCATATGAGCGTCGCCGATAATGTCGGCTATCCCTTGAAGTCCGCGGCGTCACCGGCGAGACGCGCCGCCGCAAGGTGATGGAGGCGCTCGCGGCGGTGCGTCTCGAACCCTATGCGGATCGCAGGCCTGCCGATCTTTCCGGCGGCCAGCGGCAGCGCGTGGCGCTTGCCCGCTGCCTCGTGACAGAACCCGACGTCGTTCTCCTCGACGAGCCGCTCGCCAATCTCGATCGGCATCTGCGGCAGGAGATGGAAGAGACGTTTCGCGAGTTTCACGCCCGCTCGGGCGCGACGATGATCTATGTCACCCACGACCAGGCGGAGGCCATGGCGCTGGCGACGGATGTCGCCGTGATGTCGGAAGGCAAGCTCCTGCAGGTTGCGACGCCGGAGGAGATCTATGCGCGGCCGGAGGGGCGGCTGGTCGGCGGGCTCGTCGGGCAGGGCGCCATCCTGTCGCTCAAGTCCCCCTATGGTGACAGGCGCAGTCTCGACTGGATCGCCACGCAGGCGATGCTGCTTGATCTCGGGCCGGGCGTCGATGCGGATATTCTGGTGCGGCCGCAGGATGTGGAGCTTGCACCGGAAGGCTTTGCCGTGACCGTCGTCAGCATTCTCTTCGAGGGCGAGCGTTATGCGCTGAAACTGGCTCTGCCGGACGGGCAGGTGCTGAAGGCCTATTCGCGTCAACCGGCCAATGTGGGTGAAGAGGTGCGGGTGGTCATCCGATCGGGCTGGCGGCTGTAGTCACGCCCGATCCTGCCCGCTATGGTGCCGGGGGCTTTACGGCCTCACTGTCTCAAGGCTTCATTCGAAAACGGGTAACGTCATTTCATGAGCTTGCGCCTCGGCACCTTCAATATCGAAAACCTGATGACGCGGTTCGATTTCTCAGGCTTCCGCAACCAGCTGCGCAAGGACAGGGTTCTGGCGCTCTATGACGTCAAGGATCCTAAGGTCTACGAGCAGCTGGAACAGGCGCGCCTGATCGCCGAGACCGACGATACGCGGCAGCTTTCGGCGCTTGCGATTGCCGATGCGGATGCCGACATTTATGCCTGCAGGAAGTCGACAATATGCCGGCGCTGCAGGCCTTCGAATATGGCTATCTCTACCGCATGGTCGGCAATGGCTATCGGCAGAAATTCCTGATCGAGGGCAATGACCGGCGCGGTATCGACGTTGCCGTCCTGATGCGCGAGCAGACGATATCGGGCGAGAAGATCGAGGTGGTCGATGTGCGCAGCAATGCCATGCTGACCTATGCCGATCTCGATCTCTTCAACGACGATCTGGCAAAGAGCTTTCAGCCGCATGACCGGATCTTCAAGCGCGATTGCCTCGAGCTGGACCTGATGATCGGCGGGCGGCCGCTCTCGCTTTATGTGGTGCATTTCAAATCGATGGGCAGCGGCCGCGAGGAGGCCGAAGGGCGCACCGGCACGATGGCTGTGAGGCGCGCCGAGGCGATGGCTGTGAGGCGGATCATAGAGCGGCGCTTCGGCACCGACGGGGCGGCCTCGGCCAGTTTCGCCATTTGCGGCGACATGAACGATTATCAGGAGAAGGTGCAGGTGATCGGCACACGGCGCACCGGCTACCGTTTCGAGCCGCGGCGCGAAGAAATGAGTGCGCTCGACGTGTTCAGCCATGACGGGTTTGCCGTCAATCCGATGGCGCGGCGCGACGAGATGGACCGCTGGACACTCTATCATGCGCGCGGGCCGGAAGAGCAGCATCTCTGCCAGCTCGACTATATCTGGCTGTCTCCCGCCCTTGCTTCGCGCAACGCATCGGCCGTGCCGGAAATCGTCCGCGGCGGCAGCCGTTCCGCACCATCTTCCCGCCGGGGCAGGAGCCGGACCGGTTTCCGCGCATCGGCTGGGACCGGCCGAAGGCGTCCGATCATTGCCCCGTCGTAATGGAGATCGATATCTGATGGCTGACGGCATGGAAGATTTGAGGCCCGCGCGCGTATCCATGACAATATGGCCGACTGGCCGGCGGAGAAGACCGTCTTCCCGCTGAAGCGCGTGGAAATGCGTGTGCTTGCGGGTGTTCACCCGTTGGTGACACGGCAAGGTGAGGAAATTGCACGGAACTGGGCCAACGAGGTTGCCGCCAATCCGTCGCTCTGGGATGGCGAGATGCTGTTTCAGGACCGGATCTCGATCACATCCGAAGGGCTCATTTCCGAGGCTTATATCGCGCCGTTTTCCGCCTTCATGTGGTGGCGGCGGCAGGAGGATCGGCGCGAGGGGCGGCATATTTTTGCTATCCGGTTCTGGAAAGCTCCGACGGCGCGCTGGTGGCGATCCGCATGGGCGCGCATACGGCCAATCCGGGGCAGGTCTATTTCGCCTCCGGCTCCTTCGAGCAGATGGATGTGGCGGGCGGGCTCTGCGATATCGAGGGCAATATGCGCCGGGAAGTGCGCGAGGAGACCGGGCTCGATCTTGGCGATGCCTTTTCTTCAGGAGGCTTTTATGCCACCCAGTTCCGCTCGGTCGTGTCGCTCATCAAGCTCTACCGGTTCGATATGACGGCCGACGCGATGGTGGCACAGATCGAGAAGAACATGCCGCATGTCGAGGACAAGGAAATTGCCGGTGTCGTCGCGATCCGTTCGGCGGATCCGCATGCGGAACGCTACAACATTTCCATGCTGCCGGTGCTTGATTGGTATTTTAGTGTTGGCTCAACGATATCGCGGCGATAGCGGGTTGCGCTCCAAGGTTCGCTGGGGCAGTTTGACCGCGTCATCACGAGGAAGATGGGACGAGGAAGAGCAAAGTGGCGCGACGCTACCGCATCTATGATGTTTTCACCGACAAGAAGCTTGCCGGAAATCCATTGGCAGTCGTTCTCGATGGCGACGATCTCGATACGGACAGGATGCAGGCGATTGCCCGCGAGATGAACCTTTCCGAGACCGTCTTCGTGCAGACCTCCGAACAGCCCGCACATGCGGCGCGGTTGCGGATATTCACCCCCGGTCGCGAACTGCCGTTTGCCGGCCATCCGACGGTCGGCACGGCCGTGGCGCTGGCCGAGCTTGATCAGGGCGAGGGGGCGGATGTCGATCTGGTGCGGGTACTCGAAGAAAGCGTCGGCCCGGTGCGCTGTGCCATCCGTCTGCGGCCGGGCGAGGCGGGCTTTGCCGAATTCGACCTGCCGAAGCGGCCCTGGCGGATCGACCTGCCGCTCGAGCGGGAGAAGCTTGCCGATGCCTTCAGCCTCAAGGTGACGGATATCGGCTTTGAGAACCATGTGGCTTCGATCTGGAGCGCCGGCGTTGCCTTTCTGATGGTGCCGGTGCGCAATCTGGCGGCCGTGCAGTCGCTCGAATTCGATCCGATGATCTGGGAAAAGTCGGTGCCCTTCGTCGAGGGCGCGCTTGCCTCGGCTTACGTCTATTGCCGGGGCGGCCAGCATCATCAGGCAAATTCCATGCGCGGATGTTTTCGCCCGACATGGGCATTGCCGAAGACCCGGCAACGGGCGGCGCGGTTGCGGCCCTTGCCGGCGCCATCCGCCATTTCGATGCGCTGCCGGATGGCCATCATCCGATGATGATCGAACAGGGTATCGAGATGGGCAGGCCCTCCTACATTCATCTCCATATGGAGGTGAAGGACGGTGCAATCGGCCGGGCACGGATCGGCGGGCAGGCGGTCAAGGTCGCAGAAGGGGTGATGGACCTCTGATTGCAGCCTCTTCGGCCTGCTACCGGATTTCCATCGCCCAGAGTTGAAGGGCTTTGGGAAGCTCAACCGGAAACCATGGTTTTCCCGATAAAAGGCAGCTGGTAACGGCCGCGTGATTTGCCGGTCGCGGCGCTCGCTGGTTATCAAACTGCCGCCAAACGGCTCGCGCAAGCTTGCCGGTGTCCTATCGTTGGACACGATCACGGATACACGTTGGGACACACGGTACGGGATGCGATGAAGAACGGTACGAAGAGACAAAACCCCTTCGGTCACATTCATTTTCGCGATCAGGTCGTTCCCTTCAGGCTTTCCACCCATGCGAGACTGCTCGCGGCTCTGCCGATCATGGCGGTTGCTGCCGGGTCGATGGGCTGGGCCGTTCTTCACTACCGCCGGGTGCCGGCACCGATCATCGAGGCGGCCGTTGCGCCGCGCGTCTTCGTGCCCGGCCATACGACGCCGAAACAATCGCGTCTGTCGGTGCCGATCGCCAAGACATCCGAACTGCCGCGCGTCGACATGATAGAGGCGCGCATGGACGGCTCCTATGACGAGGCTTCCTATTTCGCAGCCGATATCGATCTGTCGCCGGATATTCCATGGCCGGAGAAACGGCCCGGCGTCGGTCTGGTACAGGAAGGTGTGCCGGGCCAGACAGGCGACGCGACGGCCTATGGCGCTTCGCCAGACGAGCGCAAGCGGCCGGGAAGCGGTTTGAAGGATACGGCCGAGGCGCAGGACGCGTTTGCCGCGGTTCTGAAGGATATCAGGCCGCAGCGCACGAGCCGTCTTATCAGCCTGCGCACGGCCTATGCGGAAGCGGCAGGCGGCGAGGTGCGCGGCCAGCCGATCAATGTCAGTACCGCGATGCGTCAGGACGCCGCGCCGATCTCGCATGTCTCCATGGTGCCGCGCGAGACCACGCCGCTTCGCGGCGTACTGGACGGGCTCAATATTATCGAGGCCGATCGGGATGCGCTTCTGAGAGCCATCCGATCGCCGGATCTGAAGCCCGGCGACAAGTTCGACGTCATTCTGACCCCCGTCGAAGGCGGCGGGCGGCAGGTGGCGATGGTCAGGCTGCGCAAGGCACGCGGCGAGGACCTGATCCTTGCCCGCGTCGAGGATCAGGGTTTCAAGCGCATCAACCAGTCCGCCCTCTATGACCGGCTGGTCGACGAGGCGCTGGCGCAGATGCAGAGCCGGCCGCCGGGCGATGGCGATGCCGCGGACGCGTCGGATGATGCGGCCGACGAGGACGCCCGCGACCTGAAGGCTGCACGGGCGGCTTCGCCCAGGCTTTCCGACAAGCTTCTCGCTGCCCAGGTGCCGGCCGATATCATCCGTCAGGTGACGGAGCTTGCGACCAAGAACAAGATCAGCATCGACAGTGATCAGGATCTCAACGAAAGGTCCGGCTGGTGTTTCGCCAGCAGGACGGCAAGCGCGAACTCGTCTCCGTGACGTTCCGCACGGCCGATGGCGAGAAGCGCTTCTATCGCTATCAGCGTGATGCGAGGGCGCCGGCCGAGTTTTTCGACGAACAGGGGCATTCCGTCTCGAAATTCCTGCTGGCCAAGCCGGTGCCGGCCGGCCGGCTCGGCGACGGCTTTGCCTGGCGCATCCATCCGATCCTGAAAGTGCGCAAGCACCATAACGGCGTCGACTATGCGGCACCCTTCGATTCACCCATCCTTGCGGCCGGCGACGGCACGGTGGTGCTCGTCTCCTGGCAGCCGGGCTACGGACGCTATGTGCGGGTGAAGCATGACCAGGGCTATTTCACCACCTATGCGCATATCGACAAAGCGGCGAAGGGCATCTCGGTCGGCACGCGGGTGCATCAGGGCGAGGTGATCGCCTATGTCGGCTCGACCGGACTGTCGACGGGGCCGCATCTCTATTACGAGCTGCGCCGCAACAACCAGTATTTCGATCCGACGACGGCCAATCTGCCTGCCGGTTCTATTCTCACCGGCGACCAGCTGGCGAAATTCAAGAGCATTGCCGGCCATTTCGATGCGATCGGCCGGATGATCGGCGGCCTCGTCAAACGGGTTGCCGGGGACGGCTGAGCCTGCCTGCGGGCAAGGCGGGTCGTGCGGGCTCTTCTGCTGCTTCAATCATCGCGTAATGGCGCAAAGCGCTCAAAAACTGCCGCTATCCGTGGTGGTGCGAAACCATGGCGCGCATTTCTAACCAATTGAAATTGATCGAATAAGCGGTTTTCCGCCGGATCTTCTGTGGAAATGTCTGGCGGTTTTGCCGATGGGTCGGAAGTTTTTCGTGCAATGCGAAGAAAATTCAAAATGCCGCTAGACAAGCCGAAACTTCCCCTTTATACGCCCTCTCACACCGGAGGCGGACAAGCCAACAGCCACCGGGCGGATGGGTGATTAGCTCAGTTGGTAGAGCAGCTGACTCTTAATCAGCGGGTCGTAGGTTCGAGCCCTACATCACCCACCAAGTCTTCTTCCATAGAGAACGATCCTGGTGACAGGAGAATGACAGTCTGGTGACTGTACGCCAATCGGCGGCGGATTTCTTTCGACGTCAAGTGTCTTTCCGGCGGTGTCTGGATACCCGCTTTATCAGGAGCGATGCGGTTCTGATTCGCTCACGCAATCGTTAGTAAATCCATAGGCTTGTTTTTTCTTATCCGTGGGAACCGAGGCCTATCTGGTGCATTGTCAGGTCGTCCAGCGAAGGCCGATCGAGGCTTTCGGATTGCCTGCCGGAGTATGTCTCGTGAAATCCGCCCTGAAAGCCGTTGCCGGCCTTGCCGCAAGTGTTTCCGCCGCGGTTGTTCTGGTTGCCGTCGGGTTCGGTGTCGCCTCCGTTGCCTTTACCGATCCGGCCCGCACAAGTTCGCCCATCTCGATGCACCCTTGTGGACGTCGACGCCGGAAGTCGTCGATGTGGCGGCGCAGCATTACGAGCGGCTGCCGGCGCTGGTCGGTGAAGTGGATGTGCCGGCCTCCGGCCTGCCGGACGATACGATGGTGGCCGGCAAGATCATTCGCCCGGATGGAGCGCCTGATGCCTCTGCTGTGTCCGATGGGGCTGCGGCGAGCGCACAGGCATCGTCTGAGCCTGCCATGCAGCAGACGGCAGATGCCGGTGATATTGCGGGCGCCGGGGCAGGGAACGGGCAGGGCGTTGCAGGTTCGGCCACGTCGTCTGCCACATCTGCCGCGTCGCTGGCCATGCCGGCATCCTTTTCGCGCGCGACCTCTGCCAGCAACGCTACCGACGCTTCGGATCATGACGGCTGGTGTGCTGCGCGCTATCGCTCCTGGCGGTCTGACGACAATACCTACCAGCCTTTCGATGGCGGACCACGCAAGGCCTGCGTCTCGCCCTATGGCTGATCGCTGCCGCCTGTCGTGGCGGCAAGCCCTTTTTACTTAACCAGTCTTGCGGAACTTTTCCGGGGCTTTGGCCTCGGGCATTTCATTGTTCTTCAGATCCTGCACGAGCTTGGCAAGCCAGTCGACGAAGACGCGCACCTTGTTGCTCAGGTGGCGGGTCTGCGGGTAGACGATATAGAGCGGGATCGGTTCGGAGACCCAGTCAGGCAATATCTCGACGAGGTCGCCCTTTTCCAGCGCCTCCTTGACCATGAAACGCGGGCATTGTGCCACGCCCATGCCGGTGATTGCCGCATTGACGTAGGAGCGCGCGTCATTGACCGAAACGACGTAATTGGGCGTGACTTCGATCGTCTCGTCGCCACGGGTGAAATCCATCGTGTAGACCTTGCCGGACTGCGCATGCAGGTAGCCCACCGACATGTGCGTGTCTTCGAGATCGCGGGGATGTTTCGGCGCGCCGAACTTGCCGATGTAGAAGGGTGCGGCAAATGTGTGCATCTTCATCTCGCCCACCTTGCGGGCGATCAGCGACTGGTCCTTCGGCGTGCCGCCGCGCAGCGCGCAGTCGACGTTTTCAGCGATATAGTCCACCAGCCGGTCGCCCACGCCGATATCGAGCTTGATCTGCGGATAGCGCTGGTAAAAATCGCAGAGTGCCGGGATGACGAGAAGATCGGCGAAGGCGCCGGCCATCTCGACACGCAGGCGCCGGAGGGCTGCGTGTGCGAATTCGACAGGCTGCCGTCGAGTTCCTCCAGTTCCTGCAGGATCTGCGTCGCCCGCTCGTAATAGAGCGCGCCGTCGGTCGTTACCATGACGCGACGGGTGGTGCGGTTGAGGAGCGTCGTCTTCAGATGCCCTTCGAGCGCCTGGACCATGTTGGTCACGGTCGTCTTCGGCATGTTGAGCGTCGTGGCGGCGCGGGTGAAATTGCCCGTCTCGACCACGCGGACGAAAACCCGCATTGCTGAAAGCTGGTCCATGCTATGGCACCCTTCGCATCATTCGTGTTGCATGATTTATGCTGCGATGCGGGATTGTCCGTAAATTTGGAATAGTGATGCCCGCAACCGTCAGCTTGTATCATCTGGCGAGGATAATAATATCACGATGCAGGTTGACCGCAAGGTCGACGTGTCACAGCGTTCCCTATCAGGGGTTCGCGAGAGGATTTTTCAATGTCGGTGCAGTGGGAAAATGTCGGAATAGACGGGGCAGCAAGCACGCCCGTTCCCATGCGCCTCTATGACGGCTCTGCCGGGAACGGCGAAAAGGGCCGGGCGAAGGTCAAGGCGCCGCCGCTGGTTCTCTACCTGCGCGGCGGGGCGTTTGAACGAGGGCCGCGAGCCGGTGGAATGCCCCATCGGCAAGGCACTGGCGGAAACCGGGGCTGTGGTGCTGGAGGCGGATTATAGCGCCGTCTCGCACAATATGTTCCCGAAGGCGATGGAATGCGCCTTTGCGGCGCTGAATTGCCTGTCGAGCCGACGCAAGCAGTTCGGGGCGGCGAAATCGCCGCTTCTGGTGGTCGGCGACGAGGCCGGCGGCAATGTGGCGGCCGGCGTGGCTCTGAAGGCCCGCGACCAGATGCCGGGAGAATTGACGGGACAGGTTCTTCTGTCGCCGATGATCGACCGCTGATGGCCAACCAGTCGTTCCGCCGTGCCGGCGAGATCGGCATGCGGGAAAAGTGGTCGGATGGCTGGAGCCATTATCTCCAGTCCGCCTGCGGCTTCCAGCATCCCTATGCGGCACCCTGCCTGTGCTCCAGGCTGTCGGGGGTGGCGCCGGCGCTGCTGGTGACGTCGGAAGACGATCCATTGCATGACGAGGCGCTCGGCTATGCCGACCGGCTCGAGGCGTCGGGCGTATCCGTCCGTCGCCGGGTGTTTGCCAGCGGGAGCGGCTGGACAAGTATCTACGGCAAAGGGGAAGGCCAATGGATGGCCGAGCTCTGCGCCGAATTTACCGGCTTTGTCCGGGAATTGCGTCAGTAACGATATGATCCGAATTTGAAGGGACGACGGCCGTCTTTGACAGGACGACCGACAAGGAGAGTTTGACATGACATCGACGATCAAGAACTGGGCCCTGTGGGGCACCGGACTGAGCACGGCTGCGCTTATCGCAGGTGCTTCGATCTATCTCGATATGCCGGCCGGCGCCAATGCGGCTCCGGCTGCCATTGCTGCCCCGCCGGCCGTGCCGGTGACGGTGGCCACGTCGAGCCGAAGAGTGTTGCCACATGGCAGGCGTTTTCCGGCCGTCTGGAAGCGGTCGACCGGGTGCAGGTCCGCCCCCGTGTCGAAGGCGCGGTGGAAGCCGTGCATTTCCGCGAAGGGTCGCTGGTGAAGGCCGGCGATCTGCTCGTCACCATCGATCCGGCGCCTTACCGCGCCGCGGTCGATCAGGCGGAAGGGCAGGTGGCCTCGGCCGAAGCGAAGCTCGATTACGCAAGGGCCGAGCTTGACCGTGGCAAGACGCTTGTCGCCAAGAACACGATCTCGCAGAGCGATCTGGCGCAGCGGCAGAGCAACCAGCTCGAAGCGGTCGCCGCACTGCGGTCGGCCGAGGCGCAGCTGACGGTTGCCCGCCTCAATCTTGGTTATACCGAGATCCGTGCACCGATCGCCGGCCGCGTCGGCCGTATCGAGGTGACTGTCGGCAATCTGGTTGCCGCCGGCTCCTCCTCGACGCCGCTGACGACCATCGTCTCCGTCGATCCGATCTATGCCAGCTTCGACGCCAGCGAGGATCTCGTCTCGCGCATCCTTGCCGAACTGCCGGCCAAGGACGGGCTTGCCGATATCGGTGAGGTGCCGGTGGAAATCTCGACGCTTGACGGCAATGCCAAGCCGCTGACCGGCAAGCTGCAGCTCATTGACAATGAGGTGAATGCGTCTTCGGGCACGATCCGGGTGCGCGCCACCTTCGACAATCCCGAGGGACGGCTGATCCCCGGCCAGTTCGTGCGCGTCAGCATGGGCCAGCCGAAGGCGGAAAACCATCTTCTCGTCAGCGAGAAGGCGATCGGCACGGATCAGGACAAGAAGTTCGTCTTCGTCGTCGATGCCAAGGATACGGTTGCCTATCGTCAGGTGTCGCTCGGCTCGTCGGTCGATGGCATGCGGATCGTCGAGAAGGGGCTTTCCCCGGGCGACCGGATCGTCGTCAACGGCTTGCAGCGGATCCGGCCGGGTGCCGTCGTTGCACCGCAGGAAGATGTCGCCGCCAAGTGACGCTTTCGGACTAAGCATTTCGCCGGCCTGAGAACACTATCAGGGCCGCCCCACAATCGCAGAGAATGCCACCGCTCGCGGACCTCGGGTCCGCGGGGCCGAGGGTTTCTGCACCCTGTTTGCCCTGGAGAGAGGGTTCACCCATGAACATTTCCCGCTTTTTCGTCGACAGGCCCGTCTTTGCGGCGGTCCTTTCGGTGCTCATCCTGGTGGCCGGCCTGATCGGGCTTCGGTCGCTGCCGATCTCGGAATATCCCGAGGTCGTCCCGCCATCGATCGTCGTGCGCGCCACCTATCCGGGCGCCAACCCGAAGGTCATTGCCGAGACTGTCGCCACCCCGCTCGAAGAGCAGATCAACGGCGTCGAAGGCATGCTCTACATGAACAGCCAGGCGACGTCGGACGGCGTCCTGAACCTGACCGTCACGTTCAAGCTCGGCACCGACCCGGACAAGGCCCAGCAGCTGGTGCAGAACCGCGTGTCGCAGGCCGAGCCGCGCCTGCCGGACGAGGTGAAGTCGCTCGGCGTCACCACGGTCAAATCCTCGCCCGACCTGATGATGGTCGTGCATCTGGTTTCGACCGGCGACCGCTATGACCTCACCTATCTGCGCAACTACGCCACGTTGAACGTCAAGGACCGGCTGGCCCGCATCGATGGTGTCGGTCAGGTGCAGATCTTCGGTTCGGGCGATTATTCGATGCGGATCTGGATCGACCCGCAGAAGGCCGCCGAGCATTCGCTTTCGGCGGGTGATATCGCCACTGCCGTGCGCGGCCAGAACGTCCAGGCTGCCGCCGGTACGATCGGCGCCTCGCCGAGCATTCCCGGCCTCGACCTGCAGCTCAACGTCAATGCCCAGGGCCGCCTTTCGACGCCCGAGCAGTTTGGCAATATCATCGTCAAGACCGGTGCGAATGGCGAGATCACCCGCCTGCGGGATGTTGCCCGTATCGAGATGGGGGCGGCCGACTATTCGCTGCGCTCGCTGCTCGACGGCAAGGATGCCGTGGCGATCCCGATCTTCCAGGCGCCGGGCTCGAACGCGATCGCGATTTCGGATGCCGTGCATTCGACGATGGAACAGCTGCAGAAGGCCATGCCTGACGGCGTGAAATACGAAATCGTCTATGACACGACCGAGTTCGTGCGCGCCTCGATCGACAAGGTCATCGATACGCTGCTCGAAGCCATCGCGCTCGTCGTCATCGTCGTCATTCTCTTCCTGCAGACATGGCGCGCTCGATCATTCCGCTGATCGCGGTTCCCGTCTCGATCATCGGCACGTTTGCCGTCATGTATGTCTTCGGCTTCTCGATCAACGCGCTCAGCCTCTTCGGCCTTGTGCTGGCGATCGGCATCGTCGTCGATGACGCGATCGTCGTCGTGGAAAATGTCGAGCGCAATATCGAGAACGGCCTGTCGCCGCGTGATGCGACCTACCGCGCCATGCGGGAAGTCTCCGGCCCGATCATCGCTATCGCGCTGGTTCTGGTCGCCGTCTTCGTGCCGCTGGCCTTCATCTCCGGCCTGTCGGGCCAGTTCTACCGGCAGTTCGCACTGACGATCGCGATCTCGACCGTCATCTCCGCCTTCAACTCGCTCACCCTTTCGCCGGCTCTGGCGGCACTTCTTCTGAAGGGCCATCATGCCAAGAAGGACGGGCTGACGCGGGTGATGGATTTTCTGCTCGGCTGGTTCTTCCGCCGCTTCAATCGTGGCTTCAGCGCCATGTCGAACGGCTACGGCAAGACGGTCGGCGGGCTGTTGTCGCGCAGAAGCATCGTCATGGTCATCTATCTGGCGCTGATCGGTGCGACCTACAGCATGTTCAATGCGGTGCCGGGCGGCTTCGTGCCGGCGCAGGACAAGCAGTATCTGATCGGCTTTGCGCAGCTGCCTGACGGCGCCACGCTCGACCGCACAGATGATGTCATCCGCCGCATGAGCGAGATCGCCATGAAGCAGCCGGGCGTCAAGAATGCGATTGCCTTCCCGGGCCTGTCGATCAACGGCTTTACCAATGGTTCGAATGCCGGTGTCGTCTTCGTCGTGCTCGACGATTTCGCCAAGCGCAAGGATCCGTCGCTTTCGGGCGGTGCGATCGCCATGCAGCTGAACCAGAAGTTCGGCGCCATCCAGGATGCGTTCATCGCCATGTTCCCGCCGCCGCCGGTCAATGGTCTCGGCTCGACGGGCGGCTTCAAGCTGCAGATCGAGGATCGCGCCGGCTTCGGCTACCAGACGCTGGACGAGGCAACCAAGGCCGTGCTTGCCAAGGCCTACCAGACGCCGGAACTGACGGGGGTCTATTCGAGCTTCCAGATCAACGTGCCGCAGCTCTATGCGGATCTCGATCGGGCCAAGGCCGAACAGCTCGGCGTTTCCGTCTCCGACGTGTTCGAAACGCTGCAGATCTATCTCGGTTCGCTCTATGTCAACGACTTCAACGCCTTCGGCCGGACCTATTCGGTGCGCCTGCAGGCGGACGCGAAGTTCCGCGCCCATGCCGACGATATCGGCCAGCTGAAGGTCCGTTCGCAATCGGGTGAGATGATCCCGCTTGCAGCTCTCCTCAAGGTGGAAGAGACAGCCGGCCCGGAACGCACGACCCGCTATAACGGCTTCCTGTCTGCGGATATCAACGGCGCTCCGGCTCCGGGCTATTCCTCCGGCCAGGCGCAGGCAGCGATCGAGAAGATCCTCAAGGAGACGCTGCCATCCGGCGTCGACTACGAGTGGACGGACCTGACCTACCAGCAGATCCTTGCGGGCGATTCCTCCGTGGTCGTCTTCCCGCTGGCACTGCTCCTCGTCTTCCTCGTGCTGGCTGCCCAGTATGAAAGCCTCACCCTGCCGATCGCGATCGTGATGATCGTGCCGATGGGCGTGCTTGCCGCACTCACCGGCGTGTGGCTGACGGGTGGCGACAACAACATCTTCACCCAGATCGGCTGGTGGTGCTTGTCGGTCTGTCGGCGAAGAATGCCATCCTGATCGTGGAATTTGCCCGCGAGCTGGAATTCGAAGGCCGCACGCCCTTCAAGGCGGCGGTGGAAGCAAGCCGGCTGCGCCTGCGGCCGATCCTGATGACCTCGATGGCCTTCATCATGGGTGTCGTGCCGCTGGTCGTTTCCACCGGTGCGGGTTCGGAAATGCGCGCCGCCATGGGTGTCGCGGTGTTCTCCGGCATGATCGGCGTCACCTTCTTCGGCATCTTCATGACGCCGGTCTTCTACACGCTGGCTCGGGCTTTGACGGGCAATCGCCCGCTGCGTCAGCACGGCGACAGCTCGATGGCGGAAAGCCACGAGCCCGCCGATCCGAATGGAGGTCACAAGAGCTCGGAGGCGGCACACGCGCTCTCTCCGGCGGAGTGACGCCTCCGGCCGCGCGGATCCTCCCTAGACGTCCTGCCCCAGGGATCCGCGCGGCTTTTATTCCTCGCCAATCAGCAACCGCGGTTGCTTCGCGTTGAAAGGATGGGTAGGTCTCGGGGGCATGCTTTCCCCAATGCTGGAGCTTCCCACCTTGTCAGACGCATCCTCTTCCACCCTCATCCTGCCTGAAAAATCCTTTGCCGGTTTCCTCTTCGACATGGACGGCACGATCCTGAATTCGATCGCCGCCGCAGAACGGGTGTGGAGCCGCTGGGCCGAAGGCATGGGGCTCGATGTGGTGAAATTCCTGCCCTATATGCATGGCAAGCGCGGCATTGACACGATCAGCTCGCTCAACCTGCCGGGCATCGATCCGCAGGTCGAGGCCGACAAGGTTCTGGCCGGCGAGATCGAGGATGTCGAAGGCGTCGTGCCGATCCCCGGTGCGGTGGAATTTCTGGCGGCACTTCCGCCGGAACAATGGTCGATCGTTACTTCGTCGCCGCTGCCGCTTGCCAAGCGCCGGCTGGCGGCTGCCGGTATTCCGGAACCCGCCCGTTTCGTCACCGCCGAGGATGTCACGATCGGCAAGCCGAACCCGCAGGGCTATCTGCTCGGTGCCAAGCGTCTCGGCGTCTCGCCGCAGGACGTTCTGGTGTTCGAGGATGTTCTCGCCGGTGTGCAGGCGGGCGAGGGCGCAGGCTCCGAAGTGATGGTGATCGCCGAGACCCATTCGCACCCGATCGAGGGCGGCAGCTACCGGATCAAGAACTATCTCGGCCTTGCGCCGCAGGTGGAAGACGGCCGGATCCGGATCATCCGGCAGGGCTGAGTCCGGTCAGGCTGGCGTTCATTCGCTCGCCAGCCTTTTCCGTTCCGCTCCGAGTTATATCACGCGTTCTGGCCGACCGTCTTCATGATGCTGACGGTGGCAAACCAGAGAACGATGCCGAGCCCGATCAGGGCGGCGGCAATCGCATACTGGATCGGATCGCGACCGCTCCAGGGGCCGGCGAGAAAGATGCAGGTGATGGCGCCGAGGACCGGAAGTGCGGTCGGCGTGCGAAAATGCTTGTGGCCGACCTTGTCCTTGCGCAGCACCAGAACCGCGACATTGACGACGGCGAAGACGCAGAGAAGCAGCAGCGATGTCGTGCCTCCGAGTGCGGGCACGCCGCCGGCAAAGAGAATGAGCGCCACCGCCAGAAGCGACGTGAAGATGATGGCGATATAGGGCGTGCGGCGGCCGGCATGCACCTTGCCCAGCACATCCGGCACGACACCCTGTCTGGCCATGCCGTAGATGAGGCGGCTTGCCATCATCATGTTGATGAGCGCCGAATTAGCGACGGCGAACATGGTGATGAGCGCGAATATGCCGACCGGGAAGGAGGGCGCGCCGGTCTGGATGACTTTCAGGAGCGGCGTCTCGCCCTGACCAAGCTGATCGGCCGGCACGAGCGTGATCGCCGAGATGGCGACGAGGATGTAAATGACGCCGGTGATCGTCAGGCCGGCGAGCAGCACTTTCGGAAAGAGCCGGCTCGGGTTCTTGCATTCCTCGGCCATGTTGACCGAATCCTCGAAGCCGACCATGGCGAAGAAGGCGAGTGCGGTTGCCGCGACCACCGGCCAGAACGTGCCGGTGCCTTCGGGCGTTGCAAATGTCCAGGCGCGCGAGACATCGCCTTCGCCGCCGGCAATCGCCCAGAAGCCGATACCGATGATGATCAGCAGGCCGGTCAGTTCGACGATGGTCAGCACGACATTGAGTTTGACGCTTTCACCGACGCCGCGGAAATTGACCGCGGCGACGAGAGCAATGAAGCCCGTCGCGATCAGCGGTACGCCCCAGGCGCCGAGATCAAGCCCGAGCGATGTGGTGAAATTGGCGGCGAAGGCGCGCGATGCGGTGGCGGCCGAGGTGATGCCGGAGGACATCACGGCAAAGGCGATGATGAAGGTGAGGAAATGGATGCCGAAGGCCTTGTGGGTGTAAAGTGCTGCACCGGCGGCCTGCGGATATTTGGTGACGAGTTCGAGATAGCTGCAGGCCGTCAGCATGGCGACCGCAAAGGCGATCAGGAAGGGCAGCCAGACGACGCCGCCGACTTCTGCGGCGACCTGGCCGGTCAGCGCATAGATGCCGGTTCCGAGAATATCGCCGACGATGAAGAGAAGCAGAAGGCCGGGGCCCATGACGCGCTTCAGTTCTGTCGATTGCCGTTCGGGCGATTGCTCCTGATTATCGCCTGTCGGCGGCTTTCCGGTGGGTGCCTGCATGGTCGTTTTCCTCTCCATCTGATCGCAGGATCAATGGCGGGATGGCCACATTGTTCCCAAATCGCAACGGCTGGGCGGTAGGTGCCTTGATTTCGTACCATTTCGGTTGTGCCTTTGTGCGGTGCGAACGGGTACGGTGCCAAGGTTGATTCCGGGGAGGCCGGACATGGCCGACGCACCGATGGAATTCCGTGATACCGAGATGGCTATGGAGGCCGGCAATGGCATGGATGAACCTCTTGCGGTGCAGCTTTCGGCGGCGCAGCGCGCTTGCCGCCACTGACGGCGCCACCATGCCGGATGGCGCCATGCTGGCCGGGGAACCGGGTGTGGGCGTCTCCGGCGGCTTTGCCGATTTTCTCCACTTCTTCCGCTCCTGGGTGACGAACCCGCTGCGTGTGGCGGCCATCGCGCCCTCGGGCGATCCGCTTGCAAGGCTGATGACGCAGGAGATCGAGCCGTTCGACGGGCCGATCGTGGAGCTTGGTCCGGGCACGGGCGTGTTCACCCGCGCGCTTCTGGCGCGGGGCATTGCCGAAAGCGAGCTGACGCTGATCGAATTCGGCGGCGAATTCCTGCCGGGGCTCCAACGCCGCTTTCCCGACGCGCGGATCGTGCAGATGGATGCGGCCGAACTCGGCGAGGCCGGTCTCTTCGAGACGCGCTGCGTGGGCGCGGTCGTCAGCGGCTTGCCGCTTCTCTCCATGTCGCCGGCGAAGGTGGAGGGCATTCTTTCCGGCGCTTCTCAACCCTTCGAGAAGGTGGTGCCGTCTATCAGTTCACCTATGGCCCGCGTTGCCCGGTGCCGCGCCCGATCCTCGACCGGCTCGGGCTGGAAGCGACCCATATCGGCGGTACCGTCCGTAACCTACCACCGGCGGCCGTCTACCGGATCTTTCGGCGCTGCGAGGGGTGAGGGGGGCGCGAAACAAGCGGCCCATGTCTGGAAGAGGTGGCTGAGTTCGTCAGTCCTTCGGACCGTGGATCGGCCCATCCGGGATGCTTTGCTCGGTACTCCCGAGGTCTGCGTCGTTAAGAACATCTGACGGCGCGCGGGCATCTTTTTGGCGAGCATCGCGGATTGCCGCTATTTCGACGATGCCGGCTTTCACACGGATCGTCAGGATCAAGGGCGGCATGCTGACCCGTCGGGTTCCGGGTATAAGACCCGCTTCCGTCATGTTCGGGTAATCGGCAAGCAGGTGTTTTTGCCGCTCCAGCCGTTCAACCAGTTTTCGCGCAGCCGCCGGATTGATGTCTGCCAATTCGGCGATGCGTTTGAGAAACCAGCGCTCTGCACTCGGCGACAGGCGCACGCGCATTGTTAGCCGGCCCTGCGCTGCCGGTTGTTTCGGCGGCAGCAATTACCTGCCGCGCTTGGCCAACGTGTCGTCCAGATCGACGCTTTCGCCGCGATCAAGTTCGGCAAGGCCCTGTGCTTCAGCCAGAATATCTGCGCCCTCGCCAGCGAGGTAGTGATCAAGTACCTGTCTTATAAGGCTTACGCGGTCTAGCTGGACCGCGTCTCCAATCCTGTCGAGATCAGCGGCGACTGCTCTGGACAGGGACACCACAACATCTTCCCGATCGTCTTCTGCCATGAGCCGATGCTCCCGTGGTAATGGCGCAAGGGTATTGCCTTGGTGGCGCAAGTCAATGCGGGATGATGGGGCTTACCCGAGCAGGCCCACCGTTGCGGCGGCAAGCACGGCGTAACGGGCCGCCTTGCCGATGAAGACGAGGATGAGGAAGGTCGGGAATGGTTCGCGCAACACGCCGGCGACCACCGTCAGCGCGTCGCCGCCGATCGGCAGCCAGCTCAGCAAGAGCGACCACTTTCCCCATTTGCGATACCAGCGGATCGCCTTTTCCAGCTTCTCGCCGGAGACGGGAAACCATTTTCGATCGCGAAACCGTTCGACCCCGCGGCCCATCAGCCAGTTGACGGCGGCACCCGCCGTATTGCCGATCGAGGCGACGAGAACCAGCGCCAGCACCGAATGGCCGCCGGCCGCGATCAGGCCGACCAGAACCGCTTCCGACTGCATCGGCAGGAGGGTGGCGGCGATGAAGGCTGCGAAGAAGAGACCGGAATAGGTTGCCAGATCGTACATGGGTTTCGCGGATGGGGCTTTGGGGATGGGGCTTTGGAGTGAGTTGGCGCGCGCTTCAAGCGGATAGAGAAAAGGCGGGGTTGTTCCCCGCCCTTTGTGTTTCGAGCACTGCTCCAGCCCCTCATTTTCATCATCCTCGCCACAGAGGCGAGGATGGTGGCGTTGGGCGGGGGGCTGATCAGCCTTGCCGGGGCGCTTGCCGCCTTCGACAGCTTCGGCCGCATCGACCTTGGCCTTGTGGCGGGTGCGCCAGTCGCCGAGGAAGAGCAGGATCGGAGCTGCGATGAAGATCGACGAGGCGCCGGCAACCAGAATGCCGAAGACCATCGGGATGGCGAAGCTCGAGACCGCGCTGCCGCCCCAGATCGCCATCGGCAGGAGGGCGAGGAAGGCCGTCGCGTTGGTGTAGATGCTTCGGGCCAGCGTCTCGTTGATCGACTTGTCGATCAGTTCGCGCAGCGGCATCGACTTGTAGAGGCGCATGTTTTCACGCATGCGGTCATAGACGACGACCTTGTCGTTGACCGAGTAACCGACCAGCGTCAGCACGGCGGCGATGGCCGTCAGGTTGAAGTCGATACCGGTGATGGCGAAGAAGCCGACCACCTTGGTCGTATCGAGCACAAGCGTGACGATGGCGCCGACGGCAAACGGCCATTCGAAGCGGACCCAGATATAGATCAGCATGGCGAGCGAGGCGATGAAGACCGACAGGAAGCCGGCGGTCGCCAGTTCGCCCGAGACCTTCGGACCGATGACATCGGTGCTCTGGATCGTCGCGGTGCTGTCGATCTTGGCGACTTCATCCTTCAGCTTGGTGACGGCAGCCGTCTGGGCTTCCTCACCGCCATCCTGGCGCTGCGCGCGGATCATGAAGGAGGTATTGTCGCCGAAGGACTGGAGCGTGATTTCGCCGAGGCCGAGCGTGTTCAGGCCTTCACGGTATTTGGCGATATCGGCAGGCTTCTCGCTCTTCACCGACAGCTGGATGCCGCCGCGGAAGTCGACGCCATAGTTCAGGCCCGGATGGAAGAACAGGACGACGGAGGCGAGCGACAGCACGGCCGAAACCGCAACGCCGAAGAAGCGCGCCTTCATGAACTGGATATGCTTGCCGTAGACGTTGAAGGGGATCAGCGGCTTGATGTTGATCGTCTTCATCTTCCGGCGGCCGGCGAGCCAGACCATCGAGACGCGTACGAAGGCGACCGAGGTGAACATGGAGATGATCAGGCCGAGACCCATGGTGACGGCAAAGCCGCGAACCGGGCCTGAGCCGAAGTAGAAGAGGATGGCGGCGGCAATCAGCGCCGTCATGTTGCCGTCGATAATGGTCGAATAGGCGCGCTTGAAGCCGGTGTCGATGGCGGCAAAGGCGCTTTTGCCCTTGCGCGTCTCTTCACGGATGCGCTCGTTGATGAGGACGTTGGCGTCGACCGCAAGACCGATGCCGAGAACGATACCGGCAATGCCGGGCAGCGTCAGTGTCGCGCCGACCAGTGTCAGGGCAGACAGGGTCAGGATCGTGTGGATGACCAGCGCGATGTTGGCGAGAAGGCCCCAGGCGCCGTAGAGGACGAAGATGAAGGCGACGACGAGGATAAGGCCGACGATACCGGTATAGAGACCCATCTGGATCGCATCCGCGCCAAGGTCTGCACCAACGGTGCGTTCCTCGATGACGGTGAGCTTTGCCGGAAGCGAGCCGGCGCGCAAGAGTGCCGAGAGCGTCGTGGTTTCCTGCGGCGTGAAGTTACCCGAGATCTGGCCCGAGCCGCCGGTGATCGGCGTCTGGATCGTCGGTGCGCTCAGAACCTTGTTGTCGAGAACGATGGCGAAGGGACGGCCGACATTCTGCTGGGTGATCTGGGCAAAGCGGGTCGCACCGGCGCTGTCGAAGCGGAAGGTGACGATCGGCTGCTGGGTCTGCTGGTCGAAGGCGGCGCGCGCATCGGTCAGGCGGTCGCCCGAGAGTTCGACGCGGTCGAGAACCGGATACTGGTTGCCCTGCTCGTCGGAGAGCATGGTGACGCCCGGCTGGCCGGCCTGGCCAAGAAGATGGAAGCTCATCTTGGCGGTGGAGCCGAGGAGCTGGCGAAGGCGGGTCGGATCCTGTTCGCCCGGCAGCTGGACGATGATGCGGTCTGCACCAACGCGCTGGATGGTCGGCTCGGAGACGCCCACCTGGTCGATACGCTGGCGGATGATTTCAAGGCTCTGGTCGACGGCGCCGCTGACGCGGGCGTCGATGCCTGCCGGGGTCATGGCAACCGAGATCGTGTCGGTGGCCGGCGTGGTGATCGCAAGGTCGCTGGCGCGATCGTCGTTGCCGTGTTGATCGGGCTCGACAGGGTCTGAAGCTCGGTGACGGCCTGATCGCGCTGGGCGGCGTCACGCAGGGTCACGAGGATCGCATCGCCCTGGCGGCGGACGGCGGTGACGTTGATGTTCTTGTCGCGCAGAACGCGGCGGCTTTCCTGCAGAAGGCCCTGCATGCGCTCGTTGACGAGGTCGTTGCGATCGACTTCGAGCATCAGGTAGGAGCCGCCGCGAAGGTCGAGGCCAAGCGCGACGCGGCTATGCGGCAGCCAGGAGGGAAGGCGGTCGAGAGTGGACTGCGACAGCATGTTCGGCAGCGCCACCAGAAGGCCGACGATGATGACGAGGGCGTAGCTCGCCACAAGCCATGGGGAATTTCTCATTTTCGTATTCCTGCTTGGCCCGCCGGCGAAAATGGCCGAAGCGGGTCATGAGAGATGGAGGATCTTCTTTGGGGATCTTTCCCGTCTGCCTCGCCCTTGTCGATGCAACAGGGGACGAGGGGCGCGGAGGGATCCAGTGGGCGCCTTGTGGAAGGCGGCCCGAATCAGGCGATGGCCGGCGAGGCGCGCGGCAGGGGCACCGGCCAGAAGGCGGCGCCATGCGGATCAAGGGCTGCGGCCTTTTCCGGTGCAGTGCCGTTCAGCGGAAAAACGAGTGTGGCGACGGAGGGGATGAGCGCACCGTCAACACCAAGCCAATGGCTTGCGGTCTGTTCGCGGCGCTCGGCCGGCGCTATCGCCCGAAGGGGCTCGCGCTTGGAAAAATGCGGGCTATCGGCGCTTTTGTCGGAGGATTGCAGGCCGCGGGCGATTCGCCGTCGCGGGCAAGGCCTGAGATCAGGCCGAAGAGGGCAATCAGGAGGGCTGCGGCAAGAACCGACCAGCGCGCCGGGAGATGATCCCGAGCGGTCAGGTCTGCCAGTCGTGTTTCCCTTGGAAACACCGCCATCCGTTCAAGCTCCCCGTTCAAGCTTTTAGACGTGCAAAGGGGCCGCGACAAAGCCGCGGACGATCGGCGCCTTCTAGCCGAGCGGGGGCGGCGGGTCAATTAGAAGTGGCTGGCGAGGGGCAGGGTTCACTGTTGCGTCACCCGGAGTGTGGCGGGGATGTGGGGGCGGCGCGGCGGCAGGCTGCTGCCGGCTGCTGCCGGTTCTGGCCGGCAAGCGCGTTCGGCCACACCGGAGGTCCGGCGTGGTTCTGCTTTGTCATGGGAATGGGGCAGGCGGTGGCATGGGGTATGGGAGGTGGATTTCAGTCCGCCTGCCCCGGCCGGTTCGTTCCGGATCCTGCGGGACGTGTCAGTTCCCGCCAGATCCGTCATTTGCGACCATCACCGGAAAACCGAGCCCCTTGTCGAAGGGCAAGCCGGAGAGGGTGGCCGGCTCGCGAACCCGGTTTCCCTTCCGATGACGAGATGATGATGCCGCCGTCGTGAATGAGGGGGATGAAATCGGCTTCGACCTTTTTCGCGCAATTGAAAAGGCTGGTGTTTTCATCTCGAAGCGCGGGAAATCATCCCCGCGCGGTCGCGTGATCCCATTATCGGTGGATGGGGTCTTTCCAGAGCACTTCTTCGGGCCGCTCGACCGGCTCGATGTCGAGATTGACGACGACCGGCTCCTGCGCCGAGCGCACGAGGACGCATTCGAGCGTCTCGTCGCGGCTGGCGTTGATTTCCTGATGCGGCACGAAGGGCGGCACGTAGATGAAGTCGCCGGGACCGGCTTCGGCGACGAATTCGAGATTCTCGCCCCAGCGCATGCGGGCTTTGCCGCGCACCACATAGATGATGCTTTCGAGATCGCGTGGTGATGCGCGCCGGTCTTGGCATTGGCGTGGATCGTCACCGTGCCGGCCCAGATCTTTTCGGCACCGGCGCGGGCATGATTGATGGCGGCAGCGCGGTCCATGCCGGGCGTCTGGGCGGTATTGTGGTCGAGCGAATTGCCGGGGATGACCTTCACGCCATTGTCGCGCCAGTCTACCGGCGGATGGTCGTGGGTCGTTTCTTCATGGTGGTGATGATGATCGTGATCGTGGTCATGATCGCTCATGTCCGTCCTCCCTGGCTCAATTGCGAAAGGCGGCAGGCTTGCACGAAAGGCGCGGGGATGCCAGACGCCGCATGGCGAAAGCATCCCCTGACCGGCATCATGTCGGCTGCCACCAGCTAATTATGAGATCATGTCGCCTTCTACGGCGTCGCGGTTGCAGGCGGAACATATCGGCGTGATCAGGGTATTTTTCCCCAGATTTCGCCGATCATGTTTCAGCCCTGCCGATCAGGCGCTGTGGAGAAGCGGCAGAACCTCGCGGGCGCCTCGTAGATCATGGTGATCGCCACATAGACGATGACGGCCAAGCCGACATAGGCGATCCAGCGGAAGCGGTTGAGCAGGCGGGCGACGAAATTGGCGGCAACACCCATCAGCGCGATCGAGACGACAAGGCCGATGATGAGAACGAGCGGGTGCTGCTGGGCGGCACCGGCGACGGCCAGCACGTTATCCAGCGACATGGAAACATCGGCGATGACGATCTGCATCGCGGCCTGCCAGAAGGTTTTTTCCTTCGCCTTGGCGGCGGCTTCGGCTGCTTCAGCCTCGCTGTCACCGCCTTCGCGCAGTTCCGACCACATTTTCCAGCAGACCCATGCAAGCAGGAGGCCGCCGAGCAATTGCAGGCCGACAATGCCGAGGAGGTAGGAGGTGACGGCTGCAAAGATCAGGCGCAGCACGGTTGCGGCGATGATGCCGAAAAGGATCGCCTTCGGGCGCAGATACGCCGGCAGGCCCGCCGCGGCAAGGCCGATGACGATGGCATTGTCACCGGAAAGCACAAGGTTGATCGCGATCACTTCGAGCAGGGCCGCAAAGCCGGTCGCGGTGAAAAGTTCTTCCATGGGATGCGCCTGGGGTGGATTGCATTTGAAGGTGGGAGTTTCTCTATCCACCCGTTTTGCACCGGCGGCAAGGCTTGGTGGCGCAATTGCCGTGTTTTTAAGTTGAGGGCGACGCCTTTGTCGCATTGTTTGCGGTTGTGGTTTGCTGCCCTGG
The DNA here is from genome assembly GCA_902167985.1 of Shinella sp. UYSO24. GTDB lineage: Bacteria > Pseudomonadota > Alphaproteobacteria > Rhizobiales > Rhizobiaceae > Neorhizobium. Next base: position 202,762 of record CABHNZ010000005.1, read on the forward strand.
GTTTTGCTCGTCGAGCCATGCGGATCGTGCGCTGCAACCGTCGATTGCGGGTCGAGAAATCGCTTTACAGAAAGCCAATCTCTATTAACCTGATCGAGATTGAGCGCCGCCGGAACCTTTTGGCCGTTCCGGCGCTTGCACGCCAACGCTTACCGCCTGAGGCCTGCCCGTATGAGGCAGGCCGTCAGCCAACGGACGAGGAGTATGTGCTTGACCTATGACGTCGCAATCGTCGGCTCCGGTTTTTCCGCGATCGCCCTGACCATCAATTTCCTCCGCTACCTGCCGCCGGGCGCCTCCATTGCCGTCATCGGCGACGATCCGGGTTTCGGGCGCGGCACGGCCTATCGGACGGAATTCTATCTGCACCGGCTGAATGTGCCGGCGGCGCGGATGAGCGTGTTTCCCGACAAGCCGGATGATTTCGTCGAATGGCTTCGCCGTCGCGGCAAGCCGGTATTTGCCGAGGATTTCGCCTCGCGCGGCGATTACGGTCTTTATCTGCGCGATACGCTGGCGGCGCATCTGAAGCCGAGGGCGCAGCGCGCGCAGGTGGATTTCATTCGCGCCAAGGCGACCTCCTGTATCACCTGCGAGGAGGAGGGACTGACTTTCCGCCTCGATAACGGTACCGGCCTTTCCGCCCGCAACGTGGTTCTGGCGCTCGGCGTCGGCACGGCGAGCCTGCCGATTTCCGAGAGGAAGATCGCGAGCGAACTTGCAGGCCAGACCGTCATCAATCCGTGGCGGCTCGGCTGGCTTTCGCGCGTCGAGCCGGATGACGAGATCTGCGTCTTCGGCTCAGGCCTGACGATGATCGATCAGGTTCTGTCGCTTAAGGCACAGGGACATCGCGGCATCGTGCATGTTCTCTCCCGCCGCGGACTGGTGCCGCAGGCGCATCCGCGCCGCCGGCCGGCGGCCGTGGCGCCCGAATTGCCGGAAAGCCGCGAGATCAGCGTGCTTCTCCATGAATTGCGGAAGCAGGCGGAGACTGTCGAGGACTGGCGGTCGGTGTTCGACGGATTGCGGCCGCAGACGCAGGCGCTGTGGCAGAGCCTGAGCGATGCGCAGCGCTCGCGTTTCCTGCGCCATGCGCTGCCGTGGTGGAGCATTCACCGCCACCGGGTTGCGCCTGACGTGCATGAGCGGTTCAGCGAGCTGGTGGCAGAGGGTATCGTCAAGATCCATGCGGGCTATGTGCGGGATATCGAGGCGGATGCGGATGGCCGCGCCGTCGTCACCTACCGGCAGCGCGGGAGAGACACTGTCGCGGCCTTCGATGCGGACTGGATCGTCAACTGTACCGGCATGGAGCGGGCAGGGATCGGCCATTCGCCACTGTTGCAGGCCATGCGGGACCGCGGGATGATTGCCATGGATCCGCTGCGGCTCGGGATCACCGTCGATAACGGGTCGCGGGTGGTCGGACCGGATGGCACGGTGCAGCGCGGCCTTTATGCGGCCGGTGCTTTGACTGCCGGGCAGTTCTGGGAGATCACGGCAGTGCCGGATATCCGGGTGCAGGCCGAGGCGGTCGCAAGACAGGCGGCCGAAGAGATCATCCGGCGGCTGCCGCAACAGGCCCGCAGCGCCTGATCGAGGTGAACCGTATTTAGCGGCCGATCGGGCAGAGTGAGCCCGCCGGCTGCGTGCCTCCCGTCCATGCGGGCCTCATGCTCAAACTATTGTGCGGCGAGCGCAAAAGGCGGATCGATTTTCTCCGATATCGTTTCCGCGTGACAGTCGCTTGCTTCGACGGCTCTCGACCAAGCCTGTAGACCGGTTCCATGCAGACCGCTTTCCGTGAGGGATGGCGGCTGGCGGAGGTTCGGCCATCACGGCAAGGAAGGATATCGCATGTCTGGCTTTACATCTGGCTTTACGTCTGGCTTTAAATCCGGCTTGAAACTGGTCGGGCTGGCGGGGAGCTACAATCGCCCGTCGAAGACGCGGGTTCTGGTGGATTACATCGCCACGCTTGCCGGTCAGCAATATCATCTCGACACGGCGCTCTACGACCTTTCGGATGTCGGCCCATCGCTCGGCCATGCGCAGCGTTACGACGATCTCGATGCGGCGGCAAAGAGGGTGGTCGATGCGGTTGTCGGCGCCGATATAATCGTCATCGGATCGCCCACCTACAAGGGCAGCTATCCGGGTCTTTTCAAGCATTTCATCGACCTGATCGATCCCGAGCAGCTGCGGGCCAAGCCGATCCTGATCAGCGCCACCGGCGGCGGCGATCGCCACGCGCTGATGGTGGAACATCAGCTGCGCCCCTTGTTCGGTTTCTTCATGGCGCATACGCTGCCGACCGCCGTCTATGCGTCGGACAGGGATTTCGTCGACTACAAGGTGACATCCGAGCCGCTGATCAAGCGGATCGGCTTTGCCGTCGATGAGATCGGCGCCTTCTTTCCTTCGGCGCGGCTGGTGGCGGCAGAGTGAAACGCCAATGAAAACGGCAGGACTGCCCGGCAATCGTGACCGGGCCAACCTGCGCAGCCGGAGCATGACGCATGTCGATTGAAGACGATCTCGCCCGTATCGCCGAACAGCAGAAGGCATTGGTGTTTGCCTCCTTCGGTCTCGACGAGGCCTGGCGGCTGGGCACATTGCTGAGGGACTGGTCTGCGGAACGTGGGCATGCGGTGGCAATCGAGGTGAAGCTCTCGACCATGCCGGCCTTCTATGCGGCGCTGCCCGGCTCGGTTCCCGACAACGAGAACTGGCTTCGGCGCAAGCGCAATCTGGTGCTGCGGATGTTCCAGCCGAGCTATGGCGTGGGCCGCAAACTCGAATTGCAGGGGGCGACGCTCGAAGGGAAATTCGGCCTGCCGTTTTCCGATTATGCCGCGCATGGCGGCGGATTTCCGATCACGGTCGCCGGTGCCGGCGTCATCGGTGCGGTGACGGTATCCGGGTTGCCGCAGCGGGAAGACCATAATTTCGTGGTGGAGGCGCTCTCAAGATTGACGGGCGTCGATCATGGCGGGATTAGCCTCGACTGAAATGATTGGCTGACGTTGGGTAAAGAAAAGCCTGCCGCAACGGGATGCGCAGCAGGCTCTTGTGACTTGGAGGTATGAGACGTGGTCTTTACCTGCGGAAGGCGCGGGCAATCGCTATCAGCAGGCAGGCGCCGATGAAGCCGGCGATGAGATAGCCCAGCCAGCCGGCCAGCACGATGCCGAAGACGCCGAGAATGGCGTTGGCAATAACGGCGCCGACGATGCCGAGAATGATATTCATGAAGACGCCCATGTCGCTCTTCATGAATTTTTCGGCAAGCCAGCCGGCAATGCCGCCGATGATGATTGCCGCGATCCAGCCAATGCCTGCAGTTTCCATGGTCCAGCCCCTTCAAGGATTTGCGGCCGCCACCGGTCCATCATGAGCCGATGGCGGAGATCTCGTTGTTTTCGCCATATTTTCCAGGCGGTGTTCAGCCTAGCGGCAACGCCGTCCCTTTGTTCCATGGCGCAGATGAACGCCGCAGGGGGGACCAAGGTTCCCGCATCCTGCCTCATTCCGGGGCATTCCTTCCGGTTGCCGGTCAGCTGTTTCTTTCAATCGCCTTGAAGTGGCTTTAGGTTCGCAGCCGAATCCGCATCGATCGAAGGAAGACGCGTGTCCATCATCTCCCATCACACCAGGCCGCGAGTGCGCCGGAACCCTGCCGGGTCCGGTATCCGACTGGCGCTGATCCGCAGCCTGCTCATCATTCCGCTCGTCGCTCCGCTGGTGGCCCTGCCGCTTGCCGCAGTCACGACGACGGCCGCCCATGCGCAGGCGCAACCGAATACCGCAGCACCATCCGAGGCGACCAAGCCGCAGGCCGGCCAGGCCGCCGGCGGAGATCAGCAGGGCCAGCCAGCCCAGGGTCAGCCAACACAGGTCAGCCGACACAGGGCAATCGCCACAAGGACAATCGCCACAAGGGCAGGCGCAGCAAGCCAATCCGCAGACTGCCGCGCCGGCAGCAAATGCCGCCGCTTCCCCGGCTGCGACCGCGCCTCCCGCTCAGGCCGCCCAGGCTGCGCCTGCCGCGCCGGTCAAGCCGCTTGCTGCCGATGCGGTGACGGCCGATTCGATCAATGGCGAGGTGCAGAAGCAGCTCGGGCATATTCGCGACCAGCTTTCGGGCTTCCAGAAGGCGGTGCATCAGGATGTCGATGACGACGCCGACCTTGCGGCTCTCAGGGTCAAGGCGGATGCCATCATCAGCGAGATGCAGGCGCTTTCAGACAAGCTCAAGGATCGCGGCGAGCAGATCCAGTCGCGCCTGACGGCGCTCGGCGATCCGCCGAAGGCCGGCGCGCCCGCCGAGACGCCCGTCGTGACGGAAGAGCGCACCCGGCTCACCAACGAGCGGGCGGAACTCAACGTCGTCACTGAAAATGCGACGCAGCTGTCGAACAGCGCGGTCCAGCTCGGCAATACGATCACCAATCTGCGGCGCTCGCTGTTTGCCCGCACGCTGTTTCGCCATACGGAGATTACCCCGGATCTCTTCGTCGAGGCCGGGCAGGCGCAGCGCTACCAGTTTACCGATTTCACCAGCACGGTCGGAAGCTGGCTGAATTTCGTCATCCGGTTCAAGCCGCTGCAGCTGATCGGGGCGCTGGCCCTGTCGATCGGGGCGGGGCTGCTGTTCCTGTTCGGCGGCTACCGGCTGCTCGGGCGGCTGATCCGGCGCAATGACGGGCAGGAGGCGCCCTCCTATATCCGCCGCCTGTCGGTCGCCTTCTGGTCGACGATTACCGAGACTATGGCGCTTGCCGCCTTCCTTGCCTCGTCCTTCCTGTTTCTCGACGGGTTCAACGTGCTGCGCTCGGATGTCTCGACCATGGTGGCGAGCTTCTTCGGCACGGTCTGGTTCGTGTTCTTCGTTGCCAAGCTCTCGAATGCCGTGCTTGCGCCGCGGGATCAGGACTGGCGGCTGGTGCGCGTTACCAATCGCGGCGCCAAATATCTGAGCGTCGCCGTCATCTCGATGGCGGTCATCAACAGCCTCGACTATTTCCTCACCGCCGTGTCGGAGGCGCTGAGCTCGCCTCTGGCGCTGACCATCGTCAAGAGCCTCGTCGCCTCGGTGATGATCAGCCTGATCGTCGCCTTCATCTCCTTCCTGAAGCCGATCATGGCGGTCGGCGGCGATCCGGAGGAGAGGGGCAGGGCGTGGCCGCGCTTCCTGCCGCTTCTGATGCGGCTGATCAGCATCGTTCTGTTGCTGTCCGCCGTCTCCGGCTATATCGGGCTTGCACGCTTTCTCTCCACACAGCTGGTGCTGACCAGCGCCGTTCTGGTGCTGATCTATATCGGGCTTCTCTCGGGCAAGGCGATTTCCAAACAGGGCGCGTTTCGCGATACCGGTGCGGGGCGCTGGCTCGGCAACCGCTTCAAGTTCGGCGACGTGGCGCTCGACCAGTCGGGGCTTCTCGCAGGGCTCGGGATCTATGCCTTTGCGCTGTTCTTCGGCATCCCCCTGATCCTGCTCACCTGGGGTTTCCAGATCTCGGATATCGAGGCTTGGATCTTCCAGGTCTTCACCCGGATCACCATCGGCAATATCTCGATCTCGCTCGTCGGCATTCTCGGCGGCATCCTTCTGTTCGGTGTCGGCTATGTCGTCACCGGCTGGGTGCAGAAGTGGATCGACAGCAATGTCATGGCGCGCAGCCAGGTCGATCTCGGGGTGCGCAACTCGGTCAAGACCGGTATCGGCTATCTCGGCGTGGGCTTGGCGATGATCGTCGGCGTGTCGGCGGCGGGGATCGATCTTTCGAGCTTTGCGCTGGTTGCCTCGGCACTGTCTGTCGGTATCGGTTTCGGCCTGCAGAATATCGTGTCGAACTTCGTCTCGGGCCTCATCCTTCTGGTCGAGCGGCCGTTCAAGGTCGGCGATCAGGTGATCACCGGCACGACGGAAGGTATCGTCAAGCGCATCTCGGTGCGCGCCACCGAGATCGAGACGTTCCGCAAGCAGTCGATCATCGTGCCGAACTCGGAACTGATCAACTCGCCGGTCGGCAACTGGACGCACCGCAACCGCATCCAGCGGTCGGAAATTCCGGTCTCCGTCAGCTTCGGGTCGGATCCGCAGAAGGTCATGGATATCCTGCTGGAACTGGTCAATGACATTCCGGAAGTGCTGCGCAATCCCGAGCCGCATGTGGAATTCCTGCGCTTTGCCGGTTCGTCGCTCGATTTCGAGCTGCGTTTCCATCTGGCCGACATGGCGGACGGGTTGAGGGTCCGCAACAACCTTCGGATCGCCATCCTGTCGCGCTTCCGGGCGGAAGGTATCGAAATGCCGGTGCCGCAGCAGGAAATCGTCTTCCATCAGCCAAGGGGCCGCCGATGCTCGACGAGGGTGATGGGCGGGGTGGCGCCTGAAGAAAAGGCGCGGCGCGGGCAAGTCCTGCCGCGCTCGTAATAACTTATTGACAATAAAGGCGGTCTTCAGGGCCGCCTTTATGCTTTTGGAGATCGGCGCCGCTGTCGATTAACGGTTGTGCAATCGCTTGGTGCCTAAGTATTTCGCGGGTGAGGTCGATAACCAAAACGGTCAAGGGGTGTCATGAGTTTCCTCGGAATTTCCGGAATGCAATATTCCGGGCAGTCGCTTGCAAATTCCCGTATCTTGCTGGCGGAAGATAGCAATGTCTTTACCTCCATGATCGGCAAACGCCTGAACGAATTGTTCGGCGTCGAGGTCGAGATCTGCCGCAATTTCGAAGATCTGCAATTGGCCTATGACCGCTCGACCGAGCCGGTGACGCTGGCGATTTCCAACATCAACCTGCCGGGCGCCGAAAACGGCGAGGCACTGGAATATCTGATCGACCTGTCGATCCCGACGATCGTGTTTACCGGCACGTTCCACGAGGATACGCGCGACAAGCTGCTGGCCAAGGATGTGGTCGACTATATCCTCAAGGACAATGTCTTTGCCGTGGAGATGCTGGCGGAATCGGTCTGCCGGTTCCTCACCAATCACCGTCATCACGTCCTGATCGTCGATGACAGCCCGACGGCGCGGGCGCTGCTTTCGAGCCGCCTCAAGCGCTACAATTTCCGCGTCAGCGTCGCGGACAGCGGCGCCAAGGCGCTGGATATCCTGAAGAAGAATGCCGATATCGGCCTCGTCGTCACCGATTACAACATGCCCGATATCGACGGGTTCGAGCTGACGCGGCGCATCCGTTCGGTGCGCGGTTCGCATGAGCTGCGCGTCATCGGCGTCTCGTCGTCGTCCAACCGGCTGCTGTCGGCGCGGTTCCTGAAGGCCGGCGGCAATGACTTCATGCTGCGGCCGTTCATCGACGAAGAGTTCTATTGCCGCATCAACCAGAACCTCGACACGTTGATGCAGATCCGCTCGATGAAGGAAAGTCAGCGGGCGCCGGCAAAGAACGTCGCCTGACGCAGATATCGTTTCGCAGAATATGAAACGGCGGCCTCGATATCGGGCCGCCGTTTTCTTTTGTGGGTCGAATGTGTAAGGGCCAGCCCCGCCGTCAGGCGATGACGCCTGCGCGTGCCGGGCTGAGCGTCAGCTTGCGTTCGGCACGTTCCTGCTGGGGCGAGCGGTTGTAGATCTCGCGGTAGCATTTGGAGAAATGCGAGGCCGAGACGAAGCCGCAGGCAACCGCCACCTCGACCACCGGCATGGAGGACTGGACCAGAAGATGGCGGGCGCGGTCGAGGCGGATTTCCAGATAGTAGCGGGCCGGCGAACGGCCCATTTCCTGGCGGAAGAGGCGTTCGATCTGGCGGCGCGACAGGCCGACATCATCGGCGATCTCGACCAGCGACAGGGGCTCTGCCAGATTGGTTTCCATCAGCTCGATGATCGACAGGACCTTGTTGTTCTGCACGCCGAGCCGGGCGCGCAGCGGCAGGCGCTGACGGTCATGCGGGTTGCGCACGCGGTCGGTCAGCTGCTGTTCGCAGACGCGGTTGACGAGGTTTTCGCCGAAATCCTGGCCGATCAGGTTCAGCATCATGTCCAGCGAGGCGGTGCCGCCGGCGCATGTATAGAGGTTGCTGTCGACCTCGTAGAGATCGGCATAGACTTCCGCCTGCGGGAAGGCCTCGGCAAAACCGGGCAGGTTTTCCCAGTGGATGGCGCAGCGCTTGCCGTTCAGGAGGCCTGCCTGCGCCAGAACATGGGCGCCGGTACAGAGGCTGCCGACCGCGATGCCGCGATTATAGGTCTCGCGCAGCCAGGCATTGACCGACTTGTTGTTGTAATCCTCGACATAGACGCCGGAACAGACGAGCACCATGTTGGGGCGGTTCTCGTTGCCGAGATGGCGCCGCTCGTCGGTGACGGAAGAATTGACTTCAATGGCAATGCCGCTCGACGAGTAGACTTTCTCGCCATCGGCGGAACAGAGCCGCCAGGTATAGGCCTGATAGCCGAGCATGCGGTTTGCAATGCGCAGCGTCTCAACGGCGGCTGCGAAGGGCAGCATGGTGAAATTCGGGACGAGGAAAAAACGAGCGAGCGCTTCTTTCCCGGATTCGTGCTCATCAGATCCATGCTTGCCGTTCCCTTTTGCTTTTTGCGTCATGTCGACGTCGCTACTTTAAAAGCGACATTGGCATGGGTAAAGATACAGGAGAAGGGCTTTTGACGACAGGACTTTGATGAATTTGCGACATGGATGTGTCGCTTGGGGAATTTATCTGTCGGAAATCGGCAATTGGTGCATTCGGTATTGCATCTCGACGGGGCTGCAATGCGAGGCCCGCCGAGATGTGGTGATTTCATTCATGGTGCGAACCTGTCAGCGCGTGGCTGCAGGGGAGCGGGACGGGGTCGTTCGGGAGCCGGCCAGCCGATATCCTTGCGGATGTCGAGGGGCAGGCCTTCAAGCATTCTTTCGGTGCGGCGGCGGCTGATTTCGGCCTGAACGCGACCGGCAAGGCGCAGGGCGCGGCGTGCCAATCCGCCAAAATCAAAGCCTGTGGTTGTGGTGCGGCGCGTGCGGGCGCCGTGGCCGAGACTGATCGTCGTCATCGGAATTCTCCTTGGGTGTTTCTTCCGGTGTTTCCTGAATTTTCTTGATTGGTGGCAGGGAAGCCGATCGGGAGAATGGACCTCTCAAACCCATCAATCAATCAGATGTAAGTTATGTGTCCTATGAAATTCTGTTTGGTATTGATCTGCGTTTCATGGGCTGCATCTGATGACTGTCAATATGGGGGTGGTTTGACTTTCAATCAAACGAAATGATATGGTCTTTAAATTCAATTTTCTTGAATGGAGAGTTCGTCATGACCGTGCCTTTCCGCCAGCCTCTGCCGCTTCTCGACAATGATGTTCTGCGCACATTCGTGGCGATTGCCGAGACGGGCAATTTCTCGACCGCCGCCGAGGCGGTGCTGCGGACGCCATCGGCCGTCTCGATGCAGATCAAGAAACTGGAAGAGCAATTGAAGGCGGTGCTTTTCCTGCGCGATGCACGTTCCGTCACCCTGACGCAGCAGGGCGAGACGCTTCTGACCTATGCGCGGCGGATGCTGGCGCTCTCCAACGAAGCCGTGTCGCGCTTCGTCATGCCCGATATGTCCGGCAGCGTGCGGCTCGGTGCGCCCGACGATATAGCCGAACGGCTGTTGCCGAAGGTGCTGCGGGATTTTGGCGCGAGCTTTCCGGGGATCATGGTGGATGTGACCGTCGACCAGAGCCTGCTGTTGCGCCGGCGGATGGAGGAGCAGCGGCTGGATCTGGCGCTGATCAACTGCGCGACCAAGCCTTTTCCGACGATCGGCGAGGTGATCCATACGGAAAAGCTCGTCTGGGCCGGAGCGAAATGCGGCACGGCGCATCTGCGCGATCCGATCCCCGTCTCGGTCTGGGAAGAGGGCTGCGTGTGGCGCAACGATGCCCTGACACAGCTCGACAAGCACAAGCGGCCCTATCGCATCGCCTATGCCAGCGCCCATACGATGGCGCAGCGCGCCGCCATCGTTTCGGATCTGGCGATCGCGCCGCTGCCGCGTTCCTATGTTACCGACGACATGCAGATCCTCGGTGCCAAGGAGGGCCTGCCGGAGCTGATCAGCTTCGACATCCGGCTCTTGACCGGCTCGCAGCTCTCGGCGCCGGTACAGGCTGTGGCCGACAGCATTCGCGATGCGTTCAGCACGATCTCTGCGGCTGCGGCCTGACGAGAGGAGGGATGGCGATCGGGACGGAAATCGATCGCGTGAAGAAATATGACACGAAGGCGTGAACCTTTTTCACATTCGTGCGTTCTTGGCGCGGAACCTGTTTTCCAAAACGAATAGATTGCTATCCATCCGGAGATAACCCCCATGACGGCGTCCAAGACGGCAAAGACTGTAACCGTGATCGCAGCCCTTCTGGCAACGACGGTTTCCCTGAGTTCCTGCGGCAACACGATCCGTGGCATTGGCCAGGATACGGCAAACACCGTGGACGCCACTCAGGCGGCCGGCAAGAAGGTCGATCGCGCCGCCAAATATTGATCCGCAGGATTTGAACCGCTTGCCGTTCGGTGCTTTCGGGCTCGAAGGTCTTTATGCGGGGAAGAGCATACTAAAAAAGCGCCGTACCGGTTTTCCGGGCGGCGCTTTTTTCGTGATGGTGCTGGTCTTGAGAGACGTCGGCGCCTCTCTGTCAGGCGTTCTCGTCAAACAGTCGATTTCGGGTAGGCGCGCTCGAGACCGCCGGATTTCGCCAGGCCGTCACGCAGGGCGGCAAAGGCCGGGTGCTGGCTGGAGCGGGCGGCTTCCATGAGGCGGATCTGCAGGCGGGCAGGGCCGTTGGTGCCCAGCCATTCGCCGGCTGCCTGAAGCTTGATCGAGTTCAGGAAACGGGCGCTTGAGGCCTGTTCGAGATAGAGATGCAGGCCATCGAGAAGAACATCGTCCATGGCCGGGTTTTCCATCATCAGGGAGAGCCAGCTCTTCTGTTCATCGCTACGGCCGGCAAGGCTTTCTGCGACGGTTTCGCGATTTCCGATCGGGGCGACGTTGCTCATGGTGGTTTCTCCGCTGTTGTCGGGCGGGCCCCACGCGGTTGCGGGCCCTGCCTGCCGCGGCTTTCGGCGCCGCTTGTGATTCCAGATGCATGTAGCACGTCCGGCCGGGCCTGTGGCGCGGCGACGGAACTTCTTCCGGCGCAGAAATGTCGCAGTCCGTTCGGTTCGGTTCGGTTCGGTTCGGCTCCGCTTGGCCCGCCTTGCTGCCATCAGGTCAGAGGGCGGCCTTGACCTTTTCGGCGACGTCGGGCGTTACCCATTTGGTCCAAAGATCGGTATTGGTTTCGAGAAAATGCCGTGCCGCGTCGGCATTGCTGGCCTGGTTTTCATCCTGCCAGGCGAGCAGCGTGTTGACGGTGGAATTGGTCCATTTGCGCTTCTTGATATAATCCATCGCCACATCCGCCTTTTCGGCAAACGCCTTGGTGACGATGGTGAAGGCCTGCGAGGTCGGGTAGGAATTGATCTTCGGATTGGCGCAGTCGGCAACTGCGGTGCAGCTGTTCCAGTCGGCGCGGTCATGCGGCACGTCGAAGGAGAGTTTCACCATCTCGTATTTGCCGAGAATGGCGGTCGGGGCCCAGTAATAGCCGAGCCAGCCGGTCTTCTTGGCAAAGGCATTGGCAATCGAGCCGTCGAGGCCTTCCGCCGAACCGGTATCGACCAGTTCGAAATTCTTGTCCTTGGCGCCGACCGCGCGGTAGAGATTGGTGGTCGAGACCTGGCAGCTCCAGCCCGAGGGGCAATTGTATATGGCGCCCTTCGACGGATCATCGGGTGCCGGAAAGAGTTCGGGATGGGCGAGCGCCTGTTCCACCGTCTTGATGTCGCGATGGGCATCGGAGACGAATTTCGGGATCCACCAGCCTTCGACCGCGCCATCGGAAAGGATTTCCGCGCCCTCGATCAGTCGGCCTTCCTTGAAGGCGGCTTCGAGCGGGGTGCGCACCGAGTTGATCCAGAATTCGGGCGCCATGTCGGGCTCGCCCTTCTCGTTCATGGAGATGAAGGTGGGCATGGTGTCGCCGCTGACGAGATCGACGGTGCAGCCATAGCCGTGTTCGAGGATGAAGCTGTCGATATTGGCGGCGATGCCGGCCGAGGCCCAGTTCATCTCGGCAATGGACAGGGAACCGCAGGCAGCCTGCGCAGAACCGCTTGTCCCATAGAGACCGGCGACCAGTGCAAGGCAGGCGATAAGCTTGTTCATTGTCCAAGACCTCCGGCTCTCAAGGGATGCTGCGCCGCCGGTTGGCGGTCTTTGCGTATGAAAGCCAAGCCTACGTTTTCCCTGCCGGAAATCAACCATGGGCCGGCGGTTGCCCGGGTGCTCAGGCAAATCCGCGGCCGGAGCGCGTCCTTAGCGCGAGAAAAATGCGGGTGATGGCGAAGAAAAGTGAAATTTCGCTCTTCCGGCGTGTGGTTACTAACCATCCGGTAAGGATGTGGCGCTAATTTTACCCCGTGGCCGAGAAAGCCACGGTGGCACCGGATTTAGGTATTGCGTACCGGTCGCCAGCAATCTCGCCCCTCAGTTCGTGGGGGCAGCGTCCAGTCTTCATCGTCGCATTGCGACTTGACTATAGGCCATATGCGACGCACCATATCTCTCGTGAATACGATTCAGACCTCAACAGGACCGGACGCCCCTGACCTCTACGAATCGTCCGGTCCACCCCTTCTCTCATCGATGACATCATGGATTTGCCGATCATGACGCGCGCGGGTCACATCACCTTCGTCCTTGGCGGCGCGCGTTCGGGGAAATCCGGTTTTCGGAACGTCTCGTGCGCGAGACGGGGCTCGAGCGCCATTATATCGCGACGGGCCGCGCCTATGACGGCGAGATGGAGGAGCGGATCGCCCGACACCGGCTCGACCGCGGCGAAGGCTGGGTGACGCATGAGGAGCCTTTGGCGCTTGCCGAGACGCTGAAGGCCGTGACGGCTCCTGATCGTGCGGTCCTCGTCGATTGCCTGACGCTCTGGATCACCAATCTGATGATGAATGATGAGGATATCACGCAGCGTTGCCACGAGCTTGTTGAAGTTCTCTCGACCTGTCAGGGGCAGGTCGTGCTCGTCTCGAACGAGGTCGGGCTTGGCATCGTGCCGGAAAACCGCATGGCGCGGGAGTTTCGCGACCATGCCGGGCGGCTGCATCAGGCCGTCGCCGCCGTTGCCGACGAGGTGCATTTCATCGCCGCCGGGCTCTCATTGAAAATGAAGGGCTGAGGGGAAGATGAAGGGCTGAGCGGGGCCTAGAAGCCCAGCCACAGCCTTACCGGATGGCTCGGATCGGCCATCAGCTTGATTGCCAGTGCAAGGCAGGACATCACCAGCAGCGGCTTGATGAGCTTTGCGCCATTGCGCATGGCAAGGCCGGAGCCGATCTGTGCGCCGATGAACTGGCCCACGCCCATGACGATGCCGACTTTCCAGAGGATCGAGCCGGTTGCGGCAAAGACCAGAAACGAGCCGAAATTCGAGCCGAGATTGATGAGCTTGGTATGGGCCGTTGCCTTCAGCATGCCGAAGCCGGCGAGAAGCACGAAGCCGAGCATGTAGAACGAGCCGCGCCGGGGCCGAAAAGCCCGTCATAGAGGCCGACCAGCGGAACAACCGTCAGGCCGAAGACAAAGGGCGTCACCCGCTGGTGACTGTCGGTGTCGTTGAGGTTCGGCTTCACCGCAAAGAAGAGCGCGATGGCGACAAGCAGGAAGGGGATGGCGGCGGCAAGAATGCCGGCCGGCACGAGCGAGGCCAGAAGCGCGCCGGCCGCGCCACCGACCAGACCCATCAGCGCCATGGGCAGCTGCTTCTTCAGGTTCACATGGCCTTTGCGGGCATAGGCGATCGTGGCCGAGGCCGAGCCGAACTGCGACTGGAGCTTGTTGGTGGCGATCGATTCGAGCGGCGGAATGCCGGCGAGAAGCAGGACCGGAATGGTAATCAGCCCGCCGCCGCCGGCAATCGAATCGACAAAGCCCGCAAAGATCGCGGCAAGGAAGAGCAGGGCAAGCAGTTGGAAGGCGATGTCGGTCATGGCTGGGATCACTGGGGAGTATTTTGGGGCGGGAATCGCGCTGGTGGAGGCGAAGGCTATCGGATTGCCTTCCGCCCGGAGCAAGGCGGGCCAGGGGTTGGGATGAGGCGGGGGCGGGCGTGACGGTGAACGGCCTGATCGCCGGGTGACGTCATGCCGTAGGGTTAAGGCCTTGCCGTAGGGTGAGGGATGCACAGGGCATTGCCCTGCCGCGCCCGGCCGGTCAGGCGAGACGCGCGCTTCTGCCACCGAATGCCTGTATCTGCAATGCGTCTCGGGCGGGTTTGCGTTCCCGGTGGTCGGTTTTATCCGGCTCGGTGTTGCGGCGGGTGAGTTTTCCCCGCCGGTATGTCTCGTCCGCCGTTGCGTTCGCGCGGCGTGCCGCTATGGTCGCCGGCACAGCCAAGACGTCTTCAACGAGACGGCGAACATGATGGAGTGGGATGAGATGCAGAAGGTTATTTTCGATACGGATCCGGGCGTTGACGATGCGATGGCGCTCCTCTTCCTGCATCGGCATCCCGAGATCGACCTTCTCGGCGTCACCACCGTGTTCGGCAATGCGACGATCGAGACGGTGACGCGCAACGCCCAGTTCCTGCATCGCGAATGGGGTATCAAGGCGCCGATCGCCAAGGGTGCCGGCCATGCCTATGATGCGACCCGCGGCGACAACCACCCGGCAGCACTGGTGCATGGCGAGGACGGGCTCGGCAATATCGGTATTCCCGACGTGATCGACTGGCCGGTCGATCCACGCCCGGCGCACCGGTTCATCATCGATACGGTGAGGGCCAATCCGCATGAGGTGACGCTGGTTGCCGTCGGGCGGATGACCAATCTGGCGCTGGCGCTCTCCGAAGATCCGGAAATCGCCTCGCTGGTGAAAGAAGTCGTCATCATGGGCGGCGCCTTCGACGTCAACGGCAATGTGACGCCGGCCGCCGAAGCCAATATCCATGGCGACCCGGAAGCGGCCGATCTCGTGTTCATCGCGCCGTGGAAGGTCGTGCTTTTCGGTCTCGACGTGACGATGCAGACGGTGATGCAGCGCAGCTACCTCGCCGACATGGTTTCAGAGGCCGAGAAGAAGGGCGATACGGGGCTCAAACTGCTCTCCGACCTGTCGCAGTTCTATATCGATTTCTACCGCCAGCGCGTCGGGCTCGACGGCATGGTCATCCATGACAGCTGCGCCTGCGTCTATCTCGTGGCGCCGGAACTGTTCGATCTGCGCACCGGGCCGGTCCGCACCGTCTGCGGCGGGCTTGCCGATGGCAAGACCATCCAGGCGCCGGATAATGGCCGCCGCTTCGTCGCAGCGCCTGGGATGGCGTGCCGAGCCAGTCGGTTGCCGTCGGCGTTCGGCCGGATGGCGTTCTGGACGTGATCCGTTCGGCCCTGCTTTCGGTCTGATCTTCAGTCGCTGCCGGCGGCGTTCCTGAGACGGTCGAGATCCGGCACGGTGACGTGCCGGTTGTTCTCGACAAGGATCGTGCCGTCCTTGCGCAATCTGGTGATCTGGCGGCTGACCGTCTCGATCGTCAGGCCGAGGAAATCGGCGATATCGGCGCGCGACAGGGGCAGGTCGAAGACGGCGGCCTGTAGCTTGGTTTCGGCAGCGCGTTCGGCAATCAGGACAAGGAAGCTTGCGACCTTTTCGACCGCCGTCTTGCGGCCAAGCGTCAGCATCCATTCGCGGGCATCGTCCAGCTCCTCCAGCGCCTGATGGTGCAGGCGGCGGCCGAGATCGGGCGAGGCAGCCATCATCCGCTCCAGCATGCGTTTCGGGATGACGCAGACTTCCATGTCGGTGGCGGCCTCGGCGCTCATCCGGCTTTCGCCGGCAAAGGGGCGGCCCATGAAATCCGGGGCAAATTGCAGGCCGACGATCTGCTGGCGGCCATCCGCCATCACCTTCGACAGTTTCACCACGCCATCGAGAATGTTGCAGAAGGTGCCGACGCTTTCTGCCTGACCGATCAGCTCGCTGCCGGCCGATACCGAACGACGCTGCGAATGCCGGTTGAGTTCGGCAAGCTGTAGCGGATCGAGCGCAGCACAGATGCCGCGCGAGCGGGCGTCGCATCCCTTACAGGCGGTTGGGCAGGCGTTCGGGATCTCCGGCTCGTCGAAAGTCTTCAGTCTGGCGTCCATGATGGTGTCGGCGCTGATGCGGCGTCCTCTGCTTTGTCTTGTTCGGCTTGACTTTCGTCAACAGAAGACGGTTCGGGTTGATACAGGTCAAAGTGGCCGAAATATTCCGCAGATACCCCTTGGAAGGAGGGCAGATCCGCCGAGGAATAGACGTCATGAATGAGAAACTGCTGGCCAGATATTCCGGTGCCGTGCCGCGCTACACCAGCTATCCGACCGCACCGCAATTCCATCCCGGCATCGATGCGGTACCTATGGACGCTGGCTGTCGGAGCTTCATGACGGGCAGACGCTATCGCTCTATCTGCACATCCCCTATTGCGACCGGCTCTGCTGGTTCTGTGCCTGTCATACCAAGCAGACGCTGCGCTATGAGCCGATCACCACCTATCTTGCGGCGCTGAAACGGGAGATCGAGGCGGTCGGCCGCCGCGTGTCGAATGGGGTGAAGGTGCGCGCGGTGCATTTCGGCGGCGGTTCGCCGACCATGCTGAAGCCAGAGGACATGCTGGGTCTGATGGCGGCTCTTCGAAGTGCGTTTACATTCGCGGACGATGCCGAGATCGCCGTGGAGATGGATCCTAACGATCTCGATGAGGCGCGCTATGATGCGCTGGCCGAGATCGGGCTGACACGCGCCAGTCTCGGCGTGCAGGATTTCGATCCTGCCGTGCAGACGGCGATCAACCGGCTGCAATCCTTCGAACAGACCCGCTCTGTCGTCGATGCAGTCAGGGAACGCGGCGTGCAGTCGGTCAATTGCGATCTTCTCTATGGTCTGCCGTATCAGACGATCGCGTCGCTGGAGCGCACGGTCTCGGATATCGTGTCGCTGAGGCCCGACCGGATCGCGCTTTTCGGCTATGCCCATGTGCCGTGGATGAAGAAGCATCAGACGATGATCCCGGAGGAGGCGCTGCCGGACATAGGCGAACGCTTCCGCCAGACGAACCATGCGACGGAGCTGCTTCTGGCGCCGGTTACGAGGCGATCGGCATCGATCATTTCGCCTTGCCGCAGGACAGGCTTGCGGTCGCTTCGCGGGAAGGGCGGCTGCGGCGGAATTTCCAGGGCTATACGGATGATGCTGCCGATGCGCTGATCGGGCTCGGCGCTTCCTCGATCGGTTTTCTCCCGCAAGGCTATGTGCAGAACATGCCGGCGACGGCAGGCTACCAGCGGATGGTGGAGGAGGGTGGTTCGGGCGAGGCGGGGCTTGCCGCGGGCTCTAACGCGGGATTGGCCACGGTGCGCGGCATCGAGCTTACCTGCGATGACCGGATGCGGGCGCAGGTCATCGAGAAGATCATGTGCTCCTTCGGCTTCGATTTCCTGCCGCTTCGGGCAGAGTTCGGCGAGGCGGCGGAGGCGGTGATTGCCGAGGCGCGGGCGTTGCGCGCGGCAATCGCGATGGCATCTGTACGGCCTCGCAGGGCACGTTCCGGGTAACGCGGGCGGGAAAACCGTTTGCGCGCAGCATCGCTTCGGTGTTCGATCGCTACCTTTCAGAGGGCCGTGGACGCCATTCGATTGCTGTTTAGGCAACACAAATGGTGCAAATTGGCGCGGCTCGTCACGAAGCCATTGGCAATTGGAACCGATTTGCCTATGTGGAGGCCTGATTACCTATTCTGCAGAGGACTATGGGCGTGACCGCTACATTCGACAAAGTTGCCGACATCATCGCTGAGACGAGCGAAATCGACCGCGAAACGATTACCCCGGAAAGCCACACGATCGACGACCTCGGTATCGACAGCCTGGACTTCCTGGACATCGTCTTTGCGATCGACAAGGAGTTCGGCATCAAGATTCCGCTGGAACAGTGGACCCAGGAAGTGAACGAGGGCAAGGTTTCGACGGAGGAATATTTCGTCCTGAAGAACCTCTGCGCCAAGATCGACGAACTGAGGGCGGCGAAGGCTTAAGCCCTCGCCGGGCTTTGCCATGCTACTTGAATATTTCCAGATGATCGATCGCGTCGAGATGATCGACGCCGATCGGAAAAATATCAAGGTACGCTCCGTCGTGCCGGCGGAAAGCCCCGTCTTCGAGGGCCATTTCCCCGGCATGCCGCTCGTTCCGGGCGTGCTTCTGATCGAGACCATGGCGCAGGCATCGGGTTTCCTGGTGCTGGCTGCCACGGATTTCGCCGCCATGCCGTTCCTCATGTCCGTGGACGGCGCCAAGATGCGCGCCTTTGTCGAGCCGGAAGCTATCCTCGACATCGAGGCCTATCTGGAGCATGAGGGTTCCGGCTATGCCGTGACCAAGGCGAAGATCACGTCGGCCGGCAAGAAGGTCTGCGACGCGCAGCTGAAGCTGCGCACCATGCCTTTCTCCGAAGTGCCGCTGGCGCTGATCGTGCGCAAGCGTGCCGAAGAGGTCGGCCTCGTCGCCGCCATGCAGGCCGGCGGCTGAACGCTGAAGGCTGGCGGCCGATGGTCGCCAAGCCGAATGCGAGCCGGGTCTCATCCCGGCGATTGCTAAAAAGACTGGGCCAAGAGGACAATGATGAAGTCTGCCAATGATGTCGTGATCACCGGTATTGGGATCGTCAGCTGCCTTGGTGTCGGCAAGGACGCGCATATCGCTGCGCTCTCCGCATCGGCTGTGGCCGCTCCGGTTGTCGAAGCCGAGCGCTTCAAGCCCTATCCCGTCCATCCGATGCCGGAAATCGACTGGTCGCGCAGATTGCCAAGCGTGGCGACCAGCGCCAGATGGAGAACTGGCAGCGTCTCGGCGTGTTTTCGGCAGGCCTTGCGCTTGACGATGCGGGCCTGAAAGACAATGCCGAGGCCTGCGCCTCGATGGACATGATCGTGGCTGCCGGCGGCGGCGAGCGCGACATCAAGGTCGATTCGCTGATCGTCGACGAAGCGCTGAAGCGTAACGACCGCGATGTGCTCCTCAACGAGAAGCTGACGACGGAACTGCGCCCGACGCTGTTTCTGGCGCAGCTTTCCAACCTGATGGCCGGCAATATCTCGATCGTCCACAAGGTCACGGGTTCCTCGCGCACCTTCATGGGCGAAGAAGCGGCCGGGATTTCCGCCATCGAGACGGCCTATCACCGGATCAAGGCCGGGCAATCGACGCACAGCCTCGTCGGCGGTGCCTTCGTTGCCGAACGCGCCGATATCCTGCTTCTCGTCGAGGGCATTCAGGCGCATGCAACGGGTGAGTGGCATCCGCTCTGGTCGCGTTCCAACGAGAATGGCGGCGGCATGATCATGGGCAGCGTTGGCGCCTTCCTGGTGCTGGAGCAGCGCGAGTATGCCGAGGCCCGCGGCGCGCATATCTATGCGACGATCGATGGCGTTGAAGGCGATCGCGGTCGCGCGACGAGGGCGGGCTCGAAAAGCGCCTGACCCGGCTTGCCAAGGATGCGGCAGCGCTTCCGGCCTCCGACGCGGTGGTGTTTTCCGGCGCGACCGGCATGACCGAGCTTTCCGCCCGCGAAAAGGCGTTTCTCACCGAGACCTTTGCCGGCGCACCGGTGCGCGGCTATGGCGGCGTGACGGGCCATGCACTCGAAGCGCAGTTCCCGCTCGGCCTTGCGCTGGCGGCCCTGTCGCTCGACGAAAAGGCGAAGGTTCCGGCCTTCGATACGACACATGAACAGCCGATGACCGCTGCTGCCAGCCACGCCGTCGTCACGACGGTCGGCTATACGCGCGGCGAAGGCCTCGCCGTTCTTTCGGCAGGCTGAAGGAGTTTCCGATCATGAGCGATACGCGTTTCAAGGATCATCTGGGCCGTCCGATCGTTGCCGTCACCGGCATGGGCGTCATCACCTCGCTCGGTCAGGGCCTGACCGACAACTGGGCGGCGCTGACATCCGGCACGTCCGGCATCCACAACATCACCCGCTTCCCGACCGACAAGCTCTCGACCCGCATCAGCGGCACCGTCGATTTCATCTCGGTGCCGGTGGATAACGCCGTCGAGCGCTCCTATGCGTTTGCCCGCGAAACCACGATCGAGGCTCTGGCGCAGGCCGGCGTCAATGGCGATTTCGACGGTCCGCTGTTTCTGGCCGCACCGCCGGTCGAGCCGGAATGGTCGGCCCGTTTCGAGCTTGCCGACCGCGCCCCACCGTCGAAGGCCGAGGGCGATGTCTATGACCGGTTCCTTGCCGCCATGCGCGAGCGTCCTGATCCGGCCTTCCTCGAAGCCGTGCAGTTCGGCTCGATCTCCGAGCGTCTTTCCGACACGTTTGGCACACGCGGGCTTCCCGTGACGCTGTCTACGGCCTGTGCCTCGGGTGTCACGGCTATCCAGCTCGGCGTCGAGGCGATCCGTCAGGGCCGCACCGACCGGGCGCTTGTTGTCGCGACCGATGGTTCGGTCAGCGCCGAGGCGCTGATCCGCTTCTCGCTTCTGTCTGCTCTTTCGACGCAGAACGATCCGCCGGAAAAGGCATCGAAGCCGTTCAGCAAGGATCGCGACGGTTTCGTCATCGCCGAGGGTGCTGCGACGCTGGTGCTGGAATCGCTCGAATCCGCGATTGCCCGCGGCGCCAAGGTGCTCGGCATCATGAAGGGCATCGGCGAAAAGGCTGATCACTTCCATCGCACGCGTTCCTCGCCGGATGGCGGACCTGCGATCGCGACGATCCGTGCGGCGCTGTCTGATGCCGGCATGGAAGAGGGCGGTATCGGCTATATCAATGCTCACGGCACCTCGACGCCTGAGAACGACAAGATGGAATATGGCTCGATGCTTGCCGTTTTCGGCGAGAGCCTGAAGGATATTCCGCTGTCGTCCAACAAGTCGATGATCGGTCATACGCTGACGGCCGCCGGTGCGGTCGAAGCGGTCTTCTCGTTCCAGACGATGCTGACCGGCACGCTGCCGCCGACGATCAACTACACCAATCCGGACCCGACCATCGTTCTCGATGTCGTGCCGAACGTGAAGCGTGACGGACAGCCGAAAGCCGTGCTTTCCAACTCCTTCGGCTTCGGCGGGCAGAATGCCAGCCTTGTCATGACGGTGGAACCGGCGTAAGGGCACTGCCCAAGACACGAGAACGTCATCCTCGGGCTTGCCCCCGAGGATTTTTTGACGTCCAGACATGAAATTGATTGCAGGCAGATGCCCGGGACAAGCCCCGGGCATAACGCGTCTTAAGACGTCGTCGTCTGCATCATGCATCCGGAAGGAAACGAAGAACATGCGCGCGCTGCAACTGATCGAGACCGCCGGCTCGAAGCCGTGGACATTCCCGAGCCGGAAGCGCCCGGTCCCGGCGAAGTGACGCTGCGCGTCAAGGCCGTCGCGCTCAACCATATCGACGTCTGGGGCTGGCGCGGCATGGCGTTTGCCAAGCGCAAGATGCCGCTGACGATCGGTGCGGAAGCGTCGGGCGTCGTTGAAGCGATCGGTCCGGGCGTTCCAACGTCCTGCCGGGTCAGCTGGTCTCGATCTATGGCGCGCGGACCTGTGGTCTCTGCAAGCCCTGCAGCGAGAAGCGCGACAATCTCTGCGAACATGTTTCGGGCGTTCACGGCTTCCATCTGGACGGCTTTGCGCAGGAAAAGACCAATATCCCGGCCCGCCAGCTCGTTCCGGCCCCGCCCGGCGTCGATGCGATCGGTGCGGCACTTGCCCCCGTTCCTTCGGTACCGTCGAGCACATGCTGTTCGACAATGCCAAGCTGCAGCCGGGTGAAACGATCCTCGTTCACGCCGGTGGTTCCGGCATCGGTACGGCCGCGATCCAGCTGGCCAAGAAGATGGGCTGCACGGTCATCACCACCGTTGGTTCCGACGACAAGATCGAGAAGGCGAAGGCGCTCGGTGCCGATCACGTCATCAACTACCGCAAGGACCGTTTCGAAGGCGTGGTGCGCAAGCTCACCAAGAAGAAGGGCGTCGACGTCGTCTTCGAACATGTCGGCAAGGATACCTGGGCCGGTTCGATGCTCTGCATGAAGCGCGGCGGACGTCTCGTCACCTGCGGCTCGACTTCGGGCGTCTCGACCGAGATGAACCTGATGATGCTCTTCCAGCAGCAGCTGAAACTGCTCGGCTCTTTCGGCTGCCGGATGGAGAACATGGCGGATGCCATGCAGAAGATGGCGCAGGGCGTCGTGCATCCGGTGATCGACACGGAAGTGACATTCGACGATATCGGCCGGGCGCTGGAGCGGATGGAAAGCCGCCAGATCTTCGGCAAGATCATCCTCAACATGGGCTGATCCAGCCGTGAAGATGTTCATTACCCGCCTCGTGCTGTCAGTCATGCATTTTCGCCAGTGGCTGGTGGCACAGGCGGTTTTCGGCTTTCTCAACCTGTTGAAGCTCTTGCCGGCGGATCCCGCGATCCGCTGGGCGGATGCGCTGGCGCGCAAGGTCGGCCCGAAGCTCTGGCGGCACAAGCTGATGCTGACCAATCTGCGCAACGCCTTTCCGGAAAAGAGCGAGGCCGAGGTCGAGGCGATCGCCATCGCCAGCTGGGGACATATGGGCCGCATGGCGGCCGAATATGTCTTTCTCGACCGGTTGTTCGATTTCGATCCGGAACAGGATAAGCCGGGCAGGGTGGAAGTCTCGGGCATTCCGATCTTCGTCGATCTGCGCGATAATCCGCGGCCGTTCATCGTGTTTACCGCGCATACGGGCAATTTCGAGCTCCTGCCGGTTGCCGGCAAGGCCTTCGGGCTGGAGGTGATGGTTCTCTTCCGGCCGCCGAACAACCCTTATATTGCCGACAAGGTTTTCTCCTTCCGGGCGGCGCGCATGGGGGCGCTGGTCCCTTCGCATGCGGGCTCTTCTTCGCGCTGGCGCGGCGGCTCGAAGCCGGCGGCGGCGTCGGCGTGCTGGTCGACCAGAAATTCCGCAAGGGGCTCGATACGCAGTTCTTCGATCGGCCGGTGAAAACCAATCCGCTGCTTGCCAAGCTCGTTCGCCAGTTCGATGCGGAAGTCTATCCGGCGCGTTGCATCCGGCTTCCCGGCAATCGCTTCCGGCTTGAGATCGAGCCGCGCATCGATCTGCCGCGGGACGCGAAAGGCAATATCGACGTGCAGGGCACTTCGCAGGTTCTGAACGACAAGGTTGAGAGCTGGGTGCGGGAATATCCCGAGCAATGGCTCTGGTACCACGACAGGTGGAATATCAAGAAATCGGTCAAGAAGGCCGACTGAGCCTGCCTCTCTTTGCGGACACCGCAAGATCTTGGCATTGCGTAGAGTTACCTTCGGGATTACCCGTACGGTAAGTGACCTGCCATATTTAGGGGACGACAGCATCCCTATGGTCGGCTAAACGCGTTGAACGGCATCGCAAAAAGAAAAAGACAGCATGAACGACTGCCGGTAGGTGCAAAAGGACACTTTCGTGGAAGCGTTGATCGAACTTTTCTGGTCCAAATACGAAGAGTTGCAGCAGGCAATCGATCGCGAGGACGAAAAGTTGACGGCTGCGCTCGATCGTGAACTCGATCCGCTGATGCTGGCCGTTCTCGGAAGCGCGGAAGGTGACGCGACAAGCATTCAGCTGCAGTTCCGTTTCGCGATCGACCTTCTGAACGAAGAGGCAGACGATCGCAGCTGTGTAAGGCGCAACGCGCATCTCTTGCAAACCTTGGTAGAACGCTATCTCGGTCCTGCGGTCGCCAAGGCCGTGCCGGAGGCGGCCGAAGAGGGCGCGGGCGCAGGTTCGCCGATCGACGAGGTGATTGCGACGGGCATTCTCGACGACAACCTCCTCAACCGGATTTCCGACCGCATCATCGTCGTCGCGCCCGGCTATCGCATCCTCTATTCCAACGATACCAATGCCAAGCGGCTGGATGTGGCGCGCGAGGAGCTTGTTGGCAGGCATCTCGGAGAATTCGTCGGCGTCCACCGGTTCCGCAACGAATGGAAGCCCAATCTCGATCGCTGTTTCGAAGGCGAGAACACGGCCGTGACCTATGCCGACGAGATCGGCGGCGAGACCGTCGTGATGCGCTGCCGGATGTCGCCTTTCACCCGTTCCTCGACGCTGATCGGGGCGCTGGTGGTGATCCGCGAAACAGCCGACCGGCGGCGCAGGCGCCGGCAGCCTGATCCGGCGATGGCAGGTATCACGTTGCAATTCAGGGGCTGAAGGGGCGCAGCGATATCGGCGCCGGCGTCTGATGCGGCGATCATTGGTGAGAAAGCCGTCGCAGCCGGATATTTCCGCCGTTGCCACATGAATGGCGTCGATGAGCTTCAGGTTGAGAAGCGAGCCCAGCATTGCCGCCCGCTTGATAACGGTGCGGGTGACGGGGATGAGGGAGATGAACCCGGCATTTTCCAGCATCTGTGAATAGGTCCTGGCACTTTCCGTATTGCTGAGGCGCAGGGCCCCGCGAAGACATTCTCCCAGCGTGAGTTCACTGGTCACAATCGAGCCCGTCCTCTGCAGGTCCGCAAGTTCCTGGCTGGCCCGCTGTCTGAAATCAGGAGTGCCGTCGATCAGGTAGATGAAGATGTTCGTGTCCACGTAGACCTGCTGGCCCGCTTCGGTCATTCATCACCACGGAAATCACGGATCCGGTCAAGGACTTCCTGTTCAGACAGGCCTGATGAATATCGGGCGGATCGGCGCGCTATTTCGTCCAGAAATCTCAGCTTGGCGTCAGGGCTTGCATCGTTGGCTCCCACTCCGCCGGACAGGTGATTGTCCAAGGTTGCCACCACCACAGCCTCGCGCGACGCATGGATCTCATCCGACACCCGGTCGATGCGCGAGAGCAATTCGTCGGTCACTTCGATTTCCAGCTTGTGCAGGCGCATGGTGCTTCTCCGGGCGTTCTGCGGGCGAGCCATCAGAATAGCGCAAAGGCATGCGGCCGGAAAGCTTGCGGTGCCTCGTGGAATTTCGGGAGGCTCAGGTGGCTTCCAGAAGCGCCTTCAGCGTCTGGAGATCCTTTCTGATATGGGCAGCATCGGCCTCCAGTGCGGCGTCGTCGGTGCCCGGCAAGCGCAGGAGCGTGAACATCACCTCGGCGCCGTCTCCGTTTTTCACCACACGCAGTGCATTATCGACGGTCACGCCGTTTTCCAATGTGACGGTATGGTCGATCACGCCGAGATCGTTGGGCTCGGCGAAGCGGATGCGGATCGTGCCGATCGGGCCGCCATCGCCCAGCCAGTCTTCGCCATCCTGTTTGAGGCCTGCGGCAAGGCCGGAGGCCCAGCGGGACATGTTTTGCGGGCGGTGGGCAAAGTCGTAGACGGCGCGCCAGTCGCGGTCTATCGTCAGGTGAATGATGCGGGCCGGGTAAGTCGTCATCTTGCGCCTCCTCGTCTGCTGCAAGCCGGGACAGGTGCGATGCCGGTTGAAGGCGTGGCGCCGTCCGGGACAGGTCGTTTTGGCAAATGCGACCGGCGTCGTCAATGCCGCAGCCGGAATGGGCGGATTTCGATGCGCCGTGCCTTGCCGTTTTCCTGCGCCGGTGCCAAATAGCCAGCGAAATCAAACTGGAGACATATCCCGTGGAACAGGCAGAAATCGGCCTTATCGGTCTCGGCGTCATGGGCGCCAACCTTGCTCTCAACATTGCGGAAAAGGGCAACAAGATCGCCGTCTTCAACCGCACGACTGAAGTCACCAAGAAATTCTATGCCGAGGCAGGCGCGCTGCAGGGCCAGATCATTCCCTGCGAGACGATGGAAGACTTCATCGCCGCCATCCGCCCGCCGCGGCCGATCATCATCATGATCAAGGCCGGCGAGCCGGTCGACCAGCAGATGGAACAGCTGAAGCCGTATCTCTCTGCCGGTGACATCATGATCGATGCCGGCAATGCCAATTTCCGCGATACGATGCGCCGTTTCGAAAGCCTGAAGGACAGCGATCTGACCTTTATCGGCATGGGTGTCTCCGGTGGCGAGGAAGGTGCACGCCATGGACCGTCGATCATGGTCGGCGGCACGGAAGAGAGCTGGAAGCGCGTCGAGAAGGTACTGACCTCGATCTCCGCCAAGTTCCACGGCGAGCCCTGCGTCGCATGGCTCGGCGAGAACGGTGCCGGCCATTTCGTCAAGACCATCCACAACGGCATCGAATATGCCGACATGCAGATGATCGCCGAAATCTACGGCATCCTGCGCGACGGTCTCGGCCTAGATGCAGGCGCGATCGGCGACGTCTTCGGCAAGTGGAATACAGGCCGCCTCAATTCCTACCTGATCGAGATTTCCGAGAAGGTGCTGAAGGCAAAGGACCCGATCTCGGGCAAGCCGATGGTCGACATGATCGTCGATGCCGCCGGCCAGAAGGGCACCGGCAAGTGGTCGGTCATCGAAGCGCAGAACATGGGCGTTGCCGCGACCGCGATCGAGGCGGCCGTCGCCGGCCGTATCCTCTCGTCGCAGAAGAAGGAACGCGAAGCCGCCGAGACGATTTTCGGCTTGCCGGAAGGCGTCGCCGCGCCGAAGGACGGCATGGCTTTCCTCGCCGACCTCGAAAATGCGCTGCTGGCTGCCAAGATCGGCGCCTATGCGCAGGGCTTTGCGGTGATGGCCGCCGCCTCCAAGGAATATAACTGGAACCTGCCGATGCCGACGATCGCCAAGATCTGGCGCGATGGCTGCATCATCCGTTCGCAGTTCCTCGACGAAATCACCTCGGCCTTCACCAAGGATCCGGATGCCGCAAACCTGATCGTCACGCCGGCCTTCTCTAAGATGGTCAAGGAAACCGATGGCGCGCTGCGCCGCGTCGTCTCCTACGCGGTCATGGCCGGCCTGCCGGTTCCGGCTCTCTCGTCGGCGCTTTCCTATTTCGACGCCTATCGCCGTTCGCGCGGCACTGCCAATCTCATCCAGGCGCAGCGCGACTTCTTCGGCGCGCATGGCTTTGATCGCGTCGATGGCGCAGACAAGCATCACGGCCCCTGGGGCAGCGGTCTCGCCGATTTCAAGTAAGCGTTCCCCGCTGAATATTTCGGGAAAGGGCTCGCCTCGCGGCGGGCCCTTTTTCCGTTTATCCCTGACTGTTAAGGGGTGGACCCGCAAGGTCGATCGGCTATGAATGGTGCCATCATTGACCGATGGGAGGATATCCAAAATGACGCCAGTGCAATGGCAGCCGGCGGCCAGCCGCTACGAGACGATGCGCTACAATCGCTGTGGCCATTCGGGCCTGAAAATGCCGGCGATTTCGCTCGGCCTCTGGCACAATTTCGGCGACGATACCCCACATGCCCGCAAGGTCGCGATCTGCCGCAAGGCTTTCGACCTCGGCATCACGCATTTCGATCTCGCCAATAATTACGGCCCGAAGCCGGGTGCAGCGGAACTGGCCTTCGGCCAGATCCTGCGCGAGGATTTCGCCGGGCATCGCGATGAACTGATCATCTCCTCCAAGGCTGGCTACAACATGTGGCCGGGCCCTTACGGGGAATGGGGCAGCCGCAAATATCTGATCGCCTCCTGCGACCAGAGCCTGAAGCGGATGGGGCTCGACTATGTCGACATCTTCTATTCGCATCGCTTCGATCCCGATACGCCGCTCGAAGAGACCTGCGGCGCGCTCGATCATATCGTGCGCTCGGGCAGGGCGCTCTATGTGGGGATCTCCTCCTATAATTCGAAGCGCACCCGTGAGGCCGCGGCGATCCTGAAAGCCATGGGCACGCCTATTCTCATTCACCAGCCGAGCTATTCCATGCTCAATCGCTGGGTGGAGGAGGACGGGCTTCTCGATGCGCTGGACGATCTCGGGATCGGCTCGATCGTGTTCTCGCCGCTGGCGCAGGGCATGCTGACGTCGAAATATCTGTCCGGCATCCCGGAAGACAGCCGTGCTGCGCAGGGCAAGTCGCTGCGCCCGGCCTTCCTCAACGATCGCAATGTCGAGAACCTGAAAGCGCTCAATGCGATTGCCGAGAAGCGCGGGCAGACGCTGGCGCAGATGGCGATCGCCTGGGTGTTGCGCGGCGGGCGGGTGACGACCGCTCTCATCGGGGCAAGCCGGCCCGAGCAGGTGGAGGATTGCGTCAAGGCGCTCGACAGCTTGGAGTTCACGGCCGAAGAACTGGCGGAGATCGATCGCCACGCCAAGGAAGCGGATATCAATATCTGGGCTGCCTCGGCAGAGCGGGAAGGGCCGCAACGCTGAACAACCAGCCTCTGACCCTTGCGCGTCCCGGCGGATCCTGTCGCCGCCGGGATGTAGAAGCGCACGGAAATGCACCGGAGGCGAATTTGATCCATCGCAAATTGTTTCCGGAAGTAACGGATTTCATTAAGGAAATGTAACGTTACGGTTCATCTTCGGTTCATTGTCTGCGCCCTAGGGTGGTGACGTGGATAACCCGAGGAGACACCTTATGAAAAAGACTGTACTCGCCCTGATCGCCGCTACCGTTCTTGCCGCACCGTTTGCCGCGCAGGCACAGGATCGTGGCTTCGATCCCCGCAACAATCACCGCGGCCCGGATGTCGTCCAGAAGAAGAAGGTCGTCGTGACGAAGCGCTGGGAACGCGGCCATCGCGTCAGCCCGCAGGACCGTCGTCGCTTCTCCGAGGTGCGCGACTATCGCCGCTACCGCCTGTCGGCACCGCCGCGCGGCTATCACTGGGTCCGTTCGGATAACCAGTATCTGCTGATCGGCATTACGAGCGGCCTGATTTCGAGCATCATCACGGCTCGCTAAGGATCAGTCTCCGACCGGAGACAAAACGCGAATGCCGCCTTCGTGGCGGCATTCGGATTGCGGATGGGCCGGGAAACGCCTCGCTTCCGTCATGCTCGGGCTTGTCCCGAGCATCTGTCCACGTTTGATGTGGTTAGATTCTCGGGGCAAGCCCGAGAATGACGACATGGAGTGGCAGAGAAATAGAATGGCAGAGAATTCGCCAGCAAGCCAAATGCCGCCTTCGGGGCGGCATTTTGCGTTGTGGTGGCGATCTTTTACTTCGCGGCCGAGAGGCAGGTGGTGATGTTGGCGGCAAGCGACCGCATCATCTCGAAATAGAGATCCGGCCCGGCCTTCAGGGTTGCCGCTTCCGGATCGAGCGTGCCGGAGCGGGCCTTGGTGCCCTCGGTGACGACGGAGACCAGTTTCGGTTCGAATTGCGGTTCGGCAAAGACGCAGGTGGCGCCGAGATCGGCGACCTTCTGATGGATCTCGCGGATGCGCTCGGCGCCGGGCATGGTTTCCGGGCTGACCGTGATCGAGCCGGCGACCGTCACCCCATAGCGCTTCTCGAAATACTGATAGGCATCGTGGAAGACGATGAACGGCTTGGTCTTGACGGGGGCGAGTTCGGTTTTGAGTTCGGTGTCGAGCGCATCGAGGTTCTTCATCAGCGCGGCGGCATTCGTCTGGTAGATTTCAGCGTCGGCAGGGTCGGCTGCGACCAGCGCCCGCTCGATTTCCTCGGCCATGGCCTTGGCATTGGCCGTATCAAGCCAGAGATGTGTGTCATAGGCGGCTTCGCCATGGGCATCGTGATCGTGTGCATCATGGTCGTCATGATGATCGTGGGCGCCGGCTGCATGGCCATCTGTATCGTGATCGTGCCCGGCGTCGCTATGGCCTTCGTCGTGCCCATGGTCGTGATCATGCCCGTGATCATGCCCGTGATCATGATCTCCGTCGTCATGCGGCTCGAAAGCTCCGCCTTCACGCAAGGGGAGCTTGATGACGCCAGGGGCGTCTTCCAGAGAGACGACGGCCGCCTTGGAGGCGAGGGCCTCCAGCGGCTTGGTCAGGAAGGCTTCCATGCCGGGGCCGACCCAGAAGACGAGATCGGCACTCTGCAGGGTGGCCGCATTCGAGGGCTTCATCGAATAGGTATGCGGCGAGGCGGCACCCTCGACGATCAGCTTCGGCTCTCCTACGCCCTTCATGATTGCCGCAACCAGCGAGTGGATCGGCTTGATCGAGACGACGACATCCGGTGCGGCATTGGCCGTGGAGGCGGCGGCGAACAGGACGGCAGACGAGAGAAGGGCGGCGAAGGCAGATTTCATCGGTGGTTTCCGAGCGTATAAGAGGTCTGATTTCTGGGTCTGTTTGCGGAAAGACTGCCGGTGACGGCTTGTATCTTTCAGTTATGTTATTACATCAATTGCGTTATGCTATAACGTGTGCCATTACCGGTGACAACCGTGAAGGCGAGAAAAACATGCTGATGTCCCGGCGGGCCAATGCCTCTGCCAATCATGACCGACTGGTGACGCTCGATGGTGCCGGCATTCGCCGCGACGGCCGGTGGCTGGTGCGCGGCGTCGGGCTTTCCATCCGGCGCGGCGAGGTGGTGACGCTGATCGGCCCGAACGGCGCCGGCAAATCGACCACTGCAAAGCTTGCGATCGGCGTCCTGAAGCCCGACGAGGGCAAGGTGGACAGGCGTTCGGGCCTGAAGGTCGGCTATGTGCCGCAGAAACTTTCCGTCGACTGGACCATGCCGCTCACCGTGCGGCGTCTGATGCGGCTGACCTCGCCGCTTTCCGATGCCGATGCGATGGCGGGGCTCGAAGAGACTGGCATTGCGCATCTTGCCGATGCCGAGGTGCGGCATCTTTCCGGCGGCGAATTCCAGCGGGCGCTGCTTGCCCGCGCGATTGCCCGCAAGCCCGATCTTCTGGTTCTGGACGAGCCGGTGCAGGGCGTCGATTTTGCCGGCGAAGCATCGCTCTACGAGCTGATCCGCGATATCCGCAAGCGCACCGGCTGCGGCATCCTGATGATCTCGCATGACCTGCATATGGTGATGGCCGGCACCGATACGGTGATTTGCCTCAACGGTCATGTCTGCTGCCGTGGCACGCCGGAAACGGTGAGCCAGAGCGCCGATTACCTGAAGCTCTTCGGTGGCAGTTCGCGCGCGCTCGCCGTCTACAGCCACCATCACGATCACACCCATCTGCCGGATGGCCGGGTGCTGCATGGCGACGGGTCGATTACCGATCACTGTCATCCGGGTGACGGGCATCATCATGATGGCCATGACCACGGTCATGACCATGCTCACCATTCGGGTCATGACCATTCGGCCCACGATCATGACCATCATCACCACTCAAAGTCTCCGGCAGGTGACGATAAGAGCGCAGACGAGGTTCGCCATGCTTGACGATTTCTTCGTTCGCGCGCTGATCGCAGGCGTCGGCGTGGCGTTGACGGCCGGGCCGCTCGGCTGTTTCGTCGTCTGGCGGCGGATGGCCTATTTCGGTGATACGATGGCGCATTCGGCGCTGCTCGGCGTGGCGCTGTCGCTGTTCTTTCAGGTGAACCTGCTGATCTCCGTCTTCGGGGTTGCCGTTCTCGTATCGCTGCTGCTGCTGGCGCTTCAACGACGGCAGTCGCTGTCGGCGGATGCGCTGCTCGGCATTTTATCCCATTCGGCGCTGGCGATCGGCCTCGTGCTTGTCGCCTTCATGACATGGGTGAGGATCGATCTCATAGGCTTCCTGTTCGGCGATATTCTGGCCGTCACCAAGGGCGATATCGCGCTGATCTGGGGCGGTGGCGTGCTGGTGGTTGCGGCGATCGTGGCGCTCTGGCGGCCGCTTGTTGCCTCGACCGTGAGTGAGGATGTGGCGGAGGCCGAGGGCATGAACCCGGCCCGGACGCGGCTGTTCTTCATGCTTTTGATGGCGCTGGTCATTGCTATCGCGATGAAGATCGTCGGCATCATGCTGATTACCGCGCTGCTGATCATTCCGGCTGCTACCGCAAGACGGTTTTCGGCAAGCCCCGAGGGCATGGCGGTGATCGCAGCGCTTGCCGGCGCCATTGCGGTCATCGGCGGGCTGTTCGGCTCGCTGCAATACGATACGCCGTCCGGTCCTTCGATCGTCGTTGCGGCGCTTGTTCTTTTCACTTTGAGCCTGCTGCCCTTGACCGGGAAGAGGGCTGCCGTCGATACGCGAGGAGGAAGACCATGATGCAACCGGCATTGACCAAGAACCAGTCGCTGGTCTTCGATGTTCTGGAACGGTCGGAAGCACCGCTTTCGGCCTATACGATCCTCGACAAGCTGCGCGACCACGGGTTTCGCGCGCCGTTGCAGGTCTACCGGGCGCTCGACAAGCTGACCGAATTCGGCATGGTGCACCGACTCGAAAGCCTCAATGCCTTCGTCGCCTGCGCCCACCGGGAAAGCGAATGCTGCGGCGCCAAGAACGCGCATGGCGCCCATGGCCATGGTCATGGGCACGGCACGGTGGCCTTTGCGATCTGCGACAGCTGTGGCCATGTGTTCGAGTTTCACGACCATACGGTGGATCACCGGCTGGACGACTGGTCGAAGTCGAAAGGTTTCAAGCCGGCCAAGACGACGATCGAGATCCGCGGCGTCTGCGCCAAATGCGCGGCCTGACCTAGAGCAGTTTTCGCCTTTCTTCGAAACGTGAAACTGCTCTATCTCTTGTTTTCACGCAATTCCGGACGCAAAACCGGTTCCCACTTTTGCTGGAATTGCTCTCAGGGGAAGATGCCTGCCGTTGCGGCAGGCATGAGGGCGCTAGAGTTGGCGCAACTCGCGGGAAAAGCGTTTCCAGTTCTCCACATAGCGCAGGGCTGATTGTGTGAGCTTTTCCACCGCCTCGTCATCCAGCGTGCGGATGGCCCGGGCCGGCGAGCCGACGATCAGCGAATTGTCGGGAAATTCCTTGCCCTCGGTGATCAGCGCATTGGCGCCGATCAGGCAGTTCTTTCCGATTTTTGCGCCATTGAGGATCGTGGCGCCCATGCCGACCAGCGAATTGTCGCCGATGGTGCAGCCATGGACGATGGCATGATGGCCGATGGTGCAGGAGGTGCCGATCGTCACCGGAAAGCGCGGATCGGTATGGATCATCACGCCTTCCTGGATATTGGTGCCGGCGCGATCGTGATCGGTTCGTTATCGCCGCGCAGGACGGCGCAGAACCAGATGCCGACATCCTCGCCAAGCTCGACCTTGCCGATGACATGAGCGTCGGGCGCGATCCAGAAACGCCGTCACCGGGCGTTCGGCTGATGGTCTCCAAGCGCGTAGAGCGGCATGGATTTCTCCTGACGATATCGTTCAGACGACCTTGAGGGTGAGCTTGCGACGCCCTCGGCAGCGCAGGTGATCTCGTCGCCGCGGACGATCGGGCCGACGCCGGCCGGCGTGCCGGTCATGATGACATCGCCGGGGGCAAGGACGAAAAGCTTCGACAGTTCGGCGATGATTTCCGGCAGTTTCCAGATCATCTGGTTGAGGTTGCCGGTCTGGCGGCGGGTGCCGTTGACGTCGAGCCAGATGGCGCCTTCCTGCGGGTGGCCGATCTTCGAGGCGGGAACCAGAGCCGAGACGGGGGCGGAATGTTCAAACGCCTTCGCCACTTCCCAGGAGCGGCCCATCTTCTTCATCTGGTCCTGCAGGTCGCGGCGGGTGAAATCGATGCCGACGCCGTAGCCATAGACTTTCGAGAGCGCTTCCTCGACCGGGATATCGGCGCGCCGGCGGAAAGGGCCATGACCATCTCGACCTCGAAATGCACATCCGAGGAGAGCGGCGGATAGGGGAAGGTTTCGCCGTTATAGATGTTGTCGGCATTCTTCTGGAAGAAGAAGGGCGGCTCGCGCGAGGGATCGTGGCCCATCTCGATCGCGTGGTCGGCATAGTTGCGGCCGACACAGTAGACGCGGCGAACCGGAAAACGCTCGGTCGAGCCTTCGACATCAAGCAGAACGGGTTCGGGGGCAGGGATCACGGTGGCAAGCATTCTGGTCATCCTGAATTGATGAAAGAAATAAGGACTGTTGCGGGGGAGGCAGCGCCTCCTCCAAGCGCGGTCCCCTTTGTCTGCCAATTTTGCCGATAATCCTAGCCCTGATTTGCTGCAGCGCGTCGGCTCACGAGAAATTTTCTTTGCGGTGCAGGCTTTGCCGGATGGCTTGCGCATGGCCGCGATTCTGGTCAAAGACTGAGGAGAAAGACACACGAGAACGCGAAGGTTCGACCCATGCCGAAACAGCCCAAGCTGGAACATTCCGAATTTGCCGGCGAGTTCGAGGACGAAGGCATTACCGTTCTCGTCGATATCTTCCGCCCGGCCGGCACCAATGGTGACTGGACGCTGGAAGTGATCAGCCAGACGGAAGTCGTCACCTCCTGGGAAGAGACATTCGCGACCGACAAGGACGCCTGGGAGGAGTTTCTGGCGACCGCCGAGCGCGATGGCCTGAAAAGCTTTCTCGACGAGGAAGACGGCGCCTCGGTTCACTGAGGCTGTAATCCGCCCTTGGTCGCGCCGCTTTCTTTCACCGCACTTCCGCGGTATAGGACCGGCATGACAGCTCATTTCTATGAAACGGCTCATCAGTCCGGCGAAAAGATCTTCGCCGTGGCACCGATGATCGACTGGACCGATCGCCACTGCCGCGTGCTCCACCGGCAGCTTTCTTCGCGCGCGCTTCTCTATACGGAGATGGTCGTTGCGGATGCGATCATCCATGGGCCGCGGGATCGGCTTCTCGGCTATTCCGATATCGAGCATCCGGTGGCGCTGCAGCTTGGTGGTTCGGATGCGGCAAAGCTTTCGGAAGCCATCCGGATTGCTGCCGATTACGGCTATGACGAGATCAACCTCAATGTCGGCTGTCCGTCGGACCGGGTACAGTCCGGCACGTTCGGCGCCTGCCTGATGCGCGATGCGGCGCATGTGGCTGATCTCGTGACCGCGATGAAGAAGGTTTCGCCGGTGCCTGTTACCGTCAAGTGCCGGATCGGCGTGGACGATCAGGAGCCTTCCGAGGTTCTGCCCGACTTTCTCCAGCGGATGATCGGTGCCGGTGCCGATGCGATCTGGATCCATGCCCGCAAGGCCTGGCTGCAGGGGCTTTCGCCGAAGGAGAACCGCGAGATCCCGCCGCTCGACTATGAGCTGGTGCACC
This sequence comes from Shinella sp. UYSO24, assembly GCA_902167985.1. GTDB lineage: Bacteria > Pseudomonadota > Alphaproteobacteria > Rhizobiales > Rhizobiaceae > Neorhizobium. Next base: position 237,852 of record CABHNZ010000005.1, read on the forward strand.
GGATGAAGCGGGAAAACCCGAATGTCTTCCTCGGCATCAATGGCGGGATCAAGGATCTCGATGAGGCCGCACGTCACCTGACGGTGATGGATGGCGTCATGCTCGGCCGTGCCGCTTATCAGAATACGGGCCTGCTTGCCGGCGTCGATGCGCTGGTCGCAGGTTCGAACCCTGCAGGGGTTGGCACAGTTCAACCGGACTGGCTGGCGCTGCGCGATGCGATGATTGCCTATGCCGAGACGGTGATGGCGTCGGGCGGTCGCCTGCATCATGTGACGCGGCATATGGTCGGGCTGTTTCAGGGCTTTGCCGGTGCAAGGCGGTTCCGGCAGATCCTGTCTTCGGAAGCAACCAAGCCGGGCGCCGGTGTCGAGATCATCGAGGCCGCGTTTGCGGCCGTGGATCTCAACCCGCAGCCGGAGCAGGGTGATGGCGACGCGATTACCGGCGATGCGATGGCCGGTGACGAGATGCGTGGCGGCGAGCGTATCGCGTTTGATATTTGCCTGAAGGGCTGACGGGTCTGCTGCCCGTCCGTTCCTGTCACCTTCGGTGTCTGGAAAGGGCAGGGATGCCCCCGCCCTCCCTTGTTCGATTGTGTTCGTTGGTGGAGCTTGCCGGTCAGGCCGGCATGCGGCTGTCATATTCGGTGCGAAGCCGCTGCCAGCCGGCCCAGAACGGCTCCGGTTTGCGGCCGTTCATCTTGGCCGCCAGTATGTCGAGGTGCATGTGCCAGCCGGCGCCGATCATCAGCGTATTGCCGCGGTCGGAGATGTTGGCGTGGACGATCGTCAGCTGCACGTCCTTGCCGATCTCCTTCAGGCGGAACGTCACCTCGCCGCCGCCCCAGGTGAACGCCAGAAGATGCGGTGCATCGACGGCGGTGATGCGGCTCTGCATGCGGTTTTCTTCGGAAAAGCCTTCCGGCCGGTTCGCCGGCGGGTCGGTCAGTTCATCATTGCGCCAGACGAGTTCGAAAGGTGTGCCGACCGCAAGCTCCATGTCTCCCGCGGCCAGCCACTGGCGGCGCATCTCGCTTTTCGTCAGGTAATCCCAGACCCGGCTTGCCGGCCCGGCAGAATGCGTTCGATCTTCAGCGTCGCCGGCGCAACCATGGTGGCATAGGGGTCAAGTTTCAGCATGTCATTCATCACTCTTCTCCTCTTTGCTCTGCTGTGATCTCTTCGATTTCTCCGCCGGCCTTTCAGCCGGCTTTTCGGGCGGTTTGGCGCGGGCGGCATCCTCGGCGCGCAGCAGCCGCTCCAGCTGGCCGATGCGGTCGTTCCAGAAGCGCTCGTAGAAGCTCAGCCAGGCATGGGCATTGGCGAGCGGGCCGGGATCAAGCCGGCATATATGCGTGCGGCCGCGCACCTCGCGGCGAACGATGCCGGCACTTTCGAGAACCCGGACGTGTTTCGAAACCGCGGCGAGCGACATGTCGAACGGATCGGCGAGCTCGCTGATTGTTCTCTCGCCCGCCGTCAATGCCAGAAGCATGCGGCGGCGGGTCGTGTCGCTCAGTGCCTGAAACACGGCGTCCATCTGATCGGAATTATATTCAACCATGTGGTTTAGTATTCGCCTGTGGCGGCGAATTGTCAACCGTTTGGTTTAATGTTCCGTCTATTTCAGGCTGATCAGCGCCGTGCCGATGATGGCAAGGGCCGCACCGCCCCAGGCATGAGCGCGGGGCATCTGGCCGCTGCGGATCCAGACCATGGGCAGGATGACGATCGGGGTCATGGAGGAGAGCGTCGAGACGAGGCCGACATTGCCGTTCGTCAATGCCGCCATCAGGAGAACCATGCCGAGTGCGGTGCCGAAGAAGGATGCGGTGACGGCAAGGCCGAGATCCTTTGCGCGGAACGCTGCCATGTCGCGCCGAAGCGAGGGCAGCGCCAGAATGGCCCAGAAGCAGATGACGGCAAAGCCGGAGCGTACGGCCATGGCGGCGAAGGGATCGATGCCTGATGCCATGGCCGGGCGGGCGGCAAGGCTGCCGAGCGCCTGTCCGAGTGCGGTGACGACACCGAGCGTGATGCCGAGCATGGAGGTCGGCGGTGATGGCGGTACGGGGGCTTCGATCGGCTTGTCGTCGGCAAGCGGGATCATCGCCGGGGGACGGCGGCGGCGAAGGCCGATGGCGATCAGGATGCCGGCGAGGATCAGGGCGACGCCAAGGCCCTGTCGGGCCGAGATCGTCTCGCCGAAGACAAGATACCCGAAGAGTAGCGCAAATGGCGAGGCAAGCGAGAAAAGCAGCGCGGTGACGCGCGGCCCGGCGATGAAGATGGCCGCGTAATAGGTCGTAGAGGCAATCACGATGCCGGCAAGGCTCGAGAGGACGAGGGCCTCGACCTGCCACATGCCGAGGCTCGCCCAGCCGCCGACGATCGTTGTCACGACAGCTGTGAACAGGAAGGCGGCGGTCAGCTGCCAGCGCGCCAGCCGCATCAGCGGCACGCGACCGTTCAGCTCGTTGACGAACATCGAGCTCAGCGCGATGCAGATGGCGGAGCCGATGGCGAGCGCTTCGGAGATGAACACGGTTTTGGCGATCCTAAAGGGAGAAGGAGCGCTCTATGACGCAAGGCGGGGCGGAATACAAGCGCCGCCGCGCGAGGCGATAAGTCTCAGGCCATGCGGGACAGGGTTTCGTCCTTCTTCACCACGCGGTGCCAGATCACTGCCGCCAGGTGCAGGCCGAGGATGAGGAAGAAGGCATAGGCGCCGTATTCGTGCAGTGTGCCGACGGCACGGCCGAAATTCTGGTCGTGCTGCATCAGGTTCGGCCAGTCGAAGAGGCCGAACCAGGGGATGTCACGGCCCTCGGCGCCGAGGTGATATAGCCGGCGACCGGCATCAGCAGCATGAGCGCATAGAGGATGCCGTGGGCAAGGCGCGAGGCGAGGTGGGCGTGGCGGTGCGGCTTCTCCTGCCAGTCCGGTTCGCCGCGATAGGCGCGGACGGGAATGCGCAGGACGAGGAGGGCCAGCGCCGTCATGCCGAGCGACTTGTGGATGGTCATCAGGAATTCGCGTTCGGGCGTGTGGCCGAGATAGGAGCAGTAGAGGCCGATCGCGAGCGCCGGCAGGATGATGAGGGCCATCGTCCAATGAAGAAGGCGCTGCGCGCGCGAATAGCGGTAATGTGACCTGTTGCGATAGGTCGTCTGCGTTCGTGCCATGCCGAATCTCCCGGTTTCCATGAGAGGGCTTGCGGTAGCGGGCAGGCAGGAGGCAAGGCCGCAGGCCGCGGCATCAAGCGAAGGTGAGATGCCGTGATGATGGAGCGAGGCAAGGAGGGGGGCGCGCCTTTTAGAGGGGTGTTGCCAGCAGATGCCACCATGCGCGGGCTGTCGCGGAGATCCAACCCTCTCAAGGGAAACAGGCGTGGACAGATGCTCCGGACGAGCCCGAGCATGACGGCCGAGAGAGAGGCAGAGGCAGAGGGTATCTCTTCCCCCGAAAAATCAAGAGGGGGCTCTTGCCCCCTCTTGATGTCGCCAGTCGTTTGTCTCTCTGGCCGAAGCGCCTTATTCGGCGGCTTCCGCGTAATCCTCCAGCGGAGGGCAGGTGCAGACGAGGTTGCGGTCGCCATAGACGTTGTCGATACGGTTGACCGACGACCAGTATTTGTCGACGCGGAACGAGCCGGGCGGGAAGCAGGCCTGTTCGCGGGAGTAAGGACGATCCCACTCGCCGACGAGATCTTCCACGGTGTGCGGAGCGTTCTTCAGCGGGTTGTTGAGCTTGTCGGAACGGCCTTCCTCGATGTCGCGGGCTTCCTCGCGGATGGCCAGCATGGCATCGCAGAAACGGTCGATCTCGGCCTTGGTTTCCGATTCCGTCGGCTCGATCATCAGCGTGCCGGCAACCGGCCAGCTCATGGTCGGAGCGTGGAAACCGCAGTCGATCAGGCGCTTGGCGACATCGTCCACCGTCACGCCGGCAGAGGCGTTGAGCGGGCGGGTATCGATGATGCACTCATGCGCCACGCGGCCGGCTTCCGACTTGTAGAGCACGTCGTAAGAGCCCTTGAGGCGAGCCGCGATATAGTTGGCGTTGAGGATCGCCACCTTGGTCGCCTGGGTGAGGCCTTCGCCGCCCATCATCAGGCAGTAGGACCAGGAGATCGGCAGGATCGAGGGCGAGCCGAACGGGGCGGCCGAGACGGCACCCTGAAGTCCGAGACCCTGACCGTCGAATTCCGGATGACCCGGCAGGTAGGGCGCCAGATGCGCCTTGACGCCGATCGGACCCATGCCGGGGCCGCCGCCGCCATGCGGGATGCAGAAGGTCTTGTGCAGGTTGAGGTGGCTGACGTCGGAGCCGATGTCACCGGGGCGGGACAGGCCGACCATGGCGTTCATGTTGGCGCCGTCGAGATAGACCTGACCACCGTGGCTGTGGGTGATCTCGCAGATCTCCTTGGCCGTCTCCTCGAACACGCCGTGGGTGGACGGGTAGGTGATCATGCAGCACGAGAGGTTTGCCGCATACTGCTCGGCCTTGGCGCGGAAATCGTCGAGGTCGATATCGCCGTTGTCGCGAACCTTGACGACGACAACCTTCATGCCGACCATCTGGGCTGATGCCGGGTTGGTGCCATGCGCCGAGGTCGGGATGAGGCAGACGTCGCGATGCGTGTCGCCATTGGCGATGTGGTAGTTGCGGATGGTCAGAAGGCCGGCATATTCGCCCTGCGCGCCGGAATTCGGCTGCATGGAGAAGGCGTCATAGCCCGTGACCTGGCAAAGCTTGGCCGAAAGATCGTCGAGCATTTCCTTGTAGCCGAGCGCCTGATCGGCGGGAACGAAGGGATGGATATCCGAAAATTCCGGCCAGGTGATCGGCAGCATTTCCGCCGTTGCATTGAGCTTCATCGTGCAGGAGCCGAGCGGGATCATGGCGCGGTCGAGCGCAAGGTCACGGTCCGACAGGCGGCGGATGTAGCGGGTCATCTCGCTTTCGGCGCGGTTCATGTGGAAGATCGGATGGGTCATGTAATCCGATTTTCTGAGAAGCGCTGCCGGCAGGCGGTAGGAGGGCTCGAAATCCGAGACCTTGAACTTGCCGCCGAATGCGCGCCAGACGGCTTCGAGGGTTGCCGGGCGGGTGCGCTCATCGAGCGACATGCCGATCTTCGTCTCACCGATCTTGCGCAGGTTGACGCCTTCGGCAACGGCCGCGCGCATGATGAGGCCCTGCATATGGCCGACATCGACGGTGATCGTGTCGAAGAAGTTTTCCGGCTCGATCGTGTAGCCGAGCTTTTCGAGGCCCTTGGCCATCAGCACGGCCTTCTTGTGGACCTGCTGGGCAATCGCCTTCAGGCCCTGCGGTCCGTGGAAGACGCCGTACATCGAGGCCATGACGGCGAGCAGGACCTGCGCGGTGCAGATGTTCGACGTCGCCTTTTCGCGGCGGATATGCTGTTCGCGGGTCTGCAGCGACAGACGGTAGGCGCGGTTGCCGCGGGCATCGACGGAGACGCGACCAAACGGCCGGGCATGGCGCGCTTGTGGGCATCCTTGACGGCCATGTAGGCTGCATGCGGGCCGCCGTAGCCGACCGGAACGCCGAAGCGCTGCGACGAGCCGATGGCGATGTCCGCGCCCATTTCGCCGGGCGACTTTAGGAGCGTCAGCGCCAGAAGGTCGGCGGCGACTGCTGCAACCGCACCGGTCTGGTGCAGGCGGGAGATCAGGCCGGTGAAGTCACGGACTTCGCCATGGGTGCCCGGATACTGGAAGATCGCACCGAAGACATCGACCGGATCGAGATCGGTCATCGGGTCGCCGATGACAACCGACCAGCCGAGCGGCGCGGCGCGGGTTTCGATCAGCGCGATCGTCTGCGGGTGGCAGGCCTTGTCGACGAAGAAGGCCGTTGCCTTCGACTTTGCCTGACGCTGGCAGAGCGCCATGGCTTCGGCAGCGGCGGTCGCTTCATCGAGAAGCGAGGCATTGGCGACGTCGAGACCGGTCAGGTCCGAGATCATCGTCTGGAAATTCAGAAGGGCTTCGAGACGGCCTTGCGAAATTTCCGGCTGGTAGGGCGTGTAGGCCGTGTACCAGGCCGGGTTTCCAGAATGTTGCGCTGGATGACCGGCGGCGTGACCGTGCCGTAATAGCCCTGGCCGATCAGCGAGGTCAGGACCTGGTTCTTGTTGGCGGTCTCGCGCAGCTTGTCGAGCGCTTCCCGTTCGGAGAGCGCCGCACCCCAGGTGAGCGGGATTTCCTGGCGGATGGATGAGGGAACCGTGGCGTCGATCAGGCGTCGAGCGATTTGTAGCCGATGACCTTCAGCATCTCGGCCATTTCGGCCGGAGACGGGCCGATATGGCGACGGTTGGCGAAGTCGTACGGATCGTAATCCGTGAAGTGGAAATCGGTGTTGTCGGTCATCAGGCGATCATGTCCTTGTAGGCGGCTTCGTCCATCAGGCCGTCAGCGTCGGAAACGTTCTTCAGCTTCAATTTGAAGAACCATGCGGCACCTTCAGGATCGGAATTGACCAGCGACGGGTCGTCGACGATCGCCTGGTTGACTTCGGTGACTTCGCCATCGAGCGGTGCGTAGACGTCGGAAGCGGCCTTGACGCTCTCGACGGTGGCGGCATTGCCGTCCTTCGTCAGTTCCGCGCCGACTTCCGGCAGTTCGACGAAGACGAGGTCGCCGAGCTGTTCTGCGGCGTGGGTGGTGATGCCGACGGTGGCGACATCGCCTTCAAGCTTCAGCCATTCGTGTTCTGCGGTAAATTTCAGCATGGGGAGATCCTCTCTGGAAGGGAAAACGTTTTGTTCGGTGTCGGGGTGGCGGCCTTGTCGCCGCCACGAAATCAGCGCTTGTAGGTAGGCGTAATGAAGGGCAGGGCTGCGACCGTGAGGGGCAGGTATTTTCCGCGCACTTCGGCGAAAACCTGCGTGCCCGGCGTGGCCTGCGCAACCGGCACATAGCCCATGGCAACCGGGCCTTCGACGGTCGGGCCGAAAGTGCCGGAGGTGACTTCGCCGATTTCGGTCGTGCCCTCGGCATCCGCATAGAGTTTCGCGTGCGAGCGGACCGGCGCCTTGCCTTCCGGCTTCAGGCCGACGCGGCGGCGGGTGGTGCCGTTTACCAGTTCACCGAGGATGCGGGCCGCACCCGGAAAACCGCCTTCACGATCGCCGCCGGTCTTGCGGGCCTCTGGATCGCCCATTCGAGCGAGGCCTCGATCGGCGAGGTCGTCAAGTCGATATCGTTTCCATAGAGGCAGAGGCCGGCTTCGAGACGCAGGCTATCGCGTGCGCAAGGCCGATCGCCTGACAGTCAGGATGTTCGAGCAAGGCCTTGGCGACGGCAACCGCATGGGCTTGCGGTACCGAGATCTCGAAACCGTCTTCGCCGGAATAGCCCGAGCGCGAGACGATGCAATCGACGTCGTGCAGCGGGATTTCGCGCACGTCCATGAATTTCATGGCCGACACGCCGGCCCAGAGTTCGGCGAGAACCGCTTCGGCGCGCGGGCCCTGAAGGGCGATCAGCGCACGATCTTCGAGAAGCGTGACATCGCAGCCTTCGAGCTTCGCCTTCATATGGGCGAGGTCCTGATCCTTGCAGGCGGCGTTGACGACGACGAGGAGGTGATCGCCGCGATTGGTGATCATCAGGTCGTCGAGGATGCAGCCGTTGTCGTCGGTGAAGAAGCCGTAGCGCTGGCGGCCTTCCTTCAGCGAGAGGATATCGACGGGGACGAGCTTTTCGAGCGCGAGGGCGGCGTCGGCGTAAGCGCCGGACTTCGCCTTCACGATGACCTGACCCATATGGGAGACGTCGAAGAGGCCGGCGGCGCTGCGGGTGTGGAGGTGTTCCTTCATGACGCCGAGCGGATATTGCACCGGCATGTCATAGCCTGCAAACGGCACCATCTTGGCGCCGAGTTCCAGGTGAAGCGCGTGAAGCGGGGTGATCTTCAGATCGTTCGTTTGGTCGTCCAAGGACGCCTCCAGGTTTGGCGGGCCTTTTTTGAAAAGGCGGCACGCCGGCTCAGATTAGGGCGCGCCAGATATCGATAACGATATCCTCGTCGGTGCGCCGGTTTCGAGCCCCTCTGTCCTTGTCGCCTGAGATTGTTATCCCTTCGGCGAGCCTTCTTTTTCGGAAGGCTTCTCTCCAGAGTCCTGCAAGTCTATCCGATGGTCCTTTTGCCTGAGAGTTTCCGGGGCGGTTGCTCCTTCGGCACCGCATCAAAGCGGCTTCTCCCATCGAATGAGCGCCCATTATCGGTGAGTGACCTGCCTTGGCAAGAGGCAAATGTCGCGGTTGCCAATATTTTTGTCGCCTGCCATCTGCCATCAACAGAAGCGGCTTTTCCGGACATCCGGAAAATGGGATATCGGGTGGGAGAAAACGCGCGCAAAAAATGCGGGAGGCAGGCTCTTATGACGAAGGCGGGATGGCGGCTGAAGGCGGTGTTGGCAACAGGCATGATGTTCTGCATCGTACAAGGCGACACCGGTGCGCTGGCGGCCTCGGACATGACGGGTATGCCGGGCATGGCGGGTAAGGTAGGCGACCCGGCCAGGCAGCCGGCACCGCCGGCCGGAGACACTAAGGGTGAGAGCGCCGGCGGCGCGACCGCGCAGATCGGCGCGCTCACCGTCAGCGGCGGGTTCGTCCGGGCCATGCTGCCGGGCCAGCCGGTCGGCGGCGGCTATCTGACGATCCGCAATGGCGGTGCGGTCGACGACATGCTTCTGTCGGTCTCGTCACCTTCCTCGGGAGCCGTCGAGCTGCATGAGATGGCGATGCAGGGCGAGGTGATGCGGATGCGGCGGCTCGACAAGGGGCTTGCGATTGCCGCCGGGCAGACGGTGAGCCTTGCCCCCGGCGGCATGCACATGATGTTTCTCAAGGTGAAAACGCCGTTCCGGCAAGGCGACAAGGTGGTCGTCAGTCTCCGCTTCGAAAAGGCGGGCAGTGTCGATGTCATTCTTCCGGTGCTCGCGGCCGGTCAGCAGTAGACGCCACTGTAACGGCAAGAAATACGACAGCTTGTTACAAGCCGATGCACTTGCCTCAGTCTCTGTTAACGGAAAACGTGCACTTGTGGGCCTACAAGAAGGAGTTGTCTCTCGACGCTTGAGGTTCGCAGGAAGGCGCAGTCATGGACATGAGACGTTCGCGAGTGATTGCGACAGCCTTGCTGCTGGGCCTTGCGGGCGCAGCGATGCCGCTCGTCGCCGTCAGCTGGCTGTCCTGGCATGTCGCGCTCGGCAAGGAGCATGCCCGGCTGGAGGAGGTCGCAGGCCTGATGCTGCGGCGCACGGAGCGGACCTTCGATGACGCCAAGCTTGCGCTGGACTCGCTCTCCTATCCTCCCATGCCGCCGTGCTCCGCCCAGCATATCGCAAGAATGCGGGTCATCGCCTTCAATACGCCTTCCGTCTCCGAGGTCGGATATTTCGATGGAAACGTGCTGCGCTGCACGTCCTGGGGGGACGGCGTGCGTACCGTCAACAAGGCGCCGATCGACTATGTCACCAGCCAGGGGCTTGAGGTCGCAAGCCATGTCCGGCCGCAATTCGGCATGGGGCGGCAGGCGATGGCGCTCTATTATCACGCCTATAGCGTGCTCATCGATCCGGACCGGCTGATCGATATCCTGAGCGATGGCAGCGTTTCTATGTCGGTTTCCACCCGACAGGGCGTGATCGTCGATACGGGCGATGCGGCATCCGCAGCCGCGCGGCTTCTCGAGCCGGATGCAGAGGGGACGGGGCTGACCGACAGCGTCGTCTATGCGACCGCTTCCGACGCGGATTTCAAGGCGATTGCCTCCGAACCGCGAACGGTGCTGGCAAAGACGATGCGCGACCAGCAGCTGCTATTCCTGCCGATTGGGGCATTGGCGGCGCTTCTCATCATTGGCGGGGTGGCCTGGCTGTCGCGCCGCAGGCTGTCGCCGCTCGGTGAATTGAAGGCGGCGGTCAGGGCGCGCGAATTCGTCGTGCATTATCAGCCGATCGTCGCGCTCGACAGCGGGCTCTGCGTCGGGGCCGAGGCGCTTGTCAGATGGCGCCGGCCGGACGGGACGATGGTGCGGCCGGACCTCTTCATTCCGCTGGCCGAACAAAGCGGGCTCATCCAGCCCATCACCGATCAGGTGATCGAGCGGGTGGTGGACGAGATGGGGGCGCTGTTGCGGATGGATCGCAACATCCACATCGCCGTCAATCTGAGCGCGGCCGATATCGAGACCGGGCGCGTATTGGATGTGATCGCCACGTCTCTTACAGGCAGCGAGATCCTTGCCTCGCAGATTTCGCTCGAGGCGACGGAGCGCGGCTTCATGGATATCGATGCCGCGCAGGAGACGCTCACCAAGGCACGGGCGCGCGGTCACGCCGTCTCGATCGACGATTTCGGCACCGGCTATTCCAGCCTGCAATATCTGGAGGGGTTGCCGGTCGACTGCCTGAAGATCGACAAGTCCTTCATCGATACGATCGGCCGCAATACGGTGAAGAGCCCGGTCACGGGGCATATTATCGATCTGGCCAAGACGCTCGGCCTGTCTACCGTCGCCGAGGGTGTCGAGACGCAGGAGCAGGTTGAATATCTGCGCGGCCATGGCGTCGATTTCGCCCAGGGCTGGTATTTCGCCAAGGCCCTGCCGCCGGCCGAGTTTCTTTCCTATTGCCGGAAAAGCCGCACTTCGCGCTTTGGCGCCAGTTCCGGTGCGGGTGCTGCGATCGTTGCTGCCTGAACGCAGTTATCGGCCGGACGGATCTATCCTTCCGGTCGCGAACATTTCCGTACTCTCTGATAAGTCGTGAGAAGTAGACGGCCGGAGGCGGCCGTCACTCTTCTTCTTCGTCGTCGAGTTCGCGATAGGCGGCTTCGACCTGGCTGAGGCTTGTCTGCTGTTGCGGATGATGGCCGCCGGCCAGAAGATCGAGCGCGACGCTCGATGCGGCGACCGTCATCTCGACGGCATCCGGGTCACTGACACCCTCTGCTATGCGCTGGTAGCGATCCGCCTCGATACGGGCGTCGGCCACCTTGTCCTTCACCGAAACACGGCGCTGAAGCTTGATACTTTCAATGTTCAATGCAGCGGCATCTGCCGAGACTGCTACGATCTGCGTCATCTATTCCCCCGAGCGTTGGAGGCAGTAACGGTAGCCGGCGGGACTTCGAGACGCTTTAACAAAACCGGCGGGATTTTACCGTTCCTGCACTTGTTGCGCCACACGCACGTAATGTGCATGCGAAGGTCATGATCGAAATGGCATTCCCATGGCCGACAATCATCCGGATTGCTCACGCCAGGGAGAATCAATACTTGATCTGCCGAGTGTAGAGCATTGTCGTTCTCCCGCCAAGGTTGGAGGAGGAGAGCGGTTTTGCGACGAGTGCGGCATAGGTGGCGCGGTCTTCCGGGACAAGCGCCAGATAGGCCGGAAGCCATGCGATGCGATCTCCGCGGATGAGACCATCCGGCGCTTTCGGGAAACCGATTTGGCTGGCACCGGACAGCGCTTCCATGCGCGACGGATCATTCAGCGAGGCGAGCGTGAAATGCACGAGCCGCTTCAGCGCGCCATCGCATTCCGCAAGCGGGTGCGTGCCGTTTGCTTCACCCAGCGCGGCCAGCATGACAAGCGGGGCCGTTGCGACCAGATGGTAGTCGCGGGCCTTTTCGACCGGGCAAGTTCGAGCGGCAGCGCGCCATCGGCCGTCACCTGGCAGATGCCGAGCCTGTAGCTGTCCATGCCGAATTTCAGGAAATCCGGCCGGTTGACGGCCACGCCGACGGCAGCGACGGCATAGCCGCCCCAGTAGCGATGGTTCTGACGATCGGAGGTGCGGTTCTTGCCGTCGGTATAGACGGGGATGGTGGCCTCGGCCAGCGCCGTCAGCCAGTCGTCGATCGGCTTCGTGTCGAGGTGAAGCAGAGGGGCTGCGGCGCGGACCTGGATATAGGCCATGGCGGTGCCGGCGATGATGCGGGTGGCGCTCAGGTGGCTCTGGCGGGTCTTCAGGTCCGAAAGCGCCTTACCTTCCGCCCAGGTGTTCATGGCCTTCAGGGCGCAGGCGGCGGCATCGAGGCGCTTTCCATCGGATTGCGTATAGGTATTCGACCAGCGGGCGACGAAGCTCGCAAAGCCGCGCGTTGCCTTGAGTGCAGCGTCATAGCGGCGCTTGTGCTCTGGATCGATGGTCGAATGGGTGGCGTCGCCATCCGCGTAGATGCTGGAAAGATCGAGCGATGTGACGGGCGCGGGAACATCGGCATCGCATTCCGTCTTGCCATTGTTGCGCTCGGGATGTGCCGCAAGCGGGAAGGGCGGGGCAAGCGGTGCGGTTGCGGACAATGCGGCCGCTGCAGCGATACTCGGGGTGGTGAGCGAGAGTGTCGTGATCGCAAGCGTGGTGAGGGCGGCCAGCGTGGTGGTGATTGCGGCTGCTTTCATCTTCGTCATCATTCTCGCTCGGCCCTTCCGGTGATCGTCCATTGCGCATTTCTGTTTTTGCCCGGAAAGCGGCTTTTTGTGGAGTGCGCGGGCCGATTTCGGGGTGGGGCATTCGGGCGCGGCCCGTCAAATGTCGCTTTTCCAGAAAGACGGTGATGGAAAAGGCGGCAGGCTGGCGCTTTGGCGCCCTTTGCTCTAAAGGGCAGGGCTGATCCTAGATTTTAGAAAGAGCTTTGATGGCAGGCATCGAGCATATCGCCGTTGAGGCGGATGAAGCGGGCATGCGCCTCGACCGGTGGTTCAAGATCCACTATCCCGGTCTGGGCTTTGGTCCGTTGCAGAAACTTTTGCGCTCCGGTCAGGTGCGCGTCGATGGCGGGCGCGTCAAGACCGACACGCGCGTGCAGCCCGGCCAGATGGTGCGTATTCCGCCGATGGAGACGGATGCCAAGAAGACCGGCCCTATCGCATCCAAGGACCTCAAGCATGGCGGCGACTACGAGCTGCTCCAGCGCATGGTGCTGCATGAGGACGACAAGGTGATCGTGCTCAACAAGCCGGCCGGCCTTGCCGTGCAGGGCGGTTCGGGCGTGACACGCCATATCGACCAGATGCTCGACGCCTGGGTGAGCCCGAAGGGTGAAAAGCCGCGCCTCGTCCACCGTCTCGACCGTGACACATCCGGCGTTCTCGTGATTGCCCGCACCCGTGGCGCCGCGCAGAAGCTGACGGCGGCGTTTCGTGAACGCGATACCAAGAAGACCTACTGGTCGCTGGTGAAGGGCGTGCCGCGCAAGCGTGAAGACAAGATCTCGACCTGGCTCGTCAAGGAACAGACGCCGGATGGCGACCGGATGCGGATCGCCAGACATGGCGAGGAGGGGGCCGATCACGCCGTCTCCTTCTACCGTGTGCTGGAGACTGCGGCGCAGAACCTCGCCTGGCTGGAGATGGAGCCCTATACGGGGCGCACGCACCAGCTGCGCGTCCATGCACTGCATATCGGCCATCCGATCATCGGCGATCCGAAATATTACGATGACGATATCAACTGGCCTTTCCCGGGCGGCATCCAGAAGCGGTTGCATCTGCATGCGCGGCGTATCGACATTCCGCATCCCTCCGGCGGTCGTCTGCGGATCACCGCACCGCTGCCGCCGCATATGGTCCAGACCTGGAACCTGCTCGGGCTCGACATGGAAAATGGCCGTATCGAAGACGACGAATGATGGCAGATAACGAGAAGAACCGCATGAAACTGGTCCTGTTCGATTGCGATGGCACGCTGGTGGACAGTGCCGCGCTGATCCATGAAACCATGCGCCGCACCTTCCTGCATTTCGGCAAGCGCGAGCCGGCGGAAGCCGAGACGAAGGCGATCATCGGGCTGACGCTCGATATCGCGATCGCCCGCATGGACGGCAAGGCGCATGTGGATGCCGAAGCAACCGAGATGATGGCCTATTACAAGTCGCTGTTTTCGGTGGTGCGACAGGATCTGGACTTTCAGGAGCCGCTATTCGACGGCATTCGCGAGGTGATCGATGCGATCGGCGCGCGCGAGGATCTGCTGGTCGGCGCCGTCACCGGCAAGTCGCGGCGCGGGCTCAACCTCGTGATGGAGACGCATGATTTCGGCAAGGTTTTCATCGTCGGTCGCACGGCTGACGACTGCCGTCCAAGCCGCATCCGGCGATGGTGACGGAATGCTGCGACGAGACCGGCATGGATGCCAAGGACACGCTCGTCATCGGCGACGCGATCTATGACATGCAGATGGCGAAGGCTGCCGGGGCAACCGCGATCGGTGTTGCCTGGGGCTATGCCTCCGTCGAAGAACTGAAAGAAGCGGGGGCGGATCATATCGTCTACCACCCGCGCGAAATTCTGCCGCTGATCGGAGGTTTCTGACATGCGCGATATGTTTCCCGACCCGAATGAGGCGCTGAGCCATCCGGACCCGACGCGCCGTGCGCAGATCCAGATGCACAAGCCACTGCCGAAGCGTTTCTATAAGGAAGTGTCCGTTGCCGAGGTCGAAGGCGGTCATGCGATCCTGCTCGACGGCAAGGCGGTGAAGACGCCGGCCAAGAATGCGCTCGTTGCCCCGACGTCGCGTCTTGCCGAACTCCTGCGCAGCGAATGGGCCGATCAGGTCGATGTCATTGACCCGCGCCGGATGCCGGTGACGCGGCTCGTCAATACCGCGATCGACGGCGTCTCCGTCGAGCCGCAGGCGGTGTTCGAGGATCTCCTGAGGTTCTCGACCAGCGATATGCTGTGCTACCGCGCCGAAGGGCCGGAAAATCTCGTTGCCCGCCAGATCGCGCAATGGGATCCGATCCTCGACTGGGCGGAGAATGCGCTCGGCGCGCGTTTCGTGCTGATCGAGGGGATTATGCCGGCGGACCAGCCGCGGGAAGCGATTGCGGCTTTCGGTGCTGCACTGCGCAAATACCAGGCGCCGATCGAGCTTGCGGCGCTGCATACGATCACGACGCTGACCGGTTCGGCGCTTCTGGCGCTTGCCTTTGCCGAAGGCGAGATCAGCGCCGACGAGGCATGGTCGCTGGCACATCTCGACGAGGACTGGACCAATGAGCATTGGGGTTCTGACGCGGAGGCCGAGCACCGGCGCAAGCAGCGTCTCGAAGAGATGCAGGCGGCCTCTGCGGTTTTTGACGCCCTGAGGGATCGCGTTTAATCCTTCCCTAACCCTGTTCGGCGAAACTTCGGTCGTTTCTTCTTGTTCAGAAGTCCGGCCCGGCAAGGGCCGCGGGGTCGGTCCATGTTTCGCGTTTGTCTTCGTCTTGCCCTGGTGGTCGCCGCCACCCTGCCGCTGATGGCCTTCCGCATGCCGGTGGCCGACAAGGGCATACCGAGACTTCTCTACGACGTGCGTGGCGCCGTGGTGATGGCGGATGACGAGAGTATTCCAAGGACGCTCGTCTCCTCGGCCGATCGGCAGATCGACCGGGCGATCCGCCAGACGATGCGGTCGCTCATCCTGCCGCGCACGATCATCTCGGTGAGGATCGGGAAAATTGCGCAGGAGCCGATGCTGATCGGCACGCGCTATGTGACCACCGTCAATGTGCAGGCGATCTCCGTCGATAGCGGCGAGCCGATCGCCGAGGGTTCGTTCAAGGCATCAGCCTTCCTGTTCAGCTCGGAGGCGGCGGAGGCTGTGCTGGCGGCCAAGATTTCGGAGCGCGTCGCCAGCGAGTTCCGCCTCGGCCAGCGGCAGGATCTGCTGGCAACCGCCTTTGCCAATTGAGGCGAAAGCGTCACATCAAGCAAATGTGAAAACCTGACTGAAACTGTTGTGTTTACGGGAATCTCTTGCCGGAATACCGCTTCCTGCGTCAATTTGACCCGGAGAGGTTTCCCTATGTCCATGTTCGAGCGCTTTAGCGCCTATCGTCCCCAGTTTCTCGGCATCCTGAGAATTATTACCGCCCTTCTGTTCGTCGAGCATGGCACGATGAAGCTGTTCGGCTTTCCCGGCGGAGGCGCCGGCATCGGCTCGCTGCCGCCGCTCTTCGTCTTTGCCGGCCTTCTCGAAGTCGTCGGTGGTCTTCTGGTTGCCGTCGGCTTCCTGACGCGACCGATCGCCTTCCTGCTGTCGGGTGAAATGGCCTTTGCCTATTTCATGTCGCACTACCCGAAGTCGTTCTTCCCGGCGATGAACAATGGCGATGCAGCTATCCTGTTCTGCTTCGTCTTCCTTTACCTGTTCTTTGCTGGTGCCGGGGCGTTTTCGATCGACGAGCGCAAGAAGGCCTGATCAGGGGCCTTGTGAGACAGAAAAGAAGCCGGCGGGGATCCCGCCGGCTTTTGTCGTTCAGGCGCGTCCGACCTCGATACGGTCATAGCCCTTGGCACGGTAGATCAGCGTCGAGGCGAGCCAGCTGACGATGAAGATGCCGACGACGGCAAAGCCGAAATTGCCGAGATTGTCGTTGAAGCCGCCGATGACATCCCAGATGCCGCCGGTCAGCGCCAGCTTGTCGGAAATGAGGCCAAGTGCTTCAAGCCCGCCGATGAAGATGGCGACGACGACGGAGGCTGCGGTGATCGTCAGGTTATACCAGAGCTTGCGCATCGGATTGACGAATGCCCAGCCATAGGCGCGCGTCATCAGCATGCTGTCGGCGGTATCCATCAGCGACATGCCGGCGGTGAAAAGGGCGGGGAAGACGAGGATCGTCCAGAAGGACATGCCCTCGGCCGCCTGTGCGGCAGAAATGCCGAGAAGGCCGATTTCGGTTGCCGTATCGAAGCCGAGGCCGAAGAGGAAACCGATCGGATACATGTGCCAGGAGTGGGTGACGCTACGGAATGTCCGGCGAAAGATGCGGGCGAGGAAGCCGCGGCCGGCAAGCACCGCATCGAGATCCTCGTCGACGATCTTTTCGCCGCGCCTTGCACGGGAAAATGCCTGCCAGATGCCGCGCAGGATGAAGAGATTGGCAAGGCCGATCACCAGGAGGAAGACGGCCGAGACGGTGGTGCCGATCAGGCCGCCGATCTCGTGGAATTCCTCGAGCTGATCCTGCATGGTCGCAGCGGTTGCGGCAATCGCGATCGAGGCCAGCACGACGATGCTGGAATGGCCGAGCGAGAAGAAGAAGCCGACGGAGAAGGGCTTCCTTCCCTCCTGCATCAGCTTGCGCACGACATTGTCGATGGCAGCGATATGATCGGCGTCGAAGGCGTGGCGCAGGCCGAACATATAGGCGATGAGGGCGGTACCGAGGAGCGCCGGGCGGTCTGAAAAGGCGAGGAAGGCCCAGACCCAGGCGGCGATATTGGCGGCGACCAGAAAAGCGAAGAGGCCCGCCATTTTTGCTTTGACCTGTGCGGGCCTGTCGTCGAAAGGATTGGGCATAATCTGGCGTTCCCCTGATTTGTCGTAAGCACAATTTCACGAAAATGCTTACGGCGCGACAGGCAAATGACGGTGTTCGGCAATTTTCCTGCGGAGAGAAACATGCAGCGTATTTCCATCACCATCGACGATGATCTTCTGGCCGCAATCGATGCGCTCAGCCAGAGACGGGGCTATTCCAGCCGTTCGGAGGCGGTGCGGGATATCGTTCGCGAAAGTCTGGTGAAGGAGGCCGAGGCCGGGGCGGAAGACGGTCCTTGCGTGGCGGCGCTCTCCTATGTCTATCAGCACGGTACCCGCGAACTTTCCAAGCGGCTGACCTCGGTGCAGCACGACCATCACGACCTGTCTGTCTCGACGCTGCATGTACATCTCTCGAATGCCGATTGCCTCGAGGTGACGGTGCTGAAGGGCAATGCGGGTGAGGTGCGGGCCTTTGCCGATGCGGTGACATCACAGCGCGGCGTGCGTCACGGGCATCTCAATGTCATTCCGGCCGGTGATGGTGATGAACATGCCGATGGCGATGGGCATACGCATCCGCATCGGTAAGGGTGGCGTTCTATGGCGCAGGGTCTGGCATCAAGGGCCGCCCAGAGAGACGGCGGCATTGACGGCAGCGGCGATCAGCACGCCATTGAAGAAGAAGGACACGACCGAGTGCACGAGGTTCAGCCGGCGCATGGCGGTTGTGGTGATCGCGACGTCCGATGTCTGTGCCGTCATTCCGATGACGAAGGAAAAATAGAGGAAGTCGTAGCCGCCGGGGGCGCTGGTCTCAGGGAAATCGAGGCCGCCATGCCATTTCGGCCGATTGTCGGCCTTGGTGGCACTATCCTGAGTTTTCGATGATTTTGCGGCCGTCCCTTTGCCGGATTTTTCCGGCTTTGCCGGCCTGTCCACCGGACGCCAGAAGCGATGGGCATAATGCATGGCAAACATGGTGTGGATGGTGAGCCAGCCGAGCACGACCGAGGCGAAGGCCAGTGCGATCTCGCCGATGCCTGCCTGATGGCTGCGGTTCAAGACCTGAAACAGCAGCCCGACGGCGGTGACGGCCGCCATCAGCGTGACGATCAGGATCACCGGTTCCGGCTCGTCGCTCGGCGGCGCGCGGCGCCGCAGGAGCTCACCGTCGAGCGACGGGATGCGCAGCGCCATCATGAAGAGATAGAGCGCGAAGAAGATCACCACCGAGATCGCCGGCGCAAGGCCACGCAGGTAAGCGATCAGGACCGGCAGCGAAATGAGGGCGACGACGGCGGCAATGAGAAAGGGGCTGTGACGGTGATGCAGCAGTTTCTTTAAGTGCTCCATGCGCGTCGCGGTCCTTGCTCTGATTTCGTGGTCTAGGCAGCCATGGCTCTGCGGCAGAGGCGGTCGAAGGTCTGCAGGAAGGCGGATCGGTCGCGGGGCGAGAAGGAGGGATTGTAGCCCTTGCTCTCGCCGGTCTCGCGCAGATGCTGGCCGAGGTCGCGCATGGCGCTTGCCATGCCGATATTGGTCTCGTCGAAGACGCGGCCGGTCGGGCCGGTGACGAAGGCGCCGCCTGCGACGCAGCGGACCGCGAGCGGCACGTCGGCGGTGACGACCACGTCGCCGGTCGTTGCGCGCTCGGCAATCCAGTCGTCGGCCGCATCGAAGCTTGCCGAGACGATGACGTTCTTCACCATCGGGTCACGGGAGGGGCGCAGGCCGGAATTGGCAACAAAAGTGACTTCGAGGCCAAGGCGCTCGGCGACTTTCAGTATTTCCGGCTTGACCGGGCAGGCGTCGGCATCGACATAGATCACGGCATCACCGATCGCATTTCATATCAGTCCTGTCGGCCGTCTTGCGGCCATCGGGCGATACGCTTCACCTTGCAAAGCGTATCGCGGTCTTGAAGAGGTTTCTCAGGCGGTCGCCGTCGTCTGGTCGTCGGTCGTCGCGCCCGGCGCGTTCTTCTTGATCGATTCGATCGCGTTCACGGCCGAAGCCTTGGCCTTGTAGCCTTCCGACGAGAACATGGTTTCGCCGTTCGACGCCTTGAAGCGGAAACGGAATTCGCCAGCCTTGTCCTTGTAGATCTCGAACTTGTACATCGGGATGCTCCGGTTTGTTTTAGCGATAGCGAGAATAGATCGCCGGCCGTGAATTGCAAGCATTTGGAACATTGTTCCCGGACGCGGCCAATTCGCAGCCAATGCCTTGCCTTCCAAACGAAAACCGGCCGCGCGATGGCGGCCGGTTCCGTTGGTTTTCAATGCTTAGTAGACGACGACGCCGCGGATCGATTCGCCCTTGTGCATCAGGTCAAAGCCCTTGTTGATGTCTTCGAGCGGCATGGTGTGGGTGATCATGGGGTCGATCTGGATCTTGCCTTCCATGTACCAGTCGACGATTTTCGGAACGTCGGTGCGGCCGCGGGCGCCGCCGAAGGCCGTGCCCATCCAGTTGCGGCCCGTGACGAGCTGGAACGGACGGGTGGAGATTTCCTGGCCGGCACCGGCAACGCCGATGATGACCGACTTGCCCCAGCCGCGATGCGAGCTTTCCAGCGCCTGGCGCATGACCTTGGTATTGCCGGTGCAATCGAACGTGTAGTCGGCACCGCCGATCAGGTCGCCGTTACGCTTCGTCATGTTGACGAGGTAGGGCACGATATCGTCGCCGACTTCCTTCGGGTTGACGAAATGGGTCATGCCGAACTTTTCGCCCCAGGCCTTGCGGTCCGGGTTGATGTCGACGCCGATGATCATGTCGGCGCCGGCAAGGCGCAGGCCCTGAAGCACGTTGAGGCCAATGCCGCCGAGGCCGAAGACGATTGCCGTCGAGCCGATCTCGACCTTGGCCGTGTTGATGACGGCGCCGATGCCGGTCGTTACGCCGCAGCCGATGTAGCAGACCTTGTCGAAGGGAGCGTCGGGGTTGATCTTGGCAAGCGCGATTTCCGGCAGGACCGTGTAATTGGCGAAGGTCGAGCAGCCCATGTAATGATGGATCTTGTCCTTGCCGATCGAGAAGCGCGACGTGCCGTCGGGCATGACGCCCTGGCCCTGGGTCGAGCGGATCGAGGTGCAGAGGTTGGTCTTGCGCGAGGTGCAGGAATAGCATTCGCGGCATTCCGGCGTGTAGAGCGGAATGACGTGGTCGCCCTTCTTCACCGAGGTGCGCCCGGGCCGACATCGACGACGATGCCGGCGCCTTCATGGCCGAGAATGGCCGGGAAAAGGCCTTCCGGATCGGCACCGGAGAGCGTGAAGTCATCCGTGTGGCAGATGCCGGTCGCCTTGACCTCGATCAGAACCTCGCCGGCACGCGGGCGTCGAGCTGTACGGTCATGACTTCAAGCGGCTTTCCGGCCTGTACGCAACGGCGGCGCGAACGTCCATGGTGCTTCTCCTTCAAAGAGTTCCGAAAAATAGTCTTTTCGCGCGCATCAGCAAGGTGAGGCCGGTGCACGCCTTATGGGTGTTTGATTCTGGCGGACTTTTGCACGCCCGGCGGCTTCGTCTCAAGCGCCAATCGCGATGGATCTTTGTCGCAGTCCGACGCAGGGCCTCGCGTCGGCTGTCACCTGCCCGGCACGGGCCGGATGGTCGCGACGTGGGGAGAGGCCGAAGCCGGGATCGTGCCGTCGAGCCGCGGATCGTCCAGAACCTCGACCATCATCGCATAGGGCGTGAAGCCGGAGCGCTGGTAGAAATGGATCGCAGCAGGGTGATCGAGATGGCAGGTATGGACCCAGAGGCGAGAGATGGGTGGGCGAGAAATGGCCGGGCTGGAGGCGGGGCGCGACCATGCCGTGCGGATCGCATGGTCCATCAGCTGGCGTCCGGCACCGCCGCCGATGACCTCCTCGACGATGCCGAAATAGACGATCTCGCATTCGCCTTCGGTACGGAAATCCATTTCCAGCAGGCCGAGTTTTCGGGTGCCGTCGGTCAGCACATAGACCTCGACGTCGGGGTGCTGGATCGTTGCAGCAAGCGCGTCATCGGGCCTAATCAGGCGCGAGACCCACATCCATTGCTCTCCGACCGCGCGGTAGAGAGTGCGATAATCCTGCGGCGAGGGCTCGTGCCAGCGCGTGACGGTGAGGCCTGTCTCGGGCACAGGGCGGAGGGCCGGCGGCTGTCGCATTTCAAGGCAGGTGACGATAGTCGCGACCTTGCCCGGTGCGACGGGGGAATAGCCAAGCGGCAGGATCGGATTTTCTGTTTCCATCTCGCTTTTGGAGCGTGTCGGGGCCGGAAAGTCAATCGCCGATGGCAGACCATCATGATCCGCCGGCGCGCGTTTCCTGCCCCTTGGCCGTCCCTCTGCCCTGTTCCGGCAAAAGCCTCAGGCGGCCTGCTGCTCGTCCTTGCCACGGCCGCCCTCGATGACCAGCCAGCCGCTGCGGCGGGACTTGTCCGGGAGCGAGCCGTTGTCGGCAATGTCGCCGGCCGGTGATCCGCATAGATCGGCCACGACCTGCTGCCAGCCGCTATGGCTTTCGTCGAAGGCGGCAAGGGCCGCGATCTCGGCCAGGATCATCGCCTCGGCAGGCGACGGGTCGAGCCGGCCCTGATCGACGGCGCTTTTCAGGATGCGCCAGACATAGGCGAGATCGAAGCCGGTCATGCCGCGCGAGGCCGGACGCTGCAGGGCGTAGGCACCGGATGCGCCGGGACGGAAGGCAAGCCGCAGCTGATCGAGCGCAAAGGCACGCAGGCTGTCGGGCGTGGTTTTCGCCATCTCGATGATATGCACGACCAGTTCGACTTCCGGCCATGTGGCGATGACTTCCTCATCGCCGGCGAGCGTGCGGATCAGCCAGCCGCAGGTGGCCTCGTCGACCTTGCGCTGATCGCCGCGGCCGATGACGAAATCGGTCAGGCTTTCGACGAAATAGATCTCCCAGGCGCGGCACTGATCCGGGCAGGCGCGGTGAATGGCCAGCAGCGTATGGGCGTCGGCAATCGCGGCGATGCCCTCAGGGAACATCTCCGTGCGCAGGCGCAAAACGTCGTCGGACGTAATCCGACGTCTTCCGGCTATGGAACATGCCGGTTCAGACAGGTTTGGGGTCTTCATCCCTCTACTCCGTTTCATCATGAAACTGGAAACGACCTTAGATCAGAGAAGTTTAGGACGGCCCAAGAAGGGCGGTTAACGGCGCTTTACAAAAATCGCTAAACCGCCTGGAGGGCCGTCTCGGCCTGTTTCGATCTGACACGCTCGCGCCAGATGATGAAGAGGCCGGAGCCGACGATGATGGCGATGCCGAGCCATTTGGAGGCCGTCGGGAAATCGCCGAAAAGCGCATAGCCGAGCACGGTCGCCGAGATGATCTCGAAATACTGGAAGGGTGCCAGAAGCGAGAGCGGCGCCATGCGGAAGGCGCGCACGACGAGAAGGTGCATGTAGCCGGAAATCGAGCCGAGGACGATGAGCAGCACTAGGCCGGTCACAGAGGCGGGCAGGGAGGCCTCGAAATTGGGCTCGCCTGCGGCATTGCCGATTGCCAGCACGATGGCGGTAAAGATCGTGCCGCCGAGGCCTGCCATGACCTGCATGACGAGCGGGCTGTCACCTTCGCCGATGGCGCGGTTGAGGAAGAGGTAGAGCGTGTAAAGAAAGGCGCAGACGACCGGCAGAAGCGCCGTCCAGCCAAAGATCTCGTAGCTCGGCTGGATGACGATCATCGCGCCGCCGAAGCCGACGGCGATGGCAAGCCAGCGACGCCAGCCGACACGATCGCCGAGAAACAGCGCCGACATCATCGTCAGCATGAAGGGTTCGACGAAGTAGATGGCAAAGACATCCGCAAGCGGCATGTATTTGACCGCCATGAAGAACATCAGGCTGGCTGCGGCATGCAGCGCGCCGCGCAGGAGGTTCATCCAGGGGCGTTTTGCCTGAAACAGTGCGCGGCCATGAAAGAGTGCGAGAGGCAGGACGCAGACGAACTGGAAGAAGAAGCGATAGAACGTCACCTGACCCGGCGACATGGCCTCGAAGGTCGCCATGTATTTGGCGATCGCATCCATGGTCGGCAGGATGATCATGCAGAATGCCATGATCGCCATGCCCTTCATCGGGTTTTCGGGCGTGGAGGGAGATTGGCTCGGCGATGTCATGCTGCGGCTTCCGGTGGATGCCATGTTCAATCACGCCGCGGGCGATGTTCAAGGGCAGGACTTGTCGAGTTTCTCCCCGGAAGATGCTTCTCAAGAGGATGCCGGGCGGGTCAGTGCTGGCAAAGGCTGCGGGCGTCGTCGCCGGCGGCATTACCGGCCAGCATCATGATGTAATCATCAGCCGCATCGGCCAGCGCCATGGCAATGTCCTCGCGCGGCAGGCCATTGCGCGCAAGCGTGTCGATCAGTTCGAACATGGCTGCCTCGACCTTGAAACGTGTTTCCGCATTCGGGCCGGCAGGTTCGCCAGCAATCATCGTCTGAACACCCATGCCGTTTCCCCCGGGTTTGGTTAGCCAAGAATGACACAGATTTTGCACTGCACAACTGCCACCTAATTTAGCGGTTAACCGCAATGGTGAATCGCCGTGATCCGCGTCAGCCCTGATGGAAGAGCGATATCGCTGCTTCGACGACCGAAGATCCGCAGAAGGGGCCGAGGACGAGCATGAGGACATTGAAGCCGAGGACCCAGATGACGAGGCGCTCCTGTCCCGGGGTGAGGCGCCGTGCGGGTGGCTCCGGCTTTTGCGGGCGGTACTGGTAGTTGCCGAGATCACGAAACATCCTGGGCTCCATCGCTTGCGGAGCGGATCGTAGCACGGCGCGTGGGGATTGTGGATGGTGCCGTGGCAGACAGGCCGGCTGTCACGAACGCTTTGCGTAACCTGTTGCCGGAAAAGAAAAAACCCGGCCGAAGCCGGGTTTGTTTGGTGCGGTCGAGAAGACTCGAACTTCCACGGGTTGCCCCACAGCGACCTCAACGCTGCGCGTCTACCAATTCCGCCACGACCGCATCGTGGTAGGCCGAATTGCTTCGGCGAGCGGGGATGTAGCAAAAGGTTTTCAGCTGCACAAGTGTGCCATGACAGTTTTTTGAAGGATAGTTTCCGCAGCGCGAAATGAGCCCGGATTTCCGGGCTTTGGGCAGTGGAAAACTTTCATGCGATGGCTTATTTGCGGGGTGACGGCACCGTGCCAGGACAAAAAGCAGAAAAATCATGCAGACCCGCACCGACCTCGATCTTTCCATGATGCCTTTTCAAGGTTCTCCGCCGGTTCGCTGGAGAATCTCCGACGATCTCGTGCCTTATGACGAGGCGATCGCGACCATGGAGCATGAGGCGGCCGCCATCGCGGATGGAAGAGCCGACGAACTCGTCTGGCTGCTCGAACATCCGCCGCTTTATACGGCGGGCACCAGCGCCAATGCGACGGACCTGATCGAGCCGGATCGCTTTCCCGTGCATCAGACGGGCAGGGGTGGCGAATATACCTATCACGGCCCCGGCCAGCGGGTCGCCTATGTGATGCTCGACCTCAACGCCGCCGTCAGGATGTGCGCGCCTATGTGGCCGCGCTCGAAGACTGGTGATCCGCACGCTCGACATGATGAATGTCAAGGGCGAGCGGCGCGAGGATCGGGTCGGCGTCTGGGTGAAGCGGCCGGAAAAGCCGCCGCTCTTCGATGGCACGATGGCGGAAGACAAGATCGCAGCGCTCGGCATCAGGCTGCGTCGCTGGGTCAGCTTTCACGGGCTGTCGCTCAATGTCGATCCGGACCTGACGCATTTTTCCGGTATCGTACCCTGCGGGATCAGCGCCTATGGCGTGACGAGCCTCGTCGATCTCGGCCTGCCGGTGATGATGGCGGATGTCGATATTCGTCTGCGGGAAGCCTTCGAGGAGATTTTCGGGCCGACCGTCAATGAGACGATTCACGGGCTCTGTCCTGCCATCGATGCCGGCAGCGAATGATGAAGACAGGACGGATCCGGCCAGTTCAACGATAAGGACCGCAAGCATGGGATTGAAGGTCAAGCACAGGCCCACAGGGGCCGTCGCCAGTGTCGGGCGTATCGGCCGCCCCGTCGTCAGCAGTGCGACGGGCGGGACAATCGATATCGTCACCGGCGCAGCGGAGCCGGGCTTCAACCCGGTCGACCTTCTCTATGCGTCGCTGGCGTCCTGCCTTGCACTGAGCGGGCGGATCGCGGCGAGCCGGCTTTCGCTTCTCAACCGCTTGGTCGGGGTTCAGGCCTCGGTGACTGGCGAAAAGAGCGAGGAAGAGCCGATGCGGGTAACGCGGATCTCGGTGCATCTGGCGGTCGAGGGCGATTTCAGCGCGGCAGAGCGGGCAAGCATCGTTCACATGGCCGAAGAGATCTGCACGGTCAGCAATACATTGAAAACGTCGCCTTCTCTGGCGCTCAGTTTCGATTAAATCTTGTCATTCCGGGCGATCTCGCCTGCTGTTTTGGGGCTCGCTCCAGCGGCGTGGCGAGCGTTACTGCCCCTTCTGCCAGCGCTTGACCAGGCGGTCGCGCTTGAGGCGCGTCAGGCGGCGCAGCCAGAACATGCCGTCCAGCTGATCGATCTCGTGCTGGACGCAGACGGCGTGAAAGCCGCTTGTCTCCATCTCGTGACTTTGGCCATCGAGATCCTGATAGCGAAAGCGGATCTGGAACGGGCGCTCGATCTCGTCTGTCGCGCCGGGCATGGAGACGCTGCCCTCGGTATGGACGATGGTCTTTTCGCTCACCTCGATGATCTCTGGGTTGACGTAGAACTCGGCCGGCTTGTCCGTCGACAGTTCCAGCACGAAGAGCCGGATGAAGCGGCCGACATGGGCGGCGGTGATGCCGACACCGGGGGCGGCGCGCATCGTCTCCAGAAGGTCGTCGGCAAACTGGCTCAGGTCCGCATCGAAGACCGTGACCGGCAGGCATTGCGTCGAAAGACCGGGGTCGGGATAGCGGAGGATTTTGAGCAACGGCATGTCTGTCTTCCGATCGTTCGATGATTGCGCCTTGTCGGGCGTTGCGCGTCACACTGCCGCGGTCGCCTCCAGTGATGAAACCGGGCGGCCGGATGAGGCGTTAGCGCATGTCATGCCGCATTTGCACGGGCAAGCGGTGGATAGGCAAGCCCTAACGCATTTCATGGCTTATGGGCTTGTTGACAATGGTTTTTCGGCCGTGTTGATCCGGCATTAACGCGGGCCCTGCAAGACTGGTGTTGAAGGCTTGCGGGCGAGGCAGAGGGGCGATGATGAGCGATATTCAGGACGACGAACGCCTGCGCCCGAAAACCGGCGATCCGAGCGAGGATATCTATTCGGAAGCGGGCGCATCCGGCAGGACTTTCTGGCGCAGGTCGGGGCTGCGATCGCCGATCGCGATACGCTGTTCCTGCGGCGGCATGTGGCGCGACTGCACGAATCCGAGCTTGGCGACCTGCTGGAATCGATCCTGCCCGAGCAGCGTCTGGCGCTGGTCAAGCTGCTGGGGTCGGACTTCGACCTGACGGCTCTGACCGAGGTCGACGAGGCGATCCGTCTCGAAATCGTCGAGCAGATGCCGAATGAGCAGATCGCAGCCGCGATCGGCCATCTCGATTCGGACGATGCCGTCTACATTCTCGAAGACCTCGATCAGGAAGACCGCGAGGCGATCCTTGCCGAGCTTTCGTTTACCGAGCGGACGCGGCTGAGGCGCGCGCTCGACTATCCGGAAAGCTCTGCTGGCCGACGCATGCAGACGGAGTTCGTCGCCGTGCCGCCGTTCTGGACGGTCGGCCAGACGATCGATCACCTGCGCGACGATGAGGGCCTGCCGGAGAGCTTTACCCAGATCTTCGTCGTCGATCCGACATTCAAGCTGCGCGGCGTTGTCGATCTCGACCGTATCCTGCGCACCAAGCGGCAGGTGAAGATTGAGACGATCATGCGGGAGACGAATTACCCGATCCCGGCCTCTATGGACCAGGAAGAGGCGGCCCAGCTCTTCGAGCAATACGACCTTCTGTCGGCAGCGGTCATCGACGACAATGATCGTCTGGTCGGCGTGCTGACCATCGACGACGTGGTCGATGTCATCCAGGAAGAGGCCGAGGAAGACTTCATGCGCATCGGCGGTGTCGGTGACGAAGAGCTTTCCGACTCGGTCGTCGATACGTCGAAATCGCGCGTACCGTGGCTGCTGGTCAATCTCGTCACCGCCTTCATTTCCGCTTCGGTGATTTCGCTGTTCGAAGCGACGATCGAGCAGGTGGTGGCGCTTGCCATCCTGATGCCGATCGTGGCGGGGATGGGCGGCAATGCCGGTTCGCAGACGATGACGGTGACGGTGAGGGCGCTCGCCACCCGCGATCTCGATATTCACAATGCCTGGCGGGTTGCCCGCCGCGAGGTGGGGGTAGGCCTTATCAACGGGGCGGTCATCGGCTCTCTCGTCGGGACAGTCGCCGGTCTCTGGTTCAACGATATCCATATCGGCGGGCTGATCGCGACTGCGATGGTCATCAACATGTTTGCCGCGGCCGTCGCCGGGATTACCATTCCCGTGCTTCTCAACCGGGCCGCGCGACCCCGCCGTCTCATCGGCAGTCTTCGTCACCGCCGTGACCGATACGACCGGTTTCTTCTCGTTTCTCGGGCTTGCGACATGGTGGTTTGCGATTGGATAGCGGGCCTCCGGCCGCCGTTGCTGCACAAAATTGACTGTTACGTAAAAGTCAATTAATTTGCCTCACTTCGGGGCATCGATTGCCGCAGGCTTGCGGCGAGGATGCTGCAAGGCGATGACCTACGCGTCGCGATATCCGGGCGGGCCTTCAGCCGCCGGACGGTGCTGTAGCAGGACATGACTGTGGACAAATATTACACGATTACCGAACTGACCCGCGAATTCGGCATCTCGACGCGGACGCTGCGTTTCTACGAGGACGAGGGGCTCATTCATCCGGAGCGGCGCGGTCGCACCCGGCTGTTTCGCGCCGCTGACCGGCGTCTGATCGTGGAAATCCTGCGCGGACGGCGGATCGGGTTCACGGTCGCCGAGATCCGCGAGATCATCCAGATCTACAAGGAGCCGCCGGGCGAGATGGGCCAGCTGAAGCTCCTGATGAAGCGTGTCGACGAGAAGCGCGACGAGCTTCGCCAGAAGCGCAAGGATATCGACGAGACGCTGGTCGAACTCGACAATGTCGAGGAAGCCTGTCTGACGCGGCTTGCCGAAATCGGCGTCGGCACCTGATCTGTCGGTCCAGAATTGCCGCCGTCACTTCGGCGGCAATTGCGTGATGTCGGCAATGAAATCGGCAATCGCGACCGTGTCATTGAGGTCGAAGACCGGCAGGTCGCTGCCCTCGACCGGGTGATCTGCCGCAATCGCCCGGATATGGGGATCCGACGGCGCCAGTGGCTCGCGGCTTTTCGCTTCCAGCCGCCGTGCTCGATCTTCGGTACCGGTTCGCGCTTGTAGCCCTCTATCAGGACCAGATCGCAGGGGGCGATGCGCGAAAGGATCTCGGCAAGCGTCGGCTCGGCGCGCCGCGCAATTCATGCATGATGGCAAAGCGCGTGCCGGAGACGATCGTCACCTCATGGCGCCGGCCTCGCGATGGCGGAAGCTGTCGGCGCGACCTTGTCGATATCGAAATCATGATGGGCGTGCTTGATGGTGGAGATCTTGTAGCCGCGTCGCGTGAACTCGCTGACGAGGCGCACGGCAAGCCCGGTCTTGCCGGAATTCTTCCAGCCGGAAATGCCGAAGACGCGCGGGTGCTGATAGTGGTCGGTCATTGCATGTCCTCGGCAAACCGGCGCGCCTCTGCGAGCTCTTCCGGCGTATTGATGTTGTAGAATGGGTCGAGCGGGCCGCTCGCCGTGGAGACCAGCGGAAAATCGACGGTCACTGTGCGGTGACGGGCAAGAAAGGCGTTCATGCGCCGCTTGTCGTCGGTCGTGATCCATCGGGCGAGATCATCGGCGATGGCGACAGGCCAGAGCGCAAAGACGGGATGCTGACGGCCGAGGCTTGCGGCAACGGCGATCGTTCCGGGCGCGTGATGGCTGAAGCCAGGCTTTCAGCAAGATCGGCGGGCAGGAAAGGGCTGTCGGACGGGGCGGTCAGGAGATATCCGGCATCCGGCATGGTGGCGGCCAGATGGTTGAGACCTGCCAGCACGCCTGCAAGCGGGCCGAGCTGGCCATCGATCGTGTCGGGAATGCGCGGGATCGCGGCGTCGATTGCTTCAGCCATTCCGAAATCGGCCGGTGCGTTGAGCATGAGGCAGGACACTTGCGGGGACAGGGTCGCGATGACCCGCTCAAGGATCGTCTCGTCCGCTCTCATCGGCAGGAAGGCTTTCTGCGTGCCCATTCGGCTCGATTTGCCGCCCGCAAGGATGAGGCCCGGCGGTTTTTGGATGGAAAGGGCATGAATGACGATCTCCCGAATCGCCGTCATCTGCCGGTGCGGCGCTCGAGTTCTTGATACGACATGACCGAGAAATGTCTTAGCTGATTGTATTGTCGCCAGCACTTGCGCAGATCGCTCCCTGAATATCAGGGGGTGCCTGATCGAATGTTCAAGCACATAGGCCAATTGACGGTGGTGCATTAACTCTTGTTCAACCGAATGTCCCGAGTGTGCCCCTTACATATTCCCGCATGAGGCTGGAATCGTGCCGATGAACCTTGCGCATGAAACGCGTCGGGATGGCAGGGTTACAAGATCCGAGGGGGATTTTATGCTGTTTATCGACCGTCTCTTGCAGGGGCGCAGGATCGTTACGAAGGTTCTGCTTTTCGTCGTGCCGCTGGTGCTTCTGATCGCCGGCGTCGGCCTTGCCGGCTATTACACCGCCAATACGCTCAATGGTCACATGACGGTGACACGCGCGACGATCGAGAATATCGGCGATTTCGAAAACCTTCAGGCCTCGCTGCAAGGGTTTACCGAAAAGCCTGCCGACGACACGCTTGCGGCCTTGAAGGCGGCAATTGCCCGGCAGAAGAGCGGCGTCGGCAATCTGGAAACCCTGCTCGTGACGGATGGCGACCGCGAGCGCGTCGCGTCGTCTCCGGGCTTGCGGCGAAGCTCACCACCTCCACGGATATGCTCTGGACCATCCACCAGCAGCGCGATGCGACGATTGCCGGTATCGGCACCATGCTCGACAATGTCGGCAAGCTTTCCGAGGCCGTCGCCAAGCAGGGCGGCGTGGTGCAGCGGCAGTTCGACGGCAAGGAGCGCTTTGCCAAGAAGCTGCTGTTCGAAGCCTATGCCTATCGTTCGATCGGCAAGCGGATGGAAGTGCTCCGCAACTCGGTGCGCGATGCGGAAAGCGACGAGGCGGTGGCCAATGCCGCCCAGACCAATGGCGCGGCGCTGAGGGCGGAATTCGACCGTATCGACAGCATGCTGACCTCTGCCGGTCATCAGGTGATGCAGCCGCTGCAGCAGGCGACGGACAACCTGCTTGCGACGGCCAAGGGCAATCTCGGCCCGGCTGAGAAGGCGCAGGCGCTGCGCATCGCCACCAGCGCCTTCATGCGGCCGCAGGGCGATCTGGCGGCGGATGTGACGAAGAAATCGAGCGAGGCGGCCGACCGTTTCGTCGAGATGGAGGGCGAGGTCTCGACGCTGCGCGACCTGCTTTCGCAGATCGACATGTCGCTGCAGCTGGTCAATGCCCTGCGCCTTGATACGGAGCGCTTCCTCGGTCGCCCGTCGGATGACACGCGCACCGTGGTGATGAACGATATCAACAGCCTCAAGGCTGCGGCCGGCAAGGTGTCCGTACTCAACGGCGCCAATGCCGCTACCCGTGATTTCGGGCCGAAGGTGGACGCGATTGCCGACCAGCTCGTCGATGCGACGACGAAGATGCTGGCGATCGGTGATCAGTGGGCGCAGGCGAGAACGGCTGCAACCGCGACCCTGACGGCCGGCATGGCCGGTCTGAAGAACTTCGTCGCCCAGGCGCAGGAAGTCGGCAAGGAAGACAGCGAGCGTTCGGCGCATATGTCGGTCATCGCCATGGCCGTCGGTACGCTGCTTGCGATTGCCGGTGGCCTGATGCTGGTCGAGACGCTGCGCGGGCCTCTGCGCCGTGTGACGGATGTGATGAAGCGGCTTGCGGATGGCGACCTCGAGGTCGGCATCGACGGTCGTGAACGCGGCGACGAAATCGGCGACATGGTACGCTCGGTCAGCGTCTTCCGCGATGCGGCGCGCGAAAATGTCCGGTTGGAACAGGAAGCGGCCATGGCCCGCGAGGCGTCGGCGGCCGAGAGCGAACGCCGTGCTGCCGAACGCGCGCGGGTGGCGGGCGAGCAGCAGGCAGCGCTTGCAGCGCTCGGCTCCGTGCTCGACCGGCTGGCGGAAGGCGATCTGGAACGCACCATGGACGACAATCTCGCCGAGGATTTCGTCGATATGGCGCAGACCTATAACCGTGCCGTCGAAGCCTGCGTGCAACGTTGTCCGAAGTGCGGTCTGCTACCTACGAGATCGATGGCGGTACCGGCAATCTGGCGGCATCGGCCGACGATCTGGCGCGCCGCACGGAACAGCAGGCGGCAGCGCTGGAAGAAAGTTCAAGTGCCCTTCGCCATCTGAGCGACGTCGTCCGTACCACGGCCGACAGCGCCCGCCGGACCTCAAGCTCGGTCAATGAGGCGGAAGAGTTTGCGGTTCGCTCCGGCGAGGTAGTGGCCCGCGCCGTGGTGGCGATGGGCGATATCAGCCGGTCGTCGGAAAAGATCGCGACGATCATCGGCGTTATCGATGAAATCGCCTTCCAGACCAATCTTCTGGCGCTGAATGCCGGTGTGGAGGCCGCGCGTGCAGGCGAGGCGGGCCGTGGCTTTGCGGTCGTCGCGCAGGAAGTGCGCGAGCTTGCACAGCGCTGCGCCTCCGCTGCCCGCGAGATCAAGGGGCTTATCTCGGCCAGCTCGTCGCAGGTCAGCAATGGTGTCCATCTGGTCGAGGAGACCGGTGAGGCCCTGTCGCGGATCATCGGACATGTCAGCGACGTGCGCCAGCTCGTCTCGCAGATTTCGGCAGCGACGACCGAGCAGTCGAACGGTATCGGCGAGGTGACGCGCGCGGTGCAGGAGGTCGAGGCGATCACCCAGCGCAATGCGGCAATGGTCGAGGAGAACAATGCCGAGATCCACGGGCTTCGTCGCCGGGTGGAGACGCTGTCGCAGATGATCGAGCGCTTCAAGACGCGTGATGCGCGGGTGGAGGCTCCTGTCGGTTTCTACGACCGCCGGGCATCGGGGCGCGGCCGCGAGGTGGCCTGAGGCCACGGCAAATCGGCAGGGTGGCAACGCGGTAAGGCGGCAAGAGCCGTAGCGACCATCCTCTGACGTGACTATCATGGCGGCTCCGGTGTGCAGGCATCGGGGCCGTTTTCATTTGATCCGGCGAGAGAGGGATCATGAACAGCTCGATTTTCCCGGCCGCGCTGGATGGCGAAGCCTTCCGCCTCTGGCGTCGTGATCGCGACCGCTGGCAGGCTGCGGTGCTGACGATCTGCGCGCGCGAGCGTCTGGCGGCGGGTGCGCCCGTCGCATTTCCGACGGGAACCAATCTCGTCGTCGCGCTGGATGACCGGCTTGTGCTGAAGGTCTTTCCGCCGATTTTTCGCAGTCAGTTCGAGGCGGAAGTGGCAACGCTTGCGCAGCTTGCCGGGCGTCTCGCATTCGCCATTCCCGCAATCGTGGCGACGGGCGAAATCGAAGGATGGTCGTATCTCTGCATGACCCGGCTTCAAGGTATCGTCGGATCCGAGGTCTGGCCGAGGCTCGATGATGGCGCGAGGCGGGATCTGCTCTTCGATATCGGGGAGACGATCGCCGCCGTGCAGGCGGTTCCGCCGGGGCCAATCGGTCAGGGGCTACCGGATTGGCGGGCCTTTATCGAACGGCAGATAGACGGGTGTCGGGCTCGGCATCAGGCGAGAGGCCTTGGCGAAAAACATCTTGATGATCTGGATGGCATTCTGGCGGATGCCCGGTCGGTGATCCCTCTTAACGGGCCATCGGTCATACTGACGGGGGAATATATCCCCGAGAATTTCCTTCTGGCGGAACGCAATGGCCGCTGGCAGATTTCCGGGCTCTTCGATTTCGGCGACGTGATGACGGGGTTTGCCGATTATGATCTTCTGGGGCCGAGCGCCTTCATGTCCGCCGGTCGGGCGGATCTGGTTTCGGCTCTCCTATCCGGGTTCGGCTGCCGTGCCTGGGATCCGGACGAGGAATGGCGCCGTCGGCTCTTCACGCTCATGCTGCTCCACCGGGCAAGCGATCTGCGCAATGTCGCGATTGCCGGCTGGGAGGATAAGGTCGATCACCTTGCCGACCTCGCATGGCTGATCTGGCCGGCCGAGGACGCTATCACCCGCCGGTGACGCTCATGTGGCGGGCGACTGCCGGGCGGCGATGGTTGCGGTCGATGATGAAGTCGTGGCCCTTCGGCTTGCGCAGGATGGCCTCGTCGATGGCGTTCGACAGGTAGGCGGCGTCTTCGGAGGCGCGCAGCGCCGTGCGCAGGTCGGCGGCATCGTTCTGGCCGAGGCACATGTAGAGCGTGCCGGTGCAGGTCAGACGAACGCGGTTGCAGCTCTCGCAGAAATTATGGGTCATCGGCGTGATGAAGCCGAGCCGGCCGCCGGTCTCCTTCACGGTGACATAGCGCGCCGGGCCGCCGGTCTGGTAGCCGATATCGGTCAGGGTGAATTCGCTTTCCAGCTGGGCGCGGACTTCCGACAGCGGCAGGTAGCGGTCGGTGCGGTCTTCCTCGATCTCGCCCATGGGCATGGTTTCGATGACGGTCAGGTCCATGCCGCGGTCATGAGCGAAGCGCATCATTCCGGCAATCTCGTCGCCGTTGAAATCCTTCAGCGCCACGGCATTGAGCTTGATCTTCAGGCCGGCGCGCTGGGCAGCGTCAAGGCCTTCCATGACCTTGGAGAAATCACCCCAACGGGTGATCTGGCGGAATTTTTCGGGATCGAGCGTGTCGAGCGAGACATTGATGCGGCGCACGCCGCAATCGTAGAGTTCGTCGGCATAACGGGCGAGCTGCGAACCATTTGTGGTGAGCGTCAGCTCTTCCAGAGCGCCGTCATGGACCCGCTTTCCGAGCTCGCGCACCAGATACATGATGTTCTTGCGCACCAGCGGCTCGCCGCCGGTGAGGCGGATCTTGCGCACGCCCTTGTCGATGAAGGCCGAACAGAGGCGGTTCAGCTCTTCCAGCGTCAACAGATCCTTCTTCGGCAGGAAGGTCATGTTTTCGGCCATGCAATAGGTGCAGCGGAAATCGCAGCGATCCGTCACGGAGACGCGCAGATAGGTGACGGCCCGGCCGAAAGGGTCGATCATCGGTTCTTTGCTGGGCTTCAGCGCCATGGCGCTGCCGAGCGGGCCTACGATTGTATTCACGCGTATTCTCCTTGGCCGCCAAGGTGGGAGCTTTGCACCGTTGCGTCAAGATCGACCGAAGCATATCAGGGGGTCGGAAGATTGGATGAAACCGCTTGCGCTTTCGTGGACTGGTTCATAATTCCGTGAAGCCCGATTTGCAACGAGGAGAAGATGATGAGCGAGATCTGGCCGACGGAGCTTCGGGTGAGCCGCGACCGGCGCACGCTGACGGTGAGCTTCTCCAGCGGTGACGTGTTTGCGCTGCCGGCTGAGCGCATGCGCGTCATGTCGCCGTCCGCCGAGGTTCAGGGCCATGGTCCGGGGCAGAAGGTGACGGTTCCGGGCAAGCGCGACGTGGTGATCACCGGCGTGCTGCCGGCCGGACATTACGCCGTGCGGATCGCCTTCGATGACGGCCATGACAGCGGCATCTTCACATGGCCCTATCTGCATGAACTCGGCACCAAGGGCGAGGCGCTGTTTGCCGACTATGAGCGCGAGCTTGCCGAAAAGGGCCTTTCACGCGATCGGCCGGCGCGGCGATAAGCGAGCCTGAGGGTTCGAGTGTCTCCGACATCGAACGCTCCAAGGGAGTACAGCCCGTCGCAGAGGTGTCATATGCGGCGGATAAGGGGCACGGCAAAGCATGATGGGCAAAGCATCATGGACGGGGGCATTTATGACGATCATCACATCTGTTGAGGAATTGAAGGCGATCTATGCCGGCGTATCGGAGGCATCGCTCGTGAAGGTGACGGACCACCTGACGGCTGAATACCGGCAGATGATCGAGGCTTCGCCTTTCTGCGCCTTTGCGACCGTCGGGCCTGAAGGCATGGATTGTTCGCCACGCGGTGATCTCGGCGGCGTGGTGCGGATCGAGGATGACAGGACGCTGGCCCTGCCGGACTGGCGCGGCAATAACCGTATCGATTCGCTCATCAACATCGTGCGCGACCCGCGGGTGGCGCTGATGTTTCTCGTCCCCGGCTCGAATACGGCCATGCGCGTCAATGGACGCGCGGTGGTTTCGGTCGATCCGGCGCTGCTCGACAGTTTCGAAATGGATGGGCGGCATCCGCGCAGCGTGACGCTGGTGACGATCGGTGAAGTCTACTTCCAGTGTGCGCGGGCGCTGATGCGTGCGGAATTATGGAACCCGGAACGGTTCGTCGACCCGAAAAGCCTGCCGACGCCCGGAACCCTGCTGAAATCGGCCAAGGACGATTTCGACCGTGAGACCTATGATCGAGAATGGCCGGAAAGGGCTGCGAAAACATGTGGTGACATGGTTTTCCGCGCGCTTTTCCAGGACGGTAACAAGGTGATGTGAGTAGCGGATCCTGCCGCGGCCTACTTCTTGTAGATCAGCCAGCTCTTGCCGACATAATCCTTCTTCATGCTTCTTCGAAGAGGATCGAACGGTTGCGGCCGGTGTTTTTCGCCATGTAAAGCGCGGTATCCGAATGCGAATAGAGTTCGCCGGGATCGGTTGCTGCGAGCCCATGGCATAGCCGAGCGAGATCGTCACCGGACCATAATTGACGCCTGAGCGGGAATTGCGGAAGGCACGGGTCTCAAGCGCGCGGCGAATACGCTCGCACATGATCATCACTTCTTCCGGCGTATTGCCCTCGACGATCATGGCGAATTCCTCGCCGCCGGTTCTTGCGACGAAGACATCCTTGCGGACATTGGAGCGCATGACGGAGGCGACGGTCGCGAGGATCTTGTCACCGACCGGGTGGCCGTAGGTGTCGTTGATCTTCTTGAAATTATCGATATCGGCAAGAACGAGCGCGGTGATCGGCAGGTTGCCCTGATTGTCGAAGATCGTCGCCAGCTTCTCGTCGAAGGCGCGACGGTTTGCGAGCCGCGTCAGGCTGTCGGTATTGGCGATGCGCTTGTACTCGTCGAGTTCCTTGCGCACCTGGTCCATTTCCTGGGACCGTTGCGTCATGTCGTCGACCGTGCGCTCGCCATGGGCCATCGTGTGGCCGGTGGCTTCGCTCAGAAGGCCGATGGCGTTGCGGATCAGGTCGGCGGAGAAATTGCTCTTGGAATTGATGCGATGCGCCGTCTCGCCCAGCAGCCTGTTATAGCTTTCGAGCGAGTTCTGTTCCTGCCTGAGCACTTTCAGCAGCGCGTCGAGCTCGCCGAGCAGCTTCACATGGGCGCGTTCGATGACGGCGATATGGCCAGTCCCCAGATGGACTTCCGACAGGTGGTCGAGCTCTTCCTGGGTGGCACGATTTCCAAGTGCTGCCAATTCCTGGGTCAGTTCGGGATTGGAGCCGAGATAGGCTTCATAGAAAAGCTGATAGTTGCGAGGAATGGGAGCGACGCCCATAGACCTCACAGCGTAGACGATCTGTCCGACGATATCTGACGTTTGCGCCTTGGGCGCAGCGGCCGTAGTCATCATCCGCCTCCGTTTCCCTCAACTCCGGGTAATTTGGTGAGTATTTATACGTAAAGTATTGGGAAATAATTAAAACGCCGGATGATGCTGGTGCATCGCGGCGTGTTTCTTCCCTTATCTCGTTCGACATTAAGTAAAAACGACCGCATATTGCGAATGTGATAATATGTTTTATTTTATAGTTTGATTGCTGATTAAGCTTTGCGGCCCGGTGCGCCTGGTGTGCTTTGCCATCAGCGGGGTCTTTATCGATGCTTTTGGGCAGGTGTCTCCCCTGCGAACCGTCAAAGGTCGCAGGGGAGGTTTTCGTGAAGCGGAGATCTTTTACTTCGGGCCGATCATGTTTTCCGGGCGGACATACTGGTCGAACTCTTCGTTCGTCAGGTATCCGCCGCCAACGGCTTCTTCGCGAAGGGTCGTGCCGTTCTTGTGAGCGGTCTTGGCGATCTTGGCGCAGATGTCGTAGCCGAGCCTGGAGTTGAGCGCGGTGACGAGCATCAGGGAGTTTTCGACACCCTTCTTGATGTTGTCTTCACGGGCCTCGATGCCGACGACGCAATTGTCGGTGAAGGAGACTGCGGCATCGCCGAGCAGCTGCACCGACTGCAGGAAGTTATAGGCCATCATCGGATTGTAGACGTTGAGCTCGAAATGGCCCTGGCTGCCGGCAAAGGTGAGGGCAGCATGGTTGCCGAAGATGTGGGCGCAGACCTGGGTCAGGGCTTCCGACTGGGTCGGGTTGACCTTGCCCGGCATGATCGACGAACCCGGTTCGTTTTCCGGCAGCGACAGTTCGCCGAGGCCGGCGCGCGGGCCGGAGCCCAGGAAGCGGATGTCGTTGGCGATCTTGAAGAGGGCGGCGGCGGCCGCATTGATCGCGCCGTGGGCGAAGACCATCGAATCATGCGAGGCGAGCGCCTCGAACTTGTTCGGTGCGGTGACGAAGGGCAGGCCTGTGATCTTGGAGATTTCGTCCGCGACCTTTTCGGCAAAGCCGATCGGGGCGTTGAGGCCGGTGCCAACCGCGGTGCCGCCCTGGGCGAGCTTGGAGAGAGCCGGAAGCGTCAGTTCGATATTGGCGATTGCCGAGGCAACCTGCGCGGCATAGCCGGAGAATTCCTGGCCGAGCGTCAGCGGGGTTGCGTCCTGCGTATGCGTGCGGCCGATCTTGATGATGTGGCTGAATGCCTTCACCTTGACGTCCAGCGCTTCATGCAGGTGCTTCAGCGAGGGCAGGAGGTGGCGGACGATGGTCTCGACGCAGGCGATGTGCATGGCCGTCGGATAGGTGTCGTTCGACGACTGGCTCATGTTGACGTGATCGTTGGGGTGGACCGGCTTCTTGGAGCCCATCACGCCGCCAAGCATTTCGATCGCGCGGTTGGAGATCACTTCATTGGCATTCATGTTCGACTGGGTGCCGGAACCGGTCTGCCAGACGACGAGGGGGAAGTGGTCGTTCAGCTTGCCGTCGATGACTTCCTGCGCCGCGTCCGTGATCGCCTTGCCGAGATCCTTGTCGAGGCCGGCGAGTTCCATGTTGGCGCGGGCTGCAGCCTGCTTGACGATGCCGAGCGCACGCACGACGGCGAGCGGCTGTTTTTCCCAACCGATCTTGAAATTGCCGAGCGATCGCTGTGCCTGTGCGCCCCAGTAGCGGTCGCTTGCGACGTCGATCGGGCCGAATGTATCGGTTTCTGTGCGGGTGGTTGCCATTGTCTGCCTCTACTCCTCAGTATCTGGCCGCCGATTGCGCGAATGCTATCAAGATCGCGTTATTCCTTCATCCCGGCCGGGCGCATTACTATACGAATGCTGCAACACCGCAAGTCGCTGGAAGTGGCCTGTGGCGGGCGCTCTGCGTGCTCTTTCGGACACGCGGATGCGAAATATCACAGAAGTTTCAACCGGGCGCGACGCCGCTATGGTTGCTCGTCAGTAAAAATTTAACGAATATTTTCTTAACGTTCAGTCCGCGGCCGCAACACGGATGTCATCCTTGGTGAATGATTTGTGTGTCCGGCTGTTCCTTTCAATCCCTCGCGCGATCGGATAGATGGCGTGACAGCTTTTCGGCCTGCAAGGCAAGATGCAGGCGCAGACCACGGGGACGACATTGCAGAACAGATTGAACAAGACTTCGCGGGCACTTGCTTTTGTGTCTGGCCTTGCGATCACCGCCAGCCTCGGGGCGCCTGCGCATGCGATGACCCTGATGGATTTCATTCGCGGCGGACCGGGCAAGAGCAAGGCTGCCGACCAGAGCGTACCGGGCGTCAATTCGCCGGCACCGAGCGAGCGTCAGCTGGCCGATCCGGAGCCGCTGCCCAAGGTTTCCGCACCGAAATACCTGACCTACAAGGCTGATTCCGAACGTCTGGTGCGCACCGGCGGCTTTGCAGCGGCGTCCGCCACGGATGGCACCAAGCTTCTGTTGCAGGCGAAGGTGGCTGCGCCGAACGACATCGCTTCGGCACTCGAGGCATTCTACGGCAAGAATGGCGCGCCGCTCTGGGTTTCCGCCGGTGATGTCAATGACAAGGCCAAGGCTGTCGTGGCGCTTCTCGCCCGTGCTGATGAATTCGGCCTCGACCCGGCCGATTATGCCGTCACCGTGCCGGTTCTGACGACATCCAGCATTACGCCGCCGGCGGCCTGTTGCTGCTCCGGCCGCTGCTGCGCCTGCTCCGGCCGCCGATGCGACCGTCGCGCAGGCGGCTCCGGCTGCGCCCGCGCTGATGCAACGGCTGCTGCGGCACCTGCAGCTACGCCGGCGAATTCTGCTTCGACGACGCCGGCTGCACCGGTTGCTGCTGCGCCGGTGGCCGACGCATCCGCTGCCCAGCCTGCGGCGACACCTGCTGCGACCCCAGCGGCTGCTCCGGCTGCACCAGTCGTCGCTTCTGCCGATCATGACCGCGAGTTGATGCAGTTCGAACTGGCTCTGTCGTCGAAGGCGCTGATGTTTGCGCAGGATATGGTGCGCGGTCGCCTCGACCCCGACCGGATCTCCGAATATCACGATTTCAAGCGCAAGACGGTTGATCTCGGCGCCACGCTTGCGACGCTGCAGACTGGTACGGATGACGCTGCCTATCTCTCCAATCTCGGCCCGAAGAACCCCGAGTTTGAACAGCTGAAGGCGGAACTTGCGCGTCTGAAGACCGAAGTCACCAACGAGCAGACCGCGATCAAGCTGCCCGACAACCTGCTGCTGAAGCCGGGCTCGAGCAGCCCGGACATGGCCAATGTCGTTGCCGCCATCCAGCATGCCGGCTCTGAGACGTTCAAGACGAAGTTCTCCGCCACGTTCACGGGCTACCAGAAGACGCCGGAATACACGCCGGAACTCGTCGACATGGTGAAGGGCTTCCAGAGCGAGAAGGGCCTGAAGGCCGATGGCGTCATCGGCGCTGCGACCGTGCGCAAGCTGGTCGGCGATTCGGTCGAGGACAAGGTGCAGAAGGTCGTCGTCGCCATGGAACAGGCACGCTGGCTGCCGGCCGATTTCGGTCCGCGCTACGTGTTCATCAACCAGGCTGCGTTCCGCGTCTATTATCACGAGAACGGCCAGGAGCAGTTCTCGATGCGCGCCGTTGTCGGCGCCAAGGCGCACCAGACCTTCTTCTTCGAAAACCAGATCCAGACCGTCGAGTTCAACCCTTACTGGGGCGTGCCGCAGTCGATCATCATCAACGAGATGCTGCCGCATCTGCGTCAGGATCCGAGCTATCTCGATCGTCTCGGCTATGAAGTGACGGTCAACGGCAAGGCCGTGCCGTCTGCCAGCGTCAACTGGTTCGGCTCGGTGCAGAATATCGGCGTTCGTCAGCCGCCGTCGAGCGACAATGCGCTTGGCGATCTGAAGATCCTCTTCCCGAATGCCCATGCCATCTACATGCATGACACGCCGGCCAAGAGCTTCTTCAATCGCGATATGCGCGCGCTGAGCCACGGTTGCGTGCGTCTGCAGGAGCCGCGCAAGATGGCTGCTGCCGTGCTCGGCATCTCGCAGCAGGAAGTCGATGCCCGTATCGCCGGCGGCAAGAATGAAGCCGTCAAGGTGCCGTCGAAATTCCCGGTCTATGTCGCCTATTTCACCGCCTGGCCGAACAAGGATGGCCATGTGGAATATTTCGCCGACGTCTATGACCGTGATGCGGCGACGCTGAAGGCGCTCGACATCACCAGCAAGGCACGCGCGACGCAGATCTGATCGGCAGATGGCCTGGTCGGAATATCAAACGGCGGCTCTCGGGCCGCCGTTTTTCGTCTGTGGTCTATCGGCCGTTTCAGGCGCGGGCGGCGATAAGCTGCCGGACGAAATCCGGGGTGATCTCGTCAAAGTGATCGACGATATGGTCGGCGCCGAGCTCTTCCGCCGGCACGTCCGAATAGCCGAAGCGGACGGCAATCGAGGGGATGCCGGCATTGCGGGCGGCGAGAATGTCGTTGATGCTGTCCCCCACCATGACGGAGGCTTTTGCCGATGCGCCGGCCTTCTCGATC
The DNA here is from genome assembly GCA_902167985.1 of Shinella sp. UYSO24. Lineage (GTDB taxonomy): Bacteria > Pseudomonadota > Alphaproteobacteria > Rhizobiales > Rhizobiaceae > Neorhizobium. Next base: position 279,530 of record CABHNZ010000005.1, read on the forward strand.
GTGCCGAAGATATGGCCGGCATCGGGTTTTCTCACCGCAAACGTATTGCCGCCGGTGATCGTCGGGAAGTCGCCGGCAAGGCCGAGTTTTTCGATCAGCGGGCGGGCCAGTTCCTCGGCCTTGTTGGTGCAGATCGCGAGGCTGAAACCGGCGGCGGCGAGGGCGGCGAGGCAGGCTGTCGCGCCCGGGTAGGGACGGCTCTTGCCCGGCATATGGGCGGCATAATGGCCCATGAAACGGTCGAAGAGCGTGTTGAAGGTCTCTTCGTTGAGTGGCGTGCGGCGCAGTTCGAAGGCGCGGGTAATCATCACCTTGACGCCCTGGCCGACGAGGAAGGTCACGTCGTCGAAGGTTACGGGCTCCATGCCGACGGCCTCGATCGTGTAGTTCAGGCTGTCGATGAGGTCGGGTGCGGTGTCGATGAGCGTGCCGTCGAGATCGAAGATGACGAGTGGTGCCTGTGTTGCGCGGCTCCCGGCTGCGACGCTGTCAGGTACTGTGGCGGAACCTTCTAAAATCGGCACGAAAACCTCCCTTGGTATCGTTCTTGAATGGGTTCGGCGGGCCATCGAGGCCTGGCGAACAGGATGATCGGGTGACTATGGGGGATTCGTCCGCATGGCAAAAGGGCCGCAAAAGGCTTGTGTCAGTTTAGCCGTGAGGGGTCTTCCGCTTGGCCATGGAGGCGTGTAAACAGCACTCGGCGAAACAGCGGGGAGCGTGTGGCGGATGGACGCCCGTGAAATGAAGATCAAGGCGGCGGCGGAAGCTCTGACCTATGTCGAGGACGGCATGCGTCTCGGCATCGGCACCGGATCGACGGCGGAAGAATTCGTGCGGCTTCTGGCCGAGCGGGTTGAAGGCGGCCTGAAAATCCAGGGCGTGCCGACATCCGAGCGGACAGCGCGGCTCTGCCTCGAACTGGGCGTTCCCCTGAAATCGCTCGACGAGCTTCCGGAACTCGATCTGACGATCGATGGCGCCGATGAATTCGACGCGGCGCTGACGCTCGTCAAGGGCGGTGGCGGTGCGCTTCTGCGCGAGAAAATCGTTGCGGCCGCATCCACGCGGATGATCGTGATTGCCGACGAGAGCAAGCTGGTCGAGACGCTCGGTGCCTTTCCTCTGCCGATCGAGGTCAATCCGTTCGGTCTCGAAGCGACGCGCATTTCCATCGAAAAGGCGGCCTCGCGGCTTGGTCTTTCGGGCGAGTTGAAGCTGCGCCGCAAGGGGGACGAAGTTTTCTCCACCGATGGCGGACACTACATTCTCGACGCATCTTTTGGCCGTATTCCTGATGCAGACGCTCTATCCGGGGCACTGCACGCGATACCTGGTGTCGTGGAACACGGTCTGTTCATTCACATGGCGTCCTTAGCGATCCTCGCCGGCGAAGCGGGTGTGCGGACGTTGGAAGCGAATTAAACTAGGAGCTGTTTACTCATGATCAAATACGCGGTTTTCGGCCGTTCCGCCGTCCTCGCGATCCTTCTGTCCGGTGCAGCGGCGGCTTCTGCCCAGGCTCAGGACGTTACCGATGCGCAGATCGCGGCCGCGCGTCAGGCGATTTCGTCGATGAAGGTCACTGACAATTACGACAATATTCTGCCGAACCTGGCCGAGCGCCTGAAGGCGCAGTTCATTCAGGCATCGCCGAACTTCCAGACGCAGATCTCGACGATCGTCGACCAGCAGGCGCTGCGCTTGCGCCGCGTCGTGCCGATCTCGAAAAGGAAGCCGCGACGATCTACGCGAAGAACTTCTCGACGGACGAGCTGAAGCAGATCTCGACCTTCTTCAACACCGAGACCGGCAAGAAGCTTCTGAAGAACCAGCCGCTGATCGCACGCGACATGACGCGCGCTGCGGAAATCTGGGCGAACGGCATCTCGCGTGACCTCAACGACAATTCGACCAACAAGCTGCGCGGCGTGATCGACACGACCAAGGTGCAGATGCCGGTCGTCGATGCTGCTCCGGCCGCTGCTGCTGCAAAGCCGGCCGCCAAGGCTCCGGCTCCGTCGCCGAAGCCTGATCGGCCGATCACGGCCCTTCTGATCGTTTCGTCAAAGCCCGGAGCAATCCGGGCTTTTTCTTGTTCGGTTCCATGCCTATATGTGGCTCGCAATTTCTGCCTTCGGCTTTGCCGGCATGTTCTCAAGGAGATAGTTATGACCGCCTATGATTATGATCTGTTCGTCATCGGTGGCGGCTCCGGCGGGGTGAGGGCAGGTCGCGTGGCAGCCTCGCTCGGCAAGCGCGTCGGGATCGCCGAGGAGTTCCGCTATGGCGGCACCTGCGTCATCCGCGGCTGCGTGCCGAAGAAGCTCTATGTCTATGCCTCGCAGTTTTCCGAGCATTTCGAAGATGCCGAGGGCTATGGCTGGACGGTCGGTGAGCGCTCCTTCGACTGGAAGAAGCTGGTCGCCGCCAAGGAGAAGGAGATCACCCGTCTCGAGGGTCTCTATCGCCGCGGGCTTGAGAACAACAAGGCGGAAGTCTTCGATAGCCGTGCCGAACTGGTGGACGCCCATACGGTTCGTCTCGTCGCCTCGGACAAGACCGTGACGGCGGAACGGATCGTGATTGCGACGGGTGGCGTTGCCAATGCCCATATCTCGCTGCCGGGCTACCAGCACTGCATCTCGTCCAACGAGGCCTTCGATCTGGAAGAACTGCCGCGCTCGATGCTGATTGCCGGCGGCGGCTATATCGCCGTCGAATTCGCCAATATCTTCCACGGGCTGGGTGTCGACGTAACGCTGATCTATCGCGGCAAGGAAATCCTGTCGCGCTTCGACCACGACATGCGCCAGGGCCTGCACAAGGCGATGGTGGAGAAGGGTGTCCGCATCCTGACCACGGATGTGATCGAAAGTGTCGAGAAGCGCGCCGAGGGCGATCTTGTCGCCAGGACGAAGAATGGCGAGACGATCACCGCCGATCAGGTGATGCTGGCGCTGGGCCGTGACCCGAATACCAAGGGGCTCGGGCTGGAAAAGGCAGGCGTTGCCGTCGATCACGCGGGCGCCATCATCGTCGATGATTTTCGCGCACGAGCGCGGAGAATATCTTTGCGCTCGGCGACGTCACCAACCGGGTACAGCTGACGCCGGTCGCGATCCATGAGGCCATGTGCTTCATCGAGACCGTCTATCGCGACAACCCGACCAAGCCGGATCACGATCTGATCCCGACGGCGGTGTTTTCGCAGCCGGAGATCGGCACTGTCGGTATCAGCGAGGAAGAGGCGGCGAAGCACTATGCCGAGCTCGAGGTCTACCGCGCCGAGTTCCGGCCGATGAAGGCGACGCTTTCCGGCCGTTCCGAGCGGATGATCATGAAGCTGATCGTCGATGCGGCAAGCCGCAAGGTGATCGGTGCCCACATCCTCGGCCACGAAGCCGGCGAGATGGCGCAGCTTATCGGCGTGTCGCTGAAAGCCGGCGTGACGAAGGACGATTTCGACCGGACGATGGCGCTGCATCCATCGGCGGCCGAAGAACTCGTGACGATGTACAATCCGAGCTATCGGATCGTGAAGGGCGAGCGGGTATAAACCTGCAATCAGTAATCGTCGCGGGCAGGCGTTTCGCGGCGGTTTCTGACCTAGAGCGCCGTGCGTCCGAACGGACGCACAAAGGACGCTCTAGTTTTTCAATCTACGCATCAGGCTTTCCGAAAATCGGGATCGATTTTCGGGCCGATGCTGTAGTCAAGTGGTGGATTAAGAGCTATAAGCCGCCACTTTCAAAAACAAGAATGCCGGGTGCGGGTGCACCCAGGCCCCAAGGTGACGTGACATGGCACAGAATTGGACCCCGAACAGCTGGCGTAACAAGCCTATCCAGCAGGTTCCGGATTATCCGGACCAGGCGGCACTTGCCGCAACGGAAGCCCAGCTCGGAACCTTTCCGCCCCTCGTCTTTGCCGGCGAAGCGCGGCGTCTGAAGAAGCAGCTTGCCAATGTGGCGGAAGGCAATGCCTTCCTGCTGCAGGGTGGAGACTGCGCCGAGAGCTTCTACGAGCACGGCGCCGACAATATCCGCGACTTCTTCCGCGCCTTCCTGCAGATGGCCGTCGTCTTGACCTATGGCGCCCAGCTGCCGGTGGTGAAGGTTGGCCGTATTGCCGGCCAGTTCGCCAAGCCGCGCTCCTCGAATATCGAGAAGCAGGGCGATGTCGAGCTGCCGTCCTACCGCGGTGACATCATCAACGGCATCGACTTCACGTCGGAGAGCCGTATTCCGAACCCGGAGCGCCAGCTCGACGCCTACCGTCAGTCGGCCGCGACGCTGAACCTTCTGCGCGCGTTCGCGATGGGCGGTTACGCCAATCTGGAAAACGTCCACAAGTGGATGCTCGGCTTCGTCAAGGACAGCCCGCAGGGCGAGCGCTACAAGAAGCTGGCGGATCGCATCAGCGAGACGATGGATTTCATGCAGGCGATCGGCATTTCGGCCGAGAACAATCCGAGCCTGCGGGAAACCGATTTCTTCACCAGCCATGAAGCGCTGCTTCTCGGCTATGAAGAATCGCTGACGCGCGTCGATTCCACCTCGGGCGACTGGTACGCGACCTCCGGCCACATGCTGTGGATCGGCGACCGCACGCGCCAGCTCGACCATGCGCATGTGGAATATTTCCGCGGCATCAAGAACCCGATCGGCCTGAAATGCGGCCCGTCGCTGCAGCCCGACAACCTGATCGAGCTCATCGACGCGCTGAACCCGGCAAACGAAGCGGGCCGTCTGACGCTGATCTGCCGTTTCGGCCATGACAAGGTGGCGGATAGCCTGCCGAAGCTCATCCGCGCCGTCGAGCGCGAGGGCAAGAAGGTGGTCTGGTCCTGCGATCCGATGCATGGCAACACGATCACGCTCAACAACTACAAGACCCGGCCGTTCGACCGGATCCTGTCGGAAGTCGAAAGCTTCTTCCAGATCCACCGGGCGGAAGGCACGCATCCGGGCGGCATCCATGTCGAGATGACCGGCAAGGATGTAACCGAATGCACCGGTGGCGCGCGTGCGGTGACGGCCGGCGATCTTCAGGATCGCTACCACACCCATTGCGACCCGCGTCTCAATGCCGATCAGGCGCTGGAACTGGCGTTCCTGCTGGCCGAGCGGATGAAGAGCGGTCGCGACGAAAAGCGGCTGGTGGTCAACGGCTGATATAGCCGGGACTGACAAGAAAAGAACGAACAAGGCCGGTGTTCATCGCCGGCCTTGTTCGTTTCTGCGTCCAGGTGCTGAACCCTTACTGGACGAGAACGGGATTGCGGCAGGAGACGCCGCCGACCTGCACGTCGGCTTCGCCGATGCGGACGCCGAGGACGAGAAGCAGGTTGTAGAGCAGCGAATCGACCGGGGTGAGCGCGGCACCGACGGTGGCGCCGACGGCTGCCAGAATGGGCTGGGGCAGGCCGAGGCCGATCCCGAGCAGATCGATCCTCAGATCGAGGTTGCTGAGCAATGACGATGTGAGCGATGCCAGCGTATTCTTGGTCGAGATCGTCCTGACCTTGTTGGAGCTGATATCGGAGGGCGAGAAAGTCAGCCGCTGGGTCGTCATGTTGGTGGCCGTCGCATCAGCCATGCCGGAGACACTCAGAAGCAGCGTCGATATCAGCGTGGCGCGGGTGACGCGCGGTTCCGTGCCGAAATTGGAGAAGGCCGATGTGTTGACGTCGCCGAGCGCGACTTCCGCCACACCCGGGATCGCGTCGATATCGACGGTGCCGGAATTGGACGTCGTCGAGCAGGTGATATTGGCAAGCCGCGCCTCGGCATAGGCGACCTCGACATAGAGGGGGATGCGGACCTTCAGCCCGAGGACGGCCTGAAGGCCATCCACCACGACTTCGACGGCAAGGCGGGTCTGGGCGGTGCGCACGACGGAGCCGGGCGAGCCGACGGCCAGATGCGGCGTGGTGACGGCCGGCTGGCCGATTGCAAGCGTGACTTTGGCCGAGCCCAGGCCCGGCAGGGTGGCGCCGAGATCAAGCGCCAGCTGCTTGCTGCCGTTGGCCGCCGACGCGGAAGCGGAAATCAGGTCGAAGACGCTGGTGTTGACGGTGAGGTTTCCGGCCTGGCCGATCAGTTTCGGACCGAGAGAGCCGAGCGAGAGGACGTTCTGCAGCTGGACCGTGATCGCGGTCTTGTTCAGCGTCTTCTGGAGATTGTTGACGATGGTCTGGACTGCCGGTGTCAGGCCGGTGGTCTTGCCGAGCGCCGTCAGAAGCACGCCGTAATTGATGTTGGTTTTCAGAAGGTCGTCATATGTCCCTGCCTGGAGACCGAGGTTGAGGGCGAGAAGATCGAGCGTGCTGAGGACATTGACCTGGGCATCCAGCAGCGACTGGTAGTCCATGACCTTCAAGGAGATCGTCGTGCCGAGCATCTGGCCGAGCATCTGATTGAGAATGCCCTCGTTGAGGCTTGCAAGGCGTGAACCGACCGAGAAGGAGGCGACGCGATCGGTCGCGGCCGTGCCGGTGGCGCCGAGGCTCGGGGGCTTGGTGAAGCTTCCGGCAAAAAAGAGATTGCCTTTCTGATGCAGCGTCACCCTGACCGCGTCATAGGGCTGGACGCCTGCCTGGAAGCGGGAGCCGACATCGACCGTGGGGTCGGGCACGTAATGGCCACGCACCACATCCGCATAGCCGTCGATCGTGCGGTAAACATCGGTCGGGTCATAGGGCAGGGTGGCGTTGGGGGTGAGCAGAGTGCCGTCCTGCTTGACCGCATAGTTGAGATTGTTGAGCGAGAAGTAGCTGAGGACGGCCTTTTCCGGCGCACTGACCTGCGTGGCGGCGGAGATCGCCGCAAGATCGGCTGCCTCCTGCAACTGGCGCTGCTGCAATGTCAGGCTGCCATAGTCGACACCGAGTGCCAGAACGCCGAGAAGGAGCGGCAGGGTGAGCGCCGTGGTGATCGCCACATTGCCCTTGCGGTCACGCGAGAAGGAGCCGGGGCGCTTCAGCTTGAAGCTTGAAGGCGACGGCACATGCGGCGCGCGGGCCTCGCCGCGGCGCCAGATCCCGAGACGGAACGGCGACATGTCACGCTCCCCCCATCCGCATGGTGGCGAAGCGGCGGATCATCGGGTTGGGCATGGCAAAGCTGTAGAGCTTGAAGATCGGCAGGCTGCTGGCATCGTAAGTCACCGTGACGGTGAACTGGTTCGGATTTGCCGCGTCCTGCTGCACCGTCGTGGTGAAATACTTCTTGTCGAGCAGCGCATAGTTCATAGTGCTCTTGGTCATGAAGTCACTGACCAGTTGCTTGCGCTCGGTATCGGTGAGGCCGGCAACCGCCGTGCGCGCCGCATCCGCCGCGACCTGCTGGACCGAATGGGCGGCGCCGAGATAGATGCCATAGCCGACGAGGCTGAAGAGCGTCATGAACAGAAGAGGTGCCACAAGGGCGAATTCGACCGCCGACCCGCCGGACGGCATTTGAGCAGGGACCTGAAACGCATGACACTCTCCCCATAAATCAGTATTTTAGAATATAATGAAACTCGCCTGCTAATAATCGATTAAGATCGGCGTTCGAATTGTGGAAGTTCTCCCTTTTCGACAGATGACGTACCGCCGGTGGAGATCCGGGCTGGCGGATGGATGCGGATGCTGCGGGTCTGCAGTGCAAAAATCTTCGCCGTCGCGGCGCAGCTTGCCGTTGCGGTTGACGGTCGCCGGCGCTAAATCTTGGCCATGACTCAGGATATCGCCCAGACCTTCCGTATTGCCGTTGTCCAGTACAACCCGACCGTCGGCGATGTCGCCGGCAATCTGGCGCTTGCCCGTGAGGCGCGCGCAAGGCCGCGGCCGGTGGCGCCGACATCGTGCTCTTCACCGAACTCTTCATTTCCGGCTATCCGCCGGAAGATCTGGTGCTGAAGCCCGCCTTTCTGGAGACCTGCCTCGCAGCCGTCGAAAAGCTGGCGGCAGAGACTGCCGACGGTGGACCGGGCGTGATCATCGGTTTCCCGAGACTTTCCGAGTCTGGACGGCACAATTCGATTGCCGTTCTCGACGGCGGCAAGATAATCGCCGTGCGCGACAAGGTCGATCTGCCGAACTATGGTGAGTTCGACGAGAAGCGCGTCTTCGTCGCCGGCGAGATGCCGGGCCCGGTGAATTTTCGCGGGGTCAGGATCGGCATTCCGATCTGCGAGGATATCTGGGGCGATCTCGGCGTCTGCGAGACGCTGGCCGAAAGCGGCGCCGAAATCCTGCTCGTGCCGAACGGTTCGCCCTATTATCGCGACAAGGTGGATATCCGCCATCAGGTCGTCTTGAAGCAGGTGATCGAGACCGGCCTGCCGCTGATTTATGCGGCACAGCTCGGCGGCCAGGACGAGCTGGTGTTTGACGGCGCGACCTTCGCCTTCAATGCTGACCGGTCGCTGGCTTTCCAGATGGCGCAGTTCCTGCCGGAAATCGCCGTCACCGAGTGGACGCGCAAGGATGGCACCTGGCATTGCGCCAGCGGGCCTATGGCGCGCATTCCGGAAAAGGAAGAGGCGGATTACCGCGCCTGCCTTCTCGGCTTCCGTGACTATGTCAACAAGAACGGTTTCAAGTCCGTCGTGCTCGGTCTGTCGGGCGGTATCGATTCGGCGATCTGCGCGGCGATTGCCGTCGATGCGCTCGGTGCCGATCGGGTGCGGACGATCATGCTGCCCTATCGTTACACGTCGGAAGAGTCTTTTGCCGATGCTGCCGAATGCGCCAAGGCGCTCGGTTGCCGTTACGATATCGTGCCGATCGCAGAGCCTGTCGAGGGCTTTACCTCGGCGCTTTCGGAACTCTTCGAAGGTACCGAAAGCGGGATCACGGAAGAGAACCTCCAGAGCCGTGCGCGTGGCACGATCCTGATGGCGGTTTCCAACAAGTTCGGCGCCATGGTCGTGACGACCGGCAACAAGTCGGAAATGTCGGTCGGCTACGCGACGCTCTATGGCGACATGAATGGCGGCTTCAATCCGATCAAGGACCTCTACAAGATGCAGGTCTATGCGCTGTCCGACTGGCGCAACAGGAACCTGCCGGAAGGCGCGCTTGGACCATCGGGCGTGGTTATCCCGCAGAACATCATCGACAAGGCGCCTTCGGCGGAACTGCGTCCCGACCAGAAGGACCAGGATTCGCTGCCGCCCTATCCGGTTCTCGACGATATTCTCGAATGCCTCGTCGAGATGGAGATGGGGACCGACGAGATCGTTGCGCGCGGCCATGACGTGGCGACCGTGCACCGGATCGAGCACCTGCTTTATCTGGCCGAATACAAGCGTCGCCAGTCAGCGCCGGGCGTAAAAATCACCAAGAAGAATTTTGGCCGCGACCGTCGCTACCCGATCACCAACCGCTTCCGTGATCGCTGATCCCGACATCGTCACCGGCCGGTGAGGTTATCCACCGGCGGTAACGGGAGGGGGCGCTTGCCTCTTTTCCGGCGAAGGCGCATAAGCGCCTCGTCAGGTGCCTGCGTATTTGCGGGAGAATCGGGAATCCGGTGAGAGACCGGAACGTGCCCAACGCTGTAAGGCTGACATTCGCTGCATGAGATTGACGCCACTGGGAGACCGGGAAGGCGGCAGCGGATGGATGAAGCCCAGTCAGAAGACCGGCCTGACGCGATAGACCCTGAACGCGTGGACGGCGATCGGGTTTCGTTGTGCCTGTTCTGCCTTCAAGGCCTTGTGGAACGGGTATGGCGCATTGTTGGGGTTGAACGATGCATGCCGCATTTTCCGCCGGGGCGCTTGCGCCTGCCGGGCCATTTTCCAAAGAAGACCGTGAAGCGGTCTATCGTGCCATCGAGACACGTCGCGATGTACGCGACCAGTTCCTGCCCGATGCCATTCCCGAGGATGTTCTCGACCGGCTGCTGAAGGCCGCGCATGCGGCGCCCTCCGTCGGTTTCATGCAGCCATGGAGCTTCATCCTTGTCCGTGATGCCGCGATCCGGCAGCGGGCGTGGGAAGCGTTTTCGCGCGCCAATGACGAGGCAGCCGCGATGTTCTGCGACGAGAAGCAGGCTATTTACCGCAGCCTGAAGCTCGAAGGTATCCGCAAGGCGCCGCTGTCGATCTGCGTCACCTGCGATCCCGACAGGGCCGGGCCGGTGGTGCTGGGGCGCACCCATAATCCGCGCATGGATGTCTATTCGACAGTCTGTGCCGTGCAGAACCTCTGGCTCGCGGCCCGGGCGGAAGGGGTCGGTGTCGGCTGGGTCAGCATCTTTCACGATGAGGATGTGCGCGGGCTTCTCGGTATCCCTGATCGCGTCGAGATCGTCGCCTGGCTCTGCCTCGGCTTCGTCGATCAGCTCTATAGCGAGCCGGAGCTGGCGGTGAAGGGCTGGCGGCAGCGCTTGCCGCTGGATCAGCTGGTATTCGAGGATCGCTGGCAGGGCGAATGAGGCCTTGTCTCCGCAGGGTGACGTAACGTCAGGCGATCTGCCCTGTCGTTACTGCTGGGGCTGCGGTCCGTCTGATTTCGGGTGGGCCAGATCGATGCTCTCGTCGGGATAGAAGACCGGTCCGACGGTTCTGACCTTCTTGTTCGGATCCCAGGGGCGGTCCGGCGGGGGCGGCGGAAGCGGCACCTTCGCCGGCGATCTTGCGGCCGGCTGGGTGATGATCGCGGTGATCGACGGCGAAGACGTATCCTCCTCCTTCGGCAGCGCGATCCCCTGGATCTTCATCTCTTCCTTGCGGGCATCTTCGAGATCGGTCGGAATGCAGCCGTTCTGGCGGATCGCGGCCATGATGCCGGCGCGACGCGGATCCTGCTGGATGAGGGTTGCGCCGCTGCGCTCCTTGACCAGAACATCGCGGGCGTTTTCCTGCATGTCGAGGGATTGCTGCATGGCCTGGCAATTCTGCGGAGCGCCGTCATCCTGATAATCGCCGCCATTTCCGTTATTTGCGCCACGCGGGCCGCCGAGCCGCACGATGCTGCCGCCGCCACAGCCGGAACGACGCATCTCGATGCGAAGCTGGCGGATGGCCGTGTTGGCGCGTGCAAGATCCTGGGCGTTGGCACGCATCTGCGCCGTGTTGCCGATCAGTTCGGGAAGGTTTGCAAGGGCGCGGTAAAGACTGGCGCAGCCAGCGATATCGCGTGCGGACGCTGCCGCAGGAACAAGCGCGAGCGGAATGATCAGCAGTCCGTAAAGGCCCAGGGTGGCGCGCATGGCTTCATCCGGCAAACGTATCTGTTCAAAATGCCCGGCCATGATAGGCCGGGCAAGTTGACAATGTGATAAGCCGCCGTCGGTTCCGGACGTCCGGTTTGCCGGACCCCGATTTAGCCGAGCGTCTGCTTGGCGTCGTTCTGCGAGGCCTCGACCACGGCAAGGGCTGCCATGTTGACGACGCCGCGCGAGGTAACGGACTGGCTGAGGATATGCGCCGGCATGGCCGTGCCGAGCAGGACCGGGCCGACATGCAGCGCGTCCATCATCGTCCGCACCAGGCCGAGCGAGATGCTGGCGGCATCGAGGCTCGGGAAGACCAGAAGATTGGCTTCACCGGTCAGCGTGCTGTTCGGCATGGCGCGCTTGCGCAGTTCTTCCGACAGGGCGGAGCCGCCCTGCATTTCGCCATCGACTTCCAGTTCCGGGGCCTCGGCGCGGATGAGCTGCAGCGCATCGCGCATCTTGGTGGCGCTTTCGGAATTGCGCGAGCCGAAATTCGAGTGGCAGATCAGGGCTGCCTTCGGCGTGATGCCGAAGCGACGGATTTCTTCCGCCGCCAGAATGGTGATCTCGGCAATCTCTTCGGCGGTCGGATTGTAGTTGACGAAGGTGTCGGTGAAGAAGATCGCGCCACGCTGCGAGATCAGCAGGCTGAGGCCGCCGAGCGTGCGGGTGCCGGGACGCTTGCCGATGATCTGGTTGACGTCGCGCAGGTGGCGGTCATAGCGACCTTCGACGCCGCAGATCAGGGCATCGGCTTCACCGCGCTTGACGGAGAGCGCGCCGATCACCGTGTTGTTGGTGCGAACGATGGTGCGGGCGGCTTCCGGGTTGACGCCATTGCGGCCGACGAGCGCAAAATAGTCGTCGACATAGCCACGGTAGCGCGGATCGTCTTCCGGGTTAACCACCTGGAAATCCGTCTCCGGGCGGATGCGGATGCCGAAGCGCTTCAGGCGGGCCTCGATGACCGACGGACGACCGATCAGGATCGGGCGGGCGATCTCTTCTTCGAGCAGGATCTGGGCGGCGCGCAGCACGCGCTCGTCTTCGCCTTCGGCAAAGATGACGCGCTTCTTTTCAGACGCCTTGGCGGCCGCGAAGATCGGCTTCATGACGAAGCCCGAGCGCCAGACGAAGCGGTTCAGCTGGTCGAGATAGGCTTCGACATCCTGGATCGGACGGGCTGCAACGCCGGTGTCAGCAGCAGCCTTGGCGACGGCCGGTGCGATGCGCAGGATGAGGCGCGGATCGAACGGCGAAGGGATGAGATAGTTCGGGCCGAAGACCGGCGTCTCATCCGAATAGGCTTTTGCCGCAACGTCGGAGACTTCCTCGCGGGCGAGTTCGGCGATGGCGCGCACGGCGGCCATCTTCATCTCTTCGTTGATCGTGCTTGCACCGCAATCGAGCGCGCCGCGGAAGATATAGGGGAAGCAGAGAACGTTGTTCACCTGGTTCGGGAAGTCCGAACGGCCGGTGCAGATCATTGCGTCCGGACGGGCTTCGCGGGCGAGTTCCGGCATGATTTCCGGCTTCGGATTGGCGAGGGCCATGATCAGCGGCTTCGGGGCCATCTGCACCAGAAGTTCCGGCTTCAGGACGCCTGCGGCAGAGAGGCCGAGGAAGACATCGGCGCCGCCGATCGAATCGGCCAGTTTGCGGTTGTCGCTCTTCTGGGCGTAGATCGACTTCCACTCGTCCATCAGCTCGACGCGGCCCTCGTAGACGAGGCCTTCGATATCGTGGACCCAGATGTTTTCCTTCTTGGCGCCGAGCGACACGAGCAGATGGAGGCAGGCGAGAGCGGCTGCACCGGCACCCGAGGTGACGATCTTGACGTCCTCGATCTTCTTGCCGGCAAGCTCCAGTCCGTTGAGGACGGCTGCGGCGACGATGATCGCGGTGCCGTGCTGGTCGTCATGGAAGACCGGGATGTTCATCTTTTCGCGCAGGCGACGTTCGACCTCGAAACATTCGGGCGCCTTGATGTCTTCAAGGTTGATGCCGCCGAATGTGGGCTCAAGTGCCGCGACGGTCGAGACCATCGCGTCGATGCCGGGAGCGTCGATCTCGATGTCGAAGACGTCGATGCCGGCGAATTTCTTGAAGAGGACGGCCTTGCCTTCCATCACCGGCTTGGAGGCCAGCGGGCCGATATTGCCGAGGCCGAGAACGGCGGAACCGTTGGAGATGACGGCGACAAGATTGGCGCGCGCGGTATATTCCGCTGCTGCTTCCGGATTGTCGCGGATCGCGAGACAGGGGGCGGCAACGCCCGGCGAATAGGCAAGTGCCAGATCGCGCTGGTTGCCGAGCGGCTTGGTCGCCTGGATCTCAAGCTTGCCCGGGCGCGGATAGCGGTGGAAGAAAAGCGCCTGCTCGTCGAGATCGCCGGAGGTGGGAGTGGAGGGCGATGGTTGCGACGTATTCGATGTCATGGCGATCTCGGTCTTTTTGTTCCTGATACGTGTCCCTCAATACAACAACTGGCCGGGCGGTCCAGCCCGATATTGCTGTTTCCGCCAGTTTGGCGCCGGTTGTCGTCAAGGCGTCACGTTTACGCAGGCGATTGTGATCCGCCGCCCCGTCGTCTGCGGTTGCAAACCGGCCCTGTCATCATCCTGAAACACGAGTCTGGTTTTGGAATGCCTATCCAGACGGGCTTTCAACGGCCTGACGATCAGCCAGCGATCAGGGCAGGAAACGAAAGGACACTTGCGTGACCGGTGACATTGCAACACGGCATTTCAGGACGATCTTCATTTCCGATATTCATCTGGGATCGAAAGCGGCCCGGACTGATTTTCTTCTCGATTTCCTGCGTTACCACGAGGCAGAGACGATCGTGCTCGTCGGCGATATCGTCGACGGCTGGCGGCTGAAGCGCAGCTGGTACTGGCCGCAGGGCTGCAACGATATCGTCCAGAAGCTGTTGCGCAAGGCGCGCAAGGGCACCCGCATCGTCTATATCCCCGGCAATCACGACGAGTTCCTGCGCTCCTTCCCGGGCACCCATTTCGGCGGCATCGAAGTGGCCGAGCGAATGGTGCACGAGATGGCGGACGGCAAGAAATATCTCGTCATGCATGGCGACGAATTCGATGTCGTGGTGCGCAATGCACGGCTTCTCGCCTATCTCGGCGACTGGGCCTATGACGCCGCGATCGTCATCAATATCGGGCTTGCCGCCGTGCGCCGCAAACTCGGCATGCCCTACTGGTCGTTCTCGGCCTGGGCGAAACTGCAGGTCAAGCATGCAGTCAACTTCATCGGCGAGTTCCAGCGCGTGGTGGCCGACGAGGCGCGGCGCCACAAGGTGGATGGCATCATCTGCGGCCATATCCACCATGCGACGATGGAAGACATAGACGGTATCCACTACGTCAATACCGGCGACTGGGTGGAAAGCTGTACCGCGATTGCGGAGAACATGGATGGTTCGCTGGAACTGATTACCTGGCGCCAGATTGCTGCGACTGCCGAGATCACTGCGCTTCCGGCTCCGATTGCCGCCGAAGCCAGCGGCATGCGCGCCGCCTGATTTTTCGGGCAAGACGTGGTTGTGGAGACCTGTCACCGTCTGGTGTCATGCCTCTTTCATGTCCGGTTGTTAGCCCCAGAGGGACGGCGTCGGTGGATAGACGAGCGAGCCCTCGTAGCGAAGGCCGTTCTCGCGGTCACGGGCCAGAAGAAGCGGGCCATCGAGATCCGCATAGTCGGCATCGGCCGCGAGAAGGACTGCGGGAGCCATGGCAAGCGAGGTGCCGACCATGCAGCCGATCATCACCGCAAAGCCGAGCCTTTGCGCCTCCGCCTTCATCCGGATCGCTTCCGTCAGCCCGCCGGTCTTGTCGAGCTTGATGTTGACCGCGTCATAGCGGTCGGCAAGTGCCGCGAGGTCTTCCGTCGAGTGGACGCTTTCATCGGCGCAGACCGGGACGGGGCGAGGGATGGCGGCCAGCATGCCGTCCTTGCCGGCGGGCAGCGGCTGTTCGATCAGGCAGACGCCGAGTTCGGCCGCCAGCGCCAGATGGAAGGCGAGATTATCCTCCGTCCAGCCTTCGTTCGCATCGACGATGATTCGCGCGTGCGGGGCCGAATCGCGCACGGCCCGCAGGCGGCTTTCGTCGTCCTCCGTGCCGAGCTTGATCTTCAGAAGCGGCCTTGAGGCATTGCGCCGCGCCTGTTCGCCCATCGCCTCGGCCGTGCCCAGCGAGAGCGTGTAGGCGGTCGGAAAAGGTGCCCCTTCCGCAGCCGTGGTTGCGACTCCGATCAGGTCGGCGACGCGAGTTGCGCCGCGTTTGGCCTCGAGATCCCAGAGCGCGCAGTCGATGGCGTTGCGGGCGGCGCCCGGCTTCATCCGCTCTTGCAGCCCGGCACGGTCCAGGCCCTGCAAAAGCGGGGTTTTCATCGCGTTGATATCGGCTAGGACGCCTTCGATCGTCTCGCCGTAACGACGATAGGGCACGCATTCGCCGCGGCCGGAAATGCCGTTCTCGCTGATGGTGCAGGTTATGACCTCTGCTTGCGTCTTGGAGCCACGGGAAATCGTGAAGACACCGGCGATCGGAAAGGTTTCGATTGTGGCTTCGAGGTGACGGGTCATGGTTTTCCGCAGTGTTTTCCCGTTTGCCGTTGTGGCAAATCCGTACAGGCCGACTATATTGCGCCTCTCCGGCCTGCGATCAATCGCCGACCGGTACCGGCTTGACCACGCCGGGCCCCAAACCCGCAAGACCGCGTGAAAGAAGCCAGTGACGTCGAATTCCGCCGAGATCAAAGCCGAGACCCACCCGGATGGAAACGGCACGCGTTATGTGCTGACCGGTGAGTGGCGCAACAGCACGATCAGCCATACGCTGGTGAAAGAATTCGACAAGCTTGAAAAGGCTGACGACCACGGACCGGTCGAGATCGACGTTTCGGGTCTGGCCGGCATCGACACGGCAGGCGCATGGCTGATCCGGCGGCTGATGACCGCCAAGTCGGCAGAGGGAAAAGCTGCAAGCGTCGTCGGCGCGACAGGTCCGGTGCAGGAGCTGATCGCGGTTCTGCCCGAGACGGTTCCAGCGCCGCCGAAGCCCGATGCGCCACCGCGCACGCTGTTCGACCGCATCTTTACCCCTCCGGGCCGCGTGGCACTGAGCGCGTGGTCCGATTTTTATGCGGCCATGCATATTCTCGGCTCCGCCGTGCGTGGCGCGCAGCTGAAATTCGGCCGTGGCTCCGGTGTCTCTCCCGCGTCCGTCGTCACCCATATCGACCGGATGGGTGTGCGGGCGACGCCGATCATCGTGCTGATGTCCTTCCTCATCGGCGCGATCATTGCGCAGCAGGGCGCTTTCCAGCTGCGTTACTTCGGCGCTGAAATCTTCGTGGTCGATCTGGTCGGTATTCTGCAGTTGCGCGAAATCGGCGTGCTTCTGACGGCGATCATGATTGCGGCCGTTCTGGCAGCGCCATCACCGCCGAAATCGGCTCGATGAAGATGCGCGAGGAAATCGATGCGCTCACCGTCATCGGCCTCAACCCGGTCGGCGTTCTCATCTTTCCGAGGCTCGTGGCACTGACAGTCGCCTTGCCGCTGCTGACCATCGTTGCGAATTTCTCGGCGCTCTACGGGGCGTCGGTCGTCGCCTGGGCCTATTCCGGCATCACGTTCGATACGTTCCTCGGGCGTCTGCATGAGGCAGTGGATCATACGTCTGTCGCCGCCGGCATGATCAAGGCGCCGTTCATGGCGCTGACGATCGGTATCGTTGCCGCCGTCGAGGGCATGAAGGTTGGCGGCAGTGCCGAATCGCTCGGCCAGCATGTGACGGCCTCGGTGGTGAAATCGATCTTCGCCGTCATTACGATCGACGCGTTCTTTGCCGTCTTCTATTCGGCAATCGATTTTTAAGGGGGCGCGGCGATGGAACATAGAAAGATCCAGACCCAGGGCCAGCATCAGCCGGCAGAGCGCTACAAGGACCGGCAGGTCGTGCTTTCCGTGCGGGACCTGACGGTCGGCTTCGGCCCCAAGGTCGTGCTCGACAACCTGAACCTCGATATCTATCGCGGCGAGATCCTCGGCTTCGTCGGTGCGTCGGGCACCGGCAAATCGGTGCTGATGCGCACCGTGCTGCGGCTTCTGCCGCGCCGGGCCGGCTCGATCGAGATCCTCGGCGTCGATTACCAGAATGCCACCGATGAAGAGCGCGTGGCGCTCGATACGCGGCTTGGCGTGCTTTTCCAGCATGGCGCGCTGTTTTCGGCGCTGACGGTGAAGGAAAACATCCAGCTGCCGATGCGCGAATATCTCGATCTGCCGCAGAAGCTGATGGACGAGCTTGCCTATCTCAAGATCGAGATGGTGGGGCTCGCCGCCGACGCGGCCGACAAATATCCTTCCGAACTGTCGGGAGGCATGATCAAGCGCGCGGCCCTTGCGCGCGCTTTGGCGCTCGATCCGGATCTCGTCTTTCTCGACGAACCGACCTCCGGTCTCGATCCGATCGGCGCTGCGGAATTCGATGCACTGATCGCAAGACTGAGAGATACGCTGGGGCTGACTGTCTATATGGTGACACACGACCTCGATAGTCTCTTTTCCGTCTGTGATCGTATTGCCGTACTTGGCCAGAAGCGGGTATTGGTTGAAGGTACGCTTGACGATATGTTTGCCTGTGACGACGCGTGGGTTCAGTCCTATTTCCGAGGCAAGCGGGCGAGAGCTGTCATCACCGACGGAAAACAGCCGGCCGCGAGATAGGAAGAAGTTTAACCTATGGAAACCAAAGCCAATTACGCGATTGTCGGGTTCTTTACCCTGCTCGTCATGGCAGCCGCTTTCGGCTTCGTCTACTGGATGGCCGCTTCCGGCCGCGGTGGGCCGACGGCCGAACTTGCGATTCGCATTCCGGGCTCCGCGAACGGCCTTTCGGTCGGCTCGCCGGTGCGCTTCAACGGCATCCCGGTCGGTTCCGTGCGCAGCCTCAGCATCGATCCGGACGATCCGCGCTATTCGATCGCCTTTACCGAAGTGCGTGCCGATGCGCCGGTCTTTTCCTCGACCAAGGCTGTTCTCGAAGTGCAGGGCCTGACCGGCTCTGCCTATGTGGAACTGTCGGGTGGCTCCAAGGGTGACGAAAACATCCTGCAGAAGTCGATCGAGGCCGGTCGGCCGGCGGTGCTGATCGCCGACCAGTCGAGCGTCACCAACCTGCTTGCGACCGCCGACAAGATCCTGCAGCGCGCCGATACCGCAATCGGCGACATTCAGGGCTTCGTTGCCGATGCCCGCGGGCCGCTGACGCAGACGATCCGCCATGTGGAAACGTTCACGGCGGCGCTCAGCAACAATTCCGACAGTATCGACAAGTTCCTGAACAGCCTTTCGACGCTTTCCGCCACTGTCGACCGGGTCTCGGGCACGCTCAATTCGACGCTTGCCGCAGCCGAACAGCTGGTGCGCGCAATCGATGCGGAAAAGGTCAATCAGGTCGTCTCGAATACCGAACGCGTGACGCGCAATGTCGCCAATGCGTCCGATCATCTCGACGAGATCATGAACAATGTCCGCGGTGCGGCCAGCACCTTCCAGCAGGCGGGCGTGGCGGCGCAGACGGCGCTTGGACGCGCCAATACGATCATGGGGGCAGTCAACCCGGATCAGGTCCGCACGGCGCTTTCAAACGTCACGGCGGCTTCGGAAGATGCCCGCCAGACGCTGAGCTCGGCGCGTGAAGTGGCCGACAACGTTGCCCACCACACGGATGACATCAACAAGGCGATCGGCGATTTCAGCCAGCTTGCGGCCAAGCTCAACAACGCCTCGACGCGTGTCGACGGCATTCTCGCCAAGGTGGACACGATGCTTTCGGGCAGCGATTCGCAGGGGCTGTTTGCGCAGGCACGCGAGACGCTGGCATCGTTCAAGACCGTTGCCGACAATATCAATGCGCAGGTCGGGCCGATTGCCGCCAACCTGCAGCGTTTCTCGGGCAGCGGGCTGCAGAATATCCAGTCGCTGGTCAACGATACCCGCCAGACGGTGGATTCGCTCAACCAGGCGATCAACAATTTCGACCAGAACCCGCAGCGGCTGATCTTCGGCGGCGAAACGGTGAAACAGTATGATGGCAGGACACGGCGTTGAGGCAGGGAGTTCAGGCGTTTATGACGGGTAACAAGACTGCCGGCCGGGGCCTTGCGCGCCATCCGATGATCCTCGCCCTGCCGCTTATGGCGGCCCTTCTCTCAAGCTGCGGGACGCTGCGAAGAACGATACGTTCGATCTGTCGCTGACGCCCGCGACCGAAGGCCCGGCGGCCAAGACGAAGCAGATCCTCGTACCGCAGCCGACTGCGGTGAAGATGCTCGACAGCGATCAGGTCGTGGTGCGCGTCTCGCCCTCCGAGGTGCAGTATCTGGCGGATTCGCGCTGGGGCGATACGCTGCCGCACCTCGTACAGGCCAAGCTCGTGCAGGCCTTCGAAAACTCGCATCGCCTCGGCGGTGTCGGCCAGCCGGGGCAGGGTCTGGCGATCGACTATCAGGTTGTCACCGATATCCGCACGTTTGAGGTCAATGCCTCCGGACCGCGGACGGCAACCGTCGAGATGTCGGCCAAGATCCTCAACGACCGCAATGGGACGGTGAAGGCGCAGAACGTGTTTCGTGCCGTCGTGCCTGTGACCGGCACCGAGAACCGCAATTTCATCGCAGCGCTCAACAAGGCGTTTGCCCAGGTGGGTTCGCAGATCGTCGACTGGTCGCTGAAGTCGATGTGATCCAGAGACGCTTACCGCCCTAGTCTAATTCAAAGCCGCTGTGGGATGCCACGGCGGCTTTTTTGCATTCCGGGTCCGGTGGTGCCGAGCCTTTTGGTTCAGAGATGGTCGAACGATCAATCAGATTCGGCCAGAGAAGGCCGCTGATGCGCTTTCCGTGTCGTGGCGCTGTCTCATTGTGTCATGGGTATGCATCGCCCTCAGGAGCGTGTGCTCGGGCGATCTTGTCGGGATCCATATCTGAGGAAATCCCTCACGGTCGTCTTGGCTGGCGGAGGCCACGAAAAAGGCCGCCTCGAAGGGCGGCCTTTTGTCATGTCCTGTCCTGCCTCTTCAGCCTTAGCTGAAGCGTCCGGCGGCGTGGGCGAGCATCGTGTAGACCTTGCCGGTATCGGAGGTCAGGTAGCTCTGCGTCACGGTGCGGTCGCGGTCGGTGCGGGCCACGTCGGCGAGCAGCTTTTCGAAGTCCGAGATGTAGCGATCGACGGCGGTGCGGAATTCCGGCTCGCGGTCATACTTGCGCTTGATGTCGTCGAAGGTCTGCTGGCCCTTCAGCGTGTAGAGGCGACGGGTGAAGACGTCGCGCTCGCCGCGCTGGTAACGGCGCCAGAGATCGACCGAGGCGTCATGATCGATGGCGCGGGCGATATCGACCGACAGCGAGTTCAGCGATTCGACCATGTGGCGCGGGTTGCGGTTGTCGCCGTTGGTCCGCTGTACCGGTTCTGCCGGGCGGGCTGCCTGCGGACGCGGGGCTTCTTCACGCGATGCGCCGCGCAGGAGGTCGCTGATCCAGCCGCCACCTTCGCCGGCGCGCGGCGCTGCTTCCGCAGGCGCACGAACTGGGCTCATGGCCGGGTTCATGGCCGGAGCCTGCTGGGCGGCCGGCTGCTGTACAGGGCGATCCACCGGCAGGGAGCCACGCAGGCCGCCTGCAGTGTAAGGATCTGCCGCGCGCGGTGCTGCCGGGCTCTGGATCGGTGCCTGGTTTGCGAGCGGGGCTGCCGCCTGCGGTGCCGGGCGAACCTGCGCCGAAGTCATTGGGGCCGAGGTCAGCGGCGCAGAAATCTGCGGCTGGGCGCGAACAGGGATCGGTGTCGGGGTCGGTGCAGGCTGCGGAGCTGCCGCGCGCGGCTGCGGGGCAGGAGCCACCGGAGCCGGGCGCTGTGCGACAGGCTCGGAGACTTCCATCTGCTGGGCTGAGCGACCGACGACCTGCGAGATATCCTGCAGGGCCTTGATCTGTTCGGCGACGGCGCGACGCATGGCGGCGGCGCTTTCCTTGGCCTCTTCCGGCAGATCGAAGGCACCGCGCTTCAGTTCCTGGCGCGTATTGTCCAGTTCCTGGCGGATGTCATGTGCCGAGCGGCGGATCTCGTCGGTGGCACCGGCGAAGCGGCCGATGGCTTCTTCGACCGAGGTCTTCAGCGTCTCGCGCAGCTGCTGGGCTGCCGCATCCGAACGGGTTGCGGTTTCGCCAAGCAGGCGTTCGACATCACCGAGCGAGCCGGAGAGGCCGGAGCGCATGCGGTCGGAAAGATCGCGGGCGCGGCGTTCGGCGTCGGAGAGTGTCGCCTCGATCGAGCGGGTCGCTTCCTCGCTTGCGCCGGACAGGCTCTGGCGCATGGCGTCTGCCGTCATTTCGGCGCGCTGCTGGGTTTCGCCCAGGCGGCGGCCGATATCCGAGAAGGAGGCCGTCAGGCTGTCGCGCAGCGATGCGCCGACCTGCGAGGAGCGTTCCTCGGCGCGTTCGAAGGCGCCGTCCACCAGCGAGGTCAGGCCGCGCAGGGTGGTCTCGATTTCTTCCGAACGCTTGACGAGGCCGAGCGAGAGGCTGCGAAGCGCATTCTGCCGCTCGTCCAGCGTGCTGGCGAGGTTCGACTGGGCAGCACCGAGAAGTTCCGATGCCTGGCCGAGAACCTTGGAATGCTCGTCGAACCGGCCGACGATGCCGCCGACCTGATGCAGCGTCTGGCCGGAAATGACCGATAGGCGCTCGATATTGCTTTCCAGAAGGCGGCTCGAACCGGAGACCATGTCGGAGGCATTGCCGGCGGCCTGCTCGAAGCGGCTGGCGGTTGCGCCGAGGCGCTGGTCGGCGTCGGCGAGTTCCGTCGTGACGCGATCGGCGGCATTGGTGATGCTGTAGCTGGCGCTTTCGACCAGCGAGGCAATGCTCTCGTTGCTCTGGGCGAGACGCTCGATCAGGCCGTTGACATTGGCCGTCAGGCTGTTTTCGGCAGCGCGCATGGTGCTGGCCGCACTTTCGGTGCGCTGGCTGATGGCAGCAAGCGTATCGTTGGTGCGGGCGGCGAGCGCGTCGATGAGAGCGGCGTTCTCGCTGCGGATACGGCTGGTCTGTTCGGTTGCGGCAGCCGAGAGGCGGTCTGCGCCATCCTGTGCGGCGGCGCTGATGCGTTCGGCGGCACTGCGGCCGGCCTCGGCATATTCCTCGACCATCGGCTTTGCCTTCTCTTCCAGAAGACGGGAAAGCTCTGCCGAACGGCTCGACAGCATGGAGTTCAGGTCGCGGGTGCGGTTGTCGAGCGAGGTGCGGATGGCATCGCCACGCGCGGCCAGCGCGCGGTCGACGGCGTCGAGCGCGGTGTCCAGTTCGCCGGCGCTCTTTTGAAGCGTCTCGCGGATCTGCTCGCCACGGCCACCTAGTGCCTTCTCGGCATCGCCGAGTGCGTCGGAAATGGCGCTGACCTGCTTCTTCACGAGGCTGTCTGCCTCGGCAACCTTGCTGACGATCGCGTTGCCGGCTTCGGAGAAGGCCTGCGCCACGGTGGCAGCCTGGCCGGCAAGCCGGCTCTGGGTTTCGGAAATACGGCCGACGATATCGTTGGAGCGTTCCTCGATCGAACGGGTGAACTCGCTGTTGCGGCTCGACAGTTCCTCGGTGAAGTCCGCACCGGCGCGGGCGAGCGTGGCGGCCGAACGGCTGGCTTCGCTGTCCATGCCCTGGGCTGCATCCTGCACGGCCTGACGCAGGCTGGTGGCAAGGCCAACAGCCTTGGTTTCGATCGTCTGGCTGACGGCATCGAGGCCGACGGTCAGGGCGCGGTCCATGGTGCCGAGGCGTTCCTCGATACGGGCCGTGCGGGTGTCCAGCGTATTGGCAACCTTTTCGGTGGCCGCA
Organism: Shinella sp. UYSO24; assembly: GCA_902167985.1. Taxonomy (GTDB): domain Bacteria; phylum Pseudomonadota; class Alphaproteobacteria; order Rhizobiales; family Rhizobiaceae; genus Neorhizobium. The sequence continues at coordinate 302,662 of CABHNZ010000005.1, forward strand.
GCGCTGACGCGTTCCAGTTCTGCGGCGCGATCGGCAAGGGCACGCTCGATGCGGCCGGCGCTTTCGCCCGAGATGCGTTCCAGTTCGCTGGTGCGGTCGGAGAGAACGGCCGAGACGCGGTCGGTGGCTTCACCGGTGACGCGCTGCAGTTCCGCCGTGCGGGCGGCAAGCGCGTTTGCGATGTCGCTGCCGGCGTGATCGACGAGGCGGGTCGCATTGCCGACTTCGCCGCGGATACGCTCTTCGAGGCCGCCGAACGTGGTCTCGATGCGGTCGCCCGCGGTGTCGAGGGCGGTCGATACGCCGCCAACGGTCTGCTCGATACGGGTCGAGAAGCTGTCGGCAGAGCGGCCGATGGCACCGGCTGCATCGTTGAGCTGGCCGGCAATCGCGCCGACATTTTCGCGCAGGCGGGTTTCGAGCGACTGGCCTGCCGTGTCGATCGTGGCGCGCAGGGCTTCCTGCTGCGCTTCGAGCGACATTTCGAGCATGCCGGTGCTGGTGGCAATCGAGGTGCCGATGGTGGTCGCCTGATCCATGAGCAGGTTGCCCATGTCTTCCTGCGCCGTCGTCAGCGTCGTGGAGATCAGCTTGGCGCGATCGTCCAGCGTCGAGCGCATGCGGTCATGGCCAGTACCCAGCGTTTCGGCGATGTCGCGGTTGGCGGCCGAAAGCGTATCGGACATCTGCTGATGGGCCGTGACCACCGTGCCGGCGATACCGGTCGATGCGGTGCCGAGGGTTTCGGCGATCTGCTGGGTCGCCATGCCGAGGGTTTCGGCAAGGTGCTGATGGCCGAGGCCGAGGGCTGCTGCGACGCGGTCCTGATTGTTGCCGAGCGTTTCCTCGATGCGCTGCGCACCGTCGGTCATGCTGGTGGCAAACCGGGCGTGGCCGGAGGTCAGCGCGGCATCGATGCGATCGGCTGCACCGCCGACCGTATCTTCCATGCGCTGCGCGCCGCCATCGAGAATACGCGACAGTTCGGAGTTGTGGTTTTCGAGAGCCAGTTCGAGGCCGAGCTGGTTGTCGGAATAGGCGGCGCGAATGGCGGCCGTCCGTTCGGCAAACGCGGTCTCGATGCGGTTGTCGGCATCTGCGACAGTGCCGAGGAGGGCGTTGGTCTTCTCGTCGATCGAGCCGGCAAAGCGGTCTTCATGCAGGGCAAGCGAGGTTGCGAGTTCCATCGACTTGTCGTCGAAGATTTCGCCGAGGCGCTCGGTGTTGGAGGAGAGCGTCTGGTCGATGCCGGCTGCAAGGCGGCCGAGTTCGTCGCTGAGGCGGGTCTGGCTTTCCGAGAGCGTGCCGGCAAGCGCGCCGGTCTTCTCGTCGAAAATGCCGGCGATCTTTTCCGGGGTGTCGGCCATCAGGGCGCGGATCGAGTCCGAACCGGTGTCGAGAACCGAGGCGAGGCGCTCGTGGCTGCCGGTGACGGCATCGATGATCTGGCCGGTGCGGCTCGACAGCGTCTCTTCGAGGCGCTGGTGGTTTTCGGAAAGTGCCGCGGCGAAGTTTTCCTGGGTGCTGTTCACCGTGTCGAGGAAAAGCTCGGTGCCGGTGGTCAGCGTCAGTTCGACCTGCTGCTGGCTGTCGGAGAGGGCTTCAGCGAAACGCTCGTGGCTGCCGTCAACGGCCTGGACGAAGGCGCTGGTGCCGGAGGCAAGCGTCGTTTCGATGCGGCTCTGGTTGTCTGCAAGCGTAGTCGCAAAACGGTCGTGGCTGGTGCCGACGGCATCAACGAAGGCGGCCATGCCGGACGACAATGTCGTCTCGATGCGGTTCTGATTTTCGGAGAGCGCCGAGGCGAAGCGCTCGTGGCTTTCGCCGACCGCGCCGACAAAAGCTGCGGTGCCCGATGCGAGCGTCGTCTCGATACGGTCCTGATTTTCAGACAGGGCAGAGGCGAAGCGCTCGTGGCTGTTGCCGACGGCATCGACGAAGGCGCTGGTGCCGGAGGCAAGCGTCGTCTCGATGCGGTTCTGGTTGTCGGTGAGGGCCTGTGCGAGGCGGTCGTGGCTGCCGGTGACGGCATCGATGATGGCGCCGGAACGGGAAGTGAGCGTCTCTTCGAGGCGGCTCTGGCTGGCGGTGAGCGTCGAGGCGAGCGTCTCGTTGTGGCCGGCCATGACAGCGCCGATCTTCTCATGCGCGCCGCCGATCGATTCGGTGATCTCGCTGGCGCGGGCCGAAAGCGCATCGGAGAATTCGCGCGAACGGTCTTCCAGCATGGAATCGAGGATTTCCTGACCCGTGCCGAGCGTCGTGGCAAGCGCCAGCTGCTGGTCGGTGAGGGAGGAGCCGATGCGCTCGATGCTGGTGCTGAGGATGCCTTCCATGGCTTCCTGGCCGCCGGACACCGTCTCGTTGATGCGGGCAAGGCTTTCCATCAGCTTGCTGTCGAGCGAGCCGGCGCGCTGGTCGAAGGCGGTGGTGAATTCGTTGAGGCCGTCGTCGAATGTCGTGCTGATCTGGCCGATCGTCGCCTGAAGGCGTTCTTCGAAGAGGCCCGAGCGCAGGTCGAGATCCATGACCGCATCGTCGGCCGCCGTCTGGAGGCTCTGGCGGAAGCTGGAGCCCTTTTCCTCGAGCGAGCGGTTGAGGGTCGAAAGCGCCTTGTCGAGCGAGGTCGTCAGCGTGCGTTCGCTGCCGTTCAGGCCCTCGGTGATCTCGCGGGTACGGGCCAGCAGCGTCTCGTTGAGCTGGCGGGTACGATCGGCGAGTGCGGCATTGAGCTTTTCGGTATTGGCGTCGAGCGTCGAGGCGCGCGTCTGGAATTCACCGAGCAGGGACTTGCCGCGCTCGTTGAGGGACAGGGTGAGGGCATCGAGGCGCTCATCGAATTCGTGGGCGAGCGCGATGCCGGAAGAGTTGAGCGTCTGGACGAGATTGTCGGTCTTGGCAGCAAGCAGCGAGCCGAGGGCTTCGCTTGCGGCATTCGACTTTTCCATCAGGGTCGCTGCGCGGGTGTCGAGCATCGAGGCGAGAGCCTGACCGGAGGTGACGAGGCGAACCGAGATTTCCTCGGTTGCCAGCGACAGGTCTTCCTTCAGCTGTTCGTGGGCGCCGACGATCGACGAACGAATGCGGTCTGCATGGTTGACGATCGCGTCGCGCTCGGCGCCGAGTTCGTGAACGAGGCCGCGGACACGCAGTTCGTTGTCGGTATAGCTGCGCTCAAGCGCGTTGACTTCGGAATGGACGAGGGTTTCCAGTTCCGAAGCGCGGGCGATGGTGCGCTCGATGCCTTCGTTCATCGCCGAGACTTCGCGGCGCACGGCCTGACCGACGCTCATGATGCGCTCGGAGGCGATGGTTTCCGGCTCCGACAGGCGAAGGCGACTTCGGCCATGGAACGGGCAGCGTTGCGCAGCTCCTGGCGCGCGCCATCATGATGGCGAAGGCGAAGAACATCAGGATCGGCAGGATGATGCCGGCGGCAAGCGCCAGACGCCGGGGGCGGAGAGAACGCCGGAGACCGACGTGATCTGCCAGAGCTGGCTGCCGTAGACGAGCTGGCCGAGGCCGAGACCGGCAATGATCCACAGGACCGAGACGATCGTGGCATTGCGGATGGCCGAACGGATCGAGCCATTGTCCAGCGTGCGCAGCATGGAGGCGGGCGTGCGCCTGCCGCTGTCGTTTGCCGGCTCGAAGGCGGGCTGGCGTGGCGCCGGTTCAGCGGCTGCTGCCTGGCGCGGCTGTTCCATCGGGCGTTCGTCACGGCGCGGTGTGGGGCGCTGCTGTGGCGTATCGGACATCTTTGTCTCCGCGGGCTTTTGAGCCGGCGTCGGGCGGGGGGCTCGTCGTCGAAGTCGAGCTTCAACGCCTCTTCCACGCCTGGAACGCGGTCTCATCGATCGACTCGCTACCTGTCTTCTTCGCCATGCGGTTACGCCTCGTTACATACTCGCCCGGCAGATCCCCTCCAAAGCGCTGCCGCCTGCAACGAGGGTGGGGATGATGCCTGCCGACCTTGTCACCAGCGCGTCATGCGGGTTCAAGGCCGTTTGTTACTCTCAGTCGGATCGCCCTTGTTTCAAACGGATGATAACGAATGCTTACCGGGCTTCCGTCAGTGCACAGGGGGATTTCCCCCGTTCACCATAATCGTATTGTAGTGGCACATTCGCGCCGCCGGTACAATTAGAACGGCCCCCGCCGCACAGGGACCTCCTGTTTGTATTAACAGGAATTAAACCATAGCCGCAGGCGAAACCCCTGAAAAGCTCGCAGGTTAATGGAAATTAACCATGCTATCAGATTTCTGGCCATATTGTGCCGGAATTTAACGCCATACGGGGGAGAGTTCCGCACAATTCGGGACACATCGGTTCTCAAGCCAGCATTTGAAGGAGACCCTCGCATGGCCGCCGTCAGTATCGCGTTTTCGACCCCGGAGACTTCCGGAAAGGCCTGTCCTTCCCAGGCGCGGCCGATCGACCTCGTCCATCTCGCGGCGCAGACGATGGGTGACAAGGGTCTCGAAATCGAGGTGCTGGAGATGTTTTCCCGGCAGTCGCGGCGGATCCTGCAGGACATGTCGGGGGCGGCGCCCGAGGCGCTTGCGGCCGCGGCGCACAGGTTGAAGGGCTCGGCGCGCGGCGTCGGCGCGTTTCGTGTCGCGGATGCGGCGGCGAGGCTTGAAGAGAATGCGACGGATCCGACGCGGCTTGCAGCGCTTGGCGCCGCCGTGATTGAGGCGGAAGACTTCATTCAGCACCTTTGCCGCTAGGCCGGCGCTTGCGGCCAGGGCCGGCTGATGTCGCGGATGGGCCAGAGAGGGCGTGTTGAGACAAGCCCGCGTCGCCCATCCGAGTTGACTGGCATGGCGAATTGTCGGAAGAACCGCGTTCAACGCGCTCATTCCAACCTCCGGATTTTCCAATCATGACGAAACTGACCATCGTTGCCTTCGACGGGACGCGCTTCGAGATCGACGCAGACAAGGGCTCCACAGTGATGGAGAATGCTGTGCGAAATTCCGTACCCGGCATCGATGCCGAATGCGGCGGCGCCTGTGCCTGTGCCACCTGTCATGTCTATGTGGACGAGGAATGGACCGACAAGGTCGGCCCGCCCGAAGCCATGGAAGAGGATATGCTCGACTTTGCGGTCGATGTTCGTCCCAATTCGAGACTGTCCTGTCAGATCAAAATGAAGGCCGATCTCGACGGTCTCGTCGTCAGCGTCCCGGAACGTCAGGCCTGAGCGTTTTCCGCCAGAGCCAGAACCAGAACGAAAAAATGCCTCGCTGCCGCATCCGTCAGCGAGGCAAGGCGGGCGCATCACCGGCAGGCGAGGGAGGAAACACCTGCGGTCGTCCGATGCACCGGGGAAACAGGGAACTCACAAGCCAGACCGAAGCCTGATCACAGGCCGGCGTGGCGAACAGAACGCGGAAAAAAGGTCAATCCTACGCATATGCGTTACGCTTGATGGCCGCATCGGGTGCCGGGTGGCGCGGCAGCCGTGCATTGCCATGGCAGCAGCCTTTTCAAAGGCACTGCCTCCAGCCGGGCCGGCCATCCTGACCCAGCCATTGAATGCTGACCGTCTCCCTTTGCTATCATCCCGTGATCATTGAAGGATCATCCGGAGGAGGAGACCGGTATCGAATTGCCCCTAATTTATAACCCGCAGTTGCTTATTAGGATATGGTGATAAATAACCCGTGATTGCCCGCTATCGACACAAGCTTCAGGCAAGATTCGCCGAGCGCCTGCGTTATCGACGGGCAGCCGATTTCCGTTCACGTATCTAAGGAAAAAGAAGGGCCGGGCCGCCTCAGCGGCCGCGCTGCTGCATGCGGTATTGCAAAAGACGGGTCATGCGCGCATCGAAATTGGCCGCCTCGACCTGATCGAAACGCAGCTGATCCGCATCATGGGAGGCGAGCGCCTCGCGGGTCAGAACGGCAACCTTTGCCTCCAGCGCGTCGCAATTGGGCTCCGGACGCAGCGCTAGAAGGTCGCGCTCCATCTGGCGCGCATGATTGCGGGCGATCTCGGCGTGGCGCTCCTCGTGGCGCTTGATATCCGCCGACAGCGTATCCCAGATGAAGCCGAGATCGGCGGTCGCGCGGTTGCGATTGGTCCATCGGGGAAGGATGATCTTGGTGCGCAGCGTCACCCGCACGCCGCCGATCGAGCAGCTATTGCCCTTTTCCACATAGGTGACGTCGCCGCCGAACTTGATCTGGGTCGCGCCGGGATGGCGATGGCCCTCGACATGGGTTTCGGGGCCGCGCTTGTCGAGCTCGCGGTCGAGATCGTCGGCTGTGCGACCACCGATGCGGAAATAGGAATAGGTCTTGCTGATGACGGGTTCGGCGGAAGCCAGGGCGGGAAAGGCGCAGAGAAGAAAGACAGCACCGAAAATCCGGTGCAGAGTGCGTGATGAAGACATTCTCTGGCCTGCAACGTTGAACTTGCCACGAGCTTGGGGCATAGCCAGCCGAAGAGCAATAAAAGGCTGCAAAATTTGCGTGAGTTATCCAAAGATCCATGGCTGGTGATATCGCAGCGCAACAGCGACTGGGCGCTGGCGCATGGACGCTCGCTGCCGATCGGCCGCAGCGGCCATATCATGGCGATCGTCAATGTGACGCCGGATTCCTTTTCGGATGGTGGCCGTCACGACGATGCGGAGCGTGGCTTTCGCCATGCGCTCGCCTGCCTTGCCGATGGAGCGGCCATTCTCGATATCGGCGGTGAATCCACCCGGCCGGTGCTGCCTCCGTCACGCCTGCCGAGGAGCAGGATCGCGTTCTGCCGCTGATCGAGCGGCTTGCCAGGGAGACCGATGCGCTGATCTCGATCGATACCTACCGCGCCGAGACGGCGCGGCTGGCGATCGAGGCGGGCGCGCATATCGTCAACGATGTCTATGGCCTGCAATACGATGCCGATATGGCGGATGTGGTGGCGAAGACGGGGGCTGGCGTCTGCATCATGCATACGGGGCGGGGGCGCGACGACCGGCTGCTGGATGTGATTGCCGACCAGGAGCTTTTTCTCGGGCGGTCTCTGGAGATGGCGCTTGGCGCCGGTATTGCGCGCGCGGCGATCACGCTCGATCCGGGGTTCGGCTTTGCCAAGGCAACCGACGACGACATGGCGCTGATGGCGCGGTTGCCGGAACTCCAGAGTTTCGGGCTGCCGCTGCTCGTCGGTACCTCGCGAAAACGTTTCGTCGGCGCCGTTACCGGGCGCGAGGCGCCGGATCAGCGCGATGTCGGTACGGCTGCGACCACCGTTGCGCTGCGTCTTGCAGGCGCTTCGATTTTTCGGGTGCATAACGTGGCGGCCAACCGCGATGCACTTTTGATGGCGGATGCCATCCTTGCTGCGGCACCGGGCCAGCAGGCAAGCGGACATTAGAAAAAAGGCAGGCGGCTGATGGGCACCTATACGATTGCATTGAAAAACTGCGCCTTCTTTGCCCGCCATGGCGTGCTTGGCGAGGAGATGGCGCTTGGCCAGAGGTTCTTCGTCGATGTGACGATGACAGTCGCGGCTGACGAGGCGCTGGAAAGCGATGATGTGAGCCAGACCGTGCATTACGGTGAGGCCTATGCGCTGGTGGAGGAGATTGTCACCAATACCCGCCGCAACCTCATAGAGGCTTTGGCGAAGGATATCGGCAAGGCGCTTTGCGGCTGGTCGACACAGATCCGGCGCGTCGAGATTGCCGTGCGCAAGCCGTCCGTGCCGATCGCCGGCATTCTTGACTATGCGGAAGTGCGGGTCGAGCATGTCGCCTGAGGCCGGGTTTCAGATCGCAGCGCTCGGGCTCGGCGGCAATATCGGCGAGCCCCGGCAGCTGATGGCGCAGGCGCTGCAGGCGCTCGATGCGCGCGGCGACTGTCGCATCACCGCCGTATCGCGACTTTACAAGACGCCGCCATGGGGCAAGCTTGATCAGGCGGATTTCTTCAATGCCTGTGCGCTGGTGGAAACGTCGGTCGAGCCGGTTCCGTTGCTCGATCTCTGTCTCGATATCGAGCGGGGCATGAAGCGCGTCCGGATCGAGCGTTGGGGGCCGCGGACCATCGATCTCGATGTGCTGACTTATGGGGGTGTCGTGCTTGACAGCGATCGTCTGATCCTGCCGCATCCGCGGATGACGGAGCGCGGCTTCGTGATGATGCCGCTTGCGGATATTGCGCCAGAGATGATGATCCGGGGCAGGGCGGTCGAAGCCTGGCTCACGCAGGTCGATGTGGCGGGCATCGAGGTTGCCGACGCCGATCCTAAGTGGTGGCGTCAGCCGTAAATTCGGTTTCTGCTTTTAGGCTTACTTGATCGAGCCGACGGCCATGGCGTCGACATCGCGGTCGAGGGTCAGGCCGATTACCGGGACGAGCTGGTCTTCGACCTTGACGGAGATGGTGATGTTCATCTTGTTGTCGCCGCGCAGGCTTGCCACCATTGCGCCGTTCAGCTGCTGGCGGTTGATGCCCATGACGACCTTGTCGCCACTGACGGAGCCCGAGATGATGTCGAGGCCCTTGCCCTGTGCGCCATCGAGGAACTTGCCGCTATAGCCCGACGAGCTCTGGGTGATGACGGCGGACATGGGCTGCTGGAAGACACCGACGCGGCAGGTGCCGTCGAGCTTGATGCCGACATCGCTGTCGGACACGGGCGTGCCGGTCAGGTTGCAGCTGAACTTGGTGCCCTTGTACTTGCCGTTGACGATTTCGCCCGGACCTTTCCAGCCACCGGAAATCTGCTGGAAGAATGTCTTGTCGCGGGAGGCGGCGTCGGCCTGCGGCGCATAGGCCGAGGTCGCGGCGGCGGTCAGAACGGCAAGGCCGCCGATGAGCGAAAACAGACGCGATGACATTGGCATTCCCCTGGAAGGCAGACGCTAGAAATTGGAAAGGTTTGACTGGTCTGCAATTTAGGTGGGAATGGTTAATGACTGGTAATTATCGCCTGACGGAAGAGCGCCGGAGAGCCGTCAGACTGTGTCTTTCCGGCCACCTGCACTGGCAATATCGGACATGAAATCACCGATGCCGGGGCGCTTCAGCGCCTTGAAGGGCAGCGGGCGGCAGAGATCCATCGCAGCGATGCCGATTCGTGCGGTCAGCATGCCGTTGATGACGCCTTCCCCCAGGCGACTCGACAGTTTGGAGGCAAGGCCATGGCCAAGCACCTGCTGCGCCAGCCCGTCGCCGACCGCAATCGAGCCGGTCACAGCCAGGTGGGCGACGACATCACGCATCAGTTTCAGAAGGCCGATCGTGCCGGGCCGGCCGCCATAGAGATCGGCCATGGCGCGGATCAGGCGCGAGACCTCGAAGAGGACATAGGCGAGATCGACGATCGCCCGCGGACTGACGGCGGTGACGATCGAGACGCGCTTGGAGGCATTGAGGATGAGGCCGCGCGCCTTGCGGTCGAGCGGTGCCAGAAGTTCGCGCTCGGCCAGTTCCATGAATTGCGGGCCGTCGATGATCTCGTCTTTGGTGGCCTCCAGGGCGGCGCGGCCCTTGGCGGTTTCCGGCCGGTGGGAGAGAAGCTTGGTCAGTTTCGCAACGACGCTGCGGGCTTTTCCGGACTGGCGGGTGGCGGCCGCTTCCTCGGCCTCGGCCTTCAGCGTCTGGACGCCGGTCAGGCGCATCATGCCGAGGATTTCCCGGCCGACCATAACGGCAACGGCAAGGAGGCCGATGCCAAGCGTGATCATCGCCGCCCAGCCGAGCCAGTCGGCACGGGTGAAGAGGTCGCGGATGACGCTGTCTGCCCAGAGGCCGAAGGCCAGCGACAGGAAGGTGCCGAAGGCGGCGGCAGCGAGGTTGAGGAAGGAGAAGCGCTTTTTCGGGCGCGGCTCGGCGACCGGGATCGCTTCGGTGGAAAGCTCCTCCGGCGTGATGAACGGATCATCCTCGTCGGGTGTCACGACCACGGGGCCGTCGAAGGCGCGGGGCTTCGCCGCTCGATCGATACGGTTGCCGGTGCGGATGCCGTCGCGCGCGGTTCGTCATCCAGCTGGAAGGCGCCGGGGCGGCGGGATGGGCCACTTGATGAAGCGTTGCCGGTCTTCGGGGTGATCTTGTCGCTATCTCCGGTCGGGGTCATGCCAGACGGTCTCCGAACAGGTACTGCATGACGCGGTCGAGGCGGATATGCGGCACGGAGAGTTTCAGGCCGCTTCCGGTCTCTTCCAGCGCCGGCGGGCGGAATCGGACAATGTTGAGTTCGGGCAGTTCCGCAGCTTTTCCATTGCCGGCGAAGAAGATATCGGGATTTTCCGGCAGGTCGCCCGGAAAGATCGCCGTCTTCCTCTCGCCATCGAAGGTTTCGCCGTTGATCGTCTCGCCTGCGATCGGCGTGCCGACGATGACCGGCAGCTGGTGGTTATCCTGTTTGACCGTCGCCTCGCGGGTGGCTCTTACGGATGCGATCGCCATCACGTCTATCCCGGCGCCTGCCATGCCGATGCGCTGCACGGCGCGGTCGACGAGGCGGGCCGTCAGCCGTTCGAGCCGGTCATGGCTTTCGTGGTGCAGGTGGTCGGCCTTGGTGGCGGCCACCAGAACCTTATCGATACGGCGGCCGAGGATGGCGGAGAACAGGCTGTTATTGCCGGGGCGGAAGCAGGCGAGCACGTCCGACAGGGCGCGTTCGAGATCCTGCACCGCTTCCGGACCGCGATTGATCGCCTGCAGCGCGTCGACCAGCACGATCTGGCGGTCGAGACGGGCGAAATGCTCGCGGAAGAAGGGTTTGACGACGATCGTCTTGTAGGCGTCGTAGCGGCGTTCCATCATGGCCCGCAGCGAGCCTTTCGGTGCCTTGGTGTCCGGCAGGCCGGGGAGCGGCGCAAATGTGAGGGCCGGGGAGCCTTCGAGATCTCCCGGCATCAGGAAACGGCCGGGCGGCAGGGTCGAGAGCGAGCGCTCGTCGGATTTGCAGGCCTTGAGGTAGGCGGCGAAGCTTTCGGCCAGCCTGCGGGCCGTCATTTCGTCGGCGGGTGCGTCCAGATCGATCGAGGAGGCCAGCGCCATCCAGTCGTGCGCCAGTTCGTGGCGGATGCCGGTTGCGGCAAGTGCCACGGTTGCCTCGCTGAACTGTCGGTAATCCTGTCCGAGCAGCGGCAGGTCGAGCAGCCATTCTCCCGGGTAATCGACGATATCGATCGACAATTTTCCGGCCGAAAACAGACGGTTCCAGCCGGAGGCGCTCTGGAAGTCGAGCGTGATGCGCAATTCGGATATGGCGCGGGTCGAATCCGGCCAGATGCGCTCGCGCACCAGCGCCTCGATATGATCCTCATATTGAAAGCGCGGCACGGCATCATCCGGCTGCGGTTCGAGCCTGACGGCAGAGACGCGGCCGGAGCGCAGGGGCTCGAAAAGCGGCAGGCGGCCGCCATTCAGGAGATTATGCACGAGCGAGGAGATAAACACCGTCTTGCCGGCGCGGGAAAGGCCGGTGACGCCGAGCCTGATCGTCGGATGCATGAGGCCCGAGGCGCGGTCTGCAAGATTGTCCAGCGCAATCAGCGCGTCGTCGGTAAAACTGGTCAGCGAAGGCGGCAATGTGTCGGTCCGGGTCCTGAGTTTTCAGTCTATATAGGGAGGATCGCCATCGTCGCAAAGGTGATGCGGCCCGCCGGGTGCCTGAGGCGGGAAGCAAAGGCATGTCTTACGCGCGCAAAAAATCCGTGAGCGTCCATTCGACGGGCGAGCCATCGGCCGAGCCGCTATAGTCGACGACCGCAAAGCCGCCGGTCGGAAAACCGGCGCCGACCGAGGCCGTCAGTTGATCCGGTCCGACCAGCGTCAGCAGCATTTCCTCGATGACGGGATTGTGGCCGATGATCATCACCGATCGGCTCTGCTTCTGTGCGGTTGCGATCGCCAGATAGGTGGCCAGCGAGCCATTGTAGAGTTCATCGACGTAAAGCGGATCCGGCAGATCACGAAAGGCACGCATCACGGCATCGCATGTCTGGCGGCAGCGCATGGCGGTAGAGCTGATGATCAGGTCCGGCCGGTAATTTCGGTCGGCTGCCCGATCGCTCACCAGTTCCGCCTCGGCGTAACCCTGGTCATCCAGTGTGCGGTCAAAATCGTGCTGGCCGGGTTCGGCCCAGCCGGATCTGGCATGGCGAAAAAGATAAAGACGGGACGGCGGCGGATCGATTTTCAACATCTCGGCGGTGCTCCCTGACAAGTGAAATGGGTAGCTGCGGGAGGCCTCGGCGTCAACCGGGTGTTACTTGGCCGGTTTGGGGCGCCACCAAGGCTTGATCCGGCGCGCCCAAGTATTCGCGCAGAAAGAAAGGATTAAAAAATAGTCGTTTAGCTGATTTTTGTGACAATTTTAAAAATGCCCAAAAGGCGGGCGAAAGGCTTGAACCAGCCTATCGGACAGGATATAGAGCGCGCCTAGAGATGTTCTTCAGGAGAATCGCGTTGAGTGAGAAGATCGATCTTAGCAATTATGTGCTCTCGGAAAACGACGAGTTCATGAATGCCAACCAGAAGGCGTATTTCCGGGCCAAATTGATCGCCTGGAAGAACGACATTCTGAGGGAGGCGCGCGAAACGCTGGACCATCTGGCGGAAGAAAGCGCAAATCATCCCGATCTGGCCGACAGGGCCTCTTCCGAAACAGACCGTGCGATCGAGCTTCGTGCCCGTGACCGCCAGCGCAAGCTGATTTCCAAGATCGATGCTGCCCTGCAGCGTATCGACGACGGAACCTACGGTTACTGTGAGGAAACCGGCGAGCCGATCGGCCTTAAACGTCTCGACGCACGTCCGATCGCGACGCTGTCGATCGAGGCGCAGGAGCGCCATGAGCGCCGCGAAAAGGTTTATCGCGACGAGTGATCGCGAAAATAAACAGAATTTGAAGACTTGAAGGCACGGTTTCCGTGCCTTTTTGTTGGCAGTCTGGCCGGTGTTTTGAGAGGGCGGGGCTGTCGGCAGCGTGGCCGCATCGTACGGGCTCGCGGTCCCAGATCGTGCCTGATGCGAGATCATTGGCGGCGCCGGATCAGTCGGGCGGGGCGCAATATGCCGCTAGGGCCCGGTCCCACATTCATGATGGGATCTGTCCTGCACCTGAATTGGGGTGAGGTGGATGGATGTGTCGCTGACTGATGTCGCCAGGCCTGATGGCTGGCCACCTCTCGATCGACCATATCCTATGTGTCAGCTTGCCCTGTCAGCCTGCTCGTCACTCGTCACTTGTCGCGGCTGGCTGACATTTCGCCGAAGATGCGTGCCACCTGATCCTGCAATGTCGGTTCGACCGCCGGCCGGCCTTCCTGCGTCGAGGAGGGCTCGGCCTTGCCTTCCTGCTGGGTGGGTGGCTGTGTCGGCGGCTGGTTTTCGATGCGCAGGCGTGGCGCTTCGCGGGCCGCAAGATTGTTGGCCATTTCTTCTTCGAGGATCTTTTCGAAATCGCTGCCGAGGCTTTCGGCTTTTCGGGCGATGCCGGGCGCTCCTGCTGCGGCGACTGGGCAGGCTTGGTGGTTGCCGCGGCGATTTCCGCACGTTCGCTGACGACGCTCGCCGGTATGGATGTCTGTATCGTCGTCGGGGTCGGCGTGCGATCCTGGATGGGCTTGTCCTGCAGGACGCCTCTGCCGCGGGCCGCTTCCAGCGCCTGGGCGGCGTCATCTATGCCGGGGGCGGCGGGCTCCGTGCGGGAGGTTTCTGTTCTGGCCGGCAGCGGTCGGGGTGCCGGACGTGCGGAAATCGTGGAGGCAGGCTGCGGCGCAACCGCCTGGGGGGACTGCAGTGGTTCCATCTTCAAGGGCGCTGCCGATGGTGCGGCAAGGCTCCGGGCGGGCTCGGCAAGGCTTGCCTCTGCACGCGGCTCAGCGGGACGGGCGGTGCGGGCCTGCGCCGCCAGGGCTGCGGCGCGCGGATCCGGCAGCGGCGGCTGGGCGTGGTTTTGCGCCGGGGCGGATGCCGCTGCGCGGTGATCCGGCGCCGATGTAATGCCGGTCTCGATGACGATATCGGTCGGGCCTCCGATCATCACCAGATGTTCGACATTGTCGCGACGCACGAGAACGAGGCGGCGGCGGGCATCGACGGCCGCGGCATCGAGAACCTGAAGGCGGGGATTACGGTTACGGCCGCCGCGCACGAAGGGCGAGGGGCCGTTGCGGCCGCGCAGAAAGCGAAGGATGCCGACGAGGCAGAGGAGCGCGATGCCAACTCCGATGACGGCGATGGTCAGCCTGCCGCCATACGCGCTCATCATTTCTTCGATCATAGTCAGTCCTCTGCAATCCACGTCGCCGGAAAAAGACGATGTTTTTGGCCATGAAGCAAGCGGCCGGTTGGCTTTGTCCCGGCCTGAAACACCCGCCTTGGCAAGAAACATAGTGCAGAGATCGAAACTGTCCCGGCTTTTATGGAGCCGCAGAGCTTTTTGCATCCCGCGCAAATTGCTAAGAGAGAATCGCGGGCTGTGTTCCGCTTCACGTTCATGGTCGAATGCGGATCGTTGCGACCGAAATGCGAGGGATTGATGACGAAGTTGCAGCAGGGCGGCAACTACGAGACGCCACTGGTCGATCGCGGTAAACGTGGCGGAACTGTCATACGCATCGTGCTTCTCGCCCTCGTGCTGATCGGGGTTGCCATTGCTTTGTCGTTTTCCAGCATGCGCTGGATAACGAAGTCGTGCTCGGGCTGCTCGGCATTCTGGCGATGGTCGGCATCTTCTTTCTGGTGTCGTCGCTGATCGGCCTCGTCGAGGTCATGCCGCAATCGCGCTCCGACGAACTGGCGCGGACCTTCTTGGCCGGTCATCCCGACGGCATACTGATCACCGATGCGCGCGGCCGCGTCGTGTTTGCCAATGCTGCCTATGGGCGTATGACCGGTGCTGCGGACCCTAACAATGTGCAGTCGATCGAGACGCTTCTGTCGCGCACCCGTGAAAGTACCGAGGCGCTCTACCGGCTGACGACGGCGCTCAGAGAAGGCCGTGAGGGCCATGAGGAATTCCGGCTTCTGCAGCCGCTCGGACGTTCAACCGGAAACGGTTCGGATGCCCATTGGTATCGCCTGAAGGCCGGGCTCCTGACGCCCGGTGACGGGCGCGCCAAGCCGCTTGATATCTGGCAGATTTCCGACATCACCTCCGAGCGCGACGACCAGGAGCGGTTTTTCGCGAATTGCAGAACGCCATCGATTATCTCGACCATGCGCCGGTCGGCTTCTTTTCAGCCGGCCGCAAGGGCGAGATTTTCTATATCAATGCCACGCTTGCCGAATGGCTGGGGCTGGACCTCACCAAATTCGTCTCCCGCTCGCTGTCGATTTCCGATCTGGTCGCGGGCGAGGGGATGGCGCTGATCGAATCCGTCCAGCCGTCGCCGGGATTGACCCGCACCGAGCGGCTCGATCTCGACCTTCGGCGTGCCAATGGCCAGAGCCTGCCGGTTCAGCTCGTCCACAGCGTCAGCTCGATGCGTGACGGGGCGCCCGGCGAAAGCCGCAGCGTCGTTCTGGTGCGCAGCGGGTCGGGCGAAAGCGACGACCAGTCGGCGTCTGCCATGCGGTTTACCCGCTTCTTCAACAATACGCCGATGGCGATCGCTTCCGTCGATCGCGAAGGCCGTATCCTGCGCATCAATGCGCCGTTCCTGAAGCTGTTTTCCGGTGTCGTCTCGCGCGACGATGTCGATGCGGGTGCCGCGCCGCTGGAACGCATCGTTGCCGAAAATTCCCGCCACGAAATGGCGCAGGCGCTGGCCGCCGCCAAGGACCGGCAGGGCGATATCGCGCCGATCGAATCGCGCCATCCGGGCGATGAGAACCGCTATGTGCGCTTCTTCGTGAATGCCGTGATCGACGAGAGCGACGAGGCGCCGGAAGAGGCGGCCATCGTCTATGCCTTCGAGACGACCGAGCAGAAAGCGCTCGAAACGCAGATGGCGCAGACGCAGAAGCTCAATGCCGTCGGCACGCTGGCAGGCGGTATCGCGCATGATTTCAACAACGTGCTGACCGCCATCCTGCTCTCTTCCGACCATCTTCTGCTGCAGGCGCGGCCTTCCGATGCAAGCTTTGCCGACCTGATGGAAATCAAGCGCAATGCCAACCGCGCCGCCGTTCTGGTGCGCCAGCTTCTGGCATTTTCGCGCAAGCAGACGATGCGGCCGGCCGTGCTCAATCTCACCGATGTGGTGGGGGATCTGAGGATGCTCGTCGATCGCCTGATTTCCGGCACCAACGTCAAGCTGGAAGTGGATTACGGCCGCGATCTCTGGCCGTGCGCACCGACCTGTCGCAGTTCGAGCAGGTGCTGATCAATCTCTGCGTCAATGCGCGCGATGCCATGCCGCAGGGCGGCACGATCCTGATCAAGACCCGCAATGTGAGCGCCGAAGAGGCCGCCGCCTTCAACCAGGCCGACCTGCCTTCGGAAGATCTGGTGATGGTCGAGGTTGCCGATAACGGCACCGGTATTTCGCCAGAAATCATGGACAAGATCTTCGAACCCTTCTTCACTACCAAGGAAGTGGGCAAGGGGACGGGTCTCGGCCTTTCGATGGTCTATGGTATCGTCAAACAGTCCGGCGGCTATATCTATCCCGAATCGGAAGTGGGACGCGGAACGAGTTTCCGCATCTTCCTGCCGCGCCATATCGTCGAGGTGCAGCCGGCTCAGCCCGAACAGCCGGCCGCGAAGTCTGCACCGGCTGCAGCACCCGCACCCGTCGTCTCCGCACCGCCCGCAGAAGATCTGGATCTCACCGGCAAATCGGCCGTGGTCCTGCTCGTCGAGGACGAGGAAGCGGTGCGCCGCGGCGGCAAGCGGATGCTCGAAACGCGCGGCTATACCGTGCATGAGGCGGGGTCGGGCACCGAGGCGCTCGACATCATGGACGAGCTCGAGGGCAAGGTGGATATTGTTGTCTCCGACGTGGTCATGCCGGAAATGGACGGACCGACGCTTCTGACCGAGCTGCGCAAATCCTATCCGGACCTGAAGTTCATCTTCGTTTCCGGCTATGCCGAGGATGCCTTTGCCCGTAACCTGCCGGCGGATGCGAAATTCGGCTTTCTGCCGAAGCCGTTCTCGCTGAAGCAGCTGGCGGTCGCCGTGCGTGAAATGCTCGATCAGGAGTGATCCAAGGGCCTATTCATGGGCGCTCGGATCGGCTCTCGGATCGTCTCATCGGGCGCCCTTGCGAGGGCGCTCTTCTGACTTTCGCGATTCGGACCGGAAGCCAGAAACTGCTGGTGCCGACGGCATCTTTTCCACATGCAAAACAATGTGGAACATTAAAAGAACGCAATCAAAATAATGGTTTGATCTCAATTCGTTGAGTGGCTCTTGCGAAATGAGAACAAAAAGCGTACGAATTCCCCATCAACTGCTTCATTGCTCGCAGGGCGGCAATAACCTAAAGGTGGGATCCACATGGCACAGAACACATTGCGGCTCGTAGAGGATAAAGCGGTGGACAAGAGCAAGGCGCTCGAAGCAGCACTTTCACAGATTGAACGATCCTTCGGCAAGGGATCGATCATGAAACTCGGTTCGAACGATAGCGCGATCGAGGTCGAGACCGTTTCCACCGGTTCGCTCAGCCTCGATATCGCGCTTGGTATCGGCGGCCTCCCTAAGGGCCGTATCATCGAGATCTATGGCCCGGAAAGCTCGGGTAAGACGACGCTGGCGCTGCAGACGATTGCGGAAGCCAGAAGAAGGGCGGTATCTGCGCCTTTGTCGACGCCGAACACGCGCTCGATCCGGTCTATGCCCGCAAGCTCGGCGTCGATCTGCAGAACCTTCTGATCTCGCAGCCGGATACCGGCGAGCAGGCGCTTGAGATCACCGATACGCTGGTCCGTTCCGGCGCAGTCGACGTTCTCGTCGTCGATTCGGTTGCGGCACTGACGCCGCGCGCCGAAATCGAAGGCGAGATGGGCGACAGCCTGCCGGGTCTTCAGGCCCGTCTGATGAGCCAGGCACTGCGCAAGCTGACCGCTTCGATCTCGAAGTCGAACACAATGGTCATCTTCATCAACCAGATCCGCATGAAGATCGGCGTGATGTTCGGTTCGCCGGAAACCACGACCGGCGGTAACGCGCTGAAGTTCTACGCTTCCGTTCGCCTCGACATTCGTCGCATCGGTGCTGTCAAGGAGCGTGAAGAGGTCATCGGCAACCAGACGCGCGTCAAGGTCGTCAAGAACAAGATGGCACCGCCCTTCAAGCAGGTCGAATTCGACATCATGTATGGTGAAGGCGTGTCGAAGACCGGCGAACTGGTCGATCTCGGCGTCAAGGCCGGCATTGTCGAGAAGTCGGGTGCCTGGTTCTCCTATAACAGCCAGCGTCTCGGTCAGGGTCGCGAGAATGCCAAGACATTCCTGCGCGACAATCCGGAAGTCATGCGCGAGATCGAAATGTCGCTGCGGCAGAATGCCGGCCTGATCGCCGACCGCTTCCTGCAGAATGGTGGTCCCGACGCCAATGACAGCGATGGTGACGGCGATATGTAATCGCCCGACACACATCATCCTGATGGTTTCAGCCGGTCGTCATCGCAAGGTGGCGGCCGGTTTCGCATTCTGGCGGCAATTGATCGTTTGGAAGGGGCGTATGATCGCCTCTTTAGACCCCGTGCGGCTGGACAGTGCGGGGCTCGAACGATAAAAGCCAGTGGTTTTCGTATAACTGACCGCAGTGGCGGGTTTAAAAGGGCGTAGCATGAGCGGCGTGAATGACATCCGGTCGACCTTCCTCGACTATTTCCGAAAGAACGGACACGAGGTCGTTTCGTCCAGTCCGCTGGTTCCGCGCAACGACCCGACGCTGATGTTCACGAATGCCGGCATGGTGCAGTTCAAGAACGTCTTCACCGGCCTTGAATCGCGTCCCTACACCACGGCGACGACCTCGCAGAAATGCGTGCGCGCCGGCGGCAAGCATAACGACCTCGACAATGTCGGCTATACCGCCCGCCACCTGACCTTCTTCGAAATGCTCGGCAACTTCTCGTTCGGCGACTACTTTAAGGAAAACGCCATCGAACTCGCCTGGAAGCTGGTGACGGAAGGCTTTGACCTGCCGAAGAACCGCCTTCTCGTCACCGTCTATTCGGAAGACGAAGAAGCTGCGACGCTCTGGAAAAAGATCGCCGGGTTCTCCGACGACAAGATCATCCGCATCCCGACCTCCGACAATTTCTGGCAGATGGGCGATACCGGCCCCTGCGGTCCGTGCTCGGAAATCTTCATCGACCAGGGCGAGAATGTCTGGGGTGGACCTCCCGGCTCGCCGGAAGAGGATGGCGACCGCTTCCTCGAATTCTGGAACCTCGTCTTCATGCAGTACGAGCAGACGGCGCCCGGCGAGCGGTCGCTGCTGCCGCGTCCGTCGATCGACACCGGCATGGGCCTCGAGCGCATGGCCTGCGTGCTGCAGGGCAAGCAGAGCGTCTTCGATACGGACCTTTTCCGCACCCTGATCGGCGCCATCGAGGATACGATGGGTGTGAAGGCCGAAGGCAGCGCCAGCCACCGCGTCATTGCCGACCACCTGCGTTCGTCGGCCTTCCTGATCGCCGATGGCGTCCTGCCGTCGAATGAAGGCCGTGGCTACGTGCTTCGCCGCATCATGCGCCGCGCCATGCGCCATGCGCAGCTGCTCGGTGCCAAGGAGCCGTTGATCTACAAGCTCCTGCCGACGCTGGTTCAGGAAATGGGCCGCGCCTATCCGGAACTGGTACGCGCCGAGGCGCTGACTTCCGAAACGCTGAAGCTGGAAGAAACCCGTTTCCGCAAGACGCTGGAACGCGGCCTTTCGCTTCTGTCGGATGCGACGAACACGCTCGACAAGGGCGACATGCTCGACGGCGAGACCGCCTTCAAGCTCTACGACACCTATGGCTTCCCGCTCGACCTGACGCAGGATGCGCTGCGCGCCCGCGAAATCGGCGTGGATATTGCCGGCTTCACCGACGCAATGGAGCGCCAGAAGGCCGAGGCCCGCTCGCATTGGGCAGGTTCGGGCGACAAGGCCACCGAGACGATCTGGTTCGAACTGAAGGAAAAGTTCGGCGCCAGCGAATTCCTCGGCTATGACACCGAGACCGCCGAGGGCGTGGTTCTTGCCATCGTCAAGGACGGCAAGACAGTCGATAGCGCTGCGGCCGGCGAAGAGGTGCAGATCGTCGTCAACCAGACGCCGTTCTACGGTGAATCCGGTGGCCAGATGGGCGATGCCGGCATCATCTCCACCGATCATGCCAAGGTTGCCGTCAGCGACACGCAGAAGAAGGGCGAAGGCCTGTTCGTGCATCTCGCCAAGGTTTCGGAAGGCACGCTGAAGGTTGGCGATGCGGCGGCTCTGGCCGTCGATCACGCCCGCCGTTCGCGCCTGCGGTCCAACCACTCGGCAACGCATCTTCTGCATGAGGCGTTGCGCGAAGTGCTTGGCAGCCATGTGGCGCAGAAGGGCTCGCTCGTGGCACCGGAGCGCCTGCGTTTCGACGTCTCGCATCCGAAGCCGATGTCGCAGGAAGAGCTGCAGGTCGTCGAGGATATGGCCAATGCTATCATCCTGCAGAATGCGACTGTTACGACCCGCCTGATGAGCGTCGATGACGCGATTGCCGAGGGTGCAATGGCGCTGTTCGGCGAGAAATACGGCGATGAAGTGCGCGTCGTTTCGATGGGCACGGCCATCGACGGCCCGAAGGCCGGCAAGCCCTATTCGATCGAACTTTGCGGCGGCACGCATGTGTCGCAGACCGGTGACATCGGGCTCGTGCGCGTTCTCTCCGAAAGCGCCGTTGGTTCCGGCGTTCGGCGTATCGAAGCCGTGACCGGCGAGGCGGCCCGCGCCTATCTCTCCGAGCAGGACGAGCGGATGAAGGCTTTGGCCGGCGCGCTCAAGGTTCAGCCGGCCGATGTCCTTACCCGCGTCGAGGGTCTTCTCGACGAGCGCCGCAAGCTCGAGAAGGAACTGGCCGATGCCAAGCGCAAGCTTGCCATGGGTGGCAGCCAGGGCGGTTCGGCAGATGACGTTCGCGACGTCGCCGGTGTCAAGTTCATGGGCAAGGTGCTTGCCGGCATCGATGCCAAGGACCTGAAGGGTCTGGCCGACGAAGCCAAGGCCGGTCTCGGTTCGGGCGTGGTGACGCTGATCGGCGTTTCGGAAGATGGTAAGGCGAGCGCCGTCGTTGCCGTCACCGCCGATCTGACCGCGCGTTTCAGCGCCGTCGATCTGGTTCGTGTTGCTTCTGCCGCTCTCGGCGGCAAGGGTGGCGGCGGTCGTCCGGACATGGCGCAGGCCGGTGGCCCGGATGGGGCCAAGGCCGACGAGGCCATCGAGGCGGTGGCTGCCGCGCTCGGTGCCTGACAAGGGATGAGGGAAAGCGGGCTGAAGCCCGCTTTTCCATTTTATGGATGGCCGCTTCATCTGGCGGCTTCCAGTTTCCACGAACAAGGGTTGAACGAATGGGCATGAATGCCGGGATTGCGGACGAACTGGACACGGTGGTGGATGGCCTCGTGCCGGCGCTGTTTCGTGACGCGCCCGACAGTGTCTCGTTCAACAAGCTGCGCAAGCGGTTACTTCGGCAGGTGAGGCAGGCCTTCGAGGATTTCGGTATGCTGAAGGGCCAGCGTCGCTGGCTCGTCGGTCTTTCCGGCGGCAAGGACAGCTATTCGCTGCTCGCCGTGCTGCTCGACCTGCAATGGCGCGGCCTTTTGCCGGTGGAGCTCATCGCCTGCAATCTCGATCAGGGCCAGCCGAATTTTCCCAAGCACATCCTGCCCGAATACCTGACCTCGATCGGGGTGAAGCACCGGATCGAATATCGCGACACCTATTCGATCGTGAAGGAAAAGGTGCCGGAAGGCGCCACCTATTGCTCGCTCTGTTCGCGTCTTCGCCGCGGCAATCTTTATCGCGTGGCGCGCGAGGAAGGCTGCGATGCGCTGGTTCTCGGTCATCACCGGGAAGATATTCTCGAAACCTTCTTCATGAACTTCTTCCATGGCGGGCGTCTGGCCGGCATGCCGGCAAAGCTTCTGAACGACGAGGGCGACCTGATGGTGCTGCGTCCGCTTGCCTATTGCGCCGAGGACGATCTGGCGAAATTCGCCGCGGCCATGGAATTCCCGATCATTCCTTGCGACCTCTGCGGCTCGCAGGACGGGCTGCAGCGCAATGCGATGAAGGCGATGCTCGCCGATATCGAAAAGCGCATGCCGGGCCGCAAGGACACGATGCTGCGGGCGCTCTCGCATGTGAACCCGTCGCATCTTCTCGACCCCAAGCTTTTCGACTTTGCCGGACTGATGGCAGGTTCGGACCTCTGATCCACCCGCAGTCTCGGCATTCTTCCGCTCACAGCCAAAGGATAGCCAGATGACCATGCCGCTCGACGTGACGAAACTTGCCGACATTCTGCGGGAGGCCGCGAAGGCGGAGATCCTGCCGCGGTTCCGTCGTCTCGGCTCCGGCGATGTCAGGGAAAAGAGCGAGCCGGTCGATCTGGTGACGGAAGCGGATGAGGCGGCGGAGCGGCTGATCAAGAGCGCCGTGAGTGCGCTTGCGCCCGAGGCATTGTTCGTCGGCGAAGAGACAGTGGCGGGCGATCCGGCGCTGCTCGGCAAGCTCTCCGAGGCGGATTTCGCCGTTGTCGTCGATCCCGTCGATGGCACATTCAATTTCGCGGCCGGCGTTCCGGCCTTCGGTGTCATGGCCTCGGTCATCTGGAAGGGCGAGACGGTTGCCGGGATCATCTACGACCCAATGGGCGATGACTGGGTGATGGCCGAGAAGGGCGCTGGCGCCTATCTGAAGCGGCCGTATGGCGAGGCGATCCGGCTGGCCGTGGGCGCGGCCCGACCGCTCGATAAGATGATCGGCATGGCATCGACCGGCTTCTTCTTCGGTGCGGAGCGGGAGCGTATTCTCAAGAACCTGGCCAAGGTCCGCACCTTCTCCAATTATCGCTGTGCAGCGCATGAATACCGCACCTTTGCCGGCGGGCATGTGCAGTTCGCCCTCTATAACAAGCTGATGCCCTGGGACCATCTGGCGGGCACCCTGATCGTGCAGGAGGCAGGCGGTCATGTGGCGCGGTTCGACGGCTCGCCCTATCTGCCTTCGCATACGGATGGTGGCTTGCTGGTGGCGACCGATCCGGACAGCTGGGTTGCGCTTCGGGATGCGATTATCGGGCGCTGAGCGGCGGCTGATAAAACGAGCAGGATGCCCATGTCGGATGGTGGTCGTATCCGAAAGCACGTGAGTTTATCGAGGCCATTCCCGCAACATACATATCAGCGCGATGGGAGACGCAAATCAACCGAGATGGGCGTGTGGTCGCTCAGTTGGCACCACTCCGCGTGGCCGCCGATATTGATGTCCTCTACTTCAAAAGCATCGGAGACGAAGGCGTAGTCTATATGAAAAGGCCTGCCTTCTCTCCGGTACATGTAGTAGGTCGGCGTGGTTTCTCCCCCGAACCTTTCATTCCGAAAGGTGTGCCAAGCGCTGCGGATGTTCAGCCTGGCCAAGTCGTCGATTACACGTCTGAATGGTACGGGCCGGTTGGGGTCGAAAGCGACCGATCCGTTGAAATCACCTGCAATAATTGTCGGGCTGGCTTGGATGAAGCCTGAGAGATCACGCAGTGCCGCCAGTGTGGGGGTGACGTAATCGGTGCTCTTCTTGGTGCATACCGCGACCATATGGACTTGGTGCGATCCCCGACATGCAACAAAGGGTAAGAAAAGGCGCTGTGCGACGGCGATGTCTACCGGTTCCAAGGTCCAGCCGTTCAGAGCCAGTACGCCTAACCCGCTCTTTCCTTTGGCGCCTAGCCAAAGAGAGGATGACGTTGAAACGCCCAGCCCGTCATTGAAGTTGGCGTAAGCCTCGGAGATCATCGCGATGTCGGGCTGCAGGACCGCTAGTGCCGAATACTTGTTATGAAAGCTTCCGTTACAATTCCAAGCGACAACGCGCAACTTGTCTACCATCCGCAACACCTACGAGAACCAACGCTGGTGGTGATATTGCTGGAGAAAAATTGAGGATTCTACATTTCATCTGAGGGCCGGGGATGTCCCGGCCCTTTTTCATAGCCTGGCTCGTTGTTCTCAGACCTTCGGATTATGCGGCTGGAAGAGTTTTCCCTTTTCGCCGATCAGCACGAAGATGAAGCCGATTAGCGAGACCGAGAAGAAGCCCGCGACCATTGGCAGGGCCGTGCCGTTGAAGGACTGGCCGATCGCCGCGCCGAGCGCTGCGCCGCCGACGGTGCCCATGAAGCCGAGGACAGAGGATGCGGTGCCGGCGACATGGCCGAGCGGTTCCATCGCCAGCGAGTTGAAGTTCGAGGCGATCCAGCCGAACTGGAACATGGTCAGCGCAAAGAGCGCGAGGAAGAGCAGGAAGGGCATGGGCTCGCTGCTCATCCACTGGATCATGAACCAGATGAAGGTCACGGTCATGAAGCCGAGGAGTGCCGCGTGCGACAGCCTGCGCATGCCGAACTTGCCGACCAGCCGCGAGTTCAGGAAGGCCGAGAAGGACATGAACAGCGCGACGGCGGCAAAGGCCACGGGGAAGAGTTCGCCGAGCTGGTAGATGCCGACATAGACCTGCTGGGCAGAGTTGATGAAGCCGAAGAGCGCGCCGAAGATGAAGGTGCTGGCAATCGCGTAGCAGAGCGCGACGCGGTTGGTGAGGACGATACGGAAGCCGCCCAGAACGGAAGAGATCGTCAGCGGGCGAACGTCCGCCTGAGCGAGCGTCTCGGGCAGGCGGCGGGCGACCCAGATCAGGACCAGCACGGCGACGATCGCCATGAAGACGAAGATGAGGTGCCAATCACCGAAGATCATCACGGTCTGGCCAAGGCCGGGGGCGACGACGGAACGATCATGAAGACCATCATGATCAGCGACATGACTTCCGCCATGCGCGGCCGCCGTAAATGTCACGGACGATCGAGACCGAAATGACGCGGGTTGCGGCCGAGCCGATGCCCTGGGCAAAGCGCAGCGCGAGCAGGGCGGCAAAGGACGGCACGAAGATGACGGCGATCGCCGACAGGACGTAGATCACCAGCCCGACGATGAGCGGGATCCGGCGGCCGAAGCGGTCCGAGATCGGGCCGTAGAAGAGCTGCGCCACGCCGAAGCCGAAGAGATAGGCGGATACGACATACTGGCGATGGTTGGGGTCCTCGACGCCCAAGGAGGCGCCGATCTGTTGCAGGGCGGGAAGCATGATGTCGATGGCGAGCGCATTGAGCGCCATGAGGGCCGCCATCATCGCAATAAATTCGATCCGGCCGACTGACGCGAGGCCGTCGGCGCCGATTGTGAAGGATTTGTCACAGAGTGTTTCCTGAATAACGTGAAAGGCGCCGTTGATGCGGCGCC
>CABHNZ010000006.1 GCA_902167985.1 Shinella sp. UYSO24
ACACGAACGATACCTAAAGGCGGGTCACTTCTCGGCGCAAATCCCGGGTCAGCTCTCAGTGCAAATCAACACTATGCGGATCGGATTGTCATCAAGCAGGATGGAGTGGCGGTCGCCGAACACCAGCGCAGCTTCGGCCGTGGCGATACCGTCTATTGTCTCTGGCACTATGTCGCTGTCCTTACTCACCAACCCGGTGCCTTACGCAACGACGCTCCCTTCCGCGAATGGGTTTTGCCAGCCGCCATGGAGAGGTCCGCAAGCGGCTGAAGAGCGCCGAAGACAGTGACCGCCAGATGGTCACCATGCTCGGATGCGTTCCCGCCGCTGGTCTCACGGCCGTTGAGGCTGTTTGCCAGGAAGCGCTCGATCACGGCATCTGCTCGGCTTCGTGATCGTCCACATTCTCGCGCGAAGCCGTGATCCGGCTCCCGCTGCGACCCTACAAATCCCGGATGCGCTTCGGCCTGCCCATGGGCCAGTCACCGGCTGCGCCCATCACGACAAGCTCAAGAGGGTAAGTTGATGGGACGCACGCAGGTTCTCGAATTGATGAGCACGCTGAAGCTCTACGGAATGCGCAGCGCCTACGAGGAGGTCATGGGAGACGGCATCAAGCGGCGGCACAAGCCGCCGCACATCCTCGGCGACCTCCTGCAGTCGGAGATCGCCGAGAAACAGGCACGCTCAATCCGCTATCAGCTCAGCATCGCCAAATTGCCGTTGACAAAAGACATCGACGACTTCGACTTCGCCGACACGCCCGTCAATGAATCCCTGGTGCGGGAACTGGCCACCGGCACCTTCGTCGCCGACCAGCGCAACGTCGTCCTCGTCGGCGGCACGGGAACCGGCCAGAGCCATCTGGCTATCGCAATTGCCCGCGCACTCATCCGCAACGGCACGCGTGGACGCTTCTTCAATGTCGTCGATCTGGTCAATCGCCTGGAAACGGAAACGCGCAACGGCAAACAAGGTCGCATGGCCGATTACCTTACGCGCCTCGACTTCATCATCCTCGATGAACTCGGCTATCTGCCGTTCGCGCAGGCCGGAGGTCAGCTCCTCTTTCACCTTATCAGCAAGCTCTATGAGCGCACCTCTGTCATCGTCACGACGAACCTCGCTTTCGGCGAATGGCCGTCGGTGTTTGGTGATGCCAAGATGACGACAGCGCTCCTTGATCGCCTGACCCATCACTGCGAGATCGTGGAAACAGGAAACGAGTCCCGGCGCTTCAAGAACCGCTCTCAAAGCTAAAGCCGAAGACACCCATCACCCGCACTTGGGCCACCCTTTGCTACACCGACCAGCGCCGGGCGGGCCAAGCACTGATCGCCCAAAAGCGAAAATATTGGGCGCCGATAAGGGGGCAACATCCCACACCGATTGACACGCGAACAAGCAATAGGCGGAAATTTATAAGTGAAAGCAAGCACGTAAACCCTAACCTTTGACGGGATTCTAGTTCGAATCGGTTCAAGGTCCCAAGGCCGTTCAACTCCAGAGCGGCAAGACATTCACGAGATCGCCAGCCACTATCGTTGTTTGCTCCGGGCGCAAAACAATAAGAAACTGTGCAGCCGCTAACGCAGCCAAGCTGGCGGATCCCTGCTGCCCCAAAGGCATGACACGAGTAGAGCCGGTAGGACCGTGGGACTCGATCCGTGCCAACAGAACCTGAACGGTGCCTGCCGACTTTGTGAAATCGATACCGATCGGAAGAACCAGCCGTCGATCGACTTTTGACTCTCCCCCGATCTTCTCGATCAGGGCTCGGCCAAGAAGCACGAACCCGGCGGCGGCAACAGGATTTCCAGGCAGAAGGAGGATAGGGCAATCATCGATGTCGCCGAACCCGACTGGTTTGCCCGGCCGAATGTCCAACTTCCAGAATTCCAGGTACCCGCGCTGAGATACAGCTGCAGTCAGGTGATCTGCAAAGCCTGCCGATGCTCCTCCCGACGAGATCAGTAGGTCATGACCGGCTGCCGCGCTTACGAGCGCGGAGACGATCTCTTTGGGATCGTCAATTACGATTCCAAGGTCCGTGACGTCGGCGCCAGCTCTTTCCAGCATCAGGCGCAGCATCGGTCTGTTCGTGCCGTCAATTCTCCCCGGCGGCAATTGCTCGCCGCCACCCCCGAGCTCATCACCTGTTGAGAGGATTGCGACTTGCGGCTTGGCGAAGAGGCCGACTGATCGGATGCCGAGACCAATCAAGAGCGCGAGGTGACCGACATCCAGTCTGGTGCCAGCCTTGATAACCGTCGCACCATTTGGACGTCCTCTCCTATTTCTCGGATGTGCGGCTTTCCGAGTGGAATAGATCGCAGTTCAACGAGATCTTCCGTGATCTTGCCATACTCCTGCTTGACGACCCTATCGGCACCTTGCGGCATCGGTGCGCCCGTCATGATCCGTACAGTCTCGCCCGGCCCAATTTGCTTCTGCGCGACGTGACCAGCAGCCAGAGTTTCCACCAGTCTGAGCGTCGCTGAGCCATCAGATCGAAGATCGCCCCTTCGGACCGCGAAGCCGTCCATAGCGGCGCTGTCGAACCGGGGCAGCGCGGTTGGCGCGCGAATGTCCTGGGTCAGGACATAGCCGAGTGCCTTTTCAGTGGGCAAGCTGATGATGTTTGTTGTCTTGTCGGCATATCTTTCGATAAACGCAAGTGCCTGATCGAGGGTGTTCGGAGAAGCCATTTGCGTCTCAGTTCCTGTCGGTCTCGGGACGACCGTGATCCTGTCCAGTTTCTTTCGGTTCCGACCACAAAGCCATCTGCAGCATCCCCGAAAACGCGATTGGCTTGTTATAGGCGAGTTTCAGCGATATCGATATATCCAAGCAAATATATCGGATTGCCTAATGTCGCGGTTTCCTGATCTTTCCGGCGCTTACCCTGTGCCACTGACGAACCCTCGGACGATGACCGAGATTGCTGAAGCTTTGAACCTAAGTGGAAAGCAAGGTCCTTTACGCCTGAAGACTTGGGACTTGGCGCCGATGTTCCATTGCTCGATCATCGGAACGTGTTTGACTGCAGGTGAACTGAGGAAAATCCTGGCGAAGTCGGGCGATGCGGACGCCAAAGGCGCCTCGGACCATGCAATTCACAGCCGGGGTGTCCATGCCGCCGGCAGGCGTGAGGTTGCTGGCAAGCTCCTCAACAAGGCACTCGACAAGCGACACGAGCGGATCGTGAAGCAGTTCTCTGCGTTCAAAACCTCCGATGCGATACGGCGGGGGTGGAACGAGGCGGTTGAGGATGGGGACATATCCGGCGCCTACTGGGCTGTCATGAGCCACTCTGTCAGCGACCGGAAGCTCCTCAACGATGTATTCGGCGAGGTTCATATGCTGTCACATCGCGTTGGCAGCTCGAGCCGGCTCGATTTGGCACGACTTAACAGGTTGCAGCGAGCGGTCGAAGACAAGGATAACAAGCTCGAACGGCAGGAGCGCAGGCTTGCTGTATCTGCAGCCAGGCAGGCCGCTCTACACGGGCGCATCGCCGAACTTGAAGAGCGCCTGGTCCGAGCCGAGGCATTCTTCCGGTCTGACAGTCAGACGACCGGCCTAACAAACGGTATAGAGCGGACGATGATCCAGAAGCTGGATGCTGAACGCGATCGGTCGGCCGAGTTGGCCAGCCGGTTGGAGGCTGCGCAAGTCCGCGAGGCGCAGGCGGTGGGTGCTCTTGATCGGACCGAGCGGAGGGCCGCGGAGCTTGAGGAAGAAAATAGATTGCTGGAAGGCCTCCTGTTTTCGACGGACGGAAAGACAACTCAAGCCGAAGGCCAGCCCCCGGCAACTCTTTTGTACGTCGGTGGTCGACGCAATTTGTTCGAGCGACTTCGAACGCTGGCAGAAGAGCGAGGAATTGCTCTGCTGCTTCACGATGGAGGATTGGAGGATAACACCACACTCCTGCCTACGATGATCGGGCAGGCTGAAGTCGTCTTCTTTCCGGTCGACCATATCAGCCACACGGCCGCGGGTGTTCTCAAGCGTATTTGCCGTGAGAGCGGCAAGCGCTACCGACCACTACGCTCCGCCGGATTGGCAAGTTTTATCGCGGCCGTCAGCGACGAAAGCGTAAGATGAAAAGAGACCTTAGGATAAAACCATCCCCATGAGAGAGAAGTCCGGAGCGTGATCCGGCAAGGCTCATTTCCAAGCCGAAATTACGGCGCGGCCCTGCCTTCCATTCCGGCCAGCAGGGCTGGAAAGATTTCGTTCAGCGTCAGCGGTGCCAAGACCATGTCTCCTGGATCGGCCGGCGATATCCATCGGATCTCCTCGATCTCGGCCGAAGCTTCGATCGGTCGATGATCGACATCGATCCGGAAAACGTCGGCGACGACCTTGTATCCCGGCTCGTTGGCTGCCGGAGCCTCGAATTGTCCCATCGCCACGAGGGCATCTGCGGCGATATTCAGCTCCAGTTCCTCGGCGAGTTCGCGAAGAAGTGCCGCCTGGGACGTTTCGCCCGGCTCGATCTTGCCTCCTGCCTGCATGAAGGCAGAGGTGCCGCGCTTGCGCACGACAAGCGCCATGCCGTCGGGGCTAAGGATAAGGGCGGCAACAATGCGGATCGTCTTTTCCATGGTGGCGATCAAAACCGGATTCGTCCGGGCGCGACAATAAAAAATGCGCTGCACAGGTCAGTTGGCATGCTGGATCCGACGACCTAGATAAACGAGATGCATTGAAAAGGGAGTGACCATGTTCGAGGCGGAGACGATCAATACTGCCGACAAGGCGGAGTTCTACCGCCAATTGGCTCAACAGCTGCAGGGTCTTTTCGATGGCGAGACCGACATGATTGCCAATGCCGCCAATATGTCGGCGTTCATCTATCAGATGCTACCCGATCTCAATTGGGCGGGCGTGTATTTTTTGAAAGGCGAGCAACTGGTCCTTGGGCCCTTCCAGGGCAAGCCGGCCTGCGTTCGCATCCCTGTCGGACGTGGCGTCTGCGGTGCAGCCATCGAGCGACGCTCATCCGTGCTGGTCGAGGATGTGCATGCTTTTCCCGGTCATATCGCTTGTGATGCAGCTTCGCGTTCGGAACTTGTCGTTCCGATCTTTCGTAAGGGCGAGGCGATCGGCGTCATCGACCTGGACAGCCCGCTTCCGGCGCGGTTCGATAGGGCAGATCAGGCGGGCATAGAGCAGCTGGCCGAAATATTCGGTGCTTCGTTTCAGTGACAACACAAAAACGGCGGGGTCCAGCCACGCTTTCTCTTGACCGGGAGAAGTCGGCATCTGGTCTAGTGCCCAGGATCGTGGCCTCGGATCTACCCGTTATTGCGTTTTTCGAATGCGGGGCTCTAGGTCCGCGAGAAGAGGGGCGGCGGCTTGCTTGACGCAAGTCACCGCAGCGTCGTCAGGCCTCAAGCGTCACGTCCAGATGTTCGCGTAGCATGGTTCCCGTGTATTCCGTGCGGAAAATCCCGCGCCGCTGGAGTTCCGGCACGACACGACCGGTGAAGTCCTCCACGCCGGTCGGAAAGTGTGTCGGCACCGCCAGGAAGCCGTCGCATGCGTCCGCCTCCAGCCACGCCTGCATCGTATCGGCGATGGAGCGGGGCGCGCCGACCATTTTCAGATAGCTGCCCTCGGCAAAATAGCGGGCGGTTTCGAGGATGGAGAAGCCATTCCGGCGGGCAACAGACATGATCGCTGCGCGGTGGGATTTGCCGGCGTTCGATTCCGGCAGCTCCGGCATTGGGCCGTCGAGATCGTGCCTTCGGAAGTCAAACCCGCCCGCGAGCGGAATGAGGTTGCTTATCGCCAGATCCTCGGGGATGAGGTCCATCATCTGGCGGGCGAGAGCTTGCGCTTCGTCATCCGTTTCTCCGACGATCGGGGTCATGCCGACAAGGATCTTGATCTTGTCGGGGTTGCGACCAAAATCGGCGGCGCGGCGGCGGATGTCATCGCGGAATGCCCGTGCCTCCGCCATGTCCGACTGCAAGGTGAAGACAACGTCTGCGGTCCGCGCAGCAAGCTCGCGACCGGGCTCGGATGAACCAGCCTGGAAAATTACCGGGCGGCCCTGCGGGCTGCGGCCCGTGGTGAGCGGTCCGCGCACTTTGAAATGTTTGCCATCATGCTGCAGAAACCGCATCTTGCTGACGTCGAAATAGACGCCGCTTTCTTTATCGCGGATGATCGCATCCGCATCCCATCCGTCCCACAGTCCCGTGACGACATCGACGAACTCGCTTGCCCGCTCATAACGGGCGGCATGCTGAAGATGGGCGTCGAGGCCGAAATTCTGGGCTTCGTCTTCGTTGAAGGAGGTCACCAGGTTCCAGCCAACCCTGCCCTTGCTGATGAAATCGATCGATGAGAAACGCCGGGCAAGATTATACGGCTCGTTGAAGGTTGCGGTGGAGGTAGCGGCGAGACCAAGATGCGTGGTCGCCATGGCCAGTGCCGGCAGCACGACCATCGGGTCGAAATGGATGGAGCGCGGGTTGGCTGCGCCATAGCTGTCGCCGCCTAGAATATCGTTGCTGCGGCGAACTGCTGCCTGGTCCTCGAAGAAAATTGCATCGAGCTTGGCCGCCTCGGCCAGCTGGGCGGCGCGAACGAGGTGGTCGATGCCGAGATCTATTTCCGGGATCGCGTTCGCAGTCTCCAGGCACCGAGGTGATAGCCGGGAAAGAGGAACATGGCCAATCGAAGTTGCTTGTTAGACATTTCCGGTTCCTCGCTTGCGGATGGGACGATGGCGCCCGTTCGATGCGGCGATAGTCGCCGCTTGGCGCATCAATGCAGGCAGGAGGCGTGAACTTCAAACATCAAGAACCGGATGAGGCGTTGCAAAAATGCAACGCATGGCAATTGGCGAGGTGAGCGAGCACTGTGGGAGGAGTTGCAGCTCAGGCCTTCACATAGACCCAGGCCTTTGCGCCGGACCGGAGCTTGGCCTCAACCCTCTTGTAATCGGAAACCTCATAGGCATCGGCTGCCGCAAGCTCGTCCTTGGTGATCTTGAAAACCTTGCCGACGACGGCGTCCCCGATATTTGCAGAGGGTATCACGATCGGATGGAAGCGTTCGCCGCTCTTGGCAAGAACGTCAGGGTCGGTAATCTCGACCATCTCTCTTCGGAAGCCGAGAATTTCGTCGTCAAAGCCCTCCAGCAGCCGCCCGAAGGACGCTTTTTGAACCTCCGGATACTGGAGTGTCCCGTATGAAAAGAGCAGAATGTCGTCGGTCATTGGGAGGCTTCTTCAGCTTTCGGCAGATGCGAGCGCGTGGTTCTGGATCGTCTCGGCCTGCCGCAACTGTCTTTCTATATGGTCGAGTGATAGCCGCGCGGCCTGCGACAACTGTCTTGCCCGGTTGATGCAGACGGCCAGAACCATCGGGCGAACGACAGGATCGCTGATCCGCGTGAAACTCAAAAGGCCCGCTCGAACCTCCTCCATCACATCAAGGGAGGTCAGCACGCCGACGCCCGCGCCCTCGATCACCAGCGACTTGATCATCTGGATATTATCCGAGGACGTCACCGGCTTCAGCGTAATTCCTGTCGCGGCACTGAGCGCCTTTACCTGCTCGCAAAGTGCCAGCGGCTCCGTCGGGGCGACGATCGGATAGTCGAGGCAGGTCGAAAACCGGGTCTGTGCAAGCGCGTTGAGCGGATGGCCTTTGGTCGCGACGAAGCCGAGGCCGATATCGATGAAAGATCGGACTGTGAGATCCCTGGTGGATTGAGGGTTGATGACAAGCCCGAAATCGACTTCGCCGCGGTCGATCGCACCGCCGATATTGACGTTGTCGAGAACGGTGATGTCGAAGGTGATGCCGGGATATTCGCGGCGCATGGCGGTGATCGCACGCGGGATAAAGCCTTTGCTCAG
This sequence comes from Shinella sp. UYSO24, assembly GCA_902167985.1. Classification (GTDB taxonomy): domain Bacteria; phylum Pseudomonadota; class Alphaproteobacteria; order Rhizobiales; family Rhizobiaceae; genus Neorhizobium. The sequence goes on from CABHNZ010000006.1 coordinate 7,887, forward strand.
GGCATCGACGACGGCAAGACGCACATGACCCCGGCGAAATCCGACCAGATCATCGATCTGATGGGTCATGCGCTCGTAGTCCTTGGTCCAGTTCCGTACGGATGCCAGCAGCAGCTCGCCGGCGGCGGTCAGGCGCAAGCCGCCGGGCAGACGCTCGAACAGGGGAACGCCCAGCGCCTCCTCCGCCGTCAGCAATTGCCGGTCGATCGCCGATGGCGAAACATGAATTGCCTCGGCAGCCTTGCGAATGGAGCCGTGCTTGCTGACCTCGATGAAATAGCGGGTAAAACGGGAGAAGGCCAACATGGATGTTTCAGGTTCCGCAATGCCAAGACTGGTTTCCGAGGTGCGGGTGTTCTAGGCGAACGGCCCGCCTTCGATATTGGAGGCGATGCCCCGCATGATCATGGCGCCGGTCTCGCTTCTGAGCTCTTCGTACCAGCGCGCATTTGCCTCTGTATCGATCGCATGCGTGACGTCGCTTCTCTTGCGGCCGCAAGACGAGATCGGTGGTTCGCGGCGCTCGGCGGGTCTGATAGCGCAGGAGTGCGTCTTCAATCCCGTTGGAATGGCTCTGCAGGCAATGGGCAAGAACCACGGCGTCCTCCATCGCCATGCACCCACCCTGGCCGAGATCGGGTGCCGTATTATGCGCGGCATCACCCAGCAGGGCTACCCGTCCTTTCGTCCAGTGATCGAAGGGATCGAGATCGTGGATCTCCACGCGGTTGGTGGTCGCCGTGTTGAGCCGCGCGATCAGCGCCTGCACGGGTGCCGCCCATCCCTTGAAATAGCCTTGCAGGAGGGCATGATAATGCCCCCGCTCATTCGGCAGGCCCGCGGGAAGGGGAACGTCGAAGAAGAAGTAGGACCGGCCATTCGAAACGGGCATCAGCGACACCCGCTTTCCCTCGGCCACGAATGTCGTCCATCGATCCGGCGGTGACAGGTTGCCGTCTGTCTCGATGAGGCCGTTCCAGTTGACATATCCGGCGTAGCGGCGCGGCTTCTGTTCGCCGAGGATATAGGAGCGGGCAAAGGAATGGGCGCCGTCTGCACCGATCAGCAGATCACCGTTCGCCGTTGTGCCATCCGCAAATGTTGCCGTCACTTGCTCTCCATCATCCTCGATGCCGGTGAGTTTCATGCCGAAATGGATGAGGTCCCGGCCGAATTCATCGATCAGCATGGATTGCAGGTCTGCACGGCTGACGGGATAGGGGCGCTGGCCGACCCGATCGTAGAGCGGCTGGAGGCTGAAGGCGGTCAGGGTATCTCCGCTCAGCCCGTCGACATAGGCCATACTGTCCATCTTGCCGCCGATGGCGGATATTTTCGATCCGAGCCCGAGATAGTTCAGGCATTTCACGCCATTCGACCAGATCGAGATGGCAGCGCCCGCCGGCCGGATCTCGGTCACCTGTTCGAATATCTCAACGTTGTAGCCGATCCGGCGCAATGCAAGCCCGGCACAGAGACCGCCGATACCGGCGCCGATGACAATGATTTTCATGAAATTGCAGCCTTTGAAACCTGGAGATTACGAGGAGAACGAAGACGATCGAAGGACGCCTTTCACCGAATTCAATGATCTTTATATCTTGAGCAGACGCGCGTTGACTTCAAATGTTATAAATTAGACGGGGTGGCGAGAAAAATGCAACAGAGCGTGCTGTTGGCAGCACCCGGTTCGTCGTGAGCAGGTGCGATTTGGCATAAATCCCGTAAATGGTCGGGTTGTAAGATGTAGTCAGAATGGCTAGGTCACACTCGGAATTTTCTTAAGAAATGTAATTTTATCAATTAGTTATGTGTAAATTCATCTTCGTTGAAGGTTCTGTTCCCATCCAGAACAGCTCCACGTCTCGACTTAACGCCATTCTCGGGCCGGACGATGTTCAGTCTCGACGTTCTTGTTTCTGCAGAAGCGTCCTTTGGTGGGCAATGTAGGCATTTACCGCCGGATTGCTCTCATTCTTTCGGTATACTACGGCAAGGTCCGTGGTCACATCATTGTCGTCCAAGGACACGTAACGTACGCCCGGAAGCCTGAAGCAATCCATGCTCTTGGGTACGAGGGCAATGCCAATCCCGACAGCAATCATGCTGGCGATGGTCGTAAAGTCGCGTCCGTTGGAATTGATCCTGGGTTTGAAGCCGGCCTCGCCGCATGCATCCAACGTGTTGGCGTGAAATCCTATATCGGCCGGCTGGCGTGGGGTGATGAAAAGGTCCGCCTGTAAGTCGCTCAAACGAACCGATGCCTTTGACGCAAGCGGGTGACTGACGGATAGGGCCGCAACCAAGGGTTCACGCAGTACAGTCGTGGCATTGAGTTCCGGCGGTATGATTGCGGGCGGGCGAATGTAGCCGAAATCCAGTTCGCCAAGCCTGATTTTCTCCAGTTGCTGCCGCATCTCCAACTCAATGAGACTGAGTTCGATGTCCGGCAACCCGCGCCGGAACGATCCCAATGAGTCAGTAAGAATTCCCGAATAGGCGGCCGAGGCCACATAGCCGATGGTAATCCGCCCCGTTTCTCCTCTTCCAAGGCGTTTGAGCTGGGCCAGAGTGGCGTCTGCTTGTGCAACGATTTTCACGGCATCTTCGAAGAGTGCATTTCCCGTTGGGGTCAAATGGACGGAGCGCTTGGAGCGATCCAGCAGGGGCAGACCCACTATGCTTCCAGGCCGATGATTTGCTGGCTCAGGCCAGGCTGAGCAATACCGAGCTTCGCTGCCGCGCGTTCAAAGTTGCGCTCCTCGACAACCGCGATGAAGTATCTGAGGTGCCTGAGTTCGAAATTTGTCGCGCGGGGTCGGCTGGATGCACTCGCCATAGTCTTCCTTAAAGTCGCTGGGACGGATCAGAACTTTAACTTCTGAAAATACCTGGTCCCATTTATTGGATTTATGCCCATGCTGTCGATAGAAAGGTGATTAATTTAGTCCAGAATTCCGCGCGGGGGCGGCATGCGTTTCATCCAATCTCATCTTCTCGTCACGACAGCCCTTGTTTCGGCTCTTTCCGCTGGTCCGATTGCACGCGCGCAGGAAGCGAAGGACACCACGCTTGCTCCGATCGTGCTGCAGGGGCAGGGTACCGCCGATCCGCGAGGCCCGGTCGACGGCTATGTCGCAAAGACCAGCGCCACCGCCTCCAAGACCGGGACGCCCATTCTCGAGACGCAGCAATCCATCTCGGTCGTCACGAGGGACGAGATGGATGCGCAGGCAGCGCAGACGCTTGGGCAGGCCCTGAACTATACGCCGGGTGTTCTCGGGCAGCCTTACGGGTCCGATCCGCGTTTCGATTCGCCGATCGTGCGCGGCTTCGATGGCAGGCAGATGCAGTATCTCAACGGTCTGAGGCTGATGCGTACCGCCGGTGCTCCGCCGATCGAAATCTATGGTCTTGAGCGGGTCGACGTGCTGCGCGGCCCGGCATCGGTCATGTACGGGCAGGCCAATCCGGGCGGTATCATCAATCAGATCAGCAAGCGGCCGAACTTCGAGACTTTCGGCGAAGTCGGGACGCAGTTCGGAAGCTACGACACCTATGGCGCTTTCTTCGATCTCGGCGGCGTGGTTGCCGGGCACGACGATCTTGCCTACCGCCTCACCGGCCTTGGAAGGCTCGCAGGCGCCCAGACGGATGAGCTTGATAACGACCGCTATTTCATCGCGCCGGCACTGACATGGAAGCCCGATGAGGACACCTCGCTCACCATCCTGACAAGCGTACAGCACGATAATCCGAGCACGCCGTCCGGCCTGCCGCCGCAATATGTGATCGGCAGTTCGGCCTTCAAGCTGCCGCGCGATTTCTATGTCGGCAACAAGAGCTTCGATCACTCGAGCCGGACGCTCACCAATCTCGGCTACGAGTTCGAGAAGCAGTTCAACGAGACCTGGACCTTCCGCCAGAACGTTCGCTATTCCAATCTAGACTGGGATTACCAGTCGCTCGGCATGTCGACGCTCGGGCTTGCCGCCGACGGGCGCACCTTGCGCCGCAACGCCACGATCCAGAATGAAAAGCTCAACACGTTCAATGTCGATAACAACCTGACGGCGGAGTTCTCGACCGGCGAACTGGAGCATAAGGTGCTTTTCGGCTTCGACTACCGCTATTTCGACAACAACGTTCGTACACGCTTCTTCCAGGCAACGCCGCTCGACGTCCTCAACCCGTCCTATGGAGCGCCGATCACCCTTATCTCGCGAACGCTCGACACTCGCGTCAACAGCGACCTTTCGCAGGCCGGCCTCTATGTGCAGGACGAGCTGGCCTATGATCGCTGGCGTGCAACATTCGGGCTGCGGCAGGACTGGGCATCGACGTCCGGCACGTCGCTGAATGGGCTGACCGGCGTCTCGCGGTCGCTCGACCAGAATGACCACAAACTGACGGGCCGGGCCGGCATCAGCTATCTCTTCGATGGCGGGATTGCGCCCTATGTCAGCTATGCGACCTCTTTCGAACCGGTTTCCGGTGCCAGCACGGTGACAGGTGATCCCTACAAGCCGACTGAGGGCGAACAGTGGGAGGCCGGTATCAAATATCAGCCCGAAGGCTGGGACGGGTTTTTCTCCGCCGCTGTCTACGATCTGAAGCAGAAAAATGTCCTGCGCACGGTCGGTGGCATATCGAGCCAGATCGGCGAGGTCCACGTCCGCGGTCTTGAACTGGAGGGCGTCGTCAGTCTGGCGCAGGGGCTGGATCTTCACGCGGCCTATACCTACACCGATGCCGAAATCGGTGCCGGTGCCGATAACGGAAACCGGGTGGAGAACGTGCCGCGCAATGCGACGAGCCTCTGGCTCAACTACACGTTCCAGGAGGATACGGCGCTGGCAGGGCTCGGTGTCGGTGGCGGTGTGCGCTATGTCGGCCAGCGTTACGGCAACAGCGCCAATACCTATGATCTCAATGGCGTGACCCTGTTCGATGCCGCACTCACCTACCGTAAGGATGGCTTCAAGGCTTCGCTCAATTTCCAGAACATCGCCGATGAAAAATATGCCGCAAGCTGCAGCTCATTCGGGTGCTACTATGGCGACGGCCGTACCGTGATGGGAAAGCTGAGCTTCACCTGGTAGTGGCTGGATGACGGGCATTTCAACGAATTTGCGACGCCGGGATTTCGTTTTCGGCGCCGCCGCAACGGTTTTGACCGCGCGCTCCGCCGCGGCTTCTGGTCTGCCGCGCCTTGCCGCGATCGACTGGGCGATGCTGGAAACCTCTATTGCGCTGGGCGTCATGCCGGTCGCCGCGACGGAGCTGATCCAGTTTCGCAAGGACGCGATCGAGCCGGAGATCCCGGCCGCGTCATCGATCTCGGATTGCGAGGAACGCCGAATTTCGAGCTGTTGAGCGTCATAAGGCCGGATCTCATCCTGCTCTCGCCCTTCTACACGCGGCATCAGGCAGCTCTCGAGCGCATCGCGCCGATCATTTCCCTGCCCTTTTATGTCAAAGGCGAGCCGCCATTCGAAAAGGCCTGCGCTGCCGTGTCGGCACTCGGGGCGCGGCTCGGGCGTGAGAAAGACGCCGTGTCCGTACTGATGAAGATCGAGAGCAGGCTTGCCGAATGCCGTTCCGGCCTCGCGCGCTTCGCAAAACGGCCGACCTATCTCGTCAATGTCGGTGATGCACGCCATGTCCGCGTTTTCGGCTCGGACAGCATGTTCGGCGATGTGCTGTCGCGCCTCGGACTTCGCAATGCCTGGGCCGAGAGGTCGCGCTACACGTTTGCGGCGCCAGTGCCGATCGAGCAACTGGCGAAAGAGGGAGACGCGCGGATTGTCATCATCTCGGAAATTCCGGTCGAGGCGCGTGCCGGCCTTCGGCAAAGCATGATCTGGAACGCGCTTGCCCCGGTGAAGGAGGGGCGGCTTCTTACCCTTCCCAATATCAATCCCTATGGCGGTATTCTCGCCGGATTGCGCTTTGCAAGGCTGCTTCATGAGGCGCTCTTGGCGTCGGGTGAGGGTGATCGATGATGCGGCCCTCCCTCTTTGCGCTTTTTGGCTTTCTGGCCGCTGCCGGCCTTTTCCTTTTCACGGCCTCCGCCGTGGTCCCCATGTCGCAATGGCCGGCCGCGATCTTCTCGTCGGCGTCGGGACGGCTCGACGAGATCATCCTGCTATACGGGCTTTTTCCGCGTGCCGGTGTCGCGTTGGCGGCGGGGGCAGCTCTTGGCCTTGCCGGCGCCTGCTGCAACAGCTTTTGCGCAATCCTATCGCCGATCCCTCGACACTTGGAATTTCCGCCGGCGCACAGCTGGCCATCGTCATAGCAACCCTGTTCTTTCCGGCCTTGCTCGACGGGCATCGTGCGCTTGTCGCGCTTTCGGGCGCGGCGATCGCTGCTCTCATCGTCTTTGCGCTTGGATGGCGCACCTCATTCGAACCGGTGACGATGGTCGTCTCCGGAATGCTGGTGGGTGTCACGGCTGCAGCGCTCTCGGCGGCCCTCACGCTTGCACAGGGCGAATATCTCATGTCGCTGGTGACGTGGAATGGCGGGTCGCTCAGCCAGCAGGATTGGTCGGTCTTCAACACCCTGTCGCTGGAACTGGGTCTGGCGATGGTGGCTGCGGCAATTCTCCTGCGTCCCCTGCTGATCCTCGGGCTTGGCGATGCAAGCGCCCGCTCGCTCGGGATCAGCCTTCGCGGCGTACGGCTGGCGGTCGCCGCTCTGGCAACGCTGCTTGCCGGTCTGGTGGCGGCCAATGTGGGTCTCATCAGTTTCGTCGGCCTTGTCGCTGCCGCGCTCGTGCGGGGCTGTGGTGTCCGCAGCCCCTTTGTCGTTCTTGCACTTTCGCCCCTGGCCGGCGGTCTGTTTCTCTGGCTCTGCGATGGTGCGGTGCAGGCCGTTGCGGGTGCCAGCGGCGAAACGTTCCCAACGGGATCAGTGACCGCGCTTGCCGGCGGTCCGCTGCTCCTGTGGCTGCTGCCGAAAGTGCGCTCGCTCCAGGGCCATCACAGGCCGCACGGATCGGTGAGGCGGATCAATGCCGCCAAGGGGCTGGCCATCCTTGCTGCCTCGCTCCCCTTCGTCATTGCAATCGCCCTGCTGGTTGGAAACGACGGGCATGGCTGGACCGTGCTTTCCCTTCAGACGGCGGCCGATCTTTCCCCGCTGAGATGGCCGAGACTGCTTGCCGCGGCAGGGGCGGGAGGTTTGCTTGCGCTCACGGGTGCCATTCTCCAGCGCCTGACGGGCAACGCCATGGCGAGCCCGGAAGTCATCGGCGTCAGTGGCGGCGCCGGCCTCGGTTTTGCCGTCGTCCTGACGCTGTTTCCCATGGGCGGGCCCTATTCGATGGTGGCCGGGGCGGCCCTTGGAGGGCTTGCTGCCATTTCTGCGGTGCTGGCTTTCGCCCGCCGGCAAAGCCTTCCGCCGGAAAAGCTGCTGCTCGCCGGTATCGCCATCAGTTCCTTGAGTTCGGCCGTGCTTGCCGTGTTGATGGCGGCGGGCGATCAGAGAGCCTGGCAGATCCTGGCGTGGATCGGCGGCACGGCAGCATCGGTGACGCCGGGAGTTGCGACCTTTCTCGCCATTCTGTCGATCATCGTCATGACGGCATCGCTGTTCCTCGTCCGATGGCTGACCCTTCTGCCTCTCGGCGTGCCGACGTCACGCAGTCTCGGCGTTCCGATCACCGCGAGCCGCGTCGTCACGCTTGCCCTGTGTGGCGTGGCGACCGGAGCGGCCTCCGTGCTTGTCGGTCCTCTGAGTTTCGTCGGGCTGATCGCTCCGCATATTGCCGTACGGGCGGGGTTCATCAGGGCGACGGACCATCTTGCCGCCTCCTTCCTGCTCGGTGCCGTCATTATGGCCTTCGCGGATTTTGGTGCACGCACGGCAACCTTCCCCTATGAGCTTCCGCTGGGGCTTTTTGCAGCCATGGTTGGAGCGCCGTATTTGATCTGGCTGATGACGAGAAGATCGAAGCTCTCGGATTCTCGTTCGTAGCAGCTTGCGAAGAATGGTGAGCGCCAGAAATCGGTGGCCTATTGCCGTGCGAATTCGCAGGTTACGTGATGGCGGATCGCTGGTTCGAGTGCCGTCAAAGCCAACACCATACGCCGCGAGAATCCTCGGATGCCGAATAAATCGCGGCATTCTCGGCAGCTTGACGTCAAGCGCCGACGAGACTGCTGTGAATCAGGTGAAGCGAAATCAATGTAAGCAGAATCTCCGCCAGCGCGAAATAGACCCTTTTGGGAACGACTTTTACGACATAGACCCCGAGCAACGTCGAGATTCTCCCCACCGAAACAAGGAGGACCGATACCTGCAAGGTCGACAAGGGAAACCTAGCGCCCTCGTCGCTCGCGGTGACGATGGACCAACTCGGCGGTAGCCACCCACTCAAGCGCTCTCAACGTCGCCCAGATCGGAATACCGCGCGCGCCGGAAGAGTTCCAGTGGGAGATTCTCCTGCGTGCCCGCGGAAGTGGTTGCGTAGACCGCATCACCATTTATGGCTTGGCAAGCGCTTCTGCCCTGCGGCTGATGGCGACCGCACCGTCATCAGGCATATTCAGCCATTTGCGGCCGCGGGTCGGCTAGATAGCGGCCTGTGTGTACCTCCCCAGCCTGCAGGTGAAGGATGGTTCTGTCGTCCAACGCGGGTAAGCGATAGCAGTCCGGGACGTGTCGAGACCTTGCCCTATCGCACCGGCCGTCCTTCATCAATATCACACGCATCGACGCTTGCCCCAACGACCGAATGAACGGGCCGGGACACTATGGTCAAGTTCCAGGGATGAATATCGAATGGCCCGGGCGGAGACATCCGCCCGGGCCATTTGCCGTTTTGAGCCAAGCTTGCTTCGGCATGCCGGTGGGTCTCGGTAGAGAGCCTGCAGGCATGCCGGGTCGCAAACGTTCTTGCGTTCTGGCGAGGCTGGGCGGGCGTTAGCCCATCCAGGCGCTGACCGGAACAGCCGTATCTTCGAGCGGCTGCGACAGGATATCGACAAGAACCGGACCGTCATGCTCGATCGCCTGCTTGAAGACCTTGGGCAGGTCGGCAGGGTCGGCCACGGTGAAGCTTTTGACGCCGTAAGCTGCAGCCACCTTGGCGTGGTCCGTGCGATCGAAATCCACCGAGTAATAGCGCTCGTTATAGCCGAATTTCTGGCTCGCCTTGATCCAGCCGAAGACGGAGTTGGAAAAGACGATCATCAGGAGCGGGATCTTCTTGCGGACGATCGTCTCCAGTTCGCCGACGGTGAAGCCGAAGCTGCCGTCACCCATGACGGAAACGACCTTGGAGGACTGGCGGCCGTACCATGCGCCCATGGCGGCCGACATCGAATAGCCGAGCGCTCCGTGGGCCCGGTTGGTGATGAAGTGCCGGCCGGGTTCGAGGAAATCATAATAACCGGAGAAGTAGGGGCAGGGCGTGCCGGGATCGGCAACGACAACGGCGTCGCGCGGCAGAAGCTTGTGCAACTCGTTGAGGACGCGTTCCGGGCGGATCGGCGTGTCGTTGCTGAAGGCGCGCAATTCGAATTCCGCGCGGCGCTTGGCCTTCGCCATGGCCGTGACGGCGCGGCCATCGATACAGTCGCTGCGGTCCTGCGGGATGATCGCCTCGATCTCGGAGATCAGGCCCTGCAGCGCGAGCTTGGCGTCGCCGACGAGTGCGACATCCGTCTTGTAATTGGCGGAAATGACCATCGGGTCGGCGTCGATATGAACGATTGCCGTGGAGCGCGACGGGTAGTTCCAGTGCTCGGTCGTGGTCGAGCCTGCACGTGCGCCGATGAAGACGACCAGATCGGCCATCTGAACGACTTCCCGCGTGGCAATGACGCCGCCATTCGTGCCGACGACGCCGACGCAGAGCGGATGCTCGGCCGAGAGGCTGCCCTGTCCGCTGATCGTGGTGCAGACCGGCGCATTGAGGAGCAGGGCCAGGGTCGACATTTCCTCGCAGGCGCCGGAGATGACGACGCCGCCGCCAACGATGAAGACCGGGGCCTTTGCGGCAACGATGGCCGCGGCTGCGCGGCTGATGTCCGACGGATCGGGCGCCGTGCGCCAGGACGGGTAGGACCCATGCTCCGGCTGCGCCCAGATCAGGTCTTCGGAAAGCGGCTGTTTCTGGATGTCATAGGGCAGGCCGATATGCGCGGCGCCGGGCTTGCCGGAGGTCATGGCGCGAAAGGCGCTGCGGAAGACGCGCGGCACTTCGTCCGCACGGTCGATGACGGCATTCCACTTGGTCAGCGGGCGATAGAGCCCCTTCTGGTCCAGCTCCGTCAGCGGATATTTGCCGCGCGAGGTGACGGGAATATCGGAGGTGATGCCGAGTACCGGCACGGAGGATTCGTTTGCCTCGACGATGCCCGGCAGCAGGTAGGTGGCGCCGCCGCCGCTCGGGCCTTCGCAGACGCCCACCAAGCCGGTGACGCGCGCATAGCCGTCCGCCATATAGGCGGCGCTGCGCTCGTCGCGCGCAAGGACGTGTTCCATGCCATGGTTGAGCCGATGAAGCGCGTCATAGAAGGGCAGGCTGGTGTCGCCGCAAAGGCCGAAGATATGCTTCACGCCGTTCAGCTGCAGCATGCGGACGGCTGCCTCCGCTCCGGAAATCTCGTTCATCGATCTACCCCTTTTCTTGTCTGTAATTTAGTCCTGAATACAGCATGATATTTTATCCAGCAACTCGGATATGGAAGAAATTTCCTTGAGAAGAGCCGGCAGAATTGGTCTTTAGCGCACGAAATTCGGTGAGATAAAGGCATTTCGGCCCTGCGAGAGGTCTGCGATAGCCCTTTCGTCCGTGTGTCAATTCAGGCTTGCCTATTGCTGTGTTCTACATATTATACAGCAATAAATAAGGCGCCAAGCCATTGCTAAAAGGGGTTCAGGAATGTTTACGAGACGTGATACGTTGAAGGCTGCTGCAGCTGCTGCCGTCACCTTGACTGCCGGTCGTGCGATGGCGGCGACGCGGGTTTCCCAATTCATCTGGACGGGCGCTCAGGAGCCCGTGCCGCGCAAGCTGGCCGAAGCCTATATGAAGGCGCATCCGGATGTATCGATCGAGCTGACGGCCGGCACGAATGCTGCCATGTATCCGAAGATCAAGGCTTCGCTCGATATCAGTGCCGATGATCCGCTGATCAATTTCGGCTTCTTCAATCTGGATGCTTCTGCCAAGGGGCGTGCGGCAAAGGTATTTTCGCCGCTCGACAAGAAGCTTGTCCCGAATGTCGAGAACATTCTCGATGCCTATCGGCAGCCGGATGATGTCGGTGCGATCTTCTGCATGGATGTCTGCGGTCTGGTCTATAACAAGGACAAGATCAAGGAGCCGCCGACTCGTGGAACGATCTGTTCGACCCGAAATATAAGGGTCGCGTCGCGCTCTTCGATTATTACTGGGCCGGCAATGGTCTGGTCGCGCTGGCGCGCCTGAATGGCGGCGGCGAGGATAATATCGAGCCGGGCATGAAGATCTATGCCGATGCAGCCAAGGCCGGTCAGTTCCACTCGCTCTATACCTCGAACGCCCAGCTTCAGAATTTGCTTGTCAGCGGCGAGGTATGGCTCGCGCCTTATTTCCGTGGCGTCGCGCTTCCCTGGGCTGCAGCCGGGGCGCCGATTGGTTATGCCGTGCCGAAGGAAGGTCAGGTGACATTCCCGGAAGGCTTCCAGCTCGTGCGCGGCGGTAGCGCCGATCAGGCGCGGATCAGCCAGGAGATCATCAACCTGTCGCTGGCGCCGGAAGCCGTTCTTGACTACTGCAAGACCGCATCGGTTCTGCCGTTGATGAAGAATGTCAAGCTGCCGGCCGATCTGGCGAATGATCCCGCCGTTCAGCCGGAGGCAATGAAGGCTGCGATCAACCTCGACTACGCCAAGATGGCCGCCAATAACGCTGCATGGTCCGACCAGTGGAACAAGCAGGTCAAGGTCAATCTGTAGTGGTGGCTTCAGCGATGAACGATGTCGTTCTCGACCATGTCGAGAGGCGCTTTGGCGATGCGTCTGTCGTCAGGGGTGTCGATCTTGCTATCCGGCAGGGGGAGTTCTTCTCCCTTCTCGGGCCTTCCGGCTGCGGCAAGACGACGACGCTCAGAATGATCGCGGGGCTTGAGGAGCCGTCTTCCGGTACGGTCTCGATCCGCGGTGAACGAATGAATGGTGTGCCGATCAACAAACGGCCGACTAATCTCGTCTTTCAGAAGCTGGCACTGTTTCCGCATCTGAGCGTGTGGGAAAATGTCGCTTTCGGCCTGAAGCTCAAAAAGCTGCCGGAGGCTGAAATCCGCAGCCGGGTGGGTGAGATGCTGGACATGGTGCGGCTTTCGGGTTTCGAAAGCCGTGCGGTGACATCGCTTTCCGGCGGGCAGCAGCAGCGAGTGGCGATTGCACGCGCGATCGTCAACAAGCCCGCCGTTCTGCTTCTCGACGAGCCGCTCGGCGCTCTGGACCTGAAGCTCCAGACCCATCTGCAGGAAGAGCTGCGCCGAATCCAGCGGGAACTGGCGATGACCTTCGTCTATGTCACACATAACCAGACCGAAGCCATGGCCATGTCCGACCGGATCGGCGTCATGAATGGCGGCAGGCTGGAACAGGTCGGCGCACCTGCCGACCTCTATCTTCGTCCGCAGACGGAATTCGTTGCAGGCTTTGTCGGGCAGACCAATCTGGCAAAGGGCCGCATTGCAGCTGTCGGCGATACGACAGTCACGATCGATGCCCTCGGTCTTCAGATCGCGGCGCAGCGCACCGGACCCGTTCAGGTCGGTGATCCGGTGGCATTCTCCCTGCGCCCGGAACAGGTGAGGATTTCACCCGCCGGCACGGGTGGCATCGATCTCCCGCTCATCGATGCCACATTCTTCGGAGCAACGGCAACCTATCGGCTTCAGGCACCCGGCGGCATTCTGACAGCCCAGACGCAGGGCGAGATGCAGATGCTCGGCGCCGGGCAAACGGTGTCGGTCTCCTGGCCTGCCGAAGCGGTCGTGTTTCTGAAGGGCGATCTGTCGTGAGCGGGCGCCCGGATCCGGCCCCTTGCGGTCGTTCTACGTCTCCGCGATGCTTGTCGGACCCGCCACGCTCATCGTGCTCGTGCCGTTCATCGCCAGTCTCGTCATCCTTGGTGCCTATAGTGTCGGCATCCAGCCGGGTGGCCCCGGCTTTACGCTTGGCGTCTGGCAGAGTTTTCTGGGCGACAGCTACTCCTGGACCGTCATTCTGACGAGCATCCGGCTGGCTGCCATCGTCACCGTGCTCTGCCTTCTGATCGGTTATCCCGTCGCCTGCGCGCTGTTGCGGCTCGACAGCATGCTGATGTCGATTATCGCCTATACGGTCATCTTCTCGCCGCTGCTGATGAGCGTGGTCGTACGGTCATATGGCTGGCTTCTGCTTCTCTCCGATAGCGGCTTCGTCAATAGCCTGCTCAGCGCATGGCCGCTTCATCTCGGCCCCTATCGGCTGATCTATAACGAGCTCGGCGTCATTATCGCGCTGGTTCATATTCTCCTGCCATTTGCCGTTCTGCCGCTCATTACCGTTCTCATGCAGCAGCCGCCGCAATTGCGCGAGGCGGCTGCCGATCTCGGCGCGACGCCGTTCGAGATCTTCCGCAAAGTCACGCTGCCCCTGTCTCTGCCGGGTGTCATCGTGGCGGCGGAGATCGTCTTTGCGCTTGCTGTCAGCGCCTTCGTCACGCCGGCAGTTCTCGGAGGCGGGCGCGTGCTCAACCTGTCTCGCCTCGTCTACGAGAATATCGGCAATTCGGAATGGTCGCTGGCCGCCGTGCAGGCGCTGATCCTGCTGATCGCGGCTGTCGGGGTTCTGCTGATCCTCGAGCGGTTCAATCGCCGCACATTCGGGAGGAAAGCGTGATGCAGACGCGTGCTGGAGATTCCAGATCGGCGCTGGTCCTGCTGCGCCTCATCCTTGGTGCCGTTCTGGTCTTCATGGCGGCGCCGATCCTGATCGTCGTCGTCAACTCCTTCAATGCCAGCCCTTTCAATGTCTGGCCGCCATCCGGTTTCACGCTGGAATGGTACCACAAGGCGCTTACCATGCCGGAGTTCCAGCGCGGTTTCGTCAATTCCGTCATCGCCGGCATTCTCTCGACGCTGATCGTGCTTCTCGTCGGAACGCCACTCTCCTATGCGATCGTACGGATCGCCTTTCGTGGCAAGAGCCTGCTGCGCGGCATCCTGCTCGGACCTCTGGTCATCCCGCGTATTGCGATCGGCTTTGCGCTTTTCGTCCTTTATATCGCCACGGGCTCCGGCCTTTACGGCACCATGTTCGGCGTCGTGCTCGGGCATGCGCTCCTCATGCTGCCCTTTGTCGTGTCCGTCCTCGTTGCCAATCTCGGAGAGGTCGATCCGATCGTCGAAGAAGCGGCGCGTGATCTGGGCGCAGGGCCGGTCCGGGCGTTTATCCTCGTCGTCCTGCCGCAGATACGCCCCGGCCTCATCGTCAGCGGTCTCCTTGCCTTCATCACGTCGTTCGATGAAGTCGAAACCACGATCTTTCTCGTCAAACCCGTCGTGAACACGTTGCCAATCGAAATGTATCTTTACCTCGACCAGAACCAGGATCCGACGCTTGCCGCGTTGTCGACCCTCTTGATCGCTCTCTCCATGCTGCTCGTCCTCGGCGGCCTTGTCTTTGCAAAGCGCGGCTCGCTGCGCCTCCTTTGGGAGGGCGCGGCGCATGAGCAGGCAATACAGGCTGGGCATCGATATCGGCGGCACCTTCACCGACCTCGTGCTGATGGACGAGGCAAGCGGCGAAACGCTGTCCTTCAAGACCCCCTCGGTTCCAAGCGATCCGGCACAGGCGGTTCTAAACGGCATAGAGCTTCTGCAGAAGGAACACGGCATCGATCCGGGTTCCATCGGCTATTTCGTGCATGGGACGACACTCGGCCTCAATACGGTCATCCAGCGCGCCGGTGCGACCACCGGTCTGCTCGTTACCAAGGGGTTCCGGGACATTCTCGAAATCGGCCGTCTCAGACTGTCCGATCCGACGAATTTCTATGTCGAGAAGATCAAGCCGCTCGTGGCCCGCCAGCATGTCGGCGAGATCGATGAGCGCATCGGCGTCGATGGCCGGATCCACCAGCCGATCGACATGGCCTCTGCCGAAAAGGTGGTGCAGCATCTGGTCGATCAGGGTGTGCAGTCGCTCGCCATCTGCTTCATGCATGCCTATCGGCAGGATCGCCACGAGGCCGAACTGGCCGCCTATATCCGCGAGCGCTTCCCGCAGATCTACGTATCGACCTCCTCCGAGATCTGGCCGCAGCAGCGCGAATACGAGCGCGCGCTGGTCACGGTCATCAACGCCTATATCGGCGGCCAGCTGAGCAGCTATTTCGAACGTCTGCATGGCGGTATGGCGCGGGTCGGTGTCAAGGCGACACTGCTGACCACCAAGTCGAACGGCGGGATCATGACGGCCGGTGCCGGCGCAGAGCGTCCGGTCGAGACGCTGCTTTCAGGGCCTGCCTCCGGCGCCATGGGCGCGCTGCAGACCGGACGAGCGGCCGGCTATGACAAGATCGTCGGCTTCGACATGGGCGGCACGAGCGTCGATATCGCGATTGTCGATGGCGACATCCTCTATTCGACCGAAAGTCAGGTGGGTGACTTCCCGGTCATCATGCCGACCGTGGATATTTCATCGATCGGCGCCGGTGGCGGATCGATTGCCTGGCTCGACGCTTCGGGCGTCCTGAAGGTTGGTCCGCGCAGCGCCGGTGCCGTGCCCGGTCCTGCGGCCTATGCCCGCGGCGGCACGCTGCCGACCGTGACCGACGCCTATGTCCGGATCGGCCTTTATTCGCCGGGCCGGGTTCTCGGCGGCGGTCTCGTGCTGGATCACGACCGGGCGGAGGCGGCCCTTGCGACGCTGGCGGGCCCGCTCGGCCTGACGACCGGCGAGGTTGCCTCCGGCATTCTCGACGTGACGACTGCCAACATGTACGCGCAGTTCATGCCCTTGATGGCACGCAAGGGGATCGATCCGCGCGAGTTTGCGCTTCTGGCTTATGGCGGTGCTGGCCCGGGTCACGCCTTCCTTCTTGCCCGCGAAGTCGGGTCGCACGCGTGATCGTGCCGCGCTCGCCGGGAACGCTCTGCGCGCTGGGCAGTCTCGTCACCGATCTGCGCCGCGATTTCATCCGCACGGTCTCTGTCGATCTTCTGCATCGCGAACCGCAGGCGCTGGAACAGGAACTGGCAGTTCTCACCGAGCAGGCCTTCGACTGGCTCGCCTCGCAGGATACGGCGATGACCGACCGCAAGGTGGAAGCCTCCGCAGACATGCGTTATCGCGGCCAGTCCTTCGACCTGACCGTCCCCTTCGAGCGTCTCGATACCGAGAGCTTGCTGCATGGCTTCCATCAGCAATATGAGCGCATCTATGGCTTTTCCGACCCGAAGGCGGATGTCGAGATCACCAATCTGCGCGTTGCCGCAATCGGTATTACGGGCAAGCCGCGTCAGAGCGTCGATCTGGCGGCGGCCGGCGAGAGACACGTGCGCAAGGCAATTCCGTTACGCATCGGCACGCTGATCGAAGACAGGCGGCCGGTTGATGCCGGCTTCTATGACCGTGCGACCCTTGCCGCCGGCGACTGGTTCGAAGGTCCAGCCGTGGTCGAAGCCGCCGATACGACTGTTTACGTTCCCGCTGGCTTTACCGTTCATGTGGATAGCTGGGGCAATCTCATCGGGGAGCCTGCATGATGGCCAAGTCCGACATCGATCCCGTCCTTCTGGAGATCCTGCGCAACCGCTTCAAGGCGATCGTCGAGGAAATGGCCTCGGTCACGCTGCGCACGGGCTTTACCGTCTTCGTCAAGGAGACATCGGATTTCGGCGCATGCCTCGTTGCGCCTTCGGGCGAGGTTCTGAGTGCCCCGACGGAAACCTCTGTCAGCCTGATGGTGGGCCTGCCGGGATGGGAGGCGATCAACGCCTTCGAACACTATGAGGAAGGCGATGTCTGTATCGCCAACGACCCCGACCGGACAAAGGGCCTCTCGACGCATCTGCCGGATATCTGGCTCTGGAAGCCGATCTTCGTCGATGGCGAGATCATCGCCTTCGCCTTCAATTTCATCCATTCCTCGGATGTCGGCGGACGTGTGCCGGGCAGCATTTCGCCGATCAACACGGATATCTTCCAGGAAGGCATCCGCATCCCGCCCCTGAAGCTTTTCCGCAAGGGCGTGGTCAATCAGGATATCGTCGATCTCGTCCTTCTGAATTGCCGCATTCCCGACCAGAACTGGGGGGATATCAAGGCGCAGCTCGCCTCGCTGGCAACGGCGGAACGCCGCGTCAAGGAACTTGCCGGCCGCTATGGTCGTGATGTCGTCACCAAGGGCATCGTCGATCTGCTCGACAGCGCCGAGCAGCGTGCGCGGGGCATTATCCGCTCCATCCCGGACGGCGTCTACAATGCCTCCGACTACATGGAAGCGGAAGGTGTTGCCCGACCGATCCGTATCGAACTGACGATGACGGTCGATGGCGATACGATCGGGCTCGACTTTACCGGGACGGATCTGCAGGTGGCGGCAGCCTTCAACCTGCCGACCTGGGGCCAGCAGGGGCATTACATGCTCTCGCTTGCTCTCCTGAACTATTTCCGCACGCTCGATCCGGAAATTCCCTATAATTCCGGACTTATCCGCCCCGTCGGCTTCGAGTTGCCGCTCGGCACGATCGTCAATCCCGAGCCGGGCCTTGCCTATGGGGTACGTGCGGCGACATTCATCCGCGTCATGGATTGCATCATGGGCTGCCTTGCGCAGGCGTTGCCTGAGGCGACGCCGGCTGCCAGCTCCGGTGCGATCTCGATCGTGCTTCTGTCGGTGATCGATCAGGAGACCGGCCAGCGCCGTATCACGGTGGCGCAGCCGCTTTCCGGTGGATCGGGCGGGCGTCCGCGGCAGGACGGCATCGAGGGCACGAGCTTTACCGGCGGCTGGCTTCGCAATGTGCCGAATGAGGTTCTCGAGGCAGAAATGCCGATCCTCGTCGAAGAATATGGCTATCCGCTCGATCGCGCCGCCGCCGGTCGCTATCGCGGCGGTTCGGCCATCCGCTTCCGCTTCCGCAATCTGGAGGACGGTACGGTGATGACCGCACGCGGCCTGGAACGCTTCCGCTTTTCCCCTTGGGGGTTCAAGGGTGGCGCGGCTGGTCCGAATGCCAATGTCACGCTCAACCCCGGCAGGCCCGGTGAAAAGGACCTCGGACAGCTCGATCTTGTGACGCTGGAAGCCGATGACGTGGTCGAGTTCACGACGCCAAGTGGTGGCGGTTATGGCGATCCTCTCGCCCGGCCTGCGGACGCGGTGCGTGACGATGTGATCGCCGGTTTCGTTTCAGAAGAAGCGGCTCTTCAGGATTATGGTGTCGTGCTGAAGAATGGTGCGGTCGATGAGGATCTGACGGCGCGCGAGCGCGGCGTCCGCCGGTCATCGACCCTGCCTGAAACTTTCGACAAGGGGCCGGCGCGGGCTGCCTTCGAGGCCCAATGGCCGGAGGATGTGCAGCGGGCCTTGATCGCTGCACTCCTGAAACAGCCGTCGGCCCGCCGCCGACATCTCCAGAAAATCCTCGAAAGCAGGTTGCAGGCCGAAATCGACCGAGGCGTCAGCCTGCAGACGTCCATGATCGAGACCTGGCTGGAACAGGTCGGCAGCAAAGGGGCCAAGCCATGAGTGAACTGATCGTAAGACGCCTGAAGGCCCTGATGGCTGCGCGCGGCATCGATGCAGCGCTTGCCTATGGCGGCGCAAACTTCATGCTGTCGACCGGCTTTCAGAACTATTTCGACAATCCTGCCGCATCCATGGCGCTCATTCCGGCATCGGATGACGCCAGGAGCCTGATGATCGTCTCGAACTGGACGGCGGAGGCTGGTCGCGCTGCGGCAGCGATTGACGAGATCGAGAGCTTTCCGCTTTGGCTTGAAATTGCCAATGTTGAAGACATCCGCAACGGCACGGCAGGTCGCAGCGAAAAGCCGACCCGCTACGATCCCGAGGCCAATATCCAGCGGCTGGCAAACGCTATTCTTGCGCGTGGATGGGGCAGGGGAACGATCGCGGTCGAGATGGCGCTTATTTCGGCGCAGGTCTTCGACTGGCTGCGCCAGAAACTGCCGGAGGTCACGTTCGTCAATGCCGCGGAGCTGTTTTTCGAGGCGCGCAAGATCAAGTCGGACAGTGAAGTCGAGATGCTGCGGGAGGCGACGCGCTACGCCGAGGGCGGCCTGAAGCGGATCGCCGAGACACCGATTACCGGCTTCGACGTGGCAAGGCTGAAGCTGATCTTCGACACGTTCTGCATCGAGCGTGCCACGGCCAATCCCGAGAGCGGCTTTCAGGGCACGCGCGTCACGGCGTCGATCGGCGAAGATATTTCACCGACGGTGATCGGCGGCGCGAAGGCATCTGCCGACAAGCTGGTGTTTTTCGATTGCGGGGCGTCCATCCGCGGCTATGGATCTGATACCGGCCGGACACTGACGCTTTCCCAGCCAAGCGGCGAAGCACGCAAGATCATGGACGCCCTGCGGCGTGGCATGGATGCAGCCTTCGCGCTGGTAAAACCAGGCGCACGGCTCTCCGACATTTTCCATGCCGGGCAGGATGCGGTGCGTGCAAGCGGGCTCGACTGGTATAGCCGCGGCCATATCGGTCATGCGATGGGCATCGGCATGGGTGAGATGCCGCCCTTTATCGGTCCGAAGGACAATTCCGTTCTCGAAGTCGGAATGGTAATGGCCCTTGAGACGCCGCTTTACATCCGCGGCCTCGGCGGTTTCCAGATCGAGGAATGTTTCGTCGTAACGGAAACCGGCTATGATCTTTTGACCACCCTGCCGCGCGATTTTCTACCGGCAACGCCCTGAGGAGGAGAAATGGCGCGTCAGTCAATCCGCAAGCCGGCTGTAGCGCGGGAGGAGAGCGTTGCCGAATACGTGTACGAACGTATCAAGGCATTGTCGATTTCGTTCGACCTTCTTCCGGGCAACCGCATCAACGAGATCGAACTGGCCGAGCGGCTCGGCGTCAGCCGCACGCCGCTGCGCGAGGGGCTGAACCGTCTCGTTTCGGAAGGGTTTCTCACGGCAACGCCGGGCAAGGGCTTTTTCCGTCGGCCGCTCGACGCCAAGGAAATTTTCGATCTCTTCGAATTGCGCCAGACGATCGAGGCGGCAGCTGCCCCCATCGCCATCCAGCGGGCATCGAATGCGGCGATCGGCCAGATCCGGGATTTCCTCGAAATAAGCCGGGCCGATGTGCCGAGCCGCACGATTGCCGATTTGGTCGAGCTGGATGAGAGCTTTCACGAGCAGCTCATGGGCCTGACCGGCAATGATGAAATGCTGCGCGTTCTGAAGAACGTCAACGCCCGTATCCGTTTCGTGCGGTGGATCGATATGGAAAACAAGCGTGCCACGACGCAGGGCGAGCATATCGCTATCATCGAAGCGATTGCGCGACGCGACAGCGAAGAAGCGAGCCGCCTTCTTTCCGGCCATATCGAAAAGCGTATCGACCAGATTACGGCTGCGATCCGCGAAGGTTATGCCCGCATCTACATGGACAAGCAGGCCAAGGCCTTCGGAGCGTGACGCATGTTGAAAAATCCGCGCCTGCGAACGGTCGTCACCCATTGGGGCACTTACAGCCATGTAGACGGTGACGCGGATCTTCAGCCGCTCGCGGCTGATCCCTCGCCGTCCTCGCTTGCCTCGTCGATGACCGATCCCTTCACGATCGCGCCCGCATCAGACGGCCGGCGATCCGATCCTCCTTCCTGAAGGGCAGCAGGGATGGTCAGGGCAGAGGCCGCGAGGGATTTACCGAGGTCCCCTGGGACGAGGCGCTGGATATAGCTGCAGGCGAGTTGGAGCGGGTCAGAGGCGCCTATGGGAATGGCGCGATCTTCGGCGGATCCTACGGCTGGGCAAGTGCCGGGCGGTTTCACCATGCGCAGAGCCAGGTTCACCGTTTCCTCAATTGCATCGGCGGCTATACGCGCTCGGTCAATACCTACAGCACGGGTGCGGCGGAAGTTCTCGTTCCGCATGTCCTGGGCGATACGCGCGGGCTCAATGTCGCCCATACGACCTGGCCGGTGATCGAGGCGAATACCAGGCTGATCGTGATGTTCGGCGGCGCGCCCGAGCGCAATGCGCAGGTCAACTCCGGTGGGATCAGCCGCCATGTCCTGCGCGACAGTCTGCGGGCTGCGCGGTCCAATGGCTGCGAGATCGTGTCGATCTCGCCCATCCGCGATGATGTTCTGCCAGACCTTGGAGCCCGCTGGTTGCCGATCGTGCCGACGACGGATGTGGCGCTGATGCTCGCGCTTGCCCACACGCTGCTCGAGGAAGGGCTTCACGACATAGAATTCCTGAAGCGCTACACCGAGGGCTTCGATCGCTTTTCGGCCTATGTGCGCGGCGCGACTGACGGTATCGCCAAGTCTGCACAATGGGCGTCTACGATCACGCGCATCGAAGCGGACGATATTCGCAGGCTCGCGCGCGAGATGACCGGCACCCGTACCATGATCATGATGGCGTGGGCGCTACAGCGGTCCGAGCATGGCGAGCAGCCTTACTGGATGGCGATCACGCTCGCAGCGATGCTGGGCCAGATCGGGTTGCCGGGCGGCGGGTTCGGCTTTGGCTATGGGTCGATCAACGGGATCGGTGTTCCCGTGCACGGATTTTCCTGGCCGTCGCTGCCGCAGGGTCGAAATGCCGTCGGCGACTTCATTCCGGTCGCCCGCATCTCGGACATGCTGCTCGGTCCGGGTGAAGCCTATGAGTATAATGGTGAAACCCGGCACTATCCGGATATCAAGCTGATCTACTGGGCCGGTGGAAACCCGTTCCATCATCATCAGGATCTGCATCGGCTCAACCGGGCCTGGCAGCGGCCTGAAACAGTCATCGTGCATGACAGCTGGTGGAACGCCACCGTGCGGCGAGCCGACATCGTGTTTCCGGTCCTGACCCAGTTGGAACGGGACGATATTGCCTGCTCCAGCCGCGACCGGCTCATTTCTCCGTCCCACCGGATCAGGACTGTCGCCGGGGGCATGACGGATTTCGACGTATTTTCCGCGCTCGCCCGGCGTCTGGATACGGAAGATGTCTTCACCGAAGGCAGGTCGACGGAGGAGTGGCTGCGCTTCCTCTATGACGAGGCGGTGGCAAGAGCCGGTTCCGCGGGCTTTCCGCTTCCCGATTTCGATCAGTTCTGGCAGGGCGGTGCAATCGTGCTGCCTGAGCCGAACGATCAGCCGGGTCTGCTGGAGGCGTTTCGCGCCGATCCGCTCGAGAACCGGCTGAAGACGCCGTCGGGCAGGATCGAGATCCATTCCGCCACGATTGACAGTTTCAGCTACGATGATTGTCCGGGCCATCCGCAATGGCTCGAGCCGCAGGAATGGCTCGGCGCCGCAAAGAGCGCCGAATTTCCACTGCATCTCATCTCCAACCAGCCGGTTGGCCGGCTGCATAGCCAGTATGATAACGGCAAGGCTTCGCGGCAGAGAAAACGCCAGGGGCGCGAGCCCGTGCGAATACACCCTGCCGACGCCGACCGCCGACAGCTATCCGATGATGACGTGGTTATGGTCTTCAACGAGCGGGGCGCCTGCCTTGCCGTGGTGGAGACATGCGCAGGCCTTCTGGAAGGTGTCGTGCAACTGGCGACTGGTGCGTGGTTCGATCCGAGAGGGGATGAAGAGCGCCCACTGGATGTGCACGGCAATCCGAATGTGCTGACGCGGGACGTCGGAACGTCGAGACTGTCGCAAGGGACGGCGGCGCATTCCTGCTTGGTCGAGATCAGGAAATATACCGGCGTGATACCCGAGGTTCGCGTTTTCGAACAACCTCAGTTCGAGCTGCCAGGAAGCGGATCGCAGGACCACTAGGCGCTCCGCCTCGCTCTGATGGCGCTATTGGCGGAGGTGAGAGCGGCCAAGGCACTCGAATCCTACATGTGAAGCACTTCGGGCGGCGTGCAAGTATATCGAAAATGCCGTGATCTTCGTAACGTTGACGGTACCAACCGGCGTCGTGAAGGGCATGAAAATTGCAGAAAACGGCTTACGGCCCGCTCGTGCCGCTGTTCCGTTCCGGTAGCATCGAATGCCTTACTCGCCTGGAGAACCAGACGGGATCCGACTTAAGAAGTAATGAAACACTTCCGTCGCTTCGCCACCCGACACGACTGCAGAACAATCCATCTCGAAGGCTGCGCCTATCTCGTCGCCGCTATGATCCGGCTTCAATGAATGTCGGTTCATTCCAAGAGATAGACCAGAGCGGGCCCCTCGCAGTCTTACCGTTACTTTATCGCGCCAGGAAGCATACGGGCTATCACCTTGTTGAGAAAAAGCGAGAGTATCAGCGTCACCGAGATCAGCAGGAATGCGAGCACGGAGCCGACTGCCCAGTCACTGCGCACCAAATTCGTCGGCGACGGCCGGTGCCATCATCCGGAAGCTTGGACCGCCGAGAAGGACAGGGGTGGCATAGGCATTCATTGCCAGAATGAAGGAAAGGCTGCAGGCAGCCAAAACGCCGGGCGCCATCATCGGCAGTGTCACCAGGAACCACGTCTGTGTCGGCGTGGCACCAAGGCTGATGGATGCTTCCTCGACGGAGGGATTGATCTGCTCCAGCACACTTTGAAGGGTGAGCACCATATAGGGCAGATTGACGGCTGCCGCACCGAGCAGGACGGCTTTCCAGGTATACATGAACGAGAATGTGCTGGTTGCTCCAAGATGGAGCGCGATCGTGTTCACAACGCCGGTCTCGCCAAGAAGCAGCATCCAGCCGACGGCACGAACGGCATTCCCGACAAACAGCGGCAGAATGACGGCCAGCAAGAATACGCTTTTCCAGCGGGATGTGGTGCGAGCGAGGAAATGGGCAATCGGCAGCGCGAAGAACAGGGCCAGCGCGGTAATCCCGATCGCCATCATTATCGTGGTGCCGAGGATCCGCAGGTAGTAGCCGTCTGTCAGCGTTGCCACATAGCTTGCGATGCCGTGTGCATTCAGATCAACCGGATAGCCGGGGCGCAGGCTGATGGAGAACAAGACCACCAGCGGCACGATCATCGCAAAGAAGGTGAGCAGGAGAGCCGGGGTCATTAAGGTCGCGGATGTCAGTCTGTTCACGTTGTATCTCCCCGTCTCGACGGTAAAAAGTTCAACCGGCACCCCTGTCTCGCAGGTCATGATGTTCCGGGTGGTGCGGGCCGAATGCAGGCGTCATCTGGCGGGATCACGCGCTCTGCGAAGCTCTCTCCCTACCGAAGCGATGCCAGATCGTCGGCTCGCAAACGGTAGAAAGAGTTGGCGCGGCAGCGCTTGCGAGGACCCTGGCCGATGCCGTCCGGAGAGGCGGTCGGCCAGGGGCGCGGTCAAATCAGGTCAAGCCTTGAAATCCCGATCCCACCAGTCCTTCAAGGGCTTGAAGTTCTTCAGAAGATATTCTTCGTCGATCTTTAGGACGTGCGATTTTGCGTTTTCAGGCAAAGCCACCTTTGCTGCATGGGCGCTGTCGATCTTGGCCAGGGCGGAGGTGGTGACCGGGGTTGTGCCCATGTTCACGGACCAGATTGCCTGTGCCGAATCCGCGATGATGGCGTTCAGCAAGACATAGGCCGCCTGCTTGTTGCGGGAATTCTTGGGAATACCGAAGCCCCACCAGTCGAAAATCGTGCCTTCCTTCGGATAGCAGAAGCCAATTTTCGAGCCGCCATTTGCCCACATGACAGCACGGGACTGGATCATGATGCCCGCCCAGATTTCACCGGTCGACAGCGCCTGACCGAAGGCCTCGTTGGATGGGTAGATCTTGACGCCCTTTTTCTTCAGCTCCATGAGCTTGGCCTTGCCGGGCTCGAGGTCGCTGACGCTACCACCATTGGCCAGCGAGGCCGCGGTCATCGCCATCAGGAAATGCTGATCGATAAGGCCGACCTTGCCTTCAAGCTCGGGGCTCCACAGATCCGCGTAGGATGTCGGCGGGGTTTTGACGAACTCGGTATTGTAGAGGACGCCACGAGCTGTAACGGTCTGGGGAATGGCGTAGTTCGTCCGGATCGCGGCCTCGATCTGGTCGTATCCGGTGATCTTGCTCGGGTCCAGGGTATCCAGCAGCCCCTGATCGTAAAGACGGAACATGACCGAAGCCTGTCCCTGGATCACGTCGTAGCTCCCGCGCGGCAGGTTGCGCTCTGCCTGGAGCTTGAGCTCACGCGGTCCATCAACGGCCGCGTCGATGACAACGTTAATGCCTTTCGGGGTCAAAAGCGGGGTGGTCACTGCGTCGGTGAAGAAACGCTGCGAATCGCCGCCATATGTTCCGACGACGAGGCGGCTTGACTGCGCCCTTGCCGGCATGCCGGTCGCTAATGTCAAAGCGCTTGCGCCCATCAATCCCAGTGCATTGCGTCTGCTTATGTCTGTCATCAACGTTCCCCTTTTTAGATGTGTTGACTAGAGTGCGAATGCTGCCCCATCGGGGATACGGAAGCTGACCGGGCTTTCGTCGGTCAGTTGCAGAGCCGACACGCGATCTGCGGCGACATGCGCAGAGAGCCGCTGGCCGTTGGCAAGTATCAGTGAAACATCGCAGATCGGCCCGAGGTAGCTGATGGTCGTGACTTTTGCTTCGCCGATACCGGTTTCCCCGGCTTTGCCCAGCTCGATCATCTCAGGTCTTACGACAACCGATTTATGATGGCCGACAGGGTTGCGACATGTCAGCTGGAGCCCCGCATCGGTGTCGAACCGGTTGACGTCATGCGATGTGCCGGCACCGGTGAAAACATTGGTTCTTCCGATAAAATCGGCGACGAAGAGGTTCGCAGGACTTTGATAGAGATCGCGACCGCTGCCGATCTGCTGCACTTCGCCGTTCTGCATGACGACCAATCGGTCGCCAAGGCTCAACGCCTCTTCCTGATCATGTGTCACCATAACGGTCGTGATGCCGAGATCCCGCTGAAGCGTCTTGATTTCTTCGCGTACCTGGTGACGCAGCTTCGCGTCGAGGTTGGAGAGGGGCTCGTCGAGCAGAAGAATATCTGGCTCGATTGCCAGAGCTCTGGCGATTGCCACGCGCTGCTGCTGCCCACCCGATAGTTGCTTTGGCAGGCGTTGGGCCAGATGGTCGAGCCGGACGCGCTCCAGCGAGGCCTTGACGCGACGATCAAGCTCGGTTTCTCCACCTTGCGGCGACGAAGGCCGTAGGCAACGTTCTCATAGACCGAAAGATGCGGAAAGATCGCGTAGTTCTGGAAGACGATCCCGAGATTCCGCCGATAGGGCGGCAATGCTGTTACATCGGTCGCGCCGATGGTAATTGAGCCATGCGTAGGCTCAATGAAGCCAGCGATCATTCTGAGGGTCGTGGTCTTGCCGCAGCCGGATGGTCCGAGCAGGACGAGGAACTCGCCATCGCGAACATCAAGACTGAAATCCTTGACGGCAGCGAAATTGCCATACTGTTTGGAGATCGAAGACAGTGTGAGCTTGGCCATTTCAGACAACCCTTGTCAGTTTTACGTAGCGGTCGGCGATAAGCAGTGCCCCCGCGATCAATACGATCTGAGCCACCGATACTGCGGAAACAGTCGGGTCCAGTTTCCATTCGAGATACTGAAGGATCGCGATAGGGAGCGTGGAGTTTCCGGGTGAGACGAGGAAGACCGAAATCTCGATATTGCCGAAGCTGACGACGAAGCTGAAAAGGGCAGCGGCAACGACACCGGACCTGATCATCGGCAGCGTGATTGTCGTCAGCACATGAAACTGGCTTGCGCCGAGCGAGGCGGCTGCCTCTTCCACTGTTTCATCCAGCGTCGCCAGGTTCGCGAGCAGCAATCTCACGCACCATGGAATGGTCATCAGAGTATGAGCAAGGCCAAGCGCCCAGACGGAGCCTACTGCAGGCAGGCCTGTCGTCATCTCCAGCATGACGAGAGAGATGTAGATGCCGGCTCCGAGAACGATGCTCGGGACGATGAGTGGGGCTGTCAGCAGCTGTACTGCGGCCTTTGCCAGCATCTTGTCGCTCTTGCGCAAGACGATGGTTGCCGGCACCGAGACCATCAACCCCAGCACGGCGGCGATTACCGCCACCTGGATGCTGAAGAGAAAGCCGCTGGAAAAATCGGGGTTCTCGTACGCTCTTTGGTACCAGGCCAGAGTATAACCGGTGGGCGGAACGGACGGTATCTCGTTACGGAAGAAACTCATCCACACAACGAGCGCCAGCGGAAACAGCACATAACCGAAGCCGAGGATGACCCAGGCCCGAATGATGAATTTGCGAGCCACTTCCATCATGCCGGATCCCGCCGTCGTCAGGAGTGGGCAGAATGAGCGATGTCTTCTGCACGTCCACCTGCAGGAATGGCTGAGCGCCGTGCGGGACCTTTATGAAATGGTCAGCGTCGGCGCGGCGACAGATAGTCTGAGCCGGCTTCCCGCGGCCAGGCTCCAGGCGATGGGCAAAAGCGGTATCCGGACCTGCAAAGCCGTGCCGACCGGCGCCGGAGCGAGATTCTCGCGCCTGAAACTGCGCCACGGCCATGTCGCGCGGGCATTCTCCGGCGGGGTTTCTTCCTTGCGATGCACGGCTCGCAATATGCCCTCGGTTATGTATCGCTCGGCTCCGTCCGCTTCCACTTCCGTGAGGTAGACGAAGAGGGCCGCATCCGGCTTATCCAGGGTGACATTGAGATCGAGCACGACATGGCCTGCGATCTCCAGCGGCGTTTCGAGCGGTTCGCTGTCCCAGGACAGCATCCTGGCGGTGCGTCCGCCCCAGTCGTCATAATAATCGCTATTGGCAATGCCCGATATTCGTTCATAGCGGGTATGAAGGCCTGTGCCGATGGCGGGGTTGACCTGATAACCGGATATTCCGCTTCCCGGCGTCCCGGCAAGCTTTCCATCGATGCGCGGAAACAATCGGCTTTCCTGCTTGAAGGGCGGCCAGCTGGCAAAGCTTTTCCAGCACTCGTCATGCATCGAGTAGACATGGACAGGAGCAAGGCTTGCGAACCCATTATCCATGCCCATCAGATGCGTATCCATGAAGCGCAGCACGAGGTCGAAAATTCTTCTGTCTGCCTCCGGGCGTTCGCGCCACGGGGAAACGTGGCTTCTGGCGCCGTGGTCCCAGGGGCCCAGAACCAGGTGGTGAGGGTTCTGATGCAGGGTCAGGAACCGGGCAATCGCCCCGTTGGCATATCCCGCTCCGTCGTACCAGCCGGACACGGACAGGAACGGGACATCCGGGCGGACGCTTTCCGCATATTTGTAGGGGCTGATGGA
The DNA here is from genome assembly GCA_902167985.1 of Shinella sp. UYSO24. Taxonomy (GTDB): domain Bacteria; phylum Pseudomonadota; class Alphaproteobacteria; order Rhizobiales; family Rhizobiaceae; genus Neorhizobium. Next base: position 36,311 of record CABHNZ010000006.1, read on the forward strand.
GGCGCTTGAATAGTTGGGGTCATAAGGCAGGCCGTCTTCCCGGAAACGGAAATCGGCCATCAGTTCCGATTGTCTGAAATTGGCGGCATGCTCTTCGATTGCAGCCTGTACAAGGCTGCCGTCCGTATCATCATCGACGGGCTGCGGCCCGATGAAATCGGGGTGGTTGAAGTAGGCGGCGTCGACCAGCAGATCTTTTCGATTGAGGTCGAGACCTGCTGCCTGACGATCATAAAGCTCAGTCAGGGACGAGCACTGCAGGCCGCCCGGATAGTAGTTGTCGGAGTAGGTATCCCAGACGGAAAAGAGCGGTGCGACGGCCTTGACCGATGGATGACCAGTGGATGCCAGGAAGTCGGCTGCGGCGCGAGATAGGAGATCCCGGTGACGCCGAGATTGCCGTCGCACCAGTCTTGATCAGCGACCCAGGTTGCAAAGACTGCACTGTCGAGACGCTCGGCCGGTGAACGGAAGCCATCTCGGCTACCAAAACTTGCGCCGGTGCCGCGCACATCAGTGACCACTACCGCATAACCGCGCGCCACAAACAGATCCCGATAGGCGGCAGAATTGGGTGAGGCTTCAATATTTGAGCCCTGCTTGCGCTCAAAACGTCGGTAGTATGGGGTGAAGATGAGAATTGTCGGATAAGACTTTGTGAAGTCTCCGTCCGGAACGTAGATGTCGGTGGCCAAGCGGCAGCCGTCTTCCATGGCGACATAAACAGATAGCGGCTTGTCCGGGACAAGATGCAGTGCCGGCCTGGCGGATGCGTGTTCCGCGGTCGAAGTGACCCATGAGTCGATCAAAATTGTTCCCCTTCCTGTTGTTCTTTAGCCGATGGTCTTGGCACGGCTGATCGGCAGTCGTTACGCATTCCGCATTGGACGACCGGCATAAAAACGGACAGGTTGTATGCATTTTTGCATGGCTTTATGCCTGAAGGCTGCCCGAGATAATTACGCTGCCAAAGCAAGAATTTGTCATGCATCGACAAATTCTACTTGCCCTTGGAAAAGTCCTGGCGCGCATTGTCGCAGGGCGCGTCGCTGGCCGGAGCGGCATGCCCATCACGGCGAGGCCCGATAAATGCTGGATAAATTGACTTCCGACTGCTGTTGACGGCAGGGCGTCATTATTGCTTCGCGAGGGGGTTGAAATGGAGCGGCCGCCTCGCGCTCAGTTGCGGCCGGAGGTCGCACATTGTCGACGGACTTGCTATGCCCGCTCGCGATCAGCGCAGAAATGCCTGCCTTTCGCGCAGTAATTTCACGCAAATGCATATAATTTGTGCACAATAAGTGCGCATAATGCATGGCTTTCTCCGGCGCTTGGCTGAGGCAATCGGGCATATAGGCGCTGCTGCTTTCCTGCAGGTCATCTGCCGTGTCGGATGTCCCGAGGACCCGGAGCGCCGCTGGCCATCTCTGCGCCGTTCGCGGAGTGCCAAGCGAGTGTGGCAACATTGCCTACAATATAAGCGAGACTGTGATAAGCCTAAAAATGATGCTTTCATGTTGACATACATGTGACAACCGATAACTTACCCGGCATCTCCCGCGTGATCGGCAAAATCGGTTAGCCCTCCAAGATCACGGCTATGCAATCCCAGGAGCAGGATGAATGATTGACGGCCAGAATACAGGCGCAGGAACTATCCTTCTGACCAATGCTTCGATCCTTCCCCCTGAGGGCGATAGTCTGATCGAGGATGGACAGATCCTCGTTCGGGAAGGCCGGATCCTGCAGGTTGCGTCGGGGCCGGAGCAGCGGATTACAAGCGGCTATGACGAGGAGATCGACTGCCAGGGGCTGACGCTGATGCCAGGGCTGATCGATTGCCATGTCCACGTTGCCACCTGGGAAGTCCGTCTGGGGGACAATGCGCTTTTGCCCGATTCACTGGTTGCCGCAAGAGCGACCGTGACCCTTCGAGAAATGCTGATGCGTGGTTTCACGACCGTGCGTGATGCGGGTGGCGCAGATCAGGGGCTGGTCCTTGCGCTGGAAGAGGGCACAATTCTTGGGCCTCGTCTGATAATCTGCGGTCAGGCGCTGTCTCAAAGCGGCGGTCATGCCGACCTGCGCAGCAGTTACGACAATCGTGATCCGCAATATTACACGCGACGGCTCGGCTCAATCGGGCGGGTCTGTGATGGTGATGCGGAAGTGCGGCGTGCGGCGCGAGAGGAGATCAAGGGCGGGGCCAAATTCCTGAAGATCATGGCGAATGGCGGCGTTGCCTCACCCAACGACCCAATCGACTTTCTAGGCTTCTCTCGTCAGGAAATCACGGCCATCGTCGAAGAAGCCGAGAATGCCCAAACATATGTGGCGGCGCACCTCTATACGGATGAGGCCATCAGAAGAGCTGTTGAACTTGGGGTCAGAAGCATCGAGCACTGCAATCTTGTCAGTCCCGAGACCGCCGCTCTGATGGCCGAGAAGGGGGCGATTGCGTGCCCGACCGTGATCACGCTGGTTGGTTACAGCGATCAGGGCGCTTCACTCGGTATCTCTCCCGAGAACCTGAAGAAGGGTGACCGCGTTCGCGACGCTGCTTTCACTGCGCTCAAGACGCTGAGTGATGCCAATGTCACGATCGCCTATGGCACCGACCTGACCGTCCGTCAGATGCAGGGCCGGCAATCGGAAGAGTTTCGCCTGCGGGCGCAAGTATTGACGACGCGTCAGGTGATCGATTCCGCAACAATCGGCGCAGCAAAGCTCCTGCGGATGGACGGCGAGATCGGTGTCATCGCACCAAACGCCTGTGCAGATATCATCGGGGTGCGAGGCAATCCGCTCGAAGATATAGAACTGCTTGCAAATCCCGAGGAGCATGTTGTGCTCATCATGAAGGGCGGCGTTCTCGTGAAGCGCTGAAAGATTTCGAGACTGTTGCCAGAACAGTCTCGTTCAGTTCGCGCATGGCAAGCTGCACACCATGTATATGACTGACTATTTGGGAAACAGTCATATCACCGCTCCTCAGAGGGGCTTCCCACACCGGCAATGCTCGTGAAGTGCAATGCGATGGCCGGATCAGTGGCGCTATCCGAAAAACATCCTTGCGTTGCTATATGGGAAGAAGAGGCTCTTCTCAAAGAGAGCATGAAAACATTTAGAAGTCCGGCCTGACCGAAGTTCATGACCCGAATAGCCCGCGGCCCAATTTAACCAGCAATCGTCCTCAACATTTGCTTACCCAGACCAACGGGCAGTGGCATTGCAGGGCCTGGTCTTCCGATGCTTCGACAGCATTTTATACGCGAACACCGTTGAGAATGCGCTCGACCAAGGCCTTGAGGAAGCCGCCTGCAAAAGGCGTGCCGCGCCTCGCAACGGATATTGGCGAAAAGGGGCCTCGACGCCCTATCGTCTATGACGAAAAAGCAGCTCCATCTTCTTATCGCCGCTCTGCAACATGGGCTTGAACATTGCTGATCCGATAGGATCAGAACCACTTGTTTTCGCACCGAACGCCTTTGGCGGACGAAAATTGCAATCACTGCAAGCAGTGGCTGGCGCTTGAACGGGGCCGATGGGATCGTAATTTGGGGCTCATTTTTTGGGCATAAGGCCTGGCGCTCGGCGCCTGGGGCCGCCACCAGTTTCTGAAGGTTTTCTTGTTCGCCTAGCCGCCGTGTTTGCTTGGTGAAATTCTGCTCTATTGGCGTGACTGGTATTAGCGCTGCCGTGAAGCGCATAGCAAATCGAGCGCTCCCGTAGCCGAGACTATCATGCTCAAGCCCATATCCAGGCCAGGCACCTGACAACGGCAAGCAAAACTTGCCGAAGGGCACTCTTTTCTTGGTTCCGGGCTTTCCGCATCATCGGCATTATCTCTCTAAATCGCGGAGGTTTTCGAATGCGAGAGATGTCGAAAGCGCTCGTCACCGGAGCGACCAGAGGGCCGGGGCGAGCCGTGGCTTCCGCACTTGCGGCAGCCGGCTACGAGACCTATGCGCTCGGTCGCGACCGCGGAGCGCTGGAGGCATTGCGGGCCGATTATGGTGTGATCCCGATGGCGATCGACCTGACGGACCGCGAAGCGGTTCGCATGATCGTCGAGGGAATGCGCCCCGATATCCTGGTTCATGCAGCCCTCCGCTGGCCGGCGGAGCCGAGCTTTCTGCATCTTTCCGAGGCCGATATCGACATGGCGCTGGAGGTCAATCTTTCGGCCACGCTGCATATGACCCACACCGTTCTGTCGGCCATGCGCGAGCGGCGTCAGGGGGCTGTTGTGCTCGCCACGCCCTGTGCCTCGCAATCGCCGACCTTGCTCGAGCGGATGGCCGAGGGCGCGGGGCGGGCATTTGCCGATGCCTTGCAGTCAGAACTCAGCGGATCAGGGGTTGCCGTCAGCGCTGTCTGTGCCGGGGAAGCGCCTTTCGCCGGGCTCGTGCAGTCGGTGTTTGATGCGTTGGAAAATGCCGGCATGGGGCCGGGAATGTCGAAACTCGCAGTTCATGGAAATGGGTAGGATAACCAAGATGCAGCGGAATGGTGGACAGTTACTGGTCGAGTGCCTTGTCGCGCTTGGTGCCCGCAAGGGGTTCGGAGTGCCGGGTGAGAGCTATCTGGCGGTGCTTGATGCGCTGCATGATACTGTCGGCAAGCTGGACTATGTGGTGTGTCGCAACGAAGGTGGGGCAGCCTTCATGGCAGCCGCCTATGGCAAGCTGACGGGCGCACCCGGCATCTGCTTCGTCACCCGCGGTCCCGGCGCGACGAATGCCTCGATCGGCGTTCACACGGCTATGCAGGACTCTTCCCCGATGCTGCTGTTCGTCGGGCAGGTCGGCACCGACATGAAAGGTCGTGAGGCCTTCCAGGAGGTCGACTACAAGGCCGCCTTCGGAACCGTTGCCAAATGGGCGGTCGAGATCGATCAGGTGGATCGCATACCCGAAATCATCGCCCGCGCCTGGACTATGGCCGTCACCGGCCGCCGGGCCCGGTCGTGATCGCGCTGCCGGAAGACATGCTGACCTCGCTGACGGATCGCGCTCCGATCACCGCGCCGGCCGAGATTATCGAGGCCGCGCCTTCGCCTGCCGCCATGCAGCGCCTGCGGGCATTGCTGGCAGGTGCAGAGCGTCCCGTCATTCTCTATGGCGGCTGCAACTGGGCGGAAGGTTCTGCGGCACGGCTTCAGGCCTTCGCGGAAGCCTCCGACATTCCCGTCGTTTCCGTCTTCCGCTATCAGGACCAGTATGACAATGCGTCGCCGACATTCTGCGGCGAGGCCGGCGTCGGCATGGTCGCCTCGGTGAAGGAGCTGCTGCGCGAGGCTGATATCATTCTCGCGATCAACAATCGCTTCGGCGAAAACTCCACCGATGGTTATACGCTGTTCGACGTGCCGCAGCCGCGCCAGAAGATCATCCATGTTCATGGCTCGGATCTCGAGATCGGCAAGGTCTATCGCCCGGAACTCGGCATCCATGCCGGTCCCAACGCCTTTGCCGAGGCGCTGGAAGCGCTCGAGCCGTAAAGGGAAACTGGGGCGCATGGCGCGCCAGGGGCGCGCGGCCTATGAATCCGGCTTCGACCTGCCGACCTGCCGTCGCCGGTCGACATGGGTAAAGTGACGGCACATCTTCGCGATATCCTGCCGGAAGACGTCATCCTCACCAACGGCGCCGGCAATTTCACCGTCTGGCCGAACAAGTTCTTCAAGTTCGGTCCCAGGCCCGGCTTCTGGCGCCGCAATCCGGTGCGATGGGTTATGGCGTGCCGGCAGCGATTGCCGCCAAGGTCGCAAGCCCCGAACGCACCGTCGTCTGCTTTGCCGGTGACGGCGATTTCCAGATGAACTGCCAGGAACTGGCAACCGCCTTGCAGCACGGCGCGCAGCCGATCATCCTGCTTCTTAACAATGGCATTTACGGAACGATCCGGGCGCATCAGGAGCGTCATTATCCGGCACGCGTCTCGGGTACCGAAATGGTCAACCCGGATTTCGTCGCACTCGCCAAAGCCTATGGTTTCCATGCCGAGCGGGTGGATACGACGGGCGATTTCGCCGCGGCATTCGAGCGGGCACTTGCCTCCAAGACCGGGGCGCTGCTTGATCTGAATATTTCCCTGGAAGCACTGACGCCGCGACAGACCCTTTCCGAAATGCGCCAGGCCGCACTCAGCAAGAAGGAACAAGCATGACCATCGGAAACGACATCCGTCTGGGTGCAGACATTGGCGGGACCTTCACCGACATTGCTCTCGATGTTCGGGGCAAGATGTTCTCGACGAAGATCCTGACGAATTACAGCGCACCGGAACAGGCCATTCTCGACGGTATCGAGATCGTCGTGCGCGATGCCGGGATCTCGATCTCGGAGATCGATATCGTCATTCACGGCACCACGCTTGCGACCAATGCGCTGATCGAGCGTCGCGGCTCGCGCACCGCGCTGATCACGACCGACGGTTTCCGCGATGTGATCGAAATGCGGACGAAAACCGCTTCGAGCAATATGATCTCGGGCTTGTTCTGCCAAAGCCGCTCGTGCCGCGCGAAGACCGTTTCCCGGTCAAGGGCCGCATCTCGGCGCAGGGCGAAGAGTTGCAGGCTCTCGACGAAAAGGCGCTGGAAGAGATCGCCGCCCATATCGCGAGCGAGAATTTCGGCGCAATCGCCATCGGCTTCATCCATTCCTACATGAACCCGGCGCATGAGCGCCGCGCTCGTGAAATCCTTGCACGCACGCTCGATCTGCCGATTTCTATCTCGTCTGAAGTCTCGCCGCAGATGCGCGAGTTCGAGCGTTTCAACACGGTCTGCGCCAATGCCTATGTGCGTCCGCAGATGGCCGACTACCTGTCGCGCCTTCAGGTGCGACTGAAGGAAATGGGCGCACTCTGCCCGGTCTTCATGATCCATTCGGGCGGTGGTCTCGTGTCGGTGGAGACGGCGGCCGAGTTCCCGGTTCGCCTTGTCGAATCCGGTCCGGCCGGTGGCGCGATCTTCGCCGCCGATGTCGCCCGTCGTTTCGATCTGGATCGTGTCGTCTCCTACGACATGGGTGGCACGACCGCAAAGATCTGCCTTATCGAGGATTTCCAGCCGCAGACGGCGCGCAGTTTCGAAGTGGCGCGCACTTACCGCTTCTGCAAGGGATCGGGCATGCCGATCTCGATCCCGGTCATCGAGATGATCGAGATCGGTGCCGGCGGCGGCTCCATCGCCTGGGTCGATGCCATGGGACGTATCCAGGCAGGCCCTGAATCGGCCGCCTCCGAACCGGGCCCGGCCTGCTACCAGCGCGGCGGCGAGCGCCCGGCGATCACCGATGCCGATCTTGTTCTCGGCAAGCTCGACCCGGACAATTTTGCCGGCGGCAAGATCAAGCTCTCCACCGATAATGCCAAGAGCGCGATCTCCCGCGACGTGGCGACAGGCTGAAGCTCGAGCCGCTCGCGGCCGCCTTCGGCATCGTCGAAGTGGTTGATGAGAACATGGCGAATGCCGCCCGCGTTCATGCCGTCGAAAACGGCAAGAACATTTCGGAAAACACCATGATCGCCTTCGGCGGCGCAGCGCCGCTGCATGCGGCGCGCCTCTGCGAGAAGCTCGGTGTCGATCGCTGCCTCATTCCGCAGGGTGCGGGCGTCGGTTCGGCCATCGGCTTCCTCAAGGCACCGTTCGGCTATGAGGCCGTCGGTTCGCAGATCATGGGTCTTTCGACCTTCGACCCCAAGCGCCTGAACGCGCTTCTCGATGACCTGAAGCAGACGGCCGAGGGCTTTGTCCGCGCCGGCACGCAGGGCGAGATCCGCCGTGAAGTCGTCGCCTTCATGCGCTATCGCGGGCAGGGCTGGGAAATCCCGATCGCACTGCCGGATCGCCATTTCGAACTGGCGGATCGCGCCATGATCGAGGATGCGTTCAAGGCCCGCTACGCCCAGTTCTTCGGCCGCGCTGTCGAAGGCCCGGAAATCGAGTTCGTAACCTTCTCGGTGAAGGCGCAGGATATCCGTCCGGAAGGCGAAAAGCACACGCTGGTCGCCGGCAGCGATGCTGCCGCCACGCCCGCCACCCGTCTGGTCTTCGACCCCTCTGCCGGCGAGCTTCTGGAAACGGTCATCATCGAACGCGACGCGATCAAGCCCGGCCAGCGCGTCATCGGCCCGGCCGTCGTGGTCGAGCGCGAGACCTCCACCGTCGTCACCTCGCCCTTTGATGCGGTCATCCAGTCGGATGGCTCCATCCTCCTGATCCGAAAAGGACTGTAAGCCATGAGCCAGCTTGACGAAATCCGTATGCAGGTGATGTGGAACCGGCTGGTCTCCGTGGTGGAAGAACAGGCGATGACGCTGCTGCGCACCGCGTTTTCGACCTCCGTGCGCGAGGCGGGCGACCTTTCGGCCGGCGTCTACAACGCCAAGGGCGAAATGCTCGCCCAGGCCGTCACGGGAACGCCCGGCCACGTCAACACGATGGCGGAAGCCGTCTTGCATTTCATCGCCGAGATCCCGCGCGAAGAAATGTATCCCGGCGATACCTATGTTACCAACGATCCCTGGAAGGGCACCGGCCACCTGCACGACATCACCATGGTGTCGCCGTCGTTCAAGGGCGACGAGCTGATCGGCTTCTTTGCCTGCACCGCCCATGTCGTCGATGTCGGCGGCCGCGGCTTCGGCGCCGATGGCAAGTCGGTCTATGAAGAAGGCATCCAGATCCCGATCATGAAATTCGCCGAGCGCGGCGAGGTCAACAAGGATCTCGTGCGGATACTGCGCCTCAACGTGCGCGAACCCAATCAGGTGATCGGCGACTTCTTCTCGCTTGCCGCCTGCAACGACGTCGGCCATCGCCGCCTGATCGAAATGCTCGACGAGATCGGCCTACCCAATCTGGAAACGCTTGGCGCCTTCATCCTGTCGCGCACCCATACGGCGATCATGGAGCGGATTGCCGCCCTGCCGAAAGGTTCCTGGAACAATGAGCTTCTGACCGATGGCTATGACCAGCCGATCAACCTCGTCGCCGAGGTGACGATCGGCGAAAACTCGGTCGACGTGGATTTTTCCGGCACGGACGCGATGAGCCGCTGGGGCATCAACGTGCCGCTGATCTACACCAAGGCCTATGCCTGCTATGCGCTGAAATGCGTCGTCGCTCCGGATATCCCGAACAATGCCGCTTCGCTTGCGGTGTTCAATGTCGCCTCGCCGGTCAATATCCTCAATGCCGAACGACCGGCTCCGGTCTCGGTGCGCCACGTCATCGGTCATATGGTGCCGGATCTGGTTCTCGGCGCGCTGGCAAAGGCTCTGCCGGGCAAGATCCTGGCGGAAGGTGCGGCCGCACTCTGGAACATCCATATTTCCGCCCGGCCTATTGCCGGCTCGGCGGGGCGCCGCGCCGAAGTGCTGATGTTCAACTCCGGTGGCATGGGTGCCCGGCCGGATCTGGACGGACTTTCGGCAACTGCCTTTCCCTCCGGCGTTCACACGATGCCGATCGAGGCGACAGAACATACCGGTCCGATCGTCGTCTGGCGCAAGGAGCTGCGGCCGGATTCCGGCGGCGATGGTGAGTTCCGCGGTGGCCTTGGCCAGATCATCGAGATCGCACCTGCGGAAGGTCACGAGTTCGATTTCTCGGCGATGTTCGATCGCACCGGCACTGCGGCTCTCGGCCGTGATGGCGGCGGGGCGGGTGCGCCCGGCACGGCAAAGCTCGATGACGGCACGGCTCTGCGCCCGAAGGGCTGGCAGCATGTGCCCAACGGCCGCCGGCTCGTCCTCCATCTGCCCGGCGGCGGCGGCTTCGGTGATCCGGCGCAGCGCTCCAAGGAGGCCAAGGCCGAAGATATTCGCAAAGGTTATGTGACGGAGACCAAACAATGAGCAGGCTTGCAAACCGCCTTGCTGCGGTAAAGCCCTCTGCCTCCATGGCAGTATCCCAGGCGGCCAAGGATCTGGCGGCGACGGGTGTAGACGTGATCGACCTCGGGCTGGGCGAGCCGGATTTCGCCGCGCCCGCCCACGTGACGGAGGCCGCCTTCGCCGCGGCCCGCAGCGAGCGCATGCTCTACACGCCGGCTGCCGGAACGGTCGAACTGCGCCGCGCGGTCGTAGAGAAATTCCGTCGCGAAAACGGCCTCGACTATGCGATCGACGAGATCGCTGTCGCCAATGGCGCCAAGCAGATCATCTTCAACGCGCTGATGGCGACGGTGAACGAGGGTGACGAGATCATTCTTCCCGCACCGTATTTCGTCTCCTACCCGGAAATGGCGAAGCTCTTCGGTGGCGTGCCCGTCATGCCGAAATGCGCCGCGAATGCCGGCTTCCGGCTGACGCCGGAGGTGCTCGAGGCGGCAATCACGACAAAGACCAAGTGGCTCTTCCTCAACCTGCCGGGCAATCCGTCGGGTGCCGTCTATTCCGAAGATGAACTCAAGGCGCTCGGCGCGGTTCTTGCCCGCCACCCTCAGGTTCTCATCCTGTCGGACGAGATCTACGAACATATCGTCTTCGATGGTCGCTCCTTCGTCAGCTTCGGCAAGGCCTGCCCGGAGTTGCGCGAGCGCAGCCTGATCGTCAACGGCGTGTCCAAGGCCTATGCCATGACCGGCTGGCGCATCGGCTATGCGGCCGGCCCGAAGGACATCATCAAGGCGATGTCGACGGTGCAGAGCCAGTCCTGCACATCCGTCTCGGCGGTCGCACAGGTCGCAGCACAGGCGGCGCTCGAAGGTCCGCAGGACGAGGTCGCGCGTTTCCGCGAGGCATTCGAACGGCGCCGTGATCTCGTCGTCGCAAGGATCAACGAGATCCGCGGCCTGTCGCTCGCACCACCGGAAGGCGCCTTCTACGCCTATATCGGCTGCGAAGCGCTGATCGGTGCGAAGACGCCGGATGGTGCGGTCATTGCCAATGACGGCGATCTCACCGCCTACCTGTTGCGCGAAGCCCATATCGCTGCCGTTCCGGGTGTTGCATATGGCCTCTCGCCCTTCTTCCGTATTTCGACGGCGACGTCGGAGGCGGAGCTGGAAAAGGCCATCGCGCGCATTGGCGCGGCTGTCGCCAAACTTCAATTCTGAGCCGGGACGAAGCCTATGACCAAACCTTTCAAGACGATACTGATTACCGGCGCCGCCGGCCGTCTGGGAACGGAACTGCGCCGTGGCCTGACCCATCTGGCCGATACGCTGCGGCTGGCCGATCGCGTCGCGATCAGCGACCTGCGTGCCAACGAAGAGGCGCTGACCTTCGAACTGTCGGATGCCGAGGCGGTGATGAAGGCCGTCGAGGGCGTCGATGCCATCATCCATTTCGGCGGCGCACCGCTCGAAATGGGCTGGGAGACTATCCTCGCCTCCAACATCCAGGGCTCCTACAATATCTACGAGGCGGCCCGCAAACATGGCGTGAAGAGGGTCGTCTACGCCTCGTCGGTCCATGCGATCGGCTATCACGAGCTGGAAACCCATATCGACGTGGATTCTCCGGTGCGTCCCGACAGCCTCTATGGTGTGTCGAAATGCTTCGTGGAATCGCTCAGCCGCTTCTACTGGGACAAGTTCGGCGTCGAATCGGCCTGCCTTCGCATCTTCTCGTCCTTCCCCGAGCCGGCGGATCGCCGGATGCTCTGGTCCTGGCTGTCCTTCGACGATTGTATCAGGCTGGTCGAGGCAAGCCTTACGGCGCCGCGCCTTGGCCATTCCATCGTCTTCGGCATGTCGGACAACAAGGTGAAGCCCGTCGATAACAGCGGTGCCGGCCATCTCGGCTTCAAGCCGCTCGACACGTCCGAGCCCTTCCGCGCGGCGATGGAAGCAAAGACGCCGCCCGCCGATCCGAAGGCGCCCGCCACCCGCTATCTCGGCGGCTGGTTCGTAGACCTTGGCCATCCCGACGTGAGGTTTCGAAATGAAAGATGCCTATGATGTGGTAATCGTCGGCGGGGCCGTGATCGGCTCTTCCGTTGCCTATTACCTGGCCGCCAATCCGGATTTCAACGGCAGCATTCTCGTCGTTGAACGCGATCCGACCTATGTGAAGGCCTCGACGTCGTTGTCGTCGTCGTCTATCCGCACCCAGTTTTCCAATCCGATCAACGTCAAGATCAGCCAGTATGGTTCGGAAATCATACGCAATTTCGGCGAATTGATGCAGGTCGAAGATGACAAGCCGGATCTCGCCTTCCATTCCGGTGGCTATCTCTTTCTGGCCAGCACACCCGATCAGGTTGAGGTCTTGAAGGAGAACCATGAGGTTCAGGTCGCCTGCGGCGCGGACGTGGTTCTCTGGAACCGCGACGAACTCGCCAATGCCTTCCCGCATTTGCGCGTCGACGACATCGAGCTTGCCTCCTATGGACGTTCGGGCGAAGGCTGGTTCAACAATACCGGCCTCATGTACGGCTTCAAGAACAAGGCCCGCTCGCTCGGTGCGGAATACGTGACCGATGAAGTCGTGGCGATCGACCGACAGGGCGATGCCGTGACATCCGTGACGCTGAAGTCCGGCGCCGTCGTCAAGGCGGGAACGATCGTCAATGCGTCGGGACCGCGCGCGGCGCTGACGGCACGCATGGCCGGCCTCGACATTCCGGTCGAGCCGCGCAAGCGCACGCTCTTCGTCTTCGACTGCGCCAACACGCCGGAAGGCACGGCGCACGTGAACGAGGGCCGTCTGCCGCTGATGATCGACCCGAGCGGCGTCTTCTGCCGTCCGGAAGGCCGGTTCTTCCTGACCGGCTGCCCGCCGGTCGAGGATCCCGCAGCGGACTGGGACGACTTCGAGCCGCGTTACGACGAATTCGAAGATATCATCTGGCCGGCTCTTGCCGAACGGTCGCAATCCTTCGAAGCGATCAAGGTTGTAAACCAGTGGGCGGGTCATTACGACTTCAACGTGCTCGACCACAATCTGGTCGTTGGCCGTCACCCGCAGGTGCGCAATTTCGTCTTTGCCAACGGCTTTTCTGGCCATGGCCTGCAGCAGGGGCCTGCGACCGGACGCGGCGTCTCCGAACTGATCATCTATGGTGAATATCGTTCGCTGGATCTTTCGGAAGTCGGTTTCGAGCGTATTGTCGAAAACCGTCCTTTCCTTGAAAAGGCGGTTATCTGAAATTGATTCTGATCCGGACCTTCAGGGTCCGGATCAGCTGATTGCAAAACACGATCGACAGGGCGGAGGCAAAATTGGCTGGGCAGCATACGCGACTTCCGCCGCTCAACGCATTGCGGGCATTCTGGGCCGTCATGCGGCAGGGAAGCTTCCGCAGTGCTGCAGACGAACTGCTGGTGACGCCGCAGGCGGTGAGCCAGCAGATCAAGCTGCTCGAAGACATTCTTCATGTGCCGCTCTTCGAGCGCAAGGCACGGGTTATCGAGCCGACGGAACAGGCGATCGTGCTGTCGCATTTCATCGAGGCCGGCTTCGACGAGTTTACGGAAGGCATCCGCCGCGTCACCAACTCGACCTATCGAAACCGCATCAACATCAATGTCAGCCCGTATTTCGCCACCCGTTACCTGATGGAGCGGCTGGAGCGGTTTCGCGAGCTGATGCCGGGCGCCGATCTGCGCCTGACGACCATGGTCAATATTCGCGACTTTGCGGCGGACGAGGTCGATGTCTGTATCCAGTGGGGTTTCGGCGCCTGGAAGGATTATGATTGCCAGTTGCTGGTTCGCGATCCGAAGATCATCTGCTGTGCGCCTGAACATGCCGAACGGCTGCGCGAGCCGAAGGACCTGGCTGCGTTTACGCTGCTTCATCCGGTCATGGCGCGCAATCTCTGGGGCAAGGTGCTGCGGCATCTCGGCATGGACGTGCCCGATGTCGCCGGGGAGATCGAGTTTCAGGATGCCGCAACAATGCGGCGCGGCACGATCTCCGGTCTTGGCGTCGGGCTTTTGTCGAAGATGGATGCGCTTGCCGACATCAAGGCTGGGCGCCTAGTCGCACCGTTCGGCATCGACAGGCTGGAAGGCATGGATCCGAAGGATATACCGGGCTTTTACCTCGTCGTTCCGCGCGCCCATCGGCGCGTGAAGATCATCTCCACCTTCTGCGACTGGATCTGCGCGGAAGACTGGTCGACGCAGCGCGATCTCGACTGAGACACTTCTGAACAGGCTGGCTACCAGCGGTTTCACGGCAGTCATGGCCTGAAACCGGATGATGGCGCATGTCCTGCGCCTGCTTGCCGGTCGCCATGCAGAGGAAAAGGAAAACTTGTCGATCGCAGCCGTTTCTTGGTTTGGGCTGGCCGCTAACTGATGCAGTCTTTTGGCGAGCGAAAGGGATGGAAAACCAAGTCGCCTTCATACCGGACGCGCCACTCGTAAGCACTCTATCACCCTGATTTACCGAACGGATTCCTTCCCGGAATGCGAACGGGCACTCATGGCAAAAATAATAAGTTTCGCAAAGAAACAGAGGACTGATGTGTCTCAACAGAGGGAACCAAGATGAACTCAATTGCAAAATTTCTTGCATCTGCCACGTTCGCATCCGCACTTCTCGCCACCAGCGCTTTTGCTGCCGACACGATCAAGATCGGCGTTGCCGGTCCGATGACGGGCGCCAACGCTACGTTCGGTGAGCAGGTCTGGACGGGTGTGTCCGCCTATATCAAGAATGTAAACGCTGCCGGCGGTATCGACGGCAAGAAGGTCGAGCTGGTCAAGGGCGACGATGCCTGCGAGCCGAAGCAGGCCGTGGCCGTTGCCAACCGTTTTGTCGATCAGGACAAGGTCCAGGCCGTCGTCGGGCATTTCTGCTCGTCGAGCACGATCCCGGCCTCCGAGATCTATAACGATGCCGGCATTCTCACCGTCACGCCGTCCTCCACCAACCCGATCGTCACCGATCGCGGCTTCAACACCATGTTCCGCACCTGCGGTCGCGATGACCAGCAGGCCGTCGTTGCCGGTTCCTTCATTCTCGATACGCTGAAGATCGACAAGATCGCTCTCGTACATGACAAGGACACCTATGGTCAGGGCCTCGTCGACGCATTGAAGAAGACGCTGGAAGGCCGCGGCGTAAAGCCGGTTCTCTATGAAGGCCTCACCCGCGGCGAACGCGACTTCAACGCGCTCGTCACCAAGATAAAGAGTTCTGGCGCCAAGGTCGTCTATTTCGGCGGTCTCATTCCGGAAGCCGGCCCGCTGATCCGCCAGATCCATGAACAGGGTCTCGACGTCGCCTTCGTCAGCGGCGACGCTCTCGCCCAGGCCGAAATCGTCACGGCCGCAGGCGGCCCGCAGAACCTCAAGGGCGTCTACTACTCGTCGGCTGCGGATCCGAAGGAAGATCCGGCCTCGGCTGACGCACTTGCCGACCTGAAGAAGCAGAACATTGCTCCCGACAACTACACCCTGTTCGGCTATGCCAGCGCCCAGACGGTCGTTGCCGCCATTGCCGGTACCAAGGGCGGCAGCATCGACGAGCAGGTCAAGTGGCTGCATGCCAACACCGTCAAGTCTGCGGTCGGCAACCTTGCCTGGAACGAAAAGGGCGACGTGAAGGACTTCAAGTTCGTCTTCTACTCCTTCGACGACAAGGGCGCTCCGGTCCGCAAGTAAGTCATGGCTTGAGAGACCGGCGTGCGGACATGCCCGCGCCGGTCTCCTCTTTCACACATAACGACAAGAGGGGTTCGCCATGGATTTCTTCATCCTGGTGCAGCAGTTGATCAACGGGATCACTCTGGGCACCATCTATGGTCTCATCGCCGTGGGTTACACCATGGTTTACGGTGTCATCCGTATGATCAATTTCGCCCATGGCGATGTTTACATGGTGTCCGCCTATGTCGCGGGCATTGCCCTCGCAGTCATGAGTTTTTTCGGCATCCAGTCGGTGCCCTTCGTGCTCGTGTCGATCCTCGTCATCACCTGTGTCATCACCGGCGTCTATGGCTGGGCGATCGAGCGCGTTGCCTATCGTCCGCTGCGCGGCTCGACGAAGCTTGCACCGCTGATCTCGGCCATCGGCATCTCGCTGATGCTGCAGAGCTATGTCCAGATCGCCCAGGCGCCCGCGACCAGGGCGTGCCGATCCTCGTACAAGGCGCGTTCCGTTTCGGCGGTGACCAACATTTCGCGCAGATCACCTATATGCAGGCGATCATTCTGGCCGCCTCGCTCGTGGCGATGGGCATCCTCACCTATGTCATCAACCACACCCGCATCGGCCGCCAGTGCCGCGCCACGCAGCAGAACCGGCAGATCTCGGCGGTGCTGGGCGTCGATACCGACCGGATCATCTCGGCCGTCTTCGTCATCGGCGCATCGACGGCTGCCGTCGGCGGCGTGCTCGTCACGTTCAACTTCTTCATCGGCTTCGTGATGGGCATCAAGGCCTTCACCGCCGCTGTTCTGGGTGGCATCGGCTCGCTCCCGGGCGCTGTCCTTGGCGGTATTCTGCTCGGTCTCACCGAGGCGCTGTTCGCAGGCTATGTCAGCACGGATTACAAGGATGTTTTCGCCTTCGGTCTGCTGATCGTGCTCCTGTTCTTCCGTCCCTTCGGCCTGCTCGGCCGTCCTGAAATCCAGAAGGTGTGAGGGATCAGATGGCTCAGACAGCAAAGACCGTTGCGACAGGCAACCCGCTTTTCATCCTCGCCAAGCAGGCGCTCTTCACCTTCTGTATCTCGCTCATCCTCGTCGGCCCGATCTCCGGTCTGGTTCTCGACGGTTTCTCCTTCGACAATGAACTCGGCCGCGCGGTCTCGACGGCTGCCGTCATCACGGCCGGAAGAGTGGCGCTTTCGCTTCTGGCGATGACGAGCCTCGGCAGGCGCATTTCCGGCAGTCTGGCCCGCAACGGCGCCGGCGTGACGGTTCGCACCGGCCAGCAACGCTCGGCCGTGCCGGTCCTGGCGCTGATCTTCGTTGCCGGCCTCTGCCTGCCGTTCTTTGCCGATAAATATTACCTCGGAGTCGCCATTCTGGCGCTGATCTACTGCCTGCTCGGCCTCGGGCTCAATATCGTCGTCGGGCTTGCCGGCCTCCTCGATCTCGGCTTTGTCGCCTTCTATGCGGTCGGCGCCTATCTCATGGCGCTCGGTTCGCAATATCTCGGGCTCGGCTTCTGGAGCGCGCTGGTGATTGCGCCTTTCCTCGCCGCACTCTTCGGCATGGTTCTGGCCTTTCCGGTGCTCAAGATGCACGGCGATTATCTGGCGATCGTGACGCTCGGCTTTGGCGAAATCATCCGTCTCGTGCTCAACAACTGGCTCGATTTCACCGGTGGTCCCAACGGCGCGGCTGTTCCGGCACCGACCCTGTTCGGCCTGGAATTCACGCGCTCGGCACGTCAGGGCGGAACGCCGTTCCACGAATTCTTCGGCATTTCCTATAATGCCGACTACAAGTTCTGGTTCATCTATCTCGTGCTCTTCCTCGTCGTCTGCGGCGTCATCTATGCCGTGCAGCGCCTGCGCGTCATGCCGATCGGCCGCATGTGGGAAGCACTGCGCGAAGATGAGATTGCCTGCCGGTCTCTCGGCGTCAATCACGTCTTCATCAAGCTCTCCGCCTTCATGCTCGGCGCATCGACCGGTGGTCTGGCGGGGGTATTCTTCGCCGTCCATCAGGGCTTCGTGAACCCGACCTCGTTTACCTTCTTCGAATCTGCGCTGATCCTTGCGATCGTCGTGCTTGGCGGTCTCGGTTCGACGCTTGGCGTGGTGCTTGCAGCGCTTGTCCTCACCATTCTGCCGGAACTGCTGCGTGACTTTGCGGAATATCGCGTCTTCGTCTTCGGCGTTCTGATGGTGGTGATGATGATCTGGAAGCCGCGCGGACTGGTGCGCGTCACCCGCCCGGCCTTCTATCCCTCGAAGAAACGTGCGGAGGCTCCGGCCGCGATCCTCAATACCAGCGGGGAGGCTGCCCGATGAGCACACCACTTCTCGAGGTCCGCAACGTTACCATGCGCTTTGGCGGCATCGTCGCCAATCGCGACGTCAATTTCACTGCGGAAAAGGGCGCAATCACCGCACTGATCGGGCCGAACGGCGCCGGTAAGACGACGATGTTCAACTGCATCACCGGCTTCTACCGGGCAAGCGAGGGGCAGATCCTGCTGCATGGCGAAGACGGTCCGCAGGATATCGGCGAACTGGTGACAAAGCCGATCACCGGCGGCTCGCATCTCGTCACCCGCGCCGGCATCGCCCGCACTTTCCAGAATATCCGGCTGTTCCGCGAAATGTCGGTAGTCGAAAATCTTCTGGTCGCGCAGCACCGGCAGACGACCAACAACCTCCTGAGCGGCGTTTTCTCGACACCGGGCTACCGGCGGGCCGAAACGGAGGCCGTCGACCGCGCCTATTACTGGCTGGAGCGCATGCATCTTGCGGAAGACGCAAACCGGCTTGCGGGCGAATTGCCCTATGGCCGTCAGCGGCGGCTTGAGATCGCCCGTGCCATGTGCACCCAGCCGAAGCTGATCTGCCTGGATGAGCCGGCCGCCGGCCTCAACCCGGCCGAGACGCGCGAACTGTCGGAGGTCCTACAGATTTTGCGTGCCGATCATGACCTGACGGTGCTGGTGATCGAACACGACATGGGCCTCGTCATGAGCATTTCCAACCATATCGTCGTGCTCGACCACGGCGAGGTCATTTCCGATGGCACGCCGGATCATGTCGCAAACGACCCGGCCGTCATTGCTGCCTATCTCGGCGTCAGCGAAGAGGAAGTCCACTGATGCAGGAAAAACCGCTTCTCGAATTCGTCGGCGTTCATGCTCACTATGGGCCGGTCGAAGCGTTGAAATCCGTCAACGTGCATATCAGCCGTGGCGAGATCGTCAGCCTGATCGGCGCCAACGGCGCCGGCAAGACGACATTGCTCTCGACGATCTTCGGCATGCCACGCGCGTCGAGCGGCCGCGTTCTCCACAAAGGCGAGGACATCTCGGGCCTGGCCACCAGCCGGGTGGCGCGCCGCGGTATCGCGCTCGTGCCCGAAGGACGGCAGATCTATCAGGACATGTCGGTCGAGGAAAACATGATGATGGGCACGACACCCATCGGCATGGCGCACTTTGAAGAAGACCGGGCAACCATGTTCGACCTCTTTCCGCGCCTCAAGGAGCGTCGTAACCAGACGGCCGGCACGATGTCGGGCGGCGAGCAGCAGATGCTGGCGATTGCCCGGGCGATGATGGCCCGTCCGGAACTCATCCTGTTCGACGAACCTTCGCTCGGCTTGGCACCGCTCGTCGTCAAGCGTGTCTTCGAGGTCATCTCCGAGATCGCCTCCATGGGCAAGACAATCTTTCTGGTGGAGCAGAATGCCAATCATGCACTCAAACTGTCGCAACGCGCCTATGTCATGGTCAATGGCGCTATTCACCTTTCGGGCGAAAGTGCTGCGCTGCGCGACAATGAAGAGGTTCGCAAGGCCTATCTCGGCCTTCACTGAATGGAGACCAGCATGCTGAATGACAACACCAACGCCGTCGCATTGGCCTGAGGAGAAACACCGATGAAGATCCTCGTACCAGTCAAGCGCGTGGTCGATTACAACGTGAAGATCCGGGTCAAGCCGGATGGTTCGGGTGTCGAGCTCGCCAACGTCAAGATGTCGATGAACCCCTTCGACGAGATCTCGGTGGAAGAGGCTCTGCGGCTGAAGGAAAAAGGCCAGGCAGAGGAAGTGGTCGTCGTGTCGATCGGTCCGGCCAAGGCGGAAGAGACGCTGCGCACGGCACTCGCCATGGGCGCCGACCGCGCCATCCTGATCGAGACCGACGAAACGGTCGAGCCGCTCGCCGTGGCAAAACTCCTGAAGGGCGTCGTCGATGCCGAACAGCCGGGCCTCATCATCGTCGGCAAGCAGGCGATCGATGACGACAGCAACCAGACCGGCCAGATGCTGGCAGCGCTTCTCGGTTCCGCCCAGGCGACCTTCGCCTCGAAGATCGAGATCACCAGTGACAAGGCTGCCGTCACCCGTGAAGTCGATGGTGGTCTGCAGACGATCGAAGTCAAGCTTCCGGCTGTCGTCACCACCGACCTGCGTCTGAACGAGCCACGCTATGCGTCCCTGCCGAACATCATGAAGGCAAAGAAGAAGCCGCTCGACAAGAAGACCCCCGCCGATTTCGGCGTCGACGTCTCGCCGCGCCTCAAGGTGCTGAAGACCGAGGAGCCGGGTGGCCGCAAGGCTGGCGTCAAGGTCGGAAGCGTCGACGAGCTGGTCGGCGCGCTGAAGACCGCCGGCATAATCTAAGAGCCCGGAAGAGCAAGGAGTTACATGACATGACCATTCTTCTTCTGGCAGAACACGACAATGCCACGCTCTCGGACCAGACGGCGAAGACGCTGACCGCCGCGGCTCAGATCGGCGGCGACGTCCATATCCTCGTCGCCGGTGCAGGCGCCAAGGCTGCTGCCGATGCTGCTGCAAAGCTCTCCGGCGTCTCCAAGGTGCTTCTGGCCGAGGATGCAAGCCTCGCCAACCGTCTGGCAGAGCCGCTCGCCGCCCTGATCGTCTCGCTGGCTCCAGGCTATGACGTCATCATCGCGCCGGCCACGGCATCGGCCAAGAACGTCATGCCGCGCGTTGCAGCACTGCTTGATGTGGCCCAGGTTTCGGAAATCACCGAAGTTGTTTCCGCCGACACTTATCGGCGCCCTATCTATGCCGGCAACGCCATCCAGACCGTACAGGCAACCGACGCCAGGAAGGTCATCACCGTTCGCACCGCATCCTTTGCCGCGACGGCTGAAGGCGGTTCGCTTCGGTCGAGAGCGTCTCGCTGCAGCCGATCCGGGCGTCTCCTCCTTCGTCTCCGATGCGATCGCCTCGTCGGAACGTCCGGAACTGACCTCTGCCAAGATCATCATCTCGGGTGGCCGCGCACTCGGTTCCTCGGAAAAGTTCCAGGAAGTCATCCTCCCGGTTGCCGACAAGCTCGGTGCCGCCGTCGGCGCCTCGCGTGCCGCCGTCGATGCCGGCTATGCGCCGAACGACTGGCAGGTCGGCCAGACCGGCAAGGTCGTGGCGCCGGATCTCTATATCGCGGCAGGCATTTCCGGTGCGATCCAGCATCTCGCCGGCATGAAGGACAGTAAAGTCATCGTCGCCATCAACAAGGACGAGGAAGCACCGATCTTCCAGGTCGCCGATTACGGCCTCGTCGGCGATCTTTTCGAGATCTTGCCGGAGTTTGAGAAGAAGATCTGATATCTCAACGATCGGGGCCAGCGACTTCGGTGGCCCCGATCAGACCAGCGACGTGCCTTGCTCGAATATCCGGGGCTGCGTGGGCATTCTTCAGGTTTCGGAATAGGCCGGTTCGTCCAGCATGACCCGGTAGCGGGTCAGGCTCTCCTCAGATGCAGGCTCATGGCGCTGCGTGCCGCTTTGACATCCCCTTGGGTGATCGCCGAGAGAATGGAGGCGTGCTCCTTGTTCACCTGCCGCAGATAGGTGGAGTAGGACCGTGCGGACTGGCGGTGCTTCAGGAGTAGGTCGAAATTGATGCTGTCCATGACGGCTTCGAGGAAGCTCGGGAAATGCGGATTGCGGGTTGCGCGCGCGATTGCAAGATGAAACTCGAAATCGGCGCGCGCCTCGATTTCCGCATCGTCGGTTTGCAGGGCTTCGAGATTGTCATAGGCGCGGGCGATTTCGGCAAGAGCCTCCGGTGTCCGCCTTGCTGCCGCAAGCGCGACCGACTGCAATTCGACGCCCAGCCGCAATTCGAGGATCTGCATGGCCGAGCGGATATCCTCGGTGCGACTGATCTCGTAATTGAGCGGACGGGTTTCCTTTTCCGTGACGAAAACCCCGGCACCTTGGCGCGCCGTTACCCGTCCGGCAAATTTCAGCGAGGTCAGTGCCTCGCGAATGACCGTGCGCGAGACGCCGAATTCCTCGCATAGCATGGCACTTGACGGGATTTTCTCACCGGCTGCGTAAAGCCCGCTCTCTATCCGTTCGTTCAGCTTGGCAGTGACGATCTCGGCCAGATTGCCGCGTTGGGTAATGATCGACAACATATCCTCCAGCGAAATTCGCCTGATTTTGGGGTAAAGTCACATGTCACATATCATGTTATCCGGGGGCGACCATGTCATTCGAGAAGCGCCGCCAGGATTTCGACCGGATGCGGGATGCGTCTACCCGCCATTTCCTTGACCTGAGAGCGGCAGGAATACCCGGTCGCCATCAGGACGTCATCAGCCGCTGCACCGTCGATCGATGGCTTCCAGCTCATGGCGTAAAGTGTTTCCGAGGTGCCGCGGTTCTGTCGCTGATGGCCGAACGTGCCGGACATGCCGCAACATCCGACAGCCTCGGTGGCATAGTCGAGCCCGATAGCGGAGAAGATCGATCGCCATTGCGCCGCCGCCGAGGGCGCATTCGTCTGCTCGGTACAATGGGTCATCATCCGGAAACGCCGGGCGACAGGGCCTGCCGCAGCCGGCGGGAGGACGGGCAGGTGGTTCAGCCGTGCTGCCAGCCACTCCTGCGGCAGCAGGATGGTGGGCGCCCGCTGGGCGCCGACGATGTCTCGGTATTCGCTTCGATAGGCGAGCGTCATGGAAGGGTCAAGCCCGACGACAGGGATCCCGGCCTGCGCAAACTCCGCAAGCAGCCTGGAACTGCGACGTGCCACGCGCGCGAAGGGGCCGAGATAGCCATGCACATGCAGCGCCTTGCCATTGGCAATCGGTGGCGCAACAAGGGGCAAGAAACCCATGCGACGAGCGAGCTTTAGAGCCGCAAGCACGACCGCCGGGTCAAAATAGCCGGTAAAGACATCGGGCAGGAAAACCACCGCACGACGACGATCGGCTTCTGAAAGCGCGGCGAGCGCTTTCGTGCCGGCGATGGGTACGCCGATCAACGTTGCTTCGCGGTAAATCTGCATGGCGGGCAGCGTCGGCAAAGCGGTGAGGCCGGCAATGGCCGTCAACCTGCGGCCGGCGGTCGTGCCGGCCAGAAGATTATAGAGCGGCCGCAGGTGCGACATCCATGGCAGTGTCGTTTCGATTGTCGCGACGAGGGGATCGCGGATCGGTCGCAGATACCGCCCGTAATAGAGTTCGAGGAATTTCGAGCGGAAGGCGGGTACGCTGACCTTCACGGGACATTGTCCGGCGCAGGCCTTGCAGGCAAGGCAGCTATCCATGCCTCCCGCACCTCATGGGAGAAGTCGTTGCGGTTGGCCGGGTTGAGACTGTTGAACAGCCGTGCCGGCAGCGTCACGAGGCTGCCTTTGGCGCGCAGCCTTTCAGCCTCGCGCCGCGGATCGATCTGCTTTTCGGCCAGAAGCCGCAGCCATTCGCGCATCAGCGATGCACGGCCCTTGGGTGAGAACCGCCTGTCACGCGTCGCCTTGTAGGAGGGACACATCGGGCTCTGGACGTCGAAATCGAAACAGGCGCCATTGCCGTTGCAATAGGCGGCATTGTCGAAAGCGCCGCGTATCTCGTTGCCGAGGATCCGGTCATGGGCGCCTCGCAGCGGCACCTCGTCGATCTTGAGCAGCGATCCATCACCCGGGGCTGCGATCTTGCCCGGGTTGAGCCGATTTTCGGGGTCGAAGGCCCGCTTGATGTCCTGCAGGCAGGGATAGAGGTCGCCGAAATAATCCGGCACATATTCCGACCTGACGCCCTTGCCATGCTCGCCCCAAAGGACGCCGCCATGCTTGCGGGTCAGTGCCACCACGGCGTCGGATATGTCGCGCACCAGCGGGACGTGATCGTCGCGGGTCAGATCGAGCGCCGGGCGGACATGCAGAACGCCGGCATCCACATGGCCGAACATGCCGTAGGACACGCCGGCTTCATCGAGAAGCGCGCGAAACTCACGGATATAGGCAGCCAGGTTTTGCGGCGGCACGGCGGTGTCCTCGACGAAAGGCACGGGCCGCACCGGGCCGTCGACATTGCCGAGAAGGCCAACGGCGCGCTTGCGCATCGACCAGATCCTTTCGGCATCCGCATGGCCGCGTGCCACCGCATAGCCCCGATGGCGCCCCGTGCCATCGGTGTCGAGCGCCCGGGTAACGTCAGCCAGCTTCCGCTCCAGTGTCTCGGCATCATCGGCAAGGATTTCGACGATGTTGATGCCATTCGTCGGTCCGGCGGCATCATCTGGGAAAAAGTGCGATATGCCGCCCCATACGATATCCTTCTTGGCAAGCCCCAGCACCTTTTCGTCAACCGTCTCGACCGAGGCGACCTTCAGCCCCGTCAGGTAGCGGGCATCCTCGAGCGCGGTGTTGAAATCGCTGTAGCGGATATTGATGAGTGCGACATGCGCCGGGATCGGCAGAAGATTGACCTCGATCTCGGCCAGCATGGCAAGCGTGCCTTCCGAGCCGCAAAGAATGGCGTTGAGATCGAAAAACCCGTCCTCGCGGCGAATATGGGCGAGATCGTAGCCCGTCATGTAGCGGTTGAGCCGGGGAAAGACCTCGGCGATGCGTTGGCGTCTGTCATCTGCTATGGATGCGAGCGTGCGGTGAATGTCGCCGAGACGGTCCTTGCGGCGCATGACGGTCGCAAGCGCCTCGTCATCCATGGGGCGTGACCACCAGTCCGTACCGTCGCTGAGCACGATCCGCAGGCCAAGCACATGGTTGGATGTCTTGCCGTAGAGGCAGGAGCCCTGGCCGCAGGCATCTGTCGAAACCATGCCGCCGATCGTGGCGCGGTTCGATGTGGACAGTTCGGGCGCGAAGAACAGGCCGTGGGCCTTGAGCGACTGGTTGAGCTGGTCCTTCACGACGCCGGACTGGACCCGTGCGACGCGACGCACCGGGTCGATCTCCAGAATACGGTTCATGTGGCGGGAACAGTCGACGACAAGCCCGGATGTCAGGGACTGACCGTTGGTCCCGGTTCCACCACCGCGCGGCGTGACGGGCAGATGGGCGAATGCCGGCTCGCAAAGAACCTGTGCAACGACCTTGAGATCATCAATGTCGCGCGGAAAAACGACGGCCATGGGCTCCATCTGGTAGATGGAATTGTCCGTGGCAAAGACTGTCCGCGTCCCCGGCGTTGTGCCAATATCTCCGACAAAGCCGGCCTCGATCAGGCGCTCGAAAAGCCCTGCCGGTGGCAGAAGGCCACGGCCATGGCTGTGCCTGTTGCTACGGGCCGCTACATCGCCACGGCCGTCATCCTGGCCATCTCCGGGACCATCATCTTGGACTTGTGGCAGAAGGCGCGGAATCATGGGACGACTTTCAGAAAGCGCTTGAGCTTCGCCAAACTTGGCATATAAGTGATAACATACAATTTGAATGGTGCAACGTTCATAAAGAGGTGGAACTTGAAGAACCAAACGACAGTCATCGTCGGCGGAGCATCCGGCCTTGGTCTCACCACGGCCAAGCTGATGATTTCCTATGGCGCGACGAAGATCGGCCTGATCGACCGCAACGAGGCGGCGCTTGCATCTGCGGCGGAAACCTTGCGCGCGCTGGGTGCCGAAGTTGCGACCGCTGCTGCCGATATCTCGCGTGCAGAGACGGCGCATGCGGGCTTTGCCGCTGTTGCCGAACAGCTCGGCCGTATTCATGTTCTCGTCAACAGCGCCGCCATCTATCCCCGCCGTCCGATCCTCGAGATCACCGACGAGGAATGGGATCTGGAGAACGCGATCAACGTCAAGGGCACCTATCACATGATGGTGGCCGCCGTTCTGCACATGAAGAACTACGTCAATGCACCGGAAGTCACCGGCCGCATCGTCAACGTCACCTCGGTTGACGCATTCAAGGCGCATCCGCAGAACGCCCATTACGCGGCGACCAAGGCTGCTGTCGTTAGCCTCACCAAGTCCTTCGCGCAGGAATGCGCCAAGGACCAGATCCTCGTCAATTCGGTGGCGCCTGCCGGCTTTGCGACAGACCGCGCCAAGGAACTCGGCTTCCTGCCGGAACTGGCCAAGGCCAGCGCGCTTGGCCGCGCGGCGGAACCGGTCGAAATGGCCGAGTGGATCGTCATGATGGCGTCGAGCCGCAACTCCTATGCGACCGGTGAGAACGTTGTCGTCAGCGGAGGCTATATCTATGTCTGACGCTTTGCGGGTGGCCGTCGTGACCGGTGCCACAAGCGGCATCGGCAAGGCGACCGTGCAGGCGCTTCGCAGCAAGGGGCTGACCGTCTATGCGGTCGGCCGCAATGAAGAGGCGCTTTCCGAACTTGCTGCGACATGCGGCGCGCAAACCATTCGTGCAGATGTGCGCGATACTTCGGCCATCGTCGAGGCGCTGAAGGGCGTCGAGGTTGATGTTCTCGTCAACAATGCCGGCATTCTTTCGACCCGTGCCGTCTTTCAGGAGATCGATCCGGCAGAGATCGATGCGATGATCGATGTCAACCTGAAGGCGCCGATGCACCTGACGCGTGCGCTTCTGCCGGGCATGGTAGAGCGCCGCCGCGGCCATCTCATCTTCATCGGCTCGATCGGCGGGCAGTCGGCCTTCCCGAATTCTTCGGCCTATGGCGCCTCGAAGGCCGGGCTCTCGCTGTTTTGCGACAACCTTCGCCTCGACCTGCTCGGCTCTTCCGTTCGGGTAAGTGAGATCGTTCCAGGCGCGTGGAGACATCGCTCTACCGCACCTCTATCCCGGGCAATCAGGCAAATGCCGTACTCTACGATGGCTATCGCTCGCTCCAGCCGGAAAATATTGCGAAGGTGATCGAGAGTGTCATCGACCTGCCGGTGTTTGTCGATGTCGCGCGGGTCGAGGTCTATCCGACCGACCAGGCCTCCGGCGGCGGCACGATGGTCAAGTTTCAGGGCTGAATATCGAATGGCCCGGGCGGAGACATCCGCCCGGGCATCTGCCTTTGCGGGCTGTCTCTCGGTATTCGTGTTGGCATCATGGTAAAGGACGCGAACGCATGGAGGGCCTGCGCTTTCACGTGGCAGATGCCGCGAGGGGGGCTCCGAAAAATAGAATAACAGTCCTTCCGTGTCTGCATGGAAGGAAGACTGTAGATCTCTGGCGGTCCGGCCGTCTTCGGCATTCCCGCGTGAGACGACCTGTCGTGGCCAATATCAAGGTCGCCATCGATCCGGGCAGGATAGGTTTTGATTCACGCAGAACCAATATTCTTCTGCTGCGGGTCAGGTCGCACAGCGCCGGCATATGGACCGTTTACAAGGCTCGTTGTCTCCCGCCAACGCCATGTTTGCCTCGGAAAAACGTAGGCCCACTTGGATCATCCTCCCTACGGCGGCCTTCGACCGGATGGGGCTCGATGGCAGGAAGAGTTCGCAACGGTGATCCGCAGCAGCGACGCCATCAGCCGTCTGAACCTTCGGTGACGGATGCCGCGTCTCGACCGCTGCGGACAAGGCTTATCCGCCGAACCCCAGTTCCATGACGCCGCCATCGACCGGAAGATCGATGCCTGTAATGAACGATGCCTCGGACGAGGCAAGAAAGAGGGCTGCCGCGGCGATATCCTCAGGCTGCCGACGCGTTTGAGCGGCACACGGGCTGCAATCTGGCTCTCCATAGCCTGTAGCCCTTGGCCGGTTGCGCCCGTTGTCTTCGTCCAGATCGGCGTGGCGATGGGGCCCGGACTTATCGTGTTGACCCGAATGCCGCGAGCGGCCAATTCTCCGGCGATCGTCCTGCCCAGTGCACGCAGGCCGCCTTGCTGGCGGCATAGACCGATGTGTTTGGCATTGCATGGCATGGGCAATGGACGCCGTCAGGACGATGGAACCGCCTTGCGGCATCACGCGTGCGGCTTCCTGCATCAGCAGATAGGCGCCGCGGACATTGAGATTGAACATGCGGTCGAAGAACTCTTCCGTCACCTGCCCGACGGGCACGTAACCCGCAACGCCGGCATTGACGAAGAGGATGTCGATCCGTCCGTGTGTGTCGGCCACCTTGTCCACCAAGCGCGGATGGCCGTCGGATCTGCGGCATCGCTGGCGACGAATTCGACATCGGGGAGCTCGCGGCGGGCCGCTCGAGCGTCTGCGGGTTTGTGCCTGTGGCAATGACCGTGGCGCCCTCGCTGGCGAAGAGCTTGGCCGAGGCAGCACCCATGCCCGTCGTGCCTCCGGTGATAAGGGCAATCTTGCCCGGCAATCGCTTCATGTCAGTCTCCATCGTGCCGTCACTCCGGCTTGTCATAGGTATTAGTTGTAGCGAGTGATACAAATAGATTTGACATCGCATGGCCGTCAAGTTATTTTTTAACGACTGCTACAAATGCAACTGCGGGATGCCGATGGGACGCGCGATTTCATTCGATTATGACAGGGCACTCGATCAGGCGACGCTTCAGTTCTGGAAGACAGGCTATGCCGCGACGTCACTCAGAGACCTGTTGAAGGCGACCGGTCTGGGTGAGGGGTCGTTCTACAATACGCTCAAAAGCAAGAAGCATCTCTATCTGGCCTGTCTGAAGCGCTATGCCGAGACGGAGGGGCGCAAACGCAATCACGCCTTACTCAGCGCCGCGACGGCGGGGAAGGGCATCCGGGGAATGTTTGCGGTGATGTTGGACTGCCTTGATGACCCGCAGACCCCCTCGCGCCTTTGCATGATGGCGGCAATGATGTCCGAAGAGGTTATCGCTGATGGCGACCTGAAGGTGGTTGCCGAGAAAGGCATGGCCGATTTCCGCACCGGACTGACCGAGCTTCTCAAGCGGGACCGGGAAAGGGGCATTCTGCGACCTGGCCTTGATCCTGAAACAACGGCCATGATCATCATCACCTTTGCGCAAGGGTTCTGGCGCATGGCCATGATCGACTACGACCGGGCCGCCATGGAGCGTCAGATCGACCAATTCCTGACGGCACTTGGTTTATGATCCGGGCGCTGCCGAGGGTAGGCTTCATCTTGAATCGTAACGTTTTCGGCACTCTTCAATTCTCGGCCAGTTCTGCCTGATCCAGGACGTGAACCCCTCAAGGGCGGGTAGCATGGAGGCGCCCATCTCGGTCAGCTGGTATTCGACGCGCGGCGGGACCTCTGGAAAATAGTGGCGGATCAAGAGCCCATCACGCTCGAGATTGCGCAGCGTCAAAGTCAGCATCCGCTGGGTGATGCCTTCTATGCCGTTCTTGAGTTCGCTGAAGCGCAATTGATGCCGGTCGCCAAGGCCAGATGCGACATGACAAGGATCGTCCATTTGTCGCCCAGGCGCGCCAGAACCGCGTTGGGCGCGCAAGGGCGGAAATACGGCCTGTCATTCTTCTCTTCATACGGCCGCCCGTGAACCTGCTTCTCCAATGGTATCACTCCTGTGCCTGAAGCTAAAAAATGTGCCGTCTTCCGCCGGCCTTTCAACGGTATATATGAGTAACCCACGTTCAACACGAGGGTATTCCCATGCGAAATGACATGCTTCCAATCCTGGTCTTTGGTGCGACAGGTCAACAAGGTGGTTCGGTTGCGACCGCGCTCCTCAAGGCGGGCTGGCCGGTGCGCGCCATCGTGCGTGATGCTACATCACCGAAAGCGATCGCTTTGCGGGAAGCAGGTGTTGCGCTCTTTGTCGGAGACTTTGATGACCGTGTTGCCATTGTACGTGCCATGGCGGGCGCACATGGCGTATTCAGCGTTCAGCCAAGTTCGCCAGGCGGCGCGGTGACCGACGAAGAGGAAGTGCGCTACGGCAAGACTATTGCCGATCTTGCTGTCGAGAGCAGGGTGAAACACCTTGTCTATTCATCGGGAAGTGCTGCGGGCGACAGGCCGACCGGCGTCGCGCATTACGAGACCAAGGCGGAAATCGAACGACATATCCGCTCGCTGCCCATCGTCCATACGATCGTCCGGCCCTCGACCTTCATGGAGCTTCTGGTCATGCCGGGCTTCGGGCTTGATGAAGGCCGCTACACATTCTTCATCCAGCCGGATGCGTCCATGCAGGTTCTGGCCGTGGAAGACATCGGCAAGATTGTCACTGCCATCTTTTCTGATCCGCTGCGATTTCAAAATACGTCATTCGAGATCGCAAGCGATACCGTCACAGGGACTGATCTGGAGGCATTATTCTCGCAAGCCGCCGGCCGGCCGATCCCCTATTCTCGCTTTCCTGAAAGTGTGCTGGCCGAAAATCCCTTTCTGCAGAACTCACGGCCCTTTTCGACGATGGTCGCCTGGCAGGTCATGCCGATCTCAAGGCTTTGCGTGAGATCAACCCCGAAATGCTGACGCTGAAGTCCTGGCTGAACGGTCCCGGCAGGGCCGCTTTCGAAAACGGCCTGCAGGCAGGCGGGGCATGGAAGTACAACACATGACCCGCCTCCCGTCAGGGAAGGGGGGGCAGCAGGCGGCCGGGCTGAACCTGACTGTTACATGACTATGGCCAAGAGGTGATTTGCTGATTACAAGGGGTGATGAACCGGATATTGCCGAAAAATGGATGACAGGGGACCATCGCTGGAACGTATGCGGACCTTTGTCCGCGTTGCCCAACGGGGCAATCTCTCGGCGGTGGCGCGGGAGCTCGGCATCGGGCAATCGACCGTTTCGCGCCATATCAGTGAACTCGAAGAGGCTGTGGGTGTGGCGCTGCTTGGGCGAACCACCCGCCGCGTCTCCCTGACAGAGGAAGGCAGTCGATATTACGCGAACTGCCTGCAGATCCTGCGGCTCGTGGATCAGGCATCCGAAGAGGCCAGAGATGCCCGGCATGTCCCTGTCGGTCCTGTTCGCCTGTCGTGCACGGCTGCGCTCGGTGTCATGCATGTCACGCGTATGATCTTCGCCTTTCAGGACAAGCATCCGGATGTCCAGATAGACCTCAACCTTACCGATGAACGTATCGATCTTGCGCGCGAGGGCGTCGACATCGCCTTACGGTTGGGGCCGGTCATGGATGGCGCGATGAAGCTTGTCGCGATCGGGACAAGTCGCCGAAAGCTTGTCGGATCACCTGATTATCTTGCTCGGCACGGGCGACCGGAGCGGCCGTCGGACCTCGCGCGCATCATAGCGTCGTGATGTCCAACGTCGCCGGAAGCGATCAGCTTTTTCTCTCCGCTCCGGAGGGGTCACGGCTGATGGTGCAGATGGGCGGAACCTTGCGTGTGGACCATGGGCTCGCTGCCCGAGCTGCCCTTGCCGCGGGCCGAGGCATTGCGCCGGCGCATCTTTGGCTCGTTCAGGATCTGCTCGATGCGGGTGAACTCGAAACCGTGCTCGATGCCTATGATCTCGATACAATGCCGGTCAGTCTGCTTGTCGTGCCCGAGCGGGCCGGCATTGCCCGTGTGCGGCTTCTCGCTGATTTTCTCGTGGAGGAGATCCGAAAGCTGCCGGGGATTGCGCCACACCGCTCGGCGTATGCTGAAGGATAGCGCATGCCGGCCTTAGGTCTAAGCGCCGAACGAATGCCTGTCTCCTCGCCAGCCTGTCCTCTTGAGGAACTGTTCCCAGTTCAACGTTCCGGGATTGAGGCGACGGCTCCATTCCAGGTCATGTTCCTTGCCGAAATAGCCGTATTCGACCGCATATTCGACCATGCCGAGAAGTTCCCTGACCAAAAGTTCATTGTCCGCGAAGGCGGGAAAATTCTCGAGCAGTCCCTTTCGCGTGAAGGCATTGCGATACTCGGCCTTGATGCCTGTCACCCGCTGGAAGGTCTCGACCATTTCGCGCGGTGAGATCATGTCGCCGACGATCGGAAGCGTCTTGCCGGCATAGAGCGACGGATTGGAGAAAATCTCAAGAACGACCGGGCCGGTTGCCGTCAGCGGATCAACGAAGGGGGCGCGGAAGTCTTCCGGAAGGTAGATCGGCAGGAGCAGCCTGCCTCCCTCATGCCGGGGCACGTAGTATTCCAGCAGGTTGGTGTAGAAGAAGGCCAGCATGACGAAGGAATGCGACACCGGGAGACCGCGAATATAGTCGGCAACCTCGGCCTTGTCGGTGAAGTGCGGCGCATATTTTCTCCCCGCCGAGATCGCGTCGACATTTTCGAGCGTGCTGAAGACGATATGCTTCACACCCGCCAAGACGGCGGCATCGGCAAGCTCCCGGCCAAGGGGGGCTTCGCTCGTGTCCGGCGGCGCGACCGGTGGCGTCATCAGGAAAGCGCCGTCGGCCCCTTCGAAAGCGTGGACAAACTCCTTTGTGCTGCCCAGTTCAAGCGGGACGCTGACGATTTCCGCACCCAGATCCTGCAGCGCGCGGGCGGCTGGAGAACTGCTGTTGCGGGTCAGCGCGCGAACGCGGAAGCGTTGACTGGCGAGAAGCGAGGCAGCGACACTCCGGCCCTGCTTGCTGGTTGCACCGACGATTGCGATCAATGGTTTTTCGTGCTGTTCCACGGCTATCTCCGATCCTGATCCGCAAGCTGATGGGCCGCGGCGGTTGAAAGGGGACCGGCGGCGATTTTGCTCCAATCCGGTCGATATCGGACGGGATAGCCGATGAGGCACGGCAGCACTACGCGCCTCCACTGGATTACATTATGCCGATTTGCGGATAAATAATTACGCCAAGTAGGAGCCATGTAGAGACCATGGGCATCGGCGAAGGAGATGTGAAACCGATGTCGTTTGGCGGGGATATCGGGCCGACATTCATCTCCGCCATCGAGCACGCAGCCAGGCACAATGAAGATCATGACCGTAACATCGATGAAGGTGAGCTAACCGCCGGGAAAGTCGGTTGCAGCTCTGGCCAGCTCGAAGGCGATACCGGTATGGGCCAGCGCCGATGCCTTGCTACGGCCGACGCGCAGCCAAGGATGATAAGGGTTGTACCGGAGAGTGCTGCCATCTCTGCCAGCATGCCATGGCGCTTACTCGGGCTGACGCCGCCCTCGAGCGTCGCGCCGATAACCGGCCGATAAGCGACCGCGAAGGCGGCAACCTCGCTCGCCATTGCCACACCGGCATTTGCGGCGCTCCGGATGAGTGAGGGTAAGAACCGCGCCGTAGCGGCAATGACGACCGCCTTGCCGACAATGACAAATGAAGCACGTCGAATGGCAGGATCCGCTACGAGCCGGAATGTGCGGATCTTCGAAAAATCGGCGTGAAAAGCCATCACGGGCCTAGCGCGAAGCTCGACGGTATCAGGATGCGGCGCTGAAGCTAAAATGTAGAATAATATACTCAGAAACTAGGTATTTGAACGCATTGTCGATCCTTGACAGTTTCTGCGGCGTCTCTCATCCTTGGCCGGACTTCAAAGCCTTAAAATATCGGACCTCACATGCCGCATTTGCAGAACGACCCTTCCACGATGATCGAGGATCTCGTGCGGCCGCTTGAGCCACGTCTGATCGAGATTCGCCGCGATATCCATGCCCATCCGGAAGTCGGCTTCGAGACGGTGCGAACTGCGGCAGTGGTTGCCGATGAGTTGAAGGCCATGGGGCTCGATCCGCAGACCGGCGTCGGGCGGACCGGCGTCGTTGCCACGATCACCGGCGGCCGCCCCGGCCCTTGCGTGATCCTTCGGGCAGATATGGACGCCTTGCCGATCGAGGAACAGACCGGCCTTGCCTTCGCATCGACCATTCCCGGGAAGATGCATGCCTGCGGCCACGACATCCACACCGCCTCCCTGCTGGGCGCGGCCAATGCCTTGTCGAAAATCTCCTCGCAATTGGCGGGCTCCGTCAGGCTCGTCTTCCAGCCGGCTGAAGAAACGCAGGAGAGCGGCGCGGCTGCCATGATCGCCGATGGCGCGGCCGATGGCGCCGATATTGCCATCGCCTTCCATAACCGGCCGGAACTGGAGGCCGGCAAAATATTGCTCAATCGCGGTGCCAGCACCGCCTCGAGCGACGAGTTCCAGGTCGTGGTACATGGAAGGTCCGGCCACGCAGCCCGGCCTCATGCGGCCATCGACCCCATCGTCGCCGCCGCCTATATGATTACCCAGTTGCAGACGGTCATTTCGCGCGAGATGGACCCGGCCACCTCGGCGGTCCTGACGATCGGCCATATCCAGGGCGGCGCAACACAGAATATCATTCCTGACAGCTGCATGTTTGAAGGCACGGTCCGCTGCCGTTCGCCGGAATCTCGAGACGTGGCGGAAGCAGCGTTCCGGCGGATCTGCGAGGGTGCGGCCACAGCGTTGAATGTTTCGGTCGATGTCGACTACGTTCGCGGCGCCCCGCCGCTCATGAACGACGATCGGCTGATCGACCGCGCCACCGAGGCACTCGGCCTGCAGTTTGGCGCAGCCCCCCATGTGGAACAGGGATCGAGCTTCGGCGCCGAGGATTTTTCCTATTTCTCAGAGCGGATGCCATCCATCCAGATCTTCATCGGTTCGGGCCAGCCGGGGCGTGACGACAGGGTTCACAACTCCGATTATCAGCCGGATGAAGCCTGTATTGCCCAGAGCACGATTGCGCTCACGCGCATGGCCGTGGAACTGCTGACCTGACCTATTCTCCTCCTCCATCACAATTCGGGATCACTTAAGATGACCATCACACGCAGCAATTTCCTGCGCTGGACGTTTGCCGCCTGCGCGAGCCTGGCCCTGACGCCATCGGCAAGCTTCGCCGAGAGCAAGGACACTTACGTCTTCGCCACGGAAGGCGCCTTTCCTCCCTTCAACATGACATCGCCGACTGGCGAACTGAAAGGTTTCGAGATCGATCTGATCAACGAGATCGGCAAGCGTGTCGGTTTGGTGTCAAGATCATCCCGCAGGCGTGGGACGGAATGATCCAGGGCGTCATCGACGGAAAATACGATGGCGTTATCGATTCCGTTTCCGTTACCGAAAAGCGACGTGAGGTTATCGATTTCTCGCTTCCCTACACGACCGGCGGCTCGACCTTCGTCGTCCTGAAGGACAGCGGTATTGAATTGCCGGGCAGCGGCAGTTCTGTGGATCTGGCCGATGATGCAGCGACACAGCCCGCCATGGCCGGCATCGCAAAGGTTCTGGCCGGCAAGACGGTCGGCGTTCAGGTGTCCACCATCCAGAGCACCTTCCTGACGAAATACCTCGCCGACAAGGGCGTCACCGTCCGGACCTATCCGAATGGCCCGGATGTCTATCATGATCTTCTCAACGGACGTATTGACGCCGCATGGCTGCCGAGACGAATGTCGCCGCGTTCCTTGAAAAGAATGCCGACGAAGCCCAGAAGACAGGGCCTTCGATCAAGGGCGGCGTGATGGGTACCGGCGCTGCCATCGCCATTCGCAAGGGCAATCAGGACTTGCAGCAGAAGCTCGACAAGGGGCTGAAGTCGATGTCTGACGACGGCACGCTTGCCGAACTCTCGAAGAAATGGTTCGGAATGGTCATCACGCCGAAGCTCTGAGACACATATGCAGTCGGACCTCGTTCTTCTCGGATTCGGCCCTGACGGCTGGGGGATGGCCTTGCTTCGTGCGGGCCTCCTCACGGTCGCGGTGTCGGCATGCGCCTTCGGCTGCGGGCTCCTGCTCGGCATCCTCGCAGCCTGGGCACGCATCGGCGGCAGCTGGCCGCTGAGGAAGCTGGCCGAGGTCTATGTCATCATCCTGCGGGGCGTCCCGGATATTCTGGTCATCTACCTTTTCTACTTTGGCGGCCGTCAGCTCGTCAGCGGAATAGGTGAAATGCTCGGCCTGCCAGGGCCTTTTGAAATCAGCGGCTTTCTGGCCGGCGTTCTGGCGATCGGCCTGATCTCCGGTGCCTATCAGGCAGAGGTCCTGCGCGGCGCCTATCACGCCGTGCCGAAAGGCACGATAGAGGCGGGTCGGGTCGTCGGCATGAGCAGGCTCACCCTGTTCTGGCGCGTTATCGCTCCGCAGGCGATGGTGACCGCCATTCCAGGCCTTGGAAACCAATGGCAGTCCGCCATCAAGGAATCGGCGCTGGTGTCTGTCACCGGCCTTGTCGAGGTTATGCGGCAGGTTTCTGTGGCCGCCGGCTCGACGCAGGAGGATTTTCTCTTCTATGCCGCAGGGGCCGTCATCTACCTGATCATCACCACGATCTCGGGCCTTCTCTTCAGTCTTGCCGAACGTCGCAGCCTGCGCGGCCAGCCGGTGGAGGCGCATTGATGGACATGGCCTTCTTTGCCGACATCCTCAAGCACCTGCTGGTCGGCCTGCCGCTGACGCTCAATCTCGGGCTGTTGTCGCTTCTCGGCGGCGGTTGTCTGGCCTTATTCTTCAACGTGATCAGAAACACGACCGTCGGCCGTCCGGTCGTATCGACCTATGTGTTTCTCTTTCGCGGCACGCCGCTTCTGATCCAGATCTTCATGATCTACTACGGTCTGGCGCATTTCTGGGGCATTCGGCACACGTTCCTCTGGCCCTTCTTCCGCGATCCCTACTGGTGCGCGCTCCTGGCGCTGATCCTCAACGACGCGGCCTACACGACCGAAATCCTCCGTGGTGGCCTGCGCGCTGTTCCCAAGGGGGCGATAGAGGCCGGCAGGGTTGCCGGCATGAGCCGGTTTACCATCTTCCGGCGCATTACCCTCCCGATCGCCTTCCGCCAGGCGCTCCCCTCCTATTCAAGCGAAGTCATATCCATGTTGAAATCCACCGCTCTCGTCAGCACGATCACGCTGATGGAGGTCACGGGCATTGCACGCGCGATGGTGTCGGAAACCTGGCGGGCAATCGAAATCTTCCTCTGCGCCGCACTGATCTATCTTGCATTGTCCCTTGTCGTGACCCGCGCAACCGTCTGGCTCGAACGGTATCTCTCACCCTGGCAGTCTGGAGTGTCCAGATGACCCGTCAACCGGCAATTTCCATCAGCGGCCTTCGCAAGCGTTTCGGCGAAAACGAGGTTCTGCGCGGTATCGATCTGACCGCCAACGATGGTGACGTGATCTCGCTGATCGGCGCCAGCGGCTCCGGCAAGAGTACCTTGCTGCGTTGCATTCCGATGCTGGAGGTTCCCGATGCAGGCACCGTGAGCGTCGGAGCGGACAGTGTTACACCCGAGGCTGGGGCGCTGTCGCGTGCTCAGGAGCGCGTGGCGCGGCGGATGCGCGGCCATCTCGGCTTCGTCTTCCAAAGCTTCAATCTGTGGCCTCACAGAACCGTCCTCCAAAATGTCATCGAGGCGCCGATCCATGTCCAGAAGCGGCCGAAGGCCGAATGTGTCGACGAGGCAATGAGCCTGCTGGAGCGCGTCGGGCTGGCCGAGAAGCGGAATGAGTGGCCTGCACATCTCTCGGGTGGCCAGCAGCAGCGCGTGGCGATAGCGCGTGCCCTTGCGCAGCGCCCACGGGCAATGCTTTTCGATGAACCGACATCGGCGCTGGACCCGGAGCTTGTCGGCGAAGTCCTGAAGGTCATTCGCAATCTCGCAGAAGAAGGCCGCACGATGCTGATCGTCACCCACGAAATGGGTTTTGCCCGCGAGGTGTCATCACGCACCATTTTCCTCGACAAGGGATTGATCGCCGAGGACGGCACGCCGGAAGAAATCTTCTCTCACCCCAGGTCGGAACGCTGCCGCGCCTTCATCAGCAGCCATTTCGATCGCAACCGCTGAGGGGCACATGCGCCAGCCAATCGACAAGAGAAGCCTGCAGGACAACGCGGCCGATTGGCTTCGTGACGCCATTGTGCGCGGCGACTTGCCTCCGGGGGGCACCCTGACGGAACAGGCGCTGACACAACAGATCGGTGTCGGTCGTGGCACGGTCCGTTCTGCGCTCTTTGCGCTGGAAGCACAGGAACTTGTGACGCGCACGCCCTATTCCAGCTGGCGGGTGGCGCATCTCGATGCGAGGGAGATCGAGGAGATCTATACGCTGCGAGCAGCCTTTGAAGGGCTTGCCGCCCGTCTGGTGGCCGAACGGCGCAACGAGATCGACCTCACCACTGTCCACGAAGCCTTTGACAATCTTGCCGGAGCGGATGGCGGTGACACGGATGCAAGGCTGGAGGCCGATCTCGGGTTCCACGCGAGCTTCGTGCAGGCGACCGATCATCGTCTGCTCATGCGGCGTCACTCGGAACTGGCCGACAAGATGGAATGGCTTTACCGCTGGTCGGAGCTCCATTGGCCCCGCCGGCGCCCCTTGGTCGATGAACATCAGGAGCTGTTCGATGCTCTGATCGGCGGCAGTCCCGACCAGGCCGAAAGGGCGGTTCGAGACCACATCACCACCTCCATAAAGGACGACATCGCCGGCTTCCAGGAGCTTCAATCCAACGATGTCAGCAGATAGAGAGTATACAATGACCGAGATAACCATCCTTGATGGCGGAATGGGACGCGAGCTGGAGCGTATCGGCGCTCCTTTCCGGCAGCCCGAATGGTCCGCGCTGGCCCTCATGGAAGCGCCCGACATGGTGCGCGAGGTGCATGATGGCTACATTCGCGCTGGCGCTAAAGTCATTACCACGAACAGCTATGCCGTTGTGCCCTTCCATATCGGTGAGGCCCGCTTCAGGGAGCGCGGCGAAGAGTTGGCGTCGCTTGCCGGACGTCTGGCAAGGGACGCGGCGTCAAATGCCGCGTCTGAGGTAAAGGTTGCAGGCTCTCTGCCGCCTGTGTTCGGATCCTACCAGCCGGAACTGTTCGATCCGGAACTTGCGGCAGATTACCTTGGCGTCCTTGTCCGGGGCATGGCGCCACATGTCGATTTCTGGCTCGCAGAGACCCAGAGCAGCCTGGAAGAGGCGACGGCTGCCGCAGCGGCGGTGCGTGGAACAGGAAAACCCCTATGGCTTTCCTTCACGCTTCGCGATGACCTCTCGCCGGAAGAGATGGGAGAGCCCCAGCTTCGCTCAAAGCAGAGCGTCAGCGATGCTGCCAGCCTCGCGGCGCAGCTCGGCGCACAGGCGCTTCTTTTCAACTGCTCCATGCCCGAAGTCATGGCCGCCGCTCTCTCGGCGGCGCGAGCGGCCGCTCCCTCCTTGCCCCTTGCGTCTACGCCAACGCATTCGGTTCGCAGGACGAGGACGGTGCCGCTAACGAAGTGATCTCGGTGGTCAGGGAAGACCTCGGCCCGCAATCATATGGCAACTGGGCCGATAGCTGGATAGCGGCAGGGGCCTCTATTGTCGGCGGATGCTGCGGGGTCGGCACCGATCATATCGCGCATGTGGCACGACGGTTCTCTTGCTCGGAAATCGGCGTCCTGCCCGGTTCCGGCTCCTGATAGACAATCTCGCTCGCCGCTCGCCGCTCGACGTCGATGCGGCGAAGCAGCAGGTAGCGCACGAGACGCAGCTTCCATTTCTGGAAGCTGCCGTTCTTCTGTTCAATGCGCCGGTTCACGGACATTCGGCAGGAAGAGTGCAAGGATGCCGATCGCAGGCAGGAACGAGCAAAGATCGAACACGAACGTGATGCCCTTCCAGTCCGCCAGCCCTCCGAGAAGTGCGGCACCGATGCCGCCAATGCCGAAGATGAAGCCGAAGAACAGGCCCGAAACCATCCCGACGCGTCCCGGCATCAATTCCTGTCCATAGACGACAATGGCGGGGAAGGCGGAGGCGAGGATGAAGCCGATGATGGCACTCAGGATGGCCGTCGGCATCAGCCCGACATGCGGCAGAAGGAGCGTGAAGGGAAGGACACCGAGGATCGATACCCAGATGACAAGCTTGCGGCCGAGCCTGTCGCCGATCGGCCCACCCGCAATCGTACCGGCAGCAACGGCGCCAAAGAAGATGAACTGGTAGATCTGCGCATCCTGCGTATCGAGGCCGAACCTCTCCATCAGGTAGAAGGTGTAATAGCTCGTGAAGCTGGCGAGGTAGATATATTTCGAGAACAGCAGCGCAAGCAGCACGATCATGGCGACCGCAACCTGCCGGCGCGACAGCGACGAATGGCGAACCGTCGCCTTGCCTGACGAGCGGCGGGCATGACCGTTGGACTGATACCAGCGGCCAAGCGCTGTAAGGATGATCATGCCGGCGAGTGCCGCCAGGGCAAACCACGCCAGTCCGCTTTGTCCACGCGGCAGAACGATGAATGCGGCAGCCAGCGGGCCCAGCGCGGTGCCGAAATTGCCACCGACCTGAAACAGCGACTGGGCGAGCCCATGCGATCCGCCTGACGCAAGGCGCGCGATCCGTGACGTTTCGGGATGGAAGATCGACGAGCCGACACCGAGAAAGACGCAGCCGACCAGCAGAACGCTGAAATTGGGCGCAAAGGCAAGCGTCAGCAGACCGATCATCGAGGACGCCATGCCAACCGGCAGCGAATAAGGCATCGGATTTCTGTCGGTATAGGAGCCGATGAACGGCTGAAGCAGTGATGCCGTGACCTGATAGACGAGCGTCAGGAAGCCGACTTGTGCGAAGCTCAGCGTAAAATTGTTCTGGAGTATCGGATAGGCCGCGGGAAGGAGCGCCTGCAGCAGGTCATTGAGAAAATGGCACAGACTGGCGGCCCCAAGGACGGTGAAAACCGTCGTTCCAGCCTTGGTTTGGGGCGGAGTGGTGGAGATAGACACGGGGAGATGACCTCGGAATTGCAAAGGGGCAAGCCAAGGAGAGGGCTTGCCAGGAAACAATCAGCAGCCTAACGATCCGGCCATCGGTCATCCACCATGGTTGGGCCTGATTGTTACGAGAGTGGGCCAGATATGGAAAACCGCTACAGGGATGCCGTTGACCGCGTTCCGAGATCAATCGTCGCGCTTGGACGGGATTATCCGGACGGCTTTCATATCGAACCCCACCAGCATCGCCGCGGCCAATTGATGTCGGCTATTTCCGGACTGATCGTGCTGACGACACCGGATGGAACCTGGGTCATGCCGCCGCAGCGCGGCATGTGGATACCGGGAGGTGTCGAACACAGCGTACGGGCAGTCGGGCTGGTCCGCATGCAGAGCCTCTATCTGGACCCGGAGGAAGCCGAAGCGATGCCGCGCCACTGTCAGGTCGTGTCCATCACGCCTTTCGTGCGCAGCCTGATTGGCGAGGCTCTCGATCTGCCGATGGAATATGACATCGATCCGAGAACGAAGGCGCTCATGGATCTCCTGCGCCTCGAAATGGCAAGGCTGCCCGAATTGCCGCTTGCGCTGCCCTATCCGTCTGATGCCCGGCTTGCCGACCGCTGCAAGGCCTTTGTCGCGCATCCGAATATCCATGAGACGACCGACGACTGGAGTGCGGCGCTTGGCATGAGCGGCGTGCTTTCACCCGGTTCTTTCGCCGGCAAACGGGTTTGAGCTTTGTCGCGTGGCGCCAGCAGGCCTGCCTGCTCTCAGCGCTTCCCGAGCTTGCAGCCGGGCGTTCCGTGACGGAGGTCGCGATGGATCTGGGCTACGAGAACCCGGCGGCCTTCACGATCATGTTCAAGCGGGCATTCGGCATGCCGCCGCTTGCCTATCTTGGGTTGCGGTCCCTCAAAACGCAGATGACCGTGCCTGCAGGCTGAAGCCGCTTGTGGTTCAGCTCCGCAGCACCCCAATCGCGCTGGCCCGGAGTGTTGATGTGCGACCTCCTCCAAGTGACCTGCCTTGCAGAAATAGCCCGGCCGAAGCCGGGCCAGATCGACCGGGAGCCGGGTCAGGCCCCGGACCTGGACCTCTTCATTTGTCGGTCGTTGCGACCTTCCTCGCTTCTTCCTCGATCAGATGTGCTACTGCCTTCGGGTGAGACAGCATGACGGCATGGCTGCTTTCCACCTTGACGATCTCCGCCTTTGCGCGCTCGGCCATGGCCAACTGAAGGACCGGCGGGATCATGCGATCCTTCTCGGTCAGAAGATAGGTGGTCGGCTTGGTCTTCCAGGCCGGATTTGTCACCGTTCCGCCGACGGCACCCAGACCCCATGGAACCTGAGAATCGGCCATGAAGCGGGCCAGCGACGGGTCGATATCGGCCGCAAAGGAGGACGGCATCTTGCTCTTGTCGAGCGTCAGAAAACCATCCTTGGGCGGAAGAACCGGCGCCGTGGCTGCACCTGCAAGCTTTTCCGGCGGCAGGAAAGACTTCAGGCTTTTGACGGATTCACCCTGGTCGGGCGCATAGGCTGCAACATAGACCAGACGCTTCACCTTTTCGTCGGTGCCGGCCTCGGTGATGACGGCGCCACCATAGGAGTGGCCGACCAGCACCACCGGGTGCCGCGCTTCGGCAATCGCCTGCCGTGTCAAGTCCACGTCGCCGGCCAGCGTAATGGTCGGGTTCTGTACGACAAGAACCTCATAACCGTCCTTCACCAGAATGTCGTGGACAGGCTTCCATCCCGATCCATCGACAAAGGCACCGTGGACGAGGACGACGGAAACAGGCTTCTCCGCCGGCGCGGCCATTGTGGACCCGGCGAACATGCTGATGGCGGCAAGGGTCATAATCATGCGTAACATTTTATTTTCCTTGGGTGTTGGTAGGGACTGAGAGCTGTGGGTAACGGTAACGGCTGGAGCCGTCGTTCGGGCATCTGTCACCTGTTGCGGACAGGTCAGGACAGGTGAGGTGAGGGGACATCAGGCGACGTCAGGACATGGCCGGCCAGTCGGAATAACCGGTCGCGTCTCCGCCATACCAGTATTCCTTCGGCGCCTCGGCGAGGGCTGCTCCGGCGCGAAGCCGACCGACAAGGTCCGGGTTGGCGATGAAGGGACGGCCGATGCTGAACAGATCTGCATCGCCCCGGGCAAGAGTGGCCTCGGCCAGCGCCAGGGTATATTGGTTATTGGCGATATAGGCACCCTTGAACCGCCGGCGCAGGGTAGCGAAGCTGACGCCGCCCGTCTCGACGCGGCTCATCTGCGTAACCCCTTCGATATCGTGGACATAGAGCAGATCGAGGTCCGACAGCGCGTCCAGATAGGTGCCGAATGTCTCCATCGTCCGGCTGTCGAGCGGCGTGTCCCCCGGCGCCGTCGTGACCGGCGAGATGCGGATGCCGACGCGCTCTGCGCCCCAGACGTCGATGACGGCGCGGACCACTTCAAGGGGAAAACGCAGGCGGTTTTCCAGCGAGCCGCCATACTGGTCGGTCCGCTGATTGGTGCTGTCGCGAAGGAACTGTTCCAGCAGATAGTTGTTCGCCGAGTGGACTTCGACCCCGTCAAAGCCGGCCAGCTTGGCGTTGTGGGCAGCGCGACGATAGTCCTCGATGATCAACGGGATCTCCTCGGTCTCAAGGGCGCGCGGGGTGACGAAATCCTTCATTCCGTCATGGACCCTGATCTGCCCATGCGGCTTGATTGCCGAAGGGGCAACCGGCAGCGCTCCACCTTCGTGCATGTCGGGATGCGACATCCGGCCCGTATGCCATAGCTGCAGGAAGATCTTGCCGTCACGGTGATGTACCGCATCGACGATGGCCTTCCAGGCGGCGATCTGCGCGTCACTCCAGATGCCCGGCGTGCGCGGATAGCCGCGTGCCTGTGCCGAGATATTGGTTGCCTCGGTGACGATGAGGCCTGCCGTTGCGCGCTGCGCGTAATAATCCGCCGCATAATCCGGCGGCACGCCCCCGTCATCCGACCGGCTGCGGGTCATCGGTGCCATGACAATGCGGTTCTTCAGTTCGAGAGACCCGATCGAGACGGGCGAGAATATCCGGCTTGAGGACAATTCTGTCATTGGTCTGATCCTTTTGCAGATGCTGAGTGGTGGTGTGGCGGGCTTGCCGAATGGGCAATTCAGCCGGCCGTTTTGGCCCACACCGCCTGCGCATTGGTGAATTCGCGCAATCCGAAATGCGACAGTTCGCGGCCGTAACCGCTGTGCTTGACGCCGCCGACCGGGATGCGGGCATTGGATGCGGAAAAGCCGTTGATGAAAACGCCGCCGGTTTCCATCCGCCGTGCCATATCCTGGGCCCTGGCAATGTTGCCGGTCCAGAGATTGCCGCCCAGGCCGTAATCACTGGTATTGACCAGCCGGATGGCATGCTCGGCATCGTCCGCAATCGTGATCGCGGCGACCGGGCCAAAA
This sequence comes from Shinella sp. UYSO24, assembly GCA_902167985.1. Taxonomy (GTDB): domain Bacteria; phylum Pseudomonadota; class Alphaproteobacteria; order Rhizobiales; family Rhizobiaceae; genus Neorhizobium. The sequence goes on from CABHNZ010000006.1 coordinate 80,134, forward strand.
GTCTCCTCATCGAAAGCCGCCATGCCGGGTACGACGTCGGCGAGAATGGTCGGCTCGTAGAAATTGCCCGGGCCCTCGACTTTGCGCCCACCGAGCAGAAGGGTCGCGCCGGCGCGGATCGTCCGCTGCACCTGTTCGTGCAGTTCGTCGCGCAAATCCTTGCGGGCCATCGGCCCGAGCACGGTTGCGGGATCTCGCGGATCGCCCACCTTCATCTGCCTTGCGGCGGCGACGAATTTGCGCGTGAACTCTTCGGCGATCGGCCTTTCCAGAATGAAGCGCTTGGCGGCGAGGCAGACCTGGCCGGCATTCTGGAACCGGGCCTCGATGCCGGCCTTGACGGCGAGATCGATATTGGCATCTGCGAGGACGACAAACGCATCGGAGCCGCCCAGTTCGAGCAGGCTTCTCTTGATCGCTTTTCCGGCCCGTGCGGCGACGGCGGCACCGGCGCGCACGCTGCCTGTCAGCGTCACGGCGGCGATCCGACGATCTGCGATCACGCGGGCGATGGTCTCGTTGTCGGTATTCAGATTGCTAAACAGCCCGGCCGGGAAGCCGGCGGCCGTGTAGACGTCCTGCAAGGCATAAGCGGATCCCATGACGTTGGGCGCATGCTTGAGGATGAAGCCGTTGCCGGACAGCATGATGGGGCCGGAAGCCCGGATGACCTGCCAGATGGGCAGGTTCCACGGCATGATGCCGAGGATCGTGCCGATCGGCAGATAGGAGACATGCACCTGATCGCCGCCATCGACGGCAACTGGTTCGTCGGCCAGGATCTTTGGCCCGTGTTCCGCGATCCACTCGATCGTGGCGGCGGATTTTTCGATTTCGGCGCGGGCTGCCGCAATCGTCTTGCCCATTTCCTCGGTGATGAGGGCTGCGAGGGTTTCAGACCTTTCGCGCAGCTCTGTCGCAAGGCGCCTGTAGGCGGCGATCCGTTCGTTCATCGGCACGGCCCGCCAGATCGCGTAGGCAGCGGCGGCCTTCTGAAGTGTCTTCTCCACCTCCACCGCCGTCTGGAACGGATAGGTCGCGATCAGCGCGTCCGTTGCCGGGTTGCGGGAGGTGGCATTGCTTGCGGAATTTATCGGCTCGTTTGGCATGGTGAACTCTCTGACAATCATGCAGCGTGAAAAAACGCTGCGCATGCTGTCAGTTAAGTCGAACCGTTCTGGCCAATAAGGAGTCTTGTTATCCTATGATCGCCAGTCATAGGCAGCCGAGGGGAGTGGCCGCATACCGGATAGTGTCCGGCGGCAAGACATCGCCAGCGCCCGGGATGGATGGGCGCCACGCCGGGGTTATCGACCAGCCTGTCACTGGGCCTCGACTGCGGCAGGCCGGGGAATGTACGTCACCAATGACAGATCGGGATGTCCCTGGGGTGTCAGTGCGACATAGGTGAAATCGATCGTTCCGTCCTGCGGATGGCGCAGGCGCTTGCGGCCCTCTTCAAAACTCTGAACGCCCGTATCCTGCCACCACTCGCGAAATTCGCCACTCAGGCTCGAAAGCTCGTCCACAAGCTCATCGAAGGGACGTTTATCGGCTGCCTGGGCTCTTGCTGCGCGAAATGTCGATATCATGCCGCGTGCCATCTGCTCCCAGTCAACCAGCAGGGAGCGATAGGGCTCATAGAGAAACAGCAGGCGCAGCGTGTTGCGTTCATGAGGCTGAAGCGCGCCGTAATCGACAAACAGGGCGGCAATCGCATCATTCCAGATCAGGATATCCAGCCGGGCATTGCGCACATAGGCCGGGATCGGGTCGATCGCCCGCACCAGGATTTCAAGACCGGTACTGACCGATCCATCCGTGCTGGCAGGAGGCGGTTCGCGGCCGGAGAGAGCAAACAGATGGGCGAACTCGACACGATCGAGCCGCAGAACCGAGGCGATCCGCCTCAGTGCATCGGTTGAGGGTTGAATGTCGCGTCCCTGTTCGAGCCAAGTGTACCAACTGACGCTGACGCCGGCCAGCAACGAGATTTCCTCCCGGCGCAGGCCCGGTGTCCGGCGCGGCTGTTCGGGAAATCCAAAATCGGCAGGGTTGAGACGCGCGCGCGGCTGGAAAGAAAGGTACCGAGCTCGCGTCTCTGTTCTGTCGATGGTCTTCTTGGCATGGCGGGCTTTCCCGGGGCATTGCGAGGTCTTCGGATCATCTTCCGCTAAGGGAGTGTCTCATTTTTATCTGGGCCAAGGCGATAGAAAAAACGAGACAACTGACGATCTGAGGACCGAGCCGCCCTGCAAGGCGCTCCACTCCGGCTGTCGCGGTCGCTTTCGCTCTGGCGTCTGCCTCTGATCCCAACACAAGCTGCTCGAGCGTTACTGTCTTCTCGTCGGGAATGCCAGTGAATTTCAGCCATCTGATGATGCAGGACTTGTGGTGGTCGAACTCCGCTTTCGGAGTGTCGGAGCCGGAGTTCAAGCCGCGGCCCCAGACAATCGGAGCCCTGGCGCGCGCGATCCCCTGAAAATCCGTCGTCGAAGCGAAAGAGACAATAGTCCTGCGGAACAAGGTCGATTAAGTGCCCAAGCTTTTAAGCAATGCCGAAATTCCACATGGGCCTGCCGGGCATGATCACAGATGGAATTCGCCTAGCCGACGCACACTCCGCTCACTGCCATGGGCCGGAAGAGGTGAGGACTGGCAACGAGGCTTTCCGGATAAAGCCCCTTTGCGCGTTCCCGCGCATTGGTATCGAGCCGTGCGGAACGATAGAGTTCAGCGCTTTCCCACACGGCGTGGTTCATGAATGTCCCACTGCCGGCAATCCCGCGATAGAGCTGCGTGGAGATGAAGCCCTTCTGGCCTTTCATCACCGCAGCGTCCACGGACCAGGCGGCGACCAATTGATCCGCATCCGCCGCATCGACGGTCAGGATGTTGACCAGAATGACGGGGCCACCGCCCTCCGCCAGCTGATCCGCCAAAGTCACGGCGCGGTCGAGTTCCCTGAATGTCGGCATGCTCGTCTCCTCTTGAGGCCGGGCCTCTCCGGTTGATGGTGTTTTGCGGATTTCGATCAGCTTTGAGCAGTCATTGCGCCAATGCCCGCGCCGCCATCGTTGCTCTTGCCCACCAGACGAACTCGTCCAGTGTCGCCTTGGTGGAGGCAAGCAGGTGCGCCTCGATCTCCTGCATGGGCTTGTCAGACCCCATCGGCGAAATGGCGAGGAAATCCACGCCCGCGATATGAATGGCGCCTGCAGTCGGCACCATCTGGAGGGCACTGGCAATCAGCCTCAGGTGTTCGACGGCTCTCGCTGCCCCCGTGCCACTGTAGCCGATCATCGTTGCGGGCTTCCGGTTCCACTGCCGGTAGGCGCTGTCCATGGCATTCTTCAAGACGCCGGTTATGGAGTGATTGTATTCGGCGACGACGAAGATGAAACCGTCATAAAGAGCGAGTGTCTTCTGCCAGTGCAAGACCGCGGCGTCGCTCGTCACGGTCGCCATCATCGGCCCCCGCTCGCTGTAAAACGGCAGCGGATGATCGCGCAGATCGACAAGATCGACCTCCATGTCACCTCGCGCCTGTGCCTGCTCCACGATCCAGCGAGCGGGCTTGTCCGCAAGGCGGCCATCGCGCGTCGAGCCTATAATCACCGCAACACGGGGTTTCGAACTCATCTGGCTTCCTTTCAGAATATTCGGTTGAAAGAACGGCCGGCTCAGCCGACCAGACCGCCACTGACCTGGATCGTTTCGCCGGTAATCCAGGCGCTCTGATCCGAAACGGCGAAGGCCACGACCCGGGCGATGTCGTCGGGCAATCCAAGCCGTCCGAGCGGCGAGCGGGAGATGTAATAATCGTGCATGGCCTGGTTGGATGTCACTTCCGATGTTCCATCCGTGATGGTCAGGCCGGGCGAGATACCGACCACTCTTATGTTTCTCGGGCCGAGTTCGACAGCCAATGCGCGCGTCAACACATCGACTGCGCCTTTGGTCGCGGAATAGACCGGCATGTAGGGGATGGGGGACTTGGCCCCTCCGGATGAAAGGTTGACCACGACGCCGCCGCTTTCGGGAAACAGCCTCACTGCAGCCTGCGTTGCCAGGAGCAGACCTTTGACGTTCAAGGCAAACTGTTGATCGATGGATTCCGGCGTGACCTGATCGAGAAGCGCCGGCTGCGCAATGCCGGCGTTGTTGACCAGAATGTCGAGATGTCCAAATCGCGCGCTGACCTCATCGAAAAGGCGTGTGATATCGGCGGGGACAGACACATCGGCCTGGATGGACGTTGCGACGCCACCCTGTTGTCCGATTTCTTTCACCAGCGTCGAGGCCGCGGCCGCACTGCTGGTATAGTTGACAATGACCTCTGCGCCTTCAGCGGACAGGCGTCTGGCAATCGCCGCGCCAATGCCTCTGGACGCCCCTGTGACAAGCGCTCTTTTTCCAACCAACATCAAACGTCTCCAATGACATGACACAATTGCCGGATTTCACCGAGGCCTCGAAGGAATGGCCTCTGAGGCCGGGCTACGGGTGCCTGGGCACCGCTGCCGGAAGCGCGGGGGCCGCGCCCCGCCGGCTGCCTTTGACAAATGGAACCGCGGTTGATGGTTGACTAGGCATCATCGTCGGGATAGCCCGTCCCATTTATGGGACAATCGATGGATATCGCAGCCTTGCAGGGCATTGTTGTGGTGGCTCGTATGGGGAGCATCAGCGCGGCAGCCCGCGCTCTGGGGCAGCCCAAACAAAGCATATCGCGACGAATAAGCGCTTTTGAAACCCGGCTCGGCGTGCGCCTTCTTGAGCGCAGCACGCGGTCTGTGCGGCTGACCGCGGAGGGGCAGGCGCTTTGCCAGCGCGCCGAGTATCTGCTGGCCGAGCTTGATGAGCTGCAGTATTTCCTGGCCGGCTATGCGCAGGAACCGGAAGGCCCCTTGCGGATCAGTGCGCCCGAGCTGCTGGGGCAAGAGCTGTTGGGGCCGGTGATTGCGCGATATTGCCGGCTCTACCCGAAAGTCGAACTTCAGATCGATCTCGCCAACAGAGCCGTTGATCTTGTCGAAGAAGGCTTTGATGCCGCCATTCGTGTGGGAGCCGTCTCCGACACAAGCCTGATCGCGCGTTCGATCGCAAGGTCCCGATCAATTCTGGTGACGTCCCCGAACTATGCTGGCGAACACGGCCTGCCTGCGGTGCCAGCCGACCTCTCCGACCATTTCGCCGTGCTGACGCCTGCGCGCATGGGGCCGAATGGCTGGCTCCTGCGGCGTGGAACCGAAAGGATCGCCTGTTCGGCGCGGGCCTTATGCCAGGTCTCTTCGATCAAGCTCGCTCTTGAAATAGCCGCCGGCGGGACTGGCATCACGATGGTTCCGGCCTTTATCGCGATGGACAAAATCCGCCGTGGAGAGCTGGTCAGGGTACTTCCCGACTGGCACGGCGGCGTCAATCAGATCAGCATCGTTCATCCGTCCCGACGCCTCGTGCCGCCACGGCTGCGCGTATTCATCGAAATGCTCGTCGATGAATTTTCGAACAGGTCGCTCACGGAGCCGTAGTCTGGGATGGGGAGTTAAGCTGGGCGGCCCCTATGCTTCGCAAATCTTCGCCTACATGCCGGGTCGTTGCGATCGGCGTGCCATCGCAGGTTGCTGTCGTTGGGTACTGGAACATCTCGGGATGTCCCGCTGAGAAAGTGTCAAAAAACGACCGGCGCACCATCCCCCAAAGCCCCGATCTCTAAACTTTCTGTTGACTGCTCTTGCCCAGATGATCGCTCAGGAAGTCGATGAATGCGCGGATACGCGCTGCGAGATGATCGTGCCCGACGAAAACGGCATGGATCGTCTCAAGGTCGCCCGGATTGTATTCCTCCAATACCGGAACCAAGAGCCCGGCGTCGATATCCGGCTGAACATGGAACTGGCCCACGCGACCCAGACCACTGCCGACAAGGCATAGCTGGCGCATGATCATGCCGCTGTTGACGAGGCAATTGCCCGATACCGGTATGCGGTAGATCTCCGTCGATCCCGGCTCTTTGAACGGCCACTCGTTCAGGCTTCGCCGGAAGTTGAAGCTGAAGCAATTGTGATCGGCAAGATCAGCTGGTGATTGCGGGACACCGTGCGCTTGCAGATAGGATGGAGCCGCAACAATGACCCTTCGGCTTTCCAGTAGCTTTCTGGCTTTCAGGGACGAGTCGTCCATCGCGCCGGAACGGATTGCAATATCGGTTCGCTCCTCGATCAGGCCGATAATGCCGTCAGTCAGCGAGATATCGAGCTGGACTTCCGGATAAAGCTTGAGGAATTCGGGAACAAGCGGGAGGAGGTAACGCTCGCCAAAACCGAGGGATGCGTTGATCCTCAACAGGCCTCGCGGGACCAGTTTTCCGCCTGCCGCGACGATCTGTTCGGTTTCAGCGATATCGGCCAGGATGCGCCTGGCGCGATCCAGATAGACCTCTCCTTCCGGCGTCAATGTCATCGTGCGCGTCGAGCGGACGAGCAGTCGTGTTCCAAGCCGGTCTTCTATCCGGGTGACGAGCTTGCTGACCGCCGATGGCGAGAGCTTCAGGCGTCGTCCCGCCGCCGAGAAACTCTGCAATTCCGCAGCGCTGACAAACACTTCCATTTCGCCGGTACGATTGTCCATTGGCTGACCTGTGAACTCAATTCCAAACTGTTGATACAATTGCACTGATTAACACCGGCACAGCGCTCGACCATATTGCATCACGACAATTCTTCAACTGACAGCATCCCTGTCCTTGCAGCCCTCACCTGGACGGTGAGCGGAGAGGAACCCGTTATGCCCCTAGCAATCTTCGCACTGACGATCGCAGCCTACGCGATCGGCACCACAGAATTCGTCATCGTCGGTCTTCTGCCGACGTCGCGACCGACCTCCAGATTACCCTGCCGCTCGCCGGCCTTATCGTCAGCGTCTATGCGCTCGGCGTTACCTTCGGCGCCCCGATCCTGACGGCACTGACCGGCAAGCTCGAAAGAAAGCCCTTGCTGCTTGGCCTGATGGCCCTGTTCGTCATCGGCAATACGCTTGCTGCACTCTCGTCCAGCTATGAATTCCTGCTCGTCGCCCGGGTGCTGGCTGCCTTCTCTCACGGTGTCTTCTTCTCTGTCGGCTCCACGATTGCTGCCGATCTCGTGCCGGAAAACCGTCGCGCTTCGGCGATTGCCATGATGTTCATGGGGCTGACGGTTGCTATCGTGACCGGCGTGCCGCTCGGCACCTATATCGGCCAGGTCTTCGGCTGGCGCGCAACCTTCTGGGCCGTGTCTGCCCTTGGTGTCATCGCTTTTCTCGGTATCGCCGCCCTTCTGCCGAACACGATCAAGAAGGCGCCGCCGGCAAGCATGCTCGATCAGCTCCGCGTGCTTGGCTCAGGTCGCCTGCTGATCGTCTTTGCCATGACGGCTCTCGGTTATGGCGGCACTTTCGTTGCCTTCACCTTCCTCGCACCGATCCTCCAGCAAGTGACCGGATTTTCGGAGAAGAGCGTCAGCCTGATCCTCGTCCTCTATGGCGTCGCGATTGCGGCCGGCAATATCGGGGGCGGTAAGATCGCCAACCATAATCCCGTCAAGGCTCTGATCGGCCTGTTTCTGGCTCAGGCCATCGTTCTTATGGTGTTTTCCTTCACGGCCTTCTCGCCTGTCCTGACCCTTGTCACGCTGGCGGCACTCGGCTTCCTGTCCTTCGCCAATGTTCCCGGCCTGCAGCTCTATGTCGTGCAATTGGCCAAGGAACATCGTCCGGGCGCCGTTGATGTAGCTCGGCGCTCAATATTGCCGCTTTCAACCTCGGCATCGCAATTGGCGCATGGCTCGGCGGTGTAGTGGTCGAATCTCCGCTTGGTCTCGGATCCACGCCATGGGTTGGCGCGATCCTGGTTGCTGTCGCCTTGCTCCTGACCATCTGGAGCAGCGCTCTCGACCGTCGCGCGGCACCATTGCTGAAGACGGCCTGATATGGCGAAAAGGCCCGGCGCTCACGGCGCCGGGCCTTTTCCATATTGTTGCAAGGAATGGCTGAAGTCATCCAATGCCCATGCTGGACCGGCTTCGCGACGAGGGCATCATCATCTGATGGGTCTTGGCGTCAACCGGGTCGAGCCGGTCGAACCCACGCTCGGCCTTTCCGAAGTGAAACCTGACGGCACGCTCCTGGCGGGATGCCATTCGCTGCTCGACCATGAGGCGGCCTTGCGGCAATTAATGCCTGCCTCCGAAGGGAAGGGCATCGATATCATCATCGGTGGTCCTTATAGCTCGGGCAATCTGGCGGGTGGCAACCAGGTCGCATATGCCAAAACCTCACCGGAGATTATCGTCAGGCTTGACCGGATCAAGGCGCTGAGCGATCGCCGTCCGATGCCGATGCCGATGCCGATGCCGATGCCGATGCCGATGCCGATGCCGATGCCGATGCCGATCACGGCCGCGGCCTTGCAGTTCTCGCCGGTGCACCCGGCCACAGTCGCGGCCATTCCTGGGGCAAGCAGGCTGAAGCGGATCAGAGAGGATATCCAGGCTATCGAGAGAGTGGTGCCGGATGAGTTCTGGCATGACCTGCGCAAGGCGGATCTGGTCGCCGCCAATGCTCTGCTGCTGATCGATCTCTAAAGAAATGAAAAGAGCTGCACCCGGTTCTGCACCGGGTGCGGCTCAGAAAGCCTGTGGGGGAGGGCATGCAATGTGTCGTCCCGGTCAACTCAGCCTTCTCTCGAGCCATTGACCAACGACGCTGCGCTCTATTCGCTTCCGGTCAGGCGTTGACGGTGCTGCCGGCTTCTTGCCTGTTTCCCGGCCTCACCATGGTGATGAACAGGCCGGCGGCTGCAAGAATACCCCCGGCGATCGGGATCGCCTCAAATCCGAGCCCCAGGCTCAAAACGCCGCCACCGACTGCGGCCCCCAGCGCATTGCCGAGATTGAAGGCGCCGACATTGATGGAGGAGGCGAGGCCCGGCGCTTCCGAGGCCGCCTGCATCACACGCATCTGTACCGGAGGCACGATGGCAAAGGCTGCTGCACCCCAGACGAGCGCACCGATTGCCGCACCGGCATGGCTCCCGAGCACGAGCGGAAGGGCCAGCATGATGATGGCAAGCGCTGCCAGAAAGATCCGGGTTGCTCCGTCAAGCGACCAGTCTGCCAGACGGCCGCCCAAACCGTTGCCAATGGTGAAGCCGACACCGATCAGCACAAGAACAAGGGTGACGAAGGTGCTGGATGCACCGGTGATCTGGGTCAGCACCGGAGCGACATAGGTATAGAGCGTGAACATTGCGCCGGCGCCCATGACGGTGGTCGCCATTGCAAGCAGCACGACCGGGCGCGTCAGCACTTTGAATTCCCTGGCGATATCGGGCATCTTGCCGGCTTCGCCCTTGGGCAGCGAGAGCCAGAGGCACAAATCGCCAAAAGCCCCAGCGCTGCCGTTCCCGCAAAGGCCATCCGCCAACCGACCTGTTGGCCGACCCATGTGGCGGCAGGAACGCCGCCGATATTGGCAATCGTCAATCCCATGAACATCGTGGCGACCGCGCTTGCCTGCTTTTCCTTCGGCACGACGCTGGCGGCAACGATCGAGCCGAGGCCGAAAAAGGCACCGTGGTTGAGGCTGGTGACGAGCCGTGCAAGCAGCAAGGTCGTGTAGCCGGGCGCAAGCGCCGAGAGGAGGTTGCCGATGGTAAAGATTGCCATCAGCAGCATCAGCGCAGTGCGCTTGCCGAACCGGCTGAATGCCAGGGTCATGACGGGAGCGCCGACCATGACGCCGATCGCATAGGCGCTGACCAGCAGGCCAGCACTCGGAATGGAGACGTTCACGCCCTCGGCAATGACGGGGAGGAGGCCCATCGGTGAAAATTCCGTGGTGCCGATGCCGAAGGCGCCGATGGCAAGCGCCAGTAGCGGCCAGGTGGCGCTGTGGCCCTTCTCCGTTTTGTCTTTCATTCCGGAAATCTGCGTCATGATCGTGTCCTTTACTTATCCCAGACCGGAGCAAGGCCCGGAGGGCTGACGATACGGCCGTCGACACGCGAAAGCTTGTCGATCACCATCATGTCCTCGTCGCCAAGGTCGAAGTCGAAGATTGCGAAATTCTCTGCAACGCGTTCTGCCTTCGCGGTTTTCGAGAGTGCGATATAGCCCTTCTGGATCAGCCAGCGCAGACCAATCTGGGCAGCACTCTTGCCGTACTTTTCGCCGATGGCAATAAGCGCCGCATCCTTGGGGACCGCGCCGTCGGCCATGCCGAAATAGGCGGTGATCGCAACGCCGGCAGCCTTTGCCGCGTCGGCGACTGCCGTCTGGTCGAGATAGGGATGGGCCTCGATCTGGTTGGTCACGATCGGGGCTGCGCTCTTTGCGACCGATTCCTGCATTTGCGCGATATTCTGGTTGCTGACACCGATGAAACGCGTTTTGCCGGCAGCGTGGACTTCATTCAGCATCTCGACCTGATGGGCGATCGAAACCTTGTCTGCCGGCCAATGCAGGAGCAGCAGATCGACCTGATCGACCTTGAGCTTGTCGAGGCTCTCATCGACCGAAGCGGTGAATTTTTCGGGGCTGTAGTTGTCGACCCAGACCTTGGTGGTCAGGAACAGGTCGTCGCGGCGAGCGCCGGCCTTTTCGAGTGCAAGCCCCAAAGCTGCTTCGTTCTGATAGATCTGCGCCGTGTCGAAGTGACGGAAGCCGGCCTCCAGGGCCGCCGGCACGACACGTTCGACCTCTTCATCGCTCATGCGGAACACGCCGAAACCGAGCGACGGGATGGTTGCTCCATGGGCATTGATGAATTTCATTTCTGGTTCTCCTTGAATTCACATTGAGATCACGCGGCGGATGCCGCGAGATTTTTTCCGAGCTGCGGCATGACATCGGCCGCGAGCTCGTCGATGACATCGGCCGGCGGCGCCCGGACTGCCGAAAATTGACGGCAATATGGTCGACACCGGCCGCAGCCAGTTTCTGGAAATGGTCGATCAGCGCCTTGCGGCCGAGACGTGCGCCGAAGCGGATCGGCTGGGCCAGGGCGTTTGCATCATCGACCAGATCGAGGTGGAAGGCGCTGATGAACGTGCCCTGCCGGATGTCGCATGCGCCCATGCGCCGGTCTGTGCCGCCAGCTTCTCCAGACTTGCGGGATAGACGAAGCGGCCATCCATATGTTCGGCGAGCCATTCGTCGCTTTGCCTGCCTGACCGGCGACGATCATCGGAATGGTTGGCTGGGCTGGGCGAGGCAGAAGATCGAGATGCGGAACGCGCTCGCCGTCGACGGGAATCCCGCCGGCTTGCCAGGCGGCTTTCAGGTAGGTCACAGCCTCCCGGAATGCGTTGCCGCGGTTTTCCAGATCAAGCCCGAGCAGCGGGTATTCCACGGGCCGGTCTCCCGAGGCGACGCCGAGGATGAGGCGGCCCCCGGACAAGGCATCCACTGAGGCTGCGGCCTTTGCCGTCATCATCGGATGGCGGATCGGTAACACGACGGCGGCTGTCCCGAGCGCCATGTTCCGGGTGATGCCCGCGAGGAAGCCCAGCATGGCGAAGACATCGTAGACAGAGCCGGCATCGCCCATGTTGATCTGGTCGAATACGGGGACGTCTCGCGTCCATACGGCGGAAAAGCCGCGTGCATCGGCGCGCCGGATCAGGTCAGTCTGGGCGGAAAGGTCGGGCACACCATGAGGGCGGCCCGCAGCCACCCGGCGGGCTTCTCCGTCGGGGGACCAGTCATTGTCCAGCGGCAATTCGATGCCGAGGGTCAGGCGATCCGGCTGGCGGATCAGGTTCAATGCTGAGTGCTTTGACATGACGACTAGATAAGCCGGGTGTCATGACATGATAATCAGCATACTCATCACATGATCTGTGAAGGCATTTCACATATCTGGAACGCTGTGGACAGTCTTGCAGACAAAACGCACTTGTCCTGCGCGTCCTTGATCACCACGCAAGCGGTTCAATGTACGTGTCTGAGGAAGTCCTTGAACCTTTCGCTTGGCGGATTGGTCAAGAGCGCATTGGGCTCGCCGTCATGAACCACATGGCCGTTTTCCATGAAGAGAAGCCGTGACCCGACGCGGCGTGCAAAGCCGATCTCATGGGTGACGACGACCATGGTCATGCCTTCCATGGCCAGCGTCTGCATGACCTTCAGCACTTCCTCGCGCAGTTCCGGGTCGAGGGCGGAGGTCGGCTCATCGAAGAGCATCATCTTCGGCTCGACGGCCAGTGAACGGGCGATCGCCACACGCTGCTGCTGGCCGCCGGAGAGCTGCGACGGGTAATGGTTCATTCGTTCGCCAAGCCCGACCTTTGCAAGAAGCGCCGTTGCAATATCCCGGGCCTCTGCCTTGCTGCGTCCACGCGAGCGGATCGGCCCGAACACGACGTTTTCCAAGGCCGTCAGGTGCGGGAAGAGATTGAACTGCTGAAACACCATGCCGGCTTCAAGCCGGATGCGCCGGATCTCGCTTTGCGATCCGCGCACGCTGATCCCATCCACCGTCAGGTCGCCGCCGCTGATCTCCTCGAGCACGTTGATGCAGCGGAGCATGGTGGATTTGCCTGAGCCCGATGGGCCGACGACGACGGCCACTTGCCCGCGGTCGATCGAGAGGTTGATTTCAGGCAGGACAAGATGGGTCCCGTAGCTCTTGGACATGGCCTTGAATTCGATCATGCTCATGGCAGGCGTGCTCCACGCTCGATGTAACGCAGGGTGAATGCGAGGATGCTGATGACGACGAGGTAGATCAGCGCCACCGCGGTCCAGATTTCGACCGCGCGGAAATTCTCCGCCATGATCTCCTGCCCGCGGCGTGTCAGTTCGCCGACGCCGATGACGAGGAAGATCGAGGTGTCCTTCACCACGCTGACGAACTGGTTTCCCATGGCCGGAAGAGCCCGGCGAAATGCGACGGGCGCGATCACATAGGCAAGCACGGTGCGGAAACGAAGGCCCATGGAAAGCCCGGCTTCCTTGAGGCCGACCGGTACGCTTTCAAGCGCGCCGCGGATGATTTCGGCATTATAGGCACCGGAATTGATGATCAAAGTGATGATCGCGGCACTAACCCCGCTGATCCGGATGCCCAACATGATTGGCAGGGCAAAATAGATGAACATCACCTGCACGACGATCGGTGTCCCGCGAATGAGGGCGACATAGATCTGCGCCGGTATGGTGGCCAGCCAGCTCCCGTATGCCAGGACGGAGCCGGTAAGGGTGCCGAGTATAATCCCGCCGGCGAGACCGCCGATTGCGATGAGGATTGTCAGTTTGAGCCCGTCCAGAAGGTCTGGCAGGGCATCGATAATGGCACTCCAGTCGAAGGTCATGTGAAATCTCCCGCAGGGATACTGATGGCCGTATCAGCGTGGCTTTCAACGGTCGGCGCGGTTGCTTTCGGTGCGACGGCGACGACCAGCTCGATCTCCAGCAGACCCGCGCTTGGCAGGCTGGTCACGCCGATGGCCGAGCGCGCGTGGCGCCCGCGCTCTCCGAAAATCGCGTGGAGAAGAATGGAGGCATGGTCGAGGACCGCGGAATGGTCGGTAAAGTCGCTCGCCGCATTGACGTAGCCGCGCATGAACAGGATCTGCTGGATCTCGTAGTCGCCTTCGAGCGTCGTCAGCACGCTGAGCGCTCGCAAAACGCAGGCCTGTGCCGCCAGCTTTATCTTGTCCGGCGATGTCTCCTGATCGACGGGGCCGGTAATCACGTCATCGGCGAGACGGCTGACCTGCCCGGCGACATAGGCGATGCCGTTATGAATGGTGACAGCGGTGTAATGCCCCCGGGGCGCCGGGCTATCTGGGAGTGTCAGCCCGATGAGGTCGAGCTGAGCTTGGATCACACTCAACATCTTAGCCTTCCCGCCGGACCGCGCCGCCGATCCAGCAGCCTGTAGGAGCGCCGTCGGCTATCTCGAAACGAATGGAAATCGATGACGGACGGTTCATCGCGCGGCCCTGATGGACCGTGATCTGCCTATCGGAATTATCGACCAAGCCGTTCTTCAAAAGCCCGAAGGAGAGCGCAGATGCGGCAATGCCGGTTGCCGCATCCTCCGGATAGCCGGAGGACTGCGGGAACTGACGGCGTCGAAGATTTGCTGATCGCGGTCGAGCACCGCATAGGGGTAGAGCCCGGTGGAGCCGATGCGGGTGCAGACCTCTTCCATACGGGTGAAATCTGGTGTCAGGCCGTTCAGGATCGCTTCGCTCTTCAAAGGAACCAGCGTCTTGACCCGGCTGGTGCAGGCATTCTGGATCGGCAAGTCAGCCAGGTCCGAAGCTTCAATACCAAGCACGCTGACGATGTCTGCCCTATGGGCAGCGTCAGTAATCTCGTCGATTGTGCCCTGAGGCTGGGTTATCTCAACGGCGGCGCCTGGGCTGAACGGCCCGCGATCCGGGCCTTCACCTTGCCGCTTTTCGTCAGGATCGTCAGTTCGTCGAAGGGGAGGTGGCCGAGATCGTCGAGCAGCCAGACACAGCCGATAGTCGCATGGCCGCACATCGACATTTCATGATTGGGCACCCAGAACCGGAACTCGAAATCGCAGTCGCTGCCCTCGGGCGCTGGCAGGATAAAGCCGCTTTCATGGCCATAGGCCTTGGCGACAGCTGCATGTCGGCATCCGTCATGCCTTGGGCATCATAGCCGATTGGTGCCGGGTTGCCGCCTTGCTGCCCGGATGCGAAGACGCTGACGACGTCGACCTTGTCAAAATGCTGCATTGCCTATCCGATACTCACTGTGTCCGTGAGATTTGAGAATAAGCAGTCGCGTATTTTCCAGCGCGCCCGAACGGGCCCTACGATTTGATCTAGTGGGCCATGCCCTGCCGGACATCAGACGGGGAGTGTCCGATCTGACGGCGCATCGCACGCGCAAGTGCGGCTCCACTTTCAAACCCAACGCGGTAAGCGATTTCGCCAACAGGCAGGTTGGTTTCGGTCAGCAGCGCGCGCGCCCTGTTCAGCTTGCCTTGAAGCTGGAACTCGCCAATCGAAAGGCCGGTTCGCTCTCGGAAAAGCCGGGTGATGTGGCGGCGGGATATGTTGAAATGCTCACCCAGCATGTCCAGCGGGACCTCCTGGTCGGCATGCTCCGTCAGATAGGACTTGATGTCTTCCACGAGCGCAAGCCCGTGGTCCTGATGGGAGGCATTGGGGAGGATATTGCCCGTCACGACATCGGAAATGCACTGAAGGACAAGCGCCGAGGCGAAGGCATCGCGGATCGCAGCCGCGCCATAAGGTCCGTTATCTTTGCGGATAACCAGTTCCTGCAGAGCACGCAGAGTTGCCGAGCGTTCGATGAGTGCGGTCTTGCGTGTTCGTTGACGAAATTCGCTGAGCGAACCGACTTCAAGGTCGAGTTTGCGCAGGTTCTCGTCGGTCACATAGATGGCCACATGGCTCTGTCCGCCAAGGCCGCCACGGGTCTCGTGCGCACAGTCGGCAGGCACGACGGCAAAACGCTCCTGCGACAGCCAGGCGCCATCTCGCCGGTCCTCATGCTTCAGTTCGACCGTGCCACGGCTGGGAAGAATGAACATCAGGCAATCGTGCCAATGCCAGGGCATCGAATAGTCGCCACCCACGGAAAGTGTCGCCGATTCCCGCGTAGCGGAAATCAGATTATTGACGTCCTTCGGGTGGGAAACCTGCTCAAACGATCGCAACATCGCGGCAGTAGACGCCCGAAATTCACGGAAATCAATAGCCGGGAGAAGGACCGTCATGCGTCCCATCATCGCGTTGCAACGTCTGGTCGGCGCTGAGAAAGCGATTGCATCCAGGAGCGTGGCGTCAGTTGAGACGGCCCGGTGTCGGTGTCACCGCATGGCCCGTTTGGACAAGACATTCGGCCCGTTGGGACGCGCTTCATTGCGACAGACCTGGCTAAATTGGATCATGCCAGAAGGAAAATGACGGTCGGCTTTAACAATTGCCCGAACGCGCCTCTGGCCCAACCACAGAGGGATAACAATGGATCGTCGTTCGCTTCTCAAATTCGGCCTTGCGGCCATTCCGGCCGTGTCGCTTGCACGCCTTGCCAAGGCAGAGGATGCCGAGCTCATCGTCGGCTCGAATGTCGGAGCGCCGCCCTTTGCCTTCAAACAGGGTGACGGCTATGCCGGCTTCGACATCGAGATCTGGGCGGAAATCGCCAAGGGTCTCAATCGCAAATGGCGCGTCCAGCCGATGGAATTCGCGCGCTCATTCCGGCACTGCAGACCCATAATATCGATGTGATCGTCTCGCAGCTCTTCATCAAGCCGGCCCGCCAGCAGGTGATCGATTTCTCCGATCCCTATTATGACAGCGGTCTTGTTGCCGTCACTCGCATCGACGACGATTCGATCCAGACGCCGAAGGATCTCAACGGCAAGACGATCGGCACCGAAACCGGCACGATCGCCGTCGACTATATCAAGAACGACCTCAAGGGCGCCACGCTGGAACAGCTGCCGAGTATAAACAATGCGCTTCTGGCCCTTCAGGCAGGCCGCACGGATGCCGTCATCTATGATACGCCGGCTCTGCTCTATTATGCCAAAATGCCGGCAAGGATAAGGTCAAGGTCATCAAGCCGACACTGGTCGGCCAGAATGTTGGCGTCGGCTTCCAGAAGGGCAGCCCGCTCGTCGCACCCGCGAATGTCCAGCTCGCCGCAATGAAGGCCGACGGTCGCTACAAGGCGATCTGCGACAAGTGGTTCGGCGCGTAATATCGTCTTCATTCGATACTTGGCATCGGGAGTGTGCCAGAGCCAAAGCCAAAGCCAGAGCGGCCTCCCGATCCCTTGAAATCCTGCCGCCTGCACGACGCCGGCGCGATCATGCCGGGAAGCATTTGGGCAATGTCTGATACGTTTGAACAGGACTACGGTTTTCGCCGCCAGGATGTGGGGCTTGCCAATTGGCGGGAACACCCCTTCAATCGCTGGGGTTTCCGCCATATCCCGGAATTGATCCCGACAGCCGAGATCCCGGCCGCTCCCGGTTTTTCCGAGGCGCCGAAGGTCGATGACATGTGGCTGACGTCCAGCGAGATGGCTGTCGGTGATCGCCGGATGCGCGTGGTTGACGTCCTTCAGGAGACATTCACCGATGCACTGGTGGTGATGAAACGTGGCGAGATCGTCGCGGAGTTTCATGCGCCGAATTTTTCGACGCGCTCCCGGCATATCCTGTTTTCGGCAAGCAAGTCAGTTACCGGCATGCTGGCGGGCATTCTGGTGGCCGATGGTCTGCTCGACCCGGATGAGCTGATCTCCCACTACGTCCCCGAGCTGAAACGCTCGGCTTTTGGCGATGCCACGGTGCGCCATGCATTGGACATGCGGACCAGCCTCGTCTTCACCGAGGATTACGGCGATCCGAGAGGCGATTTTGCACGCTATCGCCGCGCGGGCCTGCTCGATCCGGCGCTCGATGGAGAGGCGGTCGAGACGGTGATCGGCTTTCTGGCCACGCTGAAGAAGGCCCCGCGGGCGCATGGAGGTCCGTTCTTCTATTGCTCGCCCAATTCCGATGTGGTGGGCCTTGTTGTCGAACGGGCGGCGGGCATGCGGTTTCCTGACCTGATGGCGGAAAGGCTCTGGCAGCCACTTGGCGCAAGGTCGGATGCGCGCATCACGGTCGATCGGGAAGGCACGGCGCGGGCGGGTGGCGGTCTGTTCATGACGGTACGCGACTTCGCGCGCTTCGGCGAACTCATGCGCTGCGGTGGACTTGTCGATGGCCGTCAGATCGTTCCGCTGGACTGGGTACGCGATACAATGACCGGCGGTGATCGCCAGGCCTGGATCGAGGGCAATTTCGTAAGCTGGCTGCCGGCGGGAACCTATCGCAATCAATGGTACCAGAGTGGCAATGCCGACGATGCCTTCTTCGCGCTTGGAATTCACGGGCAATGGCTCTGGATCAATCCGCGCGCAGAGATGGTTGTCGCGAAATTCTCTTCTCAGCCAGTTGCCGCTATGGATGCGATCAAGCACAAGAATATCGCTCTTTTTAAAGCGATAGCTCGGCAGATGTCGAGTTAAACCTCATCCTAACGGCTAAGGCTTGAAAGCAGAAAGTGTCACCTGCGTAGATGCCCATGTGTTCCAGAACGGCCATTTACGCTGCAGTTGGTTCCCTGCGTACGAGTTTGTAAGGATGTGGCGCGACATTCGCCAGACCGAGACGGCGGTGGATAGAACCGCCAGCCGCCATAGACTTTACGGTTAGATTGACGGTCGGAGGCCTGCGCGGCTTATCAGATGCCGCACGCCCGGAGCCGAAATTCGGAGAGTTGATCGGGCAGCGGCAAATACCCCTCAATAGTCAACCACCGACAATGTGGCGACGCCGCATAAACATTGCCGTCTTCTTCGCTGATATCCAAGTCGAAGCTTGGTGTCGCCGAAGCAAATGACCCGACAATTGGTGCGTCGGGCATCCTCCGCGTCACGTTGAGGCGTGTGTAATACGACATCCGTCGCCTATCGCCTCATCCTGCCTCGGACTACATGCGGCAAAAAATACGAAAATGCGAATACGCAGGCACATGCCTTTGCTTAATCAATGGGCGGCAAGTGAGTGGTGGTTATAGATTGTGCGATGAAATCAATCGCCTAATCGTGATGCAAATTTCGGCGGCCAGCTGGCGGCAAAGAAATCTATGCGGCAGCAAAATATTTTCGATTGGACAGCAGATCCGCATCCCGGTGGACTGCCCTCACAGACCGAAGCCGCACTTTCCCTCCAACTCATCCGAGGCATCTGTGACATCTTCCGATTGTTTGAACCCCACCAGACGTAGCGTACTCATCAGCCTCGGGGCTGGCATCGTCGCCCTCTCGATGCCGCAGATCACCATGGCTCAGGCGCCGGCTTCGGTCCTGAAGTTCGGACTTTCCACCTTCCCGCCAACGATCAAGCCCTTCGATAACACCGGTGGCGCTGCCAATACCGTCAAGCTGATGCTCTATCGCGGGCTGATGGGATACGACTCGCATGGCAAGCTCGGGCCGGAACTTGCCGAAAGCGTCGAATGGACCACGCCGACGACTGCGGTCTTCAAGTTGCGCAAGAATGCGGTCTTCCATGACGGCAGCCCGGTTACAGCCGCCGACGTGATCTATTCGCTGAATGAAATCACCAAGGATGGTTCGGCCGCCTACCTGAAGAGCGATCTGAAGATCATCTCCGCGGTCGAGGCCATCGACGACAAGACCGTCAAGATCACCCTCAAGGCGCCGAGCGCCGTTTTCCTCGATCTGCTCGCCAGCTATTGCTGCCCGGTCATCTCGAAGAAGAGCACCGACAGCGAAACGATCGGTGCAGGGCCGTTCACGCTCAAGGGCAGCGAAAAGAACGTCTATATCGAAGTGGCGCGCTTCAAGGATTTCTACCTCAGCGACCAGCCGAAGCTCGATGGTATTCGCTTCATTGCCTATGCCGACGAAAACCTTCGTTATGCGGCCCTTCAGGCGGGCGATGTCGACCTGATCGAATATCTTCCCTGGACGCAGTTCGATTCCGTCGAAAAATCGTCCACGCTGAAGATGAAGGACACGCTCGGCCCGTTTATGTTCCTGCTGTTCAACGTCACCGAGGGGCCGTTTGCCAATCCCAAGGTCCGTCAGGCCGTCGGCTACGCGATCGAGCGTCAGGATGTCGTTGATGCCGCCTTTGCCGGCCACGGCGTGCCGCTCTATGGCCTGCCGAACCCGAAGGGCTCGCCATTCGATCTCGCCGATCCCGCGCATGAATGGAAATACGATGTTGAGAAGGCCAAGGCCCTGCTCGCAGAGGCGGGCTATGCGAACGGCTTCGAATGCCGCCTTCTCGCCACCTCCACTTACGGCATGCATCAGGACACGGCCTCGGTCGTGCAGGCCCACCTCGATGCGATCGGCATCAAGGCAACGCTTGACCTACCTGACTGGGGAACGCGCGTCACCGCCGGCAAGGAGGGCAAGTATAATATCGCCGTGCATGGCACTTCGGGCAATTACAACGATCCGGACGCACTCTGGTCGCTGCTCTATTCGGGCAATCCGTCCTACCTGCAGTCCTTCGGCTTCAAGAGCGCGCGCATTGACGGCCTGCTCGAAAAGGGCCGCACCGAAGTGGATCCGGCCAAGCGCAAGGCGATCTATCAGGAGCTCGTCGTCGCCTATTACGAGGAGGTGCCGCAGGTGCCGCTCAACTGGCGAGTTCAGGCCTATGCGATGAAGAAGTCCGTCGAAGGCTTCGAGCAATTGCCGGGCTTCCTCAGCGGCTCCTCGGCCTATGCGCTGGACGACACGAAACTCGCATAAGGAGCGTGCATGCTGGCCTTCATCTTTCGTCGCATGGCAGCTGCGGTTGCCATGCTCCTGGTCATCGCCACGATCATCTTCTCGCTGTTGATCATCGTGCCCGGAGACCCGGCTGAACTGCTGCTTTCAACCGGCGGCGGCTCTGCAACCCCGGAGGCGATCGCAACCTGCACGCCACGATGGGCCTCGACCAGCCCGTCATGACCCAATATGTGGATTTCATTGCCGATACGGTGCAGCTTAATTTCGGCACATCGATCATCGACAAGAGCTCGATTGCGGCGGTGATTGCGCTGCGCTTGCCGCGGACGATTGAAATCATCGTTGTCGGCACGATCCTGGCGCTTCTCATCGCCATTCCGGCGGGCACGGCGGCTGGCCTGCGCGCTGGCGGCAAATTCGATATCGCCGCGTCAGCGGTGAATGCGCTTCTGACCTCGGTGCCCGGTTTCGTGCTTGGCACGCTCTTCATCTATTTCCTCGCCCAGCTTCTCGGCTGGCTGCCGGCCGGTGGCTATGTGCCGCTTGCCTCCGATCCCTTGCAGCATCTGCAGATGCTGATCCTGCCGGCGCTGACCGTTGGCCTGCATCTGGCAACGATCGTCTTTCGCATGACGCGGGCCAGCGTTCTCGAAATGCGCGGCCATGACTGGGTCCGCACGGCCGTCGCCAAGGGCTTGCGCAGAAAGCAGGTCGTTCGCCGCCATATCCTCTACACGCCCTCGGTCCGATCATCACGGTCGTCGGCCTGCAGCTCGGCATTCTCCTCGGCTCAACAGTCCTCGTCGAGTTCATCTACAACTGGCCCGGATTGAGCGGCCTGCTCGTCTCGGCGGTCGAACAGCGCGATTACCCGACCGTTCGCGCCGTCATCCTGATCGTCGCGGCCATTTTCATCGGTATCAATCTGGTGATCGATATCCTGACCTCGCTGATCGATCCGAGGGTGCGCCTGCAATGATCTCACTCCGCAGCTTTCCCAAGCGCATGATCCTGCCGAGCCTGCTTCTGGCAACGCTGATCATCGTACCGTTCGCCGCCCCGCTGATCACCGCGGACGATCCCGTCAAGATCGCCGTTCGCTACCGCATGGCAGCCCCGGATCTTGCCCATTGGCTCGGCCGCGACGAATTCGGTCGTGACAGGCTGGCACGCGTCCTCTATGGCGGGCAGGTGTCGCTGACGGTCGCCTTTGTCGCAACGACCATCGCCTGCATCGTCGGTACGTTTTTCGGGCTGGTCGGCGCCTATTTCCGCGGCCCGTCGGAGTTCATCACCAGCCGGCTTTCCGACATCGTCCTCTGTTTCCCGCCGATCCTGCTGGCGCTTCTGGTCGTCACCCTGTTCGGCCCGGGCGTCGTGACGCTGGTGGCGGTGCTCTCGGTTCTCTATTTCCCGACCTTTGCCCGCATCACCTTTGCCGAAGCCCTTCGCGTCGCCTCGCTCGATTTCGTCGAAGCCTCCCGCGCACTTGGTACGCCGTCACGTCGCATCGTGCTCGGAACGATCCTTCCGAATATCGCCGGGCCCCTGTCGGTCCAGTATTCGCTGACGGCAGCTGCCGCGATCACGATCGAAAGCGGCCTGTCCTTTCTCGGCCTCGGTGTCGTGCCACCGGCGCCATCCTGGGGGCAGATGATCCGCGGTGCACGCCAGTTCATGGCGCAGGATCCGCTCGGCATCATGATCCCCTGCGCCGCACTCGTCCTGACCATCTATGCGATCAATTTCTTCTGCGACCGCCTGCGCGATACGCTCGATCCGAAGGGTGCTTCCGGCAGCAGCATGGATGAAGTGTCGAAGCCGCTCGCTCTGGCCGACGCGCCGGCCATCAATGACCCGGAGGTTATTGCCAAGATCAGCAATCTGCGGCTTGAAACCGCCCGTTTCGGCACGCCGGCCGCCGTCATCGAGGACGTCTCCCTGACACTCAGGGCCAACCAGTGTACGGCACTTGTCGGCGAAAGCGGCTCGGGCAAATCGCTGTCGTCGCTTGCCCTGATGGGCCTGCTTCCCGGCGCCATCCGGCAGGCTTCCGGCACTCTGCAACTGCGGCGCAAGTCGAATGAGGTCGTCGATCTCGGTTTCCTCGATGCCCGCACGCTGGAAGATATTCGCGGCAACGATATCGCCATGATCTTTCAGGAACCGATGACCTCGCTCAATCCGGTCCACACGATCGGCGACCAGATGGTGGAAGCAATCCTCGCCCATCGGCCGATGTCGAAATCCGCTGCCCGCCAGCACGCCATGAGCCTGCTCACCCGCGTCGGCATGAATGATGTGGAACGTCGGATCGAAAGCTATCCGGACCAGATGTCGGGCGGCATGCGGCAGCGCGTGATGATTGCCATGGCGCTCTCCTGCGAGCCCCGCCTGCTGATAGCCGATGAACCGACGACGGCGCTCGACGTGACGATCCAGGCGGAGATCATCGAACTCCTGCAAAGCCTTAGGCAGAATCAGGACAGCGGCCTCAGCCTCCTGTTCATCAGCCACAATCTCGGCGTCGTCGCCGATATCGCCGATCGCGTCGCGGTCATGTATTCGGGCCAGATCGTCGAGGAAGGTCCAGCCGAACGCATCCTTCATGATCCGCACCACCCCTATACGCGCGCGCTCATCGAAAGCATGCCCTCGTCGCACGAGACATTGCATTCGACCGGCGGACAAAGACTGCCGGCAATCTCGGGCACGCCGCCGTTGCCTTCGGCCCGTCCGTCCGGCTGTGCGTTCCGGGATCGCTGTCCGATCGCGATATCGGCCTGCGCGGATATCCGGCCGGCTCTCTATGCCAGTGCGGATGGCGAGCGCGCCGTTCGCTGTCTGCGCGCTCCGGAGGCTCCGGCAGACCTGAAGAACAACCAGACGGAGGCCGCATGACAGATCACATGACAGCTCATCCGACCGCAAGCGTCACAGCAAGGCCAACCGGCGGCCTGACGCCCGCGCCGCTCCTTGAGGTCCAGAACCTTCAGAAGAGCTATTCGATCGGACGCAGCGGCCTGTTTTCCAGACGGTCGGTGAAGGTGCTGCACGATGTCAGTTTCAGCGTCGCGCCCGGCGAGGTGCTCGGCCTTGTCGGAGAGAGCGGCTCGGGAAAGAGCACGATCGGGCGCGCCATCCTGCGCCTGATCGAATCCCGCAGCGAGACGATGCGTTTCGACGGGCAGGATCTGAACAGCATTTCGTCTGCGCGCATGCGCAGCCTGCGCAAGGAAATGCAGGTCATCTTCCAGGACCCCTATGCCAGTCTCGATCCGCGCAAGACCATTCGCGCCGTCCTGTCGGAAGCGCTCGATGCGCATGGCCTGCATCAGGGCGACGCGCGCGGCCCCCGTCTCATCGAACTGGTCAAGCTCGTCGGGCTCGACCCGACATTTCTCGACCGGCGTCCGCACGAATTTTCCGGTGGTCAGCGGCAGCGCATCGGAATTGCCCGGGCGCTTGCCGTCGAGCCGCGCTTCATCGTCTGTGACGAGGCCGTATCGGCGCTCGATGTGTCGATCCAGGCGCAGGTTCTCAATCTTCTCGCCGATCTGCGTGAAAAGACCGGCGTGTCGCTTCTGTTCATCAGCCATGACCTTTCGGTTGTCCGCTACATTTCCGATCGTGTCATGGTGCTTTACCTCGGCCATGTCATGGAGGTTGGCCCGGCCGATCAGGTGCATTTTGCGCCCAAACATCCCTATACGGCAGCCCTGGTCTCGGCCGAGCCGAGCCTGCATCGCGAAAGCCGTCGCATCCGCCTGACCGGCGAAATTCCCTCGCCGCTCGCCCTGCCATCCGGCTGCATCTTCCGCAGCCGCTGTCCCTATGCCCAGCCCGCCTGCGCCGAAACCGTTCCGCCCCTGCAAACGGTTGGCGACAGACACCAGGCGGCCTGTCTTAGAACTGACATTCTGTGAGGAAACACACATGCCAACCGAAAAATCAAAATTGCCGAACTGACCAGCGAGGAAGCGCGCCAGTTCCTCAACGACGATGCCGTCATCCTTCTGCCGATGGGCTCGCTGGAAGACCAGGGCACGCATGCACCGATGGGCGATTATCTCGCGGCCGAAGCCGTGGCGCTCGATATCGCACGCGCAGCCCGCGCCGAAGGCGTGCCGACCTTCATCGCACCCGTCATCCCGTTTGGCGGCGCCGACTATTTCGGCTCCTCGCATGGCGGCATCGCGCTCAGCCAGTCGACGCTCGTCGCCGTCCTGGACGATATGTTCGCATCGCTCGCCCGCCACGGCCTCACCAAGATACTGGTCATCAACGGCCATGGCGGGAATGTCGGGGCGATCAACGAAGTGTCGCTGAAATGGCGGCAGAAGAACGGCATGTTCGTCGCCTCCATGTATCTCTGGCAGATCAGCTATGAGCTGCTGAAGGATATTCTCGGCCCCGAAGCCGCAGCAAAATCCTCCGGCCATGGCGGCGATCCTTTGACCTCGGTCGGCCTGCATTACTATCCGGACATCCTGCGCATGGATCTGGCCAAGGCGCCGCCGAAGGGCCAGAAAGCCATGGGCGTCGATGTCGCGGGCTTTGCCGCGCTCAAATATGCCGGCGCCCGCCTGCAGGCGCCGATCGAGGCGATGGAAACCGCTCCGCACGGCGTATGGGGCGGCGACCCGGCCTATTGCTCGGCCGAAACCGGGGCCGCGCTGACGAAGCGCCTCGTCGATATCGGCGCGGGCTTCATCCGCGATCACGTTTCCAAGCGCTTCGAGGCGTAAGGATGATTTGGGAACGCGGCATGGGCAATGCCGCGTTCCAGCCAGCAACCATCAGGTGGCGCGGAAGCTGGTGTAGCGAGGATGGGCAGCAACCCATTCTTCGGCGGCCTGCCGGGCGAGCCGGAAGATCTCTTCGGTCTGTGCCTTGCGGGCACGGTTCTGGTGAACGCAGCGAATATCGAGCGGCGCCAGCTTTACCGTCGTCGGGATCTCGACCAGCATGCCGGTTGCGATCTCCTGTTCGAGCGAGACCAGCGGCATCGCCGAGGCCCCGTAACCGGCCCTGACCATCTCGCAGATGGTCGCGAGCGAATTGCCTGTGTGGCGCGCATTGGGCCGCCGTTTGGTCTCCTCGATGAGATCGGCGACCGGCCCGAAGAGCGGCGATGTATGTGGGTAAAGGACAAGCGGTAGCTCGCGCAATTCGTCGGGCGTCAGCGGTCGCTTGATTTCGCCGACGACATCCGGGCGCGCCACCCAGCCGACGTGATAGAGGACGGAAAAACTGTTCTCGATCTGCGGCAGGCCGGCCTCGCCGGTGACGAAAGCCATGTCCAGCGCGCCGGATTTGACCATCGGCCTGAGGTCAAGATTGGCGCCGGAATAGAAATCCACGAGTGGCGGATCGGGCAGGGCGGCGATCTTGTGCCGCAGTGTCACGCCCCAGGTCTGCGTGACCATGGAGACGATGCCGATCGTATAACGTCTTTTTTGTTTGGACCGCAGACGGCTCGTCAGCGTTTCGCTCAGGTTGAGAAAGGTCTCGGCATATTCGGCGACTTCATAGCCCTGTTCGGTCAGGGTGAAATCGGACTGGCCACGATCGACAAGCTGGATGCCCAGACTGTCTTCCAGGCCGGATATACGAGCGGAAACAGCAGGTTGTGTGAGGCCTATATGGTCGGCCACGCGTTGGTAGCTTTTAAGACGGGTCAGCCAGTAAAAGGCTTCCAACTGCTTGAAGTTCATGCTCGTCATCTCATGCAATGGGTTGGTGAATCTATATAAATTTTTTCTATGAAGGCCACAGGAATTTTTGCTTTGACCTGAAGGCCCGGACTGTCGTGAATGGATTTAAAGTCCCAAGCTTGAGCCAAAAAGGAACTGCCATGAACATTGTCGTTTCCCTTCCCGCCGCAGACAAGACCGAATGGTGGTGCCAGATGCTGCGCGATCTGATGCCGGAATGGAATGTCTATCCGATCAATAAGGTGCCCGATCCGGATGCCATCACCTATTCCGTGCTCTGGCGCCCGGCGACCGGTTCGATGAAGCCGTTCAAGAACCTGAAGGCGATCGTCTCTCTGGGTGCCGGCATCGACCATGTTCTGGCGGATGAGGAATTGCCCCAGCATGTACCGATCATCCGCACGGTGGGCACCGACCTGACGCAACGGATGAAGGAATATGTGGCTTTGCATGTTCTTCGTCATCACCGCGAACTGCCGGCCATCCAGGCAAACCAGGCCCGCCAGCATTGGGAGCAGATCGTCGTTCCGCCGGCCACCCAAAGGCGCGTCGGCGTCATGGGCCTCGGCAATCTGGGCGCTGTCGCTGCCGATCTTCTGAAGCAGATCGGCTTTAACGTCGTCGGCTGGTCGCGCACGCAGAAGGATCTGCCGGGCATCACCTGCTATTCAGGCGCCGAAGGGCTGAAGGAATTTCTGGAAGGCACCGAAATCCTCGTCTGCCTCCTGCCGCTGACAGAGAGCACACGCGGCATCCTGAATGCCGATACGTTCAACCAGCTGAAGCGCGGCGCAAGCATCGTCAATGCGGCCCGAGGCCCGCATCTCGTCGATAGCGATCTCGTCGAGGCCCTGAATTCCGGGCAGATCAGCAGCGCAACCTTGGACGTCTTTCATATCGAGCCCCTGCCGTCGACGCATCCGTTCTGGACCAATCCGAAAATCACCGTCACCCCGCATGTCGCATCGCTGATCGATGCTCCGACAGGCAGCAAGATCGTTGCGAGGAATATCAGAACCTTCCAGGAAACCGGCACGGTCGCCGATCTGGCAGATGCCAAGCGCGGCTACTAAGCGCATAGATTTATTTTATAATTAGAGTTTCATTGCCCCGCATCGGCTGTTTCGGTGCGGGGTATTTTTATGGAAAAATTGACTGTTTTTCAGGCTATTGCCTCAGCTGAATGGCTAAAAACTCGGCCGTAAATCGGCAAAATTTTTTTGATGTCGGCGCTAAGAAAATTCGATTGGACATTGCCCGTCTCAGACCGTTGCATCGCAGGCACTGGATTGCATGAACGCTGTCTTACCCTCGCGACGCTCCGACTTGTCGCCCGCAGGAGGAAGGGCAGCCCTGGATACCTAACGTGCCGCCCGTGATTTCGACATCAGATCGATAAGCGGACTGTTTCACCTGACAGGAGAATGTGTTGATGCTCACCCGCCTGCTTCCCGCCGTCATCGTCGGCGCGCTGCTCTCCACCACCGCCTACGCCCAGTCTTCGGATGTCTCCGGCGAGATCACGCTGTCCGCCTATTCCGGCGTCTTTCAGGACAAGTATACGGAAGCGGTGATCAAGCCGTTCGAGGCGAAATATCCGAAGGTGAAGGTCAATTACTACGCCTCCGATGCCTCGTCGAAGATGCTGGGCAGCCTGCGGTCGCAGGCAGGCGATCCGCAGACCGACGTCATCCTCTTCGACGTCTCGACGTCGCTGATCGGCGACAAGGAAGACCTGCTCGCGCCGCTGACGGTACAGGATGTCCCGAACCTCGCCGATCTCGTGCCGCAGGCGATCGTCAAGCAGGGTTATGGCCCGGCGGTGACATTCGACAACCTCGTCGTGACATACAACAAGGATGTGATCAAGGAGGCGCCGACTTCCCTGCAGGTTCTCTGGGACAAGGCCTATGCCGGCAAGCTGGCCGTCACCTCCATGCCCTCGATCCTCGGCACGGGCCTGATGGTCATGACCTCGGCCATGCTCGGCGAAGACTATACCAAGTCCGTCAAGCAATCCGCGGCCAAGCTTGCCGAACTGGCGCCCAGCGTGCAGACCTTCGATCCAAAGCCGGACAGCTATACGCTGGTCCTCAACGGCACGGATGTGCTCGGCACCGGCTGGAATGCGCGTGCCCAGTTCTATGCCGACCAGTCCAATGGCAAGCTTGGCGTCATGCTGCCGAAGGAAGGCACGATCCTCCAGATCAACACGATCAATCTGGTCAAGGGTTCGAAGAACCCGGCGGCAGCCAAGGCCTTTATCAATTACGCCCTGTCGCCGGAGGCGCAGGCGGCCTTCACGGAAGCCATGTATTACGCCCCGGTCAATGCCAAGGCCAAGGTCAGCAGCAAGGCGGAAGCCCGCACCGTTGCGGGTCAGCTGGACAAGACCCTGCCGCTCGACTGGGGCTGGGCCGCCACGAAGTCCGACGAGTGGAACCAGATCTGGAAGCGCCAGATCATCTCGGCCGGCAAGTAAACGACCAGCAGGACGGATCCATGACCCTCGCCACATCGCCCGCCCATATCAAGATCGACAATCTCACTTTCGACTATGGCGGAGACCGCCCGGCAGTCGACCGCCTGTCATTCGAGATTGCGAAGGGCGAATTCATCGGGCTTCTGGGGCCGTCCGGCTGCGGCAAATCCACCACGCTCCGGATGTTTGCGGGGCTTCTGGCCCCGACATCCGGTGCAATCGTCATCGGCGGCGAGAATATCGTCTCGCGGCGCCCTGGGAGCGCAATCTCGGGCTGGTCTTCCAGTCCTACGCGCTCTTCCCGCATATGACCGTCGCCCAGAATGTCGCCTTCGGCCTTCGCCTGCGCAAGGTGGGCAAGGAAGAGACGGCGTCCCGCGTGGCGCAAGCCCTGCGGGCCGTGCGGCTCGATGGTTTCGGCAGCAGGCGTCCGGCCGAGCTGTCAGGCGGCCAGCAGCAGCGTGTCGCGATTGCGCGCGCCATCGTCATCGAGCCGGAAATCCTTCTTCTCGACGAGCCGCTTTCGAATCTCGATGCGCGGCTGCGCGACGAGATGCGCTTCGAAATCCGCGATATCCAGTCGCGCACGGGTATCACCACGCTGTTCGTCACCCATGACCAGCAGGAAGCACTGACCATGTGCGACCGCATTGCGGTGATGAATGGCGGCAAGCTGGAGCAGATCGGCACGCCGGTCGAGGTCTATGACAAGGCGGCCACGCCCTTCGTTGCAGGCTTTATCGGTCGCGCCAACAGCATTCCGGCGACACTTGCCTCGACTGCGGCGGCGACAGGGGCGCCGCAGTTGCTCCACGAAGGCCAGCCGCTTCCGCCGCCCGTTGCGGATGAGTTGCGGCCGGCATTTCGGCCAATGCGCGCCTGTCGGCGGTGGTGCGCCCGCATGCCGTCAGGCTCTCAAGACCGGAAGGCGGCCTGACGGCCCGCGTCAACCGCAGCGTCTTCGTCGGCAACATGATCGAGGTCGAACTCGAACTCGCCGGCGGCCACAAGATGGTGGCAGAGCTTCTGCCCGGCGGCGAGGAGGCGCAGCTTGCGCAGCCCGGCGCCGATGTCGCCGTCACCTGGAAATCGAACGATATGCGGATCTTTGCCGCATGAACCGCTTCACCGTTCCCGGCACCTCCACCAGAATGACACCGTGGCTGCTTCTCGCCCCGGTTCTGATCGTGCTTGCCATCTCGTTTGTTGCGCCGATCGTCTGGCTGTTCCGCATGTCGCTGAACATTTCCGATTACGGCGCCATCACCAAGGCCGTCAGCCTCCATACCTATCTGGCGATCCTGCAGGACAGCTACTATCTCGATCTTCTCGGCCGCACATTGCGGGTGTCGATCACCTGTTCGGTCGTCGCCTTGCTGCTGGCCTATCCGATGGCGCTTGCCTTGTCGCGGATGACCTCGCGCTGGCGCACGCCGCTGACCGTGCTTGCCGCCTCGCCGCTTCTGATTTCTGCGGTCGTTCGCTCCTTCGGCTGGCTGGTGACGCTCGGCGATGACGGCCCCGTCAATCATCTCCTGCGCTTCATCGGGCTCACCAGCGAGCCTTTGCGCATGGTCAACAATTATTCGGGCGTGATCATCGGCCTGTCCGAAAGCATCATGCCCTATATGTTCCTGACCATCGCGGCCGGCCTCGGCAAGCTCGATCGTCGGCTCGACGATGCGGCGATGTCGCTCGGCGCGCCGCCGCAAAGGTCTTCTGGCATATCACCCTGCCGCTCAGCGTACCGGCCATCATTGCCGGCCTGACGATCGGCTTCGTGCTTTGCGTCTCGTCCTTCATCACGCCGTCGCTTCTCGGCGGTGGCCGCGTCTTCCTGCTGGCGACCGAGGTCTACGATCTTGCGCTCGTCTCGCTCGATTGGCCGACGGCTGCGGCACTCTCCTTCCTGATGCTGGCCTTTTTCGTCATCGCAATGGGGCTGACCGGCCTTGTCCTTCGATTGCTGACCCGGAGAGCCTCACGATGACGGCATTCCTCTCTTTTCTCGCCCGCGCCTATGTCACGCTGGTGTTCTGCCTCGTCTTCATGCCGATCGTGATCATTCTGGTCATCTCGTTCAGCGCCGACAGCTACCTCTCCTTTCCGCCCTCCGGCTGGAGCCTGAAATGGTATGAGACGGTGCTCGGCAATGAAGGCTTCATGCAGGGCTTTCGCAACAGCGTGATCATCGCCGTGATCGTGGCGGCCTTGAGCCTCGCGCTTGGCCTGCCGGCCGCCTATGCGCTGGTCAGGATTGATTTTCCCGGTCGGGCGCTGGTGCGCAGCCTCGTCATCGCCCCGCTGGTCCTGCCGGCCATGATGCTCGGGCTTGGCCTCCTGATGGTCTTCACCCCTGCCGGCCTTGTCGCGACCTATCCCGGTCTCGTCCTTGCCCATCTGGTGATGACCTTGCCCTTCAGCATCCGTATCCTGCAGACGGCGATCGGCAATCTCGGCACCGACGTCGATGAGGCCGCCATGACGCTCGGCGCGCGGCCGTTTCAGGTCTTCATGCAGATCACCCTGCCACGCCTGACGCCCGGCGTGATCGCCTCCACCGCCATCGCCCTCATTCTGTCCTTCGACGAAATCGTCCTGTCGCTCTTCATCGTCGGCCCGCGCCTGCAGACCCTTCCGGTCGCGCTCTATCGCTATGTCGACGAGCGCACCGATCCGATGGTCGCCGTGCTGGCGGTGCTGATGATCGCGCTCTCCCTTGCCATCGTCCTTGTCGTCGAACGCAGTGTCGGCTTTGCCAAGGCGTTTGGCCGCTAACCCATCCAATTCACAGACTGGAGCCCTCAGATGACCTACAAAATCAATCCGATGCCCGCACAGATCGCCAGGCAGGACCTCGATCTCCTGGCGCAGGTCGAAACGGCAACGCTTGGCCACTGGCGCCATTTCGGCTTCCTGCATCGCCAGATCCAGCCGCTCATCCCGGGCCGCGCGTCGTCGGAACGGCCGTCACGATTGCCATTCCCGGCCCTGATTCCACCCTGCTTCACCATCTTCTGAGCCTCATTCGCCCCGGCGACTTCGTCATCGTCGACCGGCTGCATGACGATCGTTATGCGTGCTGGGGTGGCGGGGTGACGGTGGGCGCCAAGGCGGCCGGTGCGGTCGGCGCCGTCGTCGACGGCCCCTGCACGGACCTCGAAGAGATCGTCCAGTCAGACTTCCCGATGTGGTGCAAGGGCATCTCGCCGATCACCACCCGCATCTATGATCTCGGCGGTGCGATCAACGTTCCGGTTTCCGTTGGCAACACGGTCGTCATGCCCGGCGACGCAGTGCTTGCGGATGAGAGCGGCGTCGTCGTCCTTCCCCCCGATGAGGTTGCGGCCGAAGCGCAGAAGGCGATCGAGATCCAGATCCGTGGCAAGGGCCGTGAAGCAAGCGTTCGCGATACCGGCGTCAAGCTTGGCGATCTGTCCGGTGCAACGGCAAAGGTGCTTGCGAAGCTGGCCTAAACGGATCGATATCGTATGGCCGGAGCGTGATGCTCCGGCTATCGTATGACGCATAACGGCTATCGAGTAGTAACAGAGATCTGAAATGACCGCTTCCCGCTTTCCCTTCGCCTGCGAAAAATCTCCCGCCACCGGTGCAGGCGGAATGGTGGTGACAAACCATCCCCAGGGCTCGGCGGCAGGTTTCGAAATACTCGCCGCAGGCGGCAATGCGGTGGATGCAGCCGTCGCCTCGCTTCTGGCTCTGACGGTGGTCGAGCCGATGATGGTCGGCATTGCCGGCGGCGGGCTTTCGCATCTGCGCATGGCCGATGGACGCCATGTCGTCATTGATGCTCTCTCCACGGCGGCGGCCAGCATGCATCCGGAAATCTACGAGCCGGTATCGGATGAACCGCCGCGCTACATGGATGCCAAGGGGCGCCGCAATATCATCGGAGCCTCCTCTGTTGCTGTTCCCGGCAATCTCGCCGCTGGTGCGACATGCAGGCGCGTTACGGGAAATTGCCCTTTGCCGATATCGTCGAGCCGGCCATCCGGCTTGCCGCCCGTGGTTTCGCGGTCACGCATTACCTTTCGGGCGCGATCGGGGAGGCGGCAGGCGAGCTGTCGCAGGATGCCGAAATCGCCCGTATCCTCATGCCGTCCGGCAGCGCTCCGCAGGCCGGGGATCGGCTTTCGATGGGCGATTATGCGGAAAGCCTGCGCCTGATCCAGCGCGAGGGCGCGGCAGCCCTCCACGGTGGCGCGCTCGGCCAAGCCCTTGCCGTCCGCATGCTGACCGGCGGCGATGATGCCGGTTATGTGACGGAGGCCGATCTTCGCGATTACCGGTCGATCGAGCGCAAGCCGATCATCGGCACCTATCGCGGCTTCGAGGTTGCCGGTCCGCCGCCACCGGCATCGTCCGGTGTCCACATCACCCAGATGCTCAACATGCTGGAGGCCTATGATGTCGCCGGCATGGGTTTTGGCACGCCCGCCTCGCTGCATATTCTCGCCGAGGTGATCCGCATCGCCTTTGCCGACCGGCGGGCCCATTCAGGCGACCCGGCTTTTGTCGACGTGCCGGTCGAGCGGTTGACCTCCAAGGCCTATGCCGCGCAATGCCGCGACCAGATCCGGCAGGCGGCAAGTCTTGCCGCACCCTATGCGCCCGGCTATGAAAGCCATGACACGACGCATGTCACCGTCGCCGACCGCGACGGCAATATCGTCACGGCGACCCACACGATCAACGGTCTGTTCGGCGCCCGTCTCGCGGTGCCCGGTACCGGCATCATCCCCAACAACTATATGAGCAATTTCGATCCGCATCCGGGCCGCGCGCTCTCCGTCGTGCCGGGCAAGCGTGTGCCGACCTCCATGGCGCCGATGATCCTGATGCAGGAAGACAAACCGATCTATGCGCTCGGTCTGCCCGGTGGCCTGCGGATCTTCCCCTCCGCCATGCAGGCAATCGTCAACCTCGTCGATCACAAAATGAGCCTTCAGGAAGCCGTCGAGGCGCCACGCATCTGGACACAGGGACAGGAAGTCGAAATCGAGCGTGCCTATGAGCCGCAACAGGCGGCACTCGAAGCGCTTGGCCACGAGGTCCGCGTCATGCCGCATATCGGCGGCGGCATGAATGCGATTGCCTTTGGCGAGGCGATGACGGGCGCTGCCTGCTGGCGTGCCGATGGCACTGTTGCGGCGCTCGGTGGCGGACTTGCTCGTCCCGGCGTGCGCTTCTGGCCCGACAAGGCTCCGCTAGAGAAGGCACCAGAAGAGAAAGCAGGGGCAGAGACAGCTCCCGTTAAACCGGCTTGAGCCGGACACGTCAGATCGGCAGCGCCATCAAGCCGGTGGAGCCGCCGCTGCCTGCCAGCCATCACGCCGCCGACTACAGCGCTTTTGCGATGACCTTGAAGGAAAGCGGCTTTCGCGGGGAGGTGACGACGGCCTCGTCCGATCGCGTCGTGCTGGCGACGGATAATTCCATCTATCAGGTCCTGCCGGATGCCGTCGCGTTTCCCATGGACGAGGGTGATCTGGTTCTGATCGCCCGCCTGATCGAGGAGCCGCGGTTCCACGGTATCGTGCTGCGGCCGCGTGGTGGCGGCACGGGCACCAATGGTCAGTCCCTCGGCGACGGGCTCGTGGTCGACTGTTCGCGCTACATGACCGGCATTCTGGAGATCAACGCCGATGAGGGCTGGGTGCGGGTTCAGCCGGGTGTCATCAAGGACCAGCTGAATGCGGCGCTCAAGCGCTTCGGCCTTTTCTTCGCGCCGGAACTGTCGACCTCATCGCGCGCCACGATCGGCGGGATGATTTCGACGGATGCCTGTGGGCAGGGGTCTTGCGTCTACGGCAAGACCTCGAACCACGTTCTTGGCCTGCGCGCGGTTCTCGTCGGCGGTGAGGTGCTGGAAACCCGGCGCGCCCCGCTTGACCCGAAGACGAGTGGCAGGACGGGCGAGGTTCTTGCCTGTCTCGACGACATTTCCACAACGCAGGCCGATCTGATCGCCGCGCGCTTCCCTAAACTCAACCGCTCCCTGACCGGCTATGACCTTGCCCATATTCGCGAGGGTGACACGATCGATCCGGCTGCCGTGCTTTGCGGTTCGGAAGGCACGCTCGGCCTGATTGCCGAGGCGAAGCTCAACGTGCTGCCGATCCCCAGGGCTGCGGCGCTGATCCTGATCTTCTATCCGGACTTTCAGGCGGCGCTGCGCGATGCCCGCGAAATGGCAGCGCTGGGCGCAACCTCGGTCGAGACCATCGACAGCCGCGTTCTGGGCCTCGCCCGCGAGGAGCCGACATTTTCCGCCGTCGCCCATCTCTTCGTCGAGCCCGATGCGCAAGGCGTGAATATCGTCGAATTCACCGGTGACGATCCGCAGTCGCTGGATGCCGAGATGAGGGATCTGACGACGCGGCTTTCCGCCTCCGTCTCAGGCGTGGCCGACCGGCTGGCGATGACCATTGCCAGAGGCGGCGAGGTGGAGCGGATCTGGGGCCTGCGAAAAGCCTCCGTCGGCCTGCTGGGGCGCGCGACCGGCGACAAGCGGCCGATCCCCTTCGTCGAGGACTGCGCCGTGCCGCCGGAAAACCTCGAAGCCTTCATCGCCGGCTTCCGTGCGATCCTCGATCGCGAGGGACTTTCCTACGGCATGTTCGGCCATGTCGATGCGGGCGTTCTCCATGTGCGCCCGGCGATCGACCTGACCGACCCGGATCAGGAGCCGCTCATTCGCCGCATTACCGAAGCCGTCGAGGCGTTGGCGCGCCGGCATGGCGGGCTCCTTTGGGGCGAACATGGCAAGGGTGTGCGATCCGAATTCGTGCCCGATGTGTTCGGCCCGCTCTATCCGTCGCTGCAGCGGATCAAGGCGGCGTTCGATCCCCGCAACCAGATGAACCCGGGCAAGATCGTGACGCCGGCCGATGGCGCGCTCTGGAAAATCGACGCGGTTCCCTTGCGCGGCCAGAAGGACCGCACCGTACCCGCCGATCAGCGAAAGGATTATGCCTCGGCCTTCGGCTGCAACGGCAATGGCGCCTGCTTCAACCGGGCCATGGACGATGTCATGTGTCCCTCCTACAAGGTGACGGGTGATCGGCGCATTCGCCGAAGGGCCGTGTCGGCCTCGTGCGCGAATGGCTTAGGCAGGGTGGCCCGGAGGGCAGGGCCGAGCCGCAGTTCGAGGCGGAGGTCAAGGAGGCGATCGACGGCTGTCTGAGCTGTGGCGGCTGCACCAGCCAATGTCCGGTGCGGGTCGATGTTCCGTCGATCCGGGCGCTGTTTCTGGACAGCTATCATCGCCGTCACCGCCGGTCGTTGCGCGACACGCTACTTGCCAATCTCGAAGGCCTGTTGCCGCTTGCTGCAAGATTGCGATGGGGTTTCAACCTGATGACATCCGGTCCGGGTGCGGCTCTGATGTCCACCATCGGCCTGACGGCGCTGCCGCACATGCCGAGACAGGCCAAAGGGCTACGCTGGCTGAAGCACTCTGATATCGGCAGGCTCGATCCGGACCGTGACGTGGTTCTGGTTCCGGACGCATTCACGCAGTTTTTCGAGCCGCAGATCGTCACCGATCTCGATGCCGTCCTGTCCCGCCTTCAGAAGCGTTTGTGGATCGCCCCCTATCGGCCGTCCGGCAAGGCCCGCAAAGTGCTCGGGCGGCTCGCCGGCTTTGCCGCTGAGGCGGAACGGCAGATGGCCGGTTTGACGGCGATTGCCGCGACAGGTGTGCCGCTGATGGGGATAGAGCCGCCGGTGACGCTCTCCTATCGCAGTGATTACCCCAAGGAGATGCCGGTGATTGCCCTGCCGCAGCAGGTGCTGGCTCCGCTGATTGCCGAGCATTTTGCCGGTGCCGCAGCACAGCCCTCCGACCTCTCGGTGCGACTGCTTCCGCATTGCAGCGAGCGGGTCCTCGGCCAGTTGGTAACGGCACAGTGGCGGGCGGTCTTCGACCGGTTGGGGATTACCCTCGATACGCCCGCGACCGGTTGCTGCGGCATGGCCGGCATCTGGGGTCACGAGACGAAGAACCGGGAAAAATCGGACAGGATCTTTGCGCAAAGCTGGCAGGCGGCCACGGCAGCCGGGCCGGATGCGATTCTGGCGACCGGATTTTCCTGTCGATGCCAGACCAGGCATCTTACGGGCACCGATCTCATGCACCCGATCAGCTTTCTGCGACAGGTGCTTGAAAAGACAGGGATCGCAAGAGGATAGTCGACGAAACCCGCCGCACGGCAACAGGAAATCCTCACAGTTCTGGAGGAGAGCGGCGAGGTCATGCTCGAAGATGTGGCGGAGCGCTTTACAGCCTCACGCGAGACGATCAGGCGCGACCTCTCCGCACTGGGTGCCGGCGGCCCTATCCGGAAATTCCATGCTGGCGCGCGTGCGAGGTGGCGAAACTGGCGAATGTCGCGCGCATCGTCACCGACCGTCTGCCTGAACCGGCGATGGTGGCAGCACTGTCAGCGGCCGGCGTGGAAATCATCGTTTCGGAGACCGATGTGCGATCGGCTTCCAGGCAGTCGCAGCGCTGCACGATCTCACTCTGACGGGTGTGTCACATCGCCGGAGGAAAGAAACCGTCAGTGCGGGCTCATGTCGAAGCGCGACTTTCAAGCCATCGGGCAACAGCAATGATCTTGCCATCGTCGCGTAGCACATCTGCGCTGACGCTGTGATCATCACAGGGGCCGCGAATGCCGACGAGAATGTCTTCACCGGCCCGGATATTGCCGAAAAAGAACGTTTCCGTGCGTTTGAAACGCTCCGGCTCGATCCCGGATTGGGCGACTGCTCGGGTGAAGAAGCTTCGGAAATTGGCGAAGTAAAGCAGTCCCGCGCCGTTGAAGTCCTCACGAGGGAGCGGTGAGAAGCGGAGCCGAAGACTATAGTCGCTGCTTTCTTCGCCCTGCCGTGCTGCCGTATCCTTCCGCATGGCCGATGCCCTTGTGGCCAATTCGCTCCTGCCCGCCTTGAAGGCCAATGGCTCCTGCTGTTCGACCCGAGCCAGGGTGTGATTGTCGGCCTCGCTTTGCCGTGCGACGAAAATCGATACGAGCTCAACCGTACAGATCGGCCGGCCTGCTATCGTCATAAAATGATGGCTCGAATGCCGTTGTCCTTGCAGCATGGATAGCGAGGAAGAGATCTCCAGTATGTCGTTGGCTCGCGCGCTATTCAGGCCGTCATCGCTTTCCTCCAGCGAAATTGCACAGATCGAAGCATAGGCCTCTCGACCATCCGGCGTGCGAAAATCGGCATCCTCCATTCCCAGACGAAGCGCGAGCATCAGCCAGTGCCGATGGCCGAGCTCCTTCATCAGCCAGGTGTCCGACAGGCCGAAGGGGGTGAGATGCGGCATGCCGAGAAGCATGAAGGGCGCCAACGCTTGCTCCATGAGCGATCGGCTTGTGGGAAGCCGGGGTGTGGCAAGCATCGTCTGCGAGTGGGGCAGAGCCATGTTCATCGTCAGCCACCTGCTGCCTGTCTGAGAGCCGGCTGGCTTTTCTCAAGATAGGCCGAGAGATGGCCGATCACATGTTCGGCGTCCTTGCCGACGGCGAGGAAACGGCCGGAGCCCCAGGTCCAGAGCCAGGGCAGACCGAGAACGTAGACGCCGTCCACGCCCGTCACGCCGCGCCGTTGAACCGGATAGCCGGTGCCGTCGAAGATCGGGAGGCCGACATAGGACCAGTCTGGTGTGAAGCCCGTTGCCCAGATGACGGAGGTAATGCCTTCGGCGGCAAGATCGAGTTCGATCGTTTCGCTCTCTGGTTCCCAGAGCGGCTGATAGACGCTTGCCGGTGGAGCATCGATGCCGTTTGCCGCAATATGCTTGTCTATCAGGGCGTTGATGCCATTGTAGACCCGGTCGGCGGCATCGAGATTGGCTTTCAGGTTGGGTTCGGCCAGCATCTTGCCGTCCGATACGCCCGCCATCCGGCCGTAGAGCTTCATACCCTCCAGAGCGAACTTGCGCAGATCGATGTCGCGGCCGCCGTCACGTCCCGTGAGGTAATGGTTCGTGTCATGCTTCTTCTTCGTCATGCCGTCATGCTCGACGGTGATGTCGTATTGGCCGACATCCGACAGCCAGTCGACCACGTCGCGACCGCGGTAAAAGCGGGCGCAGCGTGGCGCATTGCCTGTCACCATATGGACGGTCTTGCCCGCAAGATGCAGATCCTCGGCGATCTGTGCGCCGGATTGGCCGGAGCCGACCACCACGACCGCCCCCTCCGGCAATTGCGCCGCATTGCGATAATCGACCGTGTGAAGCTGAAGGATCCCGTCCGGCAGGCGCTCCGCGGGGCGAGGGATGGCGGGCCTTGCATAGAGGCTTGTGGCCAGAACCACACTGTCCGCTGTGGCCGTTCCGGCTGTACTTTCCACCTTGAAGCCGCCACCGGGCCGTTTTTCCACCGATGTCACCGCCGTATCCTCCAATACCGGAGCGTCGACCTTGCTGATGAAGCGATCGACATAGGCGAGGATCTGATCTTTCACCATGAAGCCATGCGGGTCATCGCCGTCATAGGGATGGTCCGGCAGTTGGCACTGCCAGTTCGGCGTCACAAGGCAGAAAGCATCCCAGCGTTCATCTCTCCACTTGTGCGCCACAGTCTTTTTCTCGAAGACGATATGGTCGATCCCGCTTGTCTTCAGATAGTGGCTGGCGGAAAGGCCCGCCTGTCCACCGCCGATGACGATGGTGCTGTAATGCGGCTTGAGAACAGGGCTCATGGGTTGGATCCTATCGGCTGATGTTGTGGAGAAGGGGAGGGGAGATCGTTCAGAAGATGAATGTTCGGCATCGCACCTTTGCCTCCGTGTCATCCAGAAAGGCGGCACCGGCGGCCTCGATGCGGGCAAGCTGGCCACGCGCGAGCGAACATGGAAAACCGTATTTGGCCTCGACCCGGGCGCTGGCTATAGTCAGCGCCTGCCTGCTGCGATGAAGAAAGTCACGGATCGGATAGACCTCGCCTTCCGTGAGGAGTCGCGGATGACCAGCGAGGGTGAATAGCAGGTCTCTTCACGGCCATCGGGCCAGGCGATGACGAAGCGCATTTCAGGCATCGGCTTTCTTCCTCATGTCGGCATAGGTGGAGAGATGGGCCTCGGCGACGCGTGCCCAGGAAAGACGGGCGGCGGTGGCAAGGCCGTTGGTGATAAGCCGCTCCCGGACCGGCGGGACAAGCGCAAGTGCCATGGCTTCCGCAATCGAGGCCGAATGATGCGGGTCGCACCAGACCGCGTCATCGCGGCCGAGATATTCCGTGAATGGGGCAATCGACGAGGTGACGACGGGAACGCCGCTTGCCATCGCCTCAAGCACGACGAGGCCGAAGCCTTCCTTCAAGGAAGGAAAGACCAGTGCGTCCGCAAGGCGGTAGAGGTTTGGCATGTCCTCGTCTGGAACCGGGCCGATCACGTGCACGGCGGCAGCGTGGTCATGCAGCAGGGCCAGCTCCGAGCGAAACTCGTCCTGATAGGCCCCGTGGTCCAGCAGTGATGCACCGCCGGCGATCACCAGCTGGGCCTCGGGCCGCACGGCCTTCAGCTGGCGAAATGCATCAAGAATGCCGAGCGTGTTCTTGCGTGCCTCGATGCCGCCTATGGCGAGGAATATCGGCCCGCGTGACAGTTGCAGGCGGTCGCGCAGGGCCGTCTGCTCGCCGCTCCATGCGGGTGAAAAGCGGCCGGTATCCACGCCATTGCCAACAATTTCCGCCCTGTGGCCAAGTTCAGCCAGCGCAGATTTCCATTTGGCGCTCACGGTGAAAAAGGCGTCTGCCTCATTGATCGATCGTTCCTGCAGGTCCATCAGGCGCGGGTCGGCGAAATGATCGATATGATGGACGGTGCGGAAGAAGGCGGGGATGAGGCCGCGTTGCTTCAAGGTTGCCAGAGCATTGCCGGAAATGCCGTCATGCGCGTGATAGAGGTCGAAGCCGGAACCGGACCTGGAGCCAGGCAAAGTTTCGAAATGACGGACATAATCGGCAATACGCTGCTCCACCATGGCAGTCATTTCCGCCACAGCCGGGCCGACGCGAAAAGGCATGGTGCCGCAGGCGGGTTGGCGAAAGAAGCCATGGCCCTTCGCATCGGGAGCAAAGAGGACAACCTCGTGACCCAGCGCCGTCAGCGCTTCCGACAGGTGCATGGCGTGGACCACCCCGCCGCGCGGATTGGTCGAGTGCGTCAGCATGGCGACGCGAAGCGGCTGCAGGCCCGCACTCGTCATGCCACATCCTCCCTCGACAGTTTTCGTGCGAAGCGGCGGCGCCAAGTGCAAGCAGGGGCGTCGTTTTCCAGTCTCGGATGA
Source organism: Shinella sp. UYSO24 (assembly GCA_902167985.1). Classification (GTDB taxonomy): domain Bacteria; phylum Pseudomonadota; class Alphaproteobacteria; order Rhizobiales; family Rhizobiaceae; genus Neorhizobium. Next base: position 120,991 of record CABHNZ010000006.1, read on the forward strand.
TCGCGCGGTTTCTGCCGTCGGTGATCGCCACAGCGCTTCCGGCCATGACATTGCCGATCGCGGCCGCCGAGATGTGACGCACAGCGAAGCGGCTGAGAACGGCATGGACATGCTGTGCGGGCACCGAGAGGAGATAGCCATAGCTCGGAAAGGTCGATAGCCAGCGATCCAGAGAGACGCCGCTTGGCAAGGGGATGGAGGATATATCGATATCAATGCCGACGCCGGAACATTCAGCAAGCATGATGGCTGTGCCGGGAATGCCGCCCTGACTGATGTCCTTGGCGGCGAGAGCCAGTCCGGATTCGGCAATGTCGGCCATCACTTCCAGATCGTCGCGCAGCCGCCCGGCCGGTGCAGCGGTCGCCGCCTCCCAGTTGTTGAAGGGCTCCCGGTAGCGGCCACGATGGTCGATTGCCGCAATCAGAACGTCACCGGGCCGCGCATCGAAACTGGTCAGCAGCTTTTTCGCCCGGCCAAGGATGGCGACCGATAGCTGGCTGCGATCGGTCTTGATATTTGTATGGCCGCCGACGATCGGTACTCCATAGCTGGCTGCGGCTGCCCGCATGCCGGCCAGCACGGGGGCGGCACCTGCTTCGCCGTTCGACCAGACGGCATCGACCACCGCGACCGGCCTGCCGCCCATTGCGGCGACATCGGAAATATTCACCATCACGCCGCACCAGCCGGCAAACCACGGCTCGGCCGCGACGAATTCGTTCATGAAGCCTTCGATGGCGAGAAGCAGATAGCCGTCGCCGTCAGGCAGGGCTGCGCAGTCGTCTCCCACCGCAATGTCGCGGCCGGCAAGGCTAAGGGCGCTGCTGATCGCGCCGATATCGGCTTTCGCAGCAATGCCGGCAGATGCTGCAAGTCTTGCCGCAAGGGCGGGTATGTCGATTGCCGCCCCGGTCATGCGGCTCTCCTCGGCAGCGCCACGAAACCGGCTTCGGGTGTGGAGCAGGGCGGGTACCATGCCAGATCCGCCTTCATCCTCAGATGCGGCTTGCCATAGATCTCGAACTCCTCGACGACATCCCAGTGCAGGCGGCGGAACAGAAGGCCGTTCTGGATCTGCACGTTGGCCAGGAAGGTGTGGCATCCCATGGCATTGGCGGAGGAGACCGCGAGCTTGATCAGCGTTGCGCCAAGCGCGCCGATCTTGCGGAAGTCCTCATGCACGGCAAGGCGTGAGCCCCACCAGAGGCCGGGCGCTCTTCATGGATGCGAACCGTCCCGACCAGCTGGTCGGATGTGACACCCATCATGGAAAGGGCGACGATCGGGATGGCGTGGTCATCGACCGCGTCCCGATCATCCTCCTCGAAGATCTTCTGCTCGGCGCAGAAGACGGAACGGCGAAGCGCATGGGCCTGCCGTCTCTCCCATTGCGACGTGGCGAATTTCACCTGGAACTCGCCAGCCTGATAGGGCGCGAAAGGTTCGATGATCATTTGCTCCCCCGTCCGTCGAGCACTTTCTCGTAGGTCGAGAGTGCAGAACATGCGCCGCACTTGCCGCAGCCGGCCTTGATATCGACGGCCTTGAGCCCGCTCTCGACCAGCATTCTGGACAGGGGGGCGAGAATGGAATGCATGAAGTCCGGCTTGGGAGAAGGATGGCTCTCCAGCGGTGTGCCGGAGATCGGCACGAATGGCACGACGAAGGGATAGACGCCGATTGCCACCAGTTGTTCGCACATCGCAAGAATTGCTTCACGCGTGTCCCCGAGGCCGGCCAGAATATAGGTGGAGACCTGTCCACGCCCGAAGACGTCGACTGCGGCCTTGAAGGAGGACATGTATTTCTCGATCGAGACCTGCGCCTTGCCCGGCATGATCCGGGCTCTCACCTCCGGCGTGACGACTTCGAGATGCATGCCGAGCGCATCGACGCCGGCATCCTTCATGATCTGGAACCAGACGTCGTCTTCCGGCGGCTCGCATTGCGCCTGGATCGGAATGTCGACCGCCGCCTTGATCGCGCGTGCGCTATCGGCAAGGATGGAGGCGCCGCGGTCTGATCCTTTCGGCGTGCCTGTCGTCATGACCATGTGCTTGACGCCATCGAGTTCCACCGCCGCCTTTGCGACCTCGGCCAGTTGCTCGGGTGTCTTTTCTGCGATCGTTCGCCCTGCGGCGAGCGACTGGCCGATGGCGCAGAACTGACAGGTCTTCGTCCGGCTCTGATAGCGGATGCATGTCTGCAAGACCGTCGTTGCCAGCACGTCGCGGCCATGCAGCACGGCGATCTGCGAATAAGGAATGCCATCGGCCGTCGTCCGCTCGTAGAAGCTTGGCCGCAGCGGGAAGGAGACCTCACCCAGAACCTTGCCGTCCCGGCTGATCCGGCTATTGCCGGCGGCGTCCGGCTTCTCCACCAGATAGGGGCTTTCGAAGGCCGGCGCGGTATGAACCGGCACCATGACGGTCATCCCGTCAATGGTCATGGGCTTGTGATCCGAAGGCCCGGCGCACCGCGGCGGCTTTCGTGCCCCGCCTTCGGATCAACGAGCCTCGCTCCGAAGGACTGCAATTCGTTGATCAGCATCTCGGTCGGAAGGCGGGTTGTCGAGGTATCCATCGGGATTGCTCCTTTCGCTCGAAGCGGGTGCTGTTTCGAATGAGGTCTGGGGGGTGATCATCGGCGCGGTTGCCCGGCCATCCATGACGAGGTGGAGAAGTTCGGGGCGGGCATAGTGGCCGACGGAATCCATCATCCGCTTGCGCTTGACGATCAGGCTCATGTCGAGATCGGCAATCAGGATGCCTTCGCCTTCGGTGATCGGCGGTGCCAAATGTTTGCCTTCCGGCGAGACTATGGCGGTCATGCAGCCGCCGCGCAGTGCCTTCTGCAGGCTCTGGTCGGGGGTGATCGAGGTGATCTGTTCGTCCGTCAGCCAGCCCGTGGCATTGACGACGAAACAGCCGCTTTCGAGCGCATGATGACGGATCGTCACCTCGATCTGTTCGGCAAAGATCGGTCCGACCATGGAGCCCGGGAATTGCGCGACATGGATTTCTTCGTGCTGTGCCATCAAAGCGTAGCGGGCGAGCGGATTGTAATGCTCCCAGCAGGCGAGCGCGCCGATGCGGCCGATGCGGCTGTCGACCACCTTGAGGCCCGACGCATCGCCCTGGCCCCAGATCATGCGCTCATGGAATGTCGGCGTGATCTTCCGACGCTTGAGGATGAGGCTGCCATCCGCATCGAAGACGAGCTGGGTGTTGTAAAGCGAGCCGTGATCGCGCTCGTTGATGCCAAGAACGACGACGATGCCATGTTCCCGGGCGGCGGCGGCGATGGCGGCAGTCGCCGCGCTCGGCACTGTCACGGCCTCCTCGTAGAGCCGCACATGCTCCTTGCCTGAAAGCACAGGTGGCAGGACGAAGGAGAAATACGGATACCAGGGCACGAAGGTTTCCGGGAATACGATCAGTTCCGCGCCTGCCGGGCGGCGTCGCGAATGGTCTCGGTCACTCGCGCGAGGGTCTTTTCCCGCGAGGTCAGATCGGGAGCGATCTGGGCGGCAGCAGCTCGCACCACTGTTTTCTTCTCCATGGCAAACTCCTTGTTGGCGCCAATGAAGGCGGGGCATTTCCCGCCTTCATTGGCGCGGAATGTCTCTCCTGAGAGTGTTCCGGGTCAGAGCGTCCAGGTGTCGAGAATGAAGGCGCCATCCCGACGATGGATGAGGATCAGGTCCAGCACGTCGAGCGGGCTGATCGGCGTAATTCCGGGGATGAGCGAGCCCTCGCCATGGCCATAAAGCGCCTGAAGCGCAAAGCGGCAGGCATAGACCTTGCCGCCTTCTTCCATGAAGCCCTTGATCTGGTTGTTGAAGTTCAGGTGGCCGGGAAAGGCTTCCGCGCCGAGCTTGGGAAAGCCTCGCTGGACGCCCAGCGTGACACCCGGGCCGTAAAGCAGCACGGAGGTCTCGAAGCCTTTTCGCTTGAGGCGCTTGGCCTGAAGCAGGTTGACCAGACCGATCGAACCTTCGAATGCAACGGTATGGAAGGTGATGAGCGCCTTTTCACCCTCCTTGGCCTGAACGTCCTCGAAGACCTTCTCTTCATAATCGACGAGAAAGTCGCCGTCGGCATGTGCGGGTGCGGTAACTGCTGGCATGAATGGCTCCTGTGTTGAAGTCTGGCCCCACTCGGGGTGCAGTCATTCAATTGCAAGCACCGTGCCAACATGCCTTTTGCCTAAAATGCGTTCAAATGTGCCATTTAGGCATTCAATAATCCAGTCAATTGCTGGAGCTGTTTTTCGGTAGGCCTTAAGAGAAGGCAATTTGGCGATGAAACGTGAAGCATCAATGATGAGAATGATTGCATTCAATATGCATTCAATATGCCTGATGGATCCTTATTCAAGCCCGGAAAGCTCTTGCGACATTGGGGAGTGACAAGTCGATCTTGCAACAATATACAGTCAATCAGGAAGATTGTTGGAATCGCGAATATGAAGTCCTGGCTCCCCGACCTCGCCCGCAGCAACGGCCCCCGCTACATGGCGATTGCCGATGTGATCGAGATGGATTTGAGAAGCGGCCATCTGGTCGTGGGTGACAGGCTGCCGCCGCAACGGGATCTGGCGCAACGACTGAATATCGACTTCACCACGGTTGCGCGCGGTTATGTCGAGGCGCAGAAGCGGGGGCTGGTGAGCACGCATGTCGGTCGCGGCACCTTCGTGACCGGTGGCGGTGATCGCGAGAGGCGCGGCTTTGTGTCTGATGCCGCACCGGATCCAAGGCGAAATGCGGCGATCGACTTTTCGATGAACATGCCTCCGGAGCCGGATGATCCCGACCTTCTGGCGAGAATGCGCGAGGGCCTGTCTGCGGTGGCGACCAATCTCGTCTCGCTTCTGCGCTATCAGGGTTTCGGCGGTGCCGGCATGGACAAGGACGCCGCCGCTGCCTGGCTCAGCCGGCGCGGGCTTGTTCCGTCGCAGGAGCGTATATTCGTGACGCCCGGTGCGCATCCGGCGCTTCTTGCCATTTTCGGAATGCTGGCTAAGCCGGGCGAGACGGTTCTGTCGGAAAACATCACCTATCCGGGCATGCGTTCGATCGCAGCGCAGCTTCGCCTGAACCTCGTGGGACTGCCAATGGATGGCGAGGGCATCATCCCCGCCGCCTTCGCAGCCATCTGCGAGGAAAAGAAGCCGAAGGCGCTCTATCTCAACCCGACCCTGCAGAACCCGACGACGCTGACAATTCCGGAAAGACGGCGTGAGGAAATATGTGCGGTCGCGCGCAAATATCATGTGCCGGTGGTGGAGGATGATGCCTATGGCTTCATTCCGCTGCACAGCCCGCCGCCATTGGCGGCCATGCGCCCGACCTGACCTGGCACATTGGTGGTCTGGCCAAATGTATTGGTGCGGGTCTTCGGCTTGCCTATGTTGTTGCGCCGGATACCAAGGCCGCATGGCCCTTCGCCAGCGCCATGCGCGCCAACAATGTCATGGCCTCTCCGCTCTCGGCCGCGCTGGCAACACGATGGATAGAGGACGGAACGGCTGACAGCATATTGCGCTTCATCCGCGCGGAGGCTGCGGCACGCCAGAAGCTTGTCGCCGAGATACTGCCGGCCGGCAGCTATCGATCCGATCCGATCAGTTTCAACATATGGCTGCCGCTGACGAATGGCTGGACCCGGTCGACCTTTGGCAGTCACATGCGCAACGCCGGCATTGGTGTCGTTGCCAGCGATGCGTTCACGGTTGACGGAGTTCCGGATGAAGCGGTGCGGGTGTGCCTCGGAGGTGCGATCCAGAAACCCGAATTGAAGGGCGCGCTCGAGTTCATGGCCCACGCGCTGGAAGTGGCGCCTGAAATGGCCGGCTCCTTCTTCTAGGCTGGTCGCAAGGGCCGAGTGCCCAAGGGAGGATAGGTCGCGGGAAAAAAATATGGTCCGCCCGTCAGCGGACCATTTGTGCTTGTCATGGGGATTTGCTGCCGGTTGCGCAGCTTGTCCGGCGCTGGAAACTCTTTGGGAGGGAGCCGGTCGGGCTTGACCGTCAGGCCTTGTGTCCGGCCGCTTCGATGATGAGTTCCGTGACTTCACGCGGGTGGGAGATCATGGAGAGGTGGCTCGACTTCAGCTCGATCGTCTTTGCGCCCATCCGCTTGGCGAGGAAGCGTTCGAGATCGGGATTGATCGTACGGTCTTCCGTCGAAACCGCATAGAAGCTCGGCTTGGTGCGCCATGCCGCTTCCGTCACCTTGCCGGCCAGCAGCGCCTTCTGGAACGGATACTGGGTTGCATAGAGGACCTCTGCCCGCGCCTTCGGAATGTCGCCGGCAAAATCGTGAAGGAAGGCCTTTTCGGTCAGACGCCCTTCGTCGCCATCGAAAACAATGCCTGCCGATGCCGGCGGCGTCGGGTAGGTCTTTGCAAGCGCTGCGAAATCTTCATTGGCGTCCGGTGCGCGGGCGGCGATGTAGACGACGGAAGATACGTTGGGATGGGTGCCTGCCTGCGTGACGAGCATGCCGCCGAACGAGTGGCCGACGAGTACGGTCGAGCCATCCTGCCGCGCCAGCACGCGCTCCGCGGCGGCAACTGAATCGGGCAGGGTCGTCAGTGGGTTCTGCACGGATGTCACGTTGAAACCCTTGGGCTGCAGCCGGGAAATGACATCGCTCCAGCAGGAGCCGTCGGCGAAAAGGCCATGGACGAAGACGATGTTCTTGGCCTTCGGCGGCTTGGCGATGGCGGGTGCCGCCATGCCTTTCGTGGATACCAGTGTTGCTGCCGCACCGGCGGCGATCGTTGCTGCAAAAGTCCGTCTGTTCATGATCATGGGAGGCTCCTGTTTTGGCAAAGCACATGCTTCGGTGGAGTCCTTCGATCGCTCCCGGGCGAATATTACAGCCTCACGTTTTAGTGATAACCTGATCCCGCTCGTCGCTTTTTTCGCGGTGGCGTAACAAATGGCTTCGCTGAAGCGAAGATACAGGCAGATGGATATACGCGAACAAAGGTGGGCCGAGGCGATGCGAGCCGAACGTCTTGGAGACAGCGCGGCTTATGAGGCCTTTTGCGGGATTTCGCGGTGATGCTCCGGCGGATTGTCGGGGTCCAGCTGCGCCGCATGTCCTTCAGTCCGGCGGAGACGGAGGATGTGGTGCAGGACGTGCTGATCGCAGTGCATACGCGCCGGAGCCAATGGAACCCGGAGCGGCCCGTGCGGCCGTGGCTGAATGCGATCACCCGTTACAAGATCATCGACGCAAGTCGCCGTCTGCGGCGGGATGCGCGCGGCCGCATCGATCTGACGGACGAGGAATGGGCGGGCGTGTTTGCGGCCGAGGGCGCAGATCCGGATCACAGCATTGCCGATATGGAAAAAATGATAGCCGAACTTCCGCGTGGTGAGCAGGCTGCGGTGCGGGCGCTGGGGCTCGAAGGTGCCTCTGCCAAGGAGGCTGCCGAGCGGCTGGGCTCCAGCGAGGGGGCTGTTCGGGTGGCCTTCCACCGGTCGCTGAAACGGCTGATGGCAGCCGCAAAGGAAAGGTTTTAAAGATGATCAAGAGCGACAATGCGGGCAGCAACGCCACTGATGCCCTGATCGCGGGTCTTGCAGCTCAGGCTGGCAAGCGCCAATCCCGCGGGCCCGGCTTCGGTATCGCCTTTCCGGTCGCAATCGGCATATCCGCGCTTGCCGCGCTCGCGGTGGTTCTGCTGACGGCCGGGGCGCGGCCTGATCTGGTCCATATCCTCCTGACGGGCACCTTTCTGTTCAAGGTTGCCGGCATGGCGCTGATTGCCGCAGGCGCCTTGCGATCCGTCTGGGGAGCCGTGCAGCCCGGCGTCAAAGTCCGTCCGCTGGTCGGACTTCTTCCCGGCGCTGTATTCCTTCTCTTCGGGGCTATGCTGGATGGCAGCGGTTTTCCGGTGCTGGGCGTCACACGTTTTCTGTACCCTCCTGCGCCGCATCATCATCCTCTCCTCCATTCCAGCCTTGGCGGCCATTCTGATTGCGATGCGAAGCGGCACGCCGACGCGGCTTGCCGGGGCAGGGGCCGTCGCCGGCCTGCTGGCCGGGGCGATCGGTGCGCTTGCCTATACGGTCGCTTGTCTGAACGACGGGGCCACATTCGTGGCGCTCTGGTATTCGGCGGCGATCGCTGTCGTCACGATCGGCGGTGCGCTGATCGGCCCGCGCGTTCTCGCCTGGTAAGCCGGGAGCTGACCGCTGCCGCCTGAGCAGCCTGTCGAGTTGGTCGATCTGACCCCCGCTCACATATGCGACCGGCCGTTTGACAGCTGCGACATTGAGGAATAGATAAAGTCATCTGATGACTTTATGACTTGGCTAATGTTGAACCTCAGCAAAATCAATCTCGCTGACGAAGCGGTCGCTGCGATCCGGCAGGAGATCATGGCCGGGCGTTGGGCCGTTGGTGCCAAATTGCCGAATGAGGCCGGTCTGTCGGCCATGCTGTCGGTCAGTCGCGGCACCGTGCGTGAAGCCGTGCGGGTGCTGGCGTCTCAGGGCTTTCTCGAGACCCGGCAGGGATCGGGCACTTATGTCCTGTCGCGGACGGATGCTGCCCCGCAACTGTCTGCGGCGCGGCGTGCGGGCCTGCGCGACCAGTTCGAGGCGCGTTGTGCGCTCGATGTCGAGGCGGCACGGCTTGCTGCTCAGCGACAGACACCTGCGGTGATTGCCGATCTGCGCAGGCTGCTTGCCGAACGCGGCAATTTTTCAGGCGGCGACAGACAGGCTTTTGTCGCGCGTGACCTTGCCTTTCACCGGGCGGTCATCGCCGCGTCCGGAAACCGCGCGATGATGGAGATCTACGATTTCTTCTCCACGTCGATCAGCGAAACAATCGAAGCCACGATCGATCGCGACGTGCCGGAGCCGGACATGCAGGCGCATGCCGACATCATCGACGCGATCGAGACGGGCCGGCCGGATGCGGCGGATGCGGCGGTGAGGCGCTTCATGGCACCGGTTCTTGCAGCACTGGAGGAAATGCTCGCATGACGGAACTACGGGAGGAGGACGCCTTGGTCGCAATGGCCGATGGCGAACAGTTGATCGATGCGGAGGCCGACAGCCTGCCGCCACCGGCTCCGGTCGCATTGCAGACGACAGGCGGCCGGTTGCTTCTGGCGATCAGTCTGGTGCTGATCGCCTTCAATCTGCGCCCGCTCTTTTCCAGCGCCTCGACGCTGCTGCCGGAGATCCGCGAGGGCCTCGGTCTTGGCTCTTTCGGCACCAGTCTTCTGACGACGCTGCCGGTCGTCTGCCTCGGCGCATTTTCGCCGCTTGCGCCGCGTCTCGCCCAGAGGTTCGGGGCAGAACGTACGCTTCTCGGCGTGATTTTCCTTCTGGCGCTCGGCACCGCCATGCGCGGTCTTTCCTCCATTCCGTTGCTTTTCATCGGCAGCGCACTGGCCGGTGCCTGTATCGCAGTCGGCAACGTCCTTCTGCCCGGTCTCGTCAAACGGGATTTCGCCGACAAGGCGGCCCTGATGACCGGCTGGTACACGATGGCGCTCTGCGCCGGTGCGGCCTGCGCTGCCGGCTTCACGCTGCCCATGGAGGCGCTGTTTTCAGGCTCCTATGACCTGGCGCTCGCGGCTTGGGCCATTCCTGCCCTCGTCGTCGGCCTGATCTTCCTGCCGCAGGTGCTTGGCATGCCGAAACAGGCGAGACGGACAGGTTTTCGCGTGATCGGCCTCTGGCGGGATCGGCTTGCTTGGCATGTGACGCTGTTCATGGGGCTTCAGTCGGCACTCGCCTATTGTGTCTTCGGTTGGCTAGTGCCGATCCTGCGTGAGCGCGGTATCGACGGCGTGACGGCGGGCGCGATCGTTTCGGTCTCCGTCATGGTTCAGGCCGGGTCGTGCCTCGTGGCGCCGCATCTGGCCGTGCGTGGCCGTGACCAGCGGGTCATCAACGTCGCGCTCTGTGCTCTGGCGGTGGTCGCGCTGCTCGGGCTTCTCTTCGCGCCGCTCTGGTCCGTCTGGTTCTGGGCTGTCCTGCAGGGCATTGGGCAGGGCGGGCTGATTGCCGTGGCGCTCACCGTCATCGTCCTGCGCTCGCCCGATCCGCATGTGGCCGCGCATCTATCAGGCATGGCGCAATGCGTGGGCTATCTGCTGGCGGCCGTCGGCCCGCTCGTGGTCGGCATGATCCATGGCTGGACCGGCGGCTTCGGCTCGACGGCGATCGTCTTCGTGCTGATCGGGTTGGGCGCTGCCGTCAACGGCTGGTTTGCCGGCCGGGCCGCGCATGTGGAAACGCAGACGGTCCAGGTCTGACCGTCTGCGCTGCGGCTTCAGGCGATCTCGGCCACCGGTTCAACGAGCAGCGGTCCCTCGTGCAGATAGCGGGTGGCGCGGCGCTTGGCGGCGATATCGGCCAGCACATGCTCCACCTCTTCGCCCGACAGGCCGATGGCTGCGCCGATCGTCTCCGCCGGCACGCCGTGATTGAGGCCGTAGAGGCAGAGATCCATCTTGTCCCAGGGCAGCGAGAAGTAGAACTCCTCCTGGCTCTGGGCGAGAGAATAGGTATCGGTGGTCGGCTGCCGGGCCTGGATCTCGGTGGGCACGCCGAGATGCGCCGAAAGCGCATAGACCTGGCTCTTGTAGAGATGCGCGATCGGCTTCACGTCGGCCGCACCATCGCCGTTCTGACGAAAAAGCCCTGATCGTATTCCAGCCGGTTCGGCGTACCGAGCACGGCGAAATTCAGCCGGTCGGCATGGTAATATTCAAGCTGTTTGCGGGTGCGCTGCTTCATGTTGGTGGCAGCGACGATGCCGAGATAGGCCCCATGCGGCATGCGATGGCGGGACTGGTTGCCCGCGGGATCGGCGACCACGAGATAGGAGAGGCTGAAACCGCCGTCCTTGGCATTGGCGATCGCCACTTTTGAGGCCCAGCCCGGGCCATAGTCCGGCACGATAGAGCGAATGAATTCGTCGCGGCGGCTATAGCAGCCCATGGCGGAGAGCGTCGGGCCGATATCCTCGACGACGCTTTCGATCCCGAATGTCTCGGCAACCGCGCGGCCGAGGCGAAGGCTGTCCGGATCGGAATCGTTTTCCGGCATGAAGATCGCAAAGGCGTTCTTCGCGCCGACCGCCTTGACCGCAAGTGCCGCGCAGACGCTGGAATCGATGCCGCCCGATAGACCGAGCACGAGGCCGCGCTTGCGCTGCCCGCGCAATTGCTGACGCAGGGCTTCAACGATGCGCCGGGTTTCGGCCTCAAGATCGATCTTCAGGACATCAGGCCCGAAGGCTTTGCCGGCGGAGGCGGCAGTGGGGTGGGAAGTCATGGCTGCTGCCTGCGTCATTGCTCTGCCTTTTCCATCTGCGCCGCTGCGAGACGGCGGCTGACCTTGCCTGTATCGGTTCGCGGCAACTCGTCCTGAAAGACGATGGTTTTCGGAACCATGAAATCCTCGAGATGCCGGGCGCAGTGCTGAAGCACATCGCGTTCGGTGAGCTCCGGGCTCGCCCGCACCACCATGGCGGCGATGGCCTGGCCCAGAACCGGGTCCGCAAGACCGGCCACCACGGCCTCGGCAATGCCGGGCAGCGCGTGCAGCACGGCTTCCACCTCTTTCGGCGCAACCTTTTCGCCGCGTGTCTTGATGATGTCGTCCTTGCGGCCGACGAAATAGAGAAAACCGGCCTCGTCCTTGCGAAAGAGATCGCCGGTATGAAGCAGTTTTTCCCAAGGGTTGGCGCCGGGCTTCAGCATGCGCGCAGTCGCCTCCTCGTTGCGCCAGTAGCCCTGCATCACATGCGGCCCGCGGATGACGAGTTCGCCCGTCTCTCCGGGTGCGACCTGTTTGCCGGCATCATCGAGGACAAAGGCTTCCGTGTTGGGAATGGCGATGCCGACAGAACCCGGCCGGTTGTCCAGCTCTTCCGGCGGCAGCCATGTGCAGCGCTTGCATTCGGTCAGCCCGTACATGGAATAGAGCCGCGCACCGGGAAACAGCGCCCGCAACCTGCCGATATGCTCGGCCGGCAAGGCTGCGGCGGTATTGGTAAGATAGCGCAGATCGGGCAGGAAGCCCGGTTGAAGATCCTGCATGCGCAGGATGAGGGCCGCCATGGTCGGCACCAGCGGCAGACCAGTGACGCGCTCGCGCCGCATCGTCTCGAAGATTGCGCTCGGGAAGGCGAAGGATTTTTCGAGCACCAGCGTTGCGCCGAGCCGCACGCTCATCAGCAGCTGATAGAGCCCGTAATCGAAGGCAAGCGGCAGGACGTTGAGGATGATGTCGTCCTGGCGGCCCTGAAGATAGGTGATGATCGAGTTTGACGCCGCATCGATATTGCGATGCGTCATCATCACGCCCTTTGGATGCCCCGTAGAGCCGGACGTGTAGATCAGCATCGCGAGATCGCTGTCTATACCGTGATGGAGCACGGGATGGGCTTCGCCTTCCAACGCTGCCGGAAAGGAGAGGGCGCCCTCCGGCGTGCCATCCTTGCCATCGGTGGCAAAGACCGCGATCGGGCGGCCGCCGCGACCGGCGAGCGCCTCGCGCACCACCGGCATCAGTTTTGCCTGGGTGAGGATGGCCGCCGGCTCGCAATTGTCGATGATATAGGCAAGCTTGCGGCCTTGGTCGAGGCGTTGATCGGGCTGAATGTGGCGCCCGCCTTCAGAGCCGCGAAAATGCCGACGGCCGCTTCCCAGCAATTATCCATGAAGACGAGAACGCGGTCGTCGCGCAGCACGCCATTGGCGGCGAGTGTTTGAGCGAGGCTGCCGGTCATCCGGTCGAGTTCGCCATAGGAAAGGCGTCGCTCGCGGGTCACGATCGCGGTCTTTTCCGCGTCGCGGGCGGCACTTTCGCTGAGAAAACACTCTATCCGCATGGATATTCTCCGGATCAGGCGACGGCCGGCTGCTTTGCGCTGCGGCCGACGAAAGCGACGATATTGTCGATGGAATCGAGATTGTCGGGCACGATGTCGGCATCGCTCATGGTGATCGAGAACGTGTCCTCAATGAAGGCGACGAGCTCCAGAACGCCGGTGGAATCGATGATGTCGCCGGCAATCAGCGAACCGTCATCGGCGGGCAGGCTCGCGGCATCGCCAAAGAGAAAGCTGTCGGTGATGAAGGAGCGCACGGAAGCGCGAACGGTATCGGTCATGGGTTTCTCCTTGGTTCAGGCGGCCTTTCCGGCCTCGTTTTCAGGTTTCGTTGCGGCCCTGGCGCCGCTCTTTGCAAAAGTGTCGAGCCAGAGGCCCGTCGACAGAATGCCGACGAAGGCGGTATCGGCGCGAAAACCCGGCGAGGGATTGCCGGCGCATTTCTCGACAAGCTTCGTCACGGCGCCCGGATTGAACAGACCCTCGGCGGCAAGCCGTTCCGGCGCCATCATCTGACGGGTGTAGTCGAAGGCGCCTTCGCCGAAAAAGGCGCGGCTGTCCGGCGCCGGTAGGGCTGCTTGACGCGGTTGGTGATGTCGCCCGGCAGACGGTCGGCCGCAGCGCGGCGTAGGATATGCTTTTCTTCCAGCCCCTTGAGCTTCAGACCCGGTGCAAGCCTCGCGCCGAACTCCACCACGCGGTGATCGAGGAACGGAAAACGGCCTTCGACGCCATTGCCCATCGCCATCCGGTCCCCTTGGGAGGAGAGGATATAGCCGGGCAGCAGGAAGCGGGTTTCCAGATATTGCGCCTGATGCAGCGGATGCCAGCGCGAGAAGCGCTTAGGCAGCAGCGAGACCATTTCCTCGGCCGCATCATAGCCGCCAAGCGCGGATTTGAGATCGCCGGAGAAGAAGATCTTTGCCCCTGCCGTGTTGCGAAGCCGCGGCCGGTGCGAGAAGAGCGGGTCGTCGAGCGGTGCCGCATCGGCGCCGAAAAAGGCGGCAAGCGTCGCCGGCGACTGTTTCTGCAGGTTCGGCAGATAGGGGTAGAGTTTGCGGAAGAGGGCAGGGCGGATCTGCGATCCCGGCTGGCGAGCGCAGAAGCGGCGGATGCGGGCTTCCTTGAAAATGTCGTAGCCGGCAAAAACCTCGTCTGCCCCCTCGCCGGTCACCACTACCTTGATGCCATTGTCGCGGACAAGGCCGGATAGTTTCAGCATCGGTGCCGGCGCGGTGCGGATCAGCGGCTTTTCGGCAAGCCGGACAACCTCGGGGAAGAGACGCGAAATATCCGCCTCGCTGCAATGGGTTGTCTCGTTGGCAACGCCGAGATGCCGGGCCATGGAACGCTGGTAGCCGCTCTCGTCATGCTCTTCGGAATTGAAGGCGATCGAAAAGGTCTTCATCCCGCGCGGGGCTTCTTCAGCGGCAAGCGCTGCGATGATCGATGAATCGAGCCCGCCGGAAAGGCAGGCGCCGACCGGCACGTCTGCTCTGAGACGAATGCGGGTCGCATCAAGAAGAAGCGTCTTCAGCGCCTCCACGGCGGTCTCCTCGTTCGTTTCCACGTCGGAAACATCATCCGCATCGGGGAAATCGAGGTGCCAGTAGCGCGAGATCCGCTCGCCATCCGCATCGGCAATCAGCACCGTTCCCGGTTCGAGCTCGTTGACGCCGGCAAAGGCGGTACGCGAGCCCATCGGCGACCAGAGCGTAAAGATCTGGTCGAGAGCGAGGAGGTCCAATTTGCTGTCGAAGCCCGGAATGGCCATCAGCGCCTTCACTTCAGAGGCGAAATGCAGCGTGCCGGCATGGTGGGTGTAGAAGAGCGGGCGCACGCCCATGCGATCGCGCGCCAGCATCAGCCGCTTGCGCCGGCCGTCCCAGATGGCGAAGGCAAAATCGCCGTTGAGGCGTGACAGGCAATCCTCGCCCATCTCCTGATAAAGCTGGATGATGACTTCCGTATCGCCGGTCGTGCGGAAGACATGGCCGCGTGCGATCAGCTCTTCGCGCAGCTCGACATAGTTGAAGATCTCGCCATTGAAGGCGATCGCGATGTCGCCATCGGCCGAGAGCATCGGCTGGGCGCTGTCATCGAGCCCGACGATCGACAGGCGGACATGCGAAAAGCCGACGCCGGGCGCCGGCCTTCCGGCGGGCGCACAAGCGTTCCACGCCCGTCCGGCCCGCGATGGCCGATCCGGGTCGCCATTTCCGACAGAAGTCTTTCCGGCTCGCTGACGCTGCCCAGATAGCCTGCAAATCCGCACATGTTGGAACGCCGATGAAAACAAACTCCGGCATTTATAGTCGCCAGAGGCTTGGAACGGCTTAACGGGGGCGTTCAACTTCAGACGTGGTGAAATATTGGTAAAGTATTCTTCCGGCCGCCTGCTGCTGCGCCTTTACCGGTAAGACTGAAGGTTCCTGCACAACTCACGACCAATCAACCTGTCCAATTTGTAACGCGCCGGGCAGGTGAAGCTGCTTTCTTCTGCCGCACAAGACGGGTAAGTCCTTATGCAAGCATAAGTTCAGGGAGTTGGCAGAGCATGGCGGCGCGGCATTGGTTCTTGGCATCGGTGACGGCCGTAGTGGTTATTGCCGGGGGCGCTTTTGCAACGCGTGGGTTGTGGCAGCCGAAGCTCGATGTCTTGCTCGGCCGCCCGGAGGCGACGGCTTCGCCATCGACCGCCACCGTCGAGCCGCCGCAGGGGCGCCGCGGCAACGGGCGGCGTGGCCAGCGCCAGGGGGCGGGCCAGATGCCGACGCCGGTTCTGTCGCCCAGGTGAAGACCGAGGATGTGCCGGTCTATATCGATGGGGTCGGTTCCGTAAAGCCGCTCAATTCCGTGACCGTCAGGCCTGAAGTCAGCGGCAAGCTTGTCGCCATCAATTTTGCCGAGGGGCAGGATGTGAAGGCGGGCGACGTGCTTGCCCGTATCGACGACGCCGTCTACCGCGCCACGCTCGAACAGGCTCTCGGCAAGCTCGCGCAGGATCAGGCGCTGCTGCAGAATGCCGAGCTTGATCTCGACCGCTATCAGAAATTGCTGCAATCCAGCTCCGGCACCCAGCAGCAGGTCGATACCGCGCGTTCGCAGGTGGCGCAGTATCGCGCGACGATCCAGTCCGATCAGGCGGCGATCGACAGCGCCCGCGCCTCGCTCGACTATACCACGATCAAGGCGCCGATCGATGGGCGCACCGGCATCCGCAATGTCGATGTCGGCAATATCGTGGGGCCATCGGACAGTACGGGCATCGTCACCCTGTCGCAGATCCGGCCGATCTCGGTCCTGTTCTCCATTCCCCAGCAGCAGCTCGGCCGGATCAATTCGGCCATGAGCCGCGGAGCGCTGTCGGTTCAGGCGATCACCGGCGCAGACAACGCCGTCATCGATGACGGTCATCTTGCGGTGGTGGACAATCAGGTGGATGCGACAACCGGCACGGTGAAGCTGAAGGCGGATTTCCCCAATGAGAAACTGGCGCTGTGGCCGGGTGCCTTCGTCAATGCCCGCCTCCTCGTCGAGACCTTGAAGGACGTCATGGTCATCCCGACGGCTTCCGTCCAGCGCGGGCCGGATGGCACATTCGTCTATGTCGTGACGCCGGAAGACACGGTTGCGATACGCAAGGTCAAGGTGGCGCAGCAGGACGATGTGAGAGCAATCATCGATAGCGGCGTCGCCATCGGCGACAAGGTGGTGACGACGGGCTTTGCCCGCCTGCAGGATGGCGCGAAGGTGACGGTCTCGACACCGGCGCCGCCGCAAGGCACGGAAGCCGCTGGCGAAGCGAGCGCGCATGGCGCCCACAATCGCAACAATGACAGCGCCCGCAATGACGCCTCTAACGGCGCTCATAACGTCGGCCCCAATGGCAGCCATCGGCACCAGCAGAATGGCGATGGTGGCGATGTCTCCGGTGCTGGTTCCGGCAGCCGCCCGGCGGCAGGCTCGCAAGCATCGGGCGGTGCATCGGCGCCCGCCGCGGGAGGCGCGTCGCCGTGAACACGTCGTCGCTCTTCATCCGCCGACCGATAGCGACCTCGCTTCTGGGGATCGCGATCCTGCTCGGTGGCATTCTCGGCTATCTCAACCTGCCCGTCGCGCCGCTGCCGCAGGTGGATTTCCCGACAATCCGGGTCACGACGCAATTGCCGGGCGCCGATCCGGATACGATGGCGGCGCTGGTTACAGCACCATTGGAGCGGCCGCTCGGCCAGATCCCGTCGCTTGCCTCGATGACCTCATCGAGCGCCTTCGGCATCAGTCAGATCACCCTGCAATTTGAACTGGGCCGCGATATCGATGGCGCAGCACAGGACGTGCAGGCGGCGATCAATGCCGCCGGTTCCACCCTGCCGCGCACGCTGCCTTACCCGCCCACCTATGCCAAGGTGAACCCGGCCGATACGCCGGTCGTCACACTGCGCTGCGCTCTACCACCCACACGATCCGCGAACTCAGCGATTTTGCCGATACGCTGATGGCGCAGCGGCTGAGCCAGGTCGGCGGCGTCGGCAATGTCACGATCCAGGGCGGCGTGAAGCCGGCCATTCGTATCCAGGCGGATATTTCACGCCTCGCCTCTTACGGTCTCGGTCTTGAAGATCTCCGCACCGCGATCACCAATGCCAGCGTCGCCGGTGCCAAGGGCGCGATCGACGGCACGCACCAGTCCTTCACGCTGGCCGCCAACGACCAGATCATCGATCCGCAGGCCTACAAGTCCATCGTCATTGCCTATCGCAACAGCGCGCCCGTCTATCTGCGAGATGTCGCTGATGTGGTAGAAGGGCTGGAGAATGACCGCGTCGGTGCCTGGTATCAGGGCGAGCCGGCCGTCATTCTCGATGTCATGCGCCAGCCCGGCGCCAACGTCATCACCACCGTGGCGGATGTTCTGGCGCAATTGCCGCGTCTCAAGCAGGGCCTGCCGGCCGGCGTGTCGCTCGATATCGTCAATGACCGCACGGGCAGTATCCGCGCCTCTATCCATGACGTGCAATGGACGCTGGCGATCTCGATCGCGCTCGTCATCCTCGTCGTCTTCATCTTTCTGCGGACGATTTCCGCCACCATCATCGCGGCGGTTGCGCTGCCGCTGTCGCTCATCGCCACGTTCGGCGTCATGTGGTTCTGCGGCTTCAGCCTCGACAACCTGTCGCTGATGGCATTGACGATCGGCACCGGCTTCGTCGTCGACGATGCGATCGTGATGATCGAGAATATCGCCCGCCATATCGAGAAGGGTGAAAGCCCGATGGCAGCAGCCTATAAGGCGCCGGCGAGATCGGCTTCACCATCATCTCGCTCACCGTTTCGCTGGTGGCCGTATTCATCCCGCTTCTCTTCATGTCGGGCATTGTCGGGCGCATGTTCCGCGAGTTCGCGTTGACGCTCACGATCGCCGTCGTCGTCTCGGCGGTGATTTCGCTGACACTGACGCCGATGATGGCGGCGCGCATCCTGCGCCAGCCGCGCCATGCCCGCCGGGGCCCGATGGCCGTTGCCGACCGAGCGATGGAGCGGGTGATCGAAGCCTATCGCCGCAGCCTCGTCTGGGTTGTCGATCGCGTGGCGTTGATGCTCGGTGTCACGGTCGTGACGCTGGCCGCCACGATCGCGCTCTATATCGTCATCCCGAAGGCTTTCTGCCGGCGCAGGATAGCGGGCTCATCACCGCCGTCTTCGAGACGGAGCCGACGACCTCGTTCGATGCCATGCGCAAGACGCAGGCGATAGTCACAGGCCGTCTGCGACAGGATGCGGATGTGGCGGGCGTCGTCACCGTTGTCGGCGCCAGCGCCAGCAACCTGACGCTCAATACCGGCACGTTGACGCTCGTCCTCAAACCGCGCGACGACCGGGCGTCTTCGGCCGATCAGATCATCGAAAGGCTGCGCGGCGAGGTGGCGGATATTCCCGGTATCCGCATGACCTTCCAGAGCGTGCGCGACATCAATATCAGCACCCGTGCCAGCCGCGCCGCCTATCAATATACGCTGACTGGCACCGATAGCGCCAATGTGACCAAGTGGGCGCAGACGCTTGTCAGCGAGCTGCGCGGCGATCCGGCACTGATCGACGTGTCATCGGAGGCCGAGACCGGCGGCGGGCGGATTTTCGTCGATGTTGACCGTGATACGGCTTCACGCCTTGGCGTCTCGATGCAGGCCGTCAGCGACATGCTGAACGATGCCTTCGGCCAGCGCCAGATCGCCACCATCTACGCTCAATCGAACCAGTACCGGGTCATCGTCGAGGCGGCGCCGCGCTACCAGTCCGATCCGCGCTCACTCGACAAGCTCTATGTCGCGGGCACGTCCGGCACGCAGATCCCGCTTTCGGCCTTCGCCACGGTGCGCTTCACCACCGCGCCGCTGGTCATCGGCCATGATAGGCAGTTCCCGGCCGTGACGATCAGCTTCGATCTGGCGGCCGGCTATTCGCTGAGCGACGCGGTGAAATCGATCACCACGGCGGAAGAGGCGATCGGCATGCCGTCGTCCATCCAGCGTGCCTATTCCGGCGATGCGGAAGAGTTTGCCTCCTCGCTGGCCGGCGAGCCCTGGCTCATTCTTGCGGCAATCATCACCATCTATATCGTGCTCGGCCTTCTCTATGAGAGCGCCATCCATCCGGTCACGATCCTCTCGACCCTGCCGTCCGCCGGAGTTGGCGCGCTTCTGGCGCTGATGCTCTTCGGGCAGGATCTGTCGCTGATCGCGCTGATCGGCATCGTGCTTCTGATGGGTATCGTGAAAAAGAACGCCATCATGATGATCGATTTCGCGCTGGAGGCTGAACGCGTCGAGGGCCTCTCGCCGCGTGAATCGATCCTCAAGGCCTCCGTCCTGCGCTTCCGCCCGATCCTGATGACGACACTTGCCGCACTCTTCGGCGCCCTGCCTCTCGCGCTCGCGAGCGGCACCGGATCGGAGCTGCGCATCCCGCTCGGCATCACCATTATCGGTGGTCTCATCCTCAGCCAGCTTTTGACGCTCTATACGACGCCGGTGATCTATCTCGGCTTCGAGCGTCTGCGCGCCCGGCTTTCACGTGGTGACGTGCGGGCGGACAGCGAGCCGGAGGCCGGGACATGAACCCGTCCGGGCCGTTCATCGCAAGGCCCATCGGCACGACGCTTCTGGCGATCGGCCTGATGCTGATCGGGCTCGTCGCCTATCGCTTCCTGCCGGTCTCCAGTCTTCCGAGCGTCGATCTCCCGACCATCCGAGTGTCTGCCAGCCGGCCCGGCGCCGATCCGCAGAGCATGGCGGCAAGTGTCGCCGCACCGCTCGAACGCCATCTCGGCACGATTGCCGGCGTCACCGAAATGACGTCGACAAGCTCGCTCGGCTCCACCAGTATCGCCCTGCAATTCGACCTCACCCGCACGATTGATGGCGCGGCGCAGGATGTGCAGGCGGCGCTCAATGCAGCCGCGACCGATCTTCCGGGTGATCTGCCCACGCTGCCATCCTTCCGCAAGGTCAATCCGGCCGCAGCCCCGGTCATGGTTCTGGCGCTGACTTCGGACAATGTTGCCGCAAGCGCCATCTATGATGCAGCCGATACGGTCGTCGTCCAGCGCATCTCGCAGGTGGATGGCGTCGGCGAAGTCACTGTCAGTGGCGCCGATCAGCCTGCCGTGCGGGTCCGGCTTGATCCCGACCGGCTGGCGGCGATGGGGCTATCGCTCGATACGGTCCGCACCGCAATCGTCAATGCAGCACCGCTCGGCCCCGTCGGCTCGATTGATGGTAGCGATTTTTCCTATGCGATCGGCGTCAATGGCCAGTTGCGGACACCGGAGGATTACGGACGGATCATCATCCGCACCGCTGATGGCGTCGCGGTCCGCCTCTCGGATATCGCAACCGTCGAACCCGGTGTGCGCAACAGCCGTTCGGACGCCTGGTATAACGGCAAGCCGGCCGTGCTTCTCAACATCACCAAGGAAGCCAATGCCAATGTCATCGCCACCGTCGATGGCGTGAAGGACCTCATCCCGGAACTGAAACGGCTGATCCCGGCCGGTATCGAGGTCTCGATCCTGACGGATCGGACGACGACGATCCATGCCAGCGTCGATGACATGCAATGGACACTGGTGGCGACCGCCTTCCTCGTCATGGCCGTCGTCTTCGTCTTCCTGCGCCGAACGGCACCGACGATGGCGGCCGGCATTACCGTACCGCTGTCGCTTGCCGGCACGTTTGCAGCCATGTGGGTCTACGGCCTTTCCATCGACAATCTCTCGCTGATGGCGCTGGCCGTCTCCGTCGGCTTCGTCGTCGACGATGCGATCGTGATGATCGAGAATATCTATGCCAATCTGGAGGCCGGCATGAAGCCCATGCGGGCAGCACTTGAGGGCGCACGGCAGATCGGTTTTACGGTGCTGGCGATCGGCATTTCGCTGCTTGCCGCCTTCATACCGCTGTTCTTCATGGGCGGCATCGTCGGGCGGTTCTTCCAGGCCTTCTCGCTGACGCTTGCCTTCACCATCATCGTCTCGACCATCGTGTCGCTCACGGTCACGCCGATGATCTGCGGCCATCGGCTGCGCGCCCATGATCTGCATGGAAAACCCGGCTGGTTCGGGCGCAGCGTCGAGGGCGTGCTCGATGCGATGACCGGGTTTTACGGCCGCACGCTGCGCGCCATCCTGCATCACCGGGTGGCCGCAGTAGTCGTCATTCTCGCCTGTGTCGGGCTGACGGCCTATCTCTTCGTCAAAGTGCCGAAGGGCTTTATTCCGCAGGATGATACCGGCTTCATCATGGGCGGCACGGAGGCCTCGACGGATATTTCATATCCCGCCATGGTCGCCCTGCAGCGGCGTGCAAGCGATATCGTCATGCGCGATCCGGCCGTGTCTGGGGTCGGTTCTTCGGTGGGTGGCGGCGGATTTTCCAGCTCGGTCAATCGCGGCCAGCTGCAGATCGGCCTGAAGCCCGCCTCTGAGCGCCCGCCGACGGACGAGGTCATCCAGCGGCTGCGCCAGTCGCTGTCGACCATTCCCGGCCTCAACAGCTTCCTGTTTTCGCCAAGCGATATCCGCATCGGCGCCCGCTCGTCGCAATCGCAATATCAGTTCACCCTCTATGACGACAATTACGACGAGCTCGTCGCCTGGGCGCCGAAAGTGCTGGCAGAACTGCGAAAACTGCCGGTGCTGACGGATGTGGCGACGGATCGCCAGCCGAACGGTCTGCAGGCGACGGTGAAGATCGACCGCGAGGCGGCCTCGCGGCTCGGCGTCTCGATCAATGCCATAGACAGCGCACTCAACAATGCCTTTGCGCAGCGACAAGTCTCGACCATCTACACGCAGCGCAACCAGTACCGCGTCGTTCTGGAGGCGGAGAAGGATTTTGCCCGAGATCCGGCCGAGATCGGCAAGCTCTATGTGCCGGGCACCGATGGCGTCATGGTGCCGCTTTCCGCCGTCGCCTCGATCGAGCGGACGCTTGCGCCGCTCACGGTCAACCATCAGGGCCAGTTCCCGGCGGTGACGATTTCATACGATACGGTTCTGGATGGTTCGCTGGAGGAGGCCAATGTCGCGATCCAGCAGGCGGTCGCGGCCATGCACCTGCCCGATACGCTGCATGCGGAATTTGCCGGCGATGCCGCCAATCTCGGCTCTTCGACCAGCAGCCAGCCGATGCTGCTTCTTGCGGCTCTCGTCGCCGTCTATATCGTGCTCGGCATTCTCTATGAGAGCTTAGCCCATCCGCTGACGATCATCTCGACCCTCCCGTCGGCGGGGCTTGGCGCGCTTCTGGCGCTCTGGATCAGCGGCACGGAACTGACGGTAATCGCCTTCATCGGCATCGTGCTCCTGATCGGCATCGTCAAGAAGAACGGCATCATGATGGTGGATTTCGCGCTTCAGGGTGAGCGCGAGCGCGGACTTGCCTCGGAAGATGCCATCTACGAGGCCTGCCTCAAGCGGTTTCGCCCGATCCTGATGACGACGCTTGCGGCTCTCATGGGCGCGATCCCGCTGATTATCGCTACGGGTCCGGGGTCGGAACTGCGCCGGCCGCTCGGCATCACGATTGCCGGCGGGCTGGTCGTGTCGCAGCTTCTGACACTTTATACAACGCCGATCATCTACCTGATCCTTGCAAAACTGCACCGGCGTCGTGATGCGGCCCACCCGTCCTGGCGAGCCCCAGTCAAGGGGTAAGCAAGCGTAGCCCTTATGCGTGCAGGAAGGCGCGCATGGCGCCGCCATCGGCCTTGGTCGCGAGATAGAGACGCGCGGTATCGAGCGCCTCGCGGATCGTCACGTCCATGTCGAGATAGCGGTAGGTGCCGAGGCGCCCGACGAACGTGACGGCCGTTTCTTTGCTGGCGCGTTCGACATATTGCTCCAGCAGCGCCTGCTCTTCGACGAGGCGGATCGGGTAATAGGGAATATCGTCCGGGCCGCAGGCGCGGGAGGTCTCGCGATAGAGCACGGAGCCTGATGCTTCTCCCAGGGTGAGAAATGCTTGTGCTCGGTGATGCGGGTCTGCGGCTCGGAAAGGTCGCCGTAATTCATCACGGCGCAGCCCTGATAATCGCCATCATGGGAAAAACGCTCGAAATCCAGCGTGCGATAACCGAGGCGGCCAAGCGCATAGTCGTAATAGCCATCGAGAGGCCCGGAATAGAAGACATGGTCGAAGCCTTCGGCCATGTCACGTTCAAACCGGGTCTCAAGGTGAACCGTCACGCCATCGCATTCGAGGATCTTCGCCACCATGTCGGTATAGCCGGTTTCCGGCATGCCCTGATATTTGTGGAAGAAATAGTTGTCGTCGTAATTGAAGCGCAGCGGCAGGCGTTTCAGGATCGAGGCGGGCAGGGCAGACGAGGGGCAACCCCATTGCTTTTGCGTGTAGCCATCGAAGAAGGCCTTGAACAATGCCTCGCCGACGAAGCTCAGTGCCTGTTCCTCGAAGGTTTTCGGCTCCGCGACCGAACGTTCGGCCAGCCGTCTCGACGAAGGCGCGCGCCTCATCCGGCCGCATGGTCTTGCCGAAGAACTGGTTGATCGTGTGCAGGTTGACCGGCATCGAATAGACTTGGTTCCCGCTCGTCGTCTTGACCCGGTGGGTATAGGGCATGAAGCGCTGGAAGCGGTTGACGTAATCCCAGACCTCGCCGTCATCGGTATGAAAGATGTGCGGGCCGTAGATATGCACCATCACGCCTGTTTCGGCATCGCGCTCGGTATGGCAATTGCCGGCGACATGGCTGCGGGTGTCGAAGATCTCGACCTGATGCCCGGCGAGCGCCAGTTCGCGGCCGATCACGGCGCCGGAAAGACCTGCGCCGACAATGGCGATCTTGTGCTTGTTGGTCATCTTCGCGGTCACTTCGCTGCAGCCGCTTCGGCGGTCCAGAGGCGGTTATCGAAGGCGATCGGCGCAAAATCATGGAGCGCCTTCAGCCTGTCGAGATAGCGCTGCCGGTAGGTGGCGTTATCGGCGTATTCGATATGCTGCTGCACCAGTTCGGCGCCGATCTCGTAATAGACATCGAGATTACGCAGGTCCGGCACCGGCGTTTCACCGCGCTCCGCCTCGCCCTGCATCTGCCAGAACAGCTCCTCGATACGGCGGGCAAGCGCGGGGATATCACGCAGCACGCTCTTTTCCCGGTGGGTCTTCAGGTGTTCGCGCACGGCAGCAAGGCTCTTGCGATCTCGCGCAAAGCCGATCGCCTTTGCCACATAGTCGTCAGGGTTCGAGCTGACGAGACCGGGCGTGCCGGCAGCAATCGCGATACTGTGGCAGAAGCGGGCGGCAAAGCTTTTGCCGGCGAAGGTCAAAACCGGCAGGCCCATCGTCAGCGCGTCGGCGGCGGTCGAATGAGCGCCGTAAGGGAAAGTGTCGAGGAAGAGATCAGCCAGCGCGATGCGGGCCAGATGATGAGCATTGGCCGCCTTCGGCGCGAAGATCAGCCGCTCCGGTGCGACGCCTGCCTTTTCCGCCAGCGTGCGCAGACGCTGGTTGACGCCCTCATTGGCGCCGAGCAGCCAGAGGACGCTGCCGGGTGTCTCTTTCAGGATCGTCATCCAGCGGGCAAAGGTGCTTTCGCCGGTCTTCTGCATGCCGTTGAAGCAGGCGAAGACGAAAGCATCTTCCGGCAGGCCTGCTTCTTTCCGCGTCGGCGTTGCGGCAATCGTGCGCTTGCGATCGATCGGCTGGGTGCAGGGAATGTGGAGCACCTTTTCCGAATAATAGATCTCGTGATCGGCCGGAATGACGTGCTCGTCTGCGATGATATACTGGTGGAACGGGCTCGCCATAGAACCCGGATAGCCGCAGAAATTGACGATGACCGGCGCGGGCGATAGGCGAAGATCTTCGTGCGGGCGTGCTTGGTATAGCCGTTGACGTCGACGAGAATGTCGATCTCGTCATTGGCAATCAGCACGGCGGCTTCTTCGTCGGTCAAAGCCGCGAGATCGCGCCAGCAATCGGCAACCGCGCGCATGCGCATCTGCGTCTCGTCGATCTTCACCGCTTCGCCGCAGTAATAGAGATAGATCTCGACGGATGCCTTGTCATGCTGCTCGAAAACTTCGCGCAGGGCAAAACCGACGGCATGGTCGCGCAGGTCCGAGGAGACGTAGCCGACGCGGACCTTCTGTCCAGTCCCCGTCTTCTGCTTCACAGGTTTCGTCAGGCGGCGGATGGTGTCAGGGCGGCCGACCAGCGTGCGGTTATAGCGATGGGCCTTGGCCAGCTGGAACAGCGGATCGTCGGAATAGCAGGCAAGCGTCAGCGCCGACATGGCGTCGATCATCTGGCGCAGGGTGATGTGTTCGGAAGGCGTGAGAACCGGCCACTTGCACTGGCGCTGGCGAAGCGCGCTCCAGTGATGGCAGGCATCCGGCTTGTCGGGACGCATCTCGACGGCCTGCCAGAGGGTTGTTTCGGCCTCTTCCAGAAGATCGGCATTTTCCATCACGCGACCGGCATGCTGGATCGCCATCAAGCGAAGCGACAGGCGATCGGGGGTGGCATCTGCGGTCTGTTCGGTAAATTGCCGCCATTGCTGGATCGCCTGGGCAGCGAGGCCGCTGTCTTCCAGGGCGCGGCCAAGGTTGATATGGGCCTGGCCGAATTTCGGCTCAAGCGCCAGGCAGGCCCGGAAAGCGTGGATCGCGCCGGTAATGTCGCCGATGTCGCGCAGCGTCACGGCATAGTTGAAATACACCATGTGCAGATAGGGATGGCTATCGTTGTAAGCCGTCCACTGCTTGTAGAGGTTCGCCGCCTCGGCCTTCTTGCCCGCCTGGTTGAAGCTTTCGCAAACCTTGAAGAGATCGGCAAAGCTCAGCCGTTGGGTGCGTGCGAGATCAAGGACCGTTTCGAGGCTGAGCGCTGCATCTTGACCGGGCGGTGTGTTCATCAACATTGCTATTCCATGACTGACTGGCCGAAGCATCGCCGTTCAGGATGGTGGCGACAGTTCACTGCTGGCGATTCTCGTCAGGAGAATACCATTTCTGGATGTCGCGAGGCTGGATTTCGCCGGGTTTCCGGCGTGCTCGAATGCCGTTCCTTTTGATGCCGCGCGGGACGTCAGGGCACGATCAGCGGCCATGTGTCGGAGAGGCGGTAGCCACCCGGCCAGGGGTCGGAAGGGTCAAGCATCAACTGATGCGTGCCGGTGATCCAGGCGCGGCCCGAAATCAGTGGATAGATGGCCTCCAGTTCGCCGATATGCGTCACCGCATCGATGCTGCAATGAAATTCAGAGCCGATGATCGAACGGGCAATATAGCGGTCGCCATGGCCCATCTCGCCGCGCGCATGCAACACGGCCATGCGCGCCGAGCAGCCTGTGCCGGTCGGCGAGCGGTCGATCTTGCCGGGGCGGATGACGACGGCATTGGCGCCGGTCAGTACGTTGCCGTCCCGTACCAGCGGCCCGGCCATCTGGCAGAAGGAGATATGGTCCCAGTCCGGATTTTCCGGATGGCCGAAGCCGAGCTGCTCGTTGGCGGCAGCGGTGATCTTCACGCCCGTCTCGGCGATTTCGCGCGCCTCGTCCGCGCTGATGGCAAAGCCAAGCTTGGCCGCATCGACAATGACGAAACTGTCGCCGCCATAGGCGGTATCGACCGTGAGCGTCCCGAGCCCTTCGACCTCCAGAGATGCATCGAGCTTGTCGGCAAAGGAAGGCACGTTGCGCACGGTGATGCGCTCTGCCTTGCCATTGCGGCAGTTGGCCACGACATCGACCAAC
Organism: Shinella sp. UYSO24; assembly: GCA_902167985.1. Classification (GTDB taxonomy): domain Bacteria; phylum Pseudomonadota; class Alphaproteobacteria; order Rhizobiales; family Rhizobiaceae; genus Neorhizobium. Next base: position 148,151 of record CABHNZ010000006.1, read on the forward strand.
CCGCCCGGCGCCTCGAGCGTCATCCTCGTCACCGGCTCCGTCATCGGAATGATGCCGCTGTCGAGAAGGACCGTCGAGACGCAGATGGAGTTGGAGCCGGACATGGGCGGCGTATCGGCCGGTTCCATGATGATCCAGCCCATCTGCGCGCGCTTGTCTTTCGGCGGCACGAGCAGGTTGACGTGGCGGAAGACGCCGCCACGCGGTTCGTTGAGAACGAAATTGCGCAGGGTCTCGTCCGAGGCGATGAACCGCGACTGTTCCCACAAGGTGTCGCCCGGCGGCGGCAGGACGCCGCCGACGATGACATCGCCGACCTCGCCCTCGGCATGGCAGCTGACGACGTGGATGATTTTGGATGTCCGCATGCCCGTTCTCTTCCCTGTCCTGTCAGTTGGTCGTCGGTATCGGTATCGGTATCGGCGTCAGCCTTCCGCGAGAGCCAGAAGCATCTCGTGGTTCTTGATCGAAAGCGGAATGCCCGCTTCGGCCGCCTTGGCGCGGGTGGCGTGTCGGCGCTCGCCCGGAAGGCGGTCCTGTCCTGCCTCAAGCACCAGATCGCAGATCTGGCCGACGCGATGCGCAAACGATCCGTCGCCACCGCGGTTCGGGTCGATGACGATGAAGAACTGGCCGGTATAGGGCGTTTGCGCGCCCTTGTGGCCGCTCCAGTCGAACTCGCCGGAGAAATAGCCGCCGGTCAGTGCGGCGCTCAGGATCTCGACCATGAGCGCGATCGAATTGCCCTTGTGGCCGCCGAAGGGCAGAAGCGCGCCGCCATTCAGGATGGCCTTCGGGTCCGTCGTCGGCTGGCCGTCAGCGTCGACGCCCATGCCAGGCTTCAATTCATGGCCCTCGCGTGCTGCAATCTGCACGTCGCCATGGGCAATCGCACTTGATGCCTGATCGAAGACGAAGGGGAAGGTACCTTCGCGCGGAGAGGCAAAGGCGATCGGATTGGTGCCGAAAACGGCGGTCTTGCCGCCATGCGGCACGACGCAGGCCATGCTGTTTACGACGGTCAGTGCCACGAAGCCTTCTTCCGCGAAGGGCTCGATGTCGGGCCAGAGTGCGCTGAAATGATGCGAGCGGCGGATGGCGAGCACGCAGACGCCCGTCTCCCTGACCTTCTCGATCACCTTGTCGCGGCCTGCGAAGAAGGCCGGCTGGGTGAAGCCGCCATGGGCGTGAACGCGGACAAAGGCCGGGCCGACATCTTCGACTTCCGGCACGGCCGTCCCATCCACCCAGCCGCTCTTCAGCGACGAGACATAGCCGGGCATGCGGAAAATGCCGTGTGACAGCGAACCGTCGCGTTCGCAGCCGGCGCAGTTTTCCGCAAGGATCCTGGCGTTGGAGGCCGATACGCCGTTTCGGGTGAAGATGCGTTCCAGCAGCGAAACGAGTTCGTCATAGCTCAGGTGAATGGTGTCCGCCGTCATCGTCATCGTCATGCTCCTGCTGCCATTGCCTTGTCGTTCAGCCGTTCATCGACGACCGCCAGCCAGTAGCGCAGCCCATGGATGATTGCATCGTCGTTGAAGTCATAGGCCGGATTGTGAAGGGCGGCGCTGTCGCCATTGCCGATCCACACCATGGCGCCGGGGCGTTTCTCCAGCATGTAGGAAAAATCCTCCGAGCCCATGGTCTGGCCGCAGGCGCCATCAACGTTGGCGGATCCCGCCACGCGCTGGGCCGCGGCAATCGCTGCTTGCGTCTTGTCCGGATCGTTGACCGTGACGGGATAGCCCGGCCGCCAGTCGATGACGGCCTCGGCCTCGAACAGGCGGGCGCTCATGGTAACGATATCGCGGAACCGCTGTTCGACTGCTTTACGGGTATCCGGCTGCATGGTGCGGATCGTGCCGCCGATCTGCATCGAGGCGGGAATGACGTTGAGCGCCCGGTCGTCACCACCTTTGACATAGGTGATCGACACGACGACGGAATCGAGCGGATCGGTAAAGCGCGAGGCGATCGATTGCAGCGCCGTGATCATATGGGCGGAGGCGAGAACGGGGTCATGGCCTTCGTTCGGCTTGGCGGCATGGGCGCCCTTGCCGTTGATGGTGATGATGAAACGGTCGCCGCCGGCCATGATCGCGCCGCTGCGGGTGGCAAATGAGCCGACCGGCAGGCCGGGCCCATTGTGCATGCCATAGACTTCCTCGATGCCGAAGCGCTCGAGCACGCCTTCCTCGACCATGACCTTGCCGCCCGCGCCGCCTTCTTCTGCAGGCTGGAAGACGACGACGACCGTGCCTGCGAAATCGCGCCTGGCGGCAAGCTGCTTTGCTGCTGCAAGCAGCATGGCCGTGTGCCCGTCATGGCCGCAGGCATGCATCATGTTGTCGATCTTGGAAGCGTGCGGCAGGTTGGTCTGTTCGGACATGGGCAGGGCATCCATGTCGGATCTGAGCGCGATCGTGCGCCCCGGTCCTCTCTTGCCGCGGATGACGCCGACGACGCCTGACGTTGCAATACCGGTGACAACCTCGTCGCAGCCGAATTCCTTCAGCTTCTCCGTTACCAGGGCTGCGGTCTTCGGCAGGTCGAACAGCAGCTCCGGATATTGGTGGATGGTCCGACGCCATGTCCGCGCCTCGTCGGCCAATGCGCTGAGCGCGGGATCGGTGAGGAAAGCATCAAGGGGGGCGTCGAAGGTCATGCGGTCTCCAGGTCTGTCATGCGGATTGCTGCTTCGGCTGCTGCGACGGGCAAGATCGGATCCGTCGTCGGGCAGGCCGTCGGCTTTGGGCCTTGCGTCAGCTTGGGCTTGCGTCGGCTGCCAGAAGATATCCGCAACGGCGCGGCATTCAACCGTCTTTCTCAGCGCTTCGGCATTGGTTTTGCCGGGCGGGAGCGGACAAGCGCAAATCATTATCAACTGCGCAAAAATGGAGCAGGGCGGGCTGGAACTTTCTGCATCTGCGCCGTCGTCCGGCACAGCTTGCTTACTTTATTTTAGTGAAAGTGCATATTAATGGAGCCCAGCACTTCAACACCAACATCAAGTCGGCAGGCATGTTTACAGTCTTGGAATGCGTCACACAGCAACACGATCACCTCACCGTGCTCCTTGCTGCCGGTATATCGCTTACGGGCATGTTCGCCTTTTTCTTCCTGTTGTCGCGGGCGCATGAATGCGACATCCGCCGTCGACGGATGTGGATCGTGGCGGCGTCGGTGGTCGGCGGCCTGTCGGTATGGGCCACCCATTTCGTGGCCATGCTGGCCTATGAAGGCGCGGTACCCATCGGCTTCGGTGTGCCGCTCACTGTACTTTCGGCCATCATCATCGTTGCCGGGTTCCTCGCCTCGCTTTCCAGCCTCGCCATTCGCTCCGTCGGCGCGGATATGGCGCGGGGTGCGGTGCTGATGGTTTCGGTCGCGGTGATGCATTTCGTCGGCATGGCGGCCGTCGAGGCGGCGGCCGATGTATCCTACGTCATCCAGCCGATCATCGTCGGAGCAATCGTCGCCTTCGCGCTCTATTTTGGAGCTTTCTATTCGTTCCAGCGGCTTGGCGGCTGGAAGCGCGTGGCCGTTCCGGCCGTGATCGCCATTCTTGGCACCTGCACGCTGCATTTCACGGCCATGTCCGCGACCCGGCTGATCCCGAACCCGCTTCTCGATTCTGCTGCCGAAGGTGGCGTCGGCAAGGCGTGGCTGATCGGCGCCATTTCCGTCATCGCCTATTCGATGGTCATCCTGACCGTGATCGCGGTGACGATCGATCGCTACCTCACCGACCTCAAGGGGTTCGTCAACTCGACTTTGGATGGCCTTGCCGTCGTGCGCGAGGGCCGCATCGTCGAGGTGAATGCCAAGCTTGCCCGCCTCATGAACATGGCCGAGAGCGACATGATCGGGCAGCGGCCGAGCATGATGTTTGCGACGGCCGATCGCACCAGTGTCGAGGATGTCCGCGAGGCGCCGGTGGAGGCCACCCCACTGATCGGCGATCGCGACCGGGTTTTCGAGCTTGCCGTGCAGCCGGTGGAATTTCGTGGCCGGCCGAGCCAGATCCTTGCCGTCCGTGATCTGACGGAAAAGAAGCTGGCGCAGCGCAAGATCGAGCATATGGCCCGCCATGATGCGCTGACCGGGCTTCCGAACCGCACGCTGTTTCGAGAGCGGCTCGATCTTGCCGTCGATGTGGCGGCAAAGGCGAAGGGCAAGATCGCGCTGCTGGCGCTGGATCTCGATCGCTTCAAGGCCGTCAACGACCTCTTCGGCCATGCCGAAGGCGACCGGGTGCTGAAGACGGTTGCCGATATCCTCAAGCGCTGCGCGGCCAATAGCGATACGGTGGCGCGGCTCGGCGGCGACGAGTTCGTCATCCTGCAGACCGGCATGGAACAGCCGGCCGGTGCGCGCCAGCTTGCTGATGCGATCCTCACAGCATTCTCCGAGGAAATGAACTATGCGCTCGACCCGACCGCCGTCGCGTCAGCGTTGGTGCCGCCATCTACCCGACCGACGGCGAAGACGGCGAGACCGTGCAGCATGCGGCCGACATGGCGCTTTACCGGGCGAAGACTTCCGGCCGCGGCGTGGCCGCGTTCTTCAACCCCGAGATCGACCGCGAGACCCGCGAGCGGCGGCAGATGGAGAGCGATCTGCGCCATGCGATTGCGCTCGACCAGATCCAGCTGGCCTTCCAGCCGCTTCTTTCCGTCGATGGCGAGACCGTTGTCGGCTACGAGGCCCTGCCGCGCTGGTATCATCCGGAGCATGGCACGCTTCTGCCGGATGCCTTCATTCCAATCGCTGAAGAGACGGGCATCATCATCAAGCTTGGCGAATGGGTGTTGTACGAGGCCTGCAAGGCCGCAGCCGGGTGGGATGATACGATTGCCGTTGCGGTGAATGTGTCGCCGGTTCAGTTCAGGCTTGCCAATCTCGCCTCCTCGGTTGCCCGTATCCTGAAGGAAACGGGTGTGGACGCGACACGGCTCGAACTCGAAATCACCGAAGCGGCACTCCTGAAAGACCGCACCACCACGCTTTCGACGCTCCAGCAGTTGAAGACGATGGGCGTTCGGGTCGTCATGGACGATTTCGGCACCGGCTATTCGTCGCTCAGCAATCTCAGCAGCTTCGCCTTCGACAAGATCAAGATCGATCGCTCGTTCATCGCAGCGATGAGCAATGATGATGGCGCCCGCGCCATCGTGCGCGCCATCGTCGGGCTCGGCCGCAGTCTCGGCTTCCCCGTCAGCGCCGAGGGCATCGAGACCGTCGAACAGTACCGGATGATCATGGACGAGGGCTGCGCGCAGGTGCAGGGGCTGCTCTTCGGTGGTCCCGGCGCGCTGGAGGCCGCATCCGGTAAGGTGCCGACACAGGTGGTCCTGAAACCTCGCCGGATGAAGCGTTCGGTCGGTTAAACGCCGGCTTCGGGTGACGTAAGCGCCAGCGGCAAGCAGAATAGGCGGCACGCGGACGTATTTCTCGCCATACCGGCGAGAAACCCCTTGAAACTTTGGGATTTTGTCCCTTATCACCGGCTCCAACTTGCCCTCATGTCGGTGATTATAGATGACGCAGCAGCCCGTGTCCGTCCAATGGCCAATTGGTGGAGGCGAAACCGGCGACCGTATTCGCCAATTCGATTGGGCGGCAACGTCCCTTGGGCCGATCGACCAATGGCCGCAGCACCTGCGCATCAAGGTCAATTCCATGGTCAATTCGCCCATCCCGCAGGTTCTCATGTGGGGTGCCGATCATGTGATGATCTACAATGACGGCTATGTCGATATCGCCGGCAATTACCACCCGCGAGCCCTCGGCGGCACGGTTCCGGGCATCTGGCCGGAGATATGGGACTGGAACAGCCGCATTCTGGCTGCCGGTTTTCGCGGCGAAGTGCAATCCTTCCGCGACCAGACGATGACGCTGCGCCGCAATGGCGCGCCGGAAGACGTGGTTTTCGATCTCTTCTATACGCCGATCTACAGCCAGGAGGGCCGGATCGACGGCGTGCTCTGTACCGTTCTTGAAAATACCGAGAAGGTCAGGGCGGTTGCGGATCTGGCAAAGAGCCGCGAGGATCTTGCCCGCAGCAACGAGCGCTTCCGGGCGGCCGTCGATGCGATCCACGGTGTCCTCTGGACCAATAGTGCGGACGGCCGGATGGTCGGCGCGCAGGCCGGCTGGGCAAGCCTTACCGGCCAGAGCCTTGCCGACTACCAGGGCTATGGCTGGTCGAATGCCGTGCACCCCGATGATCGCGCAGCCTCCGTCGTCACCTGGCAGGACGCCGTTGCCGCCAAGTCGACCTATATCCACGAGCATCGCGTGCGTCGCCATGACGGCGAGTACCGCACCTTTGCGATCCGCGCCGTGCCTATCCTCGATTGCGGCGGTGAGATCGAGGAATGGGTTGGCGTCCATACCGACATTACCGAGCAGCGCGCGGCCGAGGCCGCACTTCAGGACCACGCCGACAATCTCGAACGGCAGGTGCGACACCGGCAGCGGGCGGAAGAGCAGCTGAGGCAGCTGAACGAAAGCCTCGAAGCGCGGGTGGAAACGGAGATCGCGGAGCGCCGGCATGCCGAGCGCGCACTCCAGCAGGCGCAGAAGATGGAATCGATCGGTCAACTGACGGGCGGCGTGGCGCATGACTTCAACAACCTGCTGCAGGTCGTTTCGGGCAATCTGCAGCTCCTGTCGAAACATGTCGCCGGCAATGAGCGGGCCGAGCAGCATGTGGCCAATGCCCTTGCAGGCGTCAATCGCGGCGCAAAGCTGGCAAGCCAACTTCTGGCCTTCGGCCGTCGTCAGGCGCTGGAACCGCGGGTCATCAATATCGGTCGGCTCGTCATGGGCATGGACGATCTTCTGCGCCGCTCGCTCGGCGAAGCGGTCGAGATCGAGGCAATCAGCGGCGGCGGGCTCTGGAACACCTATGCCGACCCGACACAGGTCGAAAACGTGCTGCTCAACCTGGCGATCAACGCCCGCGACGCCATGGAAGGTTCGGGCAAGCTGACGATCGAAGTGGGCAATGCCTTCCTCGATCAGGATTATGCCCGCTCCCATGCAGAAGTGGAGCCCGGCCAGTATGTGATGCTGGCCGTCAGCGATACGGGAAGCGGCATGACGCCCGAGGTGCTGGAAAAGGTCTTCGAGCCGTTCTTCTCGACCAAGCCGGAAGGCAAGGGCACCGGCCTCGGGCTTTCAATGGTCTATGGTTTCGTCAAGCAGACCGGCGGCCATGTGAAGCTCTATAGCGAGCTTGGTCAGGGAACGACGGTGAAGATCTATCTGCCGCGTTCAGCGGCCGACGAGGACCGCGAAGTGCTGATCCAGAACGGTCCGGTCGTCGGCGGCACCGAAACGGTTCTGGTCGTCGAGGATGACGAGCAGGTTCGCAGCACCGTCGTCGAGACGCTCGCAGATCTCGGCTATCGGGTTCTGACGGCCAAGGATGCGCAGGCGGGGCTCAATGTCGTTGAAAGCGGCATGCCGATCGATGTCATCTTCACCGATGTCGTCATGCCGGGCACTTTGAAAAGCCGGGAGATGGCGCGTCGTGCCAAGGAGCGGCTCCCCAATCTCGCCGTCCTCTTCACGTCCGGCTATACGGAAAACTCGATCGTTCACGGCGGAAAGCTCGATCCGGGCGTGGAGCTTCTGTCCAAGCCCTATACGCGCGAGGCGCTGGCGCGGCGTCTGCGCCATGTGATTGCCAACCAGAGGCAGGTGGAGCAGGCGACCGCGCCGAAGACAGAGCCGCTGCGCATGCCGGTGACACCGGCGCGGCTGCGACACAGCTGACCATCCTGCTCGTCGAAGACGACATCCTGATCCGCAGCAATACCGCGGAAATGCTGATCGAGCTCGGTCATGACGTGATCGAGGCCGGAAGTGCCGGCGAGGCGCTTTCAGCCATGAAGGCGGAGCCGGTTCAGGTTCTGATTACCGACCTCGGCCTGCCGGACATGAATGGCGGCGAGCTTTCACGGCACGCGCGGGCGTGAGCCCTGGGCTTGGCGTTGTGTTCGCCACCGGCGAAACGCATCTGCCTGAAGGCAGTCCGGCCGGCGCCGTTCTTCTGCGCAAGCCCTATGACGAGGTGGCACTGAAGACTGCCGTCGAAGCTGCCGACGTGAAACGGGCAAAAACCTGATTTATATTGGAGATCCCCGGGGCTTTCGAGCCGCGGGGTTTCCGCCGGTTGTTCCAGAAAGTTGACGTGGGGCCGTTGTCGCGGTGGTGTGGCTCCGGACGCCGCCTGCAAGTGCACGGCCTGTTAGCACCTCGTTAAGCACGATCGTGCAGCGACTTTGACGTGTGTCAAAAAGCCAATAATAAGATATATCTTATATAGCGTTATGGGAAGGGCGCCGGTATGGGGTATGCGTTTGTTGGCGAGCCATTGCATCCGGAAGAACTGGATCGGCTCGGCCGCGTCTATGAGGTGGCGCGGTGGATGGCTGGCACATCCCGGCATGACCCGTCAGCCCAGCGGCTGGCCGCCATGGTCATCCGCTTCTACCAGCTCGGCGTCAGGGACGACGAGGTTCTGCTTGCGTCCATTCTGAAGACCCACGGGCAGCTGAACGGCAAAATCACGGTTGCTGCCGGACAGGGGCTCAATCTCGGGACCGGCCCCCTGGCCGATCCCATCTGAAGAAGGGCTCCCGCCCGATCAGCGCCAGCCGAGTGCCGGCGCGACATGCTTCAGGATCGCCTCGATGACATGGACGTTATAGTCCACGCCCAGCTGGTTCGGCACCGTCAGAAGAAGCGTATCTGCCTCGGCGATCGCCTCGTCTTCCGCCAGCTGCTTGATGAGAAGCTCGGGCTCGGCAGCATAGCCGCGGCCAAAGATGGCGCGCGTCTTTTCGTCGATGAAGCCGACCGAATCCTCTTCCTTGCCGCCGCGGCCGAAATAGGCACGGTCGCGGTCATCCATCAGCGCGAAGATGCTGCGGCTGACCGAAACGCGTGGCGTCCGCTCGTGTCCTGCCGCCTTCCAGGCCTCGCGATAGGCGCGGATCTGGTTTGCCTGCTGAACGTGGAAGGGTTCGCCGGTCTCGTCGTCCTTGAGCGTCGAGCTCTGGAGGTTCATGCCCTTTTCCGCGGCCCAGACGGCAGTTGCGTCGGAGCCCGCACCCCACCAGATACGCTCGCGCAGGCCTTCCGAGAAAGGCTCAAGGCGCAGCAGGCCGGGCGGGTTCGGGAACATCGGGCGCGGATTGGGCTTGCAAGCCTGGCCGCGCAGCACATCGAGGAAGACCTCGGCATGGCGGCGGCCCATATCGGCGTCAGTGCCGCCTTCGGCCGGCTGATAGCCGAAATAGCGCCAGCCATCGATCACCTGTTCCGGCGAGCCGCGGCTGATGCCGAGCTGCAGGCGGCCTTGGGAAATCAGGTCGGCGGACCCGGCATCCTCGGCCATGTAGAGAGGGTTCTCATAGCGCATGTCGATGACGCCGGTGCCGATCTCGATCTTGCTCGTCCGCGCGCGACGGCGGCCAGAAGCGGGAAGGGCGAGGCCAGCTGCCGGGCGAAGTGATGTACGCGGAAATAGGCGCCATCGGCACCGAGTTCCTCGGCTGCCACGGCGAGATCGATGGACTGAAGAAGCGTGTCGCCTGCCGAGCGGGTCTCGGATTGCGGTGAAGGGGTCCAGTGTCCGAAAGAAAGAAAGCCGATTTTTTTCATCGTTGTCTGCCTTGGTCTGTCTTGTGGCTTTGCGGCGCGTCTGTCCGCAAATCTGTTGGGTCCGAGATAGAGGCTCGGCGGGTCAGTTGCAACGATGCGTCTGTTGACGATGCGTCACCTTTGCGCGGGCAGCAGCCGGTGGCGGGAGCGCCGTGAATCGCGGTTGAGCGCGTAGAAGCGACAGGCCATGGCGGAAAAGCGTCAGAGCGTCGAAATTGCAAGCATAAGGTGGTGAGGCAATAAATGCAGGATCATCTAAAGTCGAAATAATTCGTACATGTGCAATTATTGAGTATCTTTTTTCTCCGAAAATCCATTTCGCGCATTTTCCGTCTTGCATATTTGCTCCAAGAGATCAAAGACGGGGTTGGCCATTATGTCGCAGGCCAAAATGTCGCGCCCGGGGGCGGGTGCGAATGCGCAAAACGCGGTCCCCTATCCCGCGTGCACAAGGAGAAAATCATGAGAGACCTTCCGGGCCTACCGTCCCGTCGAACCTTCCTGAAGGCGTCGGCGGCGAGTGCGGCTGTTGTCAGCATCGTCGCACCAGCCACGGCTGATGCTGCACCGGCGCCGACACCGCTTACCGATTACAAACCAGACTGTCTTAAGCCCACGGAGTGGGCCTTCGTCATGGCAGCGGTTGCACGTTTGATCCCGTCGGAAGGCGATGGACCCGGTGCGATCGAGACCCGCGTTCCCGTCTTCATCGACAAGCAGCTGGCCGGCGATTACGGCAAGGCTGCCGACTGGTACATGGCGGGGCCCTGGGACGCTTCGGCCGATCCGCTGCGTGGCTGGCAGACGCCGCTGACGCCGCTCGAAATCTACCAGCAGGCGATCCCGCTCTTCGACGACTGGTGCAAGGCGACCCATGGCAAGATCTTTGCCGAGCTCGACCCGGCAACGCAGGACAAGGCGCTCACCTCGCTCCAGAAGAACGAGATGAAGATCAAGCCGGAACTGCGCGAGTTCTTCACCATTCTGCTCGGCAATACGAAGGAAGGCTATTTCGCCGACCCGATGTATGGCGGCAACCACGGCATGGCCGCATGGAAGTATATCGGCTTCCCCGGCGCCCGCGGTTCCTACAAGGAATGGGTCCACAAGCATAACGTCAAGTATCCGCTCGGCCCTGTCTCCATTTCCGGCGAAAGAGGCTAAGCACATGGCACGCACAGAAAAGAAAGACGTCGTTCTCGTCGGCTTCGGCTGGACCGGCGCGATCCTTGGGATGGAACTCGCCAACGAGGGCCTCGAAATCCTGGCGCTCGAACGCGGCCACGATCAGGCAACGGTGCCGGATTTCCAGTATCCGAACATGATCGACGAGCTGAAATACGGCATCCGCTATGGGATGATGGAAAAGCCGCGCAACACGACGGTCTCCATCCGCCGCTCGCTGGAAGAGACCGCGCTGCCTTACCGCAGCCTCGGAACCTTCCTGCTCGGCACCGGTGTCGGTGGCGCCGGCACCCACTGGAACGGCCTCAACTGGCGTCCGATGCTGTCGGAATATCGCCTGAAGTCCTATGCGACCGAAAAATTCGGCGCCGGTGTCATTCCGGAAGGAATGCAGATCCAGGACTATCCGATGACCTATGAGGAGCTGGAGCCGCATTTCACCCGCTTCGAAAAGGTTGCGGGCATTTCCGGCCAGGCCGGCAATGTCGGCGGCAAGATCGTCGAAGGCGGCAATCCGTTCGAGGCGCCGCGTTCGGAAGATTATCCGATGCCGCCGATGCCCTCGACCTGGGATGGCGTGAAATTCCGTGACGCGGCGAAGGCCAATGGCTGTCATCCGTTCCCGGCTCCCGGCGGCATTGCCTCCAAGGATTATGTGAACGAATACAACATGCAGATGGGCCCGTGTAACCATTGCGGTTTCTGCGAGCGCTACGGCTGCTACAACTACTCGAAATCCTCGCCGCAGACGGCCATCATCGATGCCCTGAAGCGCAAGAAGAATTTCGAATATCGCGTTCAGGCCGAAGTCATGCGCGTCGAGATGGCGCCCGATGGCAAGACCGCGACGGGCGTCACCTACATCGACCTCACCACCGGTGAAGAAGTCTTCCAGCCGGCCGACATGGTCATCCTGACGGCATTCGCGCTGAACAACGTTCACCTGATGCTGCTTTCGGGCATCGGCAAACCCTACGACCCGAACACCGGCGAAGGTGTGGTTGGCCGCAACTATGCCTACCAGATGCTCGGCGGCTACACGATGTTCTTCAAGGACGAGAACTTCAACCCGTTCATCGGTACCGGCGCCAACGGCTACTGCATCGATGATTACGGCATGGACAATATCGACTTCGGCAAGGAAGGCTTTATCGGCGGCGCCTATTGGCGTGCCGGCCAGACCAACGGCCAGCCGGGTCACACGATGCCGCTTCCGTCCGACGTTCCAAGCTGGGGTGCCGGCTGGAAGAAGGGGATCGGCGAATGGTACGGCCATTCCATGTCGATCGGCGCGCATGGTTCGCTGATGTCCTACCGGGACAACTATCTGGACCTCGATCCGACCTACAAGGATCGTCACGGCCGCCCGATGATGCGGATGACGTTCAACTGGAAGCCGAACGACCTGAAGATGATCAACTTCATGCAGTCCAAGATGAAGCCGATCGTCGATTCGATGAAGCCCACGATCGCGCAGGCCGGCTTCAAGAAGGAAGGCGCCATGTTCGACGTGCGTCCCTACCAGACGACGCACAATACCGGCGGCACCGTGACGGGCGACGATCCGAAGACCTCGGTTCTCAACCGTTACCTTCAGTCCTGGGATGCCCATAACGTCTTCGTCATGGGGGCGAATGTCTTCCCGCAGAACACGCAGTACAACCCGACCGGCATGGTCGGCGCGCTCGCTTACTGGGCCGCCCATCATATCCGCAAGGACTACCTGCCCAATCCGCGTCCGCTGGTGTGAGGAGAGAGACGATGAAAACCTTTCTCCGTATCATCGGAACGCTGGTCGTTCTCGGCGTCGTGGCACTCGTCGCCTTCATCTTCGTGCCGGTACAGCGCACCGGCCCCGTCACCAAGCTTGCGGCCGATTACCAGCCGCCGAAGGGGGCCGGCGAATATGTCATGCGGGCGTCCGACTGTATGGCCTGTCATACGGCAGAGCGCGGCAAGCCCTTTGCCGGCGGTCGCGCCATCGCAAGCCCGATGGGCGTGATCTATACGACCAACATCACCCCGGACAAGGAAACCGGTATCGGCAACTGGACGCTCGATGATTTTCGCGCAGCGCTCTATGACGGCGTCGACAGGCAAGGCCATCACCTCTATCCGGCCATGCCTTACGACAGCTATCGCAAGCTTTCGGAAGAAGATGTCGTGGCGCTCTACGACTACTTCATGAAGGAGGTCCAGCCGGTTTCGGCCAAGGTGCCGGAAACCAAGCTGTCCTTCCCGTTCAACCTGCGCTTCGGCCTGAGAGCGTGGAACTGGCTCGCACTCGGCGATGCCGGCTTCAAGCCGGTCCAGGGCGAAGACGCCGTGTTCAACCGCGGTGCCTATCTGGTCGAGGGGGCAGGTCACTGCGCCGCCTGCCACAGCCCGCGTAACCTGATGATGATGTCTTCGGGTTCGAGTGAGAAGGATGCCGCGTTTCTGTCGGGCGGCGAGATCGATGGCTTTACTGCCCCCGATCTGCGTGGTCCGGCAAGCGGTCCGCAGCAATGGACGACCGAAGAGGTTGCCGCCTACCTGCTGACGGCACGCAACGCCCATTCGACCGCGACCGGCGAAATGGCGCTCGCGATCCGTGACTCGCTGCAATATCTGACCAAGGACGACGCGATGGCGATCGCCACCTACCTGCGCAAGATCGGCGCCGGCAAGGGTGCCGCTCCCGTCGCGGCAAAGGTTGAGGTCACCCCGACCGAAACCCTGCTGTCGGATGCCAAGCCCGACATGCCGCTCGGCCCCCGCCTCTATCTCGACAACTGCGCGGCCTGCCATATCGTCAATGGTCGCGGTGCTGGCGAGACCTTCCCGGCTCTCGATGGCAATTCGCTCGTCGATGCCAAGTCGCCGAAGGGCCTGATCAGCGTCATCCTTCACGGTGCCGAACTGCCGTCGACGGCGGATCGTCCGATGAAGCTGCGCATGCAGGGTTACGACAACCGCCTCTCCGACGAGGAAGTGGCAGCCCTTGCCACCTTCCTGCGCCAGGGCTGGCACAACAAGGCTCCGGCGGTCTCCGCTGCCGAGGTGAAAACCGTGCGTGACGAGAAGCACTAAGGCTTCCAGTTTCGATTGAAGACAGAAGCCCCGGCATTGCGAAAGGCAAGTGCCGGGGCTTTTCTTTATCGGCGATTTGTCTGTCCGGCGTCAGGCACGAACTGCGTTGGGCCGCCCGCCGCTTCTGGCCGACAGGCGAGCCTCGATGAAACGAAGGCTGTCATAGAGCAGCACGGCGAGCGCGCCGACGATCAGGCCGCCCTGCAGCGTGAAGGCAAGATTGTTCGATTGCAGGCCGGCGATGATGACCTCGCCCAGTGTCTTTGCCGCCACCGTCGAGCCGATCGTCGCAGTTGCCAGATTGATGACCAGCGAGAGCCTGATGCCGCCGACGATCATCGGCATGGCAAGCGGCAGTTCGATACGTTTCAGCCGCTGGAAATCCGTCATCCCGGCGCCGCGCGCTGCCTCCATCACATTGCGCGGCAGGATGGTGAGCGCCGTCAGGGTGTTTTCGAATATGGGCAGGAGACCGTAGAGAAAGAGTGCGATCAGCGTCGGCGTCTCGCCGAAGCCGACGGCCGGCACGGCAAGGGCCAGAACCGCGACAGGGGGAAAGGTCTGGCCGATATTCACCAGACTGCGCGAAAGCGGCAGGAATTCCCGCCCGAAAGGCCGCGTCACGAGGATTGCCAGCGAGATGGCGACCACCATCGAGGCGAAGGTCGAGACGAAGACGGTGGCAAGATGCTGGAGTGTCAGATCGAGCAGGCTGCCTTGATTGTAGATTGCCGGTGCGCCGGGCTGGACGAGAGGGGCAAGCAGTGGCTCAAAACTCTGCGGCGAGAGCAGAAAGAAGATCAGGACGGCAAACAGCGCCAGTCGCAGGAATGCGGGCAGGCCGAAATGGAGCGCGCTCATGCCGGCGGCCTCGCCGCGCGCGCCATCAGCGTTTCCAGCGTCACCTTGCCGAGCCTCTCCCCAGTCTTCGAAACGACAGGGAGGGCCGTTCGGCCGGACCAGAGCATGGCGGAAAGCGCATCCTGCTGGCTTATATCCGTTCCAACGGGTTCGCCATTCGCTACGCCGGGTTCTACGGCCTCACGGACCGTGGCGATTGCAAGAAGCCGGAAAGGCCTTTCTGCGTCGCCGATCAGGGTTTCGACGAAGGGTGCAGCCGGTGCTTTGACGAGATCGGCGGGCGGCGCGTATTGCAGCACCTTGCCCTTGTCCATCACCGCAATCCTGTCGGCAAGGCGAAAGGCCTCGTCCATGTCGTGGGTGACGAGCACGATCGTCGTCTTCAGCATTTTCTGGATTTCGAGGAGATCCTGCTGCGCCTTGGTGCGGATGACGGGATCGAGCGCGCCAAAAGGCTCGTCCATCAGGAGGATTTTCGGCTCGGCCGCCAGCGCTCTCGCCACGCCGACACGCTGTTGCTGGCCGCCGGACAGTTCATGCGGATAGCGATTGGCAAACGTCGCCGGATCAAGCTGGAAGAGCTGCAGCAATTCGCGGACCTTGGCCTCGACCCTATCCTTGCTCCAGCCGACAAGGCCGGGCACGGTCGCGATATTCTCGCCCACCGTCCGGTGCGGAAAAAGGCCGTGGCCCTGGATCGCGTAGCCGATCCGGCGGCGCAGTTCATGGCCGGCGATCGCACGGTTATCTTCGCCGTCGATGCGGATCGTGCCGGATGTCGGCTCCACCAGCCGATTGATCATCCGCAGTAGCGTCGTCTTGCCCGAGCCGGACGTGCCGACGATGACGGTGATCGTGCCCGGTTCCATCCTGAGAGAGACGGCATCGACGACTGTCGTCTCGCCATAGCGCTTGGTGATGCCGTCGATCTCGATCATGCCGGTTCCACTCTGCTTTTCGTTGTCGTGTTCATGTCGATCAGCGCATCCAGAATGACGGCGGAGGCAAAGGCCAGCGTCACGGTCGGTACCGCGCCGAGAAGGACGAGATCCATCGCCGTCTGACCGATGCCCTGGAAGACGAAGACGCCGAATCCGCCGCCGCCGATGAGTGCCGCGATCGTCGCAAGGCCGATATTCTGCACGAGCACGATGCGGATGCCGGTGAGAATGACGGGAAGCGCCAGCGGCAGCTCCACCTGAACGAGCCGCTGCCGGTCCGTCATGCCGATGCCGCGGGCAGCGTCATTCGCATCGCGCGGCACGCCGGCAAGGCCGAGGACGGTGTTGGAGACGACCGGCAGGAGCGAATAGAGGAAGAGGGCAACGAAGGCAGGCGCAAGCCCGATGCCGCGGATGCCGATTGCGGCGGCTCCGGGCACGGTCGCGGCAATCCAGGCGAGTGGGGCGATCAGAATACCGAAGAGCGCGATCGACGGAATGGTCTGCACGAGGTTCAGCGTGTTCAGAACGGCATCCCGCATCGCCGGTATCCGGTGGCAGAGAATGCCGAGCGGCAGGCCGATAAGCGTTGCGGCAACCAGCGAACCGAGCGCCAGCATGACGTGCTTCGTCGCTTCGGCCCAGAAGACGTCGGCCCGGCCGGAAAATTCCTTCATGATCGACAGGCCGCTCCAGAGGCCGGAGATCAGGAAGACGGCGAGGATTGCAGCAGTGACGGCAAGTAGTACGAGGCGAAGCCACGGCGGCGGGGCAAGGCGGGCGATTGCATCTGCGGCGAGAAGCGCAAAGGCAAACAGCAGAAGCCAGAAGCCCGAGGCGGGCGAGACGCGGGCGTAGCTGTTGCCGGCAGGCGTGAGGAAAGTTGCCGAAAGGCCGATTGCCGTCAGGATGGCGACGAGCGCGATCGCTGCGACGACCAATCGAAAAGCGGGCCTTGTGCGCAGGAGTGCGATGGCGATTGCCACGACCAGCAGAGCCGCAAGCCCCCATCCGGCCAAGGCCGGCAGCGCTTCGAGGATGGACTTTGCCTGCCCCTGAAGGATGCGGTTTGGCTTCAGGACTGCGAAGGGCGCAAACACCAGCGTTGCGCCTGCGATGAATGCGATCACCACGCCAAGCTTGTCGACTGCTGGTCTCAAGCGGTCCTCGTCCGGTGCTGCGTTTCTTTCGATGGGTGAGCGCGGCCGCAGTTACGGCCGCACGAGACGTCAAGGCTGGCGAGCCGGGAGCTTACTTCAGAAAGCCGTTTTTCTTGAGGAAGTCTTCGGCCACTGCCTTCGGCGGTTCGCCGCCCACCTGCACGCGGCCGTTCAGATCCTGCAAGGTCTTCAGGTCGAGCTTTTCGAAGACCGGCTTCAGAAGGCTCTCGATCTGCGGGTTCTTCTTCAGCACGTCTTCGCGAATGATCGGGGCGGGCTGATAGACCGGCTGCACGCCCTTGTCGTCATCGAGAACGACGAGGCCGGAGGGCGCAATGCCGCCATCGGTGCCATAGACCATGGCGGCATTGGCGCCGTTGGTCTGGTTGGCGGCGGCGGCAATCGTCGCCGCCGTATCGCCGCCCGAAAGCGTGATGAGCTGGTCCGGCTTTAGCGTGAAACCATAGGTGGTCTGGAAGGCAGGAAGTGCGGCCGGCGAATTGACGAATTCGGAGGATGCAGCCAGCACGATCTTGCCGCCGCCTGCCACGTATTTGCCGAGATCGGTCAGTGATTTCAGCTTGTTGGCATCCGCCACATCCTGGCGAACCGCAATTGCCCAGGTGTTGTTGGCCGGCGAAGGCGTGAGCCAGACGATCTTGTTGGCGTCGTAATCGAGCTTCTTCACCGTCTCATAGGCCTGTGCCGCATTCTTCCAGGCCGGATCATCGGCCTTCTGGAAGAAGAAGGCGCCGTTGCCGGTATATTCCGGATAGATATCGATCTCTCCGGCGGAGATCGCCTTGCGGACGACCGGCGTTGCGCCGAGCTGCAACCGGTCAGTCGTCTTGATGCCGTTGGCGTTGAGAACCGAAAGGATGATGTTGCCGAGCACGCCGCCTTCGGTGTCGATCTTCGACGAGACAACGACCTGCGCCATGGCGCCGGTTGCTGCCATCGTGGCGGAGACGCCGGCAGCAAGGGCGAATGCGATGAGCTTTTTCTGAATGGACATGAACTGGTTTCCTCCGGAGGTGCGGCCATGAAAACGGCCGGCGGCATGGATGTCAGGCAATCTGTCGAGTTGAGCGGTTTAGATAGAGCGGTTCAAGCAAAGGGCGAGCCGTCATCGGGCCGTTCTTGAGAATAGGTTTGCATGAAATGTCTGAACGCCGCCGATCTCGCAGAAAACTACCTGGCAGTCTTGAGCATGTCCGCGCCACAACCTCTTGTATAACCCGGTCATGCGTTGAAGTTTTCGCGATCGGCAGGCTATCCTGCCTCAAGCGCTTGCATTGCGCCACTGTCATGAGGGGTTGGTTTCCGCATTTAAGAAAGTCATTCATGCCCACGATCTATCTCGCCGGCCCCGAAGTCTTCCTGCCCGATGCCCTGGCCGTCATGGCGGAAAAGCGCCGTCTTGCACGTCAGTTCGGTTTCGAGCCGACCGGCCCCGGCAGCGACGAGAACCAGACGCCGGTCAAGCGAACGGCCGCTGAGATCTACTTGCGCAATGACGATGCGATGCGCCGGGCCGATGTATGCCTTGCCAACATCACACCATTTCGCGGCGTCAGCGCCGATGCCGGTACGGTTTACGAGATCGGTTTCATGATCGCTCTCGGGAAGCAGTCTTCGCCTATTCCAACCACCCGGACGATTACGGGCTTCGCGTCCGCGCCGAATGGTATGCGGGCCAGACGATCGACGAGACGTCCGGCCGCCCGCGCGGGCCGGATGGCGTGGCGATCGAAAACCACGGCATGGCCGATAACCTGATGATCGATGGCGGTATCGAGGCGACCGGCGGGCGTGTCTTCCGCGCTGCGACGCAGCCGGCCGATCCTGCCCGCGATCTGGCGATGTTCACGCAGGCGCTCGAAGCGATCGCCTCCCGGTTTGCGGACTGACGGCAGCTGACAAAACTCCCGCTCCACCGCGCAAGGGTGAAGCGGGAGTTCGTTACTCTTGCACTATCACTCGGCCAGTTCGCGCATGACGCTGATCAGGTCCGACTTGCCTTCGAAGCCGATGCCCGGCAGGTCGGGCATAGTGATATGACCGTCCTCCACCTTCACGCCATCCGGGAAGCCGCCATAGGGCTGGAAGAGATCGGGATAGCTTTCATTGCCGCCAAGGCCGAGGCCGGCTGCAATATTGAGCGACATCTGGTGGCCGCCATGGGGCACGCAGCGCGACGGCGACCAGCCGAACTGGCGCAGCACATCCAGCGTGCGCAGATATTCGACGAGGCCATAGGAGAGGGCGCAGTCGAATTGCAGGTAATCCCGATCCGGGCGCATGCCGCCGTAACGCAGAAGATTGCGGGCATCCTGATGCGAGAAGAGGTTCTCGCCGGTCGCCATCGGTGCGTCGTAGAATTCCGAGATGGCGGCCTGCAGGGCATAATCGAGCGGATCGCCGATCTCCTCATACCAGAAGAGCGGATAGTCGCGCAGCATCTTGGCGTAGGCGATGCCCGTCTCCAGATCGAAGCGGCCATTGGCATCGACGGCGAGCCGCGCTTCCGAACCGATTTCCTTCAGCACGGATTCGATGCGACCGCGATCCTCGTCGATTGACGCGCCGCCGATCTTCATCTTGACGACGTTATAGCCGCGATTGAGATAGCCGCGCATCTCGTTGCGCAGGGCGCTGTTATCCTTGCCCGGATAGTAATAGCCGCCGGCTGCATAGACGAAGACCTTCGGATTGGCTTCGAGCCCCTTCATCTCGGCCAGGAGCCGGAAGAGCGGCTTTCCCTCGATCTTGGCGACAGCATCCCAGATCGCCATGTCGATCGTACCGACCGCGACCGAACGTTCGCCGTGGCCGCCGGGCTTTTCGTTCTTCATCATCGTGGCCCAGATCTTGTGCGGATCAAGGTTGGTGCCGGCATCGTTGACGAGGCTTGCCGGATCGGCTTCGAGAATACGGTCCTTGAAACGTTCGCGGATAAGGCCGCCCTGGCCATAACGGCCATTGGAATTGAAGCCGTAGCCGACGACCCGGCGGCCATCCTTGACCACATCGGTCACGACGGCAACGAGGCTCGCCGTCATCTTGGAAAAGTCGATATAGGCGTTGCGAATGGGCGAGGAGATTGGTTTGGTGACTTCCTTGACGTCGATGATACGCATTTCATGCTCCATGCTGTTGCGTGATTGTCGAATGTGTTCAGGGTTTCGTTTCGGCGAGAGAGCCGGTGATGACCGGTGCCCGCTTGCCGCTCTGTTCTGCGATCACCGCCTTCACGGCGCATTCGTCGAGGGCGCCTTCCCATTTGGCGATGGCGATCGTGGCAATGCCGTTGCCGATCAGGTTCACGACGGCGCGCGCCTCGTTCATGAAGCGGTCGACACCGAGAAGAAGCACGAGGCCGGCGACCGGGATCGTGTGGAAGCTCGACAAGGTCGCGGCGAGCGTGACGAAGCCCGCTCCGGCAACGCCCGCCGAGCCTTTCGACGTCAGAAGCAACACGCCGAGGATGACGATCTGGCCTTCGAGCCCGAGCGGCGTATTGGTGGCCTGGGCGACGAAACGGCGGCCATCGTCAGGTAGATGCAGGTGCCGTCGGCATTGAACGTGTAGCCTGTCGGCAGGACAAGGCCGACGACCGATTTGCGGCAGCCGAGCTTCTCCAGCTTGGCCATCATGCGCGGCAACACGGCTTCCGATGAGCATGTGGCCAGCACGATCAGGATCTCGTCCTTGAAATAGCGCAGGAAATGCAGCAGCGGAAAACCGGACCAGCGCGCAACCGAGCCGAGAATGACGACGACGAAGAAGATCGACGTCAGGTAGACGCCGAGCATCAGATGGCCGAGCGCCCAGAGCGAGCCGATGCCGTATTTGCCGATCGTATAGGCGACGCCGGCACCGGCGCCGATCGGTGCCAGCCGCATGATCATCGAGACGATGCGGAACAGCGCCTGCAGCATCGTGTCGAAGACTGCGACCAGCGGCGCTGCCCGCTCGCCCATCTGCACGAGTGCGGCGCCATCAGAACGGCGAGCAGGATCACCTGCAGCATCGCGCCCTTGGCAAAGGCATCGACCATCGTCGTCGGAATGATGCCCATCATGAACTCGACGAAACCGCCCTGGGCATGGGCCGTCTGCTGGTAGGTGGCAATCGCGCTTGCATCGATCTTGCTGGCGTCGATATTCATGCCGACGCCCGGTTCCATGAGGTTCACGACGACAAGGCCGATCACCAGGGCCAGCGTCGAGAGGACTTCGAAATAGATCAGCGCCCGCATGCCGATCTTGCCGACTTCCTTGATATTGCCCATCTTGGCGATGCCCAGCACGACGGTGGCGAAGATCACCGGTGCCAGAAGCATCTTGATGAGCTTGATGAAGCCATCGGCAAGCGGCTGCAGCGTTGTTGCGATATGCGGTGCGATCAGTGCCAGCACGATGCCGATCGCAATGCCGATCAAGACCTGAATGTATAATTCTCCCAATAGGCGTCGCGCCATGTCCATCCTCCCGAATTCGACGTGCGGCTCCCCCCGCACGCTGTCATTGATAGGAAGTTCACATGGCTTCCGTCCAATGCCGATCAGGGCCGTATCGGTGCCGTTACGGCATCGTCCGTGAGATCAATATTCCGAAAGTGGCTTGAAATTATTCCGATTTCAGTTGGATATGGTGAAGGAGTGTATGCCTCTGCTGCACTGCAAAAATGAGGGGCACAAATGGATACTGCCTGGCTTGCCGACCTTCAGGCGCTCGCCGAAACCCTGAATTTCTCAAGGGCGGCGGAACGGCGTCACGTCACGCAGCCGGCTTTCGGCCGGCGCATTCGCGCGCTGGAAGAGTGGTGCGGCGCGCAGCTGGTCGATCGCTCCACTCATCGCCTGAAGCTGACCGCAGAAGGCGAGATCATGCTTGCCGCTGCAAGCGAGATCACCGACAGGCTGGACCGCGCCCGCCGGCAGGTGGAGCAGGCGCGGGCTGCGACATCGGCTGTAACATTTGCCGCAACGCACGCGCTTTCCTTTATCTTCTTTCCCCATTGGGTGCAGAGCCTCGGGCAGGTGGCAGCAACGACGCCGATGCGGCTTCTTTCCGACAGCATGAACGAATGCGAGCGGATCATGGCGGAGGGCAGGGCGCAGTTCCTGCTTTGCCATTATCATGAACTGAGCCGCATCCGGCTCGACGAACAGAGCTATCGCTCGCTCGACCTGTCGACAGATCGTCTGGTCCCGGTCAGCGCGGTCGCACCTGGCGATGGCAGGCCGCTCCATAGTCTTCCCGGCACGCTCCGCAAACCTGTTCCCCATCTCGCCTTCGCCGAAACATCGGGCATGGGGCGCATTCTTGCATCCAGCCTTGAGCGGAAGATGGTGGACCTGCATCTTGCGACAGTCTTTACCTCTCACCTTGCCATGGCGCTGAAGGGCTTGGCGATGGAAGGCAAGGGGGTTGCCTGGATACCCGAAAGTCTCGCTGCCGAAGAGATCCGGCAGGGCAGGCTGGCACTGGCCGGTGCTGCCGAATGGGCTGTCGACGTCAAGATCGTGCTGATCCGCCCGCGTGCGCGCATGGCCGATCTTGCCGAAGCATTCTGGAGCCTCGCACAGGCCGGGCATCCGGCAGAGTGAACAGAAAACCTCTAAGTTTTGGCAGGGCCAAATAAATCAGCTTGATGTGAAATGAATTTCTGAACCATTTGCGCGGATCATCCGTAATGCCTTTGAGGGAGAGCGGCCAGTCGGCCGGCTTGAATTCCGGCATATGGAGAGGAACGCATGGGCTTTCACGATCGCAGCAGCGCAGGCCGCCGACGCGAGATTGCCGTCATCGGCACGGGTATTTCCGGCCTCTCCGCCGCCTGGCTGCTTTCAAAGCGCCATGATGTTACCGTCTTCGAAGCGGCAGACCGTATCGGCGGGCATAGCAATACGGTCGATTTCCAGTATTCGGGCAAAGATGGCGAAAGGACGATTTCAGTCGATACCGGCTTCATCGTCTATAATGAAGTGACCTATCCGAACCTCACGGCGCTCTTCGAGCATCTCAATGTGCCGACCGTTCCCTCCAACATGTCCTTTGCGGTCTCGCTGGATGAAGGTGCCTTCGAATATTCGGGCGGCACCGGGTTTGGCCTCTTTGCGCAGAAATCCAATCTCGTCAGTGCCCGTTTCTGGTCGATGATGGGCCATCTCCTGCGGTTCTACCGCATGCGCCGCGCGACCTGCCGCTGATGGAAGGCATGTCGCTCGGGGATTATCTGGCCCGAAACGGTTACAGCCGTGCCTTCTGCGAGGATCATCTGTTTCCGATGGCAGCCGCCATCTGGTCGACGCCGGCCATGGATATCGGCGCCTATCCTGCAGCGAATTCGTCCGCTTTTGCCGCAATCATGGACTGCTTGAATTGTGGAACCGGCCGGTCTGGCGCACGGTCGAGGGCGGCAGTCGCCAATATGTCAGGCGCATCACGGAAGGTTTTGCAGATCGCATCCTTCTGTCGACGCCCGTTCGTTCCGTCCGTCGCCTTGCAGGACGGGTCGAGATTACCGATGGCAACGGCCATCAGCGGATGTTCGATGATGTGGTGATCGCCACCCATGCAGATCAGGCCTTGCGGATGCTTTCGGATGCCGATCCCGAGGAGCGCCGCCTTCTCGGCACGTTCCAGTACGCCAAGAATGAAGCCGTGCTGCACACCGATACCGAACTCATGCCCAAGCGGCGCGCCGCATGGTCGAGCTGGAATTATATCGCGGAAGGGTCGGATGGCCCCTCGCAGCCCTCCATCACCTACTGGATGAACCGGCTCCAGCCACTTGGGCTCGCGCCGCCGGTTTTCGTCACGCTCAATCCCCGCCGAGCGCCGCGCGAGGAGCTGGTGCTGAAACGCGAAAATTACGAGCACCCCGTCTTCGACCTTACAACTGACCGGGCACAGCAGGAGATCTGGGGGCTGCAGGGTGCGCGCAATACCTGGTTCTGCGGTGCCCATTTCGGCGCAGGCTTCCACGAGGACGGATTGCAGTCCGGCCTCGCCGTGGCGGAAGAACTCGGCGGGCTGAAGCGGCCCTGGACGGTTGCCGATGAGAGCGGTCGCATCGTCCGTCGCCGCAACGTCTTGGCACCTGCCGCACTCGATGATGTCGAGGCCGTCGCATGAGCCCGTTTCGCTCCGGCCTGTTTCCGGGTCATGTGACCCATGCCCGGATGAAGCCGAAGCCGCACAGGCTTGCCTACCGCATCTATTCCCTGCTCATCGATCTCGATGAGCTTCAGGCTCTTGATGCCGGGCTTCGACTGTTTTCCGTCGATCGCTTCAATCTGTTCTCGTTTTATCACAGGGACCGGGGTGATCGTTCCGGTCGTGATCTGCGCGGGCAGGTCGAGGCGGCCATGCGCAAGGTGGGGCTTGAGCCGGATGGCGGTCCGATCATGCTTCTGACGATGCCGAGGCTTCTCGGCTGGGCTTTCAATCCGCTCAGCATCTATTTCTGCCAGAACAGGCAGGGTGAGCCTGTCGCCGTGCTCTGGGAGGTCGACAATACATTCGGCGAGCGGCATGCCTATATGATCCCGGTCGATGAGCGGACGGCCGCAGGAGAGATCGTCCAGAGGTGCGAGAAGCGCTTCTACGTCTCGCCTTTCATGGATATGGACCTTGACTATGCCTTCCGCGTTTCCCCGCCCGGCGAGACCTTGTCGGTTCGCATCGACACGCTCGCCAAGGAGGGCGATGTCGTGCTCACGGCCCGGCATCTTGCAAGACGTCAGGCACTGACGGACAGGGCCTTGCTGAAGGCCTTCTTCGCCATACCCTTCCTGACGCTCCGCGTGGTGGGCGGTATTCATTGGGAAGCTTTGAAAATCTGGCTGAAGGGCATTCGCCTTCGCAGCCGTCCCGTGCCACCGGCAGATCCGGTGACAGTCGTCATCCGGGCGGCGCCGGAGGCTCACGGACACGGTGATACACGTCGTCAGGCGTGATTTGCCCGCTGCCATTATTCTTCAGGTTATATTACGAGGATCGCATTTTCATTCTGCGAGATCTTGTCAATTTCCCTGCCCGGTCATTATACATGAGGTAGGAGATGCTCTCGGCACATAGGTGAAAGCGGGCAGAATGCGGGTTGAGAAAATCCGTGGGCTCGCAAATGGCTTCCATAGGCCTGCCGCAATGATACGGCAGATCTGATCCGGAGCCTGCGTCGCCCGTCACGCTTCTTGTGATGCTGGAAGAGAGCTCTTTGATTGCAGCCGGCTTTTCGAGAAAGAAGTGCGCAGCGCCATGACATCAGGGGACCAGAGCCAGGGCGGACGAGCCCAGGATGAAATTCTGGCAGGCGAATATGTGCTCGGTATGCTGCCGCAGGACGCGCGCCGCCGGGTGGAGCAGCGCATGGCCCGTGACAAGGCTTTTGCGCGCATCGTCCATCGCTGGCGAAGCGAGCTTTCAACCTTCCGCGACGACGAAGACGTGTTTGTCGGCGCGCCGCTCGAACTCAGCCAGATCGAGCGGCGGCTGATCGGCGCGACGCATGCGGTCTCACCCGGTCCGGAACGCCGCCGCGGCATCTGGCATTCCGTACGGTTCTGGCGTTTTTCGAGCTTTGTCGCAGCAGGTATTGCCGTCGTCTCGGTGATCTATGCGGGCCGTGCGATTTCGACGGCTCCGGCCGTTCCGGCGCTGGTCGCAGAGCTTGCAGCGGTCGATGAACGGGTCGATCTGCTGGCCTCCTATGATGCCGGCAGTGGCCGCCTGCGTGTGGTTCCGGTCGCCGCCCAGCGGCCGGATGCCAAGGTTTTGCAGCTGTGGCTGATGCCGAAGAGCGGTCCGGCGCGTTCGCTCGGTATTTTCCGGCCCGAAAGCGGGGGCGAGATCGTCGTTCCGGCGGAAATGCGCGGCGGGCTTGCCGAAGGCGCGACGCTTGCCGTCAGTCTGGAACCCGTCGGAGGCTCGCCGACCGGTCTGCCCAGCGGGCAGGTCGTTGCAAGCGGTGCTGCGCGGCGCCTTTAGTCAAAGAAAAGCCGGCCGCTTTTCAACGGCCGGCGATTTTTCAAGGCCAAAGGCCTTTCCAAACTGTCGCTCAGTGGCTGCTGTCTGAACCGTCGACGATGCTGACGCTTGCCGTGCGGCCGGCAACCAGTGCCGTGCCGGCGGGTACCTCGTCGAGCTGGATACGCACCGGCACGCGCTGTGCAAGCCTCACCCATGTGAATGTCGGCGTGACATTGGCAAGCGAGCCGGTCGTGTCGGAGCGTTCACGGTCCTGTATGCCGGCGGCGATGCCGACGACATGGCCCTTGAGGATCTCGGACGTCCCCATCAGGCCGATCCTGGCCTGATCACCCACCTTGATCCGGTCGAGCTTGTTTTCCTCGAAATAGCCGTCGACATAATAGCTGTCGCTATCGACCAGAGCGGAAACTGCGGAGCCCGCGGTCACGTAGTCGCCCGGCTGCAGCGAGAAGTTGGTCAGCACGCCGTTGACGGGTGCCTTGACCGTTGACCGTTCAAGGTTGAGGGCAGCGATATCGCGGTTGACGAGCGCCGTCTGGTAGTTCGCCTGATCCTGATCGACGCTGGTCTGCGCCTGATCGATCTTCTGGCGTGTCACCGAACCGTCGCCGATCCGCTGGTAGAGCGCGAGATCCGCCTGGGCCTGATGCAGGGAGGCAAGCGCGCTTGCGACTTCTGCTTCCGACTGACGCTTGGCGAGTTCGAAGCGGGCGCTGTCGATGGTGAAGATCACTTCACCGGCCTTCACGGCCTGATTATCGCGCGCCTTGACGTCGCTGACGATGCCGGAAACGTCGGTGGTCAGTCGAACGATATCGGCCTGAACCTTGCCGTCCCGCGTCCACGGGCGGTTCATGTAATAGTCCCAGATATGCGAGCCGAGCACGCCGGCTATGCCGACGAAGACGCAGGTGAGAAGGACGCGGCCTGAAGTTGCTGCAAGAGATTTCATTGGAGTGTTACCTTGTCGGCCGCAAACACCACGCCCGCCAGAATGCAGACGAGCATGGCAATATCGAATAGCGGCCGATGCCAGACGAGAGAATAGAAGCCGATACGGTCAAGTACCTTGCGCATCATGGTGTTGATGAGAAAGGCAACCAGCGCCAGACCGGCAAGGGTTGGAATGAATACGCCATAGATGTCGAGTTCGGGCTTCATGCCGCGCGCTCCTGAAGTTGCTGCGTCGGCGTCGGCTGAAAGTCGTCGGCGGTGGGGAACATGCTGTAGCGAAGGGCAGCGCAGGCGCGCGAGATGCCATTCGTCTCAGTCGAGCAGTGGTGAACGAGTTCATCAAGGCAGGCGTCGAGCGCCTCCTGAAGTTGCTTGGGCGGCGTGACCGGCCCGGTAGTGCGAAGCTTCTGGTCGTAATAGCTGGCCATGCCGTCCAGAATGGCGCGCACAAGGCCCTTTTCTCGTGCTGAGAGGATGTCCATACCACGCTGAAGCTCAAGCACGTTAAAGCCCATCCGCATGTCCTTGATCATGTCCTCGCCGGCAATCGCGGTGCCTTTCGGCAGGGCGTTGATCCGGGGTGCAAGCAGGGCAAGGCGGTCCAGCATCTTGTGCAGGAGCGGCGTGAAATCGCTGGCGGCATCGGCCCTAGCGATAGCGCGGATATCCGCCCAGCCCGCATGCAGCAGCCGTTTCGCACTCCATTCGGTGCTCAGTGTCTTGATGAGGATTGTCACGACAAGCGCCAGCATCATGCCGGAGATCATGGCAGCGCTGGAATTGATGGTGTTGGCCGCATCATAGGTCGGGCGGGCCGGCACGCCGAGCATGTTGGGCAGGCTGGTGCCGACCGACATGCCGATCAGGAAGGTCTGCGGACGCGCAGCGAGAATGCCGACCGGTATGCAGACGATCGCCATAATGGCCATCATCACCGCAAAACTGTCGATCATCGGCATGATCGCATACTGGATAACGAAGGAGATAACGGCCGTCAGCGCACTGGCAGTCATGAAGGCGCGGATGACCGGCTTGGCATTGTCCATGGCAGCGAAGAAGCACATCATGATGGCGCTCATCAGCACCATGCCCGCCCCCGTGGCCCATCCTGTGGAGATCCAGATGAAGCAGCCGAGTGCCGTCGTGAGCGCTGCCGTGACGCCCGAAAACAGGATCATCGTATAGTCGCGGTGTGACGGACGCTGGGCGCCGGCCGTCAGGCCAAGGCGGGCGAGCAGGCGCGAGCGCGTGCGGCGTGGCTCGACACCGTTCTTGAGGTCGATGCAATCGCTCCAGGTCTGGACAAGATCCTGCAGGCGCGTGGCGAGGTTGCGGGCAAGCATGCCGCCCCAGGTGCCATCCTCGCTGCCCCGTTGGGCGATACCCTCCAGCCGGCTCCACATGGCATCGCGGTCTTCTTCCGAAAGCGCGGTGTGGGTGTTCATCCACGTGGTTACGTCATCGAGGATTTTGCGGATTTCTTCGGGAATACCGCCTCGGCTGTTGCGGAAGGCCGCAATCACATCCTCAAGACCGGAGACGACGGGCAGAAGTGCCACCATCATGCGTTGCAATTCGCGGGAGAGGACGGCGGTGCGGCGCGCTTCCGCGGTGTCATAGAAGGCATGGGTGGTGAAGAGACGGATATCGGCGGCTTCGGCGGCAAGCTTGCGCGACAGCGAGGCAACAATGCCCTGCGCGCCATCGGCCCGCAACACGTCGCCCGCCAGCTTGCAGATATCCGACAGCCAGCCATCGACGCGCTTGGAGAGGACGACATTGGCTGATTTCGGGAAGAAGGCCGTGTTGAAAATCAGAACGCAGACGATGGCGACGCCGATTTCCAACGTGCGGGCAGTGGCATAATCAAAGGCGGTATCGGGCGCATCGACCACCGGAAAGCTGGTGAGTGCCGCCGTATATCCAGCCAGCATGAAGGCATAGCTGCGCGGCGAGCGATCGAGAAGGCTGAGGGAAAGGCAGGTGCCGATCCACAGCGCGATCGCGGCCGAGAGGATTTCGGGGGAATTGACGAGGTTTGGAACGAAGGTCACGGTCGCAGCGCCGCCGACGGCCGTGCCGATCAGGCGGTAAAGCGCCTTCGAGCCGCTTGCACCGGCCAAAGGGTTGGCGATGATGTAGACGCTGGTGAAGGCCCATTGCGGCCCTTCCAGATCAAAGGTGTAACAGATCAGCAGTGCCAGCACCGCGGCGGCAAAGGTCTTCACCGAGAAGATCACATCGTCCGTGCTGGGATTAAAAATTTGCGAAATCATTGCCATGGCTCTTACGCAATACCATCAGTCTCCTGATGGCCCTGTCTTCGTGTCCGCATGATGGCAAAGGCTAAGTCGAGCGCGCTGGCGCTACGGCGAGGGTCTGCATCAGGCCGAGCCCGGAACGTGGATGGCCGTCACCTGGGCTTTGAGGCGTGTGCGGCGCAATCGTCGTGGCTTGCTCTGTGTCAGATATATAGTTCGTATGTGTACTATCCACAAGCCATCAATTGGCTTATAAGGCCTATGCACGCTATGGTGATCATTGGACAGATTGTCGCAGCGGCTGATTGACGGAGATGCCGAAATGGACAAGCAGCAGGCAGGAAAACGCAAGGTTACGGGCAGCCTGCTGCAGGCGGCGGGCCTCTGGCGGCGTCTGGCCGAGCGTGCGCTCATGGCGGAAGGTATTTCAGCCGCCCGTGCGGATGTGCTGATCTGGGTCGGCCGGCTTGGCGGCGGTGTGCGTCAGGTGCAGCTGGCCGAGGCGATCGGTCATACCAGCAATGCCCTTGTGCGGCTTCTCGATGAATTGAGCGCGGCCGATCTCATCGAGCGCCGTCCTGATGAAAGCGATCGGCGGGCCAATACGATCTGGCTGACGGAAACGGGTGAGGATATGTGCGCGCGTGCCGAGTGGGTTCTCGATCAGTTGCGGGATGATGTGTTGACGGATGTCACGCCAGATCAGATCGAAGCACTCTGCCGTTTGCACGAGGCGCTGTCGAGCGCGGCTCGAAGCTACGACAGCCGCTCCTCGGTGGCTGTTCCCGCCTGACAATTCGATCCGGCTGCACGACCTGGTGCCGAGAGCGCGATCATCATCTTGCCGGAAACCTTCCCGATGATGAGGTTCGGGAAGGGCCCCGAGGCTGCCCGGACGACGCATGACGCCCGGGCGCACCTCAACTGCTACTTCTTGGCGTCGGCCCAGCTCTTGACCAGATCGTCATAGTTGACGGTGATCGGCTTTTCCTTCTCGTTGGCGACCTTCAGCTGCGGGGCAAGGTGCCCCTTGGCGACGGCGTCCTTGTTCCAGTAGGCAAGGTCGTGCTCCTCGGCGAGTTTCGGCCCGAATTCACCCTGGACCTTGGCGCGTTCGAGGCGCTGCAGCACCTTCTCCTGCTCGGCGCATAGCGAATCCATCGCAGCCTGCGCCGTTTTCGCGCCGGAGGAGGCGTCACCCACGGCCTGCCACCAGAGCTGTGCCAGCTTCGGATAGTCAGGCACGTTGGTGCCGGTCGGCGACCACTGGATGCGGGCCGGCGAGCGGTAGAACTCGACGAGACCGCCAAGCTTCGGTGCGCGTTCGGTGAAGCTCTTGTCGCGGATGGTCGATTCCCGGATGAAGGTCAGGCCGACATGGCTCTTCTTCACGTCCACCGTTTTCGAGGTGACGAACTGCGCGTAGAGCCATGCGCCTTGGCGCGCTTTTCCGGGGTCGATTTCATCAGCGTCCAGGAGCCGACGTCCTGATAGCCGAGCTTCATGCCGTCCTTCCAGTAGACGCCGTGCGGGGAGGGGGCCATGCGCCATTTTGGCGTGCCATCCTCGTTGACGACAGGCAGGCCCTTCTTGACCGCATCGGCGGTAAAGGCCGTGTACCAGAAGATCTGCTGCGCCACTTCCCCTTGCGCCGGCACCGGGCCGGATTCGGAGAAGTTCATGCCCTGAGCTGCCGGCGGGGCATAGGCCTTGATCCAGTCGAGATATTTCTGGATCGCATAGACCGAGGCCGGGCCGTTGGTATCGCCGCCGCGGGCAACGCAGGAGCCGACCGGCCGCGATTTTTCATCGACCTTGATGCCCCATTCGTCGACCGGAAGGCCGTTCGGCAGGCCCTTGTCGCCATTGCCGGCCATGGAAAGCCAGGCATCGGTGAAGCGCCAGCCGAGCGACGGGTCCTTCTTGCCGTAATCCATATGGCCGAAGACCTTCTTGCCGCCGATCTCGCGGCCGGTGAAGAATTCGGCAATATCCTCATAGGCCGACCAGTTGACCGGAACACCGAGGTCATAGCCGTATTTCGCCTTGAAATCGGCCTTGTTCTTGGCGTCGTTGAACCAGTCGTAGCGGAACCAGTAGAGGTTGGCGAATTGCTGGTCCGGCAACTGGTAGAGCTTCTTGTCCGGCGCGGTGGTGAAGGAAGTGCCGATGAAATCCTTCAGGTCGAGACCGGGATTGGTCACGTCCTTGCCGTCCTTCTCCATCCAGTCGGTCAGCGAACGGGCCTGCTGGTAGCGCCAATGGGTGCCGATCAGGTCTGAATCGTTGACATAGGCGTCATAGATATTCTCGCCGGACTGCATCTGTGTCTGCAGTTTTTCCACCACGTCACCCTCGCCGATCAGGTCGTGGGTGATCTTGATGCCGGTGATCGCGGTAAACGCCGGGGCGAGAACCTTGGATTCATATTCATGGGTGGTCAGCGTTTCGGAGACGACCTTGATATCCATGCCGGCAAAGGGCTTTGCCGCATCGATGAACCATTGCATCTCCTTTTCCTGATCGGCGCGCGGAAGCGTCGAGAGGTCGCCGATCTCCTTGTCGAGAAAGGTCTTTGCATCGTCCATGCCGGCATAGGCGGTACCCGCCAGAGCCAGCAGCATGCCTGCCGTCGTTGTCAGAAGATGCCGTCGCATAATGTCCTCCCAGAGTTGCGATTGCACATGTACCTGTATCTGCACCTATACGGGGCCCCTCCCGAGGCACCGGTCCGCTGGCCTTACACGAAGCGGAAAACGCCGATGGCGTAGACCACGGCAAGGCCAAGAGCCCACCACAGGTTGGGTCCGATCAGCCCCAACCATGCGAGATGAATGAAGGCTGCGCCGAGAAGCGAGATGAACAGCCGGTCACCCCGTGTCGTCTCGAAGCGCAGGATGCCGGTGCGCGGTGCGCCGCCGGGTGAAAAATACTCCCAGATGCTCATGCCGACGAGCAGCGCCAGGATCGTCAGGAAGAAGAGCGCCGTCGGCAGCGTCCATGCCATCCACGAAAAGGTCATGACCGTTTTCCCTCCCTCAGACGCGACCAAGGGCAAAGCCCTTGGCGATGTAGTTGCGGACGAATAGATGACGAGCGCGCCGGGCACGATGGTGAGCACGCCGGCAGCCGCCAGCACGCCCCAGTCCATGCCGGCCGCCGACACGGTGCGCGTCATGATCGCCGAGATCGGCTTGGCGTCGGTCGTCGTCAGCGTGCGGGCCAGCAGCAGTTCGACCCATGAGAACATGAAGCAGAAGAAGGCCGCGACGCCGATGCCGGATGCGATCAGCGGCATGAAGATCTTCACGAAGAAGCGCGGGAAGGAATAGCCGTCGATATAGGCCGTCTCGTCGATTTCCTTCGGCACGCCGGAAATGAAGCCTTCAAGGATCCAGACTGCCAGCGGCACGTTGAACAGGCAATGGGCAAGCGCGACCGCGATATGCGTGTCAATCAGTCCGAAAGCCGAATAGAGCTGGAAGAAAGGCAGTGCAAAGACGGCCGGCGGCGCCATGCGGTTGGTGAGCAGCCAGAAGAACAGGTGCTTGTCACCCAGAAACCGGTAGCGCGAGAAGGCATAGGCGGCGGGCAGCGCTGCGGCAACCGAGATCACCGTGTTCATCGCCACATAGATGATCGAGTTGATATAGCCCGAATACCAGGACGGATCGCTGAAGATGATACCGTAATTGCGCAGCGTCGGGCTGTGCGGGTAAAGCGAGAACGTGCCGGTGATCTCGGCATTTTCCTTGAAGCTCATGTTGACGAGCCAGTAGATCGGCAGAAGCAGAAAGAGGATATAAAGCGCCGAGACGAGCCAGGAGAAGCGACCGGCAGGCTTGAATTTCTGGGGCTTGGCCATGGTTTTCTCCTTTCTCAATTGTCGGCGTCGCTGCTAGTCATGACCGTGTAGAAGATCCACGACAGAAGCAGGATGATCAGGAAGTAGATGATCGACATGGCCGCTGCCGGCCCGAGATCGAACTGGCCGACCGCCATCTTGACGAGGTCGATCGACAGGAAGGTGGTGGAATTGCCGGGGCCGCCGCCGGTGACGACAAAGGGCTCAGTATAGATCATGAAACTGTCCATGAAGCGCAGAAGGACCGCGATCAGCAGAACCCGCTTCATCTTCGGCAGCTGGATATAGCGGAACACCGCCCAGCGCGACGCGCCATCGATCTTGGCGGCCTGATAATAGGCGTCGGGAATGGAGACGAGGCCGGCATAGCACAAGAGCACGACAAGGCTCGTCCAGTGCCAGACATCCATGATGACGACGGTGATCCAGGCATCGAGTGGGTCGCGGACGTAGTTGTAGTCGAGGCCGAGTGCTTCGAGGGTATGGCCGAGAAGCCCGATATCGACACGTCCGAAGACCTGCCAGATAGTGCCGACGACATTCCACGGAATGAGCAGCGGCAGCGACATCAGGACGAGGCAGACCGGCACGCCGAGCCCCTTCTTCGGCATGTTGAGCGCGATGAAAATGCCGAGCGGGATTTCGATCGCGAGAATAATCAGCGAGAACAGAAGGTTGCGCTGAAGCGCATCCCAGAACCGTTCGGAATGCAGGATCTGGTCGAACCAGTCGGTGCCGGCCCAGAAGAACTCGTTATTGCCGAACGTATCCTGCACCGAATAGTTGACGACCGTCATCAGCGGGATGGCGGCGGAGAAGGCGACGAGCACCAGGACCGGGAGTACCAGGAACCAGGCCTTGTTGTTCCATGTCTTTTCCATGATCAGGCCTCCCGTCTTTCTTGCCCGGCGCCGACGCGCCAGGAATTGGCATAGATATGCACGCCGGCGGGATCGAAGGTGACGCGCGGTTCGGCGGGGATTTCGGCATCTTCCGGCACGACGATCGCTGTCGGGCGCCCTTCGAACTCGGCGCGCACGATCCTGTGACGGCCGATATCCTCGATGCGGTTGATGGTGATCGGCAGGCCGTGGCGCCCAAGCCTCAGGAATTCCGGGCGGATGCCGAGTTCGATCCGGTCGCTGGTCGCGACATCGGGTGCGGTGGCAAGCCCGATGCTCTGCGTGCCGACGATCGCCTGATTGCCGTCGATCTTCGCCGGCATGACATTCATCCCCGGCGAGCCGATGAAATAGCCGACGAATGTGTGGCTCGGCCGCTCGAACAGCTCGGCTGGCGTGCCGATCTGGACGATCTGGCCGTCATACATGACGACCACCTTGTCGGCGAAAGTCAGGGCCTCCGTCTGGTCATGGGTCACATAGACCATGGTGAAGCCGAGCTGCTTATGCAGCCGTTTCAACTGCGAGCGCAGCACCCATTTCATATGCGGGTCGATGACGGTCAGCGGCTCATCGAAGAGAATGGCGCTGACATCGTTGCGCACCAGCCCGCGCCCAAGCGAGATCTTCTGCTTCTGGTCGGCGGTCAGGCCGCGGGCCTTGCGGCTGGCCCAATCCGAGAGGCCGATGATATCGAGCATTTCGCGCACGCGACGATCGACATCCGCCTCGCTGACGCCGCGATTGCGCAAGGGGAAGGCGAGATTGTCGTAGACTGTCATCGTGTCGTAGATAACCGGGAACTGGAAGACCTGGGCGATGTTGCGGGCCTGCGTGGTAAGGTCGGTCACATCCCGGCCGTCGAACAGGATGCGCCCGTGAGAGGGCTGCAACAGGCCGGAAATGATGTTGAGCAGGGTTGTCTTGCCGCAGCCGGAAGGGCCGAGCAGTGCATAGGCGCCACCATCCGCCCATTCGTGATCGACCTCGCGCAGCGCATAATCCTTGTCGGATTGCGGGTTGGCGCCGTAGGCGTGGCGGATATGGTCAAGGGTGATGCGTGCCATGATCGTCTCCCCTCACGCCGCTTGCCCGGCCGCGATGGCGCGGCCATCGGCATCGAATGCCATCAGATGCCTTGTATCGAGATAGACATCGACCTCCGTATCGGGATCGAGATCGTGGATGCCGGCCGCCAGCATCACCCAGCGCGCGCCGCCGCAATCCAGATGCAGGAAGCTTTCGGAACCAGTGATCTCGGAAATCTGGGTGCGGGCCGTCAGCCGCGCCGAGGCAGGCGTCTGCGCCTCAAAGCCGAGATGATGCGGATGGAAGGCCAGCGAAACCGGGCCATCCGGAATGGTGCGCAGATGCGCCGGCACCGCGATTGCCGGAACGGCGCCGTTCGTCAGCGTATCGCCGGTTTTCATCATGGAAAGCGTGTTGAGCGGCGGGTCGGCGAAGGTGCGGGCCGTTACGATATCGCGCGGGTTGCGGTAGACCTCGATCGTCGGACCGAATTGCGTGACGCGGCCCTCCGAAAGGGTTGCCGTATTGCCGCCGAGAAGCAGGGCTTCGGAAGGTTCGGTCGTCGCATAGACGAAGATCGCGCCCGATTGCGCGAAGATCTTCGGCAGTTCCTCGCGCAGTTCCTCTCTCAGTTTGTAGTCGAGATTGGCGAGCGGCTCGTCCATCAAGACGAGGCTGGCACTCTTGACGAGCGCGCGTGCCAGCGCCGTGCGCTGCTGCTGGCCGCCGGAAAGATTGAGCGGTGTGCGGTCGAGATAGGGGGTGAGCCGCATCAGTTCGGCGGCTTTTTTGACCTCGCGGTCGATCGTCGCCTTGTCGCGCCCGGCGATCCGCATCGGCGAGGCGATATTTTCGTAAACGGTGAGAAGCGGATAGTTGATGAACTGCTGGTAGACCATCGCGACATTGCGCTTCTGCACCGCAAGCCCGGTCACATCGGTGCCATCGAAATGCACCGATCCTTCGCTCGGCCGGTCAAGGCCTGCCATCAGCCGCATCAGCGACGTCTTGCCCGACAGCGTCGGGCCAAGCAGTACGTTGAGAGAGCCGCGCTCAAACGCAAGGTCGGTCGGGCGAATGTGATATTCGCCCGCGACCATTTTCGCGGCTTTTCGCAATTCCAGCATTCGGTTCCCCTGCCTCCTCACAGCGGGAACACATGCCGTTCAGCCGGCCATTATCCTGGCAGGTATCGCGGCAATGTACTCCTCCAATTGCCTTTTTTCCTCGTCATTGAGCCGCAGGCCATCCTTCGTCCTTCTCCAGAGAACGTCGGCGGCGGTCATGGCCCATTCATTGTCTATCAGGTAGCGGACCTCCGCCTCGTAGAGGTCGGCGCCGAAATGCCGGCCGAGATCGGCCAAGGTGTTCGCAGCCCCAAGCAGCGTCCAGGCCTTGGTGCCGTAACGGCGCACCAGCCTGCGCGCATGCCTGTCAGAAATGAAGCCGTAACGGCCCTTCAGTCGTGCGACTTCCGCCTCATAACCGGTGACGGCAAAATCGCCGCCGGGCAGGTGGCTCTTGGCCGTCCACGGTGCGCCCTTGGCGCCGATCGCTTCGGCAATCTTTTCCAGCGCATGTTCGGAAAGCCGGCGATAGGTCGTCAGCTTGCCGCCGAAGACGTTGAGCAGCGGTGCCTCGCCACTGGCAGCGGCCTTTTCGCCAGCGCCCTCAAGCTTCAGCACATAATCGCGGGTCGCTTCCTGCGCCTTCGAGGCGCCGTCATCGAAGAGCGGGCGTACGGCAGAATATGTCCAGACGATATCATTGCGGGTCACGGGCTCGCGAAAATATTCCGACGCCGCCTTGCAGAGATAATCGGTCTCTTCATCGGAGATGCGGATTGCACCCGGATCCTCCTTGAAGTCGCGGTCGGTCGTGCCGATCAGCGTATAATCGCCCTCATAGGGAATGGCGAAGATGATGCGGTTGTCCGGGTTCTGGAAGAAATAGGCGCGGGGCCCCTCGAACTTCTTCTTCACCACGATATGGCTGCCCTGCACGAGGCGCACATGCCGTGCCTCGTTCTGGCCGAAGGCCGCGCGGATCACCGCATCGACCCAGGGACCGGCGGCATTGACCAGCATCCGCGCACGGTGGGTCTGGCGTTCGCCTGAAAGCGTGCCGACCGTCTCGATCGTCCACAAGCCGCCCTCGCGCCGTGCCGCGACCACCTTTGTGCGCGGCAGGATCTTTGCGCCGCGATCTGCTGCGTCGCGGGCATTCAGCACCACCATGCGGGCATCGTCGACCCAGCCGTCGGAATATTCGAAGGCCTTGGAGAAGATCGGCTTCAGCGGTTTTGCCGCCTGATCCTTGTGCATGTCGAGGACTGCGGTGGGCGGCAGAAGCTTGCGGCCTCCAAGATGATCGTACAGGAAGAGGCCAAGCCGAATCATCCATGCCGGGCGGATGCCGCCCTTGTGATAGGGCAGGACGAAGCGCATCGGCCAGATGATATGCGGCGCCATGGCCCAGAGCACTTCGCGCTCCATCAGGCTCTCGCGCACGAGGCGGAATTCGTAATGTTCGAGATAGCGCAGGCCGCCATGAATGAGCTTCGTCGCGCCGGAAGACGTGCCGGAGGCAAAGTCGTTCATCTCGGCAAGTGCAACCGAATACCCGCGGCCCACCGCGTCACGCGCAATGCCGCAGCCGTTAATTCCGCCACCGATGACGAAAATATCCAGGGTTTCCTGGCTCATGTCCTGCTCCTGCACTGAAAACGCAAGGGTTATGCTGCCGTTGCGAAATCGAATTTGATTAAATCGAAGATCAAGCGAATGTCAAACGAAAGGTTGTGGTGGTGCGAATTATCAACCGGGAAAGCCGGATTCCACCAGCGCCACGCCGTTCTGCTGACAGATCTGCCGGAATTCCGGAACATCGCAGCGATCGGTGACGAAGGTGTGAACCTGGGAAATCTGGCCAAGCCTCACGGGCGCCGTGCGCTCGAACTTGGTGGCGTCGGCCACGAGAATGATATGGCGCGCATTGGCGATGATCGCCTGCGCCACCTTCACCTCGCGAAAGTCGTAGTCGAAGATCGATCCGTCGGGATCGATGGCCGAGGCGCCGATCACCGCATAATCCACCTTGAACTGACGGATGAAATCGACGGCGGCCTCACCGACAATCCCGCCATCCGACTGTCGCACGACACCCCCGGCAATAATGACGTCGATCTCGTCAATAACACGTAATCTATTGGCAACATTGATATTATTGGTGACGACCATAAGCTCTCGATGGTCGGCGAGCGCCTCGCCGACGGCCTCGGTCGTGGTGCCGATATTGATGAAAAGCGAGGCACGTCGGGGATGAGCTTTGCCGCCGCAAGCCCGATCGCCTGCTTTTCGGTGGCGGCGATCTGGCGTCTTGCATCATAGCGGACATTTTCGGTGCGCGCGGAAAGGTGGCGCCGCCATGGATGCGGGTCAGAAGCTGCGCATTGCAGAGGTCGTTCAGGTCTTTGCGGATCGTCTGCGGCGTGACGCCGAAGCCTCGGCCAGATCATCGACAAGGACGCGGCCAGTCGATTTGGCCTGTTCGACGATTTTCGTCTGGCGATCCGAAAGGAACATTGCCTCCCACCCATGCTTCGTTTTTCTTTCGTTTACAGCATTGCCGCGAAATCGGAACTCATTTTCGGGGTGATACGAGAAGAAAATCGCAGGGGGCGCGGAGGGGAGCCCGGATCGCCGGGCTGTGAAAACCCGGCCGGGGCGGCATCGATCGGCGGCGAATGCGGCCGGAGGTGGATTGCGGGTGGCGAAAGGCGGGCGTGTTTCAGCCGTGCCTTTCAGCCCACCCGCTCGTTAATCCTGCCATCAGGCGTGATTACCAAGGAAAGTGGTCATCAAGCCGTTGAGCCGCTCGGGGTCGGTTATGTTGACGGCATGGGCACCATGGTCGAGCAAAGCGAGCTCGGCTTTGGGCAGATGCTTTGCCAGATACTCCGACCGGCCATAGGGAACGAGAAGATCGTCCTTGGTGGCGATGACCAACGTCGGGGTCTTGATCGCGGCCAGCCGGTCGTCGATGTCGAAGGCGCGAAGGGCGGCAATGCGCTTCAGAATGTTGTCGCGACCCTGGAAATGCGCCACGCCATGTTTGTCGTCGGCCGCCATGCGCTCGGCATTGTCTGCCATCCACTGCGCCGGATAAAGAAACAGCGGCTGCGCCTTGATGAAGGCCTCGACGCCGGATTTTCCAGAAGCTCGATGCGCGTGTCGAAACAGCGGCCCGAATGCGGATCGGCCTTGCTCCAGGCATTGATCAGCACCAGCTTGCCGATCAGTTGCGGCTGTTTCAGCGCCAGATGCAGGCCGATCAGGCCGCCAAGCGCATGGCCCATGAAATCGAAGCGCTTGAGGTTGAGCTTGCTTGCGATCTCCATCACGTCATCGGCCATGGCAGCGATGCCGCCGCCATAGGGAACGGTGCCGCCGGTGCGCCCGGTGCCGCGGTGGTCATAGGTGATGACGCGGTAATCGGCGACGAGTGCGGGAAGTTGCGGCGCCCAGTAGGCGGCCGAGCCGCCCAGCCCCGACGACAGGATGATCGTCGGGGCGTCGGGGGCATCCAGTCCATGGATGTCGAATTGCATCCGGCTTACTTTCCGCCGATATGGGCGATGGTGGCGATCTCGATCAGTGCTTCTGGCTTGACGAGGCCGCACTGGATGCAGAAGCGCGCCGCTTGTCGCCGGGGAAATATTCCGCATAGACCTTGTTGACGGCGCCGTAATTGGCCCAGTCGGTGAGGAATATGTGGTTCATCGTGACGTCATCCATCGTGCCGCCGGCGGTCTCGATTACCGACTTGATGGTTTCCAGCACATGGCGGGTCTGCGCCTCGGCATCGCCCACATGAACGACGTCATTGTTCTTGTCGAAGGGCAGGGTGCCCGAGACATAGACGACGCCATCGGCAAGCGTGCCGGGCGAGAAGGGGGCGATCGGCTTGTGAGTGCCGGCGGGGACGACGATGGACTTCGGCATGTGTGGGTTACTCCTCAATAAATGATCTGGTCTGATATTATTCGGCAGCGTCCGCGGGGGCTGCCTGGCTGATCGCACCGCAGAAATCATTGACGGTGGCGACCCAGCCAAAGAATTTTTCGACATTGTAGACCGTGGCCTGCTGGATGTATTCCGGCCCCAGGTGATGGGTGGCATCCTCCAGCATCACGCCGAAATATTCGAGGTGAAATGCGTCGCGCAGCGAGCTCTCGACGCAGACATTGGTAGCAATGCCGACGAAGACGAGATTGCGGATGCCGCGTGCGCGCAGAATGCTGTCCATATTGGTGTTGAAGAAGCCGCTATAGCGCGTCTTCGGCACCAGAATGTCACCCGGCTGCGGCTGCAGCTCATCGACGATCGCGTAATCCCAGGTGCCTTTGGCAAGCAGCGTGCCCTGCAGCTCCGGGTTGGCGCGCATGTGTTTCAGCGCATTCGACTTGTGCCAGTTCGGAGAGCCGGGGCCGCCGGCCTCGACATAATCCTTGTCCCAGCCGTTCTGGAAATAGATGACCGGCACGGAGGCGGCGCGTGCGGCATCCAGCGTCTTCTTGATATTGGCAATCGTGCCCTTGGCGCCGGCAATATCGAAGCCGGCGAGATCCACATAGCCGCCTTCGGTCGAATAGGCGTTCTGCATGTCGACGACGACGACGGCCGTTTCCGAAGGGTTAAGCGTGATCGGTTCCGGCCGGGCGGGCAGCGTGACGCTCTGCAATCCGCTCTTCTGCGGCTGGTATCCTGTGGTGACGGTCATTATTCGGCGGCCTCCAGAACGGGCTTGATATGTTGACGGCATTTCATCAGCGGCTGGATATGCTGGCCGAATTTCTCGACGCCTTCAACAAAGTCGTCGAAGGTCAGCATCACCCCGCCGGTGCCCGGCACTTCGCTCATCTCATCCAGCATGGCAGCAACCTCTTCATAGGAGCCGATCAGCGTGCCCATGTTGATGTTGACGGCCGAGACGGGGTTGGACATGTGGCGGACATTGGTATCGGAGCCCGACTTGGTGTCGGCAGCGCTCTGCAGGCCAAGCCATTTGATCGCTTCCTGATCGGCGCCGGCTTGTAGTGTTCCCACTTGGCCCAGGCGTCTTCCGAGCGTTCCTCGGCAAGGATCATGGTAAGCACGAAGGAGCGGACGTCGCGGCCGGTCTTTTCGGTTGCTGCCAGCAGCCGTTCATTGGTCGGCGCAAAGGCCGTCGGCGTGTTGACGCCGACGCCGAAGCAGAAGCTGTAATCGGCATATTTGGCGGAGAATGCCATGCCGGCATTCGATGATCCGGCGCAGATCAGCTTCACGTCACCTTCCGGCAGGGGCTTCATATGGCAGTCTTCCATCTGGAAGTATTGCCCCTTGAAATCCGATTGGCCGGTCGTCAGGAGATCCTTCAGAACGGTCGTATATTCCGAGAGATAGGAATAGCGGTCGCCGAAATAGTCGTCGCCCGGCCACAGGCCCATCTGGCTATATTCCGGGCGCTGCCAGCCGGTAATGAGATTGACGCCGAAACGGCCGCCGGAAATGCTGTCGATCGTCGTTGCCATGCGCGCGACGATCGCCGGCGGCATGACGATGGTGGCGGCGGTGCCGAACAGCTTGATCTTCGAGGTGACGGCGGCAAGGCCCGACATCAGCGTGAAGGATTCCAGATTGTAATCCCAGAACTCCGTCTTGCCGCCGAAGCCGCGCAGCTTGATCATCGAGAGTGCGAAGTCGAAACCGTAGCGTTCCGCCTTGAGCACGATCTCCTTGTTGAGGGCAAAGCTCGGCTTGTATTGCGGGGCGTTCTCGGAAATGAGCCACCCGTTGTTGCCGATGGGAATAAAGATGCCAACTTCCATCACTCTCTCCTCATTGGATACGCAATGTTGCGTTGATCAGATGTGAGCAATCTCCGTGCCAGTTCAGGAAAATATCATAGAAACAATATGTTGGAAAATTCAACCGAAAAATATTTACCGGACAATCAAATTTTGACCGTTTGATAAAAATATTTGCGCCAAGTTTGTGCAACTCGGGACTGTATCTGTCGATTTTTTGATCGCCGTCAGGGCGTGCAGTCCTTCCATCCATGCGCTGGACGGCGCTGTTGAGGCGAAAAGGCAGCGAATGCCATGGCCGCTGTCGCCCAAACTTCGTGCAGAGGACCTGCGATGAAGGTGCAGCCGCCTGGCGCGGCGGCTGCAAGGACGCTGCTGGTAGGCCTCTGGGAGGCTTTTGCCGCTTACTTCAGCGTACCGGCAACGGTCTCGGCAATCGTCACATCCATATCCGGCTTCGGTGTGCTGATGCCAATGCCGCCAACCACGGTGTCGCCGACCTTCAGCGGATATCCGCCGCCCATCGGCAGGGCGTTCGGCACGGCCAGGGCGACATTCTGCCCCTTGGCGAGCCGGTCCATGAACGTGGCGGACGGCGTGTGATAGAGCGCCGCGGTGCGGGCCTTGCCGATTGCGGCGTCCACGCTGCCGGGGATCGAGCCATCGAGGCGATCGACATAGAGCAATTGACCGTCTGCATCGACAATGACGATAGTGCCGTTCAGGCCTGCCTTCTCGATCTCTCCTTCCGCGGCGGATGCAAGGTTTTTGATATCTTTCTGGTCAAGGCTTGCCACCATCGTATGGGCAGATGCGAGGCCCGCCGAGGCGAACAGCAGCGACGCAGCAAGGCCGGAGAGAAGAGGAACGGACAGCTTCATTGAAATATACTCCTTGGTTGTATGTCGCCACGCCTGCAACGTCGTCAATCCGAGAAAATGAACGAAACGGTGCATTCTTTCACGGCGCGGCGGATCGCAAGGCTCGGTTAAAAGCGCCTGTGGACGCAAGGTGTTACCGATGACAAGCCGGTGAACAGTATTGTTTTTGTACTTGGGTCGGAATGCTGAAAATGCACGCCAAGGTAGATTTTCTATAGTTGAACGAAGAGGCGGCGTGGTGACGTGAAAGAGGGGGTGTGTGACGCTTTGCTGCTCAATATTGCTGATTTTTTCCGAATGGGCGCCATTCGGTGTCTGACGCCTCGAAAACAGGTGGCGTTTCGTTCTACGGATCTGCATTCATCTTCACTGTGTTGTCGTGTATATTCACGATTTAATGTCAATGTGTATTGTAGCGTCAAGTTTTTCGTCGAGATTCGTTCGTATAGTTTTCGGTTTTGTATGATTTAATCTAATTTTATATTCATAATTGCCGTATGCCTGAAACAACCATGACGCGGAGACAATTTGTCGCCAGCGTCCTCAGGTGCGGCATACTGTCTTGACGCTGTGGTGTTCGGCTGCGCCTATCCGGCCTGTCGTCAGCCCACAGAATCTAGGCAAGAATATGAAAAGACGAGATTTTCTATTATCGCTATCGCTGATTGCGCCCGGCGCGCAATTGCTTACGTCACTGCCTGCCAGTGCCGCCACCACGAGTGCCGACCCGGGTGCAATCCTCCAGGTCAGCCGTGTTATTACTGGAAACAATAGTTTGTCGCCTGAGGTTGCGGTTCGCGTCGAAACGCTCCTGACCAAGCGCATGCCCGGCTTTGCCGACAAGCTTGCGGATCTTGCCAAGGCACTCGCCGGCAAGGATCGCGACGCAGCGCTTGCAGCCCTGTCCCCCGATCAGGTGGCGTTTGCACTCGATATCGCAAAGCCCTGGTATGTCGGTTATGTCGGCACGCCCTCGACCACGATCCTGAAGGATGATGCCGAGTTCGTCACCTTCCTCGAAGCGCAGACCTACGAGAAGTTTCTCGATGCATGGCCGCGCCCGTCCTCGCCGGATCGCAATCCCGGCTGGTGGGAAATGCCGCCGGAAGGCGTCGATACGTCTTCGCTGCCGAAGGACATCAAGAGCTGGTCCTACCAGCCGACCGATGCTCCGACCGAGATCGTCAAGCCGGACCCGGCCTGGGTTCTCTACGTGACGAAGAAATACCCCTCTGTCGAAGAAGCGCGCAAGGCGATTGCCAGCGGCGCTGTTCCGCAGAACTGAACGGAGTAAAGACAGATGGCTGAATATGATGCAGACGTGATCGTCGTCGGCTCCGGCTCGCTCGGCGGTTTCGTTGCGCTTGAGGTTGCCAAGGCCGGCAAGAGCGTGATCATCCTCGAATCCGGGCCGAGATCGCCGAATGGAAGATCACCGACAATTACCACCGCAGTCCGCGCAAATTTAACTGGAACGACCCTTTCGGCAATATCCCCTATGCGCCGAACACCTATACGCCCGGCTATATCGATGCCGATCTCGGCGATGTCGGCCAGATTCCCGGTGCGCTGCGCAGCGTCGGCGGCACGTCGCGCCACTGGACCGGTGCGACATGGCGTCTTCTGCCGGAAGACATGAGGCTCAAGTCCACGTTCGGCATCGGCCGTGACTGGCCGTTCGCCTATGAAGAGTTCGAAAAGTGGTTCACCGAAGCCGAATATGCGATCGGCGTGAATGGCGATAACGATGCCGACCTCTCCGGTCAGGGCCTCGGCCACACCTATCCGCCGCGCTCCAAGCCCTATCCGCTGCCGCCGGAAGCCAAGCCCTATCTGGTGCAGAAGCTGCAGGTCCAGTACGAAAAGGCCGGCTACCGCACGGAACATGGTCCAAGCTGCCGTATCTCGCAGCCCT
Source organism: Shinella sp. UYSO24 (assembly GCA_902167985.1). GTDB lineage: Bacteria > Pseudomonadota > Alphaproteobacteria > Rhizobiales > Rhizobiaceae > Neorhizobium. Next base: position 192,710 of record CABHNZ010000006.1, read on the forward strand.
ATGCCGGCCGTCCGGCCTGCATCGGCAACAATCTCTGTCAGCCGAACTGTCCGATCGGCGCCAAGCATTCCGGCGTCCATGTGATCGAGCAGGCCGTCGCCGCCGGTGCCGAATTGCGTTCCAACGCGACGGTCGACAAGCTAGTCAAGGATGGCAAGGGCCGCATCACCGAGCTCTCCTATCTTTCGCCGACGGGCGACCGCACGACGCTCAAGGCCAAGGTCATCGTCATTGCGGCCCACGCCTATGAAACGCCAAAGCTTCTGCTGATGAACGAGCTTGCCAACAGCTCGGGCATGGTCGGCCGCAACGTGATGTTCCACCCGGTCCTCAACATGGACTTCTATGCGGCAGAGCCGGTCTGGACCGGCCGCGGCCAGTTCCTGCATGGCTCGATCATGCAGCGCCGTAACCAGAGAACCGCGGCAGCGTGCCGTCGGCCCGTCTCGACTACCAGAACGTCTATCCGGTCCTGAAGATCACCGAGGAGGTGATGAAGGAGAAGAAGTATATCGGCAAGGCGCTGGACGACGAGATCCGCGATCGTTCTTCCCGCTATGTCGCCATGCAGATGCTGAGCGAGGATCTGCCGGATCCGGCAAACACCGTCTCGATCAACTCGGCCTACAAGGACAGCCTCGGTCTGCCGGGCATCAAGATGCATTACCGCCTGAGCGACTATAGCCGCGCAGTGCTGCCGCAGATGATGGAGGACTACGTCAACTGGGTTCAGGTGACGAACGGCAAGCCGCGCACGCTGCCGGGCGCCTGGAGCTCGGAACACCATCTGATGGGTACGACCATCATGGGAACCGATGCCAAGGATTCCGTCGTCGATGCGGATCTGCGTTGCTATGACCACAGCAACATGTTCCTCGTCACGACTGGCGTCATGCCGTCCTCGTCCTGTGTCAACCCGACGCTCACCGGCATGGCGCTTGCCATCCGCGCCGGGCGCACCATCGCCGCGGAGGTCTGATCATGGCCCAGTTGAAGACATTCGTAATTGGCGCCGGCGCCTGCTTCTGAGCGGTTTTGCGCTCTCGGCGCAGGCGCAGGATAATGGCGGTGCCGATCCGAGCCTCGTCGAGCGCGGCCATTATCTCGCGACAGCCGGCGACTGTGCCGCCTGCCACGGCGATAATGCTGCGGGCGGCCTTGCGATCGAAAGCCCGATGGGCGCGATCTATGCCAGCAACATCTCGCCCGATCCGGTCAACGGCATCGGCAAGTGGACGCTGCAGGAATTCGGCGATGCGCTGCGCAAGGGCCGGGCTCCGGGCAAGGGCTGGCTCTATCCGGCTATGCCCTATACGTCCTATGCGGGCCTCAGCGACGATGACGTCAAGGCGCTCTATTCCTACTTCCGTCTGAAGGTCGCTCCGCAGGCAAAGCCTGCGCCGGAAACCAAGCTTCCATTCCCGTTCATGCGTATCGCCATGATCGGCTGGAACTTCCTCAACCTGCATGATGGCAAGGCAGCCGGTGCCATTCCGGTTGAGGGCGATCAGCTCAAGCGCGGTCAGGAACTGGTCGAGACCCTCGGCCACTGCTCCACCTGCCACACGCCGCGCAATGATCTGATGGGCGAGATCGACAGCCAGCATCTGGCAGGCGGTCAGGTCGCACATGGAATGCGCCGAATATCACGCCGTCGAAAAACGGTATCGGCAACTGGACGGATGCGGATCTCAAGGCCTTCCTGAAGACCGGCAATGCCAATAACCATGCCGCTGCCGGCGACATGGGGCTCGCCGTCGAGCATTCCTTCAGCCATCTGTCGGATGCCGATCTCGATGCCATGGTCGCCTATCTGCGCAAGGTTCCGGCCGTTGACGGCACGGCAGCCGATGCGCCGGTCGGTTCCGCTAAGGCGATCAATCTCGCGGATGTGGAAGCCATGCCGGGCGACTATGCCCAGAAGGCCGATTACGCCTCTGTGACGGATGGGGCGACGCTCTATCTCGGTGCCTGCGCCACCTGCCACGGGATCGATGGTCAGGGCTCGACCGACGGCGTGCGTCCCTCGCTCGTTAAGAACGGCACGGCACGCGCCTACAGCCCGGACAACCTGATCCAGGTCATCGAGCGCGGCATCGACCGCACGACGCCGTCGGGCCATGCCTTCATGCCGGCCTTCGCCAGCCAGATGACGACGACGCAGGTCGCGGCGCTTGCCACCTATGTCCGCGTCACCTTCGGCAACATGCCGAACGGCACGGTCACGGAGGCGAAGGTCAAGCAGGTCGTGTCGGGCGAAGTGAAGCCGAGCTGGCTGATCGCCAATGCGGCAACGCTTGCCTATGTCGGCATCGCAGCCGGCATCGTCGTGGTGCTTCTCATCATCGGCTTTGTTGCTACGCGCAAGCGTCCGCAAACGGCCTGATCGACGTATCGCCCAACCGCTAAGATTGACCCCGGTCGGCATCTGCGGCCGGGGTTTTGCTGTCTGTGTGGTGGTGGTGTGGCGTGGAGCAAAACGCGAAGGGCAGGAATGTCGGAGAGGCGTGCGGCGAGGTGCGTTGGCCGGCGACCGCATCGGGGGCGTGAACGGCAAGGCAATCAGTCTTGCCCCGCACCTATGCAGCCGTCCATGTCGCCGCATTGACGGTGAGTGCGGGCTATCTTCCTGCTCGCTGCAATAGGGCTTGCCCCGCAAGGCAGTTCGTCATGCCGATAAGCCTCCGCAGGTTGCGGGCGACACGGTTTAAGCTCCGGGCGGGCCTGGGCATCGGGGCTGCATTCGCAAATCGGCAAAACAAAACGCCGCGCGGGTCAAAACCGGCGCGGCGCTTGTTCGTCGTTTATAACCGGTAGCGCCGCTATGATCGGGCGATACCGTCTTTCGAAGCCTGATCCCGGCGGATCAGAATTCCTGCCAATCGTCCTTCTTCAGTGCGGCATTGCCGGAGAACGCGCTGGCGATACGGTTGCCAAGCGAACGAGCCGGCGAAGCGACCGGTGCCTCGCGGCCATTTGCCGAGCGGGCGAAGCCGCCCTGCGGCTGCGAGCCGGAAAGCTTGAAGAGCGACAGGAGCTGGTTGAGCGAGGCGGCTTCGGTCGAAAGACCATGGGTCGCGGCTGTCGTTTCTTCCACCATCGAGGCGTTCTTCTGGGTGTCCTGGTCCATCTGGTTGACGGCCGTGTTGATCTGCTGGAGACCGGAAGACTGTTCCTGCGCGCTCTCGACAATCGCTGCGACATGGCGGTTGATCTCCTGCACTTCGGCAACGATCGTCTCCAGTGCACGACCGGTCTGGCCGACCAGTTCCACACCGTCCTGAACCTGGGCATTCGAGGCGTTGATCAGAGCCTTGATTTCCTTGGCGGCATTGGCCGAACGCTGGGCAAGCTCGCGAACTTCCTGGGCGACGACGGCAAAGCCCTTGCCTGCCTCGCCCGCACGCGCTGCCTCAACGCCGGCATTGAGGGCCAGAAGGTTGGTCTGGAAGGCGATTTCATCGATGACGCCGATGATATTGCCGATTTCGCCCGAAGACTTTTCGATCTGCTCCATCGAACGGACGGCGCGCTGGACGACTTCGCCCGAACGCTCGGCGCCTGCACGGGTACGAGCCACGAGTTCGCCGGCCTCCTGGGCGCGTCGCGTCGCGTCCTTGACCGTCGTGGTGATCTGTTCGAGTGCGGCTGCCGTCTCTTCGACGGCGGCTGCCTGCTGTTCGGTGCGCTTGGCCAGATCATTGGCGGCCGACTTGATCTCGTTTGCGCCGGCATCGATACCGCGGGCGTTGTGAGCAACGCGCGTCAGAGCCGATTCCAGCTTTTCCGCCGAGTTGTTGAAGTCGGTGCGGACGCCATCGAGACCTGCGACGAAAGCCTGGTCGAGACGGTAGGAGACATCGCCTTCCGAAAGCTTGGCAAGGCCGGTTGCCAGATTGTCGACGGCAAACTTGATCGCTTCGGCTTCGCGGGCCTTCTGGGCTTCGCGTTCGAGGCGTTCCTTTTCAGACAGGCTGCGGTTGGCGTCAGCCTCTGCCTCAAGGCGCAGAGCCTCCAGTGCGTTGTCGCGGAAGACCGAGACGGCCTTGGCCATCTGGCCCACTTCGTCCTTGCGGGCAAGGCCTGCGACTTCGCTCTGCGTCTCGCCACCGGCCAGCGACAGCATGCGGGCACGCAGCCGGTCGATCGGACCGGTAATGCCGCGTGAGACGATGAAGAGAGCGGCGAGAATGCGGCGAGGAACAGGACGCCGAGCGTTACCAGCGAGGTCACGACCGTTGTGCTGGTCTGGTCGGCCAGTGTCTGGGTTTCCTTGATGATCTTGGCGATATTGGCATCGTTACGGCCACCGACGGTGCCACGCCAGGTCTTGATCGCATCCGCCGTAGCATTCATGGCGACAATCGCGTCCTGGGTCTTGCCGTCGCGATCAAGTGCGACGGCCTTGTCCATGTCTGCAAAGATCAATTCCGCTGAGGCGGCGTTCTGCTTCGTCACATCCGTGTCGGCCGGCACAATGGTCAGCAGGCTGTTGGACTGGGCGCGAAGGTTGGTCTTGGCGCTTTCATAGGCTTTCTGCGCGTTAGCCTTTTCCGGGGAGCCGGCCGGCGCGTTGATGGCCTGATAGGCGGCAGATGTGGCGGTCAGCATCTGCAGCGGCAGGCGGGTGGTGATCACCGCTGCCATGTTGTCATGCGAAATGAAGTCGGAATAGGTTTGGCCAGCCTGCTTGAACTGGTAGGACATGACGGCGGGGCCGCCAATGCCGATAGCGCAGATGGGCAGAAGCACGGCTAGAAATTTGGTGCGGATCTTAGCGTTCTGAAGGAAAGACATGCGTAGTCCTACTTTTAAACGTTGGCCCCCTTAGCTCCCCCGTGCCGGGACGATAGCGGGCCTTGGTCAATGTGAACATTCACGGGTGCAGGCCCAGTCATTGAGCCATCGCGATAACGCAGTCTTCGTTTCACGGCATGCGCGCAGACCGCTGACCTGCCCCTGAAATGTTGGGAATGCCTGTGGTCCACCGCGCTATGGACGGGACTTCGCATGGGACTGTTTAAGGCAGGGTTTATTCTCAATTCGGTCACATTGGCGGCTTCATGCGGCATGATGGCGCACATTCTGAGGTGGTTAATGAGCCTGAAAACTACCCAAAATTTAAGTGGACGTCTTTGGGTTGATTTTGTCGCCGTTCCGGATTCATGAATTGCGATTAGTGCAACCAGGGCGAGTCTTTGCGCTCTTCTCGACGAGTTGCCGGAAGTCATCGGCCACCTGCGGCGCCGCCGCGAAGGCAGGGCCTCGCTCAGTCAAACTTGTATTTTTTTGAAAATCGTCGGCAGTGCCGCCCGCTTCCGAAACGAGCAACAGTCCCGCAAGGCAATCCCAGGATGAGAGTGCGGTTCGTAATAGCCGCCATAGTGACCTGCGGCGAGATGCGCGAGCGTGAGGGCGGCGGAGCCGTTGCGCATATGGACCCCGCCGGCTTCAAGGACGGCTTCCACCAGCCTGCCGATCTCTGCGCCGTGTTGCGGACTGCTGCCGCCAATCGCGAGCATGCTGCCACTCAGCGGCGTGACCTTGTCGACAGAGATCGGCTGGTCGTTGCGATAGGCACCATGTCCGTGCAGGGCAGAATAGAGCTGCTCCTGGCTCGCATCATAGATGAGGCCGGCAACCGGCTTGCCCTCTTTCAGAAGCGCGATCACCGTGCACCAGGATTTCAGCCCGTGCAGGAAATAGGCTGTTCCGTCGATCGGGTCGATAACCCAGGTATAATCGCTATCGCCGGTGACTTCGCCATGCTCCTCGCCGATCGTGCTGTCGAGCGGAAAAAGCTTGGCAATCTCGCTGCGGATGAAGGTTTCGACCTCTCTGTCGGCGGCGCTGACCGTATCCTGACGGCTGGTCTTCATCTCGACTTCGAGCGTGTCGTAAGTGGCGAAATATTCGAGTGCGATTGCACCGGCAGCGCGGATGATACGCTTGGCGGCGCCGAAGCGTTCGGAGATGCCGCGTTCCATTTCGCCGTCCTGCATGGAGTTCTCCTGTCCGATCCTGACATGTTGCGGTCGAGCGCTGAGGATGTCGGTCCAGGCGTCGTGCGATCATGATTGCCTTTCCCACCGGGAGCCGATGGGTGTGACGGGAGCCGCTATAGCATTGGCGACGGGCTGCGCCAGCCCTCGGCGACAGAGAGGCCCGCGGTTTAGCCAAATCATGGCGGGATCGGCCGCGGTGTCAGTGTGTGCCGCGGCCGATCGGTCGGTCAGATGGCGTTTGCGATCTTGTCGCGGATGTAGAGTTCGCGCAGGCGAAGCGTGGTTTCGCCCGGCTTGCCATTGCCCACCGGCTTGCCGTCGATTGCCGTCACCGGGAGAACGAAGCTCGTGGCGGAGGACACGAAGGCCTCGGCCGCGTCATAGGCTTCCTGCGGCGTGAACGGGCGCTCCTCATAGGAAATTCCCGCAGCCTTGGCGATATCGAGCACGCTTGCGCGGGTAATGCCGTGCAGAATCTCGTGGGAGAGGTGGCGGGTAACAAGCGTCCCATCCTTGGTGATAATATGAGCCGTCGCCGAGCTCGCCTCGGTCACGAAACCGTCTTCGACAAGCCAGGCGTCATCGGCGCCGGTGCTGGCTGCCTGCATCTTCGCCATGGAAGGGTAGAGAAGCTGGACGGTCTTGATGTCGCGGCGGCCCCAGCGCAGGTCGGGCACAAGAGCGACCGACAGGCCCGTTGCCACTTTCGGATTATCGAGGACGGCCTTCTTCTGGGTGAACAGCGTCAGTGTCGGCTTTGCATTCTTCGGGAAGGAGAAGTCGCGGTCGGCTGCGCCGCGGGAGATCTGCAGGTAGATCAGGCCCTCATCCACGGAATTCCGGCGGACGATTTCGCGGTGGATCTCCAGCATTTCCTCGGCCGATACCGGGCATTCGATACCGAGCTCCGCCGTCGAGCGCACAAGGCGCGCGGCGTGGCCGGGATATTCGATCAGCTTGCCGCCGACAACGCCGGTCACTTCATAGATGGCATCGGCAAACAGGAAGCCGCGGTCGAAGATGGAAACCTTGGCATCTTCTTCCGGCAGCCATTCGCCGTTGAGGTAGACAATACGGGACACGTCGTTTTCTCCTTCGGATCGATCCGATCATCGTGATTGGGAGCCGCGGAAGGCGGCTTGAGAGAAGGTGTTCAGAGGCTTCGGCCATCGCCCGCTTCAGTTCGGCGATAAAGCCGTGAAGCAGTCGCGAGCGCGGCACGCCTTGCGGGTAATCAAGACAGCCGTGATCTCGCAGGGCGGCTGGAACGGCAGTTGCACGAGCCCGTCATTCAGCTGATAGGCGGCGCTATAGGGATCGACAACGGCGGCGCCGACACCGGCGCTCGCCAGCACGGCGGCAGTGGCGCAATAGCGGACTTCGACGCGCGGATCATATGCGGCGCCATCGCGCTCGAAGGCGTCACGCAGCATTTGTCCCATGCGCGATTCCGCCTCCAGCCCGATGAAGCCGCGCGCCAAAAGGTCTGTGACCGCGATTTCCCGCCGTTCGGCAATCGGGTGATCCTTCGGAACGACGGCCACCATATGGGTGCGTGAGAGGATCTCGACATTGACGTTCGGATGGCGATCCAGAGCAACCGCCAGACCGACATCCGCCGATCCGTTCTGTACGGCTTCGATGACATGTTCGAGCGACGCACGTCATAGGAGACGGAGACGTCCGGACGTTCTTTCAGAAAATGCGCCAGCGCCACCGGGGCCACCGTATTGCCGAGCGGTGGTGTCGACATCACCCGCAGCGTCCCGACAATCCGTTGCGCATGGAGCGTGCACGGGTCGAAAAGCTGCGCAGCATGCTGAAGACGGGACGCACGTCCTCGAACAGGAGCAGAGCCTCTTCGGTCGGCTGCAGGCGCCGGTGCAATCGTTCGAACAATGTCACGCCCAGCTGGCTTTCCAGCTGGCGGATGCCGTTCGAGACTGCCGGCTGAGAGATGCCCAGCTGTTCGGCAGCTTCCACCGTCGTCTCGCAGCGCATCATCGCGCCGAAGATTTCGAGAAGGCGCAGCGATATGTCCGGCTTTGGCTCTGGCTCGTTCATGGCTATCGCGATAGCAGGTTGCCGAGCGCCATGGCAACGGCCGCCTGCGTCGGATCTATGACGCGAAGACCGAGCTCATCTTCCAGTCGCTGGCGGTGGCCGGACATGCCGGCGCAGCCGAGCACGATCGCACCGGCGCCCATCTGGCGCAGCTTTTCACCGGCAACACGCAGTGCAGAATAGCTTTCTTCGCCATGACCGCTTTCAGCGACACTGATCGAGCCGGTCATCGCCACTTCACCGGCAAGCCGCGTATCGACGCCAAGCCGGCGCAGGTTGCGCATGTGGCGCGGGATCGAGGCTTCGGCGACGGCGACCACTCCGAAGAGATCGGCGCTCGCCATTGCCGTCAGCACGCCGGCATCCTGAATGCCGTAGACGGGCGTCGAGGTGATCGAGCGGGCCAGATCGAGGCCCGGCTGCGAGTAGCAGGCAAGAACATAGGCAGACGCATCCGGCCGGCTTTCGATCAGGGCACCGGTGCGAAGTCCCGCTTCGTCCACTTCGCGCTGGGTCATGATGCCGGGCGGCTATCGGTGATCGTGACGCATTCGATGACGGGGCCGCCGGGAAAGGACATGCCGGCCAGCGCCTCGCGCAGGCCTTCGGTCACTTCCTCCGAACTGTTCGGGTTGATGACGAGGATCGGTCCCAGCGTGTTGGGCTTTGCCGCAGCGGTCATGGTGCGATCTCCGCGCCGAAATTGCGGGCCGGATCGAGTTCGCGGGCACGATGGCCCGGCTTGCCGGTCAGGTCGACAGGGTTGCGGGCGATGAAGCGGCCGCGACCGCGGGTCGCCTTCAGCTCGCCGTTCTCGACGATCACGTCACCCCGGCTCATGGTCAGTTCCGGCCAGCCCTGCAGCTCCATGCCTTCGAAGGGTGTGAAGTCCATGTTGTCGTGCTGGTCGGCCAGCGTCGCAACATGGCGCTTTTCCGGGTTCCAGATGGCGATATCGGCGTCGAAACCGGGGGCAATCGTGCCCTTTCTGGCGACACCGAATGTCTTGGCCGCATTGGTACTGGAGAGTGCCACGAATTGCTGCAGCGTGATGCGGCCCTTGTTGACGCCCTCAGAGAACAGATAGGGCAGGCGCATGGCAATGCCCGGCATGCCGTTGGAGATTTTCGGATAGGGCGCGTCCGGACCATTGGCGAACTTGCCGCTGGCGTCAAACCGATAAGGCGCGTGGTCGGAGGAGACGCTTTCGAACGTGCCCGACTGGATATGGCGCCAGAGGACCGATTGCGTTGCCGCATCGCGCACCGGCGGCGAGCAGATGAATTTCGCGCCTTCCATGCCGGGTCGGTCGAGATCGTCGAGTGTGAGCGCCAGATATTGCGGGCAGGTCTCGGCAAAGAGTTTTGTGCCGGCCAGTTTTTCGCGCTGGACGATGGCAGCACCGCCTGCAGTTGAGACATGCACGATGAAGAGCGCTGCATCGACGAGCTTGGCAAGCGAGACGGCGCGGTTGATGGCTTCCTCTTCCGCCAGTTCCGGGCGGCTGACGGCATGGTATTTCGGCGCGGTGAGGCCGGCTGCGGCCAGCCGCTTGTTCATCCATTTGACCATGTCGTTGTTTTCGGCATGGACCATGGTGAGCGCGCCATGCTGCTTGGCAACCGTCAGGATGTCGAGCATGCCGCCATCGCCGATGTTCATGAGATCGTAGGTCATGAACACCTTGAACGAGGTGATACCGCGCGCGAAACGCCCGGCAGTTCTTCCAGCACCGATGCCGAAGGGTCGGATATGATCAGGTGGTAAGAATAGTCGAGAACCGAGTTCGGCGTTGCGCGCCCGTCATAGGTCTTGATCACGTCCGCGATCGGCTGGCCGCGATGCTGGGCGGCGAAGGGGATGAAGGAGGAATTGCCGCCGAAGGCCGCCGAGACCGAACCGGAATAATAGTCGTCGCGGTCATCAGCCCGGTCGAGCTTTCCTGCGCGATATGGGCATGCGCCTCGATGCCGCCCGGCAGGACCAGTTTGCCCGAAGCATCGATCCGGCGCTCGCCGCCGGACAGCTTTTCGGCGATCGCCGCGATCCGGCCGTCCTTGATGCCGATATCGGCATCGAAGACGTCGGAGGCCGTGGCGATCCGTCCACCATGGATGACTGTGTCGAAGCTGCTCATGCCCTTATCCTCGTTCTATCCGTTGTCCTTTGGCCGTTACACGTCCAGGATCACGCCCGTCTGGCTGGTGATGCGGCCGTAATGCTCGATGCGGCGGTGACGGTCGAAGTCGAAAATCGTCTTCTTGCCGAAGGCGCATTTTGAAAAATCGCATTCGGCAAGGATCAGTTCGTCCTCTTCCGTCGTGGCGCGGGCGAGAATGAAACCGTCCGGATCGACGATGATCGAGCCACCCATCAGCGAATGGCCATCCTCGACACCTGCTTTTGCGATGCCCGCGACGAAGGTTGCGTTCTGGTAGGCGCCGGCCTGTAGTGAGAGTTCGGAATGGAACAGGCGCTTCTCAAGGCCTTCGGCGCTCATCTGGGCGTTTACGGATGGCGTGTTATAGCCGATCGTCACCAGTTCGACGCCCTGCAGACCGAGGCAGCGGAAGGTTTCCGGCCAGCGGCGGTCGTTGCAGATCGCCATGCCCATGACGACGCCTTCGTTGCGCCAGACGTTGAAACCCATGTCACCCGGTTCGAAATAGCGCTTTTCCAGATGCTGGAAGGCGCGTTCGGTATCGTATTCGGAATGGCCCGGTAGGTGGATCTTGCGATACTTGCCGACGATCTCGCCCTTGCGATTGGTGAGGATCGAAGTGTTGAAATGATGGCCGTCCGGTGTCAGTTCGGCATAGCCGAAGGTGATCGCGACATGGAGGTCGCGGGCACGCTCGAAAAGCGGCAGGGTGGCGCCGTTCGGCATTTCGCGTTCGAACCAGGTATCGACCTCGTTCCAGTCTTCCATGTACCAGCGCGGGAAGAAGGTGGTGAGCGCCAGTTCCGGATAGACGACCATTTCGGCGCCCTTGGAAGCTGCCTCTTCGAGCAGCGCGATCATGCGTGCCACGACCTTTTCACGGCTGTCGGCCTTCTGGATGGCACCAAGCTGGGCGCCTGCAATCTTCATGACTGTCATGGTGTAATCCCTTCGATACGATCAGGCGGCGAGGCGCCGCTGGAAGTGGCTGACGAGCCGCACCAGCGGCCAGAGCAGGACGAGATAGATGAGAGCCGCCAGTACGAGAGGCGAGGCGTTATAGGTGACGGAACGGGCCATGTTGGCGCTGTAGAGCAGTTCCGACAGCGAGATGACCGAGGCGAGCGACGTGAGTTTCACCACCTCGACCGTGTTGGAAAGAAGATCCGGCAGGACGTTGCGGATTGCCTGCGGCAGGATCACATGGATCAGCGCCTGCGTCTTGCTGAGGCCCGTCGCCTTTGCCGCCTCCGCCTGTCCCTTCGGAACCGAGATGAGGCCGGCGCGATAGACCTCGGCATAATAGGAGGAATTGTTGAGCAGGAAGGCGATCACCACCGCAGCAAAGGGTGAGACGTTGATGCCGGCAAAGGGGAGGCCGGAATAGATGAAGATCAGCAGCACCAGCGGCGGCAGGGCGCGAAAGATATCCGTGTAGACAATTGCCGGCCAACGGATCCAGCGGCGCGGGCTCATATTGCCGAGCGCAACGACAAGCCCGCCGATCAGGCCGAGCAGGATGACGGCGCAGCACAGCTGCAGGGTCATCCAGAGCCCGTTGAGGAGCAGCGGCAGCGCCTGGTGCATGACGTCCAGGTTGAAGAACTGGTCGAGGAGACTATCCATTTTTATCTCCTATCGCTTCTTCCAGGCCGTACGGCCTTCGAGCCACCGGGCGACAATCACCATCGGAATGAAGATGGCGAGATAGGCGGCAACGGACATGGTGAGGGGGGTGGCGCTGCCGGAAAAGCTCTGCGCCGTCGTGGCGCTGGAGAGGATTTCGGAAACGCCGATCGGTGAGCCGAGCGCGGTCATCTTGGTGATCGCCAGCACCCGGTTGACCAGTGGCGGGAAGGCAAGGCGAACGGCCTGAGGAAGAGCAATGTAGAGAAGGGTGCGCGTGAAGCCGAGGCCAGTTGCGATACCCGCTTCCCATTGGCCTTTTTCCACCGATGAAAAGCCGGCCCAGAAGATCTCCTCGGCAAAGGCGGCAAGCGTCAGCGCCAGCACGATGAACAGGACCATCGGACCGGACAGGCGAATGCCGATCGAGGGAAAGCCGAAATAAAGGATGAGGATGACGACCAGCGGCGGCAGCGCGCGAAAAATATCGGCAAAGCAGATGATGAAGAAATTCAGGATCTTGATGCGATAGGTGCGCAGGCAGGCAAGCAGCAGGCCCAGCCCGATGCCGGCAACGATTACGGCTGCGGCGATTTCGAGCGTCACCCATATCCCGGCGATGATGTCGGGCGCATATTTTGCCGCGACGACCGGGTTGAAGAAGGTTTCAAGGAAGCGATCCATTGTTTCGCCTCAACCGGAAACGCGCGACAGGAAGGCCTTGGTGCGTTCCGCCTGCGGGGCGCCGAAAATCTGTTCCGGCGTGCCTTCCTCGACGATGACGCCGCCATCCATGAAAACGACGCGATCGGCGGTTTCGCGGGCAAAGCCCATTTCGTGGCTGACGACCAGCATGGTCATGCCCTTGGCGCGCAGATCCTTCATGACCTTGAGGACGGAGCCGACAAGCTCCGGGTCGAGCGCCGATGTCGGCTCGTCGAAAAGCATGACTTTGGGATCAAGGGCCAGCGCGCGGGCGATCGCGACGCGCTGCTGTTGGCCGCCGGAGAGTTCCGCCGGATAAGCCTCTGCCTTATGCGCCATGCCGACACGCTCCAGCATGTCCATGGCACGGGCGTCGGCTTCAGCCTTGCTGCGCTTCAGCGCCTTGCGCTGCGCAAGCGTGACGTTCTTCAGCACGCTCATATGCGGATAGAGGTGGAAGCCCTGGAAGACCATGCCGACCTGAAGGCGCATCTTGTCGAGATCGCGGCTCGTACCCTGCATGATATTGCGGCCATCGACGATGATGTCGCCGGAACTCGGCTCTTCGAGCCGGTTGCAACAGCGCAGCATCGTGCTCTTGCCGGAACCCGAGGGGCCAATCACGAAGACGAGCTCGCCTTCGGCCACTTTCAGATCGATATTCTTCAGGATCGTGTTGGAACCGAAACGCTTTTCGAGTGCGGCGATTTCCAGCATCGGACGATTGGCCATGGGGCTACTCCGGCAGGCACGGCGTTGTGTCAGGTTGGCATCGGCGGCCCGGACAAACGCACTTGGAGACGGCACCAAGGGAATGGGCCGCTTCCTTTCTCGTGATGGATTGCTGCGGACGGGCAGGTGGGAGGTCCCGCCCGTCCGCGACGCGCGTTACTTCAGGTTGTCACAGGACGGCTTGTGGTCGTCGTCTGCGTAACCCTCGAAGCCCGGCGTACCGTAACCCTTGGTCGGCGTGACAATCGTGGTGCCGGCAACCGGCGTCACACCGAACCACTTTTCCGAAAGCTTGGCCATGGAGCCATCGATCTTCAGGCATTCGATCGCCCGGTCAACGAGATCGCGATCCTTCACGTCGTCCTTGCGGAAAGGAAGCGCCCAGACGAGGCCGGTCTTGTATTCGTAGGAAAGCTTCAGGCGCGGGTTCTTCTTTACCGCCCAGGCCACGACAGTGTTGCCGGCCATGTTGGCGTCTGCGCGGCCCGAGAGAACGGCTGCGATAGCGTCGGTGTTGGTGCCGTAGCTCTCGACCTTCCAGCCGTATTCCTTCTCGCGTTCCTTCAGGAAGCTCTCGTAGTTGGAGCCCTTGTTGACGGCGATCGTCTTGCCCTTGAAATCTTCGAGCGACTTGTAGTCAGGTGCATTGGCGGGCACCGTGAAGCCGAAATTGGTGTCCATGAAACCCTCCGTGAAAAGAAGGTTCGAGGCGCGCTCCTTGTTGACCGTCACAGGAGCTGCGAGAAAATCATAGGTGCCTGCCTGCAGGGCGGGGACGAGGCTCGAAAACTGTGCGCCGGTGATCTCGACCTTCTTGCCCAGGCGCTCGCCGATCAGGTTCACGAGGTCGACGTTGAAGCCTTCAATCTTACCGTCGAGCGTCGGCATGGCGTGTGGCGCATAGGTTGCGTCGATGCCGGTCTTGATGGTGTCGCCCATCGAAAATGCCGGGCTGCAGGCAAAAAGTGTAGCAAAGCCGGCGAGGCCGGCCTTCATGATGCGGTTCATCAATGTTCTCCTACTGGCGGTTCGGGCCTTGGTTGACCCTTGTTGTCCACCCATAGTTTCACCGGGCATGCCGCACCGCAATATAATTCGATATTATAATTAAACTAGAATTATACGAATTATGAATACGAAATACCCCGTCGCGAGAGACGGCCCGCGGCGGGTATTTCAGTTCGGCATGTCGCTCAAACCCTGCGCCCATCCGTGCCGAAGACATGCGTCTTGGCGGGGTCGAAGAAGAGCGGGATGGTCTCGCCGATGCGGATCGGCCGCTGGCCATCGAGAAGCACGGTCGTCGCCTGGCCGTCCTGCGTATTGGCATAGACCACGGTCGAGCCGCCGAGATGTTCGACGAGCTGCACCGAGCCGCCGCCGAGCGATATGCCGGCATTGTCGGCCTGGATATGTTCCGGTCGGAGGCCGAAGGTGAGCGGTTCGCCATCCTTGGCCGTGATCGGCCGCTCCAGCTCGATCCGCTTGCCGCCGATCTCGATTGTCCGGCGCGAGGCATCCTTGCCGTCGAGGCTGGCCGAAAGGAAGTTCATCTTCGGCGAGCCGATGAAGCCGGCGACGAACTGGTTGGCGGGATTGTTGTAGAGATCGAGCGGGCGACCGGCCTGCATGATGCGGCCGTCGCGCAGGACGACGATCTTATCGGCCATGGTCATGGCTTCCACCTGGTCATGGGTGACGTAGATCATCGTGCTGCCGAGCCGCTGGTGCAGTTTCGACAGTTCGACGCGCATCTGCACGCGCAGTTCCGCATCGAGGTTGGAGAGCGGTTCGTCGAAGAGAAAGATGCCGGGTTCCCGCACGATCGCCCGGCCGATGGCCACACGCTGGCGCTGGCCGCCGGAAAGCGCTTTCGGCCGACGCTGCAGAAGAGGGCCGATCTGCAGGATGTCGGCTGCCTTCTTCACCCGCTTCTCGATCTCTGCTTTGGGCAGGCCCGCCGTCTCAAGCCCGAAGGACAGGTTCTTGTAGACGCTCATGTGCGGATAGAGCGCGTAGGACTGGAAGACCATGGCGATGCCGCGCTTGGAGGCCGCAGTCTCGTTGACGCGCGCCCCGTCGATCCGCAATTCGCCGCCGGAAATCTCCTCAAGTCCGGCGATCATCCGCAGAAGCGTGGACTTGCCACAGCCGGACGGGCCAACGAAGACGGTGAACTCTCCCGGTTCGATCTTCAGGTCCACGCCATGGATGACGGGCAGGGCGCCGTAGCGTTTTTCGATTTTGTCGAGCGTGATCGTGCTTGCCATGTTGAAATCTCCTCCCGAGGCGCCGGTTCAGGGCCGCCAGCTCTGATATTTCGGATGTGCTTCGGTGATCGGCAGCACCACGTCCGAATGCGTGTCGCGCGAGTGGTAGATGGCCGTCACCAGTTCCAGCGAACGGCGCGCATCCTCGCTGGTGACGGGCGGTTTCTCGCCACTCACCAGCGCCTTGTAGAAGGCCTCCATCTGGCCGTTGAAACGCCGGCCGACCGGTGTGCCGTCTGCCAGCAGCGCATCGATCGCCTTGCGGGTTTCCTCATTGGTCGCCACGATCTTCCATGGGCCGTCGCCGGGCGAATAGGCCGCGTGGTTGCTCTCGATCGTGACATTTTCGAAGGCGAGAAGCAGGCGGCTCGTCTCCTCGGCGGCCCCGAGCGTTGCGGTGAGCGAGGCAAGCGCACCGCTCTGCATCAGAAGGCTTGCCGAGACGCAGTCCTCGACCTCGATTGCATTGACGCGGGTCTCGGCGCGGGCAAACACCCGCTCGATCGGCCCCATGAGATAGGTCAGCATGTCATGCAGGTGGATGGCGTGGGTCATCAGCACGCCGCCGAGTTCCGTCGCCCAGCGGCCACGCCACGGGTTGTCGTAATAGTCTGCGGTGCGCCGCCAATAGGTCTCGGCCGTTGCCACATAGGGCTTGCCGGCAAGGCCCGCATTGATGATGCGTTTTGCCTGCTGGGCGCCGTCGCCGTAACGATACTGGAAGATCGGCATCAGCAGGCCCTTGGCCTCCTTTTCCGCCCGCCGCACCTGATCGACTTCCGCAAGCGAGCCGGTGAGCGGCTTTTCGCAGACGACGTGCTTGCCCGCTTCCAGTGCCTGCAGCACAAGCTTGGTGTGGATGGCCGGCGGGGTGCAGATGTCGATGATGTCGATCTCGGGATCAGCCATCAGCTCGTCGGAGGAGCGGGTGCGGCCGGAGATGGAAAATTCGTCGGCCACGGCATTGAGGCGGGTCTCGTCGAGGTCGCAGAGCGTCGCCACCTCGTATTTGTCGGCATGCGGCACATAGCCTTCGACGATATGCGATTTGCCGATGCCGCAGCCGATAATGCGACCTTGAAGCGCTTAGGCATGTGTGCCTCCCGAAAGATGGGCCTCGGCCTTGGCCTGAGCCCTGAGAGCGATTTCCATGGCGGCAAAGCAGCGGGCCTGCGGCATGGCCGTTTCTGTGCGGTTGCGGATATCGGCCACCAATTGCTTCCCGTAAGGCAGGGCCACGTCCGTGCAATCGATATGGGTGACGCCCTTGGCATCGGTCAGGAACAGGTGGTCGCTGCCCGGCCGGCCGGCAATATCGAGATATTTGCGAAGCTCGATCGTGCCTTCCGTGCCGGTGATGAACAGGCGCCCGTCGCCCCAGGTCGGCAAGCCTTCCGGCGTGAACCAGTCGACGCGGATAAAGCCCGTGGCGTTACCGGTTGAAAGATGGATATCGCCGCTATCCTGAAGGCCCGGCCACTGCTGGTGGGCGCGGTTGCCGACGCTCGCGGACAGGATCTCGGCGCTCTCTGCGCCGGTGAAGAACAGGAACTGTTCGCATTGATGCGAGGCGATATCGACGAGGATGCCGCCATAGCGCTCCCGCTCAAAAAACCATGCGGGACGGGAAGGAGCGCGCATGCGGTGCGGGCCGAAGCCGGCGGTCGAGACGACCTTGCCGATCGCGCCTGCCGCCACCAGTTCGCCGGCCTTTACCGTCGCACGGTTTTCGAAATGCTCGGAATAGAGAACGGAGAAGATCCGCCCGGTTTCCTTCTGCACCCGGCGGATTTCCGCCAGCTGATCGAGCGTCGTCATGCCCGGCTTGTCGGTCATCACATCCTTGCCGGCGCGCATGGCGGTAACGGCGATTGCAGCGCGATCGGCCGGGATGGCGGCTGTGACGATCAGGTCGATCTCCGGGTCGTCATAGGCGCGGCGGGGATCATCATAGCGGGTGGCTGAGGGATATTTGCCGGAAAATTCTGCGGCAAGATCGTCTTCGGCGGCATGGAAGCCGACGAATTCGGCACCGGCCGCGAGCAGGCAGTTCACCTGCCCGAAGATATGGTTGTGGTTGATGCCTATGACGGAAAAACGAACGGGTTTCATTGGATGTGCTTTCGCAATGAGCTTCGGATTGTCAGCGTTTCATGCCGGTGGTCGCGATGCCTTCGATCAGCAGTCGCTGGAAGAAGAGGAAGAACAGGAAGACGGGAATGAGCGACAGATTGGACATGGCAAAGAGCGCCGTCCAGTCGGAGCTTCCGGTCGAGTCGACGAAGGAGCGCAGGCCAAGCTGCACTGTGTAGGTGTTGATGTCATTGAGGTAGATGAGCGGGCCGAAGAAATCGTCCCAGGTCCAGATGAAGGAGAAGATCGCAGCTGTCGCCAGAACCGGCGAGGAGAGCGGCAGCATGATCTTCCAGTAGATGCGGAAGGGGCTGCAGCCATCCATGACGGCGGCCTCGTCCAGCTCGCGCGGAATGCCACGGAAGAACTGCACCATCAGGAAGATGAAGAAGGCATCCGTCGCCAGATATTTCGGCACGATCAGCGGCAGCGGTGTGTTCACCCAGCCGAGATGCAGGAAGAGAATATACTGCGGGATCAGCACGACGTGATAGGGCAGCATCAGCGTGCCGAGCATCAGCGCGAACCAGAAATTCCGGCCGGCAAAGCGCAGACGGGCGAAGGCGAAGGCCGCAAGCGAACAGCCCGCGACATTGCCGATCGTCGCCAGAACCGAGATCATCAGCGAGTTCCAGAAGAACTGGCCGAAACTCACCTGCAGGCCGGACCAGCCGCGGATATAGCCACCGAGATCGAGTGCCGAAGGGATGAGCGAGGATGAACCGAAAAGTTCGTCCTGCGGGCGGAACGAGCCCGATATCATCCACAGGATCGGGTAGAGCATGCCGATTGAACAGAGGATCAGTACGGCATGCAGGAGAACCGATTTGACCGGCGAGCGCTGGGGGGGGCGTGACGGGACGGGCGAGGGGATCGAGGCGTGAGTGGCGTCAGTCATCGTAATGCACCCAGTAGCGTGCGCCGAGGAAGGAGAACGCGGTGAACAGCGAGATGATGACGACGAGGATCCAGGCCAGCGCCGAGGCATATCCCATGCGGAAGAAGCCGAAGGCCTCCTGATAGAGATAGAGCGTGTAGAACAGCGTCGAGTTGATCGGGCCGCCGGTGCCTTCCGAGATGATGAAGGCGGGGGTGAAGGCCTTGAACGCCTCGATCGTCTGGATCACCGCGTTGAAGAAGATGACCGGGGTCAGAAGCGGCAGCGTGATCTTCAGGAACTGCCGCAGCTTGCCGGCGCCGTCGATCTGGGCTGCCTCATACATGTCGGCCGGGATCTGTCGAAGCCCCGCGAGGAAGATGATCATCGGCGAGCCGAACTGCCAGACGGAGAGCAGAACCAGCGTATAGAGCGCGTAATCCGGATTGGAAATCCAGCTCGGGCCTTCGTAGCCGAAGAGCTGCCACAGGGCCATGTTGACGAGCCCGTCCGAGGCAAACAGCTGGCGCCAGAGAACCGCAATCGCGACGCTCGTGCCGAGCAGCGACGGCAGGTAGAAGACGGCACGGTAGATCGTCAGCCCGCGAAGACCGCGATTGAAGGCCATGGCGACGGCGAGCGCGAAGGCGAGCTTCAGCGGCACGGACAGAATGACATAGGTGAATGTCACCCGCATCGCTGCGCCGAATTTCGGATCGTCGGTGACGATACGGACGTAATTGGCAGCGCCCACCCAGTCAGGCGCGCGCAACAGGTCGTAATTGGTGAACGACAGATAGAGCGAGGCAAGAGCCGGCCCGAGCGTCAGCCCGAAAAAGCCGATCAGCCACGGCAGGAGAAAGATGTAGCCCGGCGCATTGCGATCGAACATGCGACGGAGCACGCCTCTCCCGGGGAGAGCCGCAGCGCGGCTCTCCTTCAAGACTTCGGAATGAACTGCCATGGGCCTATTTCCGCGCCAGGGTGTTCTTGGCTTCGCTGACCATCCGTTCGCCGCCCTGTTCGGGCGTGATGCGACCGAAGGAGACTTCCTGGCTGACGCGTTGCAGCACGAAGGCCAGCTCGCCGGCGCCCTGCGGCGGGCTGATCGGCAGCGGTCCCGCGATCGGCGTGACGGCGGCGATATATTCCACCATCGCCTTGCTGACGCCGTCGAGCTTTGCCGTCAGCTGGTCGCGCATGGCGCTCGATGCCGGCACGCCACGTTCGACGCCCAGAAGATCGACACCTTCGGGAACCGCCACGAGGAAGTTCGAGAAGGCGACAGCGCTTTCGATATTGGCGCTGTTGGCGGAGACGCTGACAAGCATCGAGGGCTTCAGGTAATGGCCCGACGGACCGGACGCACTGATCTTCGGATAGGCGGTCAGTTCCAGCTTGGACTTGTTGAGCGCCTGATAGCCGACGAACTGGTTCGAATGGGCAAAGGCGGTCGCAGCCTTGCCCGTCGTCAGCGGGTTGCTCTCGATATTGAGCTGGTCGAGCGCCTGGACATCGGCCGGCACGCAGCCGCCTGCCTTGCGCATGTCCGCCCACATCTTGAACCAGGCCGTGACGTCGGCCGGCTCGTAGCCGAGGCCGCCGTCATTGCTGTAGAGGGCCTTGTTCTTCTGGCGCAGATAGTTTTCGAAGCTCGGTTCGAGACCGCTTGCATCGGCCGTGGCGAAATAGCCCGGCTTCGACTTCTTCTTGCCGAAGGCGATGGCATTCTCGGCAAACTCCTCCCAGGTCTGTCCGAGGCTCGGCGCTTTTGCGCCGGTCTTTTCCCAGGCCGCCTTGTCATAGATGACGGTCGAGGAATTGACGCCGAGATTGATGCCGAAGAGTTTCCCATCGACACGGCCCGAATCGATGTTCGGCTTGCCGAAATCGTCGATCTTCAGGCCCTTGCCCAGGTAGTCGTCGAGCGGTGCCAGCGCGCCGCGTCGGGCATATTCGAAGATATAGCGGTAATCCATCTGGATGATGTCGGGGGCGTTGCGGCCCGCGACCTGCGTGGCAAGCCGCGGCCAGTAATCGCTCCAGCCGGCAAATTCGCCCGCTATCGTGACATCCGGTTTCACGGTCTTGAAGGCGGCGATTGCCTTGTTGGTGCGGTCGGCACGCTCCTGAGAGCCCCACCACATCATGCGAAGCCGTGCGGCTTCTGCAAACGCCGGTATACCTGTCGCGGCAAGCGACAGCAAGGAAAGCCCGCCAAAAAGCGCACTTCTCCTGTCAAGCATCATAGACATTGGCAACTCCTCCCATATCGACTGCCAAATTTACGATGACTGCAAACGACATATTGCCGTTTTATAACTATCTGGTTACATGGGAACATCGAAAACGACCCATGTCAAGCGGGATTTGTATGATGGCTGACACGGTAAATGACGGCTCTGCCGCGGTGCAAAACGACGAAAAGCCCAAAACACGGCGGGCTGTTTCGCAGGTGCGAAACCCCGAGCGGACGCGTGCGGCAATTCTGGAAGCGGCTCGGCGGGAAGTGTCCCTGAAGGGGCTGGCGGGCGCCGGGTGGATGTGGTCGCGCGCCGCGCCGGAACCAACAAGCGCATGATTTATCACTACTTTGGCGATAAGGATGCGCTGTATCTCGCGGTTCTGGAGGATGCCTATCAGAATATCCGCCATGCCGAAAGGCGGCTCGATCTTGCCCGCAAGCCGCCCGAGGAAGGCTTGCGCGAACTGGCGCTCTTCACCTGGCATTATTTTCTCGATCATCCTGAATTTCTTAGCATTTTGGCGACGGAAAACCTCAATCAGGCCCGCTATCTGCGGCAATCCAGGACGGTCGCCGAAATGCACTCCAATTTATTTCGGAGCTCGAAAACGTGCTGCAGCGCGGTATCGGCGAAGGCGTGTTCCGTCCCGGTCTCGATCCCGTCGATGTTTATGTCACGATCGCCTCGCTCGGCTCTTTCTACCTGTCGAACCGCTACACGCTGTCGACCATCTTCCAGCGCGATCTCGTCGCGCCGGGCGAGCTGGAACGTTGGGGCCAGCATATCGTCGACACGGTTCTGGCGACGGTCAGGGCTGTGCCCTGACCTCACCGGGCGCGGCTTCCGCTTTTCTTGGCGAGCGGTCAAAAAGCGGCTTGACAGAATGGCCGGTTCGTCGTTTCAAATAACCAAACAGTTACAAAATACGTTTCAGGATCTGTAGGAGGAGGCTGTCCGACAAATGTCGGGTGGCCAAGGGCGCAAGCCCGTTCCCGAAGCGACCGTCTGTTTGAAGTGGAGACCGTCGTCTTCCCTTGATGGGAGAGGCGGCTCACGGGAGGAGGAAAAGCATGCAACGTCTCGGCATCATCATGCACGGCGTCACCGGACGCATGGGCTATAACCAGCATCTAGTTCGCTCGATCCTTGCGATCCGCGACCAGGGTGGTCTCACCTTGAAGAATGGCGAGAAACTGATGGTCGATCCGATCATCGTCGGGCGCAATGGCGCCAAGATCGAGGAAATCGCCAAGAAGCACCGGATCGAGCGCTACACGACCGATCTCGATGCAGCACTTGCCAATCCCGACGATACGATCTTCTTCGATGCCGGCACGACGCAGATGCGCGGCAGCCTGCTCACCAAGGCGATCCGCGCCGGCAAGCATGTCTATTGCGAAAAGCCGATCTCGGATTCGGTAGAGGAAGCGCTGGAAGTGGTGCGGCTGGCCGAGAAAGCCGGCATCAAGCATGGGGTGGTGCAGGACAAGCTCTTCCTGCCCGGCCTGCGCAAGCTCGCCATGCTTCGCGATTCCGGCTTCTTCGGCAAGATCCTCTCGGTGCGCGGCGAGTTCGGCTACTGGGTTTTCGAGGGTGACTGGCAGCCGGCGCAGCGGCCCTCTTGGAATTACCGGGTCAATGATGGCGGCGGCATCATTCTCGATATGCTGTGCCACTGGCGCTATGTGCTCGACAATCTCTTTGGCCCGGTGAAATCAGTGAGTTGCCTCGGCGCCACGCATATTCCCCAGCGCGTCGACGAGCAGGGCAATGCTTACAAGGCCGATGCCGACGATGCCGCCTATGCGACATTCGAGCTTGAGGGCGGCGTGATCGCGCAGATCAACTCGTCCTGGGCGGTGCGCGTTCGCCGCGACGATCTCGTGACCTTCCAGGTGGACGGCACGCATGGCTCAGCGGTTGCCGGGCTCACCAAATGCTTCATCCAGCCGCGCACGGCAACGCCGAAGCCGGTCTGGAACCCGGATCAGCCGCAGACGATCGACTTCTACAAGACATGGCAGGAAGTGCCGGACAACATCGCCTACGACAACGGTTTCAAGGCGCAGTGGGAAATGTTCCTGCGCCATGTCGTCGAGGGCGGCCCGTGGCCTTACGGGCTGATGGAAGGCGTAAAGGGCGTTCAGCTTGCCGAACTCGGGCTGAAATCCTGGAAGGAACGCCGCTGGCTCGATGTTCCGGCGCTGAGCTGAGGAGACCGGTCATGACATCGCTCCAGCTTCCGAATGCCGATCGCAGCATTCAACCCTACCGGCTGACCGGAACGCCGATCCCGCTTGCGAAACGTGGGGCAAGCGATTTCAACCGGGTGGCCTTTGCGGCCGGCCATGTCGTGGCCGATCCCTTTGCCGAAAACGATCCCTGCTGACGCCGGCGATCGACTGGGAGGCGACGCTGCGCTTCCGCCATCGTCTGTGGGATCTCGCCTCGGCATCGCCGAGGCCATGGATACCGCCCAGCGCGGCATGGGCCTCGGCTGGCCGGATGCGCAGGAGCTGATCCGCCGCTCGCTGAGGGAAGCCGCCACCCGCAAGGATGCGCTGATCGCCTGTGGCGTCGGCACGGATCATCTCGGCGATCAGGCCTATAGCCTTGAGGAAATCACCTCAGCCTATCTGGAACAGCTGGAATTCGTTGAAGGCGAGGGCGGTCGCGTCATCCTGATGGCAAGCCGCGCGCTTGCCAGAAGCGCCCGCTCGCCGGACGATTATCTCTCGACCTATCGAAAGGTTCTGTCGCAGGCGCGCGGCAAGGTCATCATCCACTGGCTCGGTGAGATGTTCGATCCTGCGCTTGCCGGTTACTGGGGTTCCGCCGATCACATGGAGGCGATGGATACCTGCCTGCAGATGATCGCCGACAATGCCGACAAGATCGACGGCATCAAGATCTCGCTCCTGTCGAAGGAAAAGGAGATACTGATGCGTCGCCGCCTGCCGCTGGGCGTGCGCATGTATACCGGCGACGACTTCAACTATGCCGAACTGATCGCCGGCGACGAACAAGGTCATTCGGATGCGCTGCTCGGCATATTCGACGCAATCGCGCCGGCCGCCTCGCAGGCGCTCGCCAGCCTCAAGCGCGGTGCCGATAACGAATTCTTCGACGTGCTGGAGCCGACGGTGGCGCTGTCGCGGCATATCTTCAACGCGCCCACCCGCTTCTATAAGACCGGGGTGGTGTTCCTGGCCTATCTCAACGGCCTGCAGGATCATTTCACCATGGTCGGCGGGCAGGAGGGAACGCGCTCGACGCTGCATTTTTCCGAACTCTTCCGTCTGGCCGACAAGGCCAATGTGCTGACGGATCCCGATATTGCTACAGGTCGGATGAAGGCCTTCCTCGCGGTCAGGGGCGTGCATTGAGATGGAGAGCCCGAGACGATTGAGGGTCAGGCAGGCCGATATCTGCGAGCGGCGGCTTTCCATGCGCCTGCCGTTCCGCTTCGGTGCCGCCACCGTACGCGAGGCATCGCAGATCTTTCTTGAGTTGATCGTTGAAGACGATCTCGGCCGCGTGGCGACAGGCTATGCTGCCGAGCTCATGGTGCCGAAATGGTTCGACAAGAACCCGGATCTGACGAATGCCGATAACGAGACGCAGCTCAGAAAATCACTCGATATCGCCGTCGATCTCATCTCTTCGGCGGAAGCGGCAACTGCCTTCCGGCTGCATGCGGAAATCGAGCCGGAGCAGCACCGGCTTGCAGCAGAAGCGGGCCTCAACGGGCTCATCGCCTCCTTCGGGCTGGCGCTGGTGGACCGGGCCGTCCTCGATGCCCGGTGCCGGCTGGAAAAAGTGCCGGTCGCGGTGGCAATCGCCGCCAATCTCCCCGGTATCGATCATGCCACAACACCGGATCTTGCCGGCTTTGATCTTCCCGCCTTTCTGGCCGGGCTGAAACCGTCGCCGTCGCTGCAGCTGCGCCACACGGTCGGCTATGCCGATTTTCTGACGAAAGCGCAGATGACGGGGGATCGGCTGAATGACGGCCTGCCGGAATGCCTTGAGGAGGAGATCGCCACCTATGGCATCGATCATTTCAAGATAAAGCTCTCCGGCAACCCGGAGGCCGATGTCGAGAGGCTGAAAGCCGTGGCCGCCGTTCTCGACCGGCTGCCGGATTATCGCGCCACGATGGATGGCAATGAGCAGTTTGCCGGCGAGGCGCCGCTTGCCGAACTGATCGCCCGGATCGAGGCCGAACCATTGCTTTCCCGTCTGCGCCGCTCGGTTCTCTTCATCGAGCAGCCGATCGCGCGCTCGGTGGCGCTCTCCACCTCCGTTGCCGCCCTGTCGAAAAAGGTGGCGCTGGAAATCGACGAGTCGGATGGTGATCCGGATGCGTTTCTTGCTGCGCGCTCGCAGGGCTACAAGGGCATCTCGTCAAAGTCCTGCAAGGGCTTTTACCGGGCGGTGCTGAATGCCGCCCGCGTGAAAAAATGGAATGCGGAGGATGGCGGCGGCTATTTCATGTCGGCCGAGGATCTGACGACGCAGGCCGGCATTGCCCTGCAGCAGGATTTGGCGCTCGCCGGGCTTCTGAACCTCGGGCATATCGAGCGCAACGGCCACCATTATGTCGATGGCATGAGCGGTGTGGGGGATGCGGAAAGCCGGGCATGGCTTGCCGCCCATTCCGATCTCTATCGGCCGGGTAAGGATGGCCGGCCGCGACTTCTGGTGCGCGACGGGCGGATCAATCTGACCTCCGTCAATGCGAGCACCGGCCTCGGCGTGGCGACAACCGCCGCAGCCGCGACGTTCGCGGCGTTGTGAGACAGGCTTCATGTCCTGCGGGAGAGGACATGGGGCGGTGATGAAGGAATGACCGGAAATATCCGTGGGAGGAGTTTCGTATGACGGGCCAGAAGGGTTCTCTGGACAATCTGTCGATCAATTTCGCCACCGTGCGGCAGGGCGGCACGTTCGGCGAGATCGTCGATGCGTGCTTGAGGCACGGCATCAGCGCGATCTCGCCCTGGCGCGAGCATGTGGCGGCCGCCGGGCTCGAGGAGGCGGCGCGCATCGTCGCGTCAAACGGGTTGAAGGTGACCGGCCATTGCCGCGGCGGCTTTTTTCCCGCGCCGGATGTGGCCGGTCGCCGTGCGGCGATCGAGGATAACCGGCGGGCGATCGACGAGGCGGCGGCGCTGAAGGCGGATTGCCTCGTCATGGTCGTTGGCGGCCTGCCGAAAGGCTCGCGCGATATTGCCGGCGCCCGTGCAATGGTGGCCGATGGCATGGCGGAAATCCTGCCCTATGCGCGTCAGGCAGGGGTGAAGCTGGCGCTTGAACCGCTGCATCCCTTCTATGCCGCCGACCGCGCCTGCCTCAACACGCTCAAGCAATCGCTCGATCTTTGCGATACGCTCGGCGAGGGGGTCGGCGTTGCGATCGACGTCTATCATGTCTGGTGGGACCCGGATCTGGAGGCCCAGGTGGCGCGTGCCGGGCGAAACGGCCAGATTTTCGCCCATCACATCTGCGACTGGCTGGTGCCGACCACAGATCCGCTCAATGATCGCGGCATGATGGGGGATGGCGTGATCGATCTGCCGCGTTTCAGGCGAATGATCGAGGCGGCCGGCTTTTTCGGGCCGCAGGAGGTCGAGATCTTCTCGCATCGCTGGCAGGCGCGGCCGGTGGACGAGGTTCTGTCCGTCATCGTCGAGCGCTTTGCAAATGTCTGCCAGCCGGGCGCAAGTCCGGCTGCGGCTTGAACCGGATTGAGGCGGAAAGGAGAGGCAAATGCTACAGGTGACGCAGAAAAGGCGCTACGCACTGGTTGGAACCGGCAATCGCGGCACGACCATGTGGGGCCACGATCTTCTGGCCGGATGGAGCGACTATGTCGAACTGGTCGGCATCTGCGACCTCAATCTGATGCGGGCGGAGCGGGCGCGCGGTATGATCGGCTCCAATGCGCCGCTCTATGCGGATTTCGATTTGATGATGTCCGAGCTGAAGCCGGATCTCGTCATCGTCTGCACGCCCGACGACACGCATGACGATATCATCGTCAAGGCGCTGGAAGCCGGCGCCGATGTCATCAGCGAAAAGCCGATGACGACGACGCGCGACAAGATCGCCCGTATCCGCGAGGCGGAAGCCCGCACCGGCCGGCGGGTCGATGTGTCGTTCAACTATCGTTTCGCGCCCACCTCGTCGCGGATCAAGGAGCTGATCGAGGAAGGCGCGATCGGCGATGTCACCTCCGTCGATTTCCACTGGTATCTCGATAACAGTCACGGCGCCGATTATTTCCGGCGCTGGCATGCATTTACCGCGCGCTCGGGCAGCCTTTTCGTCCACAAGGCAACCCACCATTCGACCTTCTCAACTGGTATCTGGATTCCGATCCGGTGGAAGTGAAGGCGCAGGCGCAGCTGTTGCACTATGGCAAGAACGGTCCTTTCCGCGGCCCGCGCTGCAAGATCTGTCCACACAAGGGCGAGTGCGACTATTATCTCGATCTCGCCGCCGACCCGTTCCTCGACGCGCTCTACGAGGACCCGTCGACCGTCGACGGCTATATGCGCGACGGCTGCGTCTATCGCGAAGAGATCGATATTCCCGATACGATGAGTGCGGCCATCCGCTACAAGAGCGGGGTGCAGGTGTCCTATTCGCTCAACACCTATATGCCGATCGAAGGTCATCATATCGCCTTCAACGGCCATCGCGGCCGCATCGAGCTTCGCCAGTATGAAAAGCAGCCCTGGACCGAGCCTCCGGCCGACGAGATCGTTCTCATCAAGAGCTTCGGCGGCGGTGTCGAGCATATCTGGATCCCGCATGAGCCGGGCGGCCATTACGGCGGCGACAACCGCATGCGCGACATGATCTTCAAGCCCGGCTCGAACGACCGATTGAGACAGCGCGCCGGTTCGCGAGCAGGCGCCATGTCGGTTCTCTGCGGGATTGCCGCACTTCAGAGTGCCCGTGATGGCGGTGCAGTCGAGATCGACCCGCTATCGGTTTGAATGTCTGCCTGAAGATATAGGGCAGGAATTGCGATCGGCGCCTTATGGCGCGATCCGCGTATGAAGGTCGCGATGCAATTGCTCATATGGGTGGATCTCGCCTCGCGGTTCGGCCAGTTACGGCTGAGAGGCCCGCCCATAGCCCCGAAAAGCATGTCCATCAGCATCCGGGCGCTGCTCATCGGATCCGCTATCGCCAGATGGCCCGCCTCCTTCTGCACCAGCAGCCAGTCGGCCAGCTCGCGCATGGATTTTTCGGCGCCCTCCCGATGCAGCACCTCTTCAAGTTCAGGCATCTGTCGGGAATCGCGGATCACGAAATGGATGAACGCATCACGTTCCCGTTTGCGCTCGTCGCTGATATTGACCATGAATATCTTCTCAAGCACTGCTGCGACACCATCCGTCCCGTCGATGGCCTCGCCCGCCGGCGCGGCAGTTCCAGCATAAACTGGCGATGGTTGGCAACGATTGCGACGAAGAGCTCCGCCTTGCTGGGAAAAAGGCGGTACAGGGTTTGTTTCGATATCTGGCATCGCTGCGCGACGATATCGGTCGTCGTGCCCTGATATCCGAGCTCTATGAAGGTGTTGCGGGCGGTGTCGATGATCGCTTCACGCCTCTGGCTATCGCCCTGCGTCTTGGGCCTTCCACGCCCCCGCTTGCCTATTTCGTTTGCTGCCGTACATGATGTCACGCTCATCGGTGGTCTCTGCCATGTGATTGACAAAATTTGGTCCGCTGTAATATTGGTACCAACAAGTACCATAAATATGAGAGAACGTGAAGTGCCCCGCATCTATCGCGCTACACCATTCCGCATCGGTTTGAGCCTCGCCACGGTTATCCTTCTGGCGAGCTGCAACCAGTCTGAAACGAAGGCGCCCGCAACGGCCATGGCCAAGCCCGAGGTGAGCGCGGTGACGCTGCATCCGAAGTCGGTTGCCATTACGGCGACCCTGCCGGGCCGCACGTCGGCCTCGCTGATCGCTGAAGTCCGCCCGCAGGTCGGCGGCATCATCCGCCAGCGCAACTTCAAGGAAGGCAGCGAGGTGAAGGCCGGCGACGTTCTCTATGAGATCGATCCCGCCTCCTATCAGGCTTCCTATGACAGCGCCGCGGCTGCTCTCCAGAAGGCTCAGGGTGCCGTACCGAGCGCCCAGGCCAAGCTTGATCGCTACAAGGGCCTGAGCGCCCAGAATGCAGTGAGCCAGCAGGATTTCGATGACGCCAACGCAACGCTGGTGCAGGCCAATGCAGATGTCGCGGCCGCCAAGGCTTCGCTCGAATCCGCCCGTATCAACCTTGATTACACGAAGATCCGCGCGCCGATCGCCGGCCGTGTCGATGCGTCCAACGTGACGGTCGGTGCGCTCGTGACTGCGGACCAGACGACGGCGCTCACAACGATCCGTACGCTCGACCCGATGAATGTCGATGTGACGCAATCGTCGACAAACCTGCTCGAATTTCGCAAGGCGGTTGCCAGCGGCAAGCTGAAGACCTCCGGCGAAAACGTCTCGGTGCATCTGACGCTGGAAGACGGTTCGACCTATGACCAGGTCGGCAAGCTCGAATTCCTCGAGGCGGCCGTCGCCGAGACTGTCGGCACCGTCACCGTCCGCGTCGTCTTCCCTAACCCGGACCGCATCCTCTTGCCGGGCATGTATGTGCGTGCGTCGATCGAGGAAGGCGTGGCGGAAAACAGCTTCCTCGTGCCGCAGCGTGCCGTTACCCACAATACCAAGGGTGAGCCGGTTGCGATGTTCGTCACGGCCGATGGCAAGGTGCAGCAGCGCGTGCTGAAGACCGAGCGCAACATCGGCAACAGCTGGCTGGTGCGCGATGGCATCAAGGATGGCGACCGCGTCATCGTCGAAGGCTCGCAGCGCGTTCGCGACGGCCAGGACGTGACCGTCGATGAAGTGACGATCGATGCCGACAATGGCCAGGTCTCCGATGCCGGCAAGGCCAAGAGCACTGAACAGGGCATGGCCGACGGCATCGACAAGAGCGTCACCACCGGCTCGGTGAAGTGAGGTAGATTAATGTCCCGCTTTTTCATCGACAGGCCGATCTTCGCCTGGGTGATCGCCATCATCATCATGCTGGCGGGTGCCCTCTCCATCCTCTCGCTCTCGATCTCGCAATATCCGCAGATCGCACCGACCACGGTGCGCATCACCGGTACCTATTCGGGTGCCGATGCGCAGACGGTCGAAAATTCGGTGACGAAAGTCATCGAACAGGGCATGACCGGGATCGACAATCTCGACTATATGACGTCGACCTCGACCTCCACCGGTCAGGCCTCGATCTCGCTGACCTTCACCAACAAGGCCGATCCCGACGTCGCGCAGATGCAGGTGCAGAACAAGCTGCAGCTCGTTCAGGCGCAGCTTCCGACATCCGTTCAGCAGAACGGTCTGACTGTTTCGAAATCGACCTCGAACTTCCTGATGGTCATCGGCTTCGTCTCGACCGACGGCAAGCTCAACGCCAACGACCTTGCCGACTATGTCAACTCGACGCTGAACGACACGCTGAAGCGCGTGCCGGGCGTGGGCGACACGCAGCTTTTCGGTTCCGGTTACGCCATGCGTATCTGGCTCGATCCGGACAAGCTGCAGAAATATTCGCTGATGACCTCTGACGTCGTCTCGGCCATCGAGGCACAGAACACCCAGGTGTCTGCCGGCCAGCTCGGCGCATTGCCGGCAGCCAAGGGCCAGCAGCTCAACGCGACTGTGACGGCCAAAAGTCGTCTTCAGACGCCCGAGCAGTTCGATAATATCATTCTGAAAAGTGATAGCGGCGGTTCGCTTGTGCGCCTGAACGACGTTGCCCGCGTCGAGCTTGGTGCTGAAAGCTACAACACCGCCAGCACATACAACAACAAGCCCTCGGCCGGTCTGGCGATCATGCTGGCATCAGGGGCCAATGCCATCGACACGGCGGAAGCCGTCGAAACCACGATCAACACGCTGAAACCGACACTGCCGCCGAATGTCGAGGTCGTCTATCCTTACGACACGACGCCCTTCGTCAAGCTGTCGATCGAAGACGTGGTCAAGACGCTGTTCGAAGCCATCGTTCTCGTCTTCGTCGTGATGTTCGTCTTCCTGCAGAGCATCCGCGCGACGCTGATCCCGACGCTTGCGGTTCCGATCGTTCTGCTCGGCACGTTCGGCATCCTGTCCTTCTTCGGCTATTCCATCAACACCCTCACCATGTTCGGCATGGTGCTGGCGATCGGCCTTCTCGTCGACGACGCGATCGTCGTCGTCGAAAACGTCGAGCGCGTGATGGAGGAAGAGGATCTGTCGCCGCGTGAGGCGACGATCAAGTCGATGAACGAAATCACCGGCGCTCTGATCGGTATCGCAACCGTCCTGTCGGCGGTGTTCATTCCGATGGCCTTCTTTTCCGGCTCGGTCGGCGTCATCTACCGGCAGTTCTCGGTCACGATCGTCTCGGCCATGATCCTGTCGGTCATTGTTGCGCTGATCCTCACACCGGCGCTCTGCGCGACGATCCTGAAGAAGCCGACGCATGGAGCCAAGAAGCGCGGTCTGTTCGGCTGGTTCAACCGCAATTTCGATCGTGGTGCCAACGGCTACCAGCGCGGTGTCGGCGGCATCCTGAAACGTTCGCCTGTCTTCCTCGTGCTGTTCGTGCTCATCACGCGCCGCCGGCTATCTGTTCAACAAGCTCCCGAGCTCCTTCCTTCCGCAGGAAGACCAGGGCATCCTGATCACCAGCATCCAGCTGCCTGTCGGCGCCACGCAGGACCGGACGAACAAGGTTCTGAAGGAAGTCACCGACTACTACCAGACGCAGGAGAAGCAGTATGTCACGGGCGTGATGGGCGTCTCGGGCTTCGGCTTCGGTGGTCAGGGCCAGAATGTCGGTCTTGCCTTCATCAAGCTCGATGATTTCGACAAGCGCACTTCGCCGGAATCAAAGGCGCAGGCCGTTGCCGGCCGTGCGATGAAGGCCCTGTCGAAAATCCGTGATGCCAGTGTCTTCGTGCTTGCCCCGCCGGCCATTCCCGGCTTCGGCAGCAATGCCGGCTTCGACTTCTACCTGAAGGACATGAACAATGCCGGCCACGATGCGCTGATGGCCGCCCGTAACCAGTTGCTGGCAGCTGCATCGAAGAACCCGAGCCTTGTCGGCACGCGTCCGAACGGGCAGGAAGACACGCCGCAGTATCAGATCGATATCGATCAGGAAAGGCGAGCGCGCTCAACGTCAGCCTTTCTGATATCGACTCGACCCTGTCGGCCGCCTGGGGTGGTTCCTATGTGAACGACTTCATCGACCGCGGCCGCGTCAAGAAGGTCTATGTTCAGGGCGATGCGGGCTTCCGCATGCAGCCGGACGATCTCGGTCGCTGGTATGTGCGCAACTCTGATGATGAAATGGTGCCGTTCTCGGCCTTCGCGACCGGCCACTGGACTTTCGGCTCGCCGCGTCTGGAACGCTATAACGGCTCGTCTGCCGTCGAAATCCAGGGGCAGCCGGCAACCGGCGTCTCCTCGGGTGATGCGATGAACACGATCGACCAGCTGGTAAGCCAGCTGCCGGCAGGCTTCAGCCATGAATGGACGAGCCTTTCGGCACAGGAACGCCTCTCGGGCAATCAGGCGAGCCAGCTCTACGCGATCTCGATCCTGGTCGTCTTCCTGGCACTGGCAGCACTTTACGAAAGCTGGTCCATCCCGTTCGCCGTCATGCTCTCGGTTCCGATCGGCATTTTCGGCGCGCTGCTTGCAGCCACGCTGTTCGGCCAGTCGAACGACGTCTACTTCAAGGTGGGTCTCCTGACCACGATCGGTCTTGCGGCGAAAAACGCGATCCTCATCGTCGAGTTCGCCATTGAACAGCAGAGCCATGGCAAGGGGCTGATCGAGGCAACGGTGGATGCGGCCCGCATGCGTCTTCGCCCGATCCTGATGACCTCGCTTGCCTTCATCCTCGGCGTTCTGCCGCTGGCGATCGCCAACGGCGCGGGTTCGGGCAGCCAGAACTCCATCGGTATCGGCGTCATGGGTGGCATGATTTCCGCCACCGTGCTCGGCATCTTCTTTATCCCGCTGCTCTTCGTCACCGTACGCAAGATCTTCAAGGGCGGGCAGAAGGACGCTACGGGCGGTGATGCGGAGGCGAAGCCGACCGCAGAGGCCTGAGGCAAAGATCGCCGCTCAGGCGGTCGTCGGAAAGAAATTGCGGGCGCGCCACATGGTGCGCCCGTTTTCGTTTCAGCAGGAAGGCCGAGACAAACGACGCGGAACCGAGCACCGTCATCTTGCGGATGCTGGATTGAAGCTCTTGCTTGATGGCTGAACGATCAGGCTCTGATGAAGAGCGCGCCGACCAGTGTGAAAACGGCAATCGACTGCATGATGAACATCGGCCATTCTGAAGACATGGCTTTCTCCCGTTATCGATGCGGCTGATCCGGCACCCTTGCGCCGGATCTTTCGGACATGGGCCAAACAGTCTTTGCTCCGGTCCATGCGCTACTACGCATGGTGGTGCGGATTGTTCCCGATCAGAGCATATCACGTTTGGTTGTAGCCGTGTCTTGACCATCTGCTCTGATTTGCGCGACATGCTTTACGGAAATGGCTCAAGCATGCCGAAAACCGCAACAAGGGCGATGACGACGGTAGCGATTACGATTTCCGCGATCGTGCCCGCTCGGAGCCAGATTATTGCGGTTTCCTGCCGGCTCAATCGCGGCACGGCGATGTAACGATTGGCCAGAGCCAGGGCCAGCATGACGCCGACGCCGGCGATCTTCAGGCACAGGAGTTGCTGATAGGGCGCCGACCAGTCTATCGGAAGGCCGCCAACGATCATCAGCGTGTTGACGACACCCGACAGGAGCGCGAGCGCCACGGCCAGATGCCCGGCCGTGGAGAAACGCATCAGGGCGAGACGTGCCTCGCCGGCAAAGGTTGTTGCCGTCGCCGGACACAGGATCAGGAATACGGGGGCGAGCGAGCCGACCCATGCGCCGGCAGAAAGAAGATGCAGCGCATCGCTTGCCCTGTGGAGGAGGCCGGTGATGCCTGAATGCATGGAGGCATGGCCGATCATCGCAAGCCCGATCAGCAGGAAGCCGGCAGACAAGGCGGTCGCCAGCATGCGACCTCGCATTTGCGGCAGGGCGAAGGAGAGGAGAAGCGCTGCCGTTCCAACCGCCTGCCAGATCCACGCTGTTCCGACGCTGGTGTGCAGCAACACATCGAGCATCAGGCCGCCAGCGGTTGCATCGGGCCAGCCATTGCCGAGCATGGCCGTGCGGACAGGAAGCGAGAGCACCGTTGCCGCGCAGGTGAGCCACACGGCCGGAATGCGAACCGGCTTCATCTTTTGCCAGATCATTGAGGCCAGAGCCGGCGCCACCAGCACGCGCAGATAGATGGCGCTGCCCCAGAGGAGCAGCACCGAGAAATCGAAGACAAATCTGAGGCCGGTAAAGACCGTATCAGCCGTCATCAGGGTTTGACGGTGAAGGTGTAGCTGCCATTGGTCTTGTGGCCATCGACCGAAAGGACGTGCCAGTTGACCGTATAGGCGCCGGGCGCAAGCGTGCCGGTGACGGGTGCCACCAGCGACTTGCCGTCATCCTTCAGGACGGCATCGCCAAGCGTGACATCCTTCTTGTCGGCGCCGACCACGGCGATGCCGCTGAATTTCAGATCGAGCGCCTCGGTGAAGCCGAGATTGATTTCGGCAGGCGCTGCGGCCTCGACCTTTTCCGAGGGGCTTGCGGTCTTCAGATGCGCGTGGGCAAGGGCCTGGGCAGTCGCCGCCAGAAGGATGACGCCGGCAACGGGGAGGGTGCGGAGAAGTCTGGACATGGTGATGTCTTTCCGGGGCGTGGCCCCAATGGTCATGGCAGTCGGCGGCGATGGTCGCGGGCCGGACTGATCAAGGAGTGGTTGTTACGAAGAATGCGGGTTGGCTGATGCCCCAAGCCTCAAGTCCTAAGCCTGATGGCCTGTAGCCCTTGGGCAGACGGCTGTGGAAGACTAGCCGAGCATGCCGGGTAGCGGTGGCGCTCGCGGATTGGCGTTGGGCGGATGCGCCCGCGTCGAAAAGACGGGTGTAGAGGGCGCCAGAGACACGTCAGGCGCATGGCGGGCGAAATGCGATGGTCCCGCCGGCGGTTCGGGCAACAGGAAGGCGACGAGGGTGATTTCGCAGGCATCGCAGCCATGCAGATGCCCTGTCGTGCCGTGCTTTTCGCCGCTATCGTCATTGACGGTGACGCAAAGGGTGGGGATCGTGCCGTCGGGAAGGATATAGGCGGCAAGATCCGCCGTTTGCTGATCGTCTGCGGAGACCGGTTGGGTGTCGATCGGGAGCGCGCCGGAGGCGATGCCGCCAAACGTCAGCGCGAGGGCGCAAACGAGGCGCACCACCCAGCTGGAGATCTGGCTCTGACCGCGTTTCATCGACCCTGCCCATATGGCTTCAACAGCATGTCGCGCAAAAAATCGTTGCGGTTTTGCGATCATGACATGCGCCAAAGCAAAATTGGAGCGCATCACGATCCCGAGGGGCACGATGTGCTTGAGGCAAGGCCTACGCTGTCTCAAGGCAAAGTTCAATGCGCCAAATGCGCGGAAGAGGCGATGCCGCAGGCGGCGGCATTACCCTCTCAGAATGACGGGTCGCGGCGCTTCGAAGGTCGGCCGGCCATTCTTGCAGCCCCAGAAAACCCGGGCATTTTCGCGAATGGCGTCTTCGGGCCTGCGGCAATCAAGGAGGATGATATCGGCAACCGCGCCCTCCGACAGACCATGCGAGGCACCGAGGATTTTCGATGGCTGGAGGCTGATCATGTCGAAGGCCAGCGCCATATCCTCGTCGCGGGAGATCTGGGCGACATTCGCATAGAGGTTTGCCATACGGATGAGCGAAGCATCACCATAAGGTGTGAATGGGTTCAGCACGTTGTTGGTGGCAATCGAGGTCACCACACCCTCTTGCGCCAGACGATGGGCCGGAGCCACACCACGTGGCACGAGATGATCGAAGCTGCGGCCGTTGAGGAAGAGATCGGTGGCGGGAAGCACGGTGATGGCGATCCCGGCCTCCTTCAATTTCGGTGCAAGCGCCATCATCTCGGCCGGCGGCATGGCTGACAGGCTGGTCATATGGCCGAGCGCCACTCGCCCCTGAAAGCCGCGCCGGATGGTTTCCTCGATGACCGCCTGCAGATTGCTCTTTTCCGGCGTGAGGTCGAAATCGAGATGGAAATCGACGGCGACATTGTGCTTCTCGGCCAGATCGAAGATCAGCCCGATCTGCCCCTTCGGATCTGGATCGACATAAGGCGCGCCGCCGACGAGATCGGCGCCGTTCGCCAGGGCCTCATCGAGCATGGAATAGGTTTCCATCTCGTTGGTCAGGCCCTCCTGCGCAAAGGCGCAGATCTCGATATCGATCGCGAAGGCATAGTCAGTGCGGATGCGCTTGATCGCCTCGAAGGAACGCATGCCGGCACGCGGATCGATCTCGACGAATGTCCGCATCCGTTGCGTTCCGTTGACGATCGCCTTTTCCACCACGCGGGCGGCGCGGGCATAGACGTCTTCCTCGGTAAAACCGGCCTTGGCGCGCGCAGTTTCGCGCACGGCTTCACCAAGGGTTCCCTCGCAGATCGTGCAGCGATCAAGGATGCAGGCCTTATCGAGATGGACATGACTGTCGGTAAAGCCGGTACAGGCGAAGGCACCGGCGGCCTCGACGACCTGAGCCGCGGTGCCGGCAAGACCTTGGCCGATCGCCGCGATCCGTCCGCCGCGAATGGCGATATCGACTGTGCCGGCCTTGTCCAGCTGGGGCTCATCCGAGCGGCTCTGTTCAACTCGGCGCCCGTCCAGCCGGGCGTTGCGGATCAGGAGATCGAAAACTGGCATGCTCATGTCAGATACCTGTTGCCCCGCCATCGCTGCGCGGATCATGCGCGCCGACGATCTGGCCATCTTGTGAAATACGGATAACGCCGGCCTGCCCGCCGAGCTGGCTGAAGGCATCGATGCGGCTCACCGCATGCCCCATGGCCGAAAGCCGATCCACGACTGCGTCGCCGACATTTTCCTCGATCTTCAGGCTGTCCGTCGCATCGGAAAATGTCTTGCCGAGCAGAAAGCGCGGCTGTGATAGCGCGTCGAGCGGATCAAGCCCGTGGTCGATCAGGAGCGACAGGATGAGCGACAGCGTCTGCGGCTGGCCATCGGCGCCCTGCGTGCCATAGAGCAGATGCGGGCGGCCATCCTTCAGCGCCATGCCGGGATTGAGGGTGTAGAAGGGTCGTTTTCCCGGCGCATAAGCATTCGGCGAAGTCGGGTCGAGGCTGAAGGCGGCGCCGCGGTTCTGCCAGAGAATGCCGGTATCGCCGGCCACGACGCCGCTTCCCCAATCGAAATAGAGGCTTTGCAGCATCGAGACGCTGCGGCCCTCGCTGTCGGTTGCCGAGAGAAAGGCCGTGTCGCCGGGCTTGAAGGCCTGCGGCCACGGCAGAGCTTGCGCCGCGTCGATGGCGCGGGTCTGGCGTGAAGTCTGTCAGGATTGAGCAGGCGCTTGGTATCGACGGTCGAAAACAGCGGATCGGCAATCGCAGGACGATCGAGAAATGCCTGTTTCACCGCCTCCACCAGATGGTGGTAATACTCGGCGCTGCGGTAGGCGATAGCGGCCATGTCGAAGCCGGCCAGCACGCCCATGATGCCGAGCGTGGTCGCCCCTTGCGTCGGTGGTGGCGGGGCGAGAAGTGTCAGGCCGCGATAGTCGAGCGACAGCGGCGCCTCGATCCGGGTGGAAGTGGCGGCAAGATCCTTCGCCGTCAGCGGCGAGCCGACGGCCTGCAGCCCGGCGATGATGCGAGCGGCAAGCTCGCCTTCGTAAAACTCCCGAACACCCTTGTCGGCAATGGCGCGAAGGGTTTTGGCAAGTGCCGGCTGGCGCTGGGTGCCATCTGCCGCAAATGTCTCGGCAAAGCCCGGCCATGCCGCGACCTCACCCTGCCGGAAGCGATACCAGAAATCCTGCGATGGGCTGACCGGAAAGCCATCCGACGCAAGCGCAATCGCATCGTCGAGCAGGCCTGCAAGGCTCTCCTTGCCCTGCCATTCCTCTCTTGAATGGGTCAGCACCTTGTCCCAGCTATCGACGAGGCAGGCAGTCAGAAGTGTCGATAGGGGGCCGCGCGCAGGAATGGCGGAGAGGCCCTGCAGGGCTGCACCGGCATCTGCGGCGTGGCCGATGCCCATGAAGCTTTCGCCTTGCCTGAACGGTCGGAGGTGATCCAGATCGCGTCGCCGCCAAGACCGCAGAAATGCGGGTAGAGAACGGAAAGGGCCGCACCTGCCGCAACAATCGCCTCGATGGCATTGCCGCCGCGTTTCAAAACCCTGGCTCCGGCCTCGGTTGCCAGCCAATGGGGCGTTGCGACCATGCCCTTAGTCGAGGACGCGGCCTTAACGGAATTTACTGTCTGCGCCACGCTGTTCCCTTTTGCGTTGTCATGCCGGGCAGGGGCCGCGAACGGGTCGCGGGCCTCCTTCAGTCATAACGGTTCTGCGACCTGGAACAAGCGGCGAAGCGCCGGCTGCGGCAATCCGCAACCGGCGAAACGGTATCTCAGAGAGACGGGCTGAAACGGATGAGGCTCAGGATCTCGAACAGCATCTGCGCGCCGGCATGGGCGGTGTTGGTGGTTGTGTCATATTGGGGCGCCACTTCCACGACGTCGCCGCCGACGAAATTGAGGCCCTTCAGTCCGTGCAGGATATCGAGCGCCTGCCGGCTGGTCAGACCGCCGATTTCCGGCGTGCCGGTGCCCGGCGCGTAAGCCGGGTCGAGGCTGTCGATATCGAAGGAGAGATAGGTCGGGCCGTCGCCGACCACGGCGCGGGCCTTCTCGATCACCTTGTCGATACCCATCTTGCCGATCTCTTCGGCATGGATGACGGTCATGCCGCTCTCATAGGAAAATTCCCAGAGATATTCGGCAGCTCCGCGGATACCGATCTGGATCACCCGCGTCGGATCGAGCACGCCGTCGAGCACGGCATTGCGGAACGGTCCGCCATGGTGGAATTTGGTGAGGTCATAGGCGCCGCCCGTATCGCAATGGGCGTCGATATGGATCATGCCGACCGGCCGGTCGCGGCCGACGGCTTTCAGGATCGGGTGCGTGATCGAGTGATCGCCACCGACGGACAAGGGAATGACGCCGGCATCGACGACCTGCGCGATGCGCTTTTCGATATCCTCGTGGCTGAGTTCCAGCCGATAGCGGCTGCGGAAAGGCACATCGCCGATATCGGCAACCTTCATCTCGAAGACCGGCGCGTCTTCAGGACATGGTTGTAGGGGCCGACGCGCTCGATGGTGCGCAGCGCCCGCGGCCCAAAGCGGGAGCCGGGACGGTTGGTGACGCCGAGATCCATCGGCACGCCGATCAGCGCGACCTGAAGATCGCCGAAATCGGGATTTTCCGCATCGATTTCCTTCAGCGGCGCGTCGAGCAGGGTCGGTACGCCGGCATAGGGGGCGGCACGGGTGCCGGCTGCATTGAAGATCTTGTCGCGACGGCGCGGAATTCCGGATCGTGGATGCTTCCGCCGTGACCGTCGCCATATTTGGCGCGCAGCGCTTCAAGGGTCGTCTTGTCGAATGCCATGCCGGCCTCCCGCTTGTCTTCGATGATACGTCAGCGCGCCTTTTCGAGCGCCTCGTAATGGTTGGCGATCTCTTCGCCGGTGGCAATCCATACGTCGGATTTCTGCTGCACATAGTGCAGGAAATCGCGCAGCAAGTGCCAGCGCATCGGCCGGCCGGAAACCTGCGGGTGGAGAACCAGCGTGGTGACGCCGCCCCAGGCATGCGTCGCCTCGAACTCGTCGATCCACATCTGCAGAACAGCGTCGCGGCCGAAGATCGGCCTTGAACTCGTGCGGCTGGTCATGCCGAAATTCCAGTCGTCGAAGGCGAAATTGACCGGGATCTCGACCGGTCCCGGCTGCCCTTCGAACGTGGCATGGCGATAGGGCAGAATATCGTCGCGGTAGGACGAGGAATAGCGGATGCCGGATTTCGCCAGATAGGTGAGAAGCTCCGGAAAATTTTCGCCGGATGGCGCGCGGTAGCCGATCGGTCTGACGCCAAACGCCTTTTCCAGCGCTTCAAAGCCGAGGTCGATTTCCTCGAAGGCTTCATCAAGCTTGGTGCGATCCGGCAGCTTGTGAAGATAGCCGTGATGGCCGATCTCGTGGCCGGCGGTCAGGATCTTTTCGCAGACGGCCTGATGCGCCAGCGCCGTCCAGCCGGGAATGAAGAAGGTTGCCTTGATCGACAGCATGTCCATCAGTTCGACGATCTTGCAATGCCGACGCGCGCGCATAGCCGCCATGCGAAGTCGTCACCATGCGGTCGACATTCGATGGATTGTTGCCGATCCAGGCCGTTTCGGCATCGACGTCGAAGCCGACGAAGAGCGCGCTTTTCGCACCGTTCGGCCAGGTCATGGCAGGAGTTTCAGGCGCAGGGTTCAGCGGGCGAGGGGTCAGATCGAAGGTCATGCGAAATACCGGATCACGGTGGCAATGCTGCCCGCCGGCCCGGATGGGCCGACAGGCTGATTGGTGGAGGGCGCAGCCGCCCTCTCAAAACGCGGGATTACTTGGCCGCGCGCCGTTGATGTAGATGCCGTCCAGTGCTGCGTCTGCAAGGCCCCACTTGGTGAAGATCGCCTTGTATTCGCCGGAGGCCATCAGCGCCTTCATCGCGCCGATATAGGCGTCACGCAGTTCGGTGTCCTTCTTGGAGAAGCCGATGCCCTGATAGACGGCGGTGAACGGCTTGCCGACAGCGTAATAGGCGTCCTTTTCGAGCGTCATCAGGTAAGGAACGGTTTCCGAACCCTGAACGGCGGCATCGACGCGGCCCTGCTTCAGCTGGGTGCGGGCATCTGCCGAACCTTCGGTGCCGACAACCTTGATGGCCGGAAGGCCCTTGGCTTCGCAGTTTGCTGCGCTCCACTTTGCCGTCTCGTCCGGGAAGGTGGTGCGGCGGCTCATGCCGACCGACTTGCCGCAAAGATCCGAGGCAGTCTTGATCTCGTCCTTGTGGTTCATCGTCGTGTAGAACTGCGCGCCGGAACGCATGTAATCGACGAATTCGAGCGCATCGCGGCGCTTTTCCGTGTCGGTCATGCCGCTCTGGATGAGGTCGACGCGGCCCGTCGCCACCGACGAAACCATCTGTTCGAAGCCGATATCCGACCATTCGACCTTGGTGCCGAGCTGCTTGGCAAGCGCTAGACCGAGATCGATGTCGAGGCCCTTCAGCTCGTTGGTTGCCGGGTCCTTGTATTCCATCGGCGGGTAGTTCGGCGTGTTGGCAACAACGATCTTGCCGGCCGACTTGATGCGCTCCGGCAGGCCTTCTGCGGAAGCCGAATTGGCGGCAAAGGCGGCTGCAAGCGCGATCAGTGCGAGTGCTTTGGTCATGATATCCCCTATCCTGTTATCTCTGGATGCTGGTTGATCTGCGTAGTCTTTTTGGGCGCGGTCAGTTATGGACCGCGCGGATGAATTCGGCGGTTCGGGCGCTTTTCGGCGTCGACAGAACCTCGGCGGCCGGGCCCGTCTCCACCACCTTGCCGGTCTCCATGAAGGTCACGGTATTGGCGACGTTGCGGGCAAAGCCGAGCTCGTGGGTGACGACGATCATCGTCATGCCGGAGGCGGCGAGATTGCGCATCACGTCGAGCACTTCCGAGACCAGTTCCGGGTCGAGCGCAGACGTCGGCTCGTCGAACAGGATCAGTTCCGGCCGCATGCCCATGGCGCGGGCAATCGCCACACGCTGCTGCTGCCCGCCCGAGAGTTCCGACGGGTAGTGATCGGCCTTGTCCGCGAGGCCAACCCGCTC
This sequence comes from Shinella sp. UYSO24, assembly GCA_902167985.1. Lineage (GTDB taxonomy): Bacteria > Pseudomonadota > Alphaproteobacteria > Rhizobiales > Rhizobiaceae > Neorhizobium. The sequence continues at coordinate 234,498 of CABHNZ010000006.1, forward strand.
CAGAAGCGAAAGCGCATGGTCGCGGGCTTCTTTCGGGTTTTCGCCGAGAACCTGAACCGGGCCTTCAACGATATTCTCCACCGCCGTCTTGTGCGGGAAGAGGTTGAAGCGCTGGAAGACCATGCCGATGCGGCGGCGCTGGCGCGAATTTCGGCGTCGCTCAGCTCATGCAGGTTGTTGCCGTCGCGACGATAGCCCATCAGCTCGTCATTGACCCAGATGGCGCCGCCATCCATGCGCTCCAGAAGGTTGATGCAGCGCAGGAAGGTGCTCTTGCCCGAGCCCGACGGTCCGATGATGCAGGCGACTTCGCCGCGCGCTACATCCATGTTGACCTTGTCGAGCGCCTGGAAGGCGTCGAATTTCTTCGAGACGTCGATCGCCTTGACGAGAATGTCCTTGCTCATGACGACCTCACACCGATGCGCGGATGGATTTGGAGCCGCGGCCGAAATAGCGCTCGATGCGCTGCTGGCCAACGGAGAGAATGGTGACGACGACCAGATACCAGAAGCTCGCGACAAGCAGCAGTTCCAGCACGCGGGTATTGGCGTAGTAGATCACCTGCGCATTGTGCAGGATCTCGGTGAACTGGATGACGCTGGCAAGCGATGTGAGCTTCACCATGCCGATCACTTCGTTGCCGATCGGCGGCACCATGACGCGCATGGCCTGCGGCAGCACGATGCGGCGCAGCATCTTCATCTGCGTCATGCCGATGGTGCGGGCTGCCTCATACTGGCCGCTATCGACGGAGAGAAGCCCGCTTCGCACGACTTCCGACGTATAGGCGCCTGCGAGATGCCAAGACCGAGCATGGCGGCGACAAACGGCGTCATGATGTAGACGGTGCGGAACTCGAAGAGGCCGGGAATGCCGAGCGTCGGGAAGATCAGCGCCAGATTGAACCACAGCATCAGCTGCAACAGCGCCGGCGCCCCGCGAAAGATCCAGACATAGCCGATCGCGATCCAGGAGAGGACCGGATTGCCGGAAATCCGCATCACGGCGCTCAAGACGCCGAGCACGATGCCGATCACCATGGCGGCGACCGTCATGATCAGCGTGTTAACCAGACCTTCTAGAATGACCGGTGCGAACAGGAATTGGCGCACATAGGACCATTCAATCTGGCCGACGCTGAAGGCGCGGATCAAAGCCAGAAGCAGGACGATGACGACGGCGGCCGAGATGGTGCGGCCGATATGTCGCTTCGGCACCAGCTTCAGATGGGCGATTTCGTAGCGGTCACGGTCGCCCGTTGCCGCAGTCGATGGGGAGGACGGTGTTGTCATTTCGTCTTCGCTTCCGCTGTCGCCTTGATCGGGTTTTCGGCAAAGGCGCGGGCGGCCTCGATCGCGGCGTCGAAACGCTCGATCTGGGCACGTACGGCCTCAGGAGCCGTGCAACCATAGCCCGTGCGGCTCGAAAGCGCATGCTCGAGCGTGATCGCGTTCAAAAGATCGGCGTTGAGGCGCGGATCGATCTTCGGCAGGTCGGCCTCGGTCAGGCCTGCGAGATCGTAGCCCTGTTCCTCGCAATAGCGCACGACGCACCGGTGATCTCGTGGGCTTCGGCAAAGGGCACGTTCTGGCGCACCAGCCAGTCGGCCACTTCGGTTGCAAGCGTGAAGCCGCGCGGGGCTTCATAGGCCAGTTTCTCGACGTCGAATTCCATCGTCTCCGCCATGCCGGCAAAGGCGGGCAGGATGAGCTGCAATACGTCGATCGTTTCGAAAAGCGCGCGCTTGTCTTCGGCAAGGTCGCGGTTATAGGCGAGCGGCATGGCCTTCATCGTCGCAAGGAAGCCGGCGATATTGCCGATCAGCGTGCCGGACATGCCGCGTGTCAGTTCGGCAATGTCGGGGTTCTTCTTCTGCGGCATGATCGAGGAGCCGGTCGAATAGCTGTCATGCAGGCGCACCCAGCTGAACTGCTTGGAGCTCCAGATGCAGATTTCTTCCGCAAGCCGCGAAAGATCGACGGCGACGAGCGAGGAAATGAACAGGAATTCGGCAACGATATCGCGCGCTGCGACCGAATCGATCGAGTTTTCGGCGGCTGCCGAATAACCGAGCTCGATGGCGCAGAGATCCGGCCGGTTGACGATGCCCGACCCGGCAAGGGCGGCAGCGCCGAGCGGCGAGCGATCGAAACGGCGGTCGAAATCGGCAAAGCGCTGAAGGTCGCGCAGCAGCGACTGGGCATGCGCCATCAGGTGATGGCCGAGCACGATCGGCTGGGCCGGCTGAAGATGGGTGAAGCCCGGCATGACGGTTTCGACATGCTTTGCCGCCTGGCTGCGGATGGCGTCTTCGACGGCGATGATGCCGGCGGACAGTTCGCGGGCCATGCGGCGCAGGTAAAGGCGGGTGTTGTTGGCTGTCTGGTCGTTGCGCGAACGGCCGGCGCGCAGCTTGCCGCCGAGTGCGCCGAGGCGGGCCATCAGCAGGCGCTCGAGGAAGGTATGGACGTCCTCGTCGCCGGCAATCGGCGTTTCGCGGCCGGCGGCTATGTCGGCTTCGATCAGGTCAAGCGCGGCGCGGATGGCGGTGAATTCGGCGTCATCCAGCACGCCGGCGCGCTTCAGCTCGGAGGCATGGGCGCGGGAGCGGCAATGTCTTCACGGTAAAGGCGGAAGTAGGACGCGGCGCCGCGAGAGATTGGCGAGAGCTTCGGACGGGCCGGACTTGAAACGTCCACCCCAGAGCTGTGCGGGTGCCGACATCGACAAAACCTTTTCTTGTTCAGTTATTGAGCAATTTTCCGACCTGCGCCCGGATGAGCAAGCGCGTTTATTTCTTGCCCCCTATGACGATTTCGACTAGCGACACAGCAAGGCAATTCGAAAAGGGCAGGAGAGGGACATATGTCGGCCAGACCGCATCGCCGCAGGCTGCCCTCGACGGCAGCGCTTCAGGTGCTTCTCGCCATTGCTGAGCGCGGCTCGACCAGTGCTGCGGCCGAAAGCATCGCCTTGTCCCAGAGTGCCGTCAGCAAACAGCTGCTGGGTCTCGAAGAACTGATCGGCAGCCCTGCCTTCGTCCGCACGCCGCATGGCATGGTGGCGACGGAAGTCGGCCGCATCTATATCGAACATGCCCGCACGGCGCTGAAGGCCATGGAGGATGCGGCGCTGCTCGCCGCCCGGCTGAAGCCCGGTCCGCGGGTGCTGCGGCTTCAGGTCCCGCCGATCTTCGGCGATCGCTGGCTCCTGCCGCGCTTCATGAGTTTCAGCGACGAGCACCCCGAAATCGAGGTGCAGTTCACCACCTTCATCTCGCCGCAGCAATCGGAAATGCCGGACGGCATCTTTCAGTTCTGCACCACGCCGATGGCGGATAGCGAAAGCTTCTACCTGTTCGGCAATGATGTGCTTCTGGTCAGCGCGCCCTCCTATTTCGAGCGTTACGGCATGCCGAAGACGCTCGATGATCTTGCTGGTGGCGTGATGCTCGAACATCCGCAGACGCCGTTTCACTGGCAGCATTTTGCCGCCCATCATCATCGGCCCGAGCTTGCCATGCGGCATACGACGCGTTTCGGCTATTACACGATGGTGATCCGTGCGGCGCTTGCGGGTCAGGGCATGGCGCTCATTCCGCGGGAGCTGATTACTGACGAGTTATCCAGCGGCCGTTTCGTCAATCCCGGCGGGTTCACCTATCCGAGCGCCTATGGCTACTGGTTCGTCACCCCGCCGAATGCCCGCCAGAGCGGCTCGATGAATGCCTTCAAGGCCTGGCTCAACGGCCAGATGCGCTAGGAGCAGAGGTGGTCAACCGGCACCGAAGAGCGCGGCGTTGACGGCGACGAAGACGTAGAGCGTTATCGCCGTTGCCGCGATGGCGCCGAAGAAGATCAGCATTCCGATGCCGAAATAGAGGTTTTCCCGCCGGTCTTCGCGCGACAGTTTTCGGTAGTCGGACGGATCGCGCTGGCCGAATACGGTGACGGGTCGGCTTGTGGGTTCGTTGCCATCCCTGATGCGCTTGCGACGATCGTGTTTCAGCGGGTAGCGCCGACTGAAACGGCGATCCTTGGTCCATGAAACCTGCATCTCCACCTCCATCCGTCAGTTGCGCCTGATAGGTTTCGGTCAGGGAGCAACTATCGAACGGTCTGGAAAGTTCCGAAGACCTGTCGGATTTATCAAAGCACCAATGCCAGCAGCCTCAGGCGAAGGGTTCGGTCGGGCTCTTTGCCGGCTCGGTGAACCAGCGCGGCCCGGTCTCGGTCATGGTGATATGGTCCTCCAGCCGGATGCCGAAGCGGCCGGGAACGACGATCATCGGCTCGTTGGAAAAGCACATGCCGGGGGCCAGAGGGGTGGCATTGCCGCGCACGATATAGGGCTCCTCATGGATTTCGAGGCCAAGCCCGTGTCCGGCGCGATGCGGCAGGCCGGGAACAGCGTAATCGGGGCCGAGCCCGTGGAGGGCGAGTGCCGCGCGGGCGGCATCGTCCAGGCTCTGGCACGGTGCGCCGAGTTGGGCGGCATCGAAGACGGCTTGCTGCGCCTGACGTTCTATCTGCCATATGCGGGCAAATGCGGCATCCGGCTCGTCCAGCATATAGGTGCGGGTGAGATCGGAGTGATAGCCGTCGAGCCTCGTGCCGGTATCGACGAGAATGGCCTGATCCTTCTCCAGCACCTGATCGCCATCGGCGCCATGCGGCAGAGAGGTCGCTTCACCGAAGGAGACGATGCCGAAGGTCGAGCCGATCTCGGCACCCAGCGCGCGGTGCTGCTCGTCGATATAGCGCACGACCTCCGAGGCGCGGATGCCGGGCTTCATGATCGCATGGGCGCGGCGATGCACTTCCAGCGTCAGGTCCATGGCATATTGGATGAGCGCGATCTCGGCCGGGGATTTCAGGAGGCGCAGATCGCGGATCAGCCGCGCGCCATCGACAAGCCGTTCGCTGCCGATCGCTTTCGCCAGCGCATGATAGGCAAAGAGCGGCAGGGCATCGTCGAGCGCCAGCATGCCTTTCGGGCCAAGGAGAGCGGAAATCAGTTCGGCCGGGCTTTCCTCTTCCTGCCAGATGGCGATCTCGCCTTCGAGATGCGGCAGGGTTTCGACGCGGCTCTTTTCGAAGCCGGGCACGATATAGGTGAGGCCTTTTTCCGTCACCAGCGCGCCGAGTAGCCGCTCGCTCTGATGCCAGACAAGTCCGGTGAAATAGCGCAGGCTCTCCGTCGAGCCGAGGAGCAGACCGATGACGCCGGCCTTTGCCATCGATGCGCGCAGGCGCTGAAGCCGGGCGAGACGTTCGCTGTCGCTGATCGGTGCGGGCATGGAGGCGGAAGAGATGTTCGACGGGGAAAAGGGCATGGCGGCATCCGTTTCGGGCAAAAGAATCCGCGACAGGCTATTTCAGTTGTGTGCAGTATGTCGACACATATGTTGGTGGTGACACGGAAGGATCCGGGATGGCGGAGAGTGAAGCAAAGACCGGCGGGGAGCGCCGGCGCGGCTCCGGCGTTAAAATGGTCTATGAGGTGCTGCGCGACGAGATCATCGATCTGACGCTTCCCCCCGGAAGCCCGATCGACGAGGTGCAACTGGCCGAACGGTTCCAGATGTCGCGCACGCCGATCCGTGAAGCGCTGGTCAGGCTTGCCGGTGACGGTCTGATCGATACGCTGCCCAACCGCTCGACCATGGTCTCCAATATCGATTTCCTCAACCTGCACACTTTTTCGATGCGCTGGTGTTGATGTACCGGGTGACGACGAAACTGGCGGCACAATATCACCGTGCAGATGACCTCGTGACGATCCGCGAATATCAGGCGGGTTTTGCCGATGCGGCGAGGGCCGGCGATGCGCTTGCCATGATCTCCACCAATGCGGCGCTTCATGCGGCGATCGCCGAGGCGGGGCGCAACCCGTATTTCCTGACCCTGTTCAACCGGCTGCTGGACGAGGGGCGCCGTCTCCTGCGTCTCTATTACCAGTCCTATGGCGATCGCCTGCCGCAGCAATTCGTCGACGAGCATGAGGAGATCATCGCCGCGATCGAGGCCCGCAATGTCGATGAGGCTGATCGTCTGGCCCGCCTGCATGCGGAGCAGATCGTCGCGCAGATCCAGTCGATCTTTACCCGCTCGGACCGCCTCTCGGTAGAGCTCTGACACTTTGCACATCTCTTGTCGAAATCTTGTCGACAAGTAAAATGCAAAGGTGTAGCGTCCATCCTATGTTCAGAGCCGGTCGATCATCGGAGCCGGCATAGCGACGAGGAATGTGCAATGAAGGCGACGATTTTCTCTGGCGTCATCCCGGCGCTGATGACCCCCTGCAAGCCGGACCGCAGCCGGATTTCGATGCGCTGGTGAAGAAGGCCAAGCAGCTGATTGCAGACGGCATGTCGGCCGTCGTCTATTGCGGCTCTATGGGTGACTGGCCGCTGCTCACCGATGCCCAGCGCATGGAAGGCGTCGAGCGGCTGACGCGGGCCGGCATTCCGGTAATCGTCGGTACTGGCGCGGTCAATACCGCCTCGGCCGTGGCGCATGCCGCCCATGCGCAGAAGGTCGGCGCCAAGGGGCTGATGGTTATCCCGCGCGTCCTGTCCCGCGGCTCGGTGGTTGCAGCCCAGAAGGCGCATTTCAAGGCGATCCTGTCGGCTGCGCCCGATCTTCCGGCGGTTATCTACAACAGCCCCTATTATGGCTATGCCACCCGCGCCGACCTGTTTTTCGCGCTGCGCGCCGAACACCCGAACCTCGTCGGCTTCAAGGAATTCGGCGGCCCGGCCGATATGCGCTATGCGGCGGAAAATATCACCAGCCGCGATGATGGCGTCTCGCTGATGATCGGCGTCGATACGGCCGTGTTCCACGGTTTCGTCAATTGCGGCGCGACCGGCGCGATCACCGGCATAGGCAATGTCCTGCCGAAGGAAGTCATCCATCTCTGCAATCTCGCGCAGGCCGCAGCCGCCGGCAATGCCGATGCCCGGGCGCGTACGAAAGAGCTGGAAGAGGCGCTCGGCGTTCTCTCCTCCTTCGATGAGGGCCCGGATCTCGTTCTCTTCTTCAAGCACATGATGGTGTTGAAGGGCGACGAGGAATACACGCTGCATTTCAACGAAAGCGATGTGCTGTCGGACAGCCAGCGCGGCTATGTCGAGGCGCAGTTCAAGCTGTTCAACAGCTGGTATGCGGAATGGAGCAAGCTTCCGGGCGCAGTTCAGGACTTCAAGGCCTGACGCAATCGGCGCAGCAATCACGGGATCGGTGAATTGGGGATAGGTATGGCTGAGCCGGATGTCATCGTCATCGGCGCGGGGGTGGTCGGGCTGTCGGTGGCAATCGCTGCCCGGCGTCGCGGCCTTTCGGTGACGGTCATCGATCGCAGCGGTCCGGCGGCCGGTGCCTCTGCCGGTAATGCCGGTGCCTTCGCCTTCACCGATATCCTGCCGCTCGCCTCGCCCGGCATCCTGAAGAAGGCGCCGAAATGGCTGATGGACCCGCTTGGCCCCCTCAGCGTGCCGCCTGCCTATGCCTTGCAGATCGCGCCGTGGATGTATCGTTTCTGGCGTGCCTGCCAGCCGTCACGCGTCGCAGCCTCAATTGCGGCGCAGACGGCGCTGATGGATCTCGCGCGGGCCGAGCTGGAACCGTTCCTCAAGGAAAGCGGCACGCTTTCCATGCTGCGCAAGGATGGCAATCTTCAGGTCTATGAGAGCGAGGCGGAATTTCAGGCTTCGCTTTCCGGCTGGGCCGCGCGCGCCGATCACGGGATCGAATTTCGCCATGTAGCCGGTGACGAGATGGCGGAGATCCAGCCCGGCCTGTCGCCGCGCTTCATTTCCGGCACGTTCACCCCCGGGTGGTTTTCGATCGCCGATCCGAAACTCTACACGCTGGCGCTCGCCGATCATTTTCCGCAATCGGCGGCACGATCGAGATCGCCGATATCATGGCCCTGCAGCCTCGGCCGATGGCGTGCGGATCTTTGCCGCAGACGGCAAGGCGCGTTCCGCCAAAGGTCGCGCTGGCGGCCGGCGCCTTCTCGCACCGGATCGCCAAGACGCTTGGCGAGACGATCCCGCTCGAGACGGAGCGCGGCTATAACACGACACTTGCCTCGGAAGCCTTCGATCTCAGGACGCAGGTGACATTCGGCGGCCACGGCTTCGTTGTCACGCGGCTATCGACCGGCATCCGGGTCGGTGGCGCGGTGGAACTTGGCGGGCTGGAGCTTCCGGCGAATTTCAAGCGCTCCGAGGCCATGCTGACCAAGGCGAAATCCTTCCTGCCAGCCTGAAGGCAGAGGGCGGCAGCCAGTGGATGGGCTTCCGTCCCTCATTGCCGGACAGCCTGCCGGCCATCGGCCGGTCGAAGGCGAGCGGGAGGGTCGTCTATTCCTTCGGCCACGGCCATCTCGGCCTGACGCAATCCGCCGGCACGGCCAGACTGGTCGCTGACCTTCTGACGGACCGCGAAAACGCCATCGATCTTGCGCCATTTTCGCCGCACAGATTTTAGGCAGGGTGGTCGCTCTGCCCATTGTCGCGGCCTGCGACACCGTGATCAGCATCTTCTCGTCATTCGGTGCGGAATCTTCTTTCGTATGACGGCTTAACGTGCTTAAAGGCCGCCTCCGAAACCCTTTCTTAATGTCCGTCACCTAGTTCGGCACGCCCCGACCTTGCCAAGGTCGGCAGGTGACACTTGCAATCTAAGTATTTGAAATCATGACCACGCCTTCGACCAAAGTCTTCCAGCGCAAAATCGACAACTTCTGCCGGATCCGCCTTGCGGGCGCTTTCCCGCCGAGTGAGTTCGAAGGCCTGCGCGGCTATCTCTCCATGCTGATCCAGACCCGCCGGATGCCGCCGAAGATCGGCAATCGCACCGACTGGTCGATCGTTTCGGAGTTCAGCGGCATCGAATCGAGCCGCCTGTCGCAGGCCTCGAAACTGATCGATCCGGCGCTTGATGCGATCGCGCGTTTCGTGAAGTCAGTGAGCCCGAAACTGGCCGCACCGCAGGTGCCGGTCGCCAAGATGGGTGCTGCGAAGGTTGGCGCCTCGAAGCCGGGTCCGTCGAAGATCATGCCGACCAAGGTCGCGCCGATCATGGTGCCCGTCACCAAGATGGTAACGAAGAAGCCTGCCTCGGCCACCGTGACGCCGGTGAAGCCTGTAACGATCATCCGTCGCGCCGCCTGATCGGCGCGTCGATAGCGGATTGAGAGCAGATTTCGGGGGCCTTCTGGCCCCCTTGTCATTTTCAGCCGCCGACGCCGAATGTCGTGCCGCGCGTTGCCCAGCCGGTCATCCGCTTTTCGATGATGGCGAAGATCGCATACATGACGACCCCCATCAGAGCGATGACGACAAGGCCGGCAAACACCAGCGGAATACGGAAATTCGCCGAGGCCTGCGTCATCAGCGTGCCGATGCCGCGGTTGGAGGCGAGCGTTTCGGAGATTACCGAGCCGACGAAGGCAAGCGTGATCGAGATCTTCAGCGAGGCGAAGAGATAGGGCAGAGAGCGCGGAATCCCGATCTTGCGGACGATATCTAGCTGGCTTGCACCGAGTGAGCGAAGCACGTCGCGCAGTTCCGGCTCGATCGTCGCAAGGCCCGTCGCCACATTGACCGCGATCGGGAAGAAGCTCAGCATGAAGGCGGTGATGACGGCCGGAACGGCGCCGATGCCGAACCAGACGACCAGAACCGGCACGATCGCGACTTTCGGGATCGAGTTGAAGCCGACCAGCATCGGGTAAAGGCTCGTATAGGCAAAACGCGACGAACCGACCATGATGCCGAGAATGGCGCCGAAGACGACCGCGATGGCAAAGCCGATCACGGTGGTGAACAGCGTCTGGCTGGCATGGAACCAGATGATGTAGAGATTGTCGATCAGCGCACCCCAGATGAGAAGCGGCGAGGGCAGCACGAAAGGTGGGATCTCGAAGACCCGACAGGCGAGCTCCCAGAGCAAGATCATCGCAATCGGCAGGATGACGGGGCCGAGACGTTCAAGCTTGCTCATCAGGCTGCTCCTTCCACCTTGGAGGCCGCAGAGGTTGCGGCTGCGACATCGATCGGCATGCGCTGCTGGCGGATATCGGCACGCAGTTCCATGACGCTCTCGTTGAAGGCGGGTTCGATGAAGGTCTGCTCGTTGCGCGGCCGGCTGAAGGCGGCAGTCGAGACGGTCCGCACCACACGGCCCGGCCGGTTCGACATGACATGCACGTCGTCAGCGAGATAAAGCGCTTCGCGCAAGTCGTGGGTGACGAGGATGGCGGTGAAGCGCCGTTCCATCCAGATCGCCTGCAGCACGTCCCACAGTTCTTCGCGGGTGAAGGCATCGAGCGCGCCAAAAGGCTCGTCGAGCATCAGCAGACGTGGCTGGTGGATGAGCGAGCGGCAGAGCGAGACGCGCTGCTGCATGCCGCCCGAGAGCTGCCAGGGATAGTGATCGGCGAAATTCTCCAGCCCGACGATCTTGAGGAGATCCATCGCGCGGGCGACGAATTCCTCGCGGCGGGCGCGGAACTGGTGGCGCTCCGGGCGCACCACTTCAAGCGGCAGCAGCACGTTTTCGAGCGTCGTGCGCCAGGGCAGGAGATTGGGGTTCTGAAAGGCCATGCCGACAATGCTGACCGGGCCGGAGATCTCCTTGTTGTCAACGAGAACCGAACCGGTGGTGGCGGGCATCAGGCCCGTCACCAGTTTCATCAGCGAGGACTTGCCGCAGCCGGACGGGCCGACCACGGCGGAAAACGAGCCTTCCGGCACTTTCATGCTGAGATTGGAAACGGCGAGCGTCTTCCCGTAGGTCAGGCTGACGTCGATCAGTTCGACAAGGTTCTTCATCGGCGGCGGATGGCCTTCCAGACGTTTCGTTGAGTGTGAAGCCTGCCTGGGAGGCGTTACTTCGGCGGCATGCGCTCGGCGGCCGGCGGCAGGAACTCGGTCGTGTAGATCGTGTCGGCAGCCGGTGCCTTGAAGCCGTAGACTTCGCTATTGGTTTTGATCGTCAGGTCCATACGGGCCGGATCGACATAGCCGAAGCCGTTCTTTTCGAAAGCCGGCGACTTCAGCACGCCGTTGTCGAAGAGAAACTGCAGACGGGCGCGTTCGAGCTTGACATCGAACAGCGGCTCGATTTCCTGCATCGCCTTCATGCCGGCATCTGGGTCCTTGAAGAGCGCGATCTGGCCGGCGACGGTTGCCTTGACGAAGCCCTTGATGACGTCGGGATGCGCCTTGATATAGTCGGGCTTGGCGACGAGCACGCTGCCATAGAGGTCAAGACCGTTGGCGGCATAGCTGATGATGTTGATATCCTTCTGCGGCACGCCGGCAGAAATCAAATTGAACACCGATGTGGACGAGAAGCCGGAAATCGCATCGACCTGGCCCTGGACGAGCATGGTCTCGCGCAGGTTCGGTGCCATCGATACCCAGTTGACCGACTTCGGGTCGATATTGTTGGCCTTGGCGAAGGCGGCGAACATCAGGCGGCTGCTGTCTGCTTCCGGCGAGCCGAGCTTCTTGCCGATGACATCGGCCGGCGTCTTGATGCCGGATTTGGCCAGCGCGATGATCGAGTTCGGCGTGCGGTCGAAAACCTGATAGAAGGCGATCAGCCCCTTGTCGGGGTTTTCGGCATTGAACTTGATCAGCGAATTGACGTCGGTGAAGCCGATGTCATAGGCGCCGGCTGCAACCTTGACGATCGTGTCGCCGGAGCCGTAGCCGCGGTCCATCGTCACCTTGAGGCCGTTCTTTTCGAAGTCCTTGTCCTTCTGCGCCAGACCCCAGATGGCGTGGTTGCCCTGCATCGTCCAGTCGAGCGAGAATTTCACCGGCGTCAGCGTCTGTGCCGCGGCCGAAACCATGGAGCCGGCAAGCCCGAAGGCGGCCAGCGAGAGTGCAAGCAATGTCTTCTTCATCGCGTTCCCCTTTTTAATTCTGCGATGCAATATTGCGTATTGGAAAAATGCGATCCTGTCCAGAAATGCACCCGGTTCCGCCGCGATTATAGCTGGGGATGATGTTGTCGTTGCACTGCGAAAGAACGGTAGTTTCAAGCGCATCGGGGGAATTGCTGGGCATGGGCGACGGAACGAATGCCACGTCATGGCGGTTGATCTTGCCGTAGCCGATAGAGGAGGGCTCCCCATGCGCCGTATATCCATGACTGCATCCATGATTTCGCTTCTCGCCCTTGCCGTCGCTGTTGCCGTACAATCGCCCGTAATGGCTGGATCGATGCCGCAGGCAGCGGCCGGCGAGCCCGGTCAGGTTTCGCAGCCCGTCAAGGTCAAGCCGCATTCTGGCGAGGTCGATCCCGTCCGCACGGATAGTACCCGAGCCATGCCGGATGCGGCGAAAAGCAGGCCGCCGAACCCGTGTGATCCGGCGCAGGCCAAGGCCGGGCGTCATCATCCCAACCAGAATAATGCCAGCGGCGGTTGCAGTAACTGACGGGCATTCCGGCCAGCCATCGCGCGGCCTGCTGCTGTCGCGACCGCGATGCTCGAGCAGGAGCATGATGCGAGAGCGTGACAGCGTCCCGATAAGGCATTGGCGCATGGCGGCCATGCTTTGACTTTTGGCCCGGTTTTGAATAGGAAGCGCGCATGTTCGATGGCAGATGGTGCCGTTGTTACGCGCCAGTCGCAAAATGACCGCGCGCGTCCTGTTCCGAAAGATGAAGAATGACTGATATCAACGGCGCGTCCCGGCGATCGCCAAGGCGTTGTCTAAGCGCGGCTACGAATCCCTGACCCCGGTCCAGCAGGCGATGCTTGACCCGGCGCTCGCTACGTCCGATGCGCTGGTCTCCGCCCAGACGGGGTCGGGCAAGACGGTCGCCTTCGGTATCGCCATGGCGCCGACGCTGCTCGATGGCGCCGAACGGCTGCCGGCAGCCGGCGAGCCGCTGGCGCTCGTGATCGCGCCGACCCGCGAACTGGCACTGCAGGTCAAGCGCGAGCTGGACTGGCTCTACGAGATGACCGGTGCGGTCATCACCAGCTGCGTTGGCGGCATGGATATCCGCACCGAGCGGCGTGCGCTGGAGCGCGGCGCCCATATCGTCGTCGGCACGCCGGGCCGTATCTGCGATCATATCCGCCGCAATGCCCTGCGCATGACCGAAATGCGCGTCTCGTGCTTGATGAAGCCGACGAAATGCTCGATCTCGGTTTCCGCGAAGATCTCGAATACATCCTGGAAGAAGCGCCGTCCGATCGCCGCACGCTGATGTTTTCGGCCACCGTTCCGGCAGCGATCGCCAAGCTCGCCAAGAGCTACCAGCGCGACGCCGTGCGCATCACGACGCAGGCCGAGACGAAGCAGCACAACGATATCGATTATCGCGCGCTGCTCGTCACCCCGCATGATCGTGAAAACGCCATCGTCAACACGCTGCGTTTCTACGAGGCGGCCAATGCGATCGTGTTTTGCTCGACGCGTGCTGCCGTCAACCATCTGATGGCGCGGCTCACCAACCGCAATTTCTCTGTCGTTGCCCTTTCGGGCGAACTGACGCAGAATGAGCGCACCCATGCGCTGCAGGCCATGCGTGACGGCCGTGCGCGCGTCTGCATCGCAACCGACGTCGCTGCCCGCGGCATCGACCTGCCGGGCCTCGAACTCGTCATCCATGCAGACCTGCCGACCAATTCGGAAACGCTTCTGCACCGTTCGGGCCGTACCGGTCGCGCCGGCCGCAAGGGCGTCAGCGCATTGATCGTCCCGGTCAACCAGCGCCGCAAGGCCGAGCGCCTTCTGCTCGGCGCCAAGATCGAGCCGACCTGGGCCAACCCGCCGTGTGCCGACGAAGTCATCGCCCGCGATGAAGAGCGCCTGCTCGCCGATCCGGTATTCGAGGAAAAGCCGCGTGAGGAAGAGGCCGATCTCATCGCTCGCCTCCTCGCAAGCCATGGCGCGGAAAAGCTGGCCGCAGCCTTCGTCAGCCTCTACCGCGGCCGTCATGCTGCACCGGAAGACATTACCGAGGTGTCGCTGCAGAACGGCGCCGGCCGCAAGGAGCGCAGCAATGCAGGTGATGCCATCGCGCAGAAGCCGCCGCGCAGCGAGTTCGGCCCGTCCGTGTGGTTCTCGCTCTCGGTCGGTCGCAAGCAGCGCGCCGAGCCGCGTTGGCTGATCCCGATGCTCTGCCGTAACGGCCACATGACCCGCCACGAGATCGGCGCCATCAAGATGCAGATGGACGAGACCTTCGTTGAAATCTCCGAAGGTCATGCCGACACCTTCTTCGGCGGTCTCGGCCCGGATGGCGCGCTGGAGCGCGGTATCAAGGTGACGCGCGTCGAAGGCATGCCGGATTTCTCCCGCGGTGCCCATAACGGCGAATTCATCCAGTATGAAGGCCCGCGCCTCGATCGTCCCGAGCGCCGCAAGCCGGCCGGCGGCCCCGACCGTAACAGGGATCGTGATGACCGTCCGAAGGGCGGCAAGCCCTATGGCGATCGCCCGGCCCGTGACGGCGAGGATCGCGGCTGGCAGAAGAAGAAGCCTGCCCGTGCCGAAGGCAGCGGTTCCGGTGATCGCGACATGCGCCGCGAAGATGCGGCCGTCTGGGACGCTCCGGCCCGTTCGGAAGGCCCGCGCCGCGAACGCCGCGACGAACAGTTCCGCGATGACCGCGCAAAGGGCAAGCCGAAGGCGAAGACCTTCGGTGCGTCGGAAGGTGGCAAGCCCTTCATGAAAAAGGGCAAGCCGAAGGCAGGCTTTGGCGCCGGACCGAAGGGCGGACCCAAGCCGGGCAAGCGCGACTGACCGTCAGGCCTCACGCTTTCCGAAGATCATCGCCAGAATGACGCCCATTACCAGCATGCCCGCCGCCACGAAAATCGTGTCGCCGGGCGTGCCGATGTAAAGCGGGCCGATATTGGCGAAGATCAGGAAGGCGATAAGAAAGTTCACCCATCCCCAGACGACGTTGACGACAGGCGGGCTGACCGGCTTGCCGGTCATCCGCACGAAGGGGGTGCGGAATGACCGCCCGCAGACGCCGCTGACGAAATGCGGGATGCCATTGGTCATGATGGCGGCCGCGATGAAATGGGCGATATAAGCGCTGAACGGCATTGTCGGTCCTTGAGAATTGGCGTGGGCAGGCATGAGCAGCCAGGCGATGGAATGGATGAATCCTGCGCGAGGTCTGTATCGCCCGGCAGTCTCTTTTAGGGAAGCGGTATGCAAGATGGGGCGGCGTAGCCTTTCGCCAAGCCCCTTTGTTTTGCTGGTGAATGATCGTCGCACGCCTCATATGAACAAAACAAGCGCTTTACAGCGGAGCTATTCAACAAGACGCTGTGCTCTGCCTCGTGCGATTGCTTGGTGCCGGACGTTCGCATGCCGACATCGCCGCGTTGCACCTCAGCCTTGGCTGGATTATCTTCCACTTCGACAGTGTAGCGCGGGCTTTTGTTACGACGGTGCAGTCAAAGTGCCGTTCTGGAGGTGCCCGTGAATGCTATATGTCAGGAGAAAGGCTGTGTCGGGCCCTATTTTGGGCTGCCGGATGCTCCCTGCTTGACGACCATCCCGGTCCGGGCGGCTCAATTCTGTGTCACTCGGCTGCGACGTGACTTGTCACGCGAGGAGGCGGTTGTGGTCGATCTGCCGCCGTCGGATAGCTATTTTCTGATGCTTTATCTCGAAGATACCTGCCATGCGGATGTGCGCCCGGACGGCACGCTCGCCGATGCACGGATCTATAGGCAAGGCTCCATGTGCCTGGTCGATCTCATCAATGGTACTTCGATCCTGCTGCGCGAAAGCCTGCATGCCCTAGCTTTCGTCCTGCCGCGTAGCCTGTTCGATGAGCTGGCGGAAATGTCCAATACCACACGGCTCCAACATCTCCGCTGTCGGCGCGGGGAGGCTGACCCGGTGATCGAAAGCCTCGGCGTTGCGCTTCTGCCTCTGTTCGAAAACGGCTATGCCGCGCCGCCCGCCCTGCTTCAGCATCTGGCTTCCGCAATCTGCGCCCATGTCCTGCATGATTATAGTGATGAGGCGATGCGCAACGGAGCGGCGGAGAGCGCGCTTGCCGTCTGGCAGGAAAAGGCG
Source organism: Shinella sp. UYSO24 (assembly GCA_902167985.1). Lineage (GTDB taxonomy): Bacteria > Pseudomonadota > Alphaproteobacteria > Rhizobiales > Rhizobiaceae > Neorhizobium. The sequence goes on from CABHNZ010000006.1 coordinate 250,585, forward strand.
GCCAAGGAGTTCATGCTCGACCATCTCGGCGAGGATCTGTCGATTGCCCTCATCGCCAGCTCGATCGGCTATTCGGCCAATCACTTTGGCCGCGAGTTCAAGCGTGCCACCGGCTTTACCCCGCATCAATGGCTGACCCGCATGCGGGTGGAAAAGGCGAAGAAACTGCTGGCGCAAAAATCCATGGACCTTGGCATGGTGGCGGATCTTTGCGGCTTCACCGACCAGAGCCACTTCACGAAAGTGTTCCAGCGTGCCACCGGCATGACACCTGCCGTCTGGCGCCAGATGCCGATACATTGAGGAATGGTCCCCGGCTATCGCAGTGCTTTCAGAAAAAAGTGCGGTGTATTTTACCAGAGAGTTCTGATATAACGCCGATAACGTAAACCGTCGGCGAGAATCATGTTGTCATCGGGCCATGAGAGTTTCGGGCGGCAGGCGCCCAGCCTTCCGGCGCCGCGCAAGGCGGTGCTGGATACGGCGATCATGCGCGTGACCCGGCTGAGCTATGACGGCAGTGATCTGGCCCCCGAAGAACCGTCCGAGCCGGAGGAGGCCTTCCGGGTCATCACCCAGCTGGTGGCCTTTGCCCGCCACAGGCTGTTTCGTGACGGCAAGCTTCTCTATGATGGCGCGCATTCGGAAGGCGCGCTGGCGATCACCGATCTGCGGGAGCGCTGGCATTGCCATCATCTGTCTCCATTCGACAATATCCGCTTTCATATCAGCTTCTCGCATCTGCGCAGTTTTGCAGCCGAAGCGGCCGGCCCGAATTTTCCTGGCTGCAATGCGAACAGGGCAAGCAGGACAATGTGATCCTCGGTCTGGCGCAGGCACTTGTTCCCGCCCTCGAAAATCCGCGGCAGGCCAGCCAGCTGTTTCTCGATCAGGTCAGTCTTGCCATCGTCGTGCATCTGACGCAGGCCTATGGCGGCCTGCATTTCCCCACTCGCAAGAAGGGAACGCTTGCGCCCTGGCAGGAAAGGCGGGCGACCGAGTTTCTCGCGGGCAATGTCGCCGGTGACTTCTCAATCGCCGAGCTTGCTGCTGCCTGCGATCTGTCGCGCAGCTATTTCATCAAGGCGTTCAAGGAAAGTTTTGATCGGACGCCGCATCGCTGGTTGATGGAATACCGGGTCGCCAAGCACGCGACATGCTGCTCACCGATATGTCGATCGTCGAGATTGCCGCCGTCTGCGGCTTTGCCGACCAGAGCCATTTTACGCGGGTGTTTTCCTCCGTCGCCGGAGAGCCACCCGGTATCTGGCGCCGCCGCAACCGGCTCGGCTGATCGCTTGAATGCCCTCAGCGCCATATGCCAGTCTGGCTCAGGTGCGGCTGGCCTTACGCCACATCCCGGGCGACAGGCCCACGGCGCGTGAGAAAGTGCGGGTAAAATGGCTCTGGTCGGCAAACCCGCAGCCGGCCGCGATATCGCTCAAAGACATGCCGGAGGTCTTCAGCAGGCTCATCGCCTTGTCGATCCGCCGCTGCAGGAGCCAGCGATAGGGCGGCATGCCGGTGGAAAGCTTGAAGGCGCGGGTAAAATAGGAGGCCGAAAGGCCACAGGCACCGGCAATCACGGAGACCGGCAGATCGCCGGAGATCTCGGCGTCCATCAGGGCCTTGGCGCGTTTCAGCTGCCAGGGGGCGAGCCCGCCGGAATGCACTGCGGGCTTAGGAGCAGCCTCGCCATAGGTGGTTGCCATGTGGGTGGCAAGCGCCAGCCCGACCTGATCGACGAAGAGGCGGCTTGCCTGCTCGGGCTTTTCCAGTGCTGCCAGAAGCGCGCCGGTCAGCCCGCGCACCGTCGGGTCGTCGATGTCGGCGCCGGGGGCGACATCGAGTGTCTCGATTCTCTGGCTGCCGAGATCCTCTTCGAGCGCCGTCAGCGCGGCGCGCGGGATGTGAAAGTTGACGCAGTCAAAAGCGGATTTCATGTCGGCCTGCCAGATACGGTTGTAGTCGTAGAGGGTGAAATTGCCCTTGCGACTTCGCGGGAAATCCACCTTGCGGCCATCCACCCAGAGGTCGCCGTGATAATCCGCCAGCTGTACCGACATCAGGAAGGCGTCCTCGGTGACATGCTGGTCCACATGCCCATGGTTCGGCGTGTCGCGAGTCAGCCGGGTTATGCCGATCATTCCCTTGTTGAGGATGGAGGCGACCACCGTCTCGGTGCTCTCAACCCGCAGATATTCCATGGCCTGATTGCTGCCTGCCGGTCTCTTCGCCATGTCATAGTCCCCGATCCCGATAGTCCGGCATTCCTGAGCCGGTCTGCACGCCCCCGTTGCGCGGCTTTCATGCCCGATGGCTCCGCGCAGGCTAGTTTAGCCCGTGCAGCACATCAGGGATTGTACGATAATCCCCTCTATGGTCATTGCGTGCGGACGCAGAGACAAAAGTCGCCATGAACGGCCCTGGTCGGAAACACACCCGTCTGCGCGCAAACCTCTAGAATGGCTACCTTGCAACCGTTTCTGAGGTCCATTCCCTGGTCTCGCTCCGTGGCGCGAGGGTGGCGACGGCAGAATTGTGCAAAGCGCGCCGCTTGCCGACAAGAAGCATATGGCGTGCCGTTCCATAAGTGGGCATCGCGACGCCGCGCGCTCTGCAGTCAAAGCCGCTTCCGGCTGCGGAGCTTTCGATCCCGTCCGCCGTCCGCCCTCCTTTGCCGGCGGGCGGGACCTTTGCTCTGGCCAGAAACGGATCCGATGCCATGAAAATCTATCTTCTCTCGCTCGGTGCCGGGCTTCTCGTGGGTGTCGTCTACAGCCTGCTCAATGTTCGTTCGCCTGCGCCGCCGGTCGTGGCGCTTGTCGGACTTCTCGGTATTCTTGTGGGCGAGCAGATCATTCCCTTTGCCAAGACCCTCATCAACAAGGAGCCGGCTGCCGTCTCCTGGATGAACCAGATAAAGCCGCATATGTTCGGTCACATGCCGAAGGGTGCGCCTTCTGCCGTGAAGGATGCCGATGCGGCACCCGGCAAGGACCGCTCGATAAGCTGACAAGCCAGAGCAGGCCGCGCCGACAGACTGGCGTCGCGGCCTGAACCGACCCCAGAAAGGCCAAGCCGCATCACGCGAAAACCTTCTGGATCATGCCTTTCCACACCTGTTTGACGCGCCGGAAACCGGTCTCGTCGGGAGATGTTTCATGACTGCGACCTCATTCTTCACAATGGGCTGTTCACCACGCTCGATCGTTCGAACCCGAATGCCACGGCCGTGGCCATCAAGGATGGCCTGTTTATGGAGGTCGCACGGATGCCGAGATCATGGCGCTTGCAGGCGCCGAAACGAAGATCGTCGATCTGAAGGGCAAGCGCGTGCTTCCGGGCCTGATCGACAACCACACCCACGTCGTGCGTGGCGGCTTGAACTTCAACATGGAACTGCGCTGGGATGGCGTGCGTTCGCTTGCCGATGCCATGGACATGCTGAAGCGTCAGGTGGCGATCACGCCGGCCCCGCAATGGGTACGCGTCGTCGGCGGCTTCACCGAGCATCAGTTCGCCGAAAAGCGCCTGCCGACCATCGAGGAGATCAACGCGATCGCCCCCGATACGCCGGTTTTCCTGCTGCATCTCTATGACCGCGCGCTTCTGAATGGCGCTGCCCTTCGCGCCGTCGGCTATACGCGCGACACGCCAAACCCGCCGGGCGGCGAGATCACCCGCGATGCCAATGGCAATCCGACGGGCATGCTGCTCGCCAAGCCGAATGCCGGCATTCTCTATTCGACGCTTGCCAAGGGCCCGAAACTGCCGCTCGACTATCAGGTCAATTCGACCCGGCATTTCATGCGCGAGCTTAATCGTCTCGGCGTGACCGGCGTCATCGATGCAGGCGGCGGCTTCCAGAACTATCCCGACGATTACGAAGTCATCCAGAAGCTCTCCGACGAGAACCAGATGACCGTGCGCCTGGCCTATAACCTCTTCACCCAGAAGCCGAAGGCCGAAAAGGAAGACTTCCTCAACTGGACGTCTTCGGTCAAATACAAGCAGGGCAACGACTATTTCCGCCATAACGGCGCCGCGAGATGCTCGTCTTCTCTGCTGCCGATTTCGAGGATTTCCGCCAGCCGCGCCCGGAAATGGCGCCGGAAATGGAAGGCGAACTCGAGGAAGTCGTGCGCGTCTCGCCGAAAACCGCTGGCCGTGGCGTCTGCACGCCACCTATGACGAGACGATTTCCCGGGCGCTCGATGTCTTCGAGAAGGTCAACAAGGATATCCCGCTCGAAGGCCTGAACTGGTTCTTCGACCACGCGGAGACCATTTCCGAGCGCTCGATCGACCGTATCGCCGCGCTCGGCGGCGGTATCGCCACCCAGCACCGCATGGCCTATCAGGGCGAATATTTCGTCGAGCGTTACGGCCATGGCGTGGCGGAAGCGACCCCGCCGATCCGCAGCATGCTCGACAAGGGCGTCAATGTTTCGGCCGGCACGGATGCGACCCGCGTTGCCTCCTATAACCCGTGGGTCTCGCTCTCCTGGATGGTGACTGGCAAGACACTCGGCGGCATGCAGCTCTATCCGCGCGCCAATTGCCTCGACCGCGAGACGGCGCTTCGCATGTGGACGGAAAAGGTCACATGGTTCTCGAATGAAGAGGCAAGAAGGGCCGGATCGAAAAGGGCCAGTTCGCCGATCTCGTGGTGCCGGACAAGGATTTCTTCGCCTGCGCCGAGGATGAGATCTCGTTCCTGACGTCCGACCTGACCATGGTCGGCGGCAAGATCGTCTATGGCGCCGGGAATTTTGCCAAGCTCGACGAGAGCAATATTCCGCCCGCCATGCCGGACTGGTCGCCGGTGCGCAAGTTCGGTGGCTATGCCGCCTGGGGTGAGCCGGAAGGGGCGGCGCCCGCTCTCTGCGCCGCACGGCCATCACCGCCTGCGGCTGCGCCAGTGATTGCGGTGTCCATGGTCACGATCATGCCGGCGCCTGGACCTCGAAACTGCCGATTGCAGACTTGAAGGGCTTTTTCGGCGCGCTCGGTTGCTCCTGCTGGGCCGTGTGAGGAAAGATCATGTCGGCGCCCCTTTCGTCTTCGACACAGGGTTTCCGGTCGTGCCTGGCGAGGCTCCTCGCCGGCCGGCTGGTGGAGACCGTCGCACTTGCCGGTCTCTGCTCGGCCTATCTCCAGGGGCCGCTCGTCAAGATCTTCGATTTTGCCGGAGCGCTGGCGGAAATGCGGCATTTCGGCCTTGAGCCGGCGGCGTTCTTTGCCCCGGCCGTCATCGGCTTCGAACTCCTGATGTCAGCGCTCGTCATCTCCGGCGTCTATCGCTGGATCGGGGCGCTCGCACTTGCAGGATTTACGCTTGCCGCCACTTTTCTGGCGCTGCGTTTCTGGGAACTGCCCGTCGGCCCTGAAAGGGCCGGCGCGATGAACGGATTTTTCGAGCATCTCGGCCTCGCGGGCGCTTTCGTCATCGTCGCCGCAATGGACCTTACTGGCGGCTTCCGGCGGCGAGAGGCCGTCTGAGGCCAATCCAAACGCCTCTCGCAATACAGGATGATATCATGCGTATCTCGATGTTACTTGCCACCCTCACGGTGGCCGGATCGCTTTCGGCTGCAATCTCCAATGCCGATGCTGCCGGCGTGAAGAATGCTGCCGGGCCGTTTGCGGTCGGCGCCCAGTACGACACGACCCATGTTTACGTCGATCCGGCGAAGGTCGATGATTTCGTTGCAAGTTTCGTTGGCGCCTTCGGTGGCCAGAGCACGAAGCAGGTCGTCGTCACCGTTACGCCGACGCCGAGCACCACGACGTCGCAGCTGATCCAGACACCGGTCGGCACCGTCTCGCTGTTCGGCTTCAAGACGCCGATCCCCTATCCTTTCGGGCAGGAGCGTACGGGCTATCTGGTTAAGGATCTCGACAAGGCTGTTGCTGCCGCCCGCAAGGCAGGCGCCAATGTCGTGGTGGCGCCTTTTCCGGATCCGATCGGGCGTGATGCGGTCGTCGAATGGCCGGGTGGCGTCTATATGCAGCTCTACTGGCATAACCGGGCGCCGGATTATCCCGCCTTCGCTGCCGTGCCGGAAAACCGCATCTACCTTTCGCCCGATGCGGAAAAGGCCTTTGTGCGGGCCTGGCTCTCCTTCTCCGGAGGCAAGGTAGTTTCCGATGAAAAGGCGGCGCCCGGCATCGAGATCGGCAAGCCGGGCGAGAGCTTCCGGCGCCTGCGCATCACCTCCGGTTTCGGCCTGATGACGGTGATCGTCTCCGACGGCCACCTGCCATACCCCTATGGCCACGAGACCACCGGCTATGCCGTCACCGATCTTGCCACGACACTGGCGAATGCCACGACGAAGGCGCGCGCGTGCTGGTCGAGCCGTTCCGCTCTCAGGACCGGCAGGCGGCCATGGTGGAGTTCCCGGGCGGCTACGTCGCCGAGATACACGCAGCGTCCGGCCGATGAACGTTCAATAAAACCAAGCAGAAAGACGCCAAGTTGACCAACAGGACCGACCTATCCCTTTCCCGTCGCGATGCGCTGATCGTCGGCGCAACACTGACCGCCGGCATGGCCATGCCATCGCTTGCGGATGCCAAGACCAAAACCTCTGCCAACCCGAAAGGACATACGGATATGACCGAGAGCTTCGTCAAGACCAAGGACGGCGTCGATATCTACTTCAAGGACTGGGGTCCGAAGGATGCCCAGCCGATCCATTTCCATCACGGCTGGCCGCTGTCTTCGGACGACTGGGACGCCCAGATGCTGTTCTTTCTCCAGCATGGCTACCGCGTCATCGCCCATGACCGCCGTGGTCACGGCCGTTCGGCGCAGGTGTCCGAAGGTCACGACATGGACCATTATGCAGCCGACGCTTCTGCCGTCGCCGAACACCTGAACCTGAAGAATGCCGTTCATATCGGCCATTCGACCGGCGGCGGTGAAGTCGCTCGCTATGTGGCGAAATACGGCCAGCCGCAGGGTCGCGTTGCCAAGGCCGTGCTCGTCTCCGCCGTTCCGCCGCTTATGCTCAAGACGGAATCGAACCCCGGTGGCCTGCCGATGGAAGTCTTCGACGGCATTCGTCAGGGCGTGGCCGCCAACCGCGCCCAGCTTTTCATCGATTTCCCGACCGGCCCCTTCTACGGCTTCAACCGTCCGGACGCCAAGGTCTATCCGGGTGTCATTCAAAACTGGTGGCGTCAGGGCATGATGGGCAGCGCCAAGGCTCACTACGACGGGATCAAGGCCTTCTCCGAGACCGACCAGACGGAAGACCTGAAGAAGATCACCGTGCCGACGCTGGTGCTTCACGGCGATGACGATCAGGTCGTGCCGATCGCCGATTCTGCCGAACTGTCGGTCAAGCTCGTGAAGAACGGCACGCTCAAGGTCTACAAGGGCTATCCGCACGGCATGCTGACGACCCATGCGGATGTCATCAATCCCGATCTGCTTGCCTTCGTGAAGGCCTGATCGGCCGAGTTGCGCCAAACCTTCTGAAACTCGGGCGAAGCGGTGCAGGACACCGCTTCGCCTCTGTCTTTGCATGCGGATTATATCCGTGTGCCGATAATTGTTGAAATGCTGCCGCCTTTCCCGGCGGAGCAGCCATGCCCACGGAGTCCCCGAATGAAGATGGCCAATCTCTCGCTCCTCCTGAGCCTCACCGCCGGCTATGTCGACACCGCAGGCTTTCTTGGTCTGCAGGGGCTTTTTACCGCGCATGTGACGGGAAACTTCGTGACCTTCGGTGCGGCACTGGCGGACGGCACTGCGGGGATCATTCCAAAACTTGCAGCATTGCCGTTCTTCTGCCTGTCGGTCTTCGTCGCCCGGCTTGCGGGAAGGGGGCTCGAGACCGCCGGCAAGTCGCCGCTCAAGCCATTGCTGACGGCACAGTTCCTGCTTCTCTGTGCCGGCCTTGTGCAGGCTGTTGCTCATGGACCGTTTCTTGATGGTGATGCCCTGCCGGCCCTTGCCATGGGTATGACGCTGGTCCTGGCTATGGCGATCCAGAATGCCATCCACCGCGGCTACATGTCGAAAATGCCGCCGACGACATTGATGACCGGCACAATGACCCAGATCATGATCGACATCGCCGATCTGCTCTATGGTTCTGGTGAAAAGGAGCGGGACGTGGCGAAAGACCGGATGCGACGCATGGGGATCAATGTTCTTGTGTTTGCCTGCGGATGTGGTGCGGCGGCCGGCGCGACAATTCTCGATGCCAGCTGGTGCTTTCTCCTGCCGCCGGTGCTGATCGCGATTGCCGTCGTCACGCCGTTGGAAGAACCGGCCGCAGCATGAGGCCCTGTCCGGGTTGCGTCGCTTTCTACATCGGGTTCCATGCGGTCGCGGCAGGGCAGTGTTGCTTAATCGCGGTGGGAACCGACAAGAAATCCGGCGGCTCCCGCCCTATCATTTAAAGGTCTGGTGAAGGCGGTGAAAATGGCCTGGCACAAGATGACGCAGAGGATGAACAAAGCGGCGGGCCGCGCGTTAGCCACAGTCTCCGCAGGAAGAGCCGCCGCAAGGTCAACCAATCGGGACACCCGCCAAGGACGATCATCATGAGCAGGACAATAGTGGATCCGCACAGCCCGCAGGTGGCGCCCTTGCGCGACGGCCTCGAAAGTCTGGCCGAGCCTGTCGAACTCTCACTGCCTCAGGCGCCGCAGCGGCATGTCGCGGGCAGCGATGCCGATATCGACGAAACCCTGATGGAATCGTTTCCCGCCAGCGATCCGCCCTCATCGGGCAGGATCGACTAATTCAGCAACCGAAAGGACAAGAACATGGACGACAACGTCAAAGCACGGCGCAGCGCCGCATTGAAGACCCCGTCTGGCCTGCCGGAACAGGCGGTCAAGGACATTTCCGCCGGCGCGACGACGCTTCTGGCAGATGTCTTTGCCCTGTATCTGAAGACGAAGAATTTCCACTGGCATATGTCAGGCCAGAATTTCCGCGATTATCACCTTCTGCTCGACGATCACGGCGATGAGCTCTTCGCAATGACCGATCCGTTGGCCGAACGCGTGCGCAAGCTCGGTGGTGGCACGCTGAAGTCGATCGGTGACATCGCCCGCCGCCAGCGCATCGAAGACAATGATGCGGATTTCGTCCATCCGCACGAAATGCTTGCCGAACTGCGCGAGGATAACACCTCGCTCGTCATGAGCATGCGCTCACTTCATGATGTGTGTGACGAACATAACGACGTTGCGACCGCCAGCCTCTTGGAAAACTGGATCGACGAAGGCGAGCGCCGCGCCTGGTTCCTCTTCGAGATCATCCGCAATACCAACGGCTGATCGTCAGAAACCTGGCCCTTGGGGTGATCTGTCACTCTACAAAAAAGCCCGTGACGGTCATCGTCGCGGGCTTTTCACTATTGCCAATCCGCTTTCTCAGGAAAGCCGGACCCGGCGCCAGATCTCCGGCAACACGCCTGTTTCGGTCGCAAAAGCCCGGCGGAATTCCTTGACGTCGTCGAAGCCGCAGGCGACGGCCACGTCTTCCATGGCAAGGGTCGAGGCTTGAAGAAGCTCTCTCGCACGCGCCATGCGCATTTCGGTGAGCCAGCCATGCGGCGTTGTGCCAGTGGCGAGCCGGAAAGCCGCAAGAAAGGTGCTGCGCGGCATGGCACAGAGTGCCGCAAGCTCGTCGACTGTCGCCTCGTCGGTGATACGGCTTTCGAGATAATCGCGGACGCGTTGAAGGAGATCATTCGGCAGCGCTTGCCCGCGTGCTGTGGCCTTTGACCGTGACTGTCCATAGGTTTCCGCTATGTGGACACCGATGGCGGCCGTCATATGGTCGATAAAGAGCCTGTTGCTCCGTGCGCTGCCCTTGCCGGAAAACAGCGCGACGAGCATGGCGCCCAGCAGCGCGTCCGGTTTGGCAATGGCCGGCATCAGCTCGTTGGCTCGTCCAGCCTCGGCGCCGTCGAAAATATCGTCGATATCGGTCTTGGCGATTTCGATCAGGGTGAAATCGAAGGAACCATTGAGCTCTGCTTCGTAAGGGTCCGACATGTCGCGGACATAGACCGAGTTGCGTCTGAAATCGTATTCCGTGCTGCGGGCACTCTCGAAAATACGGCGCTTATGGCCATCCTGAAGCGACATGCCGATGAGGTAAAGATCGCTGTTGCCGGGTGTTGCAACGGGACCAGGCGCCTTGGCGCCGGCACGCCGGTTGAAGGACATCAGGCCTGCCTCGATCCGGCGGTTGTCATCCAGTCTGTCCAGCCGGCATCCGAAGACATCCCGCCTGGGTCTGGACTGCAAGGCAGGGCCTGTCGCAGCCATGGTCGCTCCCGTTGTCATCCAAGGAATTTAGAGACGTCATCATGTTTGATGTGGGTGCATTTAGGCCATAGAGCCGAGACATTGTCAAAACAGCCAGCGGTTGCGGATCGCTGCCTGCCAAGCGTCAGGCGCGAAGCAGGGTGATCGTCTGTTCCAGCCCATGCGGTTTGCGATTGGCAATCGTGATGGTGCCGCCGAACCGCTCGAAGATTTCGCGGGCAATTGCAAGACCAAGGCCGGCCCCCGGCACGGCCTTCCTGCGTCCTGCATCGACGCGGAAAAACGGTTCGAAAACCTGCTCGATCAGCCTTTCAGGAATGCCGGGTCCTTCATCGCTGATGGAGACGACGGCGTTGCTGCCGTCACGTCTGAGCTCAACCGTCGCGCCGCCGCCGTGGGTTGCGGCGTTGATGATGAGGTTGCGCAGCGCACGCTTCAGCGCCAGCGGGGCGGCCGATACGATCACGTTATCGTGTTCGCCCAGAGAGACGGGATGCCCCAGCAGTTGCAATTCCTCAACCAATTCGCAGATCATCGCGTCGAGTTCAACCTCTTCCGCCCTGTCGCCGTTGACCTCCTCGCGGACCAGACGGATGGCGCTATCGGCGATCTGGTCCAGTTCCTCCAGGTCGGAAAGCCATTTCTGCCTGTCGGCATCGTCTGCAATGAACTCGGCGCGCAGTCGCATCCGGGTCATGGGTGTGCGAAGATCATGGCCGGCGGCAGCCACGAGCCGCATGCGGCTTTCCATCGCTGTCTTCAAGCGCGCAGACAGGCGGTTGATGGCCTGGGCCGTGGCGCGGATCTCGCCGGATCCCGTTTCGGCGATATGGGGCAATGTGCCATCCGGGCCGACACGGCCGACAGCGTCCTGCAGCAGCTGAAGCGGCCGGATGATCTTGGCTGCGGCGAAGATCGAAACACAGGTGGCGCCGATGACGATGAGCACGCCCCAGCCGGCAAGCACCATCCAGCCGCCCGGCGGCGGCCCGCCATCATTGAGTTCCGTCACAAGCCAGCGCTCGGGGCCGAGATAGAGCGATACGACGGCGCGGTGGGGCTGATCCTGCAGGGTGATCTGTGCCTGTGCCGTACTCCCGGCGTTGTGAAGCGCAAGCGACAGGCGGTCCGACATCATCCGGTCCTGGAAGCCATCGGTCACTGCACGGTCCTGCACCTTGAGGCCAGCGGCGCGGGCGGCCTGAGGATCGCTATCGATAAAGGCGACGAGCACCAATAGCTGGCGTGCCAGTCGCTCGATGCGGTCGTCCTGCGGCGGCGGTTGCAGGACGCGGCTTGCCGCGAACGTGGCCAGACCGACGACGGTCACGATCGCCAGGATGAGAAGCAGGACGATGCGCTGGCGAAGCGATTTCATCGCTCGATCACCTGTGTCTTGACCGGCACGACGAGCTGATAGCCGCCGTTTCGGACAGTCTTGAACAGCTGGACACCATCACTTTCCTTCAGCTTGCGGCGCAGACGGCTCATCAGGACGTCGATCGACCGGTCGAAGGGATCGCGGCCGCGACCTTGCGTCAGGTCGAGAAGCTGATCGCGGGACATAAGACGGCCGGGCCGCTCGAGAAAGACGATGAGGAGGTCGAATTCGGCGCCGGTAAGATCGATGACCTCATCGGTCGTCGTCTGGGTCACGCGGCGCAACTCCGGGTCGGCCTCGAAATCTTCGAAGAGGAAGACGGAGGCGCTCGTGGTCATCGGCTCGTCGCGCTCGTAGCGGCGCAGCACGGCCTTGATGCGGGCGAGCAGCTCGCGCGGATTGAAGGGTTTGCCGAGATAGTCGTCGGCGCCCAGTTCAAGCCCGATGATCCGGTCGACATCTTCCTTGAGGGCGGTGAGGAGGATGATCGGAATGGCTGGCCGGCGGTCATGCATGGCGCGGCAGATATCGAGCCCGCTGCCATCCGGCAGCATGACGTCGAGAACGATGAGATCGGGATTGGTGTCGATGATCGCCGCCTGGCATTCACGCCGGTCGGCAGCCATGGAGACGCGATATCCCTGTTCCTTGAGATAGCGGCCAAGAAGTGTGCGGATCTCGGGGTCGTCATCGACGATCAGAATATGGTGCGGCGTGCTCATGATCCATGACCTGCCCGAAACTTTGGAGAAATCCTAGTCCCGACGCCGGTCGCAGCGGCGAATTTTGCAACGAAGCGTTGCCGCGGAGCGCTCAGCAACATTCAGTTACAAATATGCGCGCGCCAGCATTCCCCATACACGTAGCGATCTATTGCGGTGACAAACCCGCACTATTGCTTCGGTCGAACAGCGAGAGACGAAAGGAATTCGCCGTGCGACAGTTGCTGATGATATCCGGCCTTGCCTCCATCCTGATGACGGGTGTGGCCGCCGCTCCGACATTTGCGCAGACCGCGCCGCCGCAGGGTGGGCAGGCTGGCACCGCTACGCCCGCAGCACCTTCTGACGTGCCGGGCCGTCCACCGGTAGCGGGTGATGCAAAGGGGCAGGATCAGGGTAGCGGTAACGGGCCGCGCGGCCCGGCTTCGGCACAGGCGCGCCCCGGTTTTGGTGGGCCTGATTTTGGCCGCCATGGCTTTGATGGCCGTGGTTTTGCCGGCCATGGTCCTTTCGGACATCCGCCTTTCCCCGGTGCCTTCCCGCCGCCGATGCGGCCGGGTCTGCCTTTCGAGGGCGCAGCCGGAATGGCACTTGCGGCCAAGCTTTCCGTAGCCGAGACCTATGTCGGTGTGACGTCGGAACAGCTTGATGCTTGGCGCGCCTATACGACGGCACTGATCGATTTCGCCGAGCCGCCGGAAGCCGGCGGGCGAGATCAGAAAGCAGCTGCCGATCGTCTGCCGGGCGAAGGCATGGCCGATGGCCTGATTGCCGCAGCCGAGAAGGCGAAAGCGCTGAAGGCTGCGATCGATGCTCTGAAAAAGGCCCTGCAACCCGAACAGCTGCACCGGCTTTCGGAAATTGCGCCGACGCTGACTGCCTTCGGCCCGCCTCCGGGCCTGATGGCGAGCATGGCGGCCCGGATGGACCGCGTGGCCCTCATGGCCGACCAGGTCCCCAAGGGGCATTTGGACCAGGACATGGTGGATTTTTGGGTGGCCCCGGCGGTTTTGCCGGAGCAATGCGTCTGCTGCCGCCCGGTCCGCCGCCTGCGGGTGGCGATGAACCCGGACAGTTTAATGGCCAGGATGATGAAAATCCCGGCCAGCCCAATCCGGATCACGGTTGACCCCCTTTGACGGGGCCCGCTTGCCCGCTAACTTTCGGAACCCGTCAAAGCGACCGTGCTATGGAAGACCGGAGGCGCCTGGAACGCGCCTCCGGTCTTTTTTCTTTGGTCCCGTGCCTGGAGCCTTCGATACCGTGCTCCGGAAGGCGTCTAGTGAACGCTCGGCGGTTTGACGGCCGTGGCAAAATCCTCGGCGACCAGTTCGCTGATGGCAATCAGCACTTCTTCCGGCGTGAAGCCCGAGGCAATCGTATCGCGGATGAGCATCTGCAGATCCGGTTCCACAACGTCACGCAGTCTTCCAGCCGCTCGTCGGAGACATTCAGACTTTGCAATTCTTCCATTGTTCAATCTCCGGCTCCGATCCGCGGAGCCCTCGGTCCTGATATCCGGCCTTCGGGCGATCGTTCCTGCCTTAACGGCCGGTGGTGCGCTTGCGGGCGGCCGAACGGGGAGCGGGCAGAAGGCCTTCGCGCTGAAGTTTCTTGCGGGCGGCCTTGCGCTGGCGGGCAATCGCCTGGGCGCGTTCTCTCACCCGGCGTCGGAAGGCTTTTCGTAGGCGCGGCGTTCCTTCATTTCACGGAAGACGCCTTCCCGCTGCAATTTCTTCTTCAAGGCGCGGATGGCCTGTTCGACATTATTGTCTCTGACGAAAACCTGCATGGGTCTCTCCTTCATTGTCTGGGGCCGCAGCCATCGCGGGCAGGCGATGGTGAGCGGGCACAAAAAGATATCCTCCGCTGTCCGAGGTGCAGCGCATGCGGGATGTGCGGCACATGCGGACTGAATGCGTGTCGGTGACAGGCGGTGTTTTGCGTGTCGGGTTCACCCTTCCGGGCCGGAAGTATCGGCAGGGAAAGGGCTTGCGATCGTTCGGAGCCGGTATGCGGGCGACGAGGTCGGGATTGCAGGCCGGTGTCTAAGATCGCGGCGTCTTGCGTGCGGAAGATAGCTGAGAGATAGGGCGCAGGGTCTTCCATTACAAGGGAAGGCCGGCCGCGGTGCCGGGGAGGGGATGGCGACCGGCGATGAGGCCATCTCTTGGCTGCTGCTATGGAGGACGATCGTGGGAGAGGCCGCGAGCAGAGCCACGGGGAAATCCATACGGAAATCCGTGGTAACGTCACGCCCCACACCGGCGGCCATAAGCAGGCGCCGCCGGGTTCGGCAGCATAGCGCAGCGCCTTGCGGCGCTGCCATTGCTTTCACCAGGGCACGGTCTGGCCGCGGTAATCGCTGAATGTGCCGCTTCTCTCGGGCGTGGCGCTGGCAATCAGGTTTCGCATGCCGCTGACGGTCTCGTCGCTCGGTGCCTGCGATGCCGCAAGCGAGCGGGCGGCATCGACCGGGCAGAGGATAAGGCATTTGCAGCCCCATTCCCGCCATTCGACGGTGAGGTTGCGCCACATCTGGTTGAGCGCTGCCTTCGAGGCGCGGTAGGCCATTTCGTCCGGCATCCGGTATGTCGAGGTCGAGGCAGCGCTGTCCGAAATTGCAACCAGCGTCTTCATCTCTCCGGCTTCGAGATTGGGCCGCAGCCTTGCTGCCAGATAAAGGGGTGCGAACGTATTGGTCAGAAGCGCTTCGTTCCAGTCGTCGACGGTGAGCGCATCGAGCGGCTTGGCCTTGGGCGCGGCCGTTGCGGCATTCATCAGCACCACATCGAGCGGCTGGCCGGCAAGGGCAGTCGCCAGCGCATCGGCGGAACTGTCTTCCATGGCGTTATAACGCAAGATCGTCACGTCGCCGGCGATCGACGCAAGATCCGTGGCCTCTGCCGGTTGGCGGGCGGTGGCGATCACCGTCCAGCCTTCCTCGGCATATTGTCTTGCAAATTCCAGCCCGAGGCCGCGATTGGCGCCGGTAATCAGAATGGTCGGCATGGCATTTTCCCCTTGATATTGCTTGTTGCCTTTCCCCTCCCGACGGCGCTCACCAAGGAACATCGAGGCCGTCATATCCGATGATGCGGCCGGCATCGGCCGGCGTCAGTCCTTCGATCACGCTCTTCATGCCGGCAACGCTGTCTTCGGCGCGGATGCCGGTGAAATTGGTCATGCGGGTGGCGACCATGCCCGGACGGATGAGGACGCAGGTGAGGCCGAGCGGCCGCCACGCCTCAGCAAGCGCCACCCAGCTGGCATTGAGGGCAGTCTTCGAGGCGCGATAGGTATATTGCGTGCCCCAATCATTGGCAGTGACCGAGCTCATCAGGCTCGACATGGCGGCGACGACCTTGCGCTCGCCAGCCAGCACGTTTTCGCGCAGTGCCCTTGCAAGCGCGAAGGGGGCAAAGCCGTTGACCGCCTGAACCTTGAGGAAATCCTCACGCGTCACATCGCCGGCCATCGCCTTCAGATCGCCCGTAATGCCGGCATTGGCGAAGAGAACGTCGATCGGGCGGCCCTTCAGCGTCTCTTTCAGCGCGGCGATCGAGGCTTCATTGTCGACCTCCAGTTCGAGGATCTCGATATTGCTGCCGAGGGCTGCAAGCTCTTCGGCCTCATCGGGCTTCCGGGCCGTCGCCAGAACATGCCAGCCGCCAGCTGCAAATTGCCGCGCGAGTTCAAGCCCGATGCCGCGATTGGCGCCGGAGATCAGTATGCTGTCCATGAGATGTCTTCTTTGCAGGAATGAAAGGAAGGCGCATGCGGCAGGTGTGTGAAGCGCGGGCGTCTCGCCGCGCTCCACAGAAGATGTCAGTGGCCGCTGTCCTGCGTCGGCTTGTGCCAGGGCAATGCGCGACGTTCGATCAGGCCGATGATCCAGAAGATGGCGGTGCCGAGCGCCGAGAGGACGACGATGGCGGCAAACTGCTGGTCCATGCGGAAATTCGAGCCGGCCACCGTGATGACATAGCCAAGACCGTTGTTGGAGCCGACGAATTCCGCAACGATCGCACCGATGACCGCGAGCACCGAAGCCATCTTCATGCCGGCAAACATCGAGGGCAGCGCGCCCGGCATGCGAAAGCGGAAGAACTGCTGCATCGGCGTCGCACCCATCGACTGGGCAAGATAGATCATTTCCTGCGACACGGAGCGCAGGCCGACGACGGTGTTGATGACCATTGGAAAGAAGGCCATCAGCGCGACGATCGTCACTTTCGGCACGAGGCCATAGCCGAATGCGGCAAGCAGAAGCGGGGCGATTGCCACTTTCGGAATGGTCTGCGAGCCGACGATCAGCGGATAGACCGAGCGCTCAAAGACCTTGGAATAACAGATCAGCGTGGCGAGCGGTACGGCGACCAGAAAGGCGACGATGAAGCCGAGTACGACTTCGGTCAGCGTGATCCAGGTATGATAGACGAGCAGGCCGGACAAATCGTAGAGCGAGGTGATGATGGTCGCCGGCGAGGGGAGAAGATAATCGGGCAGGCGTGCGATCATGACCGCCGCCTGCCAGAAGAGCAGGAGGGCGATCAGTGTCAGAAGGGCATAGGGGATGCGAAGCCGGATCGCCGATGCCGGCTTGAAGCTGGACATGTCTGCTGCACTCATTCGTCATCTCCTTCGCGCAAAACACCGAGGGTCTTGAAAATCGACGTCACTTCGTGGGCATAGCCCGAGAATTGCGGGGTCTCGCGCACCGAGAGGCGGCGCGGACGCGGCAGATCGATATCTATGATTTCCTCGATCCGGCCCGGACGCGGCGACATGACCACGACGCGGTCGCTCAGGAAGACGGCTTCGCTGATCGAGTGTGTGATGAAGACGACCGTCATGCCGGACTTCTGCCACATCTTCAGAAGGTCGAGCTGCAGCTGGTCACGCGTCAGTGCGTCGAGCGCGCCAAATGGCTCGTCCATCACCACAAGGGGCGGTTCGTGCAGGAGCGCGCGACAGATCGAGACGCGCTGGCGCATGCCGCCGGAAAGCTCATGCGGGAAGGCGTTTTCGAAACCCTTGAGGCCCACCATGTCGAGAAGCTGCATGGCGCGGTCGGTGGCGGCCTTCTTGTCCATCTTGCGGATTTCCGCCTGAAGCACAATGTTTTCGAGCGCCGTGCGCCATTCCAGAAGCACGTCGCGCTGGAAGACGATGCCGATGTCGGAACTCGGCGCGGTTACGTCGCGGCCATTGACGTGGACGATGCCGCCGGACGACGGGATAAGGCCGGCCAGGATCATCAGAAGCGTGCTCTTGCCGCAGCCGCTCGGGCCGACGATCGAGACGAACTCGCCCGGCTTGATGCCGAGATCGATCTGGCTCAGCGCCAGAACATTGCCCTTGCGGGTGGGGAAGGTTTTTGAAACGCCTTCGATGGAAATGAAATTACCGGATCGTGTGGAATTCAGCATGGTCCGCCAGGCCTCCTGGGCGTCGAGCGTAGTCGCAAAAATCACTGGTACATCGATGGTATTCCAAGCATATGGCGACGACAAGTGGATCGTGGCGGGCATTTGGGCAGAAATATTTTGTGCGCAAAATATAAGCGATCTGGCGTGATTGCCTGAGCGTGAGGGGTCTGTGATCTGGGCGGGCTATTTGTCTTTTATCAATCGTATAGCGTCGCCTGCGGACTTCCGCCGTTTCCAAGCTACACCCGGATTGCCTTAAAGACGGCTCGAAAAAAATGTGACTGCTGATTTTAGAGGCGAAAACCGAGGCCCGCCGGCGGTCGGCCACTAGACGGCGAATGCATGGTATTCTAATGGTATGCCATTTTGCCAATGGCTGTTTGAGCGCCGCTCCACCGATTTTCCACCTAATTCCAAGAGGATGAAGATGCCCCTGATCTCCAGCGACACCAAGGGTGTCTATGTCATTGCCGTGACGCCCTTCGATGATTTCGGCCGTGTCGACTATGAAAGTCTCGATCGGGTGGTCGATTTTTATGCCGAAAAAGGTGCCGATGGGCTGACGATCCTCGGCATGATGGGCGAGGCGCCGAAGCTGACCCAGGCGGAGACGCTGGAGATCTCCCGCCGGGTGATCGCGCGGGCTGGGCGTCTGCCGGTCGTTGTTGGCGTCTCCTCACCCGGCCTTGCCGCGATCGCAGAAGTCTCGGCAGCGGTGATGGATATGGGCGCGGCGGGGTGATGATCGCGCCGCCATCGACGCTCACCACCAATGAGACAATCGTCAGCTATTATGCCAATGCCTGCGAGGCGGTGGGCTCTACGCCGGTTGTGCTGCAGGATTTTCCGCTGTCGACCAAGGTCGGTATCAGCCTGGACACGTTCGGGCGCATCGTTGATGCCTGCCCGAATATCGTGATGCTGAAGCATGAAGACTGGCCGGGGCTTGCCAAGATCTCCGCCATTCGCGCAGCCGAGGAGCAGGGCAGGCGCCGGGTTTCGATCCTCTGTGGCAATGGCGGGCTGTTTCTTCTCGATGAAATGCTGCGCGGCGCCGATGGCGCCATGACCGGCTATGCCTATCCCGAGATGATGCGGGATGTGGTGGCGCTGGCTAAGGGCGGCGAGACTGAACGCGCGAGCGATATTTTCGATGCCCATATGCCGCTGGTGCGCTACGAGCAGCAGCCGGGCCTCGGACTTGCGGTGCGCAAATATGTGCTGGCCAAGCGTGGTGCGATCGCGTCTGCCGTCCAGCGCAAGCCGGGCGCGCTTCTCGATGCCGCGGCGATGGCGGATGTCGAGCGAATGCTGATGCGGCTCGAGCGGCGTCTCGCCGAACTAGGCTGAGTTCTCTTTGGGGAAGCGAGAGAGGCAGGAGATGGGGGCGTGCGAGACGCAGGCAGCTCTCCGTGCGAGCGTGAAAACTCCACCCGTGGGAACAGCCCGTTGCCGGATTGCGTGATGCTTCGGCCTATTCCGGGGCGGCAAACACATCGGGCGTGTTTAGATCTTCGGGGCAAGCTAGAGCATGACTGTCGGAAGGGCGTGGACTGTTCCGCCACCTTATCGAGCGGCTGCGGGCACGAGCCTCTGCTCACGGTTGAAAACGCTGCGGCCGGCAGAGGTCCGTTGGCGGGTTGCGTCATCCCTCGGCCACGGCCAACGGGTTTGCCACATCAGGCGTGTTCGATGTTCGTGGCAAATCCGAGCGTGACACTGGAGCGCTATGGGCACGCTTCCCGCAGACCAAGGCTCGCCGTACATGCCGGCGAGCCTCCGCCGCTTACTTCAGGTCGGAAAAACCTGTCGCGACAAAGAGTTCAGATTGCAGCGAAGTGAGATGCGCCGAGCCGCCCGGCGGAGGCCATATGCCTTCCTTGCCGGCCTGTCCGCGTGCTTTCACGCGGTCCTCAATGGTCTTGTAGGGCCAGATATGCACCATTTTCTGCGGACCGTTCTCGATCGAGCCCATCACCATCAGAAGTTTCGACATCTCGTTGCGGCGCGGCACGACCTTGCTCCAGCTTCCGCCGTCTCGTCGAGACCGTTCGGCGAAAGCGTGTAGGTGCGGATCTCGTAGAAGGGGCCGTATTCGCCGGGCTCGATATCGCCCATGAAGAAAAGCGGCTTGAAGGCGGTCTGTTCGACGCTGCCGAGATGCTCGCCTATGCCATAGGGGTCGCTGGCCTCGATCTTGGCCGCACGGTCGGCCATCAGTGCATCGAGCGTTTCATAGGCAGAAAGAAAGGTGAAGCGATTGAGCATGCCGAACTCGCAGGAGAAGGCGCCAAGCGCCTTGCCGTTCGGCGCAAGCGTTTCATAGGTGGCGGGCAGTTTCGGCAGAACGGCGCCGAGCCTGTTTGGCAGCAGCGACAGTACCGTCAGGTTATAAAACATGGATGATCCTTCGCGGGGATGAATGTGGGGTCATGGTGCGAATGCCGGATCATAATGGCATGCGAATTGTATACCATCAATATGCCAAAAAGTAGCTTTTGCCGCAAAGGGGCGACGGCATTTCCCCGTTTGCGGATCAATGAAGGCAGAGGGTTTGAATTTGCGTGACGGCGCTTCGGGCTGCAGGGGGGTCAGCGGCCCGAAAGCTTGTCGATGATCTCGGTCTTCACGGCCGCGATATGTTCCACCATCGCCTTCTGGGCGCCGGCCGAATCGCCGCGTTCCAGCGCCGACAGCAATTCGGTGCTGTCATGATTGGCGAAACCACGGCGTCCGGCATTGCGATAGGCGTTGAAAACATGCGTCAGGCGGCGCAGGTCGCGGATCATGTTGGCCAGCAGATCGCTGCCGGATGCGCGGGCGATTGCGCCATGCAGCACGTCGTCGGTCTGCCATATGTCGGACAGGCTCGGCTCGGCCGTGGCAAGAAGGCTTGCCTGTCGCGCGCGGATATCGGCCAGTTCGGAGGCGAGCAGATTGCCGGCGGCAAGACGGGCGGCCTCGCCTTCGAGCAATTGCCGGATGTTGAGGATTTCAATGAATTTTTCGGCGAAACGGGCTGACGGTAACGCCTCGGCTTGCCTGCTTGTAGACAAGGCCCTCGGCTTCGAGGCGGCGAAGCGCCTCGCGGATCGGCGTGCGCGATGCGTTCAGCCGGTCGGCCATCTTCCTTTCGGTGATCACGTCACCAGGGCGCATTTCGCCGCGGATCAGGATCTCGATCAGCTTCTCGTAGACGTGCTCCGTCAGGTTCTGACGGTCCTCGAGGCCCTCGTCTTCAACGGACCTGTCATCCGGCGATGCCAGCATGCCTTTAGCATTCCTTAACGTTGGTTGCCTGAAGCAACGCACATGACATTATCGAGCGCGCATCGGAACCGTATAGCGCGACATTTGATGGCGTACAAAAGGAATATTCGCGCTTTCCCGGCCTCTTTGGCCCATTCCCGAGTGTTTTCGACAATCTGCCTAGAAAAACGACAGGGCGCGATTTTGGCGCTTGCAAAGGCAGGGCTTTTGATTATCCTCAAGTGGTATACCAATGGCGTGCAATCATAAGCAAGGGAACGTCGCCAATGAAGATCAAGCCATGGCGTGCGACAAGCATCCAGATGAAAAGCCAGCGCGCGGTGGACGCGCCGGATAATGCTGCGGCCCGCAAGGTGATCGAGGCCAATATCGCGCATTTCACCGATCTCGTGCTGGAAGCCTGCGCCTCCGCCGAGCGGCCGGATCTCGTTCTCTTTCCGGAATTCGGCATGCAGGGCCCGCCGCTCGAAATGCCGGTGGCGGAATGGATCGAGCGCGCCTGCGACACGATCCCCGGCTGGCAGACCGCGCCGCTTCAGGCGCTTGCCCGTGAAGAGGGCATCTTCATCGCCGGCAACATGTTCGAGAAGGACCCGAAATGGCCGGGCCGCTATTTCAACACGTCCTTCCTGATTGACAGGGCGGGCGAGGTGGTCGCGATCTACAAGCGCATCAATACGGCTGCCTTCCCGTCGCCGCATGATTTTCTTGACGCCTATCTGGCCGAGACACCGCTTGCCGATGTCTTCCCGGTTGTCGAAACGGAACTTGGCCGCCTCTGTCTCATTCCCTGCGGGGAGATCAACGTCCCGGAAGTGGCGCGGATCATGATGATGCAGGGCGCCGAGGTCATCCTGCATCCGACCAATTCGAAAAAGACCGCCATGCAGGAGGCGACGAAGCGCGCCCGTGCGGCGGAAAACATGGCCTATCTGGTCAGCGCCAATGTCGCCGGCAATATCGGATTTTCGCGCGATCCCACGGTCATGGGCGGTCGCTCGGAAATCATCGATTACCGCGGCAACACGATCTCCATTATCGAGGGGCCGGAGGAGAGCGTTTCGGTGAGTGCCGTCATCGACATCGAGGCGCTGCGTGCCGAGCGTCGGGCCGATACGACCACTCATAACCCGATCATCCGCAACCGTTTCGAGGCTTATGCGCCTTTCTATGCGGCGGCCCGCGGCTATCCCGCCAATGGCTTCCTGAAGGCGCCGATGAACAGTGTAGCGGAAACCGAGGGACTGCTCGCAGAAACCATTTCGCATCTCGAAGCGACGCGCGTGCTTCAGCCGAAGCGCGACGTGCAGGATGCCTGATTTCCATTGCTTGAAGTAAAGGGAGCAATCACATGATTACCGCTGAGGAAAACGAACAGCTCACCCGGGTCGGCCCCGGCACGATCATGGGCGAGTTCATCCGCCAGTTCTGGATGCCGGCCTGCCTGTCTTCCGAGATCAAGGCCGATGGTGATCCGATGCGCCTGATGCTGATGGGCGAAAAGCTCATCGCATTCCGCGATTCAGATGGCAATCCGGGCATTCTCGACCACCGCTGTCCGCATCGCTGCGCCTCTTTCTTCTTCGGTCGCAACGAGGAAGGCGGCATCCGCTGCGCCTATCACGGCTGGAAGTTCGACGTCGAGGGCAATTGCCTCGACCAGCCGAACCTGCCCGACAAGACGCGTTTCCCGGCCGGCATCAAGGCCAAGGCCTACAAGTGCACCGAGCGCGCCGGCATCGTCTTCGTCTATATGGGCAAGGAACAGGACAATCCGCCGGAACTGCCCGAGATCGAGGCCGTCATGGGCGAGGGCGACGACCGCAACATCGCGCTCACCCAGCGCGAATGCAACTGGCTGCAGGCGCTGGAAGGCGATATCGACACGTCGCATCTCGGCTTCCTGCATGTCGGCGGCGTTGATGGCGATCGTCTCGACATGAATGATCCGGAACGCTTCACGGTCACGGAAAAGGCGCCGAAGATCAACGTCTCGGTCATGCCCTTCGGCACGATGTATTCGGCCCAGCGCAATGCTTTCGAGGGCGAGGAGCATCACCGTTTCGCCTGCTTCATCTTCCCCTTCTGGGTCACATACCCGTCGAACAGCCTGGAAAACAACGTCTCGGTCAATGCCTGGGTGCCGATCGACGATGAGAACTGCATGATCTTCAATATCGACCTGACGCGCGCACAAGGCCGCCAGAAGGCGATGCGCTATGCCGATGGCGAGATCGTGCCCGGTCTTGCCCGTCCGCTCGATTATCTGCCGCGCACCACGGACTGGCAGGGCCGTTGGCGTTCGGCCAAGAACTGGGCCAACGACTACGATATCGACCGTGAATGGCAGCGCTCCGGCGGCAGCTATACCGGCATTGTCGGCGTCCCGCTTCAGGACCAGGCGATACAGGAAAGCATGGACAAGATCGTCGACCGCACCATGGAGCATCTGGCCTCCAGCGACCGCATGGTTCTCGTCACCCGCAAGGAACTGCTCGATGCCGCCAAGGCCTTTGCCGCCGACGGCACTCTGCCGCGCGTCGTCGCTGAGCCGGAACTCTGCCGCGATGCCCGTGGCGGCGACATGATCGTTCCCTACGGTACCGACTGGCTGGAAGGCTATGAGGAAAAGATGGCGATCGCCAAGGGCTACAAGCCAAAGATCCGCGACGCCGCCGAATAAGCGTCATAGGCCGCTCCCAGTAGATACGGGCGCGGCCTATCCCGCCGGAACATGCGTGTGCCGGCATTGTCCATGACATTCCAGAGACTGGCATCCATCATGAGCGAAACAGACACAATCGACGTCGTCGTCCATGCCATACGCGATGTGGCCGAGACGATCCGCGAGTTCGAGTTTCGCGCAAAGGACGGCACAGACCTGCCGCCGACCTCTGCCGGCGCCCATATTTCCGTTTCGGTGCCGGGCGTCGACTGGCGGTCCTATTCGCTGATCAACGGCAATGACGAGCGCCATCGCTATGTGATCGCCGTCAATCGCGATCCGAAGAGCCGCGGCGGCTCCGCCTATATGTGCGAAACGCTGGCAATCGGCGACACGATGACCATCCGCCCTGCCGCCAACCATTTCAAGCTGGTCGAGACGGCAGCCATGAGCGTGCTGATCGCCGGCGGCATCGGGATTACCCCGATCTATTCGATGATCCAGCGGCTGGAGGCCAAGCGTCGCAAGTGGCAGCTCGTCTTTGCCGCCCGCTCACGCGCCCGCGCGGCCTTCGTCGACGAGCTGGAGGCGCTGGAGAAGGCAAAGCCCGGCCGCGTCAAATTCCATTTCGACGACGAGAATGAGGGCCGCCCGCTCGATATGGCAGCGGTTCTCGCCAAGGCGCCCGCCTATGCGCAGCTTTATTGCTGCGGTCCGGAAGTCATGCTCGACGCATATAAGTCCGCCGCCGAACGCTGGCCGGACGAGCAGATCCATCTGGAGCATTTTACCGGTGTGACGGCGGCGCTGACGGGGGGCTTTACCGTCTACCTGCACAAGACCGGCCGTGAATTCGAGATCCCCGCCGGCCAGAGCATCATGCAGGTTCTGCTCGCCAACGATATCTTTGTGCCGCGCTCCTGCATGGAGGGTGTGTGCGGCACCTGCGAGACGCGGGTGATCGAAGGCGTGCCCGACCACCGCGACAAGATCCTCT
This sequence comes from Shinella sp. UYSO24, assembly GCA_902167985.1. GTDB lineage: Bacteria > Pseudomonadota > Alphaproteobacteria > Rhizobiales > Rhizobiaceae > Neorhizobium. The sequence continues at coordinate 275,359 of CABHNZ010000006.1, forward strand.
CCGACCGTGAGAAGGCAGCCAACAACACGATGCTGATCTGCTGCTCCGGCGCGAAAACCGATCGGCTGGTTCTGGACATCTGACTTCCCCCATCTGGATCAGCCCGCTGGCCGCTTCTCTTGACCAAAGGGAAGCGGTCCTTTTTTTGTCCTATACTCAGCGTTCCAGCACGAGGTCGCCGAGATGTTGGCGCACCCATTGCGCCTCCTCCGACGCCGTGCGGCCGAAATGCCGCTTGAAGTCGCGGCTGAACTGCGCCGGGCTGACATAGCCGACCGAGACGGCAACCTCGGCAATGTTCATGTCTCCGCGCGCCAGCATCAGCCGGGCCTCGTGCAGCCGCATGGCTTTCACATACTGCATCGGGCTGCTGCCGGTGAGGGCCTTGAAATGGCTGTGATAGGAGGGCACGCTCATGCCGGCCTCGAGCGCCAGTGCCGCGACGGCGATCTCGGATCGGTAGGTCTCGCGCAGGACGGCAAGGCTCCTGACGATCCGTGCCGCGGCGCCGTCCTGCTGCAAGGCCGCAATCATCGCGCCGCCCTGCGGGCCGACAAGGATGCGGTAATGTAATTCCCGCAGGAGGGCATCGCCGAGTATCCGGGCCTCCACCGGCTCGTTCAGTGCCCGCAGCAGACGGTAAAGCACATCCTCGATCGCGGGCTCCATCGGGCTCGACACGAGGCTTTTTGCCCGGCTCGCGGAAAGCGTCGCCTGCCGGCTCTCGATGACCGCGGCGATCTCCGAGGCGAGGGAAAGATCGAACTCCATATACAAGGCCAGAAGCGGCGTCTCAGGGCTCGCGACCGATCCCATGCGGAACGGCACCGGCACGGAGACTGCGAGATAATGGTCCTCGTCATAGAGATAGACCTGACCCTCCAGCATGCCGCGCTTGGAGCCGCGTAAAACAAAGACGGCGCCGGGCCGATAGAGCACTGGCACGTCGTGGAGGATCTCCTCGCTTTTCAGGACGCGAACGCCGGCAAGCGCCGTCGGATTGTAGCCCTGACGCGGAGCAAGTCGGGCCGCCAGTTCCGTCAGTTCGGCACGCAAAATCTCTCTGTTCATAGGAATTGGCAAGAAACTCAGATGTTCCGCAATCGAATGGCTGTCACTGCGAGATTATCTGGCATATGTGCCGATCAATCAAGAGATCGGCTCCTGCAAAAGAGGAGGCCAGTCATGGCGAAGAAGAAGACGATTTTCATCACCGGCGCAATTCCGGCTTCGGCCTTGCGATCGCAACCGCTGCCACCGCCGCAGGCCATCGCGTGATTGGCACCGTTCGCTCTGAGGCTGCGCGAAAAAGCTGGCGGGTGATCTGTCGGCTCTCGGTACCGTCCTTTGCGATGTGACCGAATTCGACCGGATCGAGGGCGTCGTCGCGGCGGCGGAGGCCGAGCATGGTCCTATCGACGTCCTCATCAACAATGCCGGTTACGGCCATGAGGGCGTTCTGGAAGAATCGCCGCTCGATGAAATGCGCCGCCAGTTCGACGTCAACGTGTTTGGCGCGGTGGCGGTTGCCAAGGCGTTTCTGCCGCGCTTTCGTGCGCGCCGCAGCGGCTTCATCGTCAATGTCACATCCATGGGCGGCATGATCACCATGCCGGGCATCGCCTATTACTGCGGAAGCAAATTCGCGCTTCAGGGGATATCCGAGGTGATGCGGGCCGAGATGGCGCCCTTCGGCGTGAATGTGACGACGCTCTGCCCCGGTTCGTTCCGCACCGATTGGGCGGGCCGCTCGATGGTCCGCACGGAGCGTTCGATTGCAGACTACGACGCGCTCTTCGACCCGATCCGTACGGCGCGACAAGAGAAGAGCGGCAGGCAGCTCGGTGATCCGGCCAAGCTGGCAGAGGCTGTTCTGCAATTGCTCGACAGCGACAACCCGCCGCCGCAACTGCTTCTCGGCAGCGATGCACTGAAATTCGTCTCCGAGCGTCTCCAGCGTATGCAGCAGGAAATCGAGGAGTGGCGGGCGCTGACACTGTCTACGGACGGCTGAACGAAAAAGGCCGGCGGTTTGCGCCGCCGGCCAGTCGTAGGGAGAGAGGTGCCTTACGCCGGGCGCATGATGCCGAGCGATTGCAGATTGCCGAGTGCGGCATCGACGGCGGGTGCCGTCTCTGCCATGTCCTTCATCGGCTCGCCAAGGAAGGCATTCGCAGGGTAGACGCTGAAATCATTGTAGAAATCGCGGTACATGTCCCAGCGGGTGCGCAGCAGCGTGTTGGCCATGCCGCGGTCGCGGCGGGCAAGCCTGAGAGCCTCGATATCGAGCTCGGCCGTCACCGCAATCGACTGGTCCCAGTCCTGGCGGTAGGAGAGCGTCTTGCCGCGATAATCGATGATGCGCGAACGGCCGCCCTTGACCGATCCGTCAGCCGAAAAGCCGATGGCATCGGCCACGTTGGCGCTGACGATATAGCACATGTTTTCCGCCGCCCGGGCGATCTTGGCGGCTTCCTGCGCCGGATTGTCATCCTCATTGGTCGGGTGGATGATGATCTCGGCGCCCTGCATCATCAGCATGCGGGCGACCTCCGGCACGGCGATCTCGCCGCAGGCGATCATGCCGATCTTGCCAAGCTCGGTCTCGACCACCGGGAAGACGCCATCTTTTCCGACGGCAGAGACATAATCGTCCATGAAGTCATGCGGCGACGGCCAGGCGGCGGTATTGACCCGGCGGAAGCGCAGGATGACCTCACCCTGGGGGTCGATCAGGAAACAGGAATTGAAGAAGCGGCCCGGAAACTCTTCCGGCCCTTCGAACTGGTTGCCGGCGATGAAGATCGAATGCTTCTTTGCCAGCTCCTGCAAGGGTTCGGTGATCCAGCCCGGTATCGTGGTGACGGCCTTCGCCATCCAGTCCTCGACGGTCAGCCCATGCGGCGGGCCCTGCAGGCCGAATTCCGGCAGGACGACCATTTTCGGCGGCTCGGGCGAGGCCATCGCCGCCTCGATCAGCGACACGGCGGTCGCGATATTCTCGTTGATGATGCCTTTTGCTTCTTCAGGCGTCTTCGCCTTGGTCGCCTGCTTGCTCGGCATCTGGATGCAGGTCGCGCGCCACGGTGTAATGGTCATGGACTGTAATACCTTCGTCATGTTCATATTGGCTGTTTGGCGGCGCCGGGAAATTTTGCCGGAGCCGCCAGCATGGAAGGAGTGCCCGTCACTTCGTCTCGACGAATTCGTTGGTGTAGACGCTTGCGACGTCCACCTTGCCCTTCATGTCGAAATACTTCTGCAGCAGGTCCTGGCTCTGCTCCCAGTCTTCCTTCGAGGTCCAGCCGAAGGGCTTGCCCTCGGAGCGGGCCGAATGCATGAGCGGCTCGAGCGCTTGAGGGACGCAAGGTTCAGCGAGCGCTCGACCAGCGGCCGCGCCTTGATCATGGCATCTATGGCGCCGTCAGGATCCTTGAAGCTTGCGGCATAGGATTTGGCCGTGGCGGCCATGAAGCGCTTCAAAAGGTCCTTGTTCTTTGTCTCGAAGCTCTTGGTGGTGACGAAGCCGGTGCCGAGGATGTTGATGCCCTCGTCCGAAATCATCAGCGGCTTGGAGATCGCGGCCTTGGCGGCAACGGTTGGGGCCTGGGTGAAGATCCAGCCGGTCATCGCATCGGCATTGCCGCTCAGGAGGGCCTGGATATCCTGGCGGCCTTCATGTTGATCATCGTCACCTTGGATTTGTCGACGCCGCCGCCTTCATATAGGCGTCCATCAGCTTGGCGGAGGCGCTGTCCGGGGTGATCGCGATCGTGTGGCCTTCGAGATCCTTGGGCGATTTTAGCGGCTTCTTTTCAAGCGAGATGATCGAGTCGGGCAGACGCTGGATCAGGCCGCCAATGCCGATCAGGTCCATGCCGGCCGCTACCGACTGCATCATCGTCGAATAATTCGCCATGACGATATCGGCATTGCCGGCCGCAACGGCCTGAAGGGCAGGGTTGGTGCCCTGACCGTCCTCGATCGTCAGGTCGATGCCGGCATCCTTGTAGTAACCCTTTTCGACGCCGTAGAAAACTGGCGCATGGTATCCGCTCGGCAGCCAGTCGAGCTTCAGTTTTAGCTTGTCTGCGGCAAGCGACGGCTGTGCGCCGAGAAGGGCGACAGCGCCGGCAACGAGCGCAAGCCGACAGCTGGTAGCGATTTTTCCAAGGGCAGACGTTTGAAGAAATTGCGGTCCATGGTTTTTAGGTTCCCCAGTTGTATACCACTGGTATATCATTTCACATTTTTGATGTTTGGCAAGCGTGATATGCTGATCGGGCGAAATTCCGATCGGCCGAAATCGAACTGCTGTGAACCGGATGTGAAGCGACGGGGACAGATAAGGCCGAGCAGAATGATCTGCAGGCGATTGATCGTCCTGCATCAGATTGGTGGCAATGAAACGGAAAGTGCGGCCGCCGGCCCCTTGGAAAAGGTCCGCATATGGCAATGCTCGTCAGGGGGGGGGCGGGGGATGGCGGTTCGCTCGCCTAAGTGCCCCATCGGCAAAGTGATGCGCGAGTGACGTCCCTGACTGGCCTGCGGGTTGGAATGGTCTGGCGGTGTCGTCTTGAAGGGCAGGCTGTTCGTGGGTGGGGCTGTCGCTGCGTCAGCCGCGGAACTGCTGATAGGTGACGCTTTGTATGCGGATATGTTCGCGCATCAGCGCTTCTGCCTGCTGCGCATCATGTGCTTCAAGTGCATCAAGAATTTGCTGATGCTCCTTCATCGAGCTGTTCAGCCGGTCTACCGCCGACAATTGTGCCTGCCGGAATGGCCTCAGCCTGCGCTGCATATGGCGTGTCTCGTCAGCCAGAAAGCTGTTGCCGCCGGCCTGGTAGATGATGTCGTGAAACGTCTCGTTCTCGTGGTAATATTGCCGCTGGTCGCGAGCGGCGAGCGCACGCTCGCAGCGCAGTGCAGCCTGCCGCAATAGAAGGATCTGCGCCGTGGTGATCCGTTGCGCGGCAAGTTGGCGCACCATGCCTCAAGCTCGGCCATGACTTCGAACATTTCCACCAGTCGAACGAAATCCGGTGCACGCACGAATGTGCCGCGATTGGGGTGAACCACGGCAAGGCCGGCGCTGGACAGCAGTTGCAGGGCCTGCCGAAGAGGCGTGCGCGACACGCCGAATTCGCGCGCCAGACTGACCTCGTCCAGGCGTTCGCCGTCGCGGAATTTGCCGTCCGCGATCATTGCTTCCAGGCGTTCATACAGCAGATCGGCAGTCGTGGTTTTGGCTACCATAAGGTCCCTCATTCTCGCTGCCTCCCTTTACCAAAACTGCGTAGCAAGGCATCAATCTCAAAAATTGCATCCACACATAAATAATTGTGTACAACATTGAAAAGTCGCCTACAATGTCGGCATAAATAAAGTTGCATAAAAATAGAGCAAATTAATTGAAGGGGACCAACATGAAGCGAACCATCGCACTTGCAGCATTTCTTCTGCCCGCATGCCTGATGTCGTCCGCAGCCTTTGCCGGAAAGGCGGATGATACGCTCCACATCGCCTTTTCGCGGGAGCTGGAGCACGTCGACCCCTATTACAACACCGCCCGCGAAGGGGTTCTCCTCAGCTATGCCGTCTGGGATGGGCTGCTCTACCGCGATACAGTGACCGGCGAGTACAAGGGCAATCTCGCGATCGCGTGGAAGTGGATCGACCCGACGACACTCGAGTTCAAGCTGCGACAGGGCGTGAAGTTTCAGAATGGCGAGCCCTTCGATGCCGATGACGTCGTCTTTACCTTCAACCATGCCATCGATCCGAAGAGCGGAGCCAAGTCGCAGGCCACGACAAGCTGGATCAAGTCGACGGAAAAGGTCGATCAATACACCGTCCGCATTCACACCAATGGTCCGTTCCCGGCCGCTTTCGAATATCTCGCCGCCCGCTTGTGATCGAGCCGAAGGATTATTTCGAGAAGGTGGGGCAGGAAGGCGTCGCATTGAAGCCGGTCGGCACCGGCCCCTATTCGGTGGAAAGCGTCGACCCGGGTCGTCATTTCGTCCTCAAGCGCAATCCGAACTATTTCGCCGCGGTCAAGCCGAAGGCGTCGATCGAGACGGTCGATATCCGCACCGTGCCGGATGCAAACACGCAGATGGCCGAACTCTTCAACGGAGATATCGACCTCGTCTGGGGCGTGCCATCGGATCAGGCGGACAAGATGGCGGGGCTCGGCAAGTTCCAGGTCGCCAATGCCCCGACCATGCGCGTCGGATATCTCAGCCTCGATGCCGCCGGCCGCACCGGCGATGGTCCGATGAAGAACCTCAAGGTTCGTCAGGCGATCAACATGGCGATCAATCGCCAGGGCATTGTCGATGCGATGTTGAAAGGCACTACCAAGGTCATCAACAGTGCCTGCTCGCCGGATCAGTTCGGTTGCGAACAGAAGGTGACGACCTACCCCTACGATCCCGAAAAGGCAAAGAAGCTGCTGGCGGAAGCGGGCTATCCGAACGGTTTCAGCGTCGATTTCTACGCCTATCGTGACCGCCCGCTGGCCGAGGCGATGATCGGCATGCTTGCCGATATCGGCATCAAGGGCCAGCTTCACTACATGCAATATGCGGCGCTGCGCGAAAAGCGGATCAAGGACGGCACGCCGATCTCCTTCATGACCTGGGGTTCGAACTCGGTCGCCGATGTTTCGGCCATCACCAGCGCCTTCTTCAAAATGGGCGGCGAGGATGACGCGCGTGATCCGGAAGTGGCAGGCCTGCTGGAGAAGGGCGATACTTCGGTCGAGCCCGCAGAGCGCAAGGCCGCCTATTCCAAGGCTCTGTCGCTGATTGCAGAAAAGGCCTACTGGACGCCGCTCTGGCTCTATTCCACCAATTACGTCATGGGCGAAGACGTGAAGTTCAAGCCGACGCCGGATGAGATCATCCGTTTCTACGACATCAGCTGGAAATAAGTTTCCTCGCCGGCATCCGGGGCAGGTGATCCTATCTTCGATGCCGGCGGGCAAACCCGTGTCTCGATCCCTGTCGCGATCAAGGGGTGCTCCGTGCTCAAATTCATTCTGAAGAAACTCGGTCTGGCGCTGCTCGTGGCGCTGACGGTCTCCTTCATCAGCTTCATCCTCCTGTTTCTGGCCGGTGATCCGGCCGTTTCGATCGCCGGCGAGAGCGCTACGGCGGAGGTGATCAATCAGGTTCGCCATCAATACGGCTTCGACCGGCCATTGATGACCCAATATCTCGACTGGCTCATGCGGGCTTTGTCTGGCGATTTCGGCATGAGCTATTATTTCCGCGTCCCTGTCGCCGGCATGGTTGCCGAGCGGCTGCCGGTCACGATGACGATCGGCGGGCTCGGGATGCTGTTTGCACTGGTCGTCGCCATACCGATGGGCGTGCTGGCGGCCGCCTTTCCCAATAGCTGGATCGATCGGACCGCAATTGCGATCGCAGTCGTCGGCCAGGCGATTCCAAGCTTCTGGTTCGGCCTCCTCCTGATCGTCGTCTTTTCGGTCAATCTCGGCCTCTTGCCGCATCCGGCACGCGGACATGGACCGGCTACATCCTGCCCATGATCGTGCTCGGATATTACGCGATGCCGGCCATCATGCGGCTGACGCGCGCCGGCATGATGGAGGTTCTGTCAGCGGATTATATCCGCACGGCCCGCGCCAAGGGGCTGAAATGGCGCGTCATCATGTTCAAGCATGCCTTGCGCAATGCCATCATCCCGGTCGTCAGCCTTGCTGCGGTACAGCTCGGTTTCATGTTCGGCGGTTCCGTCATCGTCGAGACGGTGTTTGCCCTCCACGGCGCCGGCTTCCTCGCCTGGGAGTCCATCTCCCGTAACGACCTGCCCACCATGCAGGCACTGATCCTCATTTTCTCGATGTTCTACATCGGGCTGACTTTCCTCGCCGACATTCTGAATGCCTGGCTCGATCCGCGTTTGAGGAGCAATTGAGATGAGCGAAATTTCCGTGGCGACCGTCTCTTCCATGCCGGCGCAACCAAACCCGGCAAGGCGCTTCCTTCAAAAGGCACTGCGTCATCGCAGTTTCATGTTCGGCTTCGCTGTGATCGCCTTCGTCGTGGCCGTTGCCATTTTTGCGCCCTTTCTGGCGCCGCACGATCCCTATCGCCAGGATCTTCTGGCGCGCATGGCCCGGCCGGTCTTTCTCGGCGGCACCTGGAAGCACATTCTGGGTACGGATGCATTGGGGCGTGATTATCTGTCTCGCCTCATCTATGGGGCGCGCGTCTCCATGATGATCGGCTGCGTCGCGGCCTTCATCTCCTGCATCATCGGTACGACGCTCGGGGTGCTCGGCGGCTATTTCGGCGGCAAGATCGATGCGGTGGTCATGTTCTTCGTGTCCGTCAGGCTGGCACTTCCGGCAACGCTGGTTGCCTTGGCCGTGGTGGCGCTCTTCGGCGGATCGCTGACCGTCGTCGTCGTGACGCTGGGTTGCCTCCTGTGGGACAGGTTCGCCGTGGTCATGCGCAGTGCCACCATGCAGGTTCGCCAGATGGATTACATCGCCGCTGCGGAAGTGCTTGGCGCCAATGTTCCACGCATTCTCTGGAAGGATGTGCTACCGAACGTCATGAACGCGCTGATCGTCGTTCTGACGCTCGAAATGGCGCATGCCATCATCCTCGAAGCGGCTTTGTCCTTCCTCGGTCTCGGCGTGCAGCCGCCCACGCCTTCCTGGGGCCTGATGATTTCCGAGGGCAAGGATATGCTTCTCTTCGAAAGCTGGCTGATCGCCATTCCGGGGATCGCGCTCTTCGTCCTGCTGCTTGCCATCAACATGCTGGGCGACGGCATCCGTGATATTACCGCACCGGAGGGTCGCAACTGATGTCCAGCTCCGTTCTCTCCATTCGCAATCTGACCGTCGATCTTCCCAAGGGGGGCGACCGTCCGCATGCCGTCACCAATCTGTCGGTCGAGATCGGCGCCAAGGAAATCCTCTGCATCGTCGGAGAATCCGGTTCGGGCAAGTCGATCACATCGCTCGCAACGATGGGGCTTTTGCCCAAGGCGCTGAAGCCGTCCTCCGGCGAAATCCTGTTCGAAGGGCGTGATGTCCTGAAGCTCTCGGCCAAGGATCACGCTGCGCTGCGCGGCACCCGCATGGGCATGATCTTTCAGGAGCCGATGAGCGCCCTCAACCCGTGCTACACGGTCGGTGAGCAGATCGAGGAAGTGTTCCGCGCCCATACGAAAATGACCCGTGCCGAGCAGCGGGCGCGCACGCTGGCACTTCTGGAAGAGGTTCGCCTGCCTGAGCCGCAGCGGCTCTATCATGCCTATCCGCACCAGCTTTCCGGTGGCCAGCGCCAGCGTATCGTCATTGCCATGGCGCTGGCGATGGAGCCGCGTCTGCTGATCGCCGACGAGCCGACCACCGCGCTCGACGTGACGACGCAGGCGCAGATCCTAGATCTCTTCAAGGAACTGCGCGACAAGCGCGATGCAGGCCTGCTCTTCGTTACCCATGATTTCGACGTGGTTGCCGAGATTGCCGACCGCGTTCTCGTCATGCAGAAGGGTGTGGTGGTGGAGCAGGGCAGCGTCGATGACGTCCTGAACCGCCCGAGCCACCCCTATACGCAGCGACTGATCGATGCGGTGCCGCGTCGCACAAGGCCAAGGGCTCACCGGACAGTTCCCGCCCGATCGGTCTTCGGGTCGCCGGTATCGAAAAGACCTTCCGCACGCCCGCGACACTGTTCAAGCCGGCCCGCACCGTGGCGGCGGTAAAGCCGATGGATTTCGTCATTCTGGAAGGCCAGACACTGGGTATCGTTGGCGAGTCCGGCTCTGGCAAGTCGACGCTGGTCAAATGCCTGATGGGGCTCGAGGAGCCGGACGAGGGCACCGTATGGATCGGCAACCAGCGGCTTGATACCGCAAGTGCTACGGCCCGCCGCGAGTTTCGCCGGCATATCCAAATCGTCTTTCAGGATCCCTATGGCTCGCTCAATCCGCGTCGACGGATCGGCGACCTGCTGATCGAGGGGCCGGTCAATTTCGGCGTGCCGAAGGCTGACGCCTTGAAGAAGGCGCGCGAACTGTTGAAGATCGTAAGGCTGGAGGAAGACGCGATGGATCGCTATCCGTCGCAGTTTTCCGGCGGCCAGCGCCAGCGTATTTCGATTGCGCGGGCGCTGATGGTGGAACCGAAGATCCTGATCGCCGACGAGGCCGTTTCGGCACTCGATGTGTCCGTGCAGAAGGACGTGCTGAAGCTTTTAAACGAGATCAAGACGACGGTCGGGCTGACGATGATCTTCATCACCCACGATCTGCGGGTGGCATCGGAAGTGTCCGACCATATACTCGTGATGCAGAAGGGTGAGGCGGTCGAATACGGAACCGTCGACGAGGTCTTCGGCAACCCGCAGAAAGATTATACGCGGCATCTGATCACGGCCATGCCGGGCAGGGGCTGGGAAGTTCCCGACATGACAAACATCGTCGCCGGCAGCATGGCGTAAGGGCAGGATAATGGAAAGACAGGCAATCATCGCAGAAGCTTCGGCCTATGCGGCAAACGGCGATCTGGCGGCGGATTTGAAGCGGCTGGTGGCGCACCGGTCGATCAGCCAGTCCGAGGGTACGCCCGAGGCGCTGATGAACTACCTCTCCGATGAAATGGTGCCGCTGCTGAAGGGGCTCGGCTACGAGACGACGATCTTCGACAATCCGCGCGAGGGCGGTGCTCCCCTGCTGATCGCCACCCGCATCGAGGGCGAAGATCTGCCGACAGTGCTGACCTATGGCCATGGCGATGTCTGCAACGGCGAGGCGGCCCGCTGGCGCGAAGGGCTCGACCCTTTCACGCTTTCGATCGAGGGCGACAGGATCTATGGCCGCGGCACGGCCGACAACAAGATCCAGCACCTGATCAACATCAAGGCTCTCGAACAGGTTATCAAGGGTCGCGGCGCGCTCGGCTTCAATTCCAAGATCATCATCGAGATGGCCGAGGAGACCGGTTCCTACGGTTTGCGCGAGTTCTTCGAAGACAAGAAGGAGGCGCTCTCGGCCGATGTTCTGATTGCATCGGATGGCCCGCGGCTGGCCGTCGATACGCCGACCATGTTTATGGGCTCGCGCGGCGGGCTGCCCTTCGATCTCGTCGTGCATCTGCGCGACGGCGATCATCATTCCGGCAATTTCGGTGGCCTGCTTGCCGATCCGGTCGTCATCCTCTCGCATGCCATCGCCACGATCGTCGATGCACGTGGTCAGATCATGGTGCCCGAATGGCGGCCGACGAGCCTGACCGACGACATCCGGGAGGCATTGAAGGATCTGCCGCCGCGCCGCCACGATCCGGATTGGGGGGAAGCCGATCTGACGCCTTCCGAGCGTGTGTTCGGCTGGAACTCGTTTGCCGTGCTCGCCATTTCTGCCGGCAATATCGCTGCCCCGCAGAACGCCATTGCCGGCTCCGCTAGGGCACGCTGCCAGCTGCGCTTCGTCGTCGGAACCGATGTCGACGACATTCTGCCGTCGCTGCGCCGGCATCTGGATGCGCATGGCTTTCCGATGGTGGAGGTGCGTGAGGCGAAGGACGAACCGTTCAAGGCGACGCGTTTTCCGCCGGATCACCCCTGGGTCCGTTTCGTCGAGACATCGATTGCGAAAAGCAGCGGCAAGAACCCGCATGTCTTGCCGAACCTTGCCGGCTCGCTGCCGAACGATGCCTTTACCGATATTCTCGGCCTGCCGACCATCTGGGTTCCCCATTCGCACGCGGAATGCGGCCAGCACGGCCCCAATGAACACGCGCTTCTCTCGATCGCCGAAGAGGGGATGCGGGTGATGACCGCACTCTTCCTCGATATTGCCGAGCAGGCACCGTCTCTTCGCGCCAAAACCTGATCTTCATCCAGGGCCCTTAGCTGGCGGTGCGTGTCAGCGCGCCGCCGGATCAAATGACAATCGTGATCGCTGCCATTGGAGAATGCCTCATGCCTGTGTCTCACCCTGCCGATCTCACCGCCCGCGAAGCTGCCAGACTGATCGCCCAAAAAGAACTGTCGCCCGTCGAGATGGCCAAGGCCAGCATCGAACGGGTTGAAACGCTCAATCCGGCAATCAATGCTGTTGTCGCGCAGGATTTCGACCGGCTTCTGGATGAGGCAAGGGTTGCCGAAGCCAAGGTGATGGCGGGGGAGGCGCTTGGCCCCCTCCATGGACTGACTTTCGGCGTCAAGGACATGATCGACGTCACTGGCCTGCCGACGACCTTCGGCTCAGAAATCTTTCGCGACAATATCGCTGTGAAGGACGATGCGATTGTTGCAGCGATGCGGGCAGCCGGCGCCATGCCGCTCGGCAAGACCAACAATCCCGACTGGAGCGCCGGCGGCAACTCGATTAACAAGGTCTACGGCGTGACCGGCAATCCGCATGACCTGACAAAGAGTGCAGCCGGCTCCTCTGGCGGTTCGGCAGCGCTTCTCGCTGCCCGGATGGCGCCGCTTGCCACCGGATCGGATACCGGCGGCAGCCTGCGCAATCCCGCCTCGTTTTGCGGCGTCGTCGGCTATCGGCCCTCGCCCGGCGTGGTGCCGGGTGATACGCGCGCAATCGGCCTCTTCCATTTGTCGACAAGCGGGCCGATGGCGCGCAACGTCGCTGACGTCGGCCTGATGCTTTCGGTCATGGCGCGGCCCGATTACCTTGATCCGCTGACAACCATGATCGATGGCAAGACGCTCTGGAACGCGGCCGATTTTGCCGATGTGAGGCCGCTCGACCTCAAAAAGCCGCGCGTCGCCTTCACCGAGGATTTCGGTTTCGCGCCGACGGAAGGCGTGGTGCGCGAGGCCTTCCGCAAGGTCGCTGCACGCATCATTCCGCATCTCGGCACCACCGACCAGCAACACCCGGCATCTCACGATGCCGACCGGATCTTCTCGGTCCTGCGGGCCATCGCCTTTGTCGGGCACGGCCGGTATCTCGAAAAGGATGCGGGCAAGGTTGGTCCCAACGTCAAGGCGAATGTCGAGGAGGCATTTACCTATGGCATGCAGGACTCTACGACGCCCTTGCCGCCCAGACGGCTTACTATCGACGCTGGCAGCGTTTCTACGACGATTGGGATTTCATACTCTGCCCGGCGGTGACGATCAGCCCGCGTGACTGGCACGAGCTTTACCCGACCGCAATCGATGGTCAGCCGACGAAGAGCTACTATCACTGGCTGGCCATGGCCTATGCCTCGACGCTTGCCGGGCATCCCTCGATCACCATTCCGGTCGGGCGCGATGCGCTCGGCATGCCGTTCGGCCTGCAGATCGTCGGCCGCCGGCATGACGATCTCGGCACCTTGCGCATGGCAGCCGCGATCGAGGCCCTGCTGGCGGATGATGCGACATTCGGCGTGCCGAAAATCGATCTCGACAAACTGGCCTCTTCCGGGCCAATCAAAGATGTGCCGGGCTTCATGCCAGACTGGTAGGCTAAGTCTCTACGTGTCATTCCGTTGGGGGATCGTGGTCGCAATAGGGAAACGGGTGGGCAATGGCTGAAATCGTCGTTCTGGGTGCCGGCATGGTCGGTGTGTCGAGTGCGCTGGCGCTGCAGGCGAATGGCCATGACGTGACGATCGTCGACCGCAAGGCGCCGGGCCGCGAGACCAGCTTCGGCAATGCCGGCATCATTCAGGTGGAGGCGGCAGAGCCCTATCCGCTGCCTCGTGACATCGCCGCGCAGGTAAAGATCGGGCTTGGTCGCACCAATGATGTCTTCTGGCGGCCGCGCGGGCTCATGCAGATGGCGCCGGCACTGCTTTCCTATTTTCGTCATTCCGCGCCGCAGCACCATGCAAGGATCGCACGGGTCTATGCCGGTCTCACATCCCGGGCCTCGCGTGACCATGCGCCGTTGATCGAGGCTGCCAATGCGCAGAACATGATCTCGCGGGAGGGGCTGAGCTGCCTCTATCGTGATGCGCGCGCCTTCGAGGCCGCCGCAAAAGATGCCGAGCGGATCCGGTCCTCCTATGGCGTGACGTCCCGGGCTCTTGGCGGGGCCGAGTATCGGGCCGAAGAGCCGGCGCTGACGAAGACGCCCGCCGGTGTGATCCACTGGGACCAGAGCTGGAGCTGTTCCGATCCCGGTGCGCTGACGCAGGCCTATGCCCAGCTGTTCGAACGTCGGGGCGGCCGTCTTCTTTCCGGCGATGCTTCAACGCTTTCATCTTCCGCACGGGGCTGGAGTGTCAGAACGACGGACGGCGCCATCGAGGCGGAGCAGGCTGTCATTGCGCTCGGGCCATGGTCGCCGGAAATGCTGAAGACCTTCGGCTACAGCATTCCGATGGTCTACAAGCGGGGCTATCACGGCCATTTTTCCATGCCTGTCGCGCTGCGCCGGCCCTTCCTCGATGCCGCCAACGGCGTTGTCGCCGCATCCATGCGGCAGGGGTTGCGGATCACGACCGGGGCAGCACTCGTCACGCATGATGCGCCGGCCGATATCCGCCAGCTCGAACATGGCCGCCGGTCGCTCGGCGACCTGCTTGATCTTGGAAAGCGTGTCGAGGAGGAGCAGTGGTTCGGCACGCGGCCATGTCTGCCGGATATGCTGCCCATGGTTGGCGCCGCGCCGAAGCATAAAGGCCTTTGGTTCAACTTCGGCCATGGCCACCAGGGCTTTACGCTCGGGCCGACGACCGCCTCGCTTCTGGCGGAGGCCATGGACGGTAATGTCGCCGCGGTTCGCAGCCTTCAGCCGGCGGAACGTTTGAATTGAATGTATAACTTCAAATTTGATGCGTAAGGCTCAGTATTATTGCGACTTCTTTCGTTACGGGAAGAGGGCGGCGACCAAGTCGCGGCCGTCGAGATCCTGCCAAAGATCAATGCTGAGGGTGGGTGCGCGCCGCCTGAGCGTCCCGACAAGCACTGCTGCGGCAATGGCCGATGATCCTGCGATCAGAACGACGCTTGCGCCGTCATCGGCATGATAGGTGTGCACGCTCCAGTCCGCCGGATCTGTTTCTGCGCGGATACAATGGTCGATGATCGAAAGTGTCTCTGTCAGCCCTGACCGGGCCGGCTTTGTCGACTTGCAGACGATCATGACCTTCATTGCCCGTCTCCCTATGTGCGGTCGGTTGGCCAGAGGCTTCGCTGGCGGCTGTTGCGTTCTCGCGTTCGCCCGTCGATATGCGCCTTGCTCCGGACTGCCCAGCCGGCGATCACGATGCCGGAGAGGATGAGCAGGAAACCGGCGAGGCTGACGGCGGAAAGGTGCTCGCCCATCATGGTGACTGAGGCGATCGCACCGATGATCGGGACGCCAAGTGTCAGGTTCGACATGGCAAAGACCGAGATCCTCCGACCAACCTCCGCCGAAACGACGAAGCAGAAGGATGTGGCGACCGGGCCGAAATAGAGGATGAGCAGGAGAAGGTTCGGCGTCCATTTAATGGTCGTCGGCGGCCCGTCGATCACCCATGCGATCGGGATAAGGACGACGGTCGCAAGCGCCATTTCCCAGGGCGCAAGCTGCAACGGCGTGGCATTCCAGCGATGGCGACGAACATGCAGGATCACGGTCGACCAGCAGATGGCGGCAAGCACAAGCAGGCCGGCGCCGATGGGAGAACCTCGATTGCTCCAGTCGATCGAGAGCGGCGAAGACATGAGCGCGATACCGCCCATCCCGACTGTGACGGCAACCAGCTGGAGGCGCGTCGGGCGCTCCCTGAAGATCAGATAGGCGATCAGCACGGACCAGAGTGGCGTCGAATAGGCCAGAAGCGAGGCCTTGCCGGCGTCGATGAATGTCATCGCCACCATGCCGAGCCCGGTGAAGGCGGCCATTTGCAGGAGGCCGATACTGGCCACGATGGGCAGATCGCCGCGCGACGGCAGGCGCAGATCCTTGCGAAACAGACCGAGTGCGAAAAGGCAGATGCTGCTCGTGGCAAAACGCAGGACTGCAAGCCAGAGCGGAGGCGCCTGCTGGACGGCGAGTTTCATCACCGGCCAGCTGAGGCCCCAGAGGATCACCATGCCGGCAAGCAGCATCATGTCCGAGGCGGAGACGAGCGGCTTTGCGGCCGGGCACTGCCGGCCTTGCGAAACCGCCCTTGTCATCGCCTTGTGCCTCTGGCTAAATTGAAAGAAAACATCCGGGGAACTACCAAATAATGAAAGAAATGACCGCCGATGACGAAACGCTTGATGCAATCGACCTCAATATTCTGCGCAATCTGCAGAAGAATGGCCGGCTGACGAATGCCGAGCTGGCCACCAAGGTCAATCTCAGCGCAGCCACCTGCCACCGACGCACCCAGAAACTGTTCAAGCGGAAGGCGATCAGGGGTGTGCGGGCGATCGTCGATCCGGCTGCCATCGATCTCGAAGTGGTCGTGATGGTCGGCGTCGTCCTCGACAGGTCGACGCCGGAGTCTTTCGCGGCCTTTGAAAAGGCGATCAAGGCGCTCGGCTTCGTGATCGAATGCTATCTCATTGCCGGCGACTACGATTATTTCCTGAGATCCGCGTCAGCAGCATGCAGGCCTTCAACCGCCTGCATGGCAACCAGCTGCTGACCCTGCCGGGGGTGCGCCAGACCCGCACTTTCTTCGTCATGAAGGAAGTCACGGATAACGCCCCCCTGGCGTTTTGAAAGGATCTTGCGGGTTCAGCCGTTGCGGTAGGTGTAGCTGTAGCCGTTGAGCGCCGGTGCGCCGCCGAGATGGGCGTAGAGAACCTTCGATCCCTTGGGGAAGAAGCCCTTGCGCGTCAGGTCGATCATACCCTGCATGGATTTGCCTTCATAGACCGGGTCGGTGATCATCGCCTCGGTGCGTGCAGCAAGGCGGATCGCCTCGTTGGTCTCGTGCGACGGAACGCCATAGGCCGGGTAGGCATAGTCGTTGAGGATGACGATCTCGTCTTCGCGGACCGGACGGCCGAGTTCAACGAGTTCGGCCGTGTTGTCGACGATCTGGCGAACCTGGGCGCGGGTCTGTTCTGGCGTGCCGGAAGCATCGATACCGATGACGCGGTCGGCGCGATCCTGTGCCGCAAAGCCGACGATCATGCCGGCCTGGGTGGAGCCGGTGACGACGCAGACGACGATATAGTCGAACTTGAAGCCGAGTTCGGCTTCCTGGGCTGCGACCTCTTCGGCAAAGGCGACATAGCCGAGGCCGCCATATTTATGCACCGAAGCGCCTGCCGGAATGGCGTAGGGCTTGCCGCCCTCGTCGATGACCGACTGGATCGCATCTTCCCAGCTCTGGCGGATGCCGATGTCGAAGCCGTCGTCAACGATACGGCTGTCGGCGCCCATCAGGCGGGTCATCAGGATGTTGCCGACGCGATCATAGACGGCGTCTTCATGGGGAACCCAGCTTTCCTGCACCAGCCGGCACTTCATGCCGAGCTTGGCGGCAACAGCTGCCACCATGCGGGTGTGGTTGGATTGAACGCCGCCGATCGAGACCAGCGTATCGGCATTGGAGGCGATCGCGTCCGGCACGATATATTCGAGCTTGCGCAGCTTGTTGCCGCCCATGGCGAGGCCGGAATTGCAATCTTCGCGCTTGGCCCAGATCTCCACCTCACCACCGAGGGCTTCGGTCAGGCGCGGCAGGTATTCGATGGCCGTCGGGCCGAAGGTGAGGGGGTAGCGTTCAAATTTTTCGAGCATCGAGGTCTCCATCTGTCGATGCGAAATTGCTACCACTGCACCGGCGGAAGGTGCTTTCTAATGTTGGCAGTAAACAAAGCGAATTGAGTGAGAATCGGCGAAACTTGGAAATGATGGATCAATAAGTCTCGCAAAATGAGAGAATCTTTCAGTGGCTATCCTGAGCCGTTCTATTGGCTGTTACCCGTCGGTTCTGCGCCACTAAATAGCTTGCTTTCGCAAAGCGGGCGCGGCGCGAAAGGCGTCTTGGCACGGCAAATCACCAAACATGTGGAGTTCACTCATGTTTTGTGGTGCGATTACTTGCCGGTCGGTGGCTGTCTGCGATACCCGGTTGTCATCGCCGTTTGATCGAGGATAGAGCGTGCAGAACTCCACTTGCTTTTCGATGCCGAATACCCGGTTCGTTGATATCGCGCCTGCGGCCGGTGGCGAGCCCTACCGGATCTTTCTCTATGTCCCGAAAGGCGAGGCGCCGGAGGCCGGCTGGCCGTTGCTGGTGACGACGGATGGCAATGCGACATTTCCTTTTGCGGCATCAAGCCTCGTCACGCAGGCGCCTTATCCCACGGGAACGAACGTCGGCTGGGGTGTGATTGCCGCCATCGGCTATCCCACGGACGAGCCTTATGACGCCATGCGCCGCGCCTGGGATCTCGGCCCGCCGCCGAGCAAGACCTACCCGCCCTACCACGAGGGCGGCCCGCCGGTCGTCATCGGCGGTACTGGGGATCTGCTGGATTTCATCGAGGCGCAACTTCTGCCGGCGATCGAGGCTATCGCGCCGATCGATCCGCAGCGCAGGTCGCTCTTCGGGCATTCGTTCGGCGGGCTCTTTGTTCTCTACGCTCTGTTTGCCCGGCCGGGCCTGTTCAAGAACTGGATTGCCGCGAGCCCGACCATCTATTGGGAGGGCAGCGAGATCCTCAATGACGAGGCGCGGCGCGCGATGGCGCCGGGCAACGCGCCCTTCCTGCATCTTTCCGCAGGTGAATATGAGGGCGATCGCTGGCGCCGTTCCAATATCTCAATGCCGATGCCGAGAGTCGGCTCGAAAAGCGCAAGAAGGAGCGAACGATCGAACTTGCGGAAGAGATGGCCGAGCGGCTGGAC
The DNA here is from genome assembly GCA_902167985.1 of Shinella sp. UYSO24. GTDB lineage: Bacteria > Pseudomonadota > Alphaproteobacteria > Rhizobiales > Rhizobiaceae > Neorhizobium. The sequence goes on from CABHNZ010000006.1 coordinate 294,151, forward strand.
AATACATCGGACGGCATTCGCACGCAGTTCGAGATTTTTGCCGGCACGACCCACATGTCCGTCGTCGGTCCGGCAGTCAATCGGGCCGTCGGCATTGCCTTCGCCGTGCGTTCTGAGGCCGATATCTCCGTCATTCCATAAGCATTTCTGCAGATTGGGGAAGAGTCACGAACGCGTGATAACGAAGTTGACTCTTTTAGTCCTGTTTTTGTAGTTTCGGCGCGAGCACGGTGATTTGGGAAATCGCCGGAAGTTGGGGCGTCGAATTCAAAAAGGGAATGCCATGATCACGAAGGGGCGGGGTGTCGTTGGAAAGCGGGCGAGGCGGCTGATTATCGGGACGGCCCTGACGACCATGTCGGTTGCAATGTCGGGCGTTGCCTTGGCGCAGGAAAGCACGGCAGACAGCGCCACGCAGCTGAAGCCGATCGTCCTCCAGGGCAAGGGCGCGCGCGTGATCGGCCCCGACCAGACGATCGTTGCCGAAGACAGCGCTGCCGGCACCAAGACCGATACGCCGATCGTCGATATTCCCGCCTCCGTGTCCGTCGTCACCCAGAAGGAAATGCAGACGCGGCATGTCGATAACCTCCAGCAGGCCGTCGCCTACACGTCGAGCGTCTTCGCCGACGAATTCGGCAATGACGATCGCTACGATTATTTCCGCATCCGCGGCTTCGACCAGACGATCCTTGGCAGCTACCGAGACGGACTGCCCACACGTATCCCCGCCTTCTTTACCGCCGGCCGCTGGAGCCTTACGGCATGCAGCGCGTCGAGGTGCTGAAGGGCTCGACATCGACGCTGTTCGGCCTCAACGGACCGGGTGGTCTCGTCAACTCGATCACCAAGCGGCCGCAGGATGAAAAATTCGGCGAGGTCTATACCTCGTTCGGCGATGGCACCAAGGAAGCGGGCTTTGATTTCGGTGCGCCGATCGACCCTGATGGCGTCTGGACCTATCGCCTGACCGGCCTTGCCAAGAACGGCGACCAGGGTTGGGACTATTCCAACGACGACCGCCTGTATATTGCTCCTGCGCTCACCATCAAGCCGCAGGAAGGCACGTCGCTGACCATCCTTACCGACTATTACAAGCGGGATGGGACGGGTGCGCGTGGTCTTCCCAGCGGTGCGAATATCGATATTAACACTTTCCTGGGCGAGCCTGATTTCAACCGCTTCAATACGCGCCAGACGGATATAGGCTATCAGTTCGAGCACGAGATCAACGAAGACCTGACCTTCCGTTCGAACGGCCGCTATTCGCATGTCAGCCTCGATTATGCAGAGGTCTATGGCGCGTCGCTCGATCCGACCGCCGACCGCATAGCCTTCTCGACCGATGGCTTGTCCAATCGCTATGCCTTCGACAATCAGCTTCAGTATGACGCGTCCTGGGATGGTGTGGAGAGCAAGACGCTCGTCGGCTTCGACTATGCCAACGATAATACGCGCGAAGTCATTCTCTACGGCACCGCAGGCCCGCTCGACATCAACAACCCGACCTATTGCGGCCTCTCCTGCATCACGCTCGGCGATTATCAGAACTGGCGTGTCCGCCAGCAGGCACTCGGCATCTACGCGCAGGAGCAGCTTACTTTCGACGACCGCTGGATCGTGACGCTCGGCGGCCGCTGGGACCACGTCAATACCAAGGCGGATTATTACCTGACCGGAACCCAGGATGATAATACCGACACCGCCTTCACCAAGCGCATCGGCCTGACCTACAAGATCACGCAGAACTTTGCGGCCTATGCGAACTATTCCGAGAGCTTCCAGCCGATCGTGACGCCGACCGGCAGCTACCTGTCGATCGACGGCGCACTGAAGTCGCAGGAAGGGCAGCAGTATGAAGTCGGCCTGAAATACAAGCCGGACGCCTTCGAGGGCCTCTTCACGCTTGCCTATTTCGACCTGACCCAGACGAATGTCCCGACCTATGTGACGCCGATCCTCCAGAAGCAGATCGGCGAGGTCGGGGTGCGCGGCATCGAGTTCGAAGGCAAGGCGGCGATTGCCGACAACCTGAACTTGACGCTCGCCTATTCCTACTGGGATGCGGAGATCAAGGCAGCAGGCGCATCGAGCGGCAATGTCGGCAACCGGCCGTCGCGTGTTCCGCGTCATCTGGCATCCGCATGGCTCGATTACACGATCCCCGGCAAAGGTGCACTTGGCGATCTGACCATCGGCGGTGGTGTCCGCTATATCGGCCAGACCTATGGCGACGATGCCAACACGGTTTCGCTCGGCGGCTATACGACCTTCGATGCGGCCATCAGCTACAAGGTGACGAAGGATGTGACGCTGGCGGTTAACGCGACCAACCTCTTCGACCGCAAATATGTTGCAACCAACTACTATGGCACGGAATATTACGGCGACCGCCGCAAGGTCGTCGGTACGCTGAAATATTCCTGGTAAGCGGTCGCGACAGGATATCCGTTTCGACAAGCCCACGCATCGCCGGATGCGTGGGCGATCGTTTTTCTCCGCAGCGGCGAAATCGGCCGCTGCCACGGGTGCTTCGCCAGCGTTGCGCTCGATGCCGACAAGGACAGGACATGACGACATTTTCCCCGCTTGCCGATGCGCAAAAGCCGCGCGGTGCATTCGCCGTCGAGAATATCGGCCTTGCAATCGACGGCCGGGACATCCTGAAGGATGTCTCGCTCTCCTTTCCGGCTGGTGAGGTGGTCGCTCTCGTCGGTCATAACGGCTCGGGGAAATCGAGCCTCCTGAAGATACTCGCCCGGCAGGTCAATGCGACGGCAGGCCAGACGTCCTTCGATGGCAAGCCGCTTCGCCAATACGAAGATCGCGCCTTCGCCCGCGCCGTCGCCTATCTGCCGCAGGATCTCGGCACGGGCGCCGATATGACCATCCGCGAGCTTGTCGCCTGTGGGCGTTATCCCTGGCATGGCGCCCTTGGCCGCTTCACGGATGGCGACCGCGCCAAGGTCGACGAGGCGCTTCGCCTGACGCATCTTGAAGTCTTTGCCGACCGTCTTGTCGGCACGCTCTCCGGCGGCGAGCGCCAGCGCGCCTGGCTTGCCATGCTCGTCGCACAGGATGCCCAGTGCCTGCTTCTGGACGAACCGACCGCAGCCCTCGATGTGGCGCATCAGATGGAAGTGCTGTCGCTGGTGCGCCGGCTGGTGCATGAGGGCGGGCGCAGCGTCGTCATCGTGCTGCACGATATCAACATGGCGGCGCGCTTCTGCGATCGTATCCACGCGCTGAAGAACGGCCGTGTCGTCGCCAGCGGTCTGCCGGGCGATGTGCTTGAGCCGGAGACGCTGCACAGGATCTACGGGATCGACATGAACGTGATTGCCGCGCCTGAAATGGCCCATCCGATTGCCTATGCCCGCTGACCGTCAAAAGCTGCAGGTCTCACGCCGCACGCTTCTGCAATGGGGTGCTGCGGCATTCGCCATGCCGTCGCCGCTTCTTGCGGATCAGGCGGCTCCGCTCCGCATCGTCAGCCTCGATTACGGCCTCTCATCGACGCTTCTGTCGCTCGGCCTTCCACCCGTCGGCATTTCCGATGGAGCGGATTGGGGCAAGTGGGTGGTCGAGCCGAAAATGCCGGCAAGCGTAGCGGATATCGGCACCTCCTTCGAGGTGAACCTCGAAATCCTCGCTGAACTGAAGCCCGATCTCATTCTGACCACGCCCTATCTCGATGACCTCCTGCCGAGATTGCAGCCGGTTGCCAAGGTGATCAGACTGGAGATCTTCGCGCCGGGCATAGGCCCGATCCTGCCGGCCGCGATGGCCGCCACCCGCAAGCTCGGCGCCGCGATTGGACGCGAGGGTGAGGCGGAGGCGTTTCTCACCCGTTCGGAAGCCTTTTTCGATGAATGCCGTGCCCGGCTTTCGGGACAAAGGATCCCGCCCGTGGCGCTGATCAATTTCATGGATGCACGCCACGCCCGCATCTATTCCAGCCCCGGCCTCTTCGACAACGTGCTTGGCCGGATCGGTGTCCGCAACGCCTGGACAAAGGCCTCCAACTATTGGGGCTTCGAGACGATCGGGATCGAGGAACTGGCCCGCATCGAGGATCCCGAGGCCCGCCTGATCGCCTTCGACCCGGTGCCGCCCGACGTATTGCCGAAACTCGCCGAAAGTCCGCTCTGGAACCGGCTGCCTTTCGCAAGGCCCGGCCATTTTGCGGTGCTGCCGCCGGTGCTGATGTTCGGCATGGTCAACGAGGCCATGCGGTTTGCGCAATTGCTGACCGATCATCTGGAGCGCCAGTCATGATGGCCAACCGATGGGACAATCTCGGGCCGGCGCTGGTTGTGCTGCTGCTGGCGACAGCCGGTGCTGTTGCATGCTACGCCCTGATCTCCCCCGCGCTGGCGACGGTGGCTGCGGCGCCCTACGACACGCAGCAGATGGTGCTGTTCTATTCGACACTCCCACGCCTTGCGACCGCGCTGATCGCCGGTGCGGCGCTTGCTCTGTCCGGATCGCTGTTTCAGCAGGTTCTGCGCAATCCGCTTGCCGATCCGACGACGCTTGGCGTTTCGGCGGGGGCAAATCTCGCGCTCGTTGTCGCCTCGCTTTTCCTGCCCGGCCTGCTGGGCGCCGGGCGCGATCTTGTCGCCCTCACCGGCAGCGGCCTGGCGGCGGCCATCGTCATCGGGCTCGGTGCCCGTCGCGGTTTCTCGCCCTATTCGCTGGTCCTGTCGGGCCTCGTGCTCAGCCTCTGGTGCGGTGGTCTCTCGGCCATCCTTATCTATCTGAACCAGCGTTATCTCGCGAGCCTGTTCATCTGGGGCGCCGGATCGCTTTCACAGCAAAGCTGGGTCATTCCGGTCTCGCTGCTCTGGAAAACACTGGCGATTGCGGCCGTCTGCGGCCTGCTGATGAGACCCCTTGCACTCATCGACCTCGGAGAGAGCGGCGCCGCGGGCCTCGGTGTCCGCCTGTTTCGCCTCAGAGCAGCCGTCATTATCTGCGCCGTCGCGCTGGCGGGGTTTGTCACAAGCGCCATCGGCGTGATCGGATTTATCGGGCTGGTGGCACCGACGCTCGCGCGTCTCGCAGGTGCGCGGCGGCCGATCCAGGTGGTCGTCTGGTCGCCGCTGATCGGTGCGGCGCTGCTGCTCCTGGCCGATTCCGTGCTGCAGCTGGCGGCGGGCGGCCTTGGCGACTTTCTCCCGACAGGCGCTGTGACTGCCATCTTCGGCTCACCCCTGCTGCTGGCACTCCTGCCGCGCCTGAAAATTCGCCACCGGATCCAGCCGCCGGCGCCGTTACGGCAAGGCCATCGGCCAAGGCCATTGACCGCCCTGATCGCCGGAGGCCTCGGTCTCCTTGCAATCGTCCTGCTCGCTCTTCTCCTGGGAAGAACCGCCAATGGCTCCTGGACCTTCAATGGTGCGGGGCTCTCTGGCGAGATCTTCTCCCTTCGTGCGCCAAAGGTCTTTGCTGCTCTGGCCTCCGGCGCCATGCTGGCGGTTGCCGGCACGATCCTGCAGCGTTTGACGGGCAACGAGATGGCCAGCCCGGAAGTGCTTGGCATCAGCGCCGGTGCAACCTTCGGCGTCGCCATCGCGCTCTTCGTCGTCTCGCCCGCGCTGCCGGGACAGTTCGCGTCGGCGGCGCTCGGCGCCTCGTGGTCCTGAGCTTGATCTTCATGACGGCCAGACGGTCGTCGCTTGCACCGGAAAGGGTTCTGCTGGCCGGCATATCTCTGAGCGCCATGGTCGATGCGGTCGTCGGCATCCTCAGTTCATCCGGGGATCCGAGAGCAGCATTGCTGATGCGCTGGATGAGCGGATCGACCTATCTCGTTGATGGATATATGGCATCGGCGGAATTTCTGGTGGCTGCTGCGCTGATCGCGATCGCGCTTTTCGCCCGCCGCTGGCTCGATCTGCTTCCCCTCGGACCTCCGGCTTCCATGGCAATCGGGGTGCCGCTGGGGCGTTCGCGGTTTGCGCTTTTCGGTCTGGCTGGCGTCATGACGGCGGCTGGAACCCTCACCGTCGGCCCCTTGTCCTTCGTCGGCCTGATGGGGCCGCATCTGGCCCGCGAGATGGGGCTGACACGGGCCCTGCCGCAATTGGTCGGTGCGGCCGTGATCGGTGGCGGATTGATGGTGGCGGCCGATCTGATCGGACGTACGATCGTCTCTCCCTATCAGATCCCGGCGGGATTGGTTTCCGCGTTGATCGGCGCACCATTCCTGATGCTCATGATGAGAAAAGAAGATAACCATCAGTGATCGAATGATATTATCGGCTCACTGTGGTTGATTGTTATGAAGCGGGCCTCATGCGGCCCGCCTCAGCACACGTTTCATTCAGGCAAAGGCATAGGAGCCGTCCGGACGCTTCGGGACACGGCGCTGCCAGTGGATGTATCCATCTTCCGCCATCGCCTTTTCATCCATCTCGACACCCCAGCCGGGGCGGTCCGGCCGCAATTCGAGATAGCCGTCCTTCGGCAAGTAGGGATCGACGACATAGCGGGTTTCGTCCTCGCGGGTCTCGACCTGCGTGCCGCCATAGACATAGGCCTGTCCCCTCGGCAGCCGGTATTCGAGGATCTTGAAGTTCTGCTGGGCGGCGGAGAAGTGAACATTGACGGCGGTTGCCAGCGGTCCCATCGGGTTATGCGGAGCGATGCCCACATAGAAGGCTTCTGCCAGTGTCGCGATGCGACGCATTTCCGACAGGCCGCCGACGACGCAGATATCCGGCTGGATCAGGTCGGCGCCCTTCACCTGCAGAAGTCGCAGGAACTCATAGCGGCTGTAGAGTGATTCACCCGTCGCCAGCGTGCAGTTGAGCCCCTGTTTCAGTTCGCCCCATGCCTCGAAGTTTTCCGGCCTGAGCGGCTCCTCGTAAAAGAGCGGATCATAGGGGGCAAGCGCATTGCCGAGCTGGCGGGCCGCCGCCGGCTCGTAGATCTTGGCATGGGCATCGAAGGCGATTTCGTAATCGTCGCGAACCGTCTCGCGCAACTGCCGGAAATAGTCGGCAGAGGCTTTCACCACATTGCCCCAGCGGTTGCTGTGCATGTCGATCCGCCAGGGGCTGAGCTTGAAGGCGGAAAAGCCCCAGCCTTCGTTCAGCCGGTCGAGTTCGTCGCGGGCGGCCGGCGCATCCGGGGCCGTATAGACACCGGCATAGACCTTGACGCGATCGCGAACCTCGCCGCCAAGCAGCTTGTAGACCGGCACACCGGCGGCCTTGGCGGTCAGATCCCAGAGGCAGTGGTCGAGGCCGGAAATGGCCGCCAGCCCCATGGCACCCGGCGGAAAGCGGCTCTGCTGGATCATCAGGTTCACCAGATAGTCGATCCGCGTCGGATCCTGCCCGGCGATGAAGCCGTAAAGGTAGTCGAGCAGCGGCGGCAGTGCCTTGTCCGGCCCGTGATTGTAGCATTCGCCCCAGCCGGTCAGTCCGTCATCGGTATCGAGCGCGACAATCACGCGAGGCCGGTCCTTGTCGCGCGTCATGAATACGCGCATGCGGTCTATCTTCATGTTCAGCTCCTCACATGCGAAATGGTCGTTGTCTGTCAGCGTGCCGAATGGCCGTTGCGGCTGCCGCCCGGCTCGACGTAGCGGAACCGGCGCGAACGGTCGCGGTCCCGCGGGTCGGGCCGCGGAATGGCGGAGATCAGCGCCTGCGTGTAGGGATGGCTCGGCGTGTTGCAGACGGTCTCTGCTTCGCCCACCTCGACCAACCGGCCGCGATACATCACGCCGACCCGGTCGCACATATAGCGAATGACGCCGATGTCATGGCTGATGAAGATATAGGCGAGGCCAAGCTCGTCCTGCAGCCGCATGAGAAGATCGAGAACCTGAAAGCGCACCGAGACGTCGAGCGCCGAGGTTGCCTCGTCGGCAACGATGATGCGCGGGTTGAGTGCCACCGCGCGGGCAATGCCGATGCGCTGGCGCTGGCCGCCGGAAAATGCATGCGGGTAGCGTTCGCGCCCGGCCGGGTCGAGGCCGACCTGTTCCATCAGGTGGCAGACGCGCTGGTCGAGTTCGCGGCCCTTGGCGATGCCGTTGACGAGCAGCGGTTCGCCGATCACCTGCGCCACCGTCATGCGCGGATTGAGCGAGCCAAACGGGTCCTGAAAGACCATACGTAGCTCCCGCCGCGCAGCCTTCAATTCCGCACCGCTGGATCTGGCAAGGTCGATGACGCTGCCATCGGCCCGGCGGTAGCGGATCTCGCCATTCGATGGGTCGTAGAGCCGCATGATCGAACGGCCCATGGTCGTCTTGCCGGAGCCGCTTTCCCCGACGATGCCGAGCGTCTCGCCCGGCAGGAGAGAGATGGAAACCTCGTCCAGCGCCTTCATCTCGCCGAACTGCATCGAGAGATTTCGGATATCCAGAATGGGTTCCGCAGTCCGGTCGAGCGGCGGACGGGCGAGGCGGATTTCGGCCTTCTGCTCCAGCTTCAGCACGGAGCCGATCAGCATGCGGGTATAGGCGTCCTGCGGCGAATGAAAGATCTGATCCGCCGTGCCGTATTCCTTGACGACACCGTGATGCATGACGAGCACGTCGTCGGCGATCTGCGCCACCACGCCCATGTCATGGGTGATGAAGAGCACCGCCATGCCGTTCGATTTCTGCAGCCTCGCAATCAGATCGAGGATTTCCGCCTGTGTGGTCACATCAAGCGCGGTCGTCGGCTCGTCGGCGATCAGCAGTTGCGGCTTGCAGGCAAGCGCCATGGCGATCATGGCGCGCTGACGCATGCCGCCCGAATACTGGAAGGCGTAGCGATCGAGCGCCTTTTCGGGATCGGGAATCTCCACCTGCCGCAGCAGCGAGATCGCTTCCTGCCGTGCTTCGGCCTTGCTCATCTTCAGATGCAGCCGCAGCACTTCAGTGATCTGGTCGCCCACCGTGTGAACGGGCGATAGAGACGACATCGGCTCCTGAAAGATCATGGCGATGTCACGGCCACGGACCGCTCGGATGGCGCGACTGCGCGGATCGAGTTTGGCAAGGTCGACGGATGGTTCGCCGGGCCGGTTGAGCAGGATCTGACCGGAGGCTATGCGACCGGGCTGATCGACGATCTGCAGGATGGAGCGCGCGGTGACGGATTTTCCCGATCCGCTTTCACCGACGACGCAGAGCGTCTTGCCGGCCTCGATCTGGAACGAGATGTCGTTGACGGCGCGAAACACACCGGTTCTGAGCGGAAACTCGGTGATGAGGTTCTTCACTTCCAGAAGCGGCTTGCGCGATGGCATGGAGACGATGTCGGTCATTCGCGCCTCACTTGTTATAAGGATCGGCTGCATCACGCAGACCGTCACCGAGAAGATTGAGCGCCATGACGGCGACCACGACGGCAATGCCGGGCAGGAACAGCCAGGGCGCAGTGGCGATCGAGCGAATGTTCTGCGCCTCGCGCAGGAGCACACCCCAGGAAACGGTCGGCGGCTGAAGGCCGAGCCCGAGGAAGGAAAGCGAGGTTTCCGCGAGGATCATCGCCGGTACGGCAAGCGTGACGGAAGCGATGATATGGCTCGAAAAGCTCGGCAGCATGTGGCGGAAGATGATGCGTGTTTCCGACACGCCGTCGAGACGGGCGGCGGCGACGAATTCTTCCGTGCGAAGCGATAGGAACCGACCGCGGACGACGCGGGCGAGCTGCGCCCAGCCGGTGAAGGAGAGGATGATCGTGATCATCATGTATTGCAGCGTGGCGGGCCAGCCCTGCGGCAGCGCGGCGGCAAGCGCCAGCCAGATCGGGATCGTCGGCAGCGATAGGACGAAGTCGATGACACGCTGCATGAAAAAGTCGAGCCGACCGCCGTAATAGCCTGAAATTCCACCAAGAATGATACCGAGAAGCAATGAGACGGCAACGCCCACAAGGCCGATCGACAGCGAAACCTGAGCGCCCTGCACGGTGCGGCTATAGACGTCGCGGCCAAGCCGATCGGCGCCGAAGAGGAAGAGCGGCTGCGCCTTGTTGGTGGTGGCGATCAGGTGGATATCCGTCTCGAAAAGCCCCAGCACTGAGTAGGTGTAGCCGCGGCCGAAGAAGGTGATCGGGATCTTCTTCGTCTTGTCCTCGGTGAAGATCGCCGCAAGCGTCTGCGGATCGCGGCTCAGTTTCAGCGGATAGTAATGCGGCCAGAAATCGAAGCCGTCCGATGTGTCGAAGAAATGCACCTGCTGCGGCGGGTGGAAGGTGGCGCGGGCATTCTGGGCCACCGGATCGTTGATGGCGAAGAAGCCGGGAAAGAGCGCCACGATATACATGGCGACGGTGACGACGAGGGCGGCCATGGCGAGCTTGTGCCGCTTGAAGGCCCACCAGATGAGCTGCCATTGCGAGGCGACGGCGGCGCGATCCGGGCGGATGTTGGTAACGGTGATATCGGCCATGCGTGCCTCCTATTCCAGCCGGATGCGGGGATCGACGAGCGCCAGCAGGATGTCGCTGATCAGCGAACCGATCAGCGTCAATGCGCAGATCAGGAGCACGAAGCGCCTGCCAGATACATGTCCTGCGCCATCAGTGATTGCAGCAGCAGCGGCGCGGCTGTCGGCAGGTTGAGGACGATCGCCACGACGACGGAGCCGGAAATCAGGTTCGGCAGAAGCCAGGCGATAGTCGAGATGAACGGATTGAGCGCGATGCGCAGCGGATATTTCATCAGCAGCCGCAGTTCCGACAGGCCCTTGGCGCGGGCGGTCGTCACATAGGGTTTCGGCAGCTCGTCGAGCATGTTGGCGCGCATGACGCGGATCAGGCTTGCGGTGGACGAGATCGCGAGAATGGCGACCGGCAGCCAGATATGCGTCAGGAGATCGAGCATCTTGGCAATGCTCCACGGTGCCGTCTCATATTGCGACGAGAAGAGGCCGCCGACATCCGCGCCGAACTCGACGGCGGCCACATACATGAGAACGAGCGCCAGAAGGAAGGACGGGATCGACAGGCCGAAAAAGGCGAAGGCGGTGAAGGCATAGTCGCCGACGGAATATTTCTTGACCGCCGAATAGACGCCGATCGGCAGAGCCAGCGCCCAGGTGGCAAGCAGGCTGCCGAGTGCCAGCACCAGCGTCAGCGCCATGCGCTCCCAGATCAGCCCCGATACCGGTTGCTGCCATTCGAAGGACATGCCGAAATCGCCGCGGGTGACGATGCCCCAGATCCATTTGAGGTATTGGAAGATCATCGGCTGGTCGAGTCCGAAACGCTCACGCAGCTGGGCGGCGGTGTTCTGGTCGATGACTTCGTTCGACGAGGCCAGAGTGGCGATATAGGTGGTGACAAAGTCGCCCGGCGGCAGCTGGATGAGGACGAAGGCAAGGAAACTCACCGCAAAAAGTGAGGGGATCATCCATAAAAGGCGCTTCAGAATGAATTTCAGCATGGGACGCTCGCAATTCGGATTGACCTGACGGGCAGCCGCGTCTGGCGGCCGCCTTGGGGAAGGACAATGGGGGAGAAAAGAGGCGCCGCCGGATAGCGGCGGCGCCCGCGAGAAACCTCAGCTCGTGAAGGTGAATTGCTGCGGCAGGGCAGGGCCGGGATTGGGCCAGGACCAGCTGTCCGGTTCTTTTTCCGGCACGTTATGCAGGTTGTTGCGGATGATGCCAAAGCCGCCGACCGCAAGGCAAAGCCCAACGGTCTCGAATTCGTCGGCAGCGATATCGAAGATCTGCTTCATGATCGCACCACGCTTGTCGAGATCGGCCGTCGAGCGTGCCTCGTCGAACAGCTTCATCCGCTTCTTCTGGCTTTCCGGCGGCTCCTCGCCCTTTTCGCCATTGGACGTGTACCAGAGCGTCCACGGGATGGCGTAGCGAGAGCCCTGCGGATGGAAGGCGAAGAAGTCGCGCGGGTCGAGCATCGGATCGAGCCCACCCGGTCCCGGCCAGACCTGCGCGTCATGGGCATTGTCGTCGCCGCGCGTATAATAGAGGGCGCGCTCGATCGTGTTGACCTTCATGTCGACGCCGATCTGTGCCCAATGCGCCTTCACCAGCTCCAGCGCATCGACGAGATCCGGATAAAGGGTCGGGATGACATCGATGGCAAAGAAGATCGGCTGGCCATCGGGCCGAAGGCGAATGCCGTTGCCGTTCTTCTTGTCATAGCCCGCCTTGTCCAGCATGGCGCCTGCCTTGTCCGGATCATAATCGGTGAATTGCCGGGCAAGCTTCTCGTTATACCAGGGATGCGTCGGGCGAGGGCCTGTCTGGTAGGGTTCGGACTGGCCGAAATAGACGATCTGGATGATCTCGTCGCGGTTGATGCCGAGTGACAGGGCCTGACGCACGGACTTGTCGGCGAAGAATTTTCGCATCGCCGGGTCCTTGTGGGTCATGTTGAGGTAGATCTGGCACTGTTGGGCCGCCGATGGCTCCAGCGTCATCAGGCGGTAGTCGCCCTTCTTCATGTTCTGCGACAGGGTCGGCTTGTTGGCCAGCACGTTGATGTGCCGCTCCTGGATGTCGATCTTGCCGGAAATGACGTTGAGCATCAGCGATTCGACATCCTGGGAGATGCCGAAGTTGATTTCATCGATATACGGAAGCTGGTTGCCCTCGGTATCGACCTGCCAGAAGAAAGGGTTGCGGGTCATGACGACGCGCGTGGCGCCGCCGGAATAGGGCTCCTTGATGACCCACGGATCGAGGGTCGGCTTTTCCGTATTCGACCAGCGCGATGGGATTTCGATATCGCCGCATTTGGAGCGGAAGAGTTCCGTCCAGCTGCCGACGCCTGCCTTCTTCACCTCGGCATCGAGGCCCGAATTGTATTTCGGCAGGAACTTGCTGCAATAATGTTTCGCAAACAGCGTCGGATGCTGGCCGAGCGGTGTCGCCAGATTTTCCAGATAGAGCGCGTTTGCCGCGGCAAAGGTGAATTTCACCGTGTAATCATCGACCTTTGTGACGCTCACCGGCTTTCCAGCCACGGCAATCTGGGCCGGGGTCGCGCTGTAAAGCTCCTTGTTCTTCACCACGTCCTCAATGGCGAACACCACGTCATCTGCGGTGAATGGATGGCCATCGGACCATCTGACGCCCTTCAGAAGGTGGAATGTGAACTCCGTCGCGTCGCCGTTGACGTCCCATTTCTCGGCAAGGTTCGGAAGAACGGCAGTGAAATCCATGTTCCAGCGCACGAGGCTCTGGTTGCCGACCATGCGCAATATGCCGTTATGGTCTGACGAACCGCGAAGCCCGCGGCGCAATGTGCCGCCATAAGTGCCGATCTTTTCCCAGGGTTTAACCACCATCGGGTTCGGCGGAAGCCGTTCGGCAAGCGGTGGAAGCTTGCCATCCTTGACCAGCGCCGCAAGCTGCGGTGCTTCCTTGCCGCCGGCAGCCTTGGCGCTGCCCGCAATCGACAGGGCAACGGCGCCGCCGACCCCTGCAAGAAACGTACGGCGTGATACGCCGGACAGACTGAACTCGTCGTCGCGCATTCCATCCTCCCGATTTCGACCGGACCAGGACCTCCTCCCGTCCGGACGGCCCTCCAAAGCCGTCAGTGCCGATGGACCTCCATCCGATCAGCATGGCGACCATAGGCGCCTTTGCAGATGATTACAAGTATTGACAGATTTTTACAGATCCAATACATCTCGGGCACTTTCGCGGGGCAATACGGGGAGGTTTTGCCGGAAAGTGCGTGTGGGGCAGTCGATCTTTGTCTGCTTCCTAAAGCCCGAAGCAAGTTGGGGCGCACGCAAAGAGGGCCGCTGTCAGGCCGCATCAAAACGAGAAGAGACTTCGATGGACCAACTGGGCGCCAAGGCTGCCTCGGGAACCGGAACGCGTTATAGCGATATCATCTACGAGAAGATCGTGGCCATGATTGCCGATGGACGCTTCCCCGTCAACGAAAGGTTGCCGTCCGAGCCCAATCTCGCCCTGATGCTCGGCGCATCGCGGCCGGTCGTGCGTGAAGCGCTGGAGCGGTTGCGCAACGATCAGGTCGTCGTTTCACGCAAGGGCTCCGGTTCCTACGTCATCCAGCGGCCGGACCAGTCCGTTCTGCAGCAGGTGCCGGTGGGGTCTCTGGCGGATGTGCAGCGTTTCTTTGAGTTTCGCGCCGGGCTTGAGGCTGAGGCTGCGGCGCTTGCGGCACGCAACTGGCAGCCAGGCGACAAGGTGCGGATCATGGCCGCCCTGAAGGCGCTGGAGCGCTGTCTCGGCAATGGCGAACTGGGTGCCGACGAGGATCGCGAGCTGCACGATGCGATCGCGGCAGCCACCGGCAACCAGTATCATGTGACCGTGCGCGAGTGGTTCAAGCCGCATTTTGCGATCGGCCATTCGGTGACGCGCAGCCTCAGTTTGAAACGGACGCCGCTGCATGTCCGCCATGTGCAGGACGAGCATCAGGCGATTGTCGAAGCGGTGCTCTCCCATCGGGAGGCGGCGGCGCATGAGGCGATGAAGACCCATATTCTCAATGCGCGGGCCCGCATGTTTCAGGGCATCGGCGGATAGGGACGACGCGAAAAGGCCAAGTTATCAAGGCGCGGGAGGCGCTGGAGGAGGGAAGGCATGCAGGAGCAACCTGAGAGAAAGAGGTGTTATCCCTCGGCAAAGACGGGTCGCATGCGATGAATGGCCCGCGCATTCTGACCCCGCAGCTGCGCCGTCTCGTCGACTTCCCGATGAAAGTGGGAGAGTCGCCCACCTGGGACGATCGAACGGGCGCCCTCTGGTTCGTCGATATTCTGGCGCCGGCGGCTTTTCGTCTCGATGCAGATGGCACGGTTGTGCGCTATCCGATGCCCGCGGATATCGGGTGTCTAGGGCTTTGCGAAAGCGGCAAGGTCGCGGTCTGCCTGCGCAATGGCGTGCACCTTCTCGATCCGGCTACCGGTGATCTGACCCTGCTATGCGATCCGGACGATGGTCGCCCTGATAGCCGGCTCAACGACGGCAAGGTTGGGCCGGATGGGTGCCTCTGGGTCGGCACGCGGGACGAGACCGCCGAGCAGAAGGGCAATGGTCGGCTCTACCGGGTGAAGCCCGATGGTACGTTCACGATCGTCATCGAAGGGCTGAAAACATCGAACGGTCTCGCCTGGAGCGCTGACGGGCGCATCATGTATCATTCCGACAGCAGCCAGCTCTTCGCCCAGACCTTTGGCTTTGATCCCTCTGCCGGCATCATCTCCGGGCCGAAGCGCCTGCATGATTTTAGCGCAGACGAAGGCCGTCCCGATGGGGCTGCGATGGATGCCGATGGGTTTTACTGGGTCGCCGGCGTTCAGGCGGGGCGCGTCAACCGCCTCAGCCCGGAGGGCGAGATCGTCGAGGTCTACAAGGTGCCGGTCAAGGCGCCCACCATGCCCTGCTTCGGCGGGCCGGATCTCGCAACGATCTATCTGACGACACTCAATGCCGAGAATAACGGTGTGCACGAGGACGGGACGCTCTTTGCATTTGAAGTCCCCGGTGTGCGCGGCGCGCCGGTCAGCCGTTTTGCGCTTTGAGCGCAGCCAATCCAGCCGATGAAAGGCAGACACATGACCATTTCAGAGTTCCGCAAGATCCTGACCGGCATTTCCGGCGTGCCGATCACCGCTTATGACAAGGACGGCGTGGTCGATGCCAAGGTGACGGCGGCAATCTATGCTCGGGCGGCAAAGGCGGGCATTCACAATATCGTCGCTGCCGGCAATACCGGAGAATTCTACGCGCTCGACCCTGAAGAAGTCCGGCTCGTGCTCGATTGTGCCGTCCGTGGTGTCGATGGCCGCGCGCCGGTGACTGCCGCCATCGGTCGCTCCCTGAAGGAGGCGATCGTCATGGCGAAGGATGCGAGATCCGCCGGCGCCGCCGCCGTCATGTCGCATCAGCCGGTCGATCCGTTTGCCGCGCCGCATGCGCAGATCGATTATTTTCGGCAACTGGCAGATGGTTCGCCGCTGCCGCTCGTGGCTTATGTGCGGGCGGAGGGTTTCTCCGTCGATGACATGCTGCGGCTTGCCGCCCATCCGAATATCGCGGGCATCAAATTCGCAACCACCGATATTCTGCTCCTGTCGCGCGCCATCGCTGCTGCCGATCCCGGCCATGCGCTGTTCGTCTGCGGTCTTGCCGAAAGCTGGGCGCCGGCTTTCGCGGCGGCGGGAGCGAAGGGGTTCACATCCGGGCTGATCAACGTTGCGCCGCACCTGTCGCTTGCCGTCCACGCCGCACTTGCTGACGGCGACTTCGCAAGGGCGCGGCAGTTGATCGAGGTCATCGAGCCCTTCGAACGTCTGCGAAGCAAGTATCGCAACGGTGCCAATGTCACGGTCGTCAAGGAAGCGGTGGCGCTGATCACGGGCCTGCATGTTGGTGATGTGAGGGTGCCGGGTCTGCCGCGCCTGGAGCCGGATGACCACGCGGCGCTTGCGGCGATGCTGCGCGCCTGGCCGCGCGAGTAGGGACGCGCGCTGATGAGGTGAACAGAATGATCGCGGCCGAAGCGCCGAGCCTGGAACTCACCAGCGACAGAGGCCAGTTTCCCCGCTGCCGCCGCCATCGCCGTCTTCTGCTGCCTCCGTCAGAGGGGCATGCGCCACCGACCTTTCATCATCTCAAGCGCAGCCGAGGGCTGGCAGACAGCTCCGGCGCCAATCTCAAATCAGCGGAGTAATCGCATGTATCTCGGAACCCAGATCCCAGCCCGCCACGACGATGATTACCGGGTGATGAAGCAGCTCGGCGTCAA